>CAVVJH010000001.1:0-143170 GCA_963748505.1 Candidatus Dormiibacterota bacterium
TTTCTCATATTCCAACGCACCACGCTCGGATTGCGTATGCGCGCTGCCGCATTCAATCCCGAGATCGCGCGCATCCTCGGAATCAGAGTGGGCAGGATGCTCACGCTTGGGTGGGGCGTCGCCGCTGTGCTCGGAGCGCTGGCCGGGGTGCTGGTTGCGCCGACCATCTTCCTGTATCCGAACAACATGGATGAGGTGCTCGTGTTCGGATTCACGGGTGCCATCATCGGCGGCCTGGACAGCCCGGTCGGCGCCGTGGTCGGGGCTGTCTGCCTCGGCCTCGCCTTGAGCTACGTCAGCGGCTACATCGGCGCCGATCTCGCGCCACTCGGCGGTTTCCTGATTCTGATTGCGGTCCTCATGATCCGTCCGCAGGGATTGGTCGCGTTCGGGCGGCAGCGGCAGGTGTGAGCGCGATACGGCGTTCCACGTTGCTGCGTCATGGACTCTTCTTCATCGGCATCGCGCTGGTGCTGCTGGTCCTGACGTCGTACGTGTTCGACGCATTCACGAACTACAACGTGACCGAGGTCGCCGTGTTTGCGATTGCAGCCGCGGGGTTGACCGTGCTCACCGGCATCAGCGGCCAGGTGTCGCTCGGTCATGGGGCACTGATGATGATCGGCGCCTACACGACGTCGGTGCTGCTGACGCACTATCCCGATGCCCCGCTCCTCCTGATGCTGCTGGCGTCGATCGCGACCACGGCGGTCGCGGGGGCGATCGTCGGCATCGCAGGCGCCCGGCTGCGTGGGCCCTATCTCGCCGGGGCGACCCTCGCGCTGGCAGTCGCGCTGCCTCAGGTGCCAACCCACTTCGCGAGTCTCTTCGGTGGCAATCAAGGCCTGGCCATCACGGATCCGAGCCCGCCGTCCTTTCTGGGCGGTGACTTCTCGCCCGAGCAATGGCTCGCCTGGATCACCCTGGCGGCTGGTGTCCTCACCTTCTTCCTCCTGGCCAATCTGGTGCGCAGCGCGCTCGGTCAGCGCTTCCGGATGGTGCGTGACAACGAGGTTGCGGCACGGCTCTCCGGGGTCGACGTCGCCCGAACCCAGGTGATTGCCACGATCATCAGCGCGGCATGCGCTGGACTGGCGGGATCGCTGTTCGCCTACTGGGAAACCATCACGTCACCCGCCGGCTTCACGCTGAACCTGTCCTTGTCGCTGCTCACCGCCGTGGTCATCGGCGGTCTCGGCAGCCTCACCGGTGCCCTCATTGGCTCCTTCATACTCGTGTACCTTCCGGTCTGGACCTCGGGCTTTGCCAGCAGCCTCAATCTCTCGAGTAACGTCGCCAACAACGTGCCCCTCGCCATCTACGGGATCGTCCTCATCGTCGCGATCCTCGTGTTCCCAAGCGGTATCGCGGGCGGACTCCGATCGATCGCGCGGGGCGTTGCGCGCCTCGTCCATGTCAGTCGCGATCGAGGCGCCCTCGCTGCGCCGGAGGCGCCTTCACAGTGACACCGGCAGTTCAGGCATCAACGCACACAAGGAGACACGCATGCGACCACAGATCAACAGATCGAGGACCGGGGCGGTCGCAGCCGTTGCGGCGGCTGCGGCAATGCTGTCCGCGGCTTGCGGGAGCGGCTCTGGTTCATCCGCCAACACCGCGTCCGCGCCTGGGGTCACCGCGACGACGATCACGATCGGGAGCACGCAACCGCTGACCGGCCCGGCCGCACTCGGATACTCCGAGATCGCACCCGCCGAAAAGGCGTATTTCGACTATGTGAATGCGCATGGCGGCGTCAACGGTCGGAAGATCACCTACACGTATCTGGACGATGGATACAACCCGACCACCACCGCGACGCAGACGCGCAAGCTCGTCCTCCAGGACAAGGTCTTCGCGATCTTTGGTGCCCTCGGTACGCCAACCCATCTCGCCGTGGTCCCCTATCTCAACTCCGAGAAGGTGCCGGACCTTTTTGTGGCATCGGGATGCAACTGCTGGAACAACGTGTCGAAATATCCTGAGACGTTCGGCTGGCAGCCCAACTACACGATCGAAGGAAAGATCCTCGGCCAGTACGTCGCGCAGAAGTTCCCCGGCAAGACAGTTGGTCTCTTTGCGCAGGGTCCGAATGATGAGTTCGGCACCGACGGGATCCTCGGCGCCACCGACGAGCTCGGCGGTGGTGTCGTCAACCTGATTCCGACGCCGCAGTACTACACGCCGACCGCGGCCGGTGCCATGGCGGTGGGCGGGGCGATCGCCAAGCTGCAGGCTGAGGGCGCTCAGGTGATCGTGAGCTTCTCCGTGCCACTGTTCACGGCCGTGGCCGAGGCGAGCGCCGCGGGCCTCAACTACCACCCGACCTTCGTGGTCAGCAACGTCGGCTCGGACCCGGCGACGCTGTCGTCGATCCTCACGGGCGGAGCGCTGGGCACCAAGCTGCCCGCGGCATTGATCACGGGCATGATCACCGACACCTACCTGCCGCCGGTCACCGATACGGCCAACCCGTGGATCGCGCTCTTCCAGAAGATCGCGAAGCAGTACGCGCCGACCCTTCCCTGGGACGGCAACGTCGGCTACGGGGTTGCGGAGGCCTATGCCTTCGTGCAGGCGTTGAAGGCGGCGGGCCAGAATCCGACGCGCGCCTCGATCGTCGCGGCGATTCAGCACAGCCACTGGACTGACGGTCCGGGACTGACCCCGTACGCCTATTCGGCGACCGACCACAACGGTTTCACCGGCGTGGAGATGCTCCAGACCGGCGCCGACGGCAAGTTCACGGTGCTCGGTCCTGTGCAGGTCACCGACGACACTACGTCAGGTGCCATCACGACCTTTTCGGGCACCGCATCGACGCCGCCCGCATCCGGGATACCGAGCGACTGATCTGCCCGACGGAGTACGCGGTGGAGAGACCGCGAGCCGTTGCTCGCGGTCTCTCACCGCCGCTCGCTCCCAAGACGCTGCGTTGTGAACCGTGCGGAGTCAGCGAGGCGATGCATCACCCGAGTTGGGCGAGCCATCTGCTCGATCTGAGGCCAGGGGCGCTGGGGGATTCGGACGGGTCGCGGGCATACGCGCCGGCCGGCTGGTGATCCGCCTGACGGCGGCGCCGACGCGTTCGGTCCAGCGCTCGACCAGTGCAGTCATGGTGCTGTCCAGTACAAGTCGGGTGCGATACCGATGTCCACGCCGCCGACGCTGTAGCCGACCTTCACCACCGTGACCCCGGGAGGCAAACCGACGCCTGCGCAGAAGGTGTAGGGCTGCCCGTCGGCGACCGAGCCGGCGGTCGTCACGCAACCGTCGAAGCCGCTGAGGTGGTAGGAGGTGTTGAACCCGTAGGTCTGGCCATCGGAGCCGATGACCTCCACGGTGTGGGCGTCGTCACTGGCGCCAACGCCTGTAATCACTTCCTTGAAGCCCACCCAGCGCGTACCGGCCGGCGGTGTATCGTCGGCCGGTACATTGGGCGCGGGGTCGTACATCTGCACCAACTGCACGTGTGTCGATTCGCCGGCGGTGTCGACGTACGTCAGGGTATCGCCGACCGAGCCGGTCACCGCTACTGCGGGGACCGCGGTTGGTGTCGACGAGCCTCCGTCAGGCGTCGGCGTCGGCGTGCTCGGAGCGGCGGCCGCACCGGAGGACACAGTCCAGAAGAGTTGTGCCGGTGCGTGCCCGTCGACCCCCTCGGTGGAGTACCCGATCTTCGCCACGGTCACTCCCGGAGGCAGTCCGACGCCGGCGCAGAAGGTCTGCGTCTGACCGGGCGGCAGTCCGTTCCCGTCGGAGGCGGTGCAGCCATCGAACACGGAGAGGTGATATGCGGTGTCGGCTCCGTAGGTCTGGCCGTCGGACCCGATGACCTCAACCGCGACGGAGTCCTCGCCCGAGCGGGAACCGTCGATAACGATCGTGCCTGCAAATCCGACCCAGCGTGTCCCGTCCGGCGGGGAGGCGTTGGGGTCGACACCCGTTGGGGGGTCGAAGACTTTCAGCATCGTCACGTGCGCGATGTCGTCACCGCTGTCCTTCACCGTGAGCGTGTCGCCGAGTTGACCGCTGGTCGGTCCGAGCGAGGGAGCGGCGGTTGGTGCACCGGCTCCGCCCGAAGTGAAGTTCGGGGTCGGGACGGACCGGCCCGGCGAGGTCTGCCCGCAGGCTGCGACCAGCGCAGCGCCTCCGAGGATGGTCACGAGGCCCACCGCTCGCGTGGCACGAGCCTTGCAGCGGTCGATGTTCCTGGTCATGGGTGCTCCTTGGTGGTGAGGCACGTACGCATGCCCGGAACCTTGAGAACCCGTGATCGCAAGTGGATCGCAGGCGGATCGCAGGTCAGACGGGCAGGCCGCGAACCGCCGCCCGGAGCGCCTCGGTGGCGACGCGGTGCGCGTCGACGGCGGATACGATGGGCTCGACCGCGCTCTCGGCGCTGTCCGTGACGCGTGCCCGTGTCGCCTCGATGTCGGCGATGTCGGTCGGGGGAGCCGGCTGCCCGATCTCGGCACGGATGGCGCTCGCGGTGCCCAGGAGACGCCCGGCGCCGCCGCGGTTCAGTTGCACGATGAGGCGGGCGACACCCTCGAGCGCTTCGACCAGCACCCAGCGATCGGCAGCGGGATCCATGCCGGCGAGTGCGGCCTCCAGGTGCCTGCCGGCTGCGGCGAGCGCTCCCTCGTCAATGTCGAGGCGCGCAAGGTGAAGGTGTCCGAGTGCGACAGTCGTCCGCGTGCTGGCATCGGCGCCGGCGTCGATGGCTCGCTGGGCGTGAGCCCGCGCAGCACTGAGCCGCCCCATCCCGCGGGTGACCGCCGCAAGCCGGTAGGCGACGGTTCCCTCCATGGTCCGATGGGCGAGCTCTTCGAACACCTCGAGCGCGGCCTCGCCAGACCGCAACGCGGCCTCCAGATCGCCCCCCTTCCATTGCGCGAGGAGGATCGCGGCGAGCGCCAGCCCGCGGGCGAGTGGGTCGCCTCCGGCGTCGGCAATGCGGAGCGCCCGCTCGAGTGCAGGCAATGCGGCCGCAACATCGCCCTGGTCGGCGAGCAGCGACCCAAGATGCAGCAGCGTGATCCCCGTCTCAGTCTCGACGCCGGCATCGTCGAGGCGAACGAGGGATTCCTCGAGCAACTGCCGAGCGAGCGCTAGATCGTCGGTTGCTGCGGCAATCGCTCCCAGGCGCCGGAGTGCGCGCCCTTCGCCGAGCGGATCGCCCAACGTCCGGAACAGGTCGCGTGCTCCCGACGCCATCTCCGCACCGCGGGCGAAGTCGGTGAGCCAATAGGCGAGATGCCCGCAGCGGAGGAGGGCTTCTGCGCGCAGCGGCGGGGGCGGATCCACCGCGGCGGCCAGACGAGTTCAGCCAGTCCATGCCTTCTGCCGGGCGACGCCCGAGCCAGTAGTCGGTGAGCCGGGTCGCGACATCCAACCCTCGAACGGCGACGCCCGGGTCGCCGCCGATGCTGCAGAGCTCGCCGAGGACGGCGCGGACATGAGGCATCTCACCGTCCAGCTCGCGGAGCGCTCCGGTTCGCTCAGGTGAAGCGAGCCGCGGCACCAGTGCATCGACCCGATCCAGCACGGCGCTGCGATAGCGAGCGCGGGCCTCGGTTGCCGCTCCCGGGGGTGCGGACTCGAGGGTGTGGACGGCGACGGTCCGGAGCAACTGACAGCGGGTCGAGCTCACTGCGCTCCGAACCTGGAGGAGGCTCGCATCGACGAGGCGACCGACGACGTCGTGGAGGTCACCGGCAAAGGCGGGATCCACAACCGCCGCCAGCAGGTCCGTATCCGCGTCGGACACCATCACCGCGTAGGCGAGCAGCACGCGTCGCTCGTCGTCTGACAGTGTGGCGACGCTCGTGTCCAGCGCCACCCAGAGGCCGTTGCGTCCCCCAGCCGAGCGCCCGGCCCAGCGGCCGAGATCCGCCTCCACACGGGTGGTCAGCTGGCGCACGCTCAGCAGGTTGAAGTGGCGAGCCACCAACTCCAGCGACAGTGGCAGGCGGTCGACCAGATCGCAGAGGCGGTCAGCGTTCATCTCCTCCGCAGCCGTGACCGAGAACCTCGCGTTGACGAGCCGCGCGCGGTCGACGAGCAACGCCAGTGCGTCGGCGGGTGGCAGCGGCCCAACCGCGATCAATGCCTCGTCGAGCACCCCGAGACGCTCGCGACTGGTGACGAGCACCCGAAGGTCCGCGCAGGCCGCCAGCAGACGACGGACCTGCGCGGCCACCTCCGCGAGGCGCCGCTCACAACCGTCCAGGACGAGTAGGCCTGTGGCATCACGGAGCCGCTCGATGAGGCCTTCGCCGGCTTCGAGCGCGCGCGAGGACGGTGCGACCACGTCGAGAATGGCTGCGGCGAGAGGCTCGGTGGGCGGGAGATGTTCGACGTCCACGTACCAGATGGCGCCGTCGGTTTCGCCGGCGCACTCGACGGCGAGCCGGGTCTTACCGGCTCCCGGGGGTCCGACCAGCGTCGCCAGACGAGCTCGCTTCCAGACGTCCGCCAGGTCCTGGCGCTCCTGGACGCGGCCGATCATGCGGGTGGCTGTGCCCGGCAGTCGCGACCGCACCGGCGCCTTGGCCCGGTCATCCGCCGGTGCGTCGAGCGCCGGGTCCTGTGCGAGCACGGCTTGCTGCATGCGTTGCAGCGCCGGCCCAGGTTCGACGCCGAGCTCGTCGATGAGCTTGGCTCGGGCTTCGGCGTACACGTCCAGTGCGTCGGCCTGCCTGCCGGCGCGATAGAGCACCAGCATCAGCAGTTCCCAGCGTCGCTCCCGGAAGGGCTGCTCCGCGACCAGCGAGCGTGCCGGCGCCACCAGATCCTCCGCGTCACGGATGAGCAGCTCGGTGCGCAACAGCTGCTCGCGAATCCCTTCGAAGAGCTCCTCGAGTTCGAGCGGCTTCAATCTCGGCCTCTGGCACGTGGTCGAGTTCCGCGAACGGACGTCCGCGCCAGAGTCGCACAGCCTCGTGGAGGACGGCCACCGACCGTGCCGGATCACGCTGGGCTGCGTCGCGGGCGACCTCGATCTGGCGCTCGAGCTCGGTCGCGTCGGTCGGCGTCTCGAGCCGGTAGCCGTCAGTGGTGGTGCTGATGGCCAGCCCAGCGGCGCGAAGCCGCAGCACGTGCGTGGCGATGGTGTGTCGCGCCGTGAGCGGCGGTTCCTCACCCCATGCCGCGGTCTCGAGTGCGAAGAGCGATACGGGGCGTCCGCCGCCAAGGGCGAGTCCGGCGAGAATGCGCCGCTGCTGGCGGCCACCTCGAGCGATCTGCTTCTCGCCGTCGCGGACCTCGAGCGGTCCGAGCACGCAAACCTGCACGGCGTTAGTCTGGCGGTTTGTTGCGCTTGATCTTGCGGTGCACCGACATGTACGTCCGTCCCCGATAACGGCTGTCGGGCCTCGGCCGCGTCGGTGGGAGCCGCATGCCCCAGAGGATCAGCAGGCCGACTCCGGCGCCGCACACCAGCAGCAGGATCACGCCGGTCACGATGACGAGTCTAGGCCTGGCCCACGGTCGCAACTCGATGCGGCGGTATCGTGGTGACCCGGGGCGCTTCCTCCAGATGGGGCGGCCGCATCAGGAGTCAGATTTGACCGCGACCCTTTCGGCGGATCCCCTCACGGCACCCGTGAGCGGCGGCGATGTGCCCGTGATCCGAACGGTGGACCTCACCAAGATCTACACGGGAACGGTCAAGGCCGTCGATAGCCTCAACTTGAGCGTCTACCAGGGCGAGATCTTCGGTCTGCTCGGACCCAACGGAGCTGGGAAGACCACGACCGCAAGCATGCTCACCACGCGAACCATCCCCACCAGTGGGCAGGCGTTCGTCGGTGACATCGATGTGGTCGCACATCCTGCGATTGCCAAGCAACTGATTGGTGTCGTCGCCCAGACCAACACACTCGATCGCGCACTGACCGTATGGGAGAACCTCTATTTCCACGGGCGGTTCTTCGGCATGGGAGCGCGCGCATCGCGCGCGGCCGCGGACGACATGCTGGTGAAGTTCCGGCTCACCGAACGCGCGAAGGCGCCGGTGATGGCGCTCTCGGGAGGTCTTGCGCAGCGACTCATGGTCGCGCGCGCGATCCTGCACAACCCGGCAGTGCTCTTCCTCGACGAGCCCACCGCCGGCCTCGATCCGCAAAGCCGAATCGCGCTCTGGGAGATTCTCGGTGACCTGCACACCGGCGGGCAGACGGTGCTGCTGACCACGCACAACATGGACGAGGCCGACAGCCTTTGCGACCGCATCGGGATCATGGATCGCGGTCGGATCCTGGCGCTGGACACGCCGGCGAGACTCAAGGAGACGGTCGGCGCCGACACGATGGTGACGGTCACCGCCGAGGGCGACCTCGAGGCGCTCGCGACGCGACTGCGTCAGGAGGTCGATGGCGTGGACTCCGCGGTGACCCGCAAGGGCACGGTGCAGCTCGCCGTCCGGGGCGCGGATCGACTCCTGGTTCGGGTCATCGACTGCGCCGAAAGGGCGGGCTTCGTGGTTCGCGACGTGCAGGTGACGAAACCGGACCTGGAGACCGTGTTCATCAATCTGACCGGAAAGGAGTTGCGCGAATGACCGCGGTGACCGCAACACCGACGCCGCTGTCAGCACCGGCGGCGCTGCGTCCGTTGCGCTCGACGGCGAGCTCGTCGCGCATCGCGTTCGGTGCGCTCCTGTTGCGCGACCTCGTCGTGCTGAAGAAGCGCCTGCGCGAATTCATCCCCCGGACCATCATCCAGCCCTTCCTGTTGTGCTTCGTCTTTCTCTACGTGTTCCCAACCATCGGCCAGGGTGTCGGTGGCGGAGGTGGCGCGGCGGGGGAATCCGCGTTCGCAACCGTCCTGGTTGCCGGGGTCGTCGGACTTTCAACGATGTTCCAGGGAATTCAGGCGGTGGCGCTACCGATGGTGCAGGAGTTCGGGTACACGAAGGAGATCGAGGATCGCGTGCTCGCTCCGCTGCCGGTGTCACTGGTCGCCATGGAGAAGGTGCTGTTCGGCGCGATTCAGGGGCTGCTCGCGGCCGCGATCGTGTTTCCCATCGCAGCGGTGGTGCACGCGCAAGGGGTCCACATCGACCTGCAGGTGCACTGGCTGACGTTGATCACCTTGATCCCGCTCGCGTGCATCACCTGCTCGTCGCTCGGGCTCACCTTCGGCACCATCTTCGACCCGCGGACCGTGCCGTTGCTCTTCGGGATCATCATCCTGCCGCTCACGTTCCTGGGAGGCACGTACTATTCGTGGACGACGCTCGCCCCGGTGACGATCGGCGGGTTCCACTGGTTGCAGATACTGGTGCTGGTCAATCCGCTCGTCTACATCAACGAGGGGATGCGCGGCGCGCTGACCACGGCACCGCACATGTCGCTGTGGGTCGTCTATCCAGTGCTTGTCGCTTTCAGTGCGCTGTTTCTCGTGGTGGGGACGCGCAACTTCCGCAAGCGCGTGATCAGCTGATTGCTTTGGTCACTCGTGACTGCGGACAATCTCGAGGCCACGAAGGAAGAGCCTCCAGCCGAAGGTCACGATCCCGATGAAGCCGTAGGTCACGATGATGAAGATCAGCGGCGCGGGGCGATGCGTGACCGCACCACGAAGCACCAGTGCGATGGCACATCCCAGCACCCACGTGACCGCCAGGATGCGCCAGCTATTGTGGTGCGACGTGTACAGGCGGAGTGCCAGCGCGACCACGAACCACCCGACGAGAAACGGCCAGAGCACGGTCGCATACCAGGTGAGACCGGACGCGGGATCGTGACTCGCTCGCCCGAGGGCCACAAACAGTGCCAGGCATACGGCGTCGAGGCCGGCCGCAAGGGCGCGAGCGGTCCGAGGCTGCATGGCGTCGCGACCATACTCGATGGCCCGACACGCCCGCGCAGACCACTCCCGTGATACCACCCGGCGGCCACCAGCAGCGGGTGAGCGCCAGCTACGACGCGGTCACCGACGCTTACGCCGAGCGCGTGCACGACGAGTTGCGCAACAAGCCGCTCGACCGCGCGCTCCTGACGGCCTTCGCCGAGCAGATCCTCACCTCGGGCGGGTCAGGGGCGCGCGTGTGCGACGCCGGCTGTGGCCCCGGTCATGTCGGTGCGTATCTCTCGGCCGCCGGCCTGAGCGTGACCGGCATCGATCTGTCGCCGGCGATGGTGGCCAAGGCGCGGGCGCTCCATCCCGACATGACCTTCGAAGTCGGCACGATGACAGCGCTCGCCGCTCCCGACGGTTCCTGGCACGGGATCATCGCCTTCTATTCGCTGATTCACCTGATCGGTGACGACGAGCTCCGCGCTGCGCTCCGGGAGTTCCATCGAACCCTGGCTGACGACGGCATGCTCCTGGTCGCCGTGCACGTCGGGGAGCATGGCGATTCGGTCGTCCACGCCGACGACATGATGGGTGTCAGCGTTGACATGGACTTCCGGTTCTTCGACGCCGACCGGCTGGCGAATGAGCTCCGGAGCGCCGCGTTCGCAGTCGAGGCTCGCTTGGTGCGCTCGCCGTATCCCGGCGTCGAAGTGCAGACGACCCGGGCCTACCTGCTGGCCAAACGTCTGGAGACACCGGCCGCGATGTGATCGCGGGCTACGACGGGTCGTTGAGCGAGAGAGGCGTTCGCCGAGGCCCTCGCCGTCTGGGCCGTGGTCAACGCCACCGCTGTGCCGACGAGGGTGACCTCGTGGGAGCGCCGCGGGATGCGGCGGTAGCGGACGGCTGAGGGGAAGAACGCTACCAGCGACACGCCGGCCGCGCCGGCGACGAGGGCAGGCCACCCGGTGATCTCCACGAGCGCCACCGCGGCGACGGCGCCGATCAGCATGCCCGAATAGATAAGCAGGCGCATGACGCCGTTGACGCGACCGAGCATCTCCGCCGGCACGATCTGCTGCATCGCCGTCTGTCCGCGGGTCTGATAGATCGCCTCCGATGCAGTGCCGACGAAGAGCAGCACGAGAGCGGGGAGGAATGCGCCGACGAGCGCGAACAGGCCGAGCGGTAGGATCCCGATGACGAAGCCCACCGCGATGCCCCGCGGGCTGATGGGGCGTGGTCGCCAGCGGAGGAGCACAAGGCTGCCCGCGACTTCACCGGCGCCCACCGCCGCGTACAACCAGCCGACGCTGGTGTCGTGTCCGAAGCGTTGTGCCGCCGCCACCACCAGCACGGCCTGCAGTGCGGTGATCGTGACGGAACTCCAGAAGAAGGAGGCCCCGAGGGCGCGCAGCACCGGATCCTGTGCGACGACGTGGAGCGGCCGATCCGGCGCGAATGCAGCGGCGCCATCATGCGCCGCCGGCCCAACCCGCAATGACAGAACAAGAGCTCCTGCCAGCAGGAAGGACGCGGCGTCGGCCGTGACGAGTGCCTCTGGCCTGATGATCGGCAGCAGCAGAGCCCCCAGCGCCGGGGCCACCAGCACACTCGATTCGAAGAGCGCGCTGTAGATCGCATTGACGCGGAGCAGCCTGGCCTTGTCGGTGACCCGAGGGATGCATGCGCTGTATCCGGGCTGGGCGACCGCTCCCAGGAAGCTGGACGCGCCGACGGCCACGAGCAAGGCCCAGATGGTCCCCGTCGAGGCGGCGATGACGACACCGATCGTGAGCGCGCACTGCCCGAGTGCCGAGCAGCCGGCAACCCTCCCGGGTCCGTACCGATCGGCCAGCCAACCACCGAGGGTGGGGGCGAGCACGCGCGGTGCGAGCCTCGCCAGGATGTACAGCGCCGGCGCCTCGGCCTGGTGCGTCAGGCGGAAGAGCACCACCGCGAGCGCGATGATCGTGAGCCAGTCGCCGTACATGGAGATACCGGCCGCGACCAGGAGACGTGCCGATCGATCGGGTGGAGGCCGGTGGACCGCCGGCCGAAGGACGAACCGCCCCGTGTCGATCGGCATGTCCAACTCCCTTGAGGCGCTGCCCAGGTAAACGAACGCGACGCCGCAGGCATGCCCACGACGTCGCGCCAACGGGTTCACATTGCCCGAGAAGCCTCGGGCGCCATTAGATCCGGATCAGCTCCAGCCTGCGCCGTCCGCCATGTTCGCCTCCGTGAATACCGCCGACGCCAAGTCCCCCGCAACTCCACCGGTGGCGGGATTGGCATCGCGAAGGGTGCAATGCCAGCGCTCGCTCCGTTCGGAGTGGTCGGTGTGACTTAACAGGCCTTGGCAGAACATTCATAAGTCTTTGCAGCCGGGATGCGGTCCTCGCAGAGGCTCCTCTCGATGAGACCCCGGGGGCGGCCACCGGAAGTGGTCGCGCAACGAAGACCTGCACGCGGGGCCAGAATTGGACTTCGCGATGCTCCTTGCTCCGCATCATCGATTGCCGGCCTTCGTCGGGCTGACGACTGTCGCCGCGCTCGTCGCATTCAGTGTGGTCGGAGCCGCGAGTGTGGACCATCACCTGGACGGCCAGGGACCACTTGGTGACGGCGGCGTTGTCGCCACAGACAGCGCGTCGCGCAACGCGTTCTCATTCTTCGACAACGATCCGGGACCCTGGACCGTCGGCCTGCAACTCTGCATCGCCCAGGGGACTCAGCCTGCATTCATCGAGCGCGTGTACCCGGACACCACCGCTGGGGACGGCCTTCGCTCGATCGGTACCCTCGCGCGTGCGCTTCATCGCGGGGATGAGTCGGTTGGCGAGATAGGCGGATTCCCGCCCCGTGTCGCCGGCCCGCTGGTGCCCGCTGCAGGAATCCCGGTGACCCAGCCGTGCTCGGCCATGGCTCGCGGCGACCACACCGAGTTGCTGATCGGCATTGGGAAGCCGCCGGGTTCGACCGGCGGGGGATGGGTCGGCATCGACGTTGCCTATCGGGTCGGTCCTCGCCAGTACGTCGTGACGCTACCCGAGTCCTACTACTCATGCGGGCCGTCACTGCCGGCCACGGCAGGGTGCGCCTCGATGGGAGTCGATCCGCCGGTGAGCGCGTATGGGCCACAACCACCGGGCAACTGAACCAGTGCGGCGTCAGCCCTCAGGCCGGCGGGTCTCGCTGACGGCGGCAACGAAGAGCACTGTGGCGCTGCCGGCACACACGATGAGGACCGTCGCCTCCCAGCCGATCGCGCTGACCAGCGCCACAGCGGCGATGGCGCCGATCAGCATCCCCACGGAGACCGAGAAGGCGATCACCGCGCTCACGCGTCCCAGGACGCCGCTGCCAGTTCGCTGCTGCATGCCCACCGCACCCCGCGTCTGATAGAGGGTGGCGCCGAACGAGCTGAGGAAGAGGAGCAACATCGCCACCGGAAGGACGGTGACGAACACGAAGACCGCAATCGGGGCGAGCTCGAGAATCGCCGGACCGATGATCCAGGAGAGCCCCACCTGCCGCGGCGTCCGGCGTATCACCGGCAAGGCGCCGATCAATCCACCGGCACCGACGGCCGCGTAGAGCCAGCCGACATCGGTGTCGTGACCGAAGTGCTGCGCCGCCGCCACGACGAGCACCGCCTGAAGGGACGCGATCGCAGCGGGGTTCGCCATCGATGCGGCGGCGAGAAAGCGGAGCATCGGGTCGCGCACGCACCAGGCGGAGGCCCACCTTGATGCCGCGGGCGGTCACCAGGGTGCCGTGGGCACCGCGTGCGATGCCGAGGAGAGTGGTCAGCAGGAGCGCGGCGACCAGGAACGACACCGCGTCGATGCCGATGAGCAGCTCCGGGCTGGTGAACGGCAAGAGTAGGGCGCCGAGCGCGGGTCCCACCAGGATGCTGGAGCTCTGCAGCGCGACGTAGGTGCCCTGGATGCGGCCGAGGCGCTCGGGAGCCGCGACTGCCGGGACCATCGCGGTGTAGCACGGTTGGGCGGCCGACCCAAGCAACTGCGAGATGACGACCGCCACATAGATCGCCCAGATGACCTTGGTCTCCGCCGAGAGCACGATCGAGGCGGTCACCACCGCCTGGAGGGCTGCACAGACTGCAATCACGCGAGCAGGCCCGAAGCGATCGGCGAGGGCGCCACCGGGCAGCGGTCCGAGGACGCGGGGTGCAGCCCGGGCAAGGATGTACAGGGCCGGGCCGATAGGAGACGAGGTGAGACGGAACAGCAGCACGACGAGCGCCACAGTCGTCAGCCAATCGCCGTAGAACGACGTGCCCGCGGCCACGAGCATCCGGACAGCCGCGTCGGGCGTCCGAAAGTGCGCGCGCACAGTCGAGGACGTGTCCGCCGAAGCTCTCAGCGCCGTCCCTCCAAGGAGCCTAAGTGACGTGTCAGCGGAAGCGTACCCGTCATCCAGCCAGACAGGTGCCGAATGCGTGACGACGCATCCGGCCGGCCTGCTTGCCGGCCCCTCCGTGATGATGACGCGATCGACCCGTTATCAGGTCGTCACGAAACCATCAAAAGATCTGTCACACCAGGGCCTTACAGTGAGGCCCGGGTACAACTAACTACCAGCTGTAGTTGTCGCCCCAATTAGCCATGGGTACCTCCAGAACTGGCGTCCCGGTAGCGGTAACTACCGATGACGCCTCGGTTTTGTGACAGGAGTGTAACCCTGGTGTGCGACCTTGGGCTTAAGACCTCGCGCGCGATCTCGTCTTCACAAGTCTTCTCTGAATCTTCGCGTGATGACGACCGCGGCGCAGACCAAGCAATGCGTCCCAACACGCCAAACGCCCTGGCAGAGCAGCGTGCAATTCCAGATGAACGATCTGAGAGTTGACTGTGCGACCAAGCGAGCCCACGATCCTGTCGCATCTCGCACGCCGCGCGGACGCGCGGGCATAGGATCACCGCGTGGCACAGGATGTAGCGCCGGCACCACGGGGGTTCGCGCACACACGCCCGCTCCAGCAGGTCGTAGGACTGCCTGCAGCGGGCGCATCTACTTCCGCCCAGCGCGACCCCGGGCCGGGTTGCACTGACTCGTCCGCTGGTGACCTACGTCGCGGTGGTCGCGACCGTCAGCGTCCTGGTCGCGGGGCTCACCATCACGCGGATCTCGTGGTACTCGGACCCATGGGCGCTCGCCGTTGGAACGATCGCGACCTTCCTGATGGCCGTCTACGCCGTGCGCTCGCTGGCGCCTCCCGCTCTCGTGTGGTCGCCCTCAGTTTTCGTCAACCTCGGCCTGTCGGTGACGCTCGGACCAATCGGCGCCGCGTCCGCCGCTGTCGGTGAGGCGCTCGGCGTGGCCAGCCGGACGAGGAACGGTTGGTTCCGGACCATCTTCAACGTCTCGAACCACTTTCTGTCCAACGTGTCGGCGTGGGCCGCATTTGCGGTTATCGAGACCCACTCGCCCCAACTCAAGGCAGCCGACGGCAGCCATTTCGCCGGCCAGTGCACTCCTGCTGCTGGTCGCCGGTCTCGCCGCCGGTGTGACGCCAGTACGCGGTCAATCACACGCTCATCAATGCCGTCTTCCGCATCTCCAATCCGACGGTCGACCTGGGCGAGTGATTCGCAGCAGCCTCTCGGTGCTGCCCTACAGCATCGGCTATGGCCTGGCGTCATTCACCTTCGTCGCGATGGTCGAGGGCTTTGGCGGCAAGGGTTTCGGCGCCATCGGGCTCATGGGCGTGCTGATTCCGATCATCCTGTTGCAGGGATACCTGGTGCTCTTCGGGCGCCGCATGCAGGCACACGAGGAGGAGCGAGCCGCGCACCAGAAGGAGCGAGAGGAACTCCTGCAACGGGCGGTCGAGGCATCGGAAGTCAGAGCGCCGGCGCATCGCGCGCGACCTGCACGACGGCGTGGTGCAGAACCTCGCGGGCATGGCGTTCGCGCTGTCTGCCGAGGCGTCGTCGCTGAAGGCGCAAGCAATGACGGCAATGGCAGTGCTGACATGCTCGAGCTCCTCGAGACATCGGCATCGGAAACCCGCGGTGCGATGAAGGATCTGCGCACGCTGATCATCGAGTTGGCGCCGCCGACCCTTCGCCGCGAAGGACTGCAGGCAGCGCTGCTCGAGGTATTGCGCGATATCAAGAAGAAGGGCACCAACACCGAGCTCGACCTGCCGCCCGACCTCCGGCTGCGCGAGGATCGTGGCGCGCTGATCTTCCGTGTGGCCCATGAGATCCTCCGCAATGTCGCCGCGCATGCGCAGGCAAAGAACGTGAAAGTCGAGCTCACCACGGAGGACGGCTCGGCGATCCTCGCCATCCAGGACGATGGGAAAGGCTTCAGCAAGGAGGATGCCGACCGCCGGCGGTCGGAGGGCCACCTCGGTACCGCGGCGATCGTCGAACTTGCGGAGGAGGCCGGAGGCACCCTCACCATCGACTCCGAACCAGGTCGTGGCACGCTCGTCGTTTTGACGCTGCCCATCGAGTAGAGTGGTTCGCAGATGTCCCCCGAGATCATGCGCGTAATGATCGTTGACGACCACCCGGTCGTTCGCAAAGGCCTTGCTTCCTTTCTTGGACACGAGCCCGATATCCAGGTGGTAGGCCTGGCCGACTCCGGTGAACAGGCTTTGGAAATGGCCGAGGAGCTGCATCCCGACGTCGTGCTCATGGATCTTTCGATGCCGGGCATGGGTGGCATCGAAGCAACCCGGCGCCTGGTGGAGAACGCACCCGGGACGAGAGTGATGATGCTCACGTCCTTTGGTGGACACGAGCGCATGGTGGAGGCCTTGAAGAGCGGCGCGGTTGGCTACGTTGTGAAGGACACCGCGCCGGCCGACTTGCTGAACGCATTGCGCAGCGTCGCGGCGAGCGGCAAAGGACCGACTACTGCTTCTTGACCTCGGCAACCAGCGCAGCGACTGAGGTGCGCGCGTCGCCGAAAAGCATGAGCGTGTTCGGCTTGTAGAAGAGGGGGTTGTCGACGCCGGCAAACCCGGTGGCCATGCTGCGCTTGAGGACGACGACCGTCTTCGCCTGGTCGACGTCGAGGATCGGCATCCCGTAGATCGGACTGCTCGTCTGCGTGCGAGCGGCGGGGTTCACGACGTCATTGGCTCCGATCACCACGGCAACGTCTGTCCGGGGGAAGTCGCCGTTGACGGCGTCCATCTCCTTGAGCTGGGGGTAGGGCACATTGGCCTCCGCGAGCAGGACGTTCATGTGACCCGGCATCCGACCCGCCACCGGATGGATGGCGTACTCGACAGTCACGCCGCGCTTCTCCAGCTCATCGGCGAGCTCTTTCACCTCGTGTTGCGCACGAGCCACGGCCATCCCGTATCCGGGCACGAATACCACCAGCTGGGCGAACGCCAGCAGCGGCGCGAGATCCTCGACCGTCGTGGGATGAATCGTTCCGCCCTCGGCACCGGCGGCGCTGCCCGCGGCCTCGACCTTCGAGCCGAAACCGCTGAACAGCACGTTGAACAGCGAACGGTTCATGGCTTTGCTCATGGCGAGCGTGAGAATCGTTCCCGAAGCACCGACCAGCGCACCGCTGACGATCAGGACGTCGTTGCTGAGGACGAACCCGGTGGTGGCAGCGGCGAGCCCGGTGAACGAGTTGAGCAGCGAGATGATCACCGGCATATCCGCGCCACCGATCGGGACCACGAACAGCACACCGAGCAGCAGCGACAGAATGATGAAGATGAGGAACAGCGTCAGGTTCTGATCGCCGACGATCAGGTACACCGCGAGCGCGATGATCACGACGAGCAGCAGACCGTTGACGACGCTCTGCAGGCGATAGGTGAGCGGGCGTCCGGGCATCAGCTCCTGCAGCTTCGCGAAGGCCACCAGGCTGCCCGCAAAGCTCAATGAACCGATGACGCAGCTGACCATGATCGCCCAGGTGATGTCCGGGCTGCGCCGTGCCGTGCGAGACTGCAGTGCGGAAATCCTGGGCCGCGATCAGAGCAGCCGAGCCGCCGCCCATGCCGTTGAAGAGCGCCACCATTTGCGGCATTGCGGTCATGCGCACCAGGCGCGCGGAGACCGCGCCGATCACGACGCCGATGATGATCGGTGGGATGATCAGCGGCCAGTTGCCGGTGTCGTGGATGAGCGCCGCAGTGATGCCGAGCACCAGCAACATGCCAACCGCGGCAACGCGATTGCCCTTGACGCGCTGTGGCCGGTGAGCGCAGCAGCTGAATACCGAACATGAAGGCGATCGCGGTCAGCATGTAGCCGAGGGTGGTCAGCGCGGACGGCTGCATGGAGGTCAGTGGTCCGCAGGTGCGGGCGGTGTCTCCGCCGTGTGCTCGTCGGCCGTCGGACGGCGCCGGAACATCTGCAACATGCGGTCGGTCACGACCCACCCGCCGACGACGTTGAGCGTCCCGAGCAGCACGGCCGCCATCGCGATGATGTAGCCGAGGGTGTCGTTGGCGGCTGCCGCGACCGTGAGCGCGCCGACGAGCACGATGCCGTGGATGAAGTTGGTCCCCGACATCAGCGGCGTGTGCAGCATCGTCGGCACCTTCGAGATGAGCGAGGAAGCCGACGAACACCGCGAGCGCGAAGATGAACGCGCCGAGTGCGAGCGTCTGCCCGGGGCTCACGCGCGTGGCTCCCTGCAGCAGCGCCTCGATCTGCTCGCCCATCGCCTTGCCCTCGTGCGTGATGCACGTCTGGCTGATGACGACGTCGTCGAAGTCGAGGTGCACCTGTCCGTCCTTGAGCAGCTGACTGATGAATCGGGTCGCGTTGTGCGAGTAGAGCTGGCTCGCCTGGCCCGGGATGGAGGCGGGGAGGTTGGTCGGTCCAAGGATGGTGACGCCGTTGGCGATGACCTCCTCGTCGGCGCGCGTGAACTCGCAGTTGCCGCCGCCCGGAGCCGCAAGGTCAACGATGACGGAGCCGCCGCGCATCGAGGCGACCATGTCGGAGGTGATGAGAATCGGCGCCTTGCGGTTGGGGATCTGTGCGGTCGAGATGACGACGTCCGAGTTCTTCACGTGCTCGGCGAGGACCTGGTGCTGCCGGGCCTGGGCGTCGGCTTCCAGCTCGCGTGCGTAGCCGCCGGTGTCCTGCTGCGTCTCCGACTCGACGCCGGTCTCGACGAATCGCGCGCCCAGCGACTCGACCTGGTCGCGCACCGCAGGCCGGACATCAAATGCCTCGACAACTGCGCCGAGGCGGCGGCAGGTGGCGATCGCCTGAAGACCGGCGACACCCGCGCCAAGGATGAGCGCTCGCGCCGGTGTCAGCGTTCCCGCGGCGGTCATCATCAGCGGGAAGATGCGCGGCAGCCGGTAGGCGGCCATCACGGCGGCGTGATAGCCCGGCAAGCGTCGCCATCGACGACAGGACGTCCATGTCCTGGGCGCGACTGATGCGGGGCATCGCTTCCAGCCGGAAGGCTGTCACGACCCTGTCGACGAGGGCGCGGACCAGCGCCGGGTCGCCGACGGGCTCGAGCACCCCGACGAGGATCGCTCCACGCTTGAGCTGACCGACGAAGTCCGCGTCGGGCCGTGCGAACCACTACCACGATGTCCGCGCTGACCGAGCAGGCCGTCCCGGCCGGCGACGACCTCGGCGCTCACCTCGACATACGCCGCGTCCGGCGATGCCCGCCGCCGACCCGGCGCCTGCCTGAATGGCTACCGTTGCACCCATGGCAATCAACTGGGTGGCGGAGCGGGGACCAGGGCAACGCGGGTTTCGCCCGGTGCGGTCTCGGCGGGGGCGGCGATTCGCATGCTCGGGGGGGACTTTACGGGTCGGTCGTGCGGACGCGATGCTCGCTGAGGACCCGGCGGCCATCGAGGCCGGGTCCGTGACCGCCTGACGGCGCTCGGGTCGAGCACGAGGTCATGGCCTGTGACCCGAGTTCGCCGATACCGCCGCGTTCTGCGCGAAGTACGGGGTGACCCCGGAGCAGTCCGCGAACACCATCGTTGTCGCGGCGCGGAAGGAGCCGGGAATTGCCTGCGCGCTGCGTCGTGCTGCGCGACCTGCCGCCTCGACGTGAACCACGCGGTCTGCGACCTGCTGCGGTCCGCAAGGCGTCGTTCGCGACTGCGGAGCAGACGGGTGATATCACCGGAATGATGATCGGCGGCGTGACGCCGTTCGGGCTCCCGGACACGTTTGCCGCTCTACATCGACGCTCGCGTGATGGACGCAGGACAGTGTCGTCATCGGCGGCGGCAGTCGATCGATGAAAATCCGTCTCGCACCCGCCGGTCTGGTGTTGCTCCCGGGCGCACAGGTGGTCGAGGGCTTGCGCAATCCGTTCGAGCCGCCGCCGGCATGAGCGCCTCACCGGGGCCGCCGCGCACATCGTCAAGGCCGACCCGGCGTTTCGGCGCATCGTCGAAACCAGTGAGCAGATGACGCCGCGACCGAAGCGGCGTCCGCATTCGAGTCGCTGCTGAGCGCGATAGTGTTCCAGCAACTTGCCGGCGCCGCTGCCCGCACGATTCACGGCCGGGTGGTGGTCGTCCTCGGCGGGGCGCCCGTCGCGTCCGGAGACCGTGCTGTGCCGCCAGTCCGGAGGCATTCGCGGCGCCGGCCTCTCGGGCAACAAGCTGGCGGCGATCATCGACCTTGCGGCGAAATTCGTCGACGGGACAGTGCCGACTGCACGACCTCAACGGGCTGAGCGATGACGAGATCGTCGCACGCTTGGTACCGTTCGCGGCGTCGGGCGATGGACCGCGGAGATGTTCCTGCTCTTTCAGCTCCGACGCCCGGATGTATGGCCCGTCGACGACCTCGGTGTGCGCACCGGTTGGGCACGCATTCACCAGATGGCGTGCCGCCGACGCCCAAGGAGCTGTGCTCCGCTGGGCGAGGTGCTGCGCCGCTACCGGAGCACCGCGGCCTGGTACTGCTGGCGGCGATGGCACCGCCGCACCCGTCGAGTCGCCAAGAAAGTGCCGCCGCGCCCCGGCTCAAAGCCGCGGGTCGACGACCACCTTCCCGCCCGAAGAAGGCAGATGAGCTCTTCGAAGACGTCGAGGCAGGTCGGCGAGCGAGGCGCGCCGGGTGACGATCGCGCGCGATGTCGGGTCCGCGGCAAGCATGTCCAGCGAAGCTGCGAAGTCCGCGGTGCTCGGAGGCGATGCTGCCGACGATCTCGATCTCGCGCGTGCACCCACATCAGCGGGATCACGGTCGTCTCTCCGAAGGGCACGCCGACCAGAACCAGGCGTCCACCCGGGGCGACGAGGTCGGCCGCGGCATGCAGGATCGGCGCATAGCCGGAGCACTCGATCACCGCGGGGCCGGTGCGATGTAGCTGCGGACCTCGCGAGTCTCTGCAACCGCGCTCGCAGCTCCAAGTTGGAGCGCCGAGTGTTCGACGGTCCTCGAACCGGGTCGACTCCAACAATCGGTCCGACCCGCGTGCGTGGAGGGCGGCGACGCCAGCAGGCCGATGGGTCCGAGGCCGATGACGACCGCGGGATCGCCAGGATGCAGGTGGGCGCGCTCGACAGCCGTGGATCGCAACCGAGAGCGGCTCCACGAGGCAGGCGTGCTCGAGTGCCAGCCCGGGTGGAAGCCGGTGGAGGAGTGCCGAGGGCGTCGCCACCAGCTCGGCATAGCCGCCGTCGCGGGCGAAACCGATCCCCGCGGTCAGCGCCATCGCGCATCGGTAGGGCGCTCCATTGCGGCAGTCGTCACAGGCGCCACAGGGGATCTTGGGGTCGATCACGACCGCATCGCCGGCAGACCCAGCCGGTCACACTGTCGCCGACCGACTCGATGACTGCCGCGAGCTCGTGGCCCGGTACGTGGCCGGTGAAGAGACCGACTTTGTAGGAGGTCAGGTCGGATCCGCAGATGCCACAGCCGTCCACGCGCACGACCACCTCGCCCGGGACCGCGTCCGGATCGGGCAGCTCGACGAGTTCCAGTTGGTGGGCATCGACCAGGGTGACCGCGCGCATTGCTACATCAACTTGAGCTGGGCGATCATGCGGAGCAGCTCCGAGATCACCGCTGGATCGGTCTGCACATCGATCACGCTGCAGACCCCACTGTCGATCGATCGCTCCAAGGCCGGCCGCAGGTCCTCGAGGCGCTCCACACGTTCGCCGTGGCCGCCCAGTGCCTCGGCGAGCCGGTCGTAGCGCACGCCGGGAAGCTCGCTGGCCACGTGACGGCCCGGGCCGAAGGCATCGTCCTGTTCGTGCTGCACGTCGCCCCAGCCGGCGTTGTTCGACACGATCACGATCACCGGGAGCCGGTGTCGCACCGCCGTGTCCACCTCCATCGCGCTAAGACCGAAGGAACCATCGCCGGTGAACAGGAAGACCGGCTCCTCGGGACGCGCAGCCTGGGCGGCCAGGGCAAACGGCATGCCGACGCCCAGCGTGCCAAGCGCCGTGGTGGTGGTGAGGAGGCGCCCGGGATGCTCCGAGGGGAAGTACGCCAGCGCCCAGGCGAGCGCGTCCCCGCCGTCGGCGACCAGCGTGGCCGCGCCCTGGAAACGCTGCTGCACGACCGCGGCAACCTCGCGTGCGGCCGCGCCTGCGTGGACGAGGTCGCCGGTGTGCTCGTCGATCTGCCGATCCCAGAAGCCCAGCGACGCCGTGGCGAGCGCACGGGCGCGATCGAGCCACTCGTCGCGGCCTGGCGGCGTCGCGCCCCAGGCCTCGGTGAGGTCGCGCACGACCGAGGCGATGTCGCCGATGACGGTCACGTCAGCGGTGCGATTGCCGTCGACGCGCTCGGGGGCGATGTCGACCTGCACGAGCGTCTGGTCCGATCCGAACAGTGGCGGCCCGCCGTACATGACGTTCGCGTTGAAGGCGGATCCGAGCACCAGCACGCAATCGGAACTGGGAATCGCAAGGCCACCATGTACCAGGGAACCAAGGCACCAGGGGTGCGAATCAGCGACGACCCCGCGTGCCGCGCTGGCAGTGATCACCGGAATCTGAGCCTTGGTGGCGAAGGCGCCGATCTGCTGCCCGGCATTCGACCAGAAGGCGCCGCTCCCGGCCACGATCAAGGGGCGTTCGGCAGCGGTCAAGGCCGCGACCGCGGCGCCGATGTCCGCAGCGGATCCGGCGGGGCGGGCCGGTGCGCTCGCGTAGGCGGCGGGGGAGACATCCAGTGGCGCCGCCTTGCGGTACATCGCGTCAGCATCGATCTCGAGGTAGACCGCTCCCGGGCACCCGCTCCGAGCACGGTGCAGTGCTTCGGCGACGTATCGCGGCACCCGGCCGGATTCCGAGCAGGTCGCCGCCCACTTCGCAATCGGCGTCGCGATGGCACGCTGATCGATGTCCATCACCGCGCCGCGGCCCTGTCTCGAGCGTCCGGTTCGGCCGGCGATCATGACGAGCGGAACACTCCAGGCCCCGGCATCGATCAGTCCGATGAGGCCGTTGGCGAATCCCGGCCCGGCAGTCACGGCGGCGACGCCGGTATCGCCGGTCGCCAGTGCCCACCCTTCCGCAGCGAGCACGGCGGCACCCTCGTGACGCGTGTCGATCACCGTGATGCGCTCGTCGAGACAGGCATCGAGCAAGGGCAGGATGTGACCACCCGGGAGCGCAAAGACGGTGTGCACACCGCGATCGCGCAACGTCCGAGCCAGCAATGCGCCGCCGTCCATACGTTGCTCGGCGGCGACGTCAGGCATGACTTCGCAGTCTATCGATCGTCAATGACGGCGGGCGCGGAGCGAAGGCGCCTGTAGGAAGGCCGATAGAATGAGCCCCTTGCAGGACGAAGCCGCCCCCGGGACGGGCGCCATCACGCCGGATGTGCCCGGCGGTCTCGGGATGCGAGCTCTGCGCAACACCATTCTCATCCTGATCGTGCGGGTCATCTCGCGCATCGTCGCGCTTGTCGCGGTGATCATCGTCGGGAATTACCTCGATCCCACGCGCTTCGGCGAGATGCAGACCGCGATCACCTATGTCGGCCTGGTCGGAACGCTGACGGACCTTGGGTTTTCGGCGCTCTACGTGCGCGAGGGAGCGCGTCACACCAGTGAGCTCTCGCGGTACTGGAACAACGTCGCGTCGGTCAAGGTGATCGGTGCGGCGATCGGCCTGCCGCTGATCTTCGCCGCGCTGTACATCGCCGGCGTGCGCTCGCTGCTCTGGCCGTCCTTCGCGATCCTCGTCCTGTCCGGATATCAGTTGCTGCTCCGCAACACCCTCTACGCGATGCAGCGGCTCACGTTCGAGATCATCGAAATCGTGCCGGAGACCTTGGTCGTGCTGCTGCTGGTGGTGATTGGGGTGCACATCCACGCCGACACCGGGTTCTTCCTGTGGACGTATGCCGTCAGCTACGCGTTCGCCTGCGTGTATTTCGGCATCGTGCTCATCAGCATGGGGGTCCTCCGTCCGGGACTCCGCCTCGAGCCGGGATTGCTCATGTCGTGGGTACGAGTGGCGATACCGCTCGGCATCACGTTCATCATCACCACCGTCTACTTCAAGGTGGACGTGCCCATCCTGCAGCGCTTCCGGCCGTACAGCGAGGTGGGCTACTACACCTTCGCGTACAAGCCGTTCGAGTCCTTGCTGTTCATCCCGTTCGCATTGCGCAGCGTGGTCTTTCCGGTGCTTTCCGTGTACCACCGACGCTCTCCTGAGCGCGTCCTGCCGCTTTCCGAGAAATTCTTCAAGGCGCTGGTGATTCTCGGCTGGCCGATCACCGTCGGAGTCTTCCTCCTCGCACCGCAGTTCAACAGCCTCCTCCAGCTCTACCCGGGGTCGGAGCCGGCGCTGCAGATCCTGTCGCTGGCGATCGTCTTCATGTTCGCCGACAACACCTTTGCCGCGACGCTCAACGCGATCGACAAGCAGAATATCTTCGCCGCGGTGGCGATGGTGGGTCTGGTCATCAATGTCGGCGTCAACCTCATCGTGATTCCACGCTACGGCTACCTTGGCGCGAGCTGGGCGGTGGTCGTCACCGAGGCGGCGCTGGTGCTGGTGGGATGGATCGTGCTCCGCAGGCAGCTGGGCACGATTCCGCTCTTCGCCAACTCGTGGAAGGCGATCCTCGCGGGCGTGGTGATGGGCCTGTTCATCTATGTCGCCAACCCCCACGGAAGCCGAGTGCTGCTCTTTGTGGTTGTGGTGGCGTCGGCCCTGATCTATGGCGGCGCGCTGCTCGCGTTGCGGGTGGCCGATCGCGAGGAGATGCGCATCATCCGCAACGCGGTGCGGATCAGACGCTAAGCCGGCCGCGCGCCTTCGGCGGCGCTCACATCGGCGATCAGGGCCATGGCTGCGTTGCGACCGTTGATCCCCATCACGCTCCCGCCCGGGTGGGTGCTCGCGCCACACATGTAGACCCCGGGCATTGGTGTGCGCGGCGAGAAACGGCGGTCCCACATCTGATCGGGCAGGCATTCGCCCTGGAAGATGTGGCCGCCGGCGAGCCCCACAGCGCGCTCGATGTCCGGCGGTGCGAGGACCTGACGCTCCGACACACAGTCGAAGATGTCGGGCGCGAAACGCGCGACCTCCGCCAATGCCTCATCGGCCACAGCCTCACGGCGCTCATCCCATGAGCCTGAGGCGAGCGTGTAGGGCGCGTACTCTGCGAACACGCTCATCACATGCTTCCCTTCGGGTGCCACCGAAGGGTCATACGCGGAGTGGAAGTAGAGCTCCGCCCACCGAGGTGCGGGTTCTCCCTGACGGCTGCGCTCGTACGCCGACTGCGTTTCCTCGAGACTCCGCGCGATCGTGACCATCGCACGATGCGGCGCATCGTCCGGGCCGGCCGCGGTGAAAGTCGGCAGTCGCGACAGCCCGCAGTTGATCTTCAGCACTGGGCCTTCCATGCGCCAGTCGCGCACTCGCTGCGCGAAGGCGGCGGGTGCCGACGCGGCACACAAGCCGAGCGTGGTCCGCGGGTCGGCGTTCGAAATGATCGTCCTCGCCGCTATCCGTGAGCCGTCCTCGAGGATGACGGCGTCGCCGGGGAGGATCTCGGCAACGCGCGCGTTGCGCCTGCACCACCGCGCCCGCCTCCTCGGCCGCGGCGCACAGCGCATAGGAGACCTGTCCCATACCGCCCTGGACGTAGCCCCAGGCTCCCTGCCGCCCCTCGATGGTGCCCATGGAGTGCATGGCGTGGATCGCCGCGGTACCGGCATCGCGCGGGCCTGCCCAGGTGCCGATCAAACCCTGGCCGTGGAGGGCTGTGCGCAGCCGTTCATCGCTGACATGCCGCTCGATCACCGAGGCGATCGACTCGTGAAACATGACCTCGATCAACTCGGGGTCGTGACCGAGCAGCTCCTCGAGTGCCGGGCGATCCGGAGAGTCGCCGACCCAGGTGTCGTGGGGATCGGAGCGCAGCGCCCGCCGGATCCTGCCGAAGAGTTGCTCATACCGCGTGTAACCGTCGGCGTCGCCGGGACTCATCGCCGCCACCACTCGGTGGTTGCGCTCGGAGTTGTCCCACAGGCTCAGCGCGGTCCCGTCGTCGAACGGGCACCAGAGATGCGGATCGACAAGGTGCACGCGATAGCCGTGACGGCGCAGGTCGAGCTCATCGATGACGCGAGGGTGGAGAAGCCCGACCAGGTAGGCGCACGGACTCACGACGAACGCAGGATCATCGAAGGGATGCTCGAGCGTGCATGCGCCGCCGATGCGATCGCGCGCCTCAAGCACAAGCACCGAGCGCCCGGCCCGGGCCAGGTATGCGGCGGCCGTGAGTCCGTTGTGTCCAGCGCCGACCACCACCGTGTCCCATGTGGTGGCCGTGAGCTCGCCGGTCATGCCCAGGCTCGGAGATAGGTCATCGCATGCCGGCGCTCGCCGCGTCCCTCGCGCATTGCGTCACGCAATGCGGAGGTGAACTGCAGCGCCTCATCGGCCGTGAGCGCAACGTTCATCAACGCGCGAGTTGTTGGTGCGAGCGGGTTCGGCGCGGTGTCGAGGAAGACGTCGACATCGTCGCGGACTGGTGGCGGCGCTAACGACAGCTCGCTCAGGGCCTCGACGCGGAGGAACCCCGCGTCGCGGGCCATCGCGACCAGGTCTCGGTCGTCGAAACCGCAGAGGAGCGCATCGTCCTCGGTGCCGCCGTTCTGCTGATCCGCGGTATGGATCTTGCGTTCGAGGTCGATCACCTCGGTCACGTCGTAGCCCCAGAGATATCCGGGACGGTCGACGCCCATCCAACTGTTGAGCGGCTCGGCGAGGGAAAGGCGACCTCCGGGCCGCAGCACGCGGTGATATTCAGCGAACGCACGCGCGCGATCCTGAATGAAGAGGAGCACCGCGCGCTCGACGACCACGTCCACCGAGGCCGTTTCGATACCGGCAAGCTCGGTTGCGGACGCGCGAACGAAACGTGCGCGCTCGGCGGCCGCGCTTCCGGCAACCTCGGCCCGGCAGTCGTCGAGTGAGGGTTCGGAGACGTCTGAGAAAATCACGCGTCCGGTCGGACCGATGCGGTCGAAGGCTGCGAGCCCGAGCAGGCCCTGGCCGGTGCCGACGTCGAGCACAGTGTCGCCCGCCACGATCTCGGCTCGATCAAGAATGCGGTCGCGCGCAGACGCCAGGCGGTCGAGATTGGTCGCTCGCATCTGCGCACTCCCGCCGTCGCGGCCCGTGCGCAGCCAGGTGGCCCAGACGTCGGTGTTGGTCACGCCGCGGTGAGGTCGAGGACGATCTTGCCCACCGCGTCGCCCCGCTCCATGAGGCGGTGTGCTTCGGGGGCCTCGGCGAGCGGGAGAATCCGATCGATCACGGCGCGCAGCCGGCCATCGGCCAGCGCGGGCACGACGTCGGCAGCGAATGCAGCCACGATCGCCGCCTTCTGCTCGGCGGGGCGAGCGCGGAGCGCAGTGGAAATCAGCGCCGCGCGGCGGCGCATCATGACGCCGAGATCGACCTCGGCCCGGGTCCCACCCTGCATGCCGATGACGACCACCCTGCCGTCGGCGGCAATCGCCTCGAGATTGCTCCCGACGTAGGAGGCGCCCATGATGTCGAGAATGACGTCGGCGCCGCGTCCGTCGGTGAGCTCGCGCGTGCGTGTGGCGAAGTCCTCGGTACGGTAGTTGATCCCCGCGTCAGCGCCGAGCTCGCCGCAGCGCTCGAGTTTCGCGGCGCTCCCGGCCGTCACCAGGACCGGGCAGCCGTGCAGCTTCGCGAGCTGGATCGCTGCGGTGCCAACCCCGCCGCCTCCGCCATGTACGAGCACGGTCTCGCCGCGCTGCAGGTGGCCGCGCGTGAACAGCGCATCATGCGCGGTGATGAAGACCTCGGGGATGCCGCCCGCCTCGATCAGGCCAATGTTGTCTGGAACAGGAACGGTCTGGCGCGCGCGTACCTTGACCAATTCCGCATAGGCCCCGCCCTCGACCAGGAGCATGACCCGGTCACCTTCGGCCACGCCGGACACGCCCGTGCCCAGGGTTGCGACCACACCCGAGGCCTCGAGCCCGAGGATGTCGCTGGCGCCGGGCGGGGGAGGGTAGTGGCCCATGCGCTGCATGAGATCCGCGCGGTTGACACCGGCGCCCGCGACCCGGACCACGACTTCGCCATCACCGGCGACAGGATCGGGGCGTTCCTCGACGTGCATCACCTCGGGGCCGCCGGGAGACGCGATGACGATCGCGCGCATCAGCGCCGAAGCCGCCGGTCAGCGCGAGCTGCGGTCAGGAGTCCCGGCCGATGAGGGACGAGGCGCCGACCGGTCCGGTCCACACCGCACCCAATCCGGCGGTGTTGGAGAACTTCGCGAATGACAGCTGCCAGTCACCCTCGCCGTCCGAGTAGCTCGCGTTGTACCCGGTGTTCGAGATCTTTACGACGTCGCCGGGAATGCTGAAGTTGTAGAACTGTACCGCGCGCGCGTTGCTGAGATTGACGCAACCGTGGGACACGTCCGCGCGACCCTGCGAGCCCACCGACCACGGCGCCGCGTGAATGAAATACCCGCTGGTGGAAATTGCGGTGTCCTCATAGACCGGATCGTTGTAGTACTCGGACCCGCCGGGAATGCACGCCGCCGGAGTGTGGAATGTGGGGCAGGACTTCATGACCACGACTGGAGTCTTGTAGAGCACGATCAACGTTCCCTGGATGGTCGCGAAGCCGCCCTTGCCGAGGCTGACGGGATAGCTCTCGATCAGCTTTCCGCCGTTGTACACCCGCATCAGGTGGGTCCTGTTGTCGATGAGCGACACGTGGCTCGCCCCGATCGTGAATGACGACGTCCAGTCGCCCAGTCCCCAGGTTCCGCCGCCGACGCCGAAGCCCTTCAAGTGTGCGGTCACCGTGACCTTGGTATTCGCCGGCCAGTAGACCGCCGGACGGAAGTGGACATTCTGTGCATCGAGCCAGTGCCAGCCACCCAGAACTGCCGGCGTGGAGCTGATCTGGATGCGCTGCAGCAACGCCGCCCGTCGATCTGCGGGAATGGCGGTGTTGAACCGCAGATTGATCGTCTCGCCGACCCCGACCGTCTCCCCGTTGAGCGGGGTCATGCCGGTGAGCAGGCGGGAGTTCGCGGCGACCGTCCCGAATGTCGAGGTCGCATTTGAGGTCGACCCCGCGGTGCTCGACGCGGTGGCGACCACCGTGTAGTGCGCCTTCTGATCGAGCGCATCGGTCATCTGCCAGTTGCGGCCGTCGGCGGACATCACGCCGTGAATTGCCACCGATGAACCGATCTCGGTCACTGAGACCGTATCGAGATGTCCGGTTGCGACAGTCACATTGATCGGCGCGTCAAGTCCGACGCCTTGCGCGGCGTTGGCAGGGCTGATCGCAATGGTTGGCGGTGCCGCAACTGCGGGAACGCCCGCGACATGGACGGTGACGTTACCGACCGGAGCGCTGGTGCCGGGAAGCGCACACGAACTCAGGAGCAGCGCTCCGAGGGCCACGCCTCCGGCAACTGCGAGGCCTCCGCGGCTCCGCAAAGTCAGGTCAGCCATGCTTCTCCACCGTACCATTGTTCGATCTGAGGACGCGTTCAGCGATGCGTGTTCTACACACGGAACGTCATCGCCTTCACTGAGGTTTCGTCGCTCCACGTCAAAGGGGGATCCTGCGGCAATGGTATCGCTCCTGATTGATTGTCACGATCTCGCGTCACGACTTGCGACAGACCAGCCCCCGGTGCTGCTCGACGTCCGCTGGACACTGGGTGGTCCTGCGGGAGTGGGGGAGTACCGGGGCGGCCACATCCCCGGCGCGCACTTCGTCGATCTGGACCATGAGCTCAGCGCGCCACCCGGACCGGGCCGGCATCCGCTGCCAGACGCCGCGGATTTCGGCGCGGCAATGCGCCGGCATGGGGTGGCCAACGACCGACCAGTCGTCGTCTACGATGCGGCAACCGGGATGTCCGCGGGGCGAGCGTGGTGGCTCCTCAAATACTTCGGGCACCCTGACGTGTCGCTCCTCGATGGTGGTTTCGCAGCCTGGCGCGGTGCCGGGCTGCCTGTGCAGGAGGGAGACGATGTCTTCCCCGAGGCGGGCAATTTCGAGCCGGAGCCGGGAGGGATGCCACTCCTCGACGCAACCGGAGCGCTCGCGATGGCACGTGCAGGGGTCCTCGTCGACGCACGGGCCCCGGAGCGTTTCCGGGGTGAAAACGAACCGGTGGACACCGTCGCCGGCCATATTCCCGGCGCGGTGAACCTCCCCGCACAGCGGACGCTGGCGCCGGACGGCCGCTTCCTGGATGCCGAAGCGCTCCAGGATCGTTTCGCGGCGTTGGGCATCGCAGCGGGCGAGCCCGTCGGCGTGTACTGCGGCTCGGGTGTGGTCGCGGCCCAGGCTGTCTTCGCGCTGTCCCTCGCCGGAATCGACGCGGCGCTGTATGCGGGCTCGTGGAGCGAATGGATCACCGACCCCGGACGGCCGGTCGAGGTCGGGCCCGGGAGCCCTGAAAAATGATGAGGCCGACGCTCCCCCGAACGCCGGCCCCCTGGGAAAGTGCTGAGCACCTGACACGCGGAACGCGTCGCACGACGCTGGCGGTTCAAACGGAGAGTACTGCGACGACCGACCGAATGTAAAGGAGCGGCACTGGCGAACTCCTCGGCTGTACGCTAGCGCACATAGCGGAGGTTCACGGTGTCGGCTGTACTCCCAGATCGCTGGCTCAACGAGGTGACACGCACCTCGCGTGACCTACGCCTCATGCGAGGCGAGGGTGCTTACGTCTGGGACGACGAGGATCGGCGCTACCTCGACATGACGTCGAGCGGCGGTGCCACGCTGCTCGGCCACAACCATCCACGAGTCACCGAGGCAATCACCGCGCAACTCGGTGCCTTTGGCGGCGCTCCGCCGGGCTTCGACTACGACCTGCGCGAGGAGTTGCTCGAAGCGCTGTCCTTCATCATCCCGGGTCGCTGACCCATGTCAGCTTCAGCGCCTCAGGTTCGGCTGCCGTGGATCTCGCACTGTCCTGGGTCGCGTCAGCATCGACGCGTCCGCGGGTGATCGCGATGCAGCGGTCCGACCACGGCACGGGCATTGGCGGCCGGGCGGTGAGCGCCGGACGCCGCGTCAGCGAGGTCGCCGGCCGCAGCCTCGAGGTGGTGCGAGTGCCTTTCAATGATCTCGCGGCACTGGAGACGCATCTCGACGATCGCGTCGCGGCGGTCATCGTCGAGCCGGTCCAGGTCGAGGCAGGGATCAGGGTGCCCGCGGAGGGGTACCTCCAGGCGGTTGCAGAGAGCTGCCGTGAGGTCGGGTCGCTCCTGGTCGTCGATGAGGTACGGACCGCGCTCCGCATGGGACCCACCCTGGCGTCGGCGGAGCGGGGCGTTGTTCCGGACATCGTCTGCCTGGGGTCGTCGCTGGCCAGCGGGATGCCCTTCGGCGTCACGGCCGTCGGTCCGACCATCTCCCGCCGCGCGCGCATCGCCAAGCGCGACCACGAGGATTCCCTGTCGCCGGTGATCTGCGCTGCGGCCAATGCCACGATTCGTACCGCCCTCGGCCCCACACTCCGGGCGCTGGCTCGGCTCACATCGGAGCGTCTTCAGAGTTGCTTGCGGGGTCTCCGGCTCGGCGAGATCCGTGACGTCCGCGGCTGCGGGTCGATGGTGGCGGTCGAGACCAGTCTCAATGCACCCCTGCTGCTTCGCCGGCTCGAGCAGCGCGGGATCCTGGCGCTCGGTGCCGGTGCAGGGAGCGTCCGGCTGCTGGCACCGCTCGTCCTGGATCGGCGCGAGACCGACGGCATCGTGGAAGAGCTTGCGGCCATCATCCTGGCGAGCCGGTCACCGAGGCGACGGACCGCGCCCGAGCCGGCGAGCGACGGCACCGAGGTGGTGCTTCCCGGTCGGGCCGCGCGCGGCTGGGGCTCGCGCGTCGGCAGCTAGATCGTCGTCGGGCGCGCGGACGCGCTACTGCAGCCGCTCGATGATCATCGCCATACCCTGCCCGCCGCCGACGCACATGGTCTCGAGGCCGATGGTCGCGCCCGCCGTCTGCAGATCGTTGAGCAGCGTGCAGAGAATTCGCGCGCCGGTCATTCCAAACGGATGACCGAGGGCGATGGCGCCGCCGTGGGGATTGAGCTTGTCGTCAAAAGGATCGATCCCAATGCCTCGGGCTGATGGAATCACCTGGGCGGCAAAGGCCTCATTGATTTCGACGACGTCGACATCATCGATCGACATCCCGGCCCGCCGTAGCGCCTGCTTCGATGCCTCGATGGGTCCGAGCCCCATGAACTCGGGTTCGAGGGACGTCAGCCCGGACGAGACGATCCGCGCCAGCGGAATGATCCCGAGCTCCTTGGCACGGGTGTCCGACATGATCACGACGGCCGCGGCGCCGTCATTGAGCGGGCAGGCGTTGCCGGCGGTGACCGTGCCGTTCTCGCGGAACACGGGCTTGAGCTCGGACAGCTTCTCGAGGGTCGTCTCGCGACGAGGCCCGTCGTCCTTGGTCATCGTGGTGCCGTCGGGGAGCGTGACCGGCACGATCTCGCGGTCGAAGAACCCATCGTCCTGCGCCGCCACCGCGCGCTGCTGGCTGCGGAGGGCGAACCGGTCCATCTCTTCGCGCGAGATCTCCTCGCGCGCGGCGACGTTCTCCGCCGTCTGACCCATCGCGATGTAGACGTCGGGGTAGCCCTCTGCGTTGCCGGGCTCGAGGCGTTCGTTCCGGCATTGCGACATATCGCTCGACCCGTTCATGAAGCGCGAGACGCACTCGACGCCGACGCTCAGGAAGATGTCGCCTTCACCGGCGCGGATCGCATGCGCAGCCATGCGCGTGGTCTGGAGTGATGAGGAGCAATACCGGGTGACGGTGGTACCGGGGACGTTGAGCCGGCTGAGGATGCTGATGACGCGTCCGAGGTTGAATCCCTGCTCGCCGCCAGGCAGGCCGCAGCCGCAGATGAGATCCTCGATCTCGGAGCGGTCCAGTTGCGGGAGGCGGTCGAGGACCTGGGTGACGATGCTCGCGGCAAGGTCATCAGGGCGGACGTTGACAAGCGATCCCTTCATCGCGCGGCCGATGGGGGACCGACCGAGGGCGACGATGACGGGCTCAGGCATTGCTTGCGGCTCCGGTGTCGGGTTACTTTGCCAAAGGGCGCGATGAACGCCGGCGCCCAGATCGTACCGAGGCCGCTGGCCAGGTCGTAGCCGGGGGCGGCTGCAAAGCCGGTGACGGTGAGCCGCAACTTTGCGGCGTTGCTCATGACGGGGCTATTCTCGGCGCGGTGAGGTACTTCGTCACCGGGGCCACCGGCTTCATCGGCCGGCATCTCCTTCCGCTGCTGGTCGCGCGTGGCGACGATGTCTTCGTCCTCGTCCGGCACGGCTCGCGGGCTCGATTCGCAGCGCAAAGCGAGCGGTTCGACGCAGGAGCGAATCGGCTGCACGCCCTCACCGGCGACCTCACCGAGGAGGGGCTCGGGCTCTCGGCGGAGGACCGTGAGCAACTCCGCGGGGCACAGTGCTTTCACCTCGCGGCGGTCTATGACCTCGCCGCGCCGGCAGAGGACACCGAGCGCACGAACGTCACCGGAACTCGCAATGTGGTGAACCTCGCCAACGAGGTCGGCGCGACGCGTCTGCACCTGGTGAGCTCGATCGCTGTGGCCGGGCGCTTCAAAGGGTCCTTCACCGAGGCCATGTTCGACGAGGGGCAGGACCTCGACCACCCGTACTACAAGACCAAGCACGAGTTGGAGCGGATCGTCCGCGAAGAGGCGACCGTGCCCTGGCGCGTGTATCGCCCCGGGATGGTCATCGGGTCGTCCGAAACCGGCGAGGCCGACCGTGTCGACGGTCCGTATTACGCCTTCAAGCTCATTCAACAGATGCGCGACGCCTTTCCGCAGTGGGTGCCGTTCATCGGCCCCGAAGGCGGCCCGTTCAACCTGGTACCCGTCGACTTCGTCGCCAAGGCCGTGGACCACATCGCCCACATCGAGGGCCTGGACGGGCGCGTGTTCCACGTGGTCGATCCGGCGCCGCTGTCCCTGGGTGACACCCTCAACGTTTTCTGCCGAGCGGCCCACGCGCCGGAGTTCGCGCTGCGCATCGACCGCCGCATGGCGCGGATGTTGCCCGGCGGCCTGTCCGCGGTCGGCTCGCTCCCGGCTGTGAAACGGATGCGCGAGCAAGCGCTCGCGCGACTGGGCATCCCCGAGGCGGCCTTCCTTTATATGGACTATCCGGCCACGTTCGATGCCACCGACGCGCAAGCAGCGCTCGCCGGCAGCGGCATCGAGTGTCCGCCGCTGCACGAATACGCGTGGAAGGTGTGGGACTACTGGGAGCGTCATCTCGATCCCCAACTCCCGACGCCCGCGAACGTGCGGCGCGTCGCCGGTGGACGCGTCGTGGTCGTGACCGGCGCCTCAAGCGGCATCGGCCGCGCGGTATGCAGACACCTTGCTGCATCCGGGGCGATCATCATCGGCGTCGCCCGCCGCGTCGAGCAGCTCGAGGAGATGCGTGCCGAAGTCGACAATGGTGGGGGAAAGGCATACATCTATCCGACCGATCTGAGCGACCACGATGCCTGCACGCATCTGATCGAGCAGGTGATCGCTGACCACGGTCGGGTCGACGTGCTCATCAACAACGCCGGCCGTTCGATCCGTCGCTCGGTGCTGGACTCGCTGGACCGCTTCCACGATTTCGAGCGGACGATGAAGCTGAATTACTTCGGCGCGATCGCACTCATCATGGCCGTGATCACCGGGATGCGCGAGCGCCAGGACGGCCACATCATCAACATCACATCCATCGGTGGGCAAGCCTATCCGCCGCGGTTCGCAGCCTACGTGGCCAGCAAGAATGCGCTCGACGCCTTCTCACGGTGCTTCGCGCCGGAGGTCGCCGGCGAGGGGATAGCGGTCACCACGATCCACATGCCGCTGGTGCGCACGCCGATGATCGCGCCGACCGGGATGTACAAGAACTTCCCGACGATCAGCGCCGACGAGGCCGCGGAGATGGTGGTCGAAGCGCTCATCAAGCGACCGCACGAGGTGTCGACGCGCGTCGGGAAATTCGGCGAGCTCGTGCACGCCATCGCGCCCGACGTGCACCAGTTGATCATGGCCGGGGCATTTCAGATGCTGCCCGACAATGCCTCGCGACCCCACGACGACGGCGAACGCGACGAACAGACGGTGACTCCCGAGGCCTACGCGCTCGGCATGCTCATGCGGGGCATCCACCTGTAAGCAGGCGCCGGGCGCAGTGCCAACGGTTGCGCGGGCGGTCCGTCCTCGATCGCGATCGTCAGTGCGGCCACATAGCTAATCGTTGGATCAGGAAGGCGACGGCGATGCCTCGGCGGTAGGCGTTGGCGGCGGCGGCTGCAACAACGCTTCCTCATCGGCGATCGCGATGGCGAGCTCGCCCGCCGCGTTGGGATGGAGCGGCGCCCCATCACCGAGGCTCTGCACAAACGACTGCGAGGTGCAGAGTTCATGTCCGAAGAAGCTCGGATCGACTGCCTGGAATGCAAAGCTCTTGGCGCCGTCGGCGAGCACGGTGTTGAACGTGTTGAGGCGGTTGGTGAGCACCGTCGATTTTGCCGCGGTCAATTCCGGGTGACCAGGGCAGCTGGGATTGGCGGGCAGCGGGTCGTAGTACTCGTTCACGATCACCCTCGGCGACCCCGGCAAGGTGGCCAGATGTTGGAGCAGGTCGTAGTAGTCGAACGTGAAGCTGTTCAACGCCTGAGAGAACCACGCTGCCGACGCTTTGTCATCGCACCCCGGCGTCGCCAGGCAGATCTCCATCAGGTCAGCCCAGTGCATCTCGTTGGCGCCGATGCTGACGATCACGGTCTTCACCCCGCTGATGCCACCAAGCACCGCGAGCTGGGACGGGATCACGCGGCCGTTGATGTACTCAGGGCCGAACAGGCCGTCCCCGATGGACGCATTGGTGCAGGAGAGATTGATCACGCTCGCATGGTTCACGGCAGCGATGTCTGCCGCGTAGCTGTCGGCGCTGCGACGGCATGCCTTGTCCTCGGTGGTCGGCGTGACCACCGAAGGATTCCCCGCACCTGCCGCGGTGGAGTTGCCGATGACGACGATGCCCGACGACGGCGTGGGTCCCGGACGGCTCTGCGTATACACCGTCAGCGGAGCGCGCCCGACGAGCTGGTCGAGCGTCTTTGCGTGCGACAGGGTCTGCAAACCGCCTGCGGCCGCGAAAATTGCAGACGCATCGAGGGCGCTGGTGACGACCGCCGCGACCACCACGCCGATGAGGACGGTGCGCCATCGCCGTCGAGCAAGGTGGAGCGCCAGCGCCGCGAGCGCGGCGGCGATGAGTGCCGCGACGACCAGCTCGCGGATGAAGTAGTTGGTCCAACCATTGCGGAGGTCGCGGCCAAGATTCTGCGGTTCCTGCAGCGCAGCGAGCAGCTGGTTGTAGTTCGCGACCTCGGCCCAGAGCAGCCGCGGCCGGATTGGCCCTGAAAACTGCTGGGTGGTCGGGATGGACTGACCGAACAGCTCCAACGTCCCCGGTCCCGACGCGGACACCGCGGGCTCCGCGCTCAGGTCGACCGACTGACCGGCCGTCTGGACGTTTTCGGCAGGCGTGACCAGGAGGGACAGCTCAATGCTCGCCAGTGGAATCGCGATTGCCACGCAGGCTGCGATCAGCCCCGCAACGATGACAGTCCGGCGCGACAGGCGCCCTCGGATATGGCGAACCTTGATCTCCTTTCGCTTTCACCGTAGCACCAGCGGCCACGACCTCCACTCCTAGGAGCGACCCGGTTCCTCAGCCACGATGCGGTTGGCGATGGTTCCGATCGCCGGAATCTCGATCTCGCAGAGCTGTCCGGGCTGCAACCAGGGCGCGGGATGTTGCCCCATCGCGACGCCGGAGGGCGTGCCGGTGAGGATGAGATCGCCGGCTTCGAGCGTGAACGCGTCGGAGATGTAGGAGATCAGCGTCGCGACGTCGAAGATCATGTCTGACGTGTTGCCGCTCTGACGGAGTGCTCCATCGACGCGGCAGCGGACGTCGAGCACCTGCGGGTCGGGGATCTCATCAGCGCTGACGATCCACGGACCGATCGGACAGAAGGTGTCAAAACTCTTGCCACGCAACCACTGGTCCCCGAGTCCTAGTTGCGCGTTGCGCGCCGAGACGTCGTTCGCGCAGCAGTACCCGCCGACATGGGCGAGCGCGCGGTCCTTGGGAATGCGTCTGCCTCCGGTACCGATGACCACGCACAGCTCGGCTTCGTAGTCCAGGTCGTCAACCTCCAGCGGTCGCACGATGTCGTCGAACGGCCCGCGGATCGATGTCACGAGCTTGGCGAACAGAATCGGCCGCGTCGGGACGTCATTGCCAAGCTCGCGCGCGTGGTCGGCGTAGTTGCGTCCGGCGCACACGATCTTCCCGGGGCGCGGCACCGGCGGCCCGAGCGTGTAGAGCGGATACGACGGCGCGGCGCCGCGCCTGATCAAGTCCGGCAGCGCCTCGGCTGCGGGCCGTGCGCGCATCAGCGGCAAGCTCGCGGCTCGAGAGGACGGTCGCGGCATCCGCCCGCTCCGGGACGAAGGCCGGCGTGCCGCCCATCGCTCCGAGGAGGTCGTCGAGCCGGTAGGCCCGGTCGTCTTCGATGAGCGCGGGCAGGGGAGTCGCGCCGTCGCGCAAGGTCCCGATCTTCATGCAGTCTCCTTGGGATAGCCGGCGGCCTTGATGACGAGATCGTGCAACAGTCCGTTGGAGGAGATGCCGGTGCCCCCGAGCACGGGATCGTCTCCACTTCGATCGGTGAAGCGGCCGCCCGCCTCGGTGACCACGAGCTTCAGAGCGCGCGAAATCCCAGAGGTTCGCCCGTGACGTCCAGCCGATGTCCGCGGTGCCTCGCGCGACCAGCAGGTGCGACATCGAGTTGCCGACCCCACGGGCGTCCCAGCATCGTCCGGCCAGGGCGACCAGCTTGTCCGACTGCTTGGTGATCACGAAGCCGCGAATCGCCGTGTGGGTGATCAAGCGCCTCGGAGATCTCGGAGATCCTCGAGACGTGGATCCGCCGTCCATTGAGAAATGCCCCGCCGCCAAGCGTCGCGTGGAACCGCAGCCGCATCGCCGGCGACGATGCCACCGCGACCACCGACTCACCCTCTCGCTGCAGGGCGATGAGCGTCGCCCAGGTCTCATTGCCGCGACGAAGCTGCGCGTCCCGTCGATGGGATCGATCACCCACCGCCAGGTCGCGTGGCGGTCTCCAACCACGCCGAATTCCTCGCCGATGATCGCGTGGTCCGGGCGGTCCGGCGCCAGACGCTCGCGAGCGTAATTCTCGATCGCGCGATCGGCCTCCGTGACTGGGGAGATGTCCGGCTTCGCATCGATCTTCAGGTCGTGGGCGCGGAACCGCTCCATCGAGATGCCGTCGGCGACATCGGCAATCTCGAGCGCGAGCGAGAGGTCGTCTGTCACCGCGGGTCAGCTTAGCGAGCGGGAGACGTGCCACGGCAGGTGAGCGCGTGTAGCCTTAGCGGTCGGTCCTCCGCGTTTGCTGCACCGCGTCTATCCGAGATCGAGAGGAAGTTCCATGGCCTACAAGAAACTCGACGTGCTCTCCGCCAATGGTTCGGTCGTCCTGCGCGATGGTCCCGCGATCCCGCCGGAGGAATGGGAGAGCCTGGAGTACATCGACTGGAAGTCTGGTGGTGACACCAATTTCGCGCCGCTCGCCTCAGCCAAGGGCGAGATGGAGTGCGCGGGTTTCTGGGACCACGGCAAGCCGGACAAGGACGGGATCTGGACCTCGAACCGGGAGATCGCGCCGACGCTGTGCAATTACGTCGAGGCAGTCGGCGCGCGCTATGGGCGCGTCCGCGTCATCAAGCTCAATCCCTCGTCAGAGGAGGCTGCGTTCCGCCAGCTCCACCAGGACGACAACAACCGGCTGAATCCGGATGGCGAAGGCTGGGTGGTACGTGCCTGGCTCGAGCTGAACGCGCCGCAAGGGTCGGAGTTCATCCTCCGCGAGGTCCGCGATGATCCCTCGACGGAGCTGCGGATTCCGCTCCACCCGCGGCGCCAGCTGGTGCTCGATACCGAGCGGCTGTACCACGTCGTCCACAACCCCGGCCCAGGTCCGCGCTATGCGCTGATCACCTCGCTTCGAGTCGGGCGAGCAGCTGGACCAATGGATCGCGTCGCAGCGCCAGGAGGCAGCCCAGCCGGTCTGACCTTCGCCGGGGCTGCGCACCGGCGACGATATACTTCGCGCCTTCGCGCGTACGAGCGGGAGTAGCTCAGTGGTAGAGCACTACCTTGCCAAGGTAGGGGTCGCGAGTTCGAGCCTCGTCTCCCGCTCCAGTGGCACAGTGTTCGATGAAGCCGCATGCAGTACCCGAGCGATCGAGAGCTCCAGCGCCCGACCTCGCCTGAACCGAGCGGCGATCGCACTCTTTGGCATCATTGCGATCTCGGGCGTCATCGGCATTGCCATCTCCCGCGGACAACGCGCGAGCATCGTGCCTCCGGTACCGACTGCCGCGGTCTTCCCCGTGCCGGTTCAACCCACACCAGTCCCGAGCCTGCCCGTCCCCGGCGCCGGCTTCGCGGTCGCGGATGACCCGGCACGGCACAACGTCGTCCTCTTCGGTGGCGTCAACGACGACCGCGATACCTGGCTGTGGAACGGCGCGAAGTGGACCCTCGCGCATCCGCCGAACAGCCCGCCGGGGCGCTTCGACGCATCTGCCGCCTATGACCCTCAGACCAGGACGGTCTTCCTGTTTGGGGGCTCGACACCCTCGCCACCGGCATCCACGACACGTGGGCATGGAACGGATCCAACTGGAACGCACTGGACAGTGGCGCCGGCGGCCCGCAGGTCGGCCAGGGCTCCGACATGGCCTGGGACGCCGCGACCGACCAGATGCTGCTCGTGACCAGTTCGGTCGGGACCGGCTCGACCAGCGCCACGTGGATTTGGGCAGCGACTCATTGGCAAAGAGCGAGCGACCTCCCCGCGAGCGCGCTCGACACACCCATGTGGTTCGACCCCATCACAAACGCGCTGATCGGCGTTGCCTGCTGCGACGGACCGGTGTCAGCGATCGGTGCCGTCAACTCGACCTGGCGCTGGAACGGCGAAGTCTGGTCCATCCTGTCGACGTCGGGCGAAGCGCCCATCGACGGCTCCAGCCTTGCTGAAGATCCGACCACTGGCGCACTCACGTTGTGCACCTGCGGCGCGTCCAGCGCCGGCGAACCCACACTGTCGGCATGGAACGGGTCCAGTTGGCGCGCGCTCACCAGCGAACCGCTGCCCGTCGTGGGCGGCGTCGTCACGACCGACCAGGCCCGCGGGCTTTTGCTCCTCGTCGGAGCTCCCGCGGCAGCCGATTCCAGTCCACCGCCCCTTAGCGTCTGGACCTTTGCGCGGGGTAAATGGCGGCGCCTCGACCTGCCGCAACCGGGCTAGGAGCCCTGTGGGGCCGGCTCCGCGCTCAGCCGCCCTCCTGGACCTCGATCAGCTCGTCCGCCACCAAACCGTGCGCCTCGCGGTGGACCGCATTCGCCGCCTCCTTGTTCGGCGCGTCGACGAGGCAGAAGGCCTTGCCCGACGACTCATCGAACCAGTACTTGAGGTATTTCACGCCATGTGCGTCCTGGGTCTTGACGTCCTGTTCGTGCGCGCCCTTGATCGCATCCGCGGTCAGACCATCGATCTTGTGATGCACGTCCATGTACAACGGCACTGCTGATGCTCCTCCTATTCAATGCAGCTCATTGGAAAGCTCGGACCGACGTAGCTGGGACTATATGGGACAGCCTGGAGCGTCGATGTGGAAACCGGAACACATCAGATCGAGTTGCTCGATGCCGCCCTGGCCGACGTTGAAGAACGCGTGTTGCTCGATGACTTCCCAGACGTCCTCGGCCCGAATCAGGCGGCAACGCCAGGAGGCGCGGTCGCGCCCGCCGATCTCGTCGTGCTCGCTCGAGAGGACCTCGAAGCGAGTCGCGGCTCCGAACCACTTCGTGACGAGGGCGCTGATCTCGTCCCTCCCCGATACATCAACGTAGCCGCGCGGCAGAAGCAGTCGGGCGTGCGCATGCTCGTCGAGCGTGGACCCGAGCTTGACGAATTCGCGGTCGCCGAGAGCGGCGACGAAGGTGTCGACCGTCGCGCTCGCACGCGACACCGAAGATTGCGTGGCTGCTGGCTGGCCCATCCGTGCTCACTCCTCTCAACCAAGCTCTTGACGGAACAGGTGCCTGTTCCGCGATCTGCTCAACGTAGGAGCCCGCGGCCAGCGGCGCATCAACCGTTCAGTTGATCTTTACGGGCTGCGGTCCCTGGATCAGATCGTGCTCGAGCGCGAACAGCGTCGCTCCCGCTCGCGTGCGCACACCCATCTTTCCGTAGAGGTTGATGATGTGCGTGTGCACGGTGGCCGGCGAAATGTGCAGGCCGCGCGCCATCTGCTTGTTGGTGTCACCGCGTGCGAGGAGTCGGAGGACGTCGACTTCGCGGTCGGTCAGTCCCGCAGGCCACGCGCGGGACGCTCGGTCGGTCGACGACCTATGGCCGGCAGCGGCGAGCACAGCGTCCACGGCGCCACGATCGAGGGTGCGGTCCGCTACCTCGCGACGCAACTGTGTGGCTGCCGCCGCGGGGGCAAGTGCGGGTCTCCACGCACGCTCTTCAGTCATGGACTGGTAGGCCTCGGCGGCGGCGAGAATACGCGCGACCGACGGCAACGCCGCGGCCGAGAGGCTGCGGTGATAACCGGATCCGTCCACATGTTCGTGATGCAGACCGGCGATGTCGCCAGAAGCCCGCAACGGCTCGCACACATTCATGATTCGCTGGCTGTGGTACGCGTGCAGGCGCACACGTGACCACTCCGCGGGGTTGAGCTTTCCCTTCTTGATCCAGATCTGGTTGGGAATGCTCACGTTGCCGAGGTCATGTACCTGCGCCGCTCGACGCAGTGTGGCGGTCGCCGTGGCATCAAGTCCGGCGTGCCCCGCCGCAGACTCGACCAGGAGCGCGAGCCGCGCCGAGTGACCGTGCGTGTATGTGGACTTGAGATCGACGAAATCCGCGAGCGCCCGCGTTACCTCGTCGAGGTGGGACTCTGCGACGTATCGGTGCGGCGCCGGTTCAGCAGCAAGCGACTCATCCCACACCGAAGGTCCCAGCGACTGCAGCAGGTCGTGGCTCGTGTCCAGCCACAGCGCGGCCAGCTGGGGATCGAACTCGCTGCCACTCCGGCGACGCACGACATCGTCGGCGGCCTCCACTCCGCCCACGTGGTCGTAGGTCTGCGCGACGTGCACCAGATGGACGAGGCGTGCGATCGGTAACAGTGCGTCACCCTTCGGGAGATCCGGAAAGATCCTGCCGTCCCAGCGCGCGTAGGCGCAGCTCAGCGCCGCGGTGACCTGGCTGTTCGCCCCCAGACGTTCCGCCAGCCGAACCGCAACCTCGGCGACGTTGGCGAATGCCTCAGGGACGCTCCGCCCCATGGACATGAACTCGCCCATCCCGCGCGCCCAATCGGCAGGTCCCCATTGTCGGGCAAGCCTCGTGACGGCGACCCGCATCACCTCTGGCTTGCGAGCGTAGTCGACCTCCGACATCCAACGCCGGACGCTCACGTCATCTCCCGCACCGAACCGGCTCTGCGCACCAACGGCGCCCGTGCAGCCGACGTGATACAGCAGCGCCAGGTAGTAGACGTCTGACAGATCCTCGGAAGACCAACCCGCGAGCTCGCCGAGTCGGACGGCGAGCAGCGCGTCGCGCAACGCACTTTCAGCCGGCACGTCATGGGCGAGATCACTCGCCAGCGACACAGTTGCCAGCAATTCCGCGAGCCGCAGCCCCCGATTCACCGCCGAGAGCGTAGCAGTCCCCTGGCTACGATCAATAGGGCTTCCGCAAACCACTAAGCTCGCACTCAATGAATTGCCCTGCCTGCGGAGCCGAGGTCCGGGCTGGACGCCGGTTCTGCCCCAAGTGCGGCGCGGGGCTGGCATTGCTCTGCGCCGCCTGCGGTGCGGCGTACGAGGAGGGCGACGAGTTTTGCGGCGAGTGCGGCGGGTCACTCACCGGAGCGACCAATCCCCGGCTTCCGGTGGTCAGGGCTCTCCGCCCGCTTCGGCGCCCGTTGCCGCACTCGACCTGCACGCCACCGAGCGGCGTCACGTCTCCGTGCTGTTCGCCGACCTGGTGGGGTTCACGTCGCTGTCCCAGGAGCGCGACGCCGAAGACGTTCGCGAGCTCCTCAGCGGGTATTTCGACACCGCTCGCACGGTGATCACCCGCTATGGCGGCACCGTCGAGAAGTTCATCGGCGACGCCGTGATGGCGGTGTGGGGGATGCAATCCATCCAGGAGAACGATGCCGAACGCGCAGTCCGAGCGGCGCTCGAACTGGTTGACGCCGTCGCCGCCTTTGGCGAACAGATGGGCGCGACCGCGCTCCAGGCGCGAGCCGGCGTCCTCACCGGTGAAGCCGCGGTCAATCTGAACGCGGGAAACCAGGGCATGGTCGCCGGCGATCTCATCAACACCGCGAGCCGCGTGCAGTCCGTGGCCGAGCCGGGCACGGTCTACGTCGGCGACAGCACCCGAAACGCCAGCGAGGCCGCAATCGAATATGAGGACGCCGGCACCCACCAGCTGAAGGGCAAGCCCGAGCCGCTACGGCTCTGGCGCGCCGCTCGCGTCATCGCGGGCGTCGGCGGCGCCCTGCGTCCCACCGGCGTGGAACCGCCCTTCGTCGGACGCGATCGCGAGTTGCGGCTGCTGAAGGAATTCATGCACGCCACCACCGGCGAAGGCCGCGCACGGCTGCTTTCCATCGTCGGGCTCGCCGGAGTCGGTAAGTCACGGCTCGCCTGGGAGTTTTTCAAATACATCGACGGGCTCGACGAGACCATCTGGTACCAGCGCGGCCGGTGTCTTGCGTACGGCGAAGGCGTGGCCTTCTGGGCGCTCTCGGAAATGGTGCGGATGCGCACCGGGATCGTCGAGAACGAACCTCCGGCCATCGGCCGGCAGAAGCTGCGCAAGAGCGTCGAGGAGTTCATCAGCGACCCAGCCGAACGCGCCTGGGTCGAGCCACGCCTGGCCCATCTGCTCGGTCTCGAGGAGCGCGTCGTCGCCGACCCTCGGGACCTGTACGCGGCATGGCGGGTCTTCTTCGAACGCATGGCCTCGCAGCAGACAACCCTGCTCATCTTCGAGGACCTGCAGTGGGCGGACACGGGGCTGCTCGACTTCATCGAGTACCTGCTCGAGTGGTCTCGCAATTCGCCGATCATGGTGGTGACGCTCGCGCGCCCCGATTTCGTCGAGCAGCGTCCGGGCTGGGGGTCGGGCAAGCGAGGGCTGACGTCGCTGTTCCTCGAGCCGCTCTCCAACGAGGCGATGGCAGAGATGCTCCGGGGCATGGTGCCCGGGCTGCCCGAGGACCTGAGCGCGCTCATCCTCGACCGCGCCGCCGGCGTTCCGCTGTATGCGGTCGAGACGGTCCGCATGCTGATCGACCGCGGGCTCCTGGTCGAGGAGCGGGGGGTGTATCGCGCCAACGGATCGCTCGAAGCGCTCGAGGTTCCGGAGAGCCTGCATGCGCTCATCGCGGCGCGCCTCGACAGCCTCCCCCCGCGTGAGCGCTCGATGCTCCAGGACGCGGCGGTCCTCGGCAAATCGTTCACGGGAGCGGCGCTGAGCGCGATCACCAACATTCCGGAGACCGAGGTCGAGCCGCTGCTCGCGTCGCTGGTCGCCAAAGACCTCCTGGCGATCCAGTCCGACCCGCGTTCGCCGGAGCGCGGCCAGTACGTCTTCGTCCAGGACCTGATCCGCAGCGTTGCCCATGGGACCATGGCGCGCCGCGAACGCAAGATCCGTCACCTGGCGGCGGCCGGGTACCTGGTCAGTGCCTTCACCGACGAGGATGAGATTGCTGAGGTGGTCGCAGCTCATCTCGTGGACGCGTATGACGCCGAGCCTGGCGCCGCGGATGCGCCAGAGATTCGCGACCGGGCGAGGCTCGCGCTGGTGCGTGCCGCGGAGCACGCCGGTTCGCTCGGCGGTGCCGCCTCCGCGCAGCAATACTACGAGCACGCGCTCGAGCTGTCCGGTGACGACGTGACCCGTGCCGAGCTCCACCAGAAAGCAGGCAAGGCCGCGCGTCTCCAGGGCCGAAACGCCGAGTCCTCAGCGCATCTCGAGATGGCCCAGACCCTCTATGCGGCCTCGGACCGACCACTCGGTCAGGCCACCGCGCTCTGTGATCTCGCGATGGCGGACATGAATGCCGGCAATGTCCGGGTGGCTTTGGACCGTGTCCAACATGCGCTGGCCATGGTCCCGAAGGACGTCGCAAGCGACGAGCAGCAGGCAACCCTCGCGCTCATTCATGGACGGTTCGCGAGATTCCTCTACTTCAACAGCGACTACGACTTGTCACTCACCCACGCCGAACTCGCCCTCCAGATCGCCGAGACCGAAGGTTTGTGGGACGTGCTCGCGCTCTGCCTGGATACAAAAGGCGCGATATTGGCCGCGAGGGGTCGACGCGCCGAAGCTGAAGTGGTGATCCGTGGGGCCCTCGCCGTGGCGCTCGACCACGACGTCACGGAGCGCGCCTGGTCCGCCTGGGTCAGTCTGGCCACCACGCTCGAGGAGGAGGACCGGATCGAGTCGTCCCTGGAGGCATATGAGCAGGCGGAACGGCTCATGCTGCGAATGGGCGACCGGCCAGGCGCGGCCTCCGCGCGCTTGAACCGGCTGATGGGCTTGCTGGACCTCGGGCGCTGGAGCGAGGCCGCGGCGATGTTCACCGAATATCTCGAGAACGACGCCGAAGAGCTTGGCGCGCGCATCTCGCCGGGCGGTTTGGCTTCGGGTGCGGCGTGGCTGTACGTGCTCCAGGGTGACACCGTTGCGGCCGGCCGCCTCATCGAAAGAGTTGCGCCGGTCGTCGAGCATGCGCAACTCGAGATGCGCGTCGCGCACGACGCCGGCCTCGCCCTGGTGGCCAATGCGTCAGGCGACCACGACGCGGCACTCGGCGTCGCGGAGACGACACTTCGCGCCTGCATCGCGGAGTCGTTCCCGGTGGCGATGCGCCTCGCCCTGATCGAGGCGGTCGATGCGGCCTTCCACCTCGGTCAGCCGTCAAAGGTGGTCGAGTTGATTGACCTGGTGCGGGAGGAGTTCCGCCCCGGCCGTCAACCGTCCATGGACGCGCACATCCTTCGGTGGGAAGCGCGTCTGGCAGCGGATCGCGGAGAGGGGGACGCGGCGACCTCCAACTTCGCCGCAGCCATCGAGGCGTTCGAGCGCTTGCAGCGACCCTTCTGGCTGGCCGTCGTGCGCTGTGAGTTCGCCGAGTTTCTGGTCGCGCGCGGCCGCGCTGCTGATGCGCAGGATCCACTGGCCCGCGCGCGGAGCACCTTCGAACAGCTCGGTGCGGATCCGTGGCTGCAGCGGGCGAAGTCGGTGGAGCGCCAGACAACCGTGCGACCGGCGGCGATAGCGCAGTAGGTGCTCGCGGTGTGGGCGCGTCGCATCCTCGCCGATCGGGTTGGATTTCGCTGACGCGGTGAGCCAACATGTCCGAACACTGCCGGCGCACGCGTATAGCGCTGCGAGTGTCCTGACCTGGGAGCAGGAGCATTTCTTCCGCGCGGGGTGGATGTGCCTCGGTCGAGCCGGCGACCTCCCCAACCCCGGTGATCAACGGGCGGTGTCGGCGGGTGGTGTGGGCTTGCTCCTGGCGCGCGATGCCGAGGGCACGGTTCGGTGTTTCTACAACGTGTGCCGCCACCGCGCGCACGAGCTCCTGCCGGTGGGGGAGACGCGCAATCATCGCCTGATTCGATGTCCATATCACGCATGGGCATACCGGCTCGACGGCGGCCTGCGCGCGACGCCGAATTTCGATGATCTTCCCGACGATGATCCCGTGTGCAGCGGCCTGGTCCCGCTCGCGTGCGCCGACTGGCACGGGTGGCTCTTCGTCAATCCCTCGAGTGACGCGCCGGACGTGCCGGCGCAGTTGGACGACCTGGAGGGGCTGGTGCGTCCCTATGCGCCAGAGATGCTCATCTCGGTCGACAAACACGAGTACGACGTGCGCGCGAACTGGAAGGTCATCGTTGAGAACTATCACGAGTGCATGCACTGTTCGAGCATCCATCCCGCGTTGGTGAAATTGAGCGCCAGCGACAGCGGCATGCGCTGCGAACCACGCGGCAGGTGGACCGGCGGCACCATGGAGCTGCGCGAGCATGTCGAGACGATGTCGTTGACGGGCAAGGGCGGTCGTGCGCTTCCCGGGATTACCGGAGGCGCCTTGCGCGATGTGGTGTACGTCAGCGTTTTCCCGAACCTGCTCCTCAGCCTGCATCCGGATTACGTGATGACGCACCGGCTCGAGCCCGTCGCGCCAGACCGAACCCACGTCGAATGCGAATGGCTTTCGCTGACGGCGACACGCGAGGAGGGCAGCCTGACATCGGCCGTCGATTTCTGGGACCTCACCAACCGCCAGGACTGGGCGGCATGCAAGTCGGTGCAGCGTGGCATCAATTCACCGGCCTACCGGCCGGGTCCACTGGCTCGCGAAGAGGGCTCGGTCGCGCATTTCGTGGAGATGGTGCGTGCCGGATACCGAGCAGGAGGCCTCGACGAGGCTACGCTCTAACGGAGAACGCGGTCGTGGCGCGCGAGAGGGTGATCAAGATCGGCGTTCCCTGGCGTGCCGGGTTTTCGTGTCAGCGATCGTCTTCTGTCATCACGCCGGGGTCCAACCAGAATGAGTGGGGGCCTATGGGCGCCATCCATAACCGTGCGGCCTTTGGCTCGTTGTAAGCGACGATGCCAGCGCTCTCAGTGTTCACCGCAACGCGCCGCCGGATCGCGATTCTGATCGGGATCGGTCTCGCCGCCTTCGTCGGCCTCCTGGCAGCGGCGTTTTACATTGGCGATTTATATGCCTTGCGATCGCTCAGCGTGCAGCACGCCACCCCAAACGAGTTGGCGGCTGCCATGCGCGGCGATCATTTCTACTCGGACTATCGGGAGAAGACTCTCCTCGTGCGCGGGGCGGTTGCCTCGGTTTCAGCGTCCGGGGGTGCCACCACCGTCCAGTTTGTGACGCACGACACCTATACCCTGCAGTGCGAGATGAGCACACCTCCGGGACCACTGCATCGCGATGAGGTGATCACAGTCATCACCGAGGCGATTCTCGCCAGCCGCCTCCCATCGGGGGTATCGCTGGATGCGTGTGTGATCGTCGGTTAGAGAAACCGGTCTGCCCGCGCCGCCCCCTGACCTGATGAGAGACAGCCACGCGTCCAGACACATTCACCTGCGACACAAGCGCCGCCTTGGCGGCTTCGGTACACCCGCCTTCCGAGCGGCCGCAGACACCCCGCTGCTCCTGGAGGCGTTCGACCAACTTGTCGGGCAAGGACGCTCCGCGGCTTCGGTTCCTCTGCTCGTGGACCTGAACGGTCGTCAGTTGGAGTGGCGAGAACCACCACCACCTCGCGTTCGGCACCTATGATGCGACCGGTCAAGACCATGATGGGAGAAGGCAATTGGTGAGCCGCAACGCTCAGGTCGACATGCTCGCCGGAGTCGAGTTGTTCTCCGGGCTGACCAAGAAGGAGGCCGGCAACATCCTCCAGTACACCCGCGATCACGACTTCGCGGCTGGAAAAGCCATCATCACTGAGGGCGAAAAGGGTGGGCGCTTCTACCTCATCACGTCGGGCACCGCGACCGTGTCGCGCAATGGCAGACGCATCCGGACGCTCGGCCCTGGCGATTCGTTCGGTGACATCGCGCTGATCGACGGCGGACGCCGGTCTGCGACGGTCACCGCTGAAACCGACGTATCAACGCTGTCCCTGGCGATCTGGAACTTCAGGGCCGCGTTGCTCGAGAATCCCAGCATCACCTACAAGCTGCTGCTCAATCTGTCGGCACGCTTGCGCGAGGCGGAAAAGCGCTCCCCGGTCTGACACCGATCAGGGCCGGCGACGCTGGGTCACGGCAGGGGCAGGGGTGATCGCGTCCGCCGGTGGCATCACCCAGGCACTCCACGACTTTGCGGTCAGCCATGCCTGGCTGACGTTGCCAGTGATCGTGGTGACCGCCGCATGCATCGCACTGTGTCCCATCGCGCTCATCGTCCTGTGGGTCCGCACCCGAACGCTGCGACCGCCCGTGGCGACGTTGCTCGGTCTCGTGATCGCCGACATCGCGAACCACCGGATCGGCAACCTTCAGTTTCACCCACGGCCATTTGTCGTGCTCCACTTCACGCCGCTGTTTCCACATACGCCGTCGACGTCCTTTCCGTCGAGCACCGTGGCCTTTGCCAGCGTTGTGGCGACTGTGGTGCTGCTGACCTGGCGGCCATTCGGTGTGGTGATGTGGATCGGGACCGCGATCATCGCCTTCGGTTGTGTGTACGTCGGCGTGCACTGGCCGAGCGACGTGGCTGTCGGAGCGCTGCTCGGTCTTGCGTGCGGTGCCGCCGCCTGGCTCCTCCTTGGTCTGGCGCCACTCGCGGGTGCGCTCACCCGCATCGAAGGCCGGCTCCCGGGTGCACGGCGATCAACTGTGTGACGATTCGCCGCCCTCAGGACCGGTCGGTGCCTCGCGATCCTCAATCCAGTTGTCGTGCTCGCGCCAGGCCAGCACAGTCGAGACGATCAGCAGCGCCGTCGCGGCCAGCGTGACCAGGAACCCGGGACCGATGTAGGGCGTGAACTGGTCGGCCTCGGCGCGGCCGACGTTGTCGATGTACTCGATGTACAGGCCGATGCAGATGTAGAAGTCGAGGAAGACGAGGAGAAACTTCAGAAAGCCTCCCGGCGGGGCGAACACGAGGCGGATGGCGATCGCGGCCACGATCACGGCAGCGACGATGACCCAGTTCGCCATCGCCAAGCCGGTGACGTGCAGATAGTGACCGGTCTCGTCGACCACGCCCACCCATTGCATTGGCATCGACACCACGTAGAGGACGGCCACCGCGACCAGCCCTGTGATTGCCAGCACACGCGGCCGGTACGGCGCGACCTTGTACGCCGAGAGTGGCCTCAGCGCCACGGGTTCCCTCGGGGCGGCACTCGCAGCCGGCCGTACAGCGGGAATATCATGTTCGCCATCTGATCTGCCGGTCATAGCACGCCCGGAGGTTACGCAGTGAGCGTCCGCAGCCGTCTTCAATCGTGGCCGGTGGTGCGTCAGCTCATCGGTACTGATCCGCTCGGTCGCGGGACCGCCGTGCGCTCGATGCGTACCGAGGCACTGACGCCGCGTACCAAGACCGCCGACCGGGTCGTCAAGAGCGTCTGTCCCTATTGCGCGGTGGGCTGCGGGCAGCGCGTTTACGTCAAGGACGACCGCGTGGTTCAGATCGAGGGTGACCCCGACTCGCCGGTGTCGCGCGGACGGCTCTGCCCGAAGGGCTCGGCGACGGAGCAGTTGGTCAACAGTCCCGGCCGCCTCACCACCGTCAGATACCGCCGCCCCTTCGGCACCGAGTGGGAGGACCTTCCACTCGAACGCGCCATGGAAATGATCGCCGAGCGAGTCCTGGATACCCGCGAGCGCACCTGGCAGGACGTCGATACGCAGGGCAACGCATTGCGTCGGACGCTCGGCATCGCGAGCCTCGGCGGCGCCACGCTCGACAACGAAGAGAACTACCTGATCAAGAAACTCTTCAGCGCGATTGGCGTGGTGCAGGTAGAAAACCAGGCTCGAATTTGACACAGCTCCACTGTCCCCAGTCTGGGGACCTCATTCGGGCGGGGCGGCGCCACGACCTTCCAACAGGATCTGCAGAACGCTGATTGCATCGTCATTCAGGGTTCGAACATGGCCGAATGCCACCCGGTGGGATTCCAGTGGGTGATGGAAGCCAAGGCGCGTGGCGCGAAGATCATCCATATCGATCCCCGCTTCACGCGAACGTCGGCGATGGCACACCAGTACGTCCCACTGCGCGCCGGCAGTGACATCGCCTTCCTCGGCGGCATCATCAATTACATCCTGAGCAACGACAAGTACTTTCACGAGTACGTCCTCAGCTACACCAACGCGGCGACCATCGTCAACGAGGACTTCCAGGACACCGACCAGCTCGACGGCCTGTTCTCCGGGTACGACCCGAAGACCGGCGCGTATGACCCGGCCAGTTGGACGTACGAGGGGATGGAGACGGCTCCGGCGGCAGGATCACGAGCTGTGACGGGGCGGGACGAAGGCACCGGGCACTCGTTCGGCGGTCGGGGCGCGGCCCTGCCCCACAGCGTCGTGCACCGCGACGAGACTCTCGAGGACCCGTTCTGCGTCTTTCAGATTCTCAAGCGGCACTACGCCCGCTATACACCCGAGATCGTGGAGCAGGTCTGCGGCGTGCCCCCGGACCAATTCATCAAGGTCTGCGAGGCGGTCACCGAGAACAGCGGTCGCGAGCGCACCACCGCCTGGGTCTATTCGGTGGGATGGACACAGCACACCGTCGGTGTCCAATACATCCGCGGCGCTGCGATCATTCAGCTGTTGCTGGGCAACATCGGCAGGCCGGGCGGGGGGATTCTTGCCTTGCGCGGTCACGCGAGCATCCAGGGATCCACTGACATACCGACGTTGTTCGACCTGCTGCCCGGGATATCTCCCAATGCCGAAGGCCGGCGCGCACGACGGAACTCGCGGACTATCTCGCCTCGATCAAGGGCGATGGACAGAAAGGCTTCTGGACGGCTGCCGATACCTACGTGGTGAGCTTGCTCAAGGCGTGGTTCGGTGACGCGGCGACCGCCGCCAACGACTTTGGCTTCCACTGGCTGCCGCGCATCAGCGGCGATCACAGCACCTATCAGTCAACCGTTGGCATGTTGAACGACGAGGTTGAGGGGTTCTTCCTCCTCGGCCAGAATCCCGCAGTGGGTTCGGCCAATGGCAAGATGCAACGCCTCGGCATGTCGCATCTCAAGTGGCTCGTAGTTCGCGACTTCAACATGATCGAGTCGGCGACGTTCTGGAAGGACGGGCCCGAAATCGCCACCGGCGAGATGCGCACCGAGGACATCGCGACCGAGGTGTTCGTGCTCCCGGCCGCGACGCATACCGAAAAGGCCGGCACCTTCACCCAGACGCAACGGATGCTGCAGTGGCATCACAAGGCCGTCGAACCCAAAGGCGACTGCCGCAGCGACCTGCAGTTCTTCCACGACCTCGGCGTTCGCCTGCGCAAGCGGCTCGCAGCGTCACCGCTGGAGCGGGACGCGCCCCTGCGTTGCCTGACCTGGGACTACCCGCTGCTCGAGGGCGGCGAACCCGACGCCGAAGCGGTATTGCAGGAGATCAACGGACGCCATCTCAGTGGAGAGAAGCAGGGCCGGATGCTGTCGACCTTTGTCGACATGAAAGCGGACGGGTCAACCGACGGCGGGTGCTGGATCTACACCGGCGTCTACGCCGATGGCGTGAACCAGGCGGCCCGGCGCAAACCCGGCTCCGAGCAGTCATGGGTGGCACCGGAGTGGGGATGGGCGTGGCCGATGAACCGTCGCATTCTCTACAACCGCGCGTCGGCGGACCCGGACGGCAAGCCGTGGAGCGAGCGCAAAGCCTATGTCTGGTGGGACGAATCGGCCGGCAAATGGACGGGGCATGACGTGCCCGATTTCCCGGTGACCAAGGCCCCGTCGTTCCGGCCCGAACCGGGGATCGGTGGGCCCGAGGGTCTCGCCGGCGACGACCCGTTCATCATGCAGTCGGACGGCAAAGGCTGGCTGTTCGCGCCGAGCGGTCTTGCCGACGGGCCGCTGCCCGCACACTACGAACCCCTCGAGTCCCCCTGCGGAATGCGCTCTATCGGCAGCAGTCAAACCCGACACGCGAGATGCTGCGGCGCAAGGAGAACATCGCCAACGCCGCGCCACCGGAGCCAGGCTTCGACGTCTTCCCCTACGTCGTCACGACCTACCGGCTCACCGAGCATCACACCGCCGGAGGCATGAGCCGGTGGCTCCCCTATCTCGCGGAGCTCCAGCCCGAGTTCTTCTGTGAGGTCTCACCGGAACTGGCTGCGGAGCGCGGTCTCGAGCACGGCGGCTGGGCGACGATCGTGACTGCGCGCACCGCCATCGAGGCACGGGTGCTGGTGACTGACCGCCTCACCCCGCTCACGGTCGGTGGTCGGGTGGTGCACCAGATTGGATTGCCGTACCACTGGGGTGTCGGCGGTACGGGCGCCATCGTCAGTGGCGATTCGGCGAACGACCTGCTCGGGATCGCGATGGATCCCAACGTGCATATCCAGGAATCGAAAGCCGCCTCGTGTGACATCCAGCCGGGACGGCGGCCAACCGGCCCTGCGTTGCCTGAGTATGTCGAGGGCTATCGTCGTCGTGCCGGACTCTCAGTGGACACCGGCGCGGTTCTTGAGACACCACCGGAGGACGCGACGTGATGCGGCGCTGGTCGTCGGCTACGGACCCCGCGGCCGACGCCGGATGGTCGGCGGCTCCTGCGCGAAAGGGCTTTTTCACCGACAGCTCGATCTGCATCGGCTGCAAAGCCTGCGAGGTCGCGTGCAAGGAGTGGAACGGCATCCCCGAGGACGGGTTGCAGATGCTCGGTATGTCGTACGACAACACCGGATCGCTGGGCGCCAGCACCTGGCGGCACGTGGCGTTCATCGAACAACCGCGACGCACCGTCAGCACCGCGGACTCACGCCATTGCCGGTGGTCGCCGTGCCCAATGCGGCGACCGTGACCACGGTGGGGGACACCGGCATCCGCTGGCTCATGTCGTCGGATGTCTGCAAGCACTGCACGCATGCCGCATGCCTCGATGTGTGTCCCACCGGCGCGCTCACGCGCACCGAGTTCGGCACCGTGGTGGTGCAGGACGATGTGTGCAACGGCTGCGGCTACTGCGTCCCCGCCTGTCCCTTCGGGGTCATCGATCGTCGCGAGGGTCCTGCGGACGGGCGCAATGTCGGGATCGCACAGAAATGCACGCTCTGCTACGACCGCCTTGGCGAGGGCATGATGCCGGCATGCGCCCAGGCATGCCCGACGCAATCGATCCAGTACGGTGATATCGATGAGCTGCGCGTTCGCGCAGCCCATCGCGTCGAGGAACTCCATGCTGGCGGGGTCACCGACGCGCGGTTGTACGGCGCGGATCCCGACGACGGTATCGGCGGCGCGGGGGCGTTCTTCCTGCTCCTCGACGATCCGGAGGTCTATGGGCTGCCACCGGACCCCGTGGTGACCACGAGGGATCTGCCCGCAATGTGGAAGACCGCGTCGCTGGCTGCGGCAACACTGCTCGCCGGCGCAGTCGCCGCGTTTGCACGGAACCGGTCGTGAGCATGCATCCCGAGTCGGGCGCGGCTACTGCGCCACCTTCTCGCCGAGGGCGCGGTCGCGGAGGTGGACGCGGCGAACGCCTGATGGTTCCTCCGGCGACCTTCACCTCGTACTACGGGCGCCCGGTGGTGAAGCCGTCCCCGTGGAAGAACGAGATTCCTGCCTACTTCTTCCTCGGTGGTCTGGCCGCAGCCTCGTCGCTGCTGGCCGCCGGGGCTGACATCACCAACCGGCCGGGCCTCCGACGCGTGAGCCGGATCGGTGCGCTGGTGAGCATCTCTGGAGGCGCGTACGCGCTCGTCCACGACCTCGGAAAACCCACGCGGTTCGTCAACATGCTGCGCGTGGCCAAACCGACCTCGCCCATGTCAGTGGGCACCTGGCTGCTCACCGCCTACGGTCCGTTCGCGGGCGTTGCGGGCGGCGCGGAATTGCTGCAACTCGTCCCCAGGCTGCGCGCATTGCAACCGCTTGCCGATTTCGCCGCACGCCCGGCAGGTGTGCTTGCGGCGCTGCTCGCACCGGGGCTCGCGTCCTACACCGGCGTCCTGCTCTCCGACACGGCGACGCCCGCGTGGCACGCCGCGCGTCGCGAGTTGCCCTTCGTCTTCGCGGCTTCAGCCGGAGTGGCCGCCGGCGGGCTCGGGATGCTTGGGGCGCCGGTCGCGGAGGCGGGTCCGGCACGGCGCATGGCAGTCGGCGGTGCTGTTCTGGAACTCGCGATCGCGCAACGGATGGAGCACAGCATGGGCATCAGCTCGGAGATGCTTCGCAGTGGCAAAGCGGGCCTGCTGATGAACGCGGGTCGCGCCCTGACTGGCGGCGGCGTGCTTGGCGCGGTCATCGGGGGACGCCGTCGCGCGATTGCCGCGCTGTCGGGGGCTGCGTTTCTGGCGGGCTCCGCGTGCACGCGCTTCGCGATTTTCGAAGCCGGCCAGGCCTCCGCACGCGATCCGCGTTTCACGGTGGAACCGCAGCGCGAACGTCTTACTCGGATGGCCGATCGGTCCTAGCCCCTGGCGCCGCGGGAACGCGGAGCCTGCGGAGGTCTCCGTCGACCCGCTCGGTGACCCCGATTCGGTCGAGATGCTCCAGGAGCGGCACCGCGACGCGCCGCGTGGTCCCGAGAGCCTGGCGGGCCGCAGACAGCGTGAACGGCTGGTCCAGGGCCCCGAGGACGAGCGCAGCCTCGCCGGGTGCAGCCGGCAGCAGGACGATATCGCCTGGCAGGAGCAGGATCGCCCCAGCTGCCGCCGCAGCGCCGAGCTCCCGCCTGCCGAAGCCGAGCGCGACGAGTTGCGCCTGCTCGGGTGCTGAGAACGGCTGATCACGAAGTACCTGGGCCAGTCGCGACACCGCAGCGTCGAGATCCGGTCGAAGCGCCGGACCCGTGCCACGCAGACGGACCTTCCCGCGATCGTCCGCAACCTCAGGTGTTGCGGCCAGCAATGCCGGGAACACTTCGGTGTCAGGAAGGTGCAGCGCTCTGCTCAGATCGACGTGACTCCGGCCCGAGTCGACAAGCGCCGCAGGAGCCGCCCTCACCGCCTCGACCAGTTGACCCCGCCATCGCTCCCACACGGTCTCATCGACCAACCAGCGACCCGCCGCGATGACGCTCGCGGGGAGCGGTTCGGGGATGGCGATGCCGATGGTCTGGAGCAGCGACCGCGGTGCCGCGCCGCGACGTGTCATTTCAGCAGGAAACTCCGGACTGCCGGTCTCCGCAGCGAGTGACTCGGCGCGCGCTCGTGCGGCGCCACGCCTGTTGAGTGACGGAGGCGCAGGGTCAAGCACGGTCGCGCCGCCGACGATGCGTCGCTGCCCGGGGTCACGGAGGAGCAGACGGTCGCCGACGCGGAGCGGCAACTCCGAGCCCAGGAGCAGACGAATCAGCGTTGGATACGGGCCGCTGCCGATCCGCCGCACCCGTGCCGGGATCGCTGCGGCGCCGATGTGCACGACCACGTGCGTCGGCACCTCCACGCAATCGACGCGCACGTCCACGACAGCAGTTCGCCGCCACGCCGCGGGCGTGAGCAGGACGTCCCCGCGACGCACCGCCTCGTGCGGGACGCCGCGAAGGTTGACCGCCACGCGAGCCGTTGCACCGACCTCGTCGGCCGCTTCGCCGAGTTGCTGCAGCCCTCGGACGGTGACATGGGTATCGCCGAGTTCGAGCGTGTCGCCGCGACGGATCGTTCCGGTGGCGAGCGTGCCGGTGACCACGGTGCCACTGCCGCGGATCGTGAAAGAACGATCAACCCACAGCCGCACCGGCGCATCGAGGTGCGCCGGTGGCAGCCGCTGGGCCAGATGGTCGAGGGCGCTGCGCAATGCATCCAGACCCGCGCCCGTAGCGCCCGAGACGCTGACCGCCGGAATATCGGCGAGCGTGGTGGTCGCGAGCTCTTCGCGCGCCTGTTCGATGGCCGCGGCCGGATCCGCCAGATCGCTCCGCGTCACGGCGAGGATCCCGTGCTGGACGCCGAGCGCGTGGAGGGCACGCACGTGTTCATCGGTCTGCGCGCACCAGCCGTCGTCGGCGGCGACCACGAGCATCACCGCGGGGACCGAGCCCACGCCGGCGAGCATGTTGGTCGTGAACCGTTCGTGGCCGGGGACATCGACAAAGGCGATCTGCTGTCCGGAGTCAAGCCTTGTCCAGGCATAGCCGAGGTCGATGGTCATCCCGCGGCGCCGCTCCTCCGCCCACCGGTCGGGCTCCATGCCGGTCAACGCTCGCACCAACGTCGACTTGCCATGGTCGACATGCCCCGCCGTGGCGATCACCTGCACGCAAGCACCGCCCGGATGAGGTCCTCGTCGTTGTCAACAGGGATGCAGCGCGGATCCAGCAGGCAGCGGCCACGCTCGACGCGCGCGATGACCGCGGGGTCGCCGAGGCGCAGCGCAGCTGCGTACCGCTCGGGGAGGCTCACGGCCCAGCCGGCCAGCGCGACCCCGGGCCCGCTCCCGCCGCCCACCGTCCCCTCGCTGGGCACAACCGCGGCCTCCGCGCCCAACCGGGCGGCAATTGCCGCTGCCCGTGCGCGCAGCACCGTGGGGTCGGCATGCAACGCGTGTGCAGTCGGCGAGACGGGTCCGCGGAGCGTCGCCTCGAGCGCGGCCAGGGTCAGCTTGTCGACGCGAAGCGCGCGCGCCATGGGGTGCCTGCGAAAGCGAGCGATGAGATCAGCCCGGCCGGCGATGATGCCTGCCTGCGGGCCGCCGAGCAACTTGTCGCCGCTGGCGGTCACGACGTCCGCGCCCGCACGCAGGGCGCTCCTGATGTCGGGTTCGTCAGGCACGACACGGTCGGGGAGAGCAGCCCCGAGCCGACGTCCACGACCAGCGGCACACCCAGCCGCGACAGCTCGGCAATGTCGACCGACGACGTGAATCCCGTCATCCTGAAGTTGGAGGTGTGCACCTTGAGCACGCATCCGGTGTTGTCGTTGATCGCCGCCACATAGTCGGCTTTGGTGGTCCGGTTGGTGGTCCCGACCTCGCGAAGGATCGCGCCGGTGCAGCCAGCCAGGTCGGGAAGCCGGAAGCCGTCACCGATCTCGACCAGCTCGCCGCGGCTCCAGACCACCTCGCGGCCGGTGGCCAGCACCGTGATCGCAAGCAGCAAAGCCGCTGCACCATTGTTGACCACCATCACATCGCCGGCGTCGGGCAGTGCCGTGCGCAGCGCATCGAGGGTGCCGCGGCCGCGCGACGCGCGCACACCCGCCGCACGGTCGTACTCAACGTCGACATACCCGGAGGACGCGAGCAACGCTGCCCGCGCTGCCTCCGAAAGTGAGGCTCGCCCCAGGTTGGTGTGGAGGACTGTGCCGGTCGCGTTGAGCACCGGCGTCAGGCTGGTCGCGAGCGACGGCAGCGCTTGCAGGACGTGCCCGACAAGGTCTTCTGGCAGCAGTGCTCCGCGTCTGATTCGCTCCTGCACGGCACGGACTGCGTCACGCACCAGTGCACGACCGAGCCGGCGCTGCGCGGCCTCGAGCCTCGGGTCCGACAGCACGGTGTCGGTCTGCGGGATCGTCCGGCGCGCGTCCACATCCATGATGCGACGACCTTACCCGCCCAGGCGGAACCCTCACCGGCAAACCGTGGCGGAGGCGGACGGGAATCGAACCCGCTTGACCGGGATACTCGGTCACACTGATTTTGAAGATCAGGAAGCCCACCAGGTGCCCAGACGCCTCCGCCCGAAAGCGTAGGCCACGGCGACGGGTGATCGCCCGGTGGCGCACTCCTGCGAATATCGAGGGCATGCGCCTCACCGGCTACGCACACGGCGGCGGCTGCGCCTGCAAGATCCCGCCCGGCGAGCTGGAGGAGATGGTCGCCGGCCTGGTCGGCGTGCCGAGCTCGGCGCTGCTGGTCGGCCTGGAGCACGGCGACGACGCGGCTGCGGTGCGTCTCGACGGCAATGGTCTTGCGGTGCTGAGCACCGTCGACTTCTTCACCCCGGTGGTCGACGACGCCTACGACTGGGGACGGATCGCGGCAGCCAACGCATTCTCCGACATCTACGCCATGGGCGGGCGGCCCATCCTCGCCGTGAACCTCGTCTGCTGGCCGCGCGACGTGCTCCCCATGAGCCTCGCCGCCGAGGTGCTTCGCGGCGGGCTCGCGGTTGCGTCCGAGGCGGGATGCCCCGTCGCGGGCGGCCACAGTGTCGACGACCCGGAGCCGAAGTACGGGATGGCGGTCACCGGCATCGCAGCGGCGGACCGCCTGCTGCGGACCGACGCCGGCGCGGCAGGTCTGCCCTTGTCGCTCACCAAGCCTCTCGGCCTGGGAGTGCTCAACAGCCGGCACAAGCAGACCGGCGAAGTCTTCCCCCAGGCAGTGGCGACCATGGTCGAGCTCAACCGCGCAGCTTCCGAGGCGGCGATCGCCGGTGGGGCGCGCTGTGCGACCGATGTGACCGGCTTCGGGCTGCTCGGTCATCTCTACAAGATGGCGCGCGCCAGCAACCTCACGGCGGTGATCAACGCGGATGCGGTCCCATATCTCGACGGCGCCCGCGAGGCGCTCGCCGCCGGCTACGTCAGCGGCGGCACGCGCCGCAATCTCGAGTGGGTCAACCCACACGTCGCCTGGGGCGGTCGCAGCGCGCATGACGAGGCAGAACGCGTTCTCCTCGCGGATGCGCAAACCAGTGGCGGCCTGCTCGTGGCCGGTGAGATTCCCGGCTCGCCGGTGATTGGAGAGCTACGCCCGCGCGGCGAGCACGTGATCGAAGTCCGCTGAGGTCAGGCCAGCGAGACCGGAAACTCACGCGCCAGGAATCCCTTGGTCTCCTCCCAGGCGGCAGCGGCTGCCTCGGGATGATGAAAAACCGCCGCGTTGTGATTGTCGAAGGCATGGTTCGACCCGTGGTGCAGGTGGAACTCCGTGTGAGGACGCCCCGCGAACGCCTGCTGTACCGCATCCCGCTGCTCGGCGGTGATGAACTCATCGGCGTCGCCGAACTCGAAGAGCACCGGGCAGTGCACTGACGACGCCTGGTCGAGAGCGCCCGGGATCGCCGACCCGTAGTAGCAGACCGCGACATCCGGCTCTGCCGAGGCGGCGACGAAATATGCGACGCCACCGCCGAGACAGAAACCGATGATGCCGGCGCGCCGATCCTGCACCTCAGGGATATGGCGCAGGTGGTCAAGCGCAGCGACCGCATCGGCGGGTGCCTGCGCCATGTCGAGCTTCTGCATTGCCCCATATGCACGCGGCAGCGCGTTGTCCGAGCGCTCGTCGATGACCGTCTCCCCGTCGATCCGCGAGTAGAGATCGGGCGCCAGCGCGACGTACCCCAGGTCACTCAGACGAGCGCAGACACCCTTGATGTAGTCGGTGACCCCGAAGATCTCCTGAATGACCACCATTCCGGGGCCGGAACCGGATGCGGGGAGCGTCAGGTACCCGGTGAATTCGTGACCGTCGGCCGCGCGGATGTGTTCTTCGCGAGAGTTCATGGCCCGAGCATAGCGAGGCACCGAAAGCCAGGGAAGCCATTGTTGGTGGTACATCATGTGATAGCATCACTATCAATATCCGTCCATCGGCAACTCCGGTAGCGATCGATCGCTCCGGTGTCGAGGAACAGGAGGACATCACATGTCTGGCGAAGCAGATCAGGTCGCGGGCAAGGCGAAGGAACTCGGCGGCAAGGTCACCGGAAACGATGATCTCGAGGCCGAGGGCAAGACCCAGCAGGGCATCGGGAAGGCCGAGCAGGCAATCGGTGGCGCGGCCGACCGGGTGAAGGGTGCCGCTCAGGAAGTCAAGGACACCGTTGACGGCCACACGGACACACGCACTGACCGCTGAGGGCCAGCCGCTCTACACGGAGGTACGGATAAGGCCATAAGTCGATCGGCGTTTCCCTGCTCCCCATCATCTGGATCGTGGTGGGCATCGTGGTTGCCGCGAGCCACCACTTCTTCGACCATCTCACGACGGTCGGGGGCATTATCTCCGCTGTGCTGGCGGTGATTCTGTGGCCGCTCATCCTCCTCGGCGTGAAGATCGCGATCGCCATCTGAGACGTGCTGTCGGGATCGCGGAAGCGCGCGGCGCGAGGGGCGCCGCCGCTTTCGGCCCCCGGCGTCGCATACCCTGCTCGCTGTGAGCCTGGGCACCCCCCTGATCGATCCCGCCGACCTACCGTGGATGTGGGACGAGTCTCGCTGGCGTGGCCATGTCGCGCGGGTTCGAGCGGGACGCAGTCTCGCCCCTGCTGCCTGGCCGGGCGGCGCCGATGTGGCTGTGGCGCTTGTCGTTCAACTCCGACCACGAGACCATTCCGCTTCGGATCGGCGAAACGCACCCCGGCCGGCTCTCGCAGGGGGAGTACGGCGCCAGGGTGGGCGTGCCACGGATTCTTCGTCTCCTGGAGCACCATCGCGCACCGGCCAGCTTTTTCGTGCCCGCGGTGTCAGCCCTCCTGCATCCCGAGGAGATCCGCGCATGCGTCGCAGCCGGTCACGAGATCGCGTTGCACGGATGGATCCACGAATGGAACACCGCACTCGACCGCGGTAGCGAACGGGACCTCTTGCAGCGCAGCATCGACACCCTCGAGCGCCTCAGCGGGTCGCGACCGGTGGGCATTCGGACACCGTCATGGGATTTCAGCGAGCACACCCTCGATCTGATTCGCGAGCTGCAGCTCACCTACAACTCGTCGCTCATGGCCGACGACGACCCCTACGAGATCCTTGCCCACGGCGAGGCCACGGGCATCGTGGAGATCCCTGTCGAGTGGATTCGTGACGACGCGCCGTACCTGACGATGGAGCGCTCTACGGGAGTACGGCCCTACACGCCGCCCCGTGATCTGCTGCCAATCTGGATCGATGAGTTCGACGACGCACGCCGTGCACACGGGCTGTTCCAGCTCACGATGCATCCGCACCTCATCGGTCACCGGTCGCGCATCGTGGTGTTGGAACAGTTGATGGATCACATCGTTGCCAGCGGAAGCGTGTGGTTCGCACGGCACGACGAGATCGCGGCCGTCTGCCTGCCTCGCGTTTGACGCGCCCATAATCGCGCCGTGCGCTTCGGAGTCTTCCTTCCGCCGTTTGCGGAGTACGCAGCACCGCAGCGCGTCATGGCGCTGGCCACGCGAGCGGAAGCCGCCGGCTGGGACGGATTCTTCCTGTGGGATCACATGCTCGCCGCCCCCGGGATGGCGGTGGCCGACGCCTGGGTGACGATGGCGGCGGTCGCGGCCGTCACAGAGCGGATGCGCATCGGCGCCTTGGTCACGCCACTGCCGCGACGCCGGCCCTGGGTGCTGAGCCGCGAGATGGCGAGCCTCGACCAGCTGTCCGACGGACGTCTCATCGGTGGCATCGGTCTCGGCGACGACGGATGGTCGGAGTTCAGCGCCTTCGGCGAAGAGGCGGATCCGGTCGTGCGAGGGGAGATGCTCGATGAAGCGCTCGAGCTCCTGCGGCGATTCCTGCGCGGTGAGGCGGTGCGCTTTCATGGCCGTCACTACGAGGTCGACAGCAATGCACTGCTGCCGGCACCGCGACAGCAGCCGCTCCCCATCTGGGGCGCGTGCCGGTGGCCAATCCGCAAACCGCTGGCGCGCATCGCACAACTGGAAGGGTGCTTTCCGATCTTTCGACATCGCGGCCCACCACCACCTCCAGACCCGGCTGACATCGTCGCGATTCGTGAAGCGCTTGCCGAACGGGGTGGACGTCCCGACATGGACATCGCCATTCGCTGCGCGATGGCGGCCGAGGACGTGCTGAGCCTTGGCGAGACCGTGGCCTCGCTCGAAAACTCAGGCGTGACCTGGATGCTGGAGGCGATCGCACCGGGCGCGGCCCCCGATCATGTGGAGCGGATCGTCAGCGACGGGCCACCGCGTTCGCCTGCGGGCTGATCATTCGCCGGTGACGCCGTCGAGCAATTCGCGAGTCGCGTCGGCGTGCCCCGCGTGACGAGCGGTCTCGTTGATCAGGTGGAGCAGCACCCAGCGCAAGTCGACACCCTCCTCGTCGCGACACCGTTCGATGAGCGGCGTCGCGCGGACGTACGCGTCAGTGGCCGCCGCACGTTCGCGGTACGCGGCGACTGCCGTTCCGACGCTCAACTCAGGGCCCGGGCGGAACTCCTCCTCAGCGCGACTGACCGCGCGGCCCTGCATGGTCCCGTCGATCCATCGCCACTCGACGCGGGTGAGGTGGTTCACGATGCCGAGCAGCGGGAGCAGGGCGCCGTCGGGCGTCCACCGCGCGGTGTCCTCGCTCAGGCCGGCGATCTTGCGGATGATCACCCCGCGCAGCCAGTCAAGCCAGCTGAGGAGCAGTTCGCGCTCGTCAGGATTGCCGACGGGGAAGGGCGGGAACTCGATTTCGGACATGCGAACACCCTAGCGCGCGCTGCGTCCGGTTGACGGCGCCCGGGTCGGCGGGAGCCGGGGGCGCGCATCGCGTGTGCCAGAGTCGGCGCGTGTCGACGACCGGGCGAGCGAACGCGACGATCCGCGCGGCCGGCGTTGCTGACGCTCGTGCTCTGGCAGAACTGCGGTGGGCGTGGCGTGCCGTCGAGATGGGCGAGCGCGGGATGTCCGAGCAAGCCTTCATCGCCGCATTCGCCGCCTGGCATGCCAACCACCTCGGTGATCACCAAGCGTTCATCGCGGAGCTGGGTGGGCGCGCCGTCGGCCTGGCATACCTGGCGATCTTCGACCGCGTCCCCGGTCCGCTCCGGTTCGTCCGTCTCGCAGGTCTGGTTCAGAGTGTCTACGTCCTGCCCGAGGTCCGCGATCAGGGCATCGGGCGGGTACTCGTGGAGGCGGTGATCGCGGAGGCGCGGGAGCGAAACCTCGAATTCCTGATCGTCCACCCCAGTGCGCGAGCCTTCCCGTTGTACCGGCGCCTTGGCTTCGCGGTCACCAACTCGCTCCTGCGGCTTCAGCTGCACTGACCGGCCCCCTGCCCGGGGTTCGTGCGGCTCCGAGGCAGCGACGACTGCCGCGAGTGTCCCGATCGCGCCGAATGGACGACTTGGGCGAGCTCGGCCGAGCATTCGCGATGCAATCAGCGACTGGCCGGCAATGCATGAGCGCAAAGGGTTTGCCTACGGGTATCGATTTCCTTTGCAGCACCACGCACTATTCATGTCAGCGCGTGCGAACCGCGATATCCTCTCTGGGTGGTGGAGTGGTGGACGGTCGGTGTTGTCGCTGCGGCGGTGGTGGTTGGCGGCTTGCTTGGTGCCGGCATCGCCACGCGAAACACGCGCAGGCACAGTGATGAGTTGCTGCAGTCGATGCACGAGGCGTGGAGCGACGAGTACCGGGCGGCCGTCTACCTCGAGGTTGCAGTCGGCTGGCGCATGTACCTGCGCACGCTGCGTCCGCTCGTGTACCCGGAGGAAGGACTGTCCCCAGACGCACCACGCGACCTGGCCGCCGTCCTGCGCTCGCGCGCCCAACTCGAACGCTTCGGCTCGACGCACGTGCAGCGCCTGCACGACGATGCCCTCGGTGAGGCGGTGACCTTCATCGACCTCCTGCGGGCGCTGCCCAATACGCCGGCAACCGGCGATCCGGACATCGCGGGGGGCTACAACTCGCTGCGCGTCGTGTTCCGCGCCATCGGCACACGGGTCGATGTGCTCGAGCGGCAGATGAACCACGAGCTCAATCCGCAGACGGCCCCGGCGGACCCGGTCGTTGAGATCACGGGACGCGCCCGGATCCCGCGCCCGCGCCCGCAGGACGCCTTGATCCAGAAAGGCGTCTGATCGTCCGCTGCACCTGAGACGGCACCCGCGCGCCAGGGTACGAGCGGAGGCCGAGCCCATAATGGGAAGCACCCGTCGGAACCCAGGAGGTCTCGTTCGATGGCGCTCGAAGCGGCCGGCTCCGTCACCGCGTTTGGCGATGCACCGGCAGTCTCGTTCGCCGTGGACCCGGACACCTACCGCCACTGGCGTCTGACCATCGACGGGCGGGTCGCCACGCTGGCAATGGACGTCGATGAGCAGGGCGGTCTCCGTCAGGGGTACGCGATGAAGCTGAACTCCTACGACCTCGGCGTGGACATCGAGTTGCACGACGCGGTGCAGCGTTTGCGGTTCGAGCACCCTGAGGTCGGGTGCGTCGTGATCACTTCGGCACAGGACCGCAGCTTCTCGGCGGGTGCCAACATCGGCATGCTCGCGCAGTCATCGCATCCATGGAAGGTGAACTTCTGCAAGTTCACCAACGAGACGCGCCTGGCGATCGAGGACTCGAGCGCGCACTCGGGGCAGACCTATGTCGCCGCGGTGAACGGCGCCGCCGCAGGCGGCGGCTTTGAATTGGCCCTGGCATGCGACGAGATCTGGTTGATCGACGACGGTGCAACCGCGGTCTCGCTTCCGGAGCTGCCTCTGCTTGCGGTGGTGCCGGCGACCGGTGGCCTGACCCGTGTCGTCGAGAAACGCCATGTGCGCCGCGACCTCGCCGACGTGTTCGCGACCAAGAGTGAGGGCGTCAAAGCGCCGATCGCAGTGCAATGGGGCCTGGTCGACAGCGCGATTCCACGTGGGCAGTACGCCGAGGCCGTGCGCGCACGCGCCGCAGCCGTTGCGGAACGATCCGCGCGACCGGCATCAGCGCGCGGCGTCATCCTGCCGGCGCTCGACGAGGCGAGCTACGTGGACGCCATCGAGCATGAACACGTCACCGCCGCCTTCGATCGCGCTGCCGGGGTGGTCACGATCACGGTTCGCGGGCCGGCAACGGCCGCGCCGGTGGATGCAGAGGCGGCCCGTCAGCAGGGCAGCGCGTACTGGCCACTCGCCTTCGCTCGCGAGCTCGACAACGTGATCCTGCGCCTGCGCACCAATGAGCTGACGCTCGGCACCTGGGTGATCAAGACGGCGGGTGACATGGACCGCGTCCTCGAGCACGACCGCTTTCTGCTCGGTGAGCGCGGGTCCGACTGGTTCCTCAACGAGGTCGCGCTGCTGGTGAAACGCACGCTGAAGCGTCTCGATGTGACCAGTCGCAGCCTCGTGGCGTCCATCGAGCCCGGGAGTTGTTTCGGCGGACTCCTCCTCGAGCTTGCGCTGGCCTGCGATCAGCAGTTCATGCTCGACGGCTCCTTGTCCGACGACGACGCCCCGGCGGAGCTGGTCGTCACGTCGGCGAATACCGGGGCGTTTCCGATGGGCAACGGGCTCTCGCGTCTCGAGTCGCGCTTCTACGGCCGCCCCGATGAATTGCAGTCGGTGCTCGCCGAGGCCGATCAGCGGATCGAGGCAAATGCGGCGGCGGCGATGGGCCTCGTGACCTTCGCGCCGGACGCCATCGACTGGGAGGACGAGCTCCGCATTGCGCTGGAGCAGCGCGCCTCGTTCAGCCCCGACGCGCTCACCGCAATGGAGGCGAACCTCCGCTTCGTCGGCCCGGAGACGATGGAGACCAAGATCTTCGGACGGCTCACCGCCTGGCAGAACTGGGTCTTCAGCCGGCCCAACGCGATCGGCCCATCGGGCGCGCTGCGACGCTACGGGAGCGGCCAGCGCGCGACACTGGACCGAGAAAGGGCGTGACGTGAGCCTGAGCGCCGACTACTCCGACCGCATCCCGAACAACGTCGATCTGCGCGGCGATCGGCGGTTGCAGCGAGCCCTCGAAGCGTGGCAGCCGCGATTCATGTCCTGGTGGCGTGACCTCGGTCCGGACCTGATCGCGCGCGACGTCTACCTCCGCACCGCCATCAGCGCCGACCGAGACGGCTGGGCGCATTTCGGCCACATCCCGATGGAGGAGTACCGGTGGGGCATCTTCCTCGCCGATCGCGAGCCCGACCGGCGCATCGCCTTTGGTGAGCACATGGGTACCACCGCCTGGCAACAGGTGCCCGGCGAATATCGCGCCGAGTTGCAGCGGCTCCTGGTGGTCCAGGGCGACACCGAACCTGCGTCGGTCGAGCAGCAACGGCTCCTGGGCTTCACGGCGCCGAGCCTGTACGACCTGCGCAACCTGTTCCAGGTCAACGTCGAAGAGGGCCGGCACCTCTGGGCGATGGTGTACCTGCTGCACGCGTTCTTCGGCCGTGAGGGGCGCGAGCAGGCCGAAGAGCTGCTGATGCGTCACTCCGGCAGCGCCGATGCGCCGCGCATCCTCGGCGCATTCAACGAGCCGACGCGCGACTGGCTCGCGTTCTTCATGTTCACGTACTTCACCGATCGCGACGGGAAATTCCAGCTCGGTACCCTCGCGGAGAGCGGGTTCGACCCGCTGTCACGCACCTGCCGCTTCATGCTGCGCGAGGAAGCGCACCACATGATGGTCGGCACCACCGGCATCGACCGCGTGGTCCGGCGCACCGCGACCCTCATGCGCGAGCACGACACCGACGACGTCAAGCCGCACGGTGGCATTCCGCTCGACATCATCCAGCGCTACCTGAATTTTCACTACAGCGTCTCGCTCGACCTGTTCGGTGGCGAGCGTTCGACCAACGTCGCCAACTATTTCACCGCGGGCTTGAAAGGACGCTGGCAGGAGGAGCGGCGCGCTGACGACCATCAGCTCACACAGTTGAGCGCGGCGGTCGATGTCGTGGTCGACGGGCGCATCGAAAGCGTCGACATCCCCGCGCTCACGGCCCTCAATCAAGATCTCCGGGCTGAGTACTTCATCGATTGCAACAACGGGGTCCGCCGCTGGAATCGCATCCTCGAAGAAGCCGGCGCGGGCAGGACGCTGTCCCTACCGCATCATGGGTTCAACCGGCGGGTGGGCGCCTATTCGGGGTACCGGGTGACCCCGGAAGGGCACCTCATCGATGCCGGCGCATGGGCACGCGGCGAGCCTGAGTGGTTGCCCACCGAGGCGGACTTCGACTACGTGCAGTCGCTGATGAAACCGGTATTCGAACCGGGGAAGATGGCCAGCTGGATCGCCCCGCCGGCAACCGGCATCAACGGTCAGCCGGTCGAGTACGAGTACGTCCATCTGACCTAGCGAGGTCAGCTCGGTTCAGCGAGGACTTGCGTTGCCTCGCGACGTAACTCGGCGCGAATCACCTTCCCGGTCGCGGTCTTCGGAAGCGTTGCCACCACCACAATGCGGCGTGGCCGTTTGTAGCCCGCGAGCTCGGCGCGGCACCGCGCCATCACCTCATCGAGGTCGAGCTTGCTGTCTGGACGTGCGACCACGAAGGCCACCGTCCGGATGAGCGCATCGCTGCCGGGGGCGCCGACCACGGCAGCTTCCGCAACCCCCTCGTGCGCGAGCAGCACGCCCTCGACCTCCGACGGCGAGACCCATTCGCCGGCCACCTTGAGCATGTCGTCGCGCCGGCCGAGATGGCGATAGACGCCCATCGCGTCCTCCGAGTACAAGTCACCGGTAGCGACCCAGTCGCCGACGAAGGTGTGGCGGGACTCCTCGGTGCGACACCAGTAGCCGGTCGCTGCTGCGGCGCCGGAGACCCAGAGCTGGCCGGGCGTCCCCGGAGCGACCGCGACGCCCTCATCGTCGAGGACGCGGACGCGGTGGCCGGCAACCGGGGTGCCGGACGCGCCCGGGACCGCGCTCCCCGAGCGGTTGGAGATGAAGATGTGGGTCATCTCCGTGGAGCCGATGCCGTCGAGAATCTCAACTCCGAAGCGCGCGCGAAATCTGGTGAAGAGCTCTGCGGGGAGCGCCTCACCGGCGGAGACGGCCTGGCGTAGCGAGGCGAAGGTCGTGTCCGGGAGGTCGCTGTTCACGAGCGCCGCGTAGAAGGTCGGCACCGCAAAGAACAGCGTGGGGTGATGCCGGTCCATGAGAGCCGCGACCAGAGCGGGTGTCGGCGGACGAGTCGGCTCGAGCACGCTCTGCGCACCGGCCGCAAGCGGAAAGGCGAGCGAGTTGCCGAAGCCGTACGCATGGAACATCGGCGCCACCGACAGGTGCCGATCGTCCGGCTGCACGTCGAGCACTTCGCGCGCATATCCCTCGCAGATCGTGCGGACGTCGGCATGACGGTGCATCGCCAGCTTCGGGCGGCCGGTGGTGCCGGACGTGCACAACCAGAAGCACGGGGACTCGGCGGAGGTCGGATCCACCCAATCGTCGTGGCCGCCGGCAAGCACGTCGGACCAGAGTGGACCGTCACCGTCCGCAGCAACTCGGATCAGCGCGGTGAGCTGCGACGCTTCGGTGCGCAGCGCGTCGATTACTGCGTCGGCGTCACCTGCGACGATCGCGCACCGGGCTCGAGAGTCCCGAGCAATGGCCAACAGGTCGCGTGGCGGCAGCAGCGGATTGACCGGCAGCGCGACAGCCCCGATGCGCATTGCGGCGAGGATTCCGGTCGCCAGCTCCGGCCCGTCGCGGAGGATCATGAGCACCCGCTCCTCGGGTCGAACGCCAAGATGTCGCAAGCCCGATGCGGCTCCCCTGACACCGCGCGCCAGTTCGGCGTACGTGATGGTGGCATCGCCGTGCAGCAGGGCAGTGCGGTCGCCGTGACCCGCCGCAAGGTTTCGGTCCAGCAGCCACTCGCTGGCGTTGAACTGATCAGTCACCGGCCATCCCGTCGGTGCCACGCCACAACGCGTGCAGGTCGCTGACGAACTGTTCCGGGGCAACCCGATGTGGATCGTGCGTGCGCGTGTCAACCCAGGTGATTCGCGTCGCGGGACGGGCTTCGAGGATCGTCTCCGCATGCAACGGGGGCGACAACTCGTCATGCAGGCCGTGTATGACCAGCAGCGGGCACGCGATTGCGGCGAGCTCGTCGACGATGCTCCACGCCTCCCATCCGGGCGAGGTCCACAACGCGTGCCACCGCCCCGCGACCTCGGCCCAGTCATCGCCATGTGCCCGCCGGAGGCTGCGCTGCATCGGCTCAGGCCACTGCGCGGGCGGTCCCATGTGCCGGAGTGTAGCCACCGTCTGGTCGTCACCGCGAACGTGGACAGCAATCACAGCCACGCTCAACACCAATTCCGGTGCCCGCGCCGCGAGGAGGAGCGCGACGGTGCCGCCATCGCTGTGCCCCACGAGATGGACCTTCTGGAGACCACGATTCGTCAGGAGCGCTCGGAGATCCTCGACGTCCTCGTCAAACATATCGGGCGTGAATGCACGGTCATGCAGAGACTGGCCAAAACCCATACGGTCATAGGCAAGAGCGCGCCGGCCGTCCGCCGCCGCGGGAACGAAGGCGTCCCAGGCACGCGTGGATCCGACCCCGTGATGGAGCCACACTGTGGCGGGTTCCCGGCCCGGATGGTCCTCGACGTGCAGCGCTCGTGCGCCCGAGTGCCGCGCCACGGCGACGTCGGGCTAGGCGGGAGTTGGCGCCGGGCCGACCGGAGCAACATCGCCGACCAGGATGGTCTGGATGGCCCGCTCGCTTTCGACCATGGCCAGGACGATGACCTCGTCACCCGCGTAGAGCAGCGTCTCCGGGTCGGGAATGAGCATGTGATCGCGACGGACGATGGCGACGATGGCGGCCTCGCGGGGGAGCCCCAGCTCGCTGATCTGCAGGCCGCAGGCGGGGGAGTCCTCGGCGAGGGTGACCTCGAGCAGATGCGCCGACGCTCCCTCGAAGCTCATCAGGTGCACCAGCGACGCCGATCGACACCGCTTCCTCCACCAGTGCGGTGTAGAGCTGCGGTGTCGACACCGGAACGTCAACGCCCCAGCTCTCGGTGAACAACCACTGGTTGCTCGCGTTGTTGACCCGCGCGATCACGCGAGGCACCGCGAACTCCTGCTTGGAGAGCAGGGAGATGACCAGGTTGTCCTCGTCGTCTCCGGTGGCTGCGACCATCACATCGACTTCGTCCATGCCCGCCGCCTTTAGCGACGAGACCTCACAGGCGTCGGCGACCACCCAGCGCACATCGACCTGCGGCTGGAAGCGCGCGACCTGCTCGGGATCGACCTCGAGGATGAACACCTCGTGGCCGTGCAACTTGAGGTCGGCCGCGACGGCCATCCCGACGCTCCCACCACCCGCAACCGCGACCTTCACGCCGGTGCCTGTGCGTCGGCGAACGCGGGCGGCGCCAGGCGCGCCTCCAACGCCGGGAGATCGTCCTTCTTCACCATCAGGTGCAGCAGGTCGCCGTCCTGACCCACCAGCGTGCCACCGTCCAGGCGCGGGACACCGGCACGGGTCACCGCGACCAGGCGGATCTTGCCATCGGCTTCGAGCCCGGCAAGTTTCTGCCCGGCGAGATGCTCCGGCAGCACATGATCGATGAGCAGGAGCGTCCCGGTGGCGTCGCGCCAGTGCGGCGTGAACTCCTCTGGCAGGAGCCAGCTCCTGACCTGATCGACCGTCCAGGTGACGGTGGCCACCGTCGGTATCCCAAGGCGCTGATACACCTGCGCCCGCTGCGGATCGTAGATGCGCGCGACCACGCGCTCGACACCGAAGGTCTCACGGGCGATCCGCGCGGCGAGGATGTTGGAGTTGTCGCCCGAGGTGACCGCGGCGAAGGCAGTCGGCCTGCTCGATGTTGGCCGCGTTGAGCGCATTCCGGTCGAACCCCGAACCCTCGACAACGAGTGCCCTTGAAATCCGCGGGCAGGCGCCGAAATGCCTTGCGGAGTGCGATCGATGATGGCGACCGAGTGGCCCTCGGCCTCGAGCGTCCGGGCAAGGCCGGAGCCGACACGTCCGCAGCCGACGATAACGATGTGCACGACCCCATTCAAGCAGGTCGATCACGCCTCCGGCGATGATCGCCGGGTGCTGGAGGCATGGGGCATACTGCGGCCGTGGAAGATGCCCAGAAGGTACCGGCGGCACCGTCGCGCCCGCTGGCGCCTGAACAGCCCGGGCGCCTCGGGCGCGACCACCTATCCCGGAGTCGTCGGCCTACCGGCTGAAGAACCGGATCCTCGGCCCGCCGATGGTCTCCGAGCAGCTGACCCAGGAGCGCCTGTCGACCCGGTCGCGATCGGGGTGCTCGCCCCCGACATGATTTCCTCGTCCGCGTACGGCACCGAGGAAATGCTGTGGATCATGGTGCCGATCATCGGCATCGGCGGCCTTTCAGCATGGTCATCCCCATCACGCTGGCGATCCTCGCTGGTGATGTTCTTCGTGATGTTGTCGTACATCCAGGTCATCGGCGTGTACACGCGGATCGGCGGATCGTACGTCGTCGCGCGCGACAATTTCGGTCCCAAGATCGCGCAGGTCGCCGCGGTCGCGTTGCTCATCGACTACACGGTCACGGTTGCCGTGCAGACGTCTGCGGGGACTGCCGCGCTTACCTCGGCGTTTCCGACGCTGGTGCCATGGACGGTGGCGATCACGTCGGGGTCACCCTGCTCATGCTGTTCGCCAACCTGCGCGGCATCCGCGAGGCGGGATCGTTCTTCGCGATCCCCACGTACTTCTACATCGGCATCGCTGTCGATCGTGGTGGTGACCGGCCTCGTCAAGGCGGCGCTCGGCGGACTCGCAGGCGCACAAGCTGCCGACCGCTGTCCACATCGGCTATCCGGTCGGCAGCGCAGACGGGATGTCTCATGGGACTGGGCGTCTTCTACTGTCTCAAGGCGTTCGCCAACGGCGGCGTGTCGCTCACCGGACTCGAGGCTGTCTCCGACGGCATCTCGAGCTTCCGCGAAACCGGTGGCACGCAACGGTCGCAAGGCACTGGTGACCATGTGCCTGATCCTCGGATTCCTCGTGCTGGGGACGTCGCATCCTCGCACACTGGACCCATGCGGTCCCGTACAGGCGGGCACGCCGACGGTGGTCTCGCAGGAGGTGCGCTACGTCCTCGGTTCCAGCTGGTTCGGGAGGGGCTTTTTACGTCGTGCAGGCGGCCACGGTGCTGATCCTCTTCACCGGCGGCAACACCAGCTTCAACGGGTTTCCCTATCTCGCGAGTTTCGTCGCGGGAGATTCGTTCCTGCCGCGGCAGCTCACCAAGCGCGGCCACCGTCTGGCGTTCTCCAATGGAATTTTCGTGCTTGCCGTCGGTGGCGATCACTGCTGATCATCGTCTTCAAGGCGCAGCTCAATGCCCTGGTCGGTCTCTATGCCGTCGGGGTGTTCACGGGGTTCACATTTGCCGGATTCGGCATGGTGAAACACAACCTGACGCAGAAGGGAACGGCGATGGAAGATCGGCGCGGTGGTCAACGCGTTCTGCGGGGTTGCTGTCGCTCGCCGTCGTGGGCATCCTGCTGGTCACGAAGTTCACCGAAGGGCGCGTGGATCGTCGCGGTCATCGGCCCACCGATGTACTTCGGGCTGATCCGCCTGCATCGGCAGTACGTCGCTGAGGAGAAGCAGCTCGAGACCGGCGCCGTCGCCGCAACCGAAGCGCCCGTCCTGCAACGCCATGTGGTCGTGGTACTGGTCGGACGGCTCGACATGGCGACCGCCCGCGCCGTGCAGTACGCGCGAACGCTGCGCCCCGATGAGCTGCGCGCCGTGCACTTCAACATCGACACCGCCGCGACCGAGGAGCTCAAGGAGGAGTGGAGCCGGCTGGGTCTCGCGCACCTGCCGCTGGACATCCTGGAATGCCGGGACCGCCGGCTGGAACGTGCTGCGCTCGAGTACGTGGCCGACCTGGTTGCCGACGGCAAGACCGAGTGCACAGTGCTGCTCCCGCGCCGCGCCTTTCACTCGCGTCTTGCGCGCGTGCTGCACGACCGCACTGCTGATCGCATCGCCGACGCGGTCGGCACCGTCGCCCACGTGGCCGCGACGATCGTGCCGTTCAACCTCGAGGCGCGTCACCGGCGTCGCAGGTTCCGGCGCAACGCCGTCAAGCCTGAACCGGCCAGGCGCAAGCCAATACGCGGCGCCGGGGTTGATCGGGCGCTGGCGCGGCGGGCGATCGGGACCACGCCGATCAGTCGACGTGAGTGGCGCACGCGGGTGCGCGTCGCGGGGCGGATCCGGTCGCTCCGCGTGCAGACAGCGAAAGGCACCGCCAACCTCGAGTGCGAGATCACCGACGACACCGGGATCTTGCTGCTCGTGTTCCAGGGTCGGCCGAAGATCCCGGGCATCGAGCCGGGCGCGCGGCTGATCGTCGAGGGGATGGTCGGCGTCGTGGATGCGCCGGCTGGCGATCCTGAACCCCGACTACGAGCTCGTCAGCGAGTAGCGGTTCCGGCATCGCGGGCTACCTCAGCCCGGCGACATACGGTTCGGCGAAGCGGCTAGTCGGTCCCGCCGTGCACGCTGAGCAGCCAGGGCAGGGCCTCGGCCATCGGTCGCACCAGGCGCTCCGTGTGCGGCCCGGTCGAGATGGCCTGCCGCGTGCAGCGCGAGCGCAGCACCGAGAGCGGCGGCCTCGGCATGGTGCCCCTTTTGGCCGTGCTCGATCTTCCAGGAGACGAGCGACGAGCGGCCCTCGGTGAGGTCGAGGATCTGGCGTTGCAGCGCCTCCCAATCGGCGGTGAGGTGCGCGCTCTCGATCGCCCGAAGGGCGGCCGTTTCCGCGGCGTGGTACGCGTCAGTTGCGGCAGCGCGTGCACTCCCAGCCGTGCGCCACTCGCTCGATCGCCGAAGGCGACAGTGTGCGCAAGTCATCGAGGAGGCGGCTGCTGCCGCGGTCGTCGGATCGGTAGCCGTAGCCGTCGCTGTCCATGCGCCTACTCTGACACGATCGACTAGCATCGAAGGCCCGTGGACTCGAAGCAGGCTCCGTCCGCACGTCCCGGGATCGCGCTCGGTGGGTATCGGTCAGGCCATGCGCGCGCACGGTGGGTCGTCGTCGCTGCACTGGCGACCATCGCCATCACGATGTTCGAATTCGGTGCCGACGCGGCCCAGGTACGGGTGGCGGCGCGGATTCTGTCGGGGCAGATCGTGGCGCTCAACTCTGTCGCCGCGACCGACACCTATGTGCGCGTGGCCTACATCGCCAGCGAGGTCGGACTCCTCGTGCCCTTCCTCGTGTTCCTGTTCTGGCTGCATCGCGCCGCCACCAACGCGGGTGTGTTTGCCGGCGAGCTCCGCTTCACTCCGGGCTGGGCGGTGGGATGGTTTGTCGTGCCGTTCGCCAACCTGGTGCGGCCTGCGCGAGTTGTCAACGAAATCTGGCAGAGCCAGGACCTGGCGCCGCTGGCCGCGACCAGGGTCGGGCGCAGCGTGCTGCGTATCTCACCGCTCATCCCGGTGTGGTGGGCGCTGTGGATTCTCGACATCGGTGGGCTCGGTGCGCGATTGCTGGGCATCGTCTACAGCCAGACCAATTCGCTGGCGGGCATCCGCAACGCGACCTATCTCGACATGGCCTATTCACTGGTGGTGATCGCGTCGCTGCTGGCGACGATTCGTCTGGTCCGCCGGATGGATTCGCGCGAAGGCGCCAAGGCGGCGCTGCTCGCCACGCAGGCCGCGGAAGCCGCCATCGCCGTGCGCGCAGCCAAGAGCAAGCGAGCCGGCAAGACGGCGCGCCCGGGCCCGGTGCCGCCGGTGGCAGACATCGGTGTGCCTGCGACCCGCGCAACCAGCATGCTGCAGCGGGTCACGACAGCGACGGTCGGCAGCGCGCTCGTCGTGACGCCGCTGGCACTCGCCTTTGCGGTGAGCAATGGGACGTCGGCCAAGAGCGCGGTCCCGGCGCAGACACCCACGCCTGCGGCGATCTGGACGGCAAGCAGCACGCGCTACACCTCGTGTTCCGACGCGATGTTTCAACCTGCCGGGGTCATCGCCGCGGGCGCGACCAACACCTGCGGCCACATCGCGATCGGTGCCGCACTCTTCTCCGCCGACTGCAGCACGGGAACGATCCCGACGACGCTGTCCACTGCCGTGTTCGACAGCACCGGAGGCACGAGCAAACTGGGTTCGGTCAAGGGAGCTGACGGGTCGTGCGAGCTGTCGGTCAGGAGCACCAGCGTGACGACCGCTGTGTTCGCCGGCAACGGCGGGACCAACCCGGCCAGCCTCCCCGGGTCGATCGTCGTGGTCGCCGATTTCATCCCCACGCCGAACACCGCCGGCATCACCACCATCGGCTTGCGCGTCAACGCCAATGGTGAGTTCGATATCGAGCTCGGGAGCGGCGGCGACTACACCGTCAACGAGAGTGCCGGCACGCTGGCCGATCAACTCCTACAGGGCAACTTCAAGAGCGATCCGGTCGCCGCGCCGAATCTCGCCAAACCAGTACGCGCCGTCGTCTATCTGAACGGCAGCACCGCCGCCGCATTTGTCGACGGGCGTCTGATCGGTGCCGGACCGACGATCGTTCCCAACCAGCCGGGCGGATGCGGCTTCTCGTTGAGCAGCAGCAACGTGACCAAAGCCACAGTCGCCAAGCTGCTGGATCTCAAGGTGTATGCGGCGGGCTAGTCAGGGGATCCGTCGAGCCTGCTTCCGAGCGCGGTGGGGGCGGCGTCCACGATGCCTGTGACAACCTAGGCTGTGATGAACGCTCCACGACCACTCGAGCACACCGTTGCGCTGGTCACCGGCGCATCCAGTGGCATCGGCGAGGCGACTGCCGTCGCGCTCGCCAATCTCGGCGCCGCGGTTGCCCTTGCCGCGCGTCGCACGGAACGCCTCGAGGCCCTGGCGGCACAACTCCGCGCCGAGGGCGCCACCGTGTCGGTGATCACCGCCGATATCACTGAGCAAGCCCAGGCAACCGCCGCCGTCGAACAAACGGTGTCGGAACTGGGGCGGCTCGACACGTTGATCAACAACGCAGGTGTGATGCTGCTCGGGCCGGTCATCGGAGCCCCGGTGGAGGAGTGGGAGCGCATGGTGCGCATCAACCTTCTCGGGCTCTTGTACTGCACCAACGCCGCGCTGCCACATCTGCTCCGCGCAGCCGAGGACAGCCCACGCGGTGTCGCCGACCTCGTGAACATCAGCTCGGTCGCGGGTCGCGAGACACGCAACGGCAGCGCCGTGTACAACGCGACGAAACACGGCGTCGGCGCCTTCAGCGACGCGCTGCGCAAGGAGATCTCCAGGCGACACGTGCGCGTCTCCCTGGTGGAACCTGGCGCGGTCGCGACCGAGCTCGCCGGCCACAACCGCCCGGAGGTGCGCGCCGCCCTGGAAGAACGCTTCTCGACCTTCGAGCTTCTGCAGGCAGACGATATCTCGGCGATCATCACCTTCATCGTCTCGCGGCCCCGCCATGTGGCGGTCAACGAGGTCCTCGTCCGGCCCACCGAACAGGAGTAGTCCCGGGGCCGGACGCAGGGTTAGGTGCCGGCTGCCGATTCCTTGCGGTCGGGCAGCTTGAAGTGAGGGTTCTCGATGATGCCGAAGACGTTGCCGCCGGCATCGCGGAGGGTCGCGACGCGTATACCGTCGCCGACATCCTGCACCTGACCGTGCTCAGTCATGCCTGACGCGAGCAGCGCAGCGTAGGCGTCGCTCGCGCTGCCGACACCCCAGTAGGCGATCGGACCCACTGCCACATCGCCGCCAGGGTCGAGGCCAAGCTCGTAGCCGGCGACATTGAATCCGACGTAGAAAGGCTGATCGAAATACGGCTCCTGGCCAAGCACTGCCGTGTACGCCGCTTTCGCCGCAGCAAGGTCTGGTGCCGGATAGATGACCGTCCGCAATCCAAGGAATTCCACGTGGTTCTCCTGTTGGTTCGTCTGGCCGCCGATGCTACTCGCAGCGACCTTTAGAGGACGACGGTGACGGTGGTCGAGCCACTGCCGGAGACGCCGTCGTTGTCGGTGACCGTGACCGTGATCGTGTAGCTCCGCAACAACGCGCTGTATGCGTGTGCAAGCACGAAGGTGGTGCCGTTGAGAGTCAGGACATGCGTACCGCTGCCGTCGCCGTAGTTGACCGTCGCGGTGAACGTGTGGTGAGCCAGATCGCTGTCGGTGAAGCTGCCGGAACCCGAGAAATGCCCCAGTACCGCGACACCTCCGGCCTTCACGGTGACCACCGGCGGCAGGTCGGGTGGAGGCGTCGGGGCGGGGGTGGGCATCGGGGTGCTCGTCGGGGCGGGAGTTGGTGTGGGTCCGGGCGATGGGGGCACGGTGGGTGTCGGAGTCGAGTTCGGCGGAGGGGTGGGACCGCCCGGCGCTGTCGTGCCGCCGCCGGGTGCGGGCGTCCCACCACCTGCACCGGTCGTTCCGGTCTGTCCGGGCGCGGGAGGCACGCTCGGTATCGAACCGGGCGGGGATGGCGTTGCCCCGCCGGTGCTGTGCGTGGGTTGGCCGCCCGTGGACACGGTCGAGATCCCCGAGGTGGGGCCGGCCGTCGGGCTCGGGCTGGTCAGTGCACCGGGACCGGTGAGTGCGATGGCAGTGGTTCCGGACATAACGGCCGCGCCCCAGTTCCATCCGAGCCGGTCAACCCAGCCAATCAGGGGGAGCTGCGCGATCCAGGAACCGAAGCCCACGACCCGCCAGAGCCGGCCCATTGAGATGTTGAGGAATGCGCGCACCACCACCGGGTCGAACTGGCTCCCCGAGCACTTCACCAGTTCCTGCCGGGCCGCTGACACACTGACCGGCTTGCGATACGGCCGCACCGCGGTCATCACCTCGTAGGAATCCGCGACCGCCACGATGCGGCCGGCGAGCGAGATCTGATTGCCGGCGAGCCCACGGGGGTATCCGCGGCCGTCGAATCGCTCGTGGTGTTGGGGCACAGCGTCCGCCCACTCGCCGAGCCAGGAGCTGAGTGGCCCGATGAGCCGCGCCCCTTCCTCAGGATGGCGTTTGACGGCGTCGAACTCCGCGCTGGTGAGCTTTGCCGGCTTGGAGAGAATTGTTGCCGGCACGACCAGCTTGCCGATGTCGTGCAGCAGCGACGCCCAGCGAAGCCGAGCGCGGTCGCTCGGCGCCAGCTTCATCTCATCGGCGATGAGGTCAGCGAAGACCCGAACGCGCTCTGAGTGACCACGTGTCTGCCGATCGTGCACGCTCAGGGCCGCGACCAGCCCGAGCACTTTCTGCATGTACGCGGTGTCGCCGCCGGTGACCCCCTTGTCGCGTGCCTCCTGTAGCTGGCGCTGCAGGTCGCGTGGCTTGCCCACGCGCCGGGCGATCGCGAAGCGTTTCGGGGCGCGGTCCGGGAAGAGGAGCGAGAGATTGAGCAGGGCCGCAAGCGGGAGGAGGCGGCGCCCAGCGCGCTCCAGCGCGACGATCACCACCAGCATGACGAGGCTGACCCCGGCGAACGACAGCGCGGCCGGACCGAGACCGTTCGGGCGCGGCAGGAGGCTGGTCATGATGACGCCTGCCGCGATGCCGGCAACGGCGGGGAGCACGACCACTGACACGCGGACCAGTGCGCTGAGGACTGGGCGGCGCTGCCACTGGTGGCCTGCTGGAACCGTCTCGGCTGCGGCGGCCTCGGGAGCATCTGCGATGAGTGGTTCACCTGGCGGTGCCCAGACCCGCGGCGTCGAGACGATGGCTCCAGGGCGCGAGCCTCGCTATAAGGTTCGGGCCTGTGGCGCCGGTCGTGGTCCCCGTTCGGAATTCTGTGGCGTACGGGTCACTCGCTTGTGGCAGCCGCCGCGTGGGTCAGATCGGCACGCTTTCCGGTTAGGATGCGGCCTCCATGCCGATCAGCCTCCTGCGCCGCGAGCGGCGCTTCTACGACCTCTTCGACCGTCAGGCGGACAACGTCGTCGCCGCCGCGCAGCTGTTGAAGGCGGCGCTGGCTGACGACCTGTCGGCAATGCCGGCTCATCAGGCAGCGATCAAGGATCTCGAGCACGCCGGCGACGAACTCACCCACGAAATCATCCAGACCCTCCATCGCACATTTATCACGCCGTTTGATCGCGAGGACATCTACGCGCTCAGCTCCGGCCTCGACGACGTGCTCGACTACGTCGACGAGATCGCCGAGACGATCATCCTCTACGGGATCAGCGACATCTCGCCGGCCGCGAAGTCGATGGCCGGGTTGATCGTTGAAGCGGCGCTGCAGGTTCAGGCGGCAGTGGGGAAACTCGAGTCGAAAAGCCGGCGTCAGCGAGCATGGGATCGAGGTGCACCGCATCGAGAATCTCGGCGACACCGAGTCCCGCCGGGCGATCGGGGACCTGTTCAGCGGGACCCATGACGCGGTCACGATCATCAAGCTCAAGGACTTCTACACGTTGCTCGAGGATTCGCTCGACCGTTGCGAGGATGTGGCCAACGTGATTGAAGGCATCATCATCAAGAACGCGTGACCGGCACCCACGTTCTGCTGGTCGTCACGATCCTGATCGCTTTGGGATTCGATTTCACCAATGGTTTCCACGACACCGCCAACGCGGTCGCGACCTCCATCAGCACCCGTGCGCTCGGTCCGCGCACCGCGGTCGGACTCTCCGCTGCTTTCAACCTGATCGGCGCCCTTGTCGCCATCGAGATCCTGCACACGCACGTTGCCAACACCATCGGCGGACTGGTGGCACCGAAAGCCGGCGTATCACTGGGAATGATCATCGCCGCGCTCATCGGCGCGATCATCTGGAATGTCATCACCTGGCGTCTCGGTTTGCCGTCGAGCTCGTCGCATGCCCTCATCGGCGCGCTGGTTGGCATGGGCATCGTCGCCTACGGGTTCGACGCGGTGAAGTGGGGATCGGTGCTCCCCGTCGTGATTGCGCTGGTGGCGTCACCGCTGATCGGGTTCGTGCTCTCGTATCTGTTCACCGTGCTCACGCTCGACGTCTTTCGTCGTGCGCGGCCGAGTCCGATGAACCGCCGCTTCCGTCTCGCGCAGGTCTTGTCGGGGGCCTTCGTTTCGTTTTCGCACGGGGCCAACGATGCGCAGAAAACCATGGGCGTCATCACGCTCGCGCTGGTCAGCGCCGGCGTGGTGTCGGCGGGTGGGAAGACGTTCCCGTCGCCACCGCTCTGGGTGGTCGTCGTCGCCGCGACCGCGATCGGTCTTGGCACCTATTCCGGAGGATGGCGGATCATCCGGACCCTGGGGAGCAAGGTCATCCGCCTGGAGCCCGTTGATGGGTTCTGCGCGCAGACCATGGCTGCGGTCGTCATCCAGGGGGCGACCCAACTGGCGTTGCCGGTGAGCACCACGCACGTGGTCTCGGGATCGGTGATCGGCGCCGGGGCGACCAGGAGGTTCGGTGCGGTGCGCTGGGGCGTGGCCCGCAACATTCTGGTCGCCTGGGTCCTGACCATCCCGGCCACGGCCGCCATGGCTGCGATCTGCGCCCTGGTGGTCGAGCTCCTCAGGGTGTGATGGTCGCCGGCGGCAGCAGCGCGCTCACCGCGGTCTCTTCGATCCAGCGCGCGTAGCGTTCCTGCGACCACCCGCGAACGTCGCGGAACAGCCGTTGCACGTCGGGGCTGGTCAGGGTCCAGAGGATCGCCGCTGCATCGTCGGTGCTGACCCCCTGTCGGAGCGGGCCGTTCGCCTCGATCCACCCGACCACGGTGCGCATGTTGCGGAATCGGTCTTCCTGATTGGCGGTCCGCGTGGTCGCGATCTCGGGATCGACCGCCGCGGCACTGCGGATGATGTCGTCCACCGGACGGAACCGTTCGATGATCCTCGCGATATCAGTCGCAAACATCGCCAGCTGCCGGCGCTGATCCGGCTCCGCGCGAGTGGCCTGCGGGCCGGGTCGATCGAGCATGGACACCTGCTGATCGTCGCCGCCGACGCGCAGGCTGAAGAGGGCGAAGAGGATGCCGCGCTTGTTGCCGAAGCCGGCGTACACCGTGTCGACTGCGACGCCGGCGTCCGCGGCCACGGCCTCGATGGAGGTGGTCGCGTAGCCCCGCTCGGCAAAGAGTTGCTCGGCGGACTCGACGATGCGCAGGCGGGTCAGGCGTGCCTGGTCCTGGCGCAGACGCGAGGAGTACTTGCGCGGCTTGACAACGCTCATCAATCTACCCTAGCATCGCTTTAGCCATCCGAGTGAGACTCGGAGCAATTCGATGGGAGAGAGCCATGTACGGATTCACTCAGGATCTACCGATCACACCCGAGGTCTGGTTCCGGCTCAAAGCGGCCATCGGCACCGAGCCCATCGACGGTGCCGTGATGCACACGGTGATTCGGCACAACGGTGGCATTCGCTATATCGACATCTGGGAGTCGCGCGAGCAGTGCGATCGCTTCCTCGAGGAGCGTGTCCACCCGGTGCTGCAGGCGGTGTTCGCCGCTTCCGGTCAGCCGATGCCGGGCGAGCCGACCCGTGAGGAGTTCGAGGTCGTCGATGTGGTCTGGATGAGGGAGGCCCCGCCAGTCCCGGTCTGAGATCCATCGGCTAGGGGCGGCGATGGCCGCCCTTTCGCTGCAAAGCCTCAGGGCTGACTGATTCCCTCATGGTTGAAGCGTGCATGGTGCTCAGCCAGGAGGTCGGCGCCGTAGTCACCGCCATTCGGCGTGCGAACGATGGTGTGGATGTGATGCCGCGATGGTTCGGGATTGTCGAACGCCACGCCGGGCAGGTGCTCGAACTCGATCAGCACCACCGGGCTGTGCAGCCGGTAGTAGAAGGGGGCAGTTGGGCCGGTGCCGCCCATCCAGGCGAACCACGTGTCGTCGAGGTGTCTCGCCACTTCGTCCATCTTCACGGTGGCGTACGCGTCGCGCGCCCACCCGACGTACGCCGCGATCGCGTCAGTCAGGAGCGCTCGCTGCGCGTCCGAGAGACCGTCGGCGCGAATGCCGCAGTACGAGAGGACCGCGTTGTCACGGAACGCGCCCGTCTGAGTCAGGTTGTCGACGGGGTGCAGCAAATGGGGTGGGATCGCGTCCCGCATGATCGACGGGAACTGGATTGCAACTTGTCGTTGATCTTCATCGAGCGAGCGGATCAGGTCGAGGCCGACACGCTCCTCGAGATCGAGCACTCGAACTCCAGCGAAGCGACCGCTTCCTCCGTCGCACGGCTCCGAACCCATGAAGGCCGGGGTCATCGCCATTTCGTTGCCGACGAGGACGCAATTGACCGCGAGATGATGCCCGTCGAACTGGAACCCCCAGGGCACCTCCGCATTGGGCACGCCAAAGAACGACACGAAATACGGCCATTCCCCGTAGTCATCGACCCGGCCGGTCAACTCTGCGAGCAAATCGTTCAGGCGCATGATGTCGCGAGCCTGCGCATAGCCACGAGCCGACAGCGTGACGCGAAGCAAGTCAAGGAATGCGTGCCGTGCAGGCGCCGACAGCTCCTCGAGCATGACGCCGTGTCGATACACGTTGATGTGCGGGTTGAACCATGAGCGCCAGAGGTTGGATTCAAACGGAAAGCACAAGCGCGAGCGCGTTGGTGCGTCCACCGACGCGAGAAATACCTCGGCCGCCTCCTTGATTGCCTCGGTCGCCACGCTGGTCCGAACCCGGTCGCGAGCCGAGAGCACTCCATCGGTCGTGACGCCACGGAATGGTTCAGCCAGCGCGGCGTCGTTCTCCGCGAGAATGGGAGCAAAGAATTCAACCACCACCGGAATGTCTCGAACCGGCGATCGTGCCGATATCGACATACCCTCGCGAACCCCGAACTCGGTCCAGTCGCTCATCATCAACTCTCTCCTCGCTTCGCGCAGACTCGGGCGGATCATGACCAACTTATCGCTCCCGGAGTCCAACGCAGAGGACCCGATCCCGACCCCGGCGGTGGTCGAGGTGGTGCCGATCGACCCGGGGCAACCGGACGCGCAGCGCTGTCTCACGGCCTACGTCGAAGAGCTGAATCGGCGTTTCGACGCCGGGTTCGATCCGACACGAAGCATCTCCGCGGGCGTGGAGGAGATGCGGCCCCCGTCGGGGCTGTTCCTGATTGCCAGGGTCAACGGCGAGACCGTCGGCTGCGGCGCGCTCAAGTTCCACGGCGACAGTCCCGCGGAACTCAAGCGCATGTGGGTCAGCGACAGCGTCCGGGGCCTTGGCATCGGGCGCCGCCTCCTGACCGAGCTCGAGGTCCAGGCAACGGCGCACGGCGTCCGGGTGCTGCACCTCGAGACCAATGGCACGCTGGAGGCTGCGATCGCCCTCTATCGGTCTGCCGGCTACGTTGAGGTTGCTCCCTTCAACGACGAGCCGTACGCCCACCATTGGTTCGAGAAGCACATTTGATCACCCTGCCCTTATCCTGAGCTTCCTCGATCGCCCGGAATGGAGAGATCAGTGATGTCGGCATACGATCCGCGTCCGCGCCACGGCCGCGCCGGGACAGCGCTGCTGGCCTCGCTGGCGGCGGGCGGCATGGTGATCGGTGCGCCGATCCTGCAAGCGCAACCAGCTGCCGCGCAGACCCGCGTCTCGACCATCCCCGCAGGGTTCAGCGACTGGACGATGCACAACGGCGATCCCCTGCATCACGCGGTGTCGGCCGAGACGATCCTCTCCAACACGACGCAGTTCAAATTGCACTGGAGCGCCAACACGGGCTCGCTGAGCTTCTCGTCCCCGGCGGTCGCGTTCAACCCGACGCTCAACGAATCGCTCGTGTATGTCGGCAACCAAGCCGGCGAGTTCACTGCCTACAACGCTGCCACGGGCGGCGTGGTGTGGACGTTTCAGGTGCCCAAAACCGCGGGGCTCTCCAAGGAGATCGAATCGTCGCCGGCAGTTTCGGGCAACACCGTCTATTTCGGTGACGGCGACTACCACGAGTACGCCCTCAACGCGACGACGGGAGCGCTGATCTGCACCTCGCCGTCGATGGGCGGGATCAGTGCGTCGTCACCGGTGATCGGCAACCCGGCCGGCACCGGGGACGTCCTGTACTTCGGTGATTCCGGGGCGAGCGGTGACACCAGTGACGGCGGCCATCTGTGGGCGATGTACGGCGTGGGTAACAGTGGCGGCGCGGCGTGCGCAATCTATTGGTCCTTCGATGCTTTCGGAAACCCTCCCGGGAGTCAGACGGGCTCGTCAGGGGTGTACTCGACGCCCGCCTACGGCACCCTCGCGAATGGCTCACCGGTGGTCGTGGTCGGGAGCACGGATCCTGACGATGCGATCTACGGATTCAACGCAATCACCGGTGCAGCGCTCTGGCGGTTCCAGGCATTCGTCGGCATCGACGCCGACATCGGATCGCCGCCGACCATTGCTGCGCCTCACACCATCGGTGCGGTCGGTTCGCAGACCTACAACGACGGCGTGGTGTACGACACGAGCAAGTCGGCGATCCTCTATGCGCTCGACCTCCAGACCGGTGCACAGCTCTGGTCGTTCAACATCAAGACGAGCATCGGGCACGGCGGCAACCCCGCGCAATCGGGAGCCGCACTGGTCGGCAATTTCATCTACATCGGCTACGGCTCAGGCATGTACTCACTCGACGCAACCACGGGTGCGCTCAACTGGGTGAGTTCGGTCACGACCGGCGTGGTGTCATCGCCGTCGGTGACCGGTCCGCCGGGCAGCCAGGTGATCGCGGTCGGGGATCTGACCGGGAACGTCGACGTCTTCGATTTGACGACGGGCAACCTGTTGTTCACCTACAGCACCGGCGCCTACATCTTCGCGTCCGCCGGTATCTCGACAGGACAGTTCTTCATCACGAGCACCACGGGAGACATCTACGCCTTCGGCGCCAGCAGCGGTGTGCCGACGCCGGCGATCACGTCCGTCACCCCAAACCACGGCGCGGTCGGCGGAAGCGAGGTCGTGAGCATCAACGGGAACCAGTTCAGCGGGAGTGGCTTCACCACATCGGACGTGCTGTTCAACGGCATCGACATCCCGTCGACCAATGCCTTCCCGTGTCTGGGTTCGGCCGGGGGTTGCTTCCAGGTGGATACTCCCGCGCAGATCACCGTGGACACCCCGGTGAGCGCGGCCGGCACGGTCGATGTCAAGGTGGTGACGCCGGGAGGGCCCAGTCCCAGTACCTCGGACGACCAGTACACGTTCGTCGCGCCCGGCGCCTATACCGCGCTGACGCCCCTGCGCATCTGTGACACACGCGCCAATTCCGGTGCACCCCAGTGCGCTGGACACACGCTCGCGGCCGGCGGATCCTTCACGGTGCAGATCACCGGCACGCCGATCCCAACCAACGCGCAGGCCGTCGTCATCAACCTGACCGCCATCAATCACGGGAGCGTCTCGACCTTCGTCAGCGCCTTCCCGGCGGGTGGCGCCGTTCCTCGGGCATCGAACATCAACCTGGCATCGGGCGCAGTCAACTCGAATCTCGCGTTCGTGCAGTTGAGCGCCACCGGCAAGATCACGCTGTTCAACTCGCTCGGCAGCGCCGATGTGATCGTCGACGTCCAGGGCTACTTCGCGCCGCCCGGCGCGGCGCCGGTCCCCGGAACCTTCCACTCGATGCCGCCTCTCCGGATCTGTGACTCGCGGGCCGGCCAGAACACCGAGTGCGCGACGACGAAAAACAGTCCGATCGCTGCCGGGACGTGGCGGCGGGTCGTCCTCTCTGGTCTGCCGCCAGGCGCCCCTGGTGGCACGCCATCGATTCCGACGACAGGAGCAGCGGCGGCGGCGTTCAACCTCACCGCAACCGCCGGCACGGCCTCGACATACCTCGCGGTCACGGCACCCAATGCATCGGACGCCTGCCCGACCTCCGCTCCCCGGTTTTCGAATCTCAACCCGGCCGCGGGTGGGAGCATCCCGATTCGCGCGATCTCTCCACTCGGCCCGCACCAGGACGTCTGCGTGTTCAACGCCGCCGGAAGCATCAACTTCATCATCGATGTGAACGGCTGGTTCGGGAACGGTCATGAGAGCGCTACCGGAGCGCGCTTCTACTCGGTGGCCCCGGCGCGCATCTGCGATACCCGCCAGGGATCCGGCACCGAGTGCGACAGCAATCCGCTCACCCCGAACGACACCGAGATCCTGCCGGTTGCCGGCGTGTCGCCGACGCCCGCCGAAGGTGGCGCGGTCAAGCCGGTTGCGGTGGTCGTGAACCTCACCGGCGTCGCGGGGACGGCTGCAACGGTGCTCGTGCTCTATCCGAGCGACGTGAGCCCCCGGCCGAAGGCATCAGACCTCAACCCCAATGCCGGGCAGGTCATCGCCAATCTCGCCATCGTGAGCCTCGCCCAGACTGGAGGGAACAGCGGTGACGTGAACATGTTCAATGCGGTCGGGACGATCGACGCCATCCTCGACGTCGCGGGCTGGTTCCAGTAGACGCTGGCTGTAGTACGAACCCCGGTAGCCGCCGACGATCATGGACCGGGTGGGTCGATGGCGATGGCGCTGGCCTGAGCAGGGGACCTAGACGCTGACCGCCGCAATGATCGGGCCGATGCGCCGTTCAGGAGGCCCGTCGAGCAGTGGCGCAACGTTCGCGCCCATCCAGGAATTGCCCAACTCCGCGGCCATGCGGTCGAGCACCGCGGCGTCGTCGGCGAAGATCACCATCACGACTTGATCGTCCGCAACCTGGACCACGCGGAAGCCCTGGAATCCCTCGAGCGCGCGCATCTGGTCGGCCAGCTCGTGCTCGGCTCGCATGAAGAGAGCGGTATCGACTGAATCCTTGAAGCGCAGCGTGTTGATGACAGCGTGCATTCACGCAAGGGTAGCCGGACCAAAGCGACACCACGCATCGGCTGGTCCCACGCGTTTGTCAGGCAGGTGACCGCGACGTCAGCACAATCGTGGCAAGGACCGCGGCAACCAGGATTACGGCAACGCTGCCGCAGACAATCCCGACCATCGACAGCACCCTGGCCGGTCTCGTCATCGGCCGCGCGTGTCGCCGTGCGAGCACCCCGAGCGTGATTGCGATCAGGCCGCAGGGGACGGCGACGAGAAACCCGATCACGGTCACGACCAAGCCGATCGCGATCACCCCGAAAATCGCTGACGCTCGCGCAACGCCGAGTGCCGATAAGTCGGCGATCACCGGGCCAGTATGCATGCCGCGGCGGGGCCGCCGGCGGTGTCGCGAGCCGGGGCAGGGGTTCGCTCAGGCGGGCGCAGCAGTGCGCGGCGTCGACTCCATGATCGCGAGCAGTTGGACCAGCACGGGGCGCAGATCTGAGCGGATGCTGTACACGATGTCGGGTTCCTGCCCGGTGGAGACCAGCACGCCGGTCGACTGGAACCGATCCAGCTGGTGGCGGACCTCGAACGGCGTGAGGTTGCTGCGCTTGGCGAGGTCTTCAAGCTTGGTCGGATGGTCGAGCAGCTGGGTCACGATGCGCAGGCGAGCCGCATCCCCGAGGGCATGCAGGAGGTCGCCGGTAGCGGTGAGCTCATCGTCGGATCGCGAGACCAGCGAGCGCACGGCCTCGAGCGCGGCGCGCGGCCGCAGCGGGAGACCGTGACCGCTGACGTAGCTCGTCTGGAGCAGTACCTCACCCGCGGTGGCACCGGCACTGCGTCGCGCCACGATGACGTAGAACGCGCCCACCACCAGCAGCACGACGACGGCGTCGACCCAGCCGCTGCCGAACCCAACGCCAAGCAGCCGGCCGAGCGCAAGCAGCCCCGTGATGATGCTCGCCACCACGCCGATGTCCACTCCCGCCGCGAGCAGCACGCGGACCCAGCGAGGGACACGCACCAGGCCCGCACCTGACGACGACGGCGTTCTGCGCACCGCGAGATAGCACCCCACGCCCATCACGATGAGGATCGCTCCTTGCACGGCGAGCTTCTGGATCTGGTCGAGGAAGTGCTCGACAGGGACCCCGATGAGGATGCCGAGCGCCACGTAGATCCCGACCCAGACCACAGTGGAGGAGACCATCGCCAGGATGAACGATCTGCGCGGCGCCTTCACCGCCCCCGCCACCAGCGTCGTGTAGATGCGCAGCCCGGGAATGAGGCGGCTCACGGCGATGCCGATCCATCCCGCCGATCGCAGCCGATCCTCGACGCGCTCGAGATTCTTCTGCTGGCGAAGGCGCCGTGCCAGGCCCCGCAGACCGCGATCACCCACCGCGCGCGCCCAGCTGTAGCCGACCAGCGAGCCGGCGACGCAGGCGATCAGCGCCAATGGGATGAACGCGTACGGGTTGAGTCCCACCCGATGCGATGAGCAGTCCGGCCACCAGCAACGTGAGCTCCCCGGGGGCAAAGGGCAGCGGAACGCCCGCTTCCTCGGCGAAGAGCAGCGCTGGTAGGAGCGCCAGGGCGACCGCGCCGTGTAGGCCCTGCAGGAAGTTCACGGCATCATCATGCCGTGAGGGTCCCGATTCGGTCGATATCCCTCACACCCGGTGGCGCCGTTCTGCAAGAGTTTCGCGGTGCTGGAGACCGATGTCGTGGTGGTCGGAGCAGGTCCGAGCGGCGCCACCGCAGCGCTGCTGCTGGCTCGGGCCGGCCGGCAGGTGGTGCTCGTCGACCGCGCACGGTTCCCACGCGACAAGGCCTGCGGGGAGGGATTGATGCCTCCGGGAGTGGACGTCCTGCGCCGCCTCGGGCTCTACGACGCCGTGCTCGAGACCGGTGCGCGGCCGGTCCACGGAGTGAGGTATCAGCACCCCGGCGGCTTCCCCAAGGCGTACGCGGCGTTCCCGACGCCACCCGAGGGCGGACCCGCGTGGGCCTTGGGTATCCGGCGGACCTGGTTCGATGCCGCGCTGGTCGACGCGGTGCGGCGGGAAGATCGAGCGACGGTCATCGAAGGCGCGCGCGTCACCGGCCTCATCCGTTCGGCGTCGGGCCGAGTGTCGGGCGTCGAGACCAGCGGCGGTCCCATCGGCGCGCGGATCGTCATCGGCGCGGACGGGCTCCACTCGAAAGTCCGCGCCTGGGCAGGGCTCAACAAGCGGTCACGTCCACAGCGGCGATTCGGTTTAGCCGGACACTGGCGGGTCGACACCACCGGCCGCGACGCCCTGCTCATCACGCTCGGCGATGGACACGAGTGGTACGAGGCTCCGGTTGGTCCGGCAGGAGCTCCTGGTGTCGGTGCTTGACGGCCGGTCGCACTCGCGACTCACGGCGCGCACCTATGAGCAGGCTGCGCGGCAGAGCGTTCCGGCCGTGCGGGACGCGGCGTTGGTGTCCCGACCGCTCGGCGGTGCCCAATTCCATCAACGCAGTCGCGCCGCCGCTGCGGGGCGGGTGTTCCTCGTCGGCGATGCAATCGGCTACGACGATCCGACCACCGGCGACGGCCTCGCGATTGGGATGCTCCTCGCCGAGCGACTCGCGAAGCACATCGACGCCCTGCTCGGCGGTGCGGGTTCGCCCGGCGTGGCGGCTCGGCACTACCAGGCCGACCACGTCTCGCTGGTGCGCGACCGTCGCCGTCTGACCCGACTGGTGCTCGTCCAGGACCGGTCGCAGTTTCTGAGCCGCCGCGCCATCAACAAGGCCGCGCGGGACCCGCGGACGTTCACCAAGCTGCTGGCCATCAACTGCGGCTATCAGCGATTCCGGGAGCTGTCGCCACGGGACTGGCTGTCGCTCGCGGGGATCTGATGGCTGTGCCGCCCTCGACGCGGGATAAACCGAGGCACCCCCTGGAAGGCCTCGCGGTATCCGGGAATCGCCTCGAGGAGCCGTTCCTCCGCGCGGATGCGCGGCACGAGCACCGCAGCGTTGGCCACGGACAGGAGGGCCGCCTCGGGGACCGCACCGACTGCGATGGGCAGGCAGGCAAACTCCAGCGCGACGGCGACATAGTTGGGATGGCGGATGTATCGGTACGGACCGCCGGTTTCGATGTGCACTCCCGGCCGGACGTGCGCTGTGACGTTCCAGTCGGCGCCGAGGGTGCGGATCACCCAGAGCCGCAGTCCGGCTGAGGCTGCGAGACCCAGGAGCGCTGCGGTCCGCACCGGTCTGGGAACCTGCCGCCCCGGGCGGGGCCAGGCGCTCGTCGCGAAGAGCGCGAGGTGGGCGGCAACCATCGCCGGATAGGTCCGGGGTGATGCCTGCGCACCTGGTCCGCTGCGGGAGCGATTCCGGGCCGAGATCCGGAGTTCGACGAGGCGCTGGGCGCCGCTCACGAGCACCAGGCCCATCCGAGCCCGAGCGCTCATGCCGTCCAGAGCAGCTCGAGGAGCTCGATCGTCAGTCCGGGGCCGAAGGCCGCCGCCAGACCTCGGCCGGAGGGTTCCGGGAGGTGGCGCGAGAGCTCGTCAAGCACGAACAGGATTGCCGCCGAGGAGGTGTTGCCGTACTGGCGTAACACGGTGCGGGTGGCGGCAGTCTGCGGAGCATCCAGCTCGAGGCACCGCACCACCGCATCCACGATCGCCTGGCCGCCCGGGTGGACGGCCACCGCGTCCAGCTCGCGAGCATCGCCGATGAACGCGGTGACGAGCTGGGGGAGGTTGAGCTCCAGGAGCCGCGGAAGCTGCCGCGACACCACCACGCGAAACCCGTCGTCCGCGCGCTCGAAGCCAAGTGCGTCGGTGCTGGCGGCGAGGACCAGCTCCGAGGTGCGGCCGATACCGATCCGGCCGGATGCCGCGTCACCGCGCAACACCGCCGCGCCGGCGCCGTCGCCGAACACCAGCACGCTCAGGAGGTTGTCGGCTGAGGTGTCCTCCGGGCGAAAGGTGAGCGACGGCACCTCGACGGCCACCACCAGGGCCAACTCGCCGGGATGTGATCGCACCCAGTCCGCAGCCGAGCTGAGCGACGCGGCGCCGCCCGCGCAACCGAAGTTCATGAACGGCATCCGCCGGATGTCGCGCCTGAGCCCGAGGTGGTTGATGAGATGCACGTCGATACCCGGGAGGACGAAACCGGTGCAGGAGGCGACGACGACCAATCCGATGTCCTTGGTCGCGATGCCTGACGCGGTCAGGGCGCGCTCCGCGGCGAGCATCGCCAGGGGCATGGCTTCCTCGGCATAGCGGACGGCCTGCTCGCCGGGCGTCAGCGGCAGGATCGCCTCCTCGATGGGCCGCACCAGAAACCGCTGGCTGTTGGACAGCTCGTCGGCGAAGAGGCCGACCCGCCGCTCCAGGCGGGGCCAGAGCTGCGTGATCAGACGGAGCACCTCGTCACCGCCGGCACGATGCTGAGGCACGGCCGTCCCCAGCCCGTGGATCGTCACCGGTACCACCACCGCCTCCCGCTCACGAGGAAGGGGCTCGGGCAGCGCCGCAGTGCGGATCGCCGCCTCAACAACCATGCGCGGCCATCATGACACTGACGATCCGAACGGGAGTACCGATGTTTCTGGCGATGCGTGGAATAAGTGCTGGGGTTACAGGATTCCTCGTCCGGGCGGCTATTCCGGGGTCACGTATGCCGCCGTGAGTCCGCCGTCGACCAGGAATGTCGCGCCGTTCACATACGACGACTTGTCGCTCGCAAGGAAGAGCGCCGCATTGGCGATCTCGCGCGCCGTGGCCAGGCGGCCCATCGGCAGGTGAATCCGTCGCCGCTCATAGGCAGCAGGATTATCGGAGAAAAGCCGCATCAACAATGGGGTTTCGACCGGTCCGGGACACAGCGCATTCACACGAACGCCCTGCCGCGCGAACTGGACGGCGAGCTCGCGACTCATCGACAGCACTGCCCCTTTGGACGCCGTGTACGCGATCTGTGAGGTGGCTGCGCCCACCAATGCCACGAACGACGCGACGTTGATCACCGAGCCCGAATCGCGTTCCAGCAGATGGGGAATGCCGTATTTGCAGCACAGGAACACGCCGCGCGCGTTGACAGCCTGCACGCGATCCCACGCGTCGGCTTCGGTGATGAGGATCGAGTTGTCATCGGGCGGCATGATGCCCGCGTTGTTGTAGAGAATGTCGACACCGCCGTAGCGTTCGGCGGATTGTGCGTAGAGCGCTCGCACGCTTTCGGCGTCACTCACGTCGACCTCGATGAAGGCCGCTTCACGGCAGGCGGCGGCAGTCTGCTCGCCGGCTTCGCGACCGACGTCGGCCACGACCACGGAAGCACCTTCGGCGGAAAAGAGGATCGCTGCCTCGCGACCGATGCCGCCGCCGGCACCGGTGATCACCGCTACCTTGCCATCGAGCCGCCCCACTTCTGTCAACCCTCCGTCGTGATGAACACGTTCTTGACCTCTGAGTAGCCGTCGAGCGCATTCATGCCGAGCTCGCGTCCGAAGCCAGACTGTTTGAACCCGCCGAACGGCGTCGACACCCGCACCGACGAATTGCTGTTGATCGATAGCACTCCGGTGTCGAGGGCACGCGCAACGCGCAGCGCGCGGGCACCATTGGTTGTCCAGATCGACCCTGACAATCCATAGGGCGTGTCATTGGCGATGCGGACCGCGTCCGCCTCATCGGTGAACGGAATGATCGCGGCGACCGGCCCGAAGACCTCGTCGCGCGCGATGCGATCGGAATTGGTCGCCTCGACCAGCGTGCACGGATACCAGAACCCGGGACCCTCCGGGATCGCTCCGCGAAAGAGCGGCTCACCTTCGACAAACGACGCCACCGTCTTGCGATGCGCCGCGGACACGAGCGGGCCCATCTCCGTCGATGGATCCTCGGGATCGCCAACCCTGAGCGCGCCCGTGGCAGCGATCATCAGCGACACGAAGTGGTCATATGCCTCGCGCTGCACCAGAATCCGCGAGCGTGCGCAGCAATCCTGTCCGGCGTTGCCGAAGACCGCGTAGGGTGCCGCCGCGGCGGCTCGCTCCAGGTCGGCATCGGCGAAGATGACGTTCGCCGACTTGCCGCCCAGCTCGAGCGTCACGCGCTTGATGGTTTCCGCCGCACCGCGCATGACGCCGATACCGACCTCGGTCGATCCGGTGAACCCGATCTTCGCGACATCGGGATGATGGATCAGCCGCTCCCCGACGATGCGACCGGGACCGACGATGACATTGAAGACACCTTCGGGAATACCGGCTTCCAGCGCGAGCTCGGCCAGACGGATGGCCGACATAGGCGTGAGCTCGGCAGGTTTCAGCACGACGGTGTTGCCGCACGCGAGCGCGGGTCCGACTTTCCAGCTCGCGATATTGAGCGGGAAATTCCAGGGAACGATCAGCCCAACGACGCCCAGCGGCTCGCGGAAGGTCATGTCGATGCCGCCCGCGACTGGAATCGTCTGGCCGAAATGCTTATCCACCGCGCCGGCGTAGTAGTGGAAGACCTCGGCGACCATGCCGACCTCCCCACGCGAGTCGGCGATCGGCTTGCCGACGTTGCGGGTCTCCAGCAGCGCGAGCTCCTCACGGTGGTCTTCGACGAGTTCGGCGAGCCGGCGCAGCAGACGCGCCCGATCCGAGGGCGCGACCGCGCGCCAGGCAGGGAACGCCGCTTTCGCCGCGGCAACCGCCCGGTCGGTTTCCTCAACGCCCGCCTGTTCCAGTTCGGCCACCGGCTGCTCGGTGGCCGGGTTCACCAAGCGCAGCGTCATCCGCGTTCGTAGAAGCGTTCGCGCTCGTAGCAAGTCACGGCGCGATCGAAGAGGCTCTGCTCGGTCCGTGCGTAGTTCAGGTAGTGGTCGACGACGTCGTCACCAAATGCCGAGCGCGCGAACGTTCCACGCTCCAGCGCCGTGATCGCCTCGCTGAGCGTGTGCGGAAAGCGCTCCACATCGGACTCGTAGGCATTGCCCTCGAATGCGGGGCCGAGCTCGAGCTTGCGCTCGATGCCGTCGAGTCCGGCCGCCAGCAGTGCGGCGAACGCGAGGTACGGATTGGCATCTGCACCCGGGATGCGGCACTCGACGCGGAGCGCATTCCCGTGACCGACCACACGGAACCCGCACGTCCGGTTGTCGTACCCCCACGCCAGCGTCGTCGGCGCCCAGCTGCCGGCTGCGTATCGCTTGTAGGAGTTGATATTCGGCGCCAGGAAGACCGCCAGCTCAGCCGAATGTGCGATCTGGCCGGCGACGTACTGATGGAAGAGGGGAGACTCGCCTGCGAAGACGCTGTTCTTGTCCTTCCAAAGGCTCGAATGGATGTGGCAGGAGCTGCCGATCCAGGTGTGATCGGGCTTGGCCATGAACGTGACCGAGCATCCATGCTGGTGCGCGAGCTCCTTGATCCCATTCTTGTAGATGACGTGGTTGTCGGCCATGGTCACGGCATCGCTGTAGCGGAAGTTGATTTCCTGCTGGCCTGGCCAGGCCTCGCCTTTGGAGTTCTCCACCTTGATGCCCGCCGCCTGCATGCCATTGCGCACCGCGCGGATGAAGGGCTCGTCGTAGCTGGTCGCGAGGATGTGGTAGTCGAGGATGTACGGGACCGACGGGGTCAGACCGCGGTAGTGCTTCTCGTGCGCCTCCGCGAACGTCTCCTTGAGAAGATAGAACTCGAGCTCGGAACCGAACATCGGCTCGAATCCCAGCGCGCGCGAGCGCTCGACCTGCGCCTTGAGCACTTGCCGGGGTGACGGGCGCACCGGCGTCTTGTCGTTCCAGGCGACGTCGCAGAGCACGAGCGCTGTGCCCTCGAGCCAGGGGATTCGGCGCAGGGTCGCGAAGTCCGGCACCATGGAGAAATCCCCGTATCCACGCGCCCAACTGGCCATCTCGTAGCCGGGCACCGGGTCCATCTCCATCTCGAGCGCAAGCAGGTAGTTGCAGCCCTCGATGGGGTTGTTCGCCTCCGTCTCCTCGACGAAGAAGTGCGCCTCCATGCGCTTCCCCATCAAGCGCCCCTGCATGTCCGTGAAGGCGACGACGACCGTATCGATCTCGCCGGAATCGACCAGCGCGCTGAGTTCCTTAACCGTGAGCATCGTCAGGCACCCTCGTGTTTGGTATCGGTTGCAACCGCACCGTTGTGCTCGTGTTCGGCGACCCGGTCGACAAAACGGGTGAAGAGCGCCATCGCCCAGCCCTCCTGGTTGAGCAGTTCCTCGGGATGGCACTGCACCGCGACGATCATCCCATCACCCGATTCGATGCCCTCGACAATGCCGTCGGAGCTGTGCGCTGTCGCGTGGAGCCCAGGCGCGACGTCCTTGACCGACTGGTGATGCAGGCTGTTCACCATCACGCGGTCGCCGGGCGTGACCATGGACAGCTCCGAACCGGGCACCACATCGATGGAATGTGCGAGCAGATCGCGCGGGTGTCCGTGCATGTCGTGCCCGTCGATGTGCTGCACCAGTGAACCGCCGAGCGCAACGTTGATCACCTGCTGCCCGCGACAGATCCCGAAGACCGGCATCCCGCTATCGACGGCTGCGCGCACGAGTGCGATCTCCGTGAGGTCGAGCGGCGGGTCGACATTGGGCGTCTCCTCCTGGCGCGCTTCACCATAGGCAGGCGGATCGACATCCCATCCACCCGGAACCAGGAGCCCGTCGATGGCCCCCATCAGCGCGGTCGCGGCAGCGGCCGGCAGTCCGTCCGGAGCGGGGCTGAGCGTCACAGGCTCACCGCCGGCAGCCTCAACCGCGCGGAGATAGGGCGCGTAGTACGCGGGGCCACGCAGTGGACTGCAGGTCACACCGATCCTGGGCTTGGGCATGTGATGCATCCTTCGCGTGCTCGCGGCGCCGTCGCCGCGAGCACGCGTGGTAACTACTGAATTGAGCCTATCAGCCTGCGAATCCGGCCTCGATCGACGCCAGCTCCTCGGGCGTGCCTTGCACCTTCGGCCCCTTGAACCAACGGTGTGCGGACACCACCCACCAGATGGTCGTGCCCCCGAGCACCACCAGGAACGCCACCGGTGTGTAGTTGAAGTTGGTCCCGGAGACAGGGAAGGCGGTGGGGAGCAGGAACAGGATGCTGATGAAGACGATCCAGACGACGGCGATGATGCCGATCGGCTTGCTCCACCTGCCGAGATGCCACGGTCCGCGCTGGAAGCTGTCACCGGCGCGGAGCCGGAGGAATATCGGGATGCCGTATGCGACGTAGAGGCCGATGACCGCGATCGAGATCACTGCCGCATACGCATACGCGTTGAACAGATAGGGCAGGAAGAGGATGAACGCACCGACCACCGCCAGCCAGATCGAGTTGGTTGGGGTGCGCGTGCGCTTGTTGATCTTGCTCCAGAGCTGGTGGCCGGGGACCGCGCCGTCACGTGAGAAGGCGTAGATCATTCGCGAGTTCGCGGTGACCGATGACATGCCGCAGTAGAACTGCGCGCCAATTGCGATCAGCAGCAGGAACTGGCCGGTCGCACCACCAGCGGCGTCGATGAAGATCTGCGCCGCAGGGACGACTGCGGTCGATTCCGCCGTGTAGTTCTGAATCGCCGAGGTGACGCCGATGAGGAGGATCCAGCCTGCGATCAGCGAGACGACGATCGACAGCACGATGCCGCGCGGACCGGCGGTCGCTGCGTTCCTGGTCTCCTCAGTCATGTGCGCTGACGCGTCGTAGCCGGTGAAGGTGTACTGCGCGAGCAGCAACCCGATCAGGAAGACATAGACGATGTTCCCAGGGAAGGTTGCTCCGGTGCCGTTGTTGAAGTGCGTGAAGATGAAGCTGATCGACTGGTGGTGCTTGGGCACGATCAGCAGAACGCCGACGATGACGACGACGCCGATGATGTGCCACCACACCGAGATGTCGTTGAGCAGCGCGACAATCCGGATCCCGAACGTGTTGAGCAGCCCGTGCAGGATCAGCGCGACCGCGAACACGAGGAGCACGTGCGGCGGATCGTTGGGATAGCCGAACCAGTTGTTCATGAACGCCGTGGCGAACAGTGCGAGGCCACCGTCGATGCCGGCGGTGACCGCCACCTGCCCGACCAGGTTGAACCAGCCGGTGAACCAGCTCCAGGCTGCGGCGTTCTTCCCGCCGAGCTTTGCCGACCAGTAGTAGAGGCCACCGGCGGTTGGGTAGCTCGAGCAGACCTCGGCCATCGCCAGGCCGACGATCGTGACCATGATGCCGACCACCGGCCAGCCGATGTTCATGTCGATCGGGCCACCGTTGAACATCGCAACCCCGTACGCGGTGAGACATCCGGAAAGGATCGAGATGATGGTGAACGACACCGCGAAGTTGGAGAAGCCCCCCATCCTGCGCAGCAGTTCCTGGGCATAGCCCAGCTTGTGCAGGGTTTCGGTATCGCTATCCATAGGCTGGACGGTCATCGGCTCATCTCCCCATGCGGTCCGGTTGGTGCGCGCACAGTAGCAGCGCCCCTGCACGAGCGTCAACAAATTTATCGGGTGGACCCGATCGCGTTCAAACTGTAAGAATCCTTTCGATGCCTGAGTTCCTCGTCGGCGAGTTGGTCCGGCAGCGGATGGGGGCGCTCAGCGCGTCAGAGCGCCGGCTCGCGCAAGTGCTCCTTGCGTTCTATCCCGTGGCCGGACTCGAGAGCCTGACCCGATTCGCGGAGCGAGCGGGCGTCAGCCCGGCGACCGTCACCCGGTTCATCACGAAACTGGGCCTGCGCGGCTATCCGGAGTTCCAGGACTCCCTGCGCGAGGAGCTGCAGGCGCGCCTCAGCTCACCGGTTGCCCGCTACGAGCTGACGCCGCCCGACGGCGCGAGCGACTCGGGCCTGCAGGATGCCTTCGTCACCTTCGAACACAGCCTTCGAGCCAGCCGCGACCTGCTGTCGGAGCACGATTTCGACGCGGTGGTCGAGCTGCTGGCGGATCCGCGCCGTCGAGTCCTGTCGCTGGGCGGTCGCCTGAGCTCGTTCCTCGCGCGCTACCTCGCGAGCCAGCTGCACCTCATTCGCGCGGGTGTCGAACTCATCGACCCGGAGCGCAGCAATCCCGCGGATCACCTTGTCGACCTGGGGCGCCGCGACATCCTGGTGGTGTTCGACTACCGCCGCTATCAGAGCGACACGATCACCAGTGCCAAGGTCGCAGCGGGGCGGGGGAGCACGGTGGTGCTGGTGACCGACCCGTGGCTGTCGCCGGCGGCTGCGTCAGCGCGCTACGTCCTGGTGACCGGCGTGCAGGCGACGGTTGCGCCATTTGACTCGATGGTCTCGGCGGTGGCGCTCACCGAGGCGCTGATTGCCGGCGTGCTTGCGAGGCTTGGTGAGACGGCGCACGCTCGTATGCGACGCATGGACGAGCTTCGGGGTGGCATCGTCTACGGCGATGGTCCGTGAGCGCGCAGTGAGCCGATGATCAGCGAACGTCTGGAGCTGGCCGACTGGCGCCGGCGGGTGAGCCAGCTGTATGCAGACGGTGCGAGCCAACCCTGATCCCGCCGACGCATGGATGCACTGGCGCGCGGTTCGCGACCGGCTCTTCCGAGACCATCCGCAGAGCGCCGTCCCTGCGGCGGAACGGGGCGACAACACCGTGCCCATCTATTACGACTACGACCCGGCCTTGCGCGCGGTCGCCGACGTCGACAGCGCAGACGGCGCCACCTTCGAACTTCCAGGATCGACTGCCGGCCACGTCACCGCGGAGCGAGCCGGAACGGCGCGCTTTGCGTTGCGCGGAGCGCCGGTGAGCTTGTCGATGTTCTGGCTGCTCGATTACTCGGGCGGGTTCTTTCTCTCCTATCGCGACGTCACGTCCGGCACCGAAACGTATGGTGCCGGGCGGTATCTCCTCGATACCGCGAAGAGCGCAGACCTGGGCGTCGATCCGGACGGCCGGCTCATCCTCGACTTCAACTTCTCGTATCAACCCTCCTGCAGCTATGACCCGCAGTGGAGTTGCCCGCTGCCGCCGCGCGAGAACTGGTTGCAGATTCCGATTCGCGCCGGCGAGCGATACCGGGGCTGATCAGAAGAGCGAGGGAATCACTGCCTCGATGAGGTGCGGGCCCGGCTCGGCAAAGGCACGCTCGAGGTCGGCTGCGAATGCCTCGGCGGTTGCAGGGCGCGTTGCGGGCACGCCAAAACCCTGTGCCAGCGCCACGAAGTCGATATCGGGCGGCGAGATGTCGAGCATCTCCAGCGCACGCTGACCGGATGCGGTCGCGCCGACGCGAGCGAGCTCCATCCGCAGGATCGCGTAGCGACGGTTGCTGAAAATGACTGTGGTGACGTTGAGTTGATGACGTGCCATCGTCCACAGCGACTGCAGCGTGTAGAGCGCCGACCCGTCAGCTTCGAGCGCGAGCACGGGGCGGTCCGGGCACGCGATGGCAGCACCGAGCGCGACCGGAAGTCCCTGACCGATCGACCCGCCGGTGAGCGCGAGCCAATCGTGGGGGCGCGACCCCGCGGTCATCGCGGGGAGAAACGTACCGCTGGTGTTGGCCTCATCGGAGACGATTGCGCCCTCGGGCAGGAGCGCGCCGACTGCCTGCGCAATGGACTCAGCGCCCAGTGCGCCGGTGGGTCGACCAGGCAGCGGCGCACTCGGCACCGGCGCGTCGGCGGCGGCGCCAAGCGCGTCGGCGACCGCCTCGAGCGCCGCGACCGCATCCTCGTCCCCGCGCGCCAGCACATGGACTTCGCAGCCTTCCGGCACGAGATCGCTCGGCTTTCCCGGATAGGCGAAGAACGAGACCGGCGACTTGGTGTCGACCAGGATGAGGTGGCGCAGGCCGTCGAGCTGGCTGCGTCGCCATCTCCGCGAGGTACGCGAGGCGTGGATCACCGGGGTACCCGGCGCCTCGCTCCGCTCGCGCTGCGAATGTCTCTGCCAGCACGTCCGGCGCCCGTCGCCGCGCGCAATGCGCGCGGCTGCGCGCATCCCGGACTGCGCGCATCGCGCTGCCACCGAGCAGCAGCCCGACGTCCTCGCCTGACGCAGGAGGCTGCGACGACGGCTCATCGATCGTCGCCTCGGCACCGTGGCGCGTGGCGTTCGCTGCACCGGGCCCGACGACCAAGCCACCCTCGGACCACGAGACGTCGGCCGGGAGGATGAGCGTGGCGACCTGCCCGGGAGGACCGCACGCGGCGGCGACGGCGGCCGCCGCATCGGCGCCGGCATCCTCCGGACGTGCATGCTGGTGCGGATCCACGACGACACGTTGCGCGCGACCGTCTCGATGTCCGATTCCAGAGGTGCGTCGTAGCGCTGGTGGTAGGTGGCGTGGTCGCCGACGATGGTGACGACCGGCGCGTGGCTTCGCCGTGCGTTGTGCAGATTGGCGAGCCCGTTGCCGAGACCCGGACCCAGGTGCAGGAGCACCGCGGCAGGGACTCCGCGCATGCGCCCGTACCCGTCGGCTGCGCCGGTGGCCGCGCCTTCGAACAAGCGTCGAGCACGCCGCGCATCTCGGGCACCGCGTCAAGCGTGGCGACGAAATGCATCTCGGATGTGCCCGGGTTGGCGAACACCACGTCGACGCCAGATGCCGACGAGGCTGCGGACCAGCGCCTCGCCGCCGATCAGCGGTGCTCGCCGGTGTCGCCGCAGCCGGGTCGAACAGCACGCCGGGATTGAGGATGCCGTCCGGGTCGAACGCGGTCTTGATGCGTGCCATCAGCGCCAGCTTGGCCGGGTCCTCGAGCGCCAGGAAGTGGCTGCGCTTGTCGGTGCCGATGCCGTGTTCGCCGGATACCGCGCCGCCGAGCGAGGCGCCTGCGGTGAAGACGCTCGCGGAGCACCTGCGTCGAGCCGCTCCGGGTCGGACTGAAACACCGAAAGGTGCACGTTGCCGTCACCCGCGTGCCCGCAGCCGATGACCATCGGAGCCCGACCGGCGCAATTACCGGACACTTTTGCCAGAAACTCGGGGATCTGGGCGCGCGGGACGACCGTGTCGATGATCTCGTTGGCGCCTGCCGCTTTCGCGGCGAAGAAGGCGCGCTCGCGTGCCTCGATGAGGTTGGACGCGGCCCGGGGCGGGAGCACGAAGACGTCGAGCGCGCCGAGCGTGGTGATGAGGTCGCCGAGCTGCTCGATGTCCTCGTCGAGTCGGCCCGTGATCGCGCAACTCGAGGACCACGACCAGGTATGCATGCGCGACCTCCTTGACGGCGGCGCCGATGCCGAGGTCGAGCCGCGCGCAGCGGTGATGGCCGCCATCGACATCATGTCGATGTACTCGAGGATCATCGGCGCAGCGCCACTCTGCACGATTCTCGGCACCGCCTTGGCCACCTCCGCCACGGTGCGGAAAGGGCGCGAGCACCGTCGCCGCATGCGGCAGACGCGGGTAGAGACGCAGCGTCGCCTCGGTCACGATGGCAAGGGTGCCTTCCGATCCGACGATGAACTGCGTGAGGTCGTAGCCGGAGGTCGACTTCACGAACTTGCCGCCGGTGCGGATGACCTCGCCGGTCCCGAGCACCGCTTCGAGGCCCGAGGGCCTGATGTCGCGTGACCCCGTATTTCACGGCGCGCATGCCGCCTGCGTTGGTCGCCACGGTGCCGCCCAGGCTTGCGCCTGCTCTCTCCCGGAAACACCGGGTAGACGAGGCCATGCCGGGCCGTCGCCTCATCCAGCTCGCGCAGGTTCACGCCCGGCTGCACGACCGCGACCTGGTTGTCGACATCGATCTCGAGGATCCGCTCATCTCCCGAAAGGCGATGAGGATGCCGCCCTCGCGCGGCACGCACGCACCGGCAAGTCCCGTGCCGGAGACCACGCGCCGTGACGGGCATCGCGAACTCGCGGGCGATGGTGATGATCTCGGCGACCTCTGCCGCGGAATGGGGGAGGACGACCACGTCAGGCGCGTGCCAGATCGCGTGAGCGATTCGTCGTGCCAGTCGTCCTCGCTGACCTCCGTGCCGGTCAGGACACGCGCGGGTCCGAGCAGACGCGGTGAGCTTGTCGACGGCGCTCAGCATCGAGCGGGCCTACGAACCGGTGAACGTCGCCCGACGTTTCTCGAGAAACGCGCCCACCCCTTCCAGCGAAGTCTGCCGTCGTGGTCGCCTCGGTCTGGAGCCGCTCCTCGAGGGCGAGTTGCGCGTCGAGGTCGTTGTGCGCGGATGCCGCCAGCGCTTGCTTGGTGAGCGCGATCGACCGTGGGCCCACGCGCCAGGCGCGTCGCGATCTCCGTGGTCACCGGCATGAGATCGCGCATCCGGCACGACGCGGTTGACGATGCCGTACTGCAGCGCCCGTGCCGCATCAACCGTCTCGCCGAGCATGGTCGAGCTCGGCCGCTCGCGCCGGCCCGATGAGCCGCGGCAGGAAGTAGGTGCTGCGCCATGTCCGGGATCAGCCCGATGCGCACGAATGCCTGCACGAATGTCGCCGAACTCTCCGGCGATGCGCAGGTCGCAGGCAAGGGCGAGCGAGAAACCGGCACCTGCGGCGACGCCGTTCACCGCGGCGATCACCGGTTGGTCCATCGACCGGATCGCGCGGATCGCCGGGGCGTAGTGGTCGCGCAGGACGGCGCCCACGTCCAGGCCGCCGTGCGCCGGTGCGGCGCGCAGGTCCTGGCCGCTGCAGAAACCGCGGCCGGCGCCGGTGATGATCACAGCGCGAACCGTCACGACCGGACGCGGCGTCGCGCAGCGGCTGCGGTGACCTCGTCCAGCAATGCCGGGGTGATCGCGTTCAGCACTTCGGGCCGGTTGAGCGTGAGCGTCAGCACGCCGTCGGTGATCGATTGCAGGAGTTGCGGGGTGCTGGGCGCGATGCTTCGGCGGTCATCGCGGCGAACTCTACGCCGACGCCGCGCCGAGATCGTGGAGGCGCTCATAGGTGTAGATGCCGGTGTTGTGGCCGTCGGCCCAGACCGCATTCAACCCATACGCGCCCACCAGCGAGATATCCGCGAGCTCGTCCTCGCCCGGATGCAGGTCCGGGTCGGAGCTGAACCTGCCGCGAAAACCCGGTTCGCCTTTGCACGCGGCGCAGGGGCAGGCGCGGCGGAGCACCGCAAACGGGAATGTGGTGCGCGGCGCCGTCAGACCACTCGATCAGCAGCGACCGATGCTTCTCGTCGTAGTCGAAGCGCAGCGGCCGGAGATCAGGTGCCACGGGTGCGCCCGGGATGAGGGTTAGCGGAGCACCGACTGGAGCTTCATCGCCAGCCCCATGTCGCCCTTGATCTTGATCTTGCCGCTCATGAACGCCATGGTGCGGGTCGAGCTTGTCCGTCGGCCAGGTCGACGAAGTCCTCGGACTTCATGCTGATGGTGATGTTGGGGTTCTCCGGTGCCCCTTCGCCAACGTCGGCGGTGCCGTCTTTCAGGGAGATGTGGTACTGACCCGGCTGCTCGCCGCCGAGGTCGAACGCGTAGACAGCGTTCATCCCGGCGACCTTGGAGGGGTCGGCGGCGATGCGGGAATTGATCCCGTCGAAGACCTCAGATGCGGTGGATGGCACAGCTGCGACACTCCCTTGCGAGATTGGCGGAGTCCGGATGCGGCCCGGGCTCGATCCAGTCTACCGAGTGTCGCACTGCTGGCGGAGCGGGTCTCACATGCTGCGCCGCAATTGCTCTCGTGTAGGCCCATATGAACGCGGGTACACTCGCAGCATGGTTCCTGGATGTGGGTGGTCTGGCTGCTGGCGGGTCTGGTCCTTGTCGGTCTCGAAGTCCATACCCAGGCGTTCTATTCACTCTTCCTCGCGCTCGGCGCCTTCGCCGCGACCGTCGTCGCGATCTTCCCCACCGAGGTCTGGCTGCAGGCAGTCGTCGCTGCCGCCGTCGCGATCATCGGGACCATGGCGGTGCGTCCGACGCTGGCGCGCATGTCGGCTCGCCACCTCGGTCCGAAACTCACGATGCCCGGTGCATCCGACAACCTGGTCGGCCAGCCCGCCCTGACGCTCGAACCTGTCGGCGACGAGAATCACCCCGGTCATGCACGGCTGTTCAACGAGCGCTGGCTGGCCGTGACGACCGACTCCCGGCGGCGTGCCGCGCGCATCAGCAGGTCACCGTCGTCGAAGTGCGCGGCACCACGCTCGTGGTCGCGCCCCCCAAGGGAGGCTGAACTACAGTGGACAACAGGGGTCTGGTCACCGGCGATCATCGTCATCGTCCTGCTCATCGTGGTCGCCATCCTCATCGGTGGCGCGGTCCGCGTGGTCCCGCAGGGATTCGCCGGCGTGGTCACGCGTTTCGGTCGATTCCGGCGGGAATCCCAAGCCGGTCTGACGATCATCACGCCGTTCATCGACAAGCTGCTCCGGGTCGACATGCGCGAGACGCCGCGCACCGGCGACCGGCAGGACGTGATCACCCGCGACAACGTCGCGGTCGCGGTGAACGCGACGATCTTCAGCCAGGTCATCGAGCCGCGCGCCGCGCTGTTCAACGTGTCGGACTACCTCGTCGCCATCGACCAGCAGGCCCGCACCACGCTGCGTAATGCCTTCGGCAACGTCAGCCTCGACGAGGCGCTCTCGTCCCGCGAGCAGATCAACGCCGCGATGCAGCAGCAGATGGAGCAGGTCACCGACAAGTGGGGCATCCGCATCAACCGGATCGAGATCGTCGACATCTCGCCGCCGGTGCAGATCCTCCAGGCGATGGCCCTGCAGAAGCAGGCCGACCAGGAGAAGCGCGCGCGCATCCTGCAGTCGGAAGGTCAGCAGCAGTCGGCGGTGAACATCGCTGACGGTAACCGGCAGGCCGCAATCAAGCAGGCAGAGGGCGAGCGGCAGGCCGCCATCCTTCGAGCAGAAGGCAACCGGCAGGCTGCGATCCTCGAAGCAGAAGGCCGCGCTCAGGCGATCTCGACCGTGTACGGATCGATCAAGGCCGCGCAGCCGGATCCGACCCTGGTCGCGATCCTCCAGCTCGACACCTTGACGAAGTTCGCGGAAAGCCCGAACGCCAAGCTGGTGGTCCCCGCCGAGACTTCCGGGCTGCTCGGCGCTGCGCAGGTGCTGCGCAGCGTGCTTGGTGACGCGCCCGGGCTCGAGCCGCCGACCGTCGTCACCGTGCCCGTCGACCAGCTGAGCGGAGCCTCGCCGGTGGCCGGGCAGAGCTCGCTTTTCGGCGCCGACCCGAGCGTTCCGGACGGAGCCGCCGCGAACTCTGCGCCACGCGCCGCTGGCGACGCGCATGCGTCCGCGCACCTTCGACGAGTTCGTCGGTCAGCACCGTGCCATCGGGGCCGGCACGGTGCTTCGCCGCGCGGTCGACGCAGGTGAGGTTCCCTCGATGATCCTCTGGGGTCCGCCGGGGAGCGGAAAGACCACGCTCGCGGCGCTGATCGCGCGGCGCGACCAGCGCGACATTCGAAGCCGTCAGCGCCGACCAGCGCCGGCGTCGCCGACCTGCGCAAGGTCGTCGAGCGCGCGCGACGAGCGCCTGCGCGACGGGGACGGAGGACGGTCCTCTTCATCGACGAGATCCATCGCTTCAACAAGACCCAGCAGGACGCGGTGCTCCCGCACGTCGAGAACGGGACGGTGACGCTGCTCGGCGCCACCACCGAGAACCCGTCGTTCGAGGTCAACGCGGCGCTGCTGTCGCGGAGCCGCGTGATCCGCCTGGAGGCGCTCGGAGCCGGAGGATCTGCGCAACCTCATCGAGCGGGCGCTGACCGATGCCGAGCGCGGGCTCGGCGCGCAGCACGTGGCGGTCGACGCCGGAGGCGATCGACCGGCTGGTCGACTCTCTGCGGCGGTGACGCGCGGATCGCGCTCAACTCCCTGGAGCTCGCCGTGCAGGCGGCGCGCGAAGGATGCGTCGGGGGTCGTCCGCGTGACGGTCGCCGACATCGAAGGCGCGCTGCAGAACCCGGCGCTGCTCTACGACCGCGCCGGCGACCAGCATTACTGGCTGGTCTCCGCCTTCATCAAGTCGCTGCGCGGCAGCGATCCGGACGCCGCGGTGTACTGGCTGGCGCGCATGCTGGAGGCGGGCGAGGATCCGCTGTTCGTCGCGCGCCGCATGGTCATTCTCGCAGCCGAGGACGTGGGCCTCGCCGACCCGCACGCGCTGGGCGTCGCCGTCGCCGCGCAGCAGGCGGCGCACTTCGTCGGCATGCCCGAGGGATTCCTGCCGCTCGCCGAGGCGGCGCTGTATCTCGCGGCGGCGCCGAAGAGCAACAGCGTGCTGCGCGCCTATGTCGCCGCGTCGGCGGACGTGGCGGAGACGCTGCATCAGCCGGTGCCGCTCCACCTGCGCAACGCGGTGACCGGCCTGGGTCGCGCGATGGGCTATGGCAGCGGCTATCGATACGCGCACGACCATGAAGGCGGAGTGGTCGAGCAGCAGCATCTGCCCGAGTCGCTTCGCTGGTCGCCAGTACTACGACCCATCGGACCATGGAGCCGAGCGCGAGGTCACCGAGCGCCTGCGAGGCGCATCCGAGAGACGCTGGCAGCGGCGCGAATCCGAGTCTTAAGACGATTGGCCTAGCGGCGCCGGGATGCCGCCCGGGCTGACCATCATCGCGACGGGAATTCACTTCTTTGAAACGCAAGTCCCCCTGATAGGCGGGCGGGCGCCGACCCAGTTCAGTGGTTTACCCTCGCGGGCTCCCCCTCCCCGCGGCACCGGGTGTATCGCGGTTCTGCTGGGTCGGTGCCACCGCCGACTTCTCTCTCCAGAGTTAGAAATATTCAGTTAGGCTGGGCTACGACCGTGGAAGTTCAACCCTACCCCAATCCCATTCGAGTGCTCATCGTTGATGATCACCCATTGGTGCGGCGAGGGCTGACCTCACTCCTGAACGGGACCACCGACATCAAGGTGGTCGGCGCGGCGTCGGACGGCGAGGAGGCCGTCGCGTACGCGGTCGAGGAGCATCCCGACATCGTCCTCATGGATATCTCGATGCCGGGGATGAACGGGTTCGAGGCGCTGCGCACGGATGCTCAAGGCGGTGGCCGGGACCAAGGTCGTAATGCTCACGTCGTACTCCGAGCACGACATGGTGGTCGAGGCCATCGACAACGGCGCGGTCGGCTTCCTGCTCAAGGACACCGAGCCGCAGGAACTCCTCAACGGCATTCGCTCGGCCGCCAAGGGCGACACGCCGCTCTCGCCCAAGGCCGCGAAGGAATTGCTCCGCGATCGCATCAAGCGGCGGCCGCTCGACGACCTGACTCAGCGCGAGCTCGACGTGCTTACGCTGGTCGGGCGAGGGATGAGCAACAAGCAGATCGCGTGGCGTCTGGGGATCAGCGAAAAGACGGTCAAGGCGCATCTGGGATCGGTCTTCGACCGCCTCGGCGTTGAGGATCGCGTCCAGGCGGCACTGTGGGCGCAGCGCCACGGGATCATCTAGCGCTCGAGCTCGCCCGCCCCGGTAGTCAGCCTGGGCTGGAGGCGGCGACGAACGGCGCGCGCGAAAGCGCCGGCGGTCTGGTCGAGATCGGCGGCGGTGTGGACCGAGGAACAGAACGCGCTCGCGTTGAGGAGATCGACGCCTTCGATGCGCATCTCGTTCGCGATGCGTGCCTGGGCGCGAGGGTCGTCGAGGAGCACGTGCAGGATGCTGCTGTAGCGCCGGATCTCACCGTTGATCCCGGCGGCGGCCAGCGCGCCCGTCCACTCGGCTTCGAGGCGGACGCGTAGGCCTCGGCGGTCCGCTGCGGGACGCCGTTGGCAATGATCCCGAGGGTGGCAATCCCTGCGACTGCGCTGAGAGGGTTCGCGTTCCAGGTGCCGGGGTGGCGAATGGTGGTGGCGAGCAGCTCCAGGAGGTCGCCACGGCCGACCACGGCGCCGGCGGGCATTCCCCCGGACATGACTTTGCCGATCACGCTCAGGTCCGGAGAGAATCCCCAGCACTTCCTGCATACCGCCCGGCGCGACTCGGAATCCGCTCACGACCTCGTCAAACACGAGCAGGGTTCCGGTGGCGGAGCAGGCGTCGCGGGCCATGCTGATGAACGATGGTGCCAGCGGCAGTTGACCGTAGTGGGCGCCTGACGCTTCGAAGATGACCGCGGCGACGTCGCCGCCGGCGAGGGCTGCCAGAAGCGCTGCCGGGTCATCGGCGGGGACGACCGTGGTCAACGCTCCGAGCGCGTCGGGCACGCCGGGTGGTGTGCGCTCCACGCCGTCCGCATCGAGGTACGGGCTCACGACATCCGACCAGCCGTGAAAGTGTTCCTGGAGTTTCACGATGCGATCCCGGCCGGTCGCAACGCGAGCGACGCGAAGCGCGAGCATCGCCGCCTCCGTTCCGGACGCGGTGAAGCGAACCTTCTCCGCTGACGGCACCATCGAGACGATCAACTCCGCCCACTCGACCTCGAGCGGGTGCGCGGCGCCGTAGTGCGTCCCGTTGGTCATCTGTTCGCGCAGTGCGGCGACCACTGTCGGGTAGGCGTGCCCGAGCAGGAGCGCACCGTGGCCCATCGTGTAATCGATCATCTCGGTGCCGTCGACGAGCCACTTGCGCGATCCGCTCGACCGCTGCACGTAGATGCGCGGGTCGTAGGTTCGGGCGGTGTGCGTCGCGCCGCCGGGGAGCACGCGACGCGCGCGCTCGGCGAGATCGGTATGGCCGCGCGTTCGCACGCTGTCCGTCACAGACACGCGCTCGAGGATACGCGGCGTCAAGGCAACGGTGGGGACCGAGGTGCTCTGGTGCGCGGCCCGCTACCATGCACCGACCAGGAGTCACGAATGGTCACTGTGCAGCCGGAGGAATGGCCGGCACTTCCTTACAACGAGTGGCGGGCAACCCGCGACACCCTGCACATGTACACGCAGGTGGTTGGCAAGCTGCGCCTTGCGCTCAGCCCCTTCGAGCCCGAGTGGGCCAACGTTCCGCTCTACGTCACGGCACGCGGTCTGTGGACCTCACCGATGCCGGTCGGCCTTCGGACGATCGACGTCGAGTTTGACCTCGTCGATCACCTGCTGATCATCCGGGGCAGCGACGGACATCTTGAGCGACGCCCACTCGGTGGCGCGGTCGCTGATTTCTATCGGGACGTGATGGCCGTGCTGGGGCGTATGGATGTTGACGTTGCGATCTCCGTAGTCCCCTCGGAAGTCGCGGACCCGATTCCGTTTCCAGAGGACCAGACGCACGACACCTATGACCTCGCCCAGGCGGCGCGCTTCCATCACGTGCTGACGATGGTCGATGTTGTCCTGAAACGGCACCACGCGCGATTTCGGGGGCGAACCACTCCGGTGCAGTTCTTCTGGGGAACGTTCGACCTGGCGCTGACACGCTACTCCGGCCGGCGCGCGGAGGCGACCCCCGGCGCCGGCGTGATCGGCCGCGTCGGCCAGGACGCTGAGGAGATCTGTGCCGGATGGTGGCCCGGCAGCGAGGGTGTCCCGTACCCCGCGTTTTACGCATATGCGTATCCAGCGCCCGAAGGCCTCGCCTCGGCCGCCATCCGCCCTGGCGGCGCTGCGTGGAGCGACGACGCGGGGGAGTTCCTCTTTCCCTACGATGCGGCCCGCGCGGAGGACGAGCCTTCCCGTGCCATCCTTGCCTTCTTCGAAAGCACCTATGCGGCCGCAGCCAGCGCGATGGGGTGGAACAGCGAACTCGTCGACGTCGCCGCCCCCGGTCACCACCGTCACGTCAGTCCATGAAGAGGGTTTCCGATGACGAACTCGTGCGCGCACCTCGACCAGATCGCTGACGTCACGCCATCGGGGAATGGCTGTGTCGACTGCCTTGCGCAGGGAAGGCACGACTGGGTGCATCTCCGCGTCTGCCAGGAATGCGGCCATGTCGGCTGCTGTGACAACTCTCCCGGGAAGCACGCGACTGCGCACAACCGCTCAGTGGGCCATCCCATCATCCGGTCCTTCGAGCCTGGAGAGGACTGGTACTACTGCTATCTGGACGACCTCATGTTCGAGCTCGACGATGCGCCTCCCGCGCCGTCCCATTCGTAAGTTCCGCCAGCCAGCCACCACTGAGGACTGCACATGACTGAAGAAGTCGACGATACGACGGCATCCGAACTGGGACGCGCACTCCTGCGCTGGGTGATCGACGAAGATCCAGCGCACGTCGCAAAGTTCGCGCCCGACCTCAACGCAAGCGCCGTCGATGACGCACGGGCTGCGCGTTTGGGGCATGCCCTGGCGGACTTGCTGCAAGGGCTCGACGTCGCCTGACGCCCCGCGCGGGAACACCCAGCAGCGTCAGGAAAACGACGCGCTGGCTGGGAATTGGCGACGCCCGTCGGTGCCCGATTTGGCCTGAGTGCGCCCCCTCGGTCGACGGGCGTCTGAACCTCCTAATGTACGCTTGCGTACCAATCCCTGCCTGAGTAGCATCTGACATCACCATGACCGCCGCGGCGGATGCCAGCGCGATTGCGAGGCGTCTCGCGCGTCTCGCACTGGCTCATGCGGCCGAATGCCCAGACTGCATCCTTCGGCGTGGTCGGGACAGCCACCACCCGAGGATCGAATTCTGCGAGGCCGGACTGGAACTTTGGACCGAATCGCAGGCATGGACTCGGGGAGGCGACGGCGTGCACTTGACGACGCCCGATGGGGTTCCCTCGCCTCGTGCGGTTGCTTCGTAGAAGCTCGACGGAGGAGTGTCAAAAAAATTTGGAGGCGACGGTGGGAATCGAACCCACGATGAAGGTTTTGCAGACCTCTGCCTTACCACTTGGCTACGTCGCCGCTGTATCCGGGTCCGCGTCGTGCGCCGAGCCCTGATCCTGGGACAGTCTACCCGCGGGCGCTGAACACCGAGACTGATGTCAATCGCGCACTCCGGCTCTGACGAACCCAGGAGAAATTGCCTCTTGCGTCGTTTGCTGCGATCGCCAATACTGGAGATCAGCGGCGCGGGGAGGCGCCGGTCGGGACCGAGGAGCAACCAGGAGGAGTCAGGTGTCGACTGTGTCGAGCGACCTCCGCAGCCGGCAGCGGACGCGAAACTGGACGACCTACGGCGTCATGCTGGCGATCGTCGTCGTGCTCGTCATCGTGGTGCACACGGTCGGCGGTGAGGCCGGTCATCTCGTGACCAAGGTGAGCCTGGGTCTCGATCACTGACCGGGAAATACCCGTCAGGCCGCTGACGTGTGCGACGTGCCGTTCGCGCCCGGCTCCGGTGGCATCACAAATGCGACCTCAAGGGCATCAGCAAGGGCACGGAGCCGCGCGTAAAAGCCCGCGGTGTGCGGTGAGCGGGGGAGGCGCAGGCCCGCGAAATCGTGGTGATGCTCCCATTCGTGCAGCAAGGTGTTGAGAAATACCTTGGTGGTGATGACCTGCTGACGCACTGCGGTCTTGTGATAGATCCGGATGCGCGCCTTGGTGACCTCGCCGGCGGTGAAGGTGCACCGGTAGTAGCCGTAGGTCTTGCTCTGCAGCCGCTGCCCGTTGTGCGCATGCACCTGGGCCCGATCCGCGACCACCAGCTCGCAGGCCGGAAGCCCGGCCAGCGCGTCGAGCTCGTCGATGAGCAGCTGGCCGATCCTGGTGCGCTCGCGATGGTCTTCGGAAGCGTCGAGGATACCGACGGCGAGTCCACGGGCGATCGGGCTCGGTTGCACGGGGAGCCCGGTGGCGCTCTGGCTCCGTCGGTACGCGGCGTCGGGACGTCGACCGAACATCTGCTCCCGAGTATACGGCTCGTCCCGAAGACCTGAGGCGGACGTTGCCGCAGCCAACCGCGCCCCGTGCTCGACCACCCGGCGACCCATAGAATCGGCAGTGCCGGGCTGGCGAAATGGTAGACGCGGCGGTCTTAAAAACCGCTGGGGGAAACCCCGTTTCGGGTTCGAGTCCCGAGCTCGGCAGGGATATCCGGCCGTTTGCGTGCCGGTGACTGACCCGCTGCCGGCGGCCGCGGCGGCCGTACGCGTTGCCGGCCGAAGTGCGAGCTGCGCCCCTGGTGGGTACGCCACCGCACGGAAAGCGCGCGTCTCACTCTGTCACCATTCGTGCCGATGCCCCCTTACGCGCGAGAGGGAGGCGGTTTGCACTGTGACCGTTGTGGCAGTGAGCAACTCGTCCCTTTATCCGCTCCCGTCTTCCGGCGCAAGACCGGTTATCTCCCGGACGAGGCGCTCGTGCGACCCATGGCCAAGTGCGTCGGGTGCGGCGAGCGCATCTACGCGTCCGTCCTGTATCGAGAGCGCGCCCCGCGTCAAAGCTGACCCGGGATGGGCATGCCACGCACCCGAGGGGCGGCGGCACCGTACCGCGATGGAAGGCGACAGCGACCTGCGCGCCAAGGCGTCAGATCCCGACCTGATCAGCCTCCGGTCGTTGCTCGTTTGGCACGCTCGCGTGCCTGCTCGAGTTCGACAAGACGCTGTCCCGGCCGCGGCATCGGCAGCTCGAAGCGCTGGACATCCTGCGGTTCGGACTGCGCGTGGACCGGCGCGTCAGCGCGGTGACGAACGGCCGATCCGCGGACGGTCAGCCCCTGAGCCAGGGAGAGTCGGTCCCGATAGGTGAGCATCATTGGCGCGTCTCACAGTGTACGCGCGCCTCGTGATTCCCTTCGAGTGCGGCGGAGAGCGGCGCCCATGGCGACTCCGCCCAGAAGGATCAGCAACACCGCCAGTCCGGACACCACTAGAGAAGGCGCTGCACCCGTCGGTGGGATCGGTACCGCGCCCGGCACCACGAAGGTTGCCGATGCCGGCACCGGGAACACGTCGTTCGAGCCGGTGGTTGCGCTGTCGACGACGGTGGTTCCCGCCGGCCCGACGACCAACACCGGCATCGACAGGACGGGGAGCGCAGTGCCTGGCGGGAGCGACGTCACCGCGAACGTTGCCGTCTCCGTCTGACCGTTGCGCGTGCACGTCCATCCGGTGCCGCCGCATCCGGCAAGGAGTGGCGTGACGCTTGCCGGGAAGGTGTCGGTGACCATGATGTCCTGCTTCTCGGGACCGCCCGACGCCGTTGTCGCCACATGAAGCTGGTAGGTCGATGTCGCGCCAACGGGCGCGGTCTGCGCACTCAACGTGGCCGTGAGACCGGGGAGCGCGCCGCTGAGCGTATCGGCAGTGACGTCGGAGATCTCATGGATATCGACGAGGCCGCCCGTCGAGCCGACCCAACCCATGCTCAGCTGATAGGGGAGGCCGTTCGCAGGGTTGATCCAGGCCGCGGGGATCGTGCCCGCTGGAATCTCGCCATTGGCCGTGGTCGGGAGCACGTCGGTGAAGCTCTGGAGGGCGCCGCCGAGCGGCGTGAACGCAACTTCGTAGTCGTGCGCCGGCACGGTCAACCCCGAGGTTGTGGTCACCGGCGCGGCGCCCGGGTTGATGACGATCTCGACAGGAACCAGCGAGCTGGCCCGAGTCCCCCCGCCGCCGTCGAGCGCCTGGGGCGCGCCGCCGTCAGTCGCTGCTGTGCTGGTCAGCGGACAGTAGCCCACCGTCCCGTTACCGGGACCGCGAACCGTCACCTGTCCCGGAATGGTCGATCCGAACACGACCCAGGACGGATCGGTGCACCCGCTCCCGTCGAGAAGACCGTTCGCATAGTTGCCGTACACGTCGATCCCGATGCCGAGGTAGGCGTCCGCCAAGCCGGTGCCGCCGCCCGATGCATAGCCGAGGTCACCGCCGGGCTGCCCGATATTTGAGGGTGGGCCAGGAGCCGTCGGATCGGTTGCGGCCAGGAAGAAGCCGATCCCGTCGGCGCCGTTCCCTCCGTACTGATAGGTGTCGAATCGGACGTCGAGACCCTTGGTCGTCGGCAGCGTCTGGCCGAACGCCACGCCTCCCTCTTCGCTGTTGTTGGCGCTCGTCAGTTGGAGCGCGCCACTGCCGTCAGGATCCGGGCTTCCCAGGCCACAACCGGGGATCGGCGTCTGCGACGTATCGCCGGATGCAGTCAGGCAGGCCGAGTTGACTCCGACCGGTGCGGCGGGCAACACCCAGGCAGTTGAGGTCGTGGTGGTATGGGTGAATGTCTCGGCCACGATTGGCGTTTGGGCTGCCAATGCAGTGCTCGCCAATGCGATTGCAGCGATGGCTGCGGTGGCACACGTCGTTGCCCCCCGACGCAGCGCGCGCGACGTCACAGAATTCACCACCCGACGCATCCCGACATGAGCGGCCGATTCTACAGTGCGCCGCTCGCCGGTTTGTCACGGTGACGCTGGCCCGCCACCGCGCGGTGCGCTAGCTGCCCGGGGGCCCGGTGAAGGCCAGGAGTCCCGAGACCACGATGAAGAGCAGCACGATGAACGTCAGGCCTGCGACGATCAGCTTGGTTTTCGTGTCCATGGCTCGGCGTGGAGTCTGCACATGGCGACGGGCTGTCAGCGTTACGGCGGTGGCGCGCTGGGGTCGCGGAGCGTCAGAGTGCGGTCGTGCGTGTGCCGATTGACCATGCGTCCCTGGCGGACTTGCTCGCGCGCGGCGGTTTCCTCGCCGCCGATGACGAAGCGAGCCAGCTCCTCGACGCGGCTGCCGGCGACGGCACCACACTCGAGGCGCTCGTCGCTCGACGGCTCACGGGTGAGCCGCTGGCGTGGATCACCGGAACGACGACCTTCTGCAACGTCGAAATCCACATCGATCCGGGCGTTTACGTCCCCAGATGGTTGAGTGAGCCGCTCGCGGTCCGGGCCGCCGAGCGCCTTCCGATACATGGGTGTGCGGTCGACCTGTGCACCGGCAGCGGCGCTCTCGCGAAGGTCCTGATGCGGCGACGGCCGTCAGCGCGGGTGGTCGCCTCCGACATCGATGCGCGCTCGGTGGCCTGCGCAGAGGCAAATGGCGTCGAGGTGTATGGCGGGGATCTGTTCTCGCCATTGCCGGATGCGCTGGTCGGCCAGATCGATGTCGTGGTCGGCGTCGTTCCCTACGTGCCGACCCCCGAGCTTCCGCTGCTGCAGCGCGACACGTTCGCTTTCGAGTCCCGCCTCTCCTACGACGGCGGCCCCGACGGCACCGACTACCTTCGGCGTGTCATCACCGACAGCAGGCGATTCCTTCGGAGCGGCGGCGCCTTGTTGCTCGAGCTCGGCGGCGACCAGGACGGTCTGATCGCCGGGTATCTGGCGCACCTCGACTATGGCGATGTGCAGGTCCTCACCGACGAAGACGGCGACGTGCGTGGCATTGAAGCGACCTACGGGCCCGACGCGTCGAGGCGCGATCCCGGCTAGGCCGGCCCCCGCACCTCCTGCACCATCCAGCCGTTGCCGTCGGGGTCGCTGAAGGTCATGAAGGAGTTGTAGCTGGTGCGCTCCGGGTCGGCGCCTGGAAGCTGGCCCCCTGTGTCTCTGTCGAAGTGGAAGACGTCGCTGGGCTCGCCACCGCGAGCAACCAGCTCGGCCCGGGCGGCGTCGATGTCGCTCACCATCAGATGCAAGCCCTGCAGGGTTCCGGCGGCATCGACATTCTTCATCAGCGCGATCGAACACGCCGAGCCCGGCGGGGTCAGCTGCACGACGCGAAAGTCTTCGCCGGCACTGTGGTCGACGAGGAGGCCGAAGCCTGCGCGCTCGAGATAGAACGCCTTTGCTGCGTCGAGGTCCGCCACCGGCACCACGATGAGTTCGAGCTTCCAGTCCATGGGCACACCCCTTTTCAACGGGATCGATCCGCGCGGGTCGCCCGCGTGGAAGGGGACGCTACCATCGGACGGCCCATGCGCATCTATCCACTCGTGGTCGCCAACCTCGTGGCGGTGATCGCGGTCGCCGGGTCGACCCTCGCGGCCGTGGGCGCCGGTCGTCAGGCTGACTTTGCGAAGCACGCGACCAGGCTCGAGCAGCAATGGACTGAGATGAGCGCGGCGGGTGTCGCTCCGTCCAGGCTCGCGCCGCTGCGGAGCGCCCTCACCACCTCTCCCTATCGAGCACCCTGGTGGTCGCCGTCGTGGTGGAACGACCCCGGGTCTGCTTTCATCGGGAGCCTTGGCGCAGCGACAGGGGCGATCTGGGATCACGCGATGGCCGACGCACGCATCCATGCCGCAGCGGCCCTCGTGGGGTGGGAAGTGCTGCTCGAAGAGCAGAGTGCTGTGCTTCCGGCGTCGTCGGTGGCGTCGTCGGCCTCGCTGATCTCGCAACTCCATGCCGCGGCGACGCCCTTGGCGATCGAGACCCTCTCTGCGCGCCTCAGGGAGGCGACCATGACGGGCGCGCATGCCGGGGACCAGCTCGCGAGCTCGCTGGTTGCCAACGTCAGCCGCAACCTGCGAGCGCTCCAGCTCAGCGCAGATCAGGCCGCGTCCGAGCACATTGCCGGTGCGAATGGCTTCCTCGCGTCCTATCACCAGTTTGCCCGAGCGGTTGCGTCCAAACCCACCGCACGCGAAGTGGCGGTCGTGAGCGCGCACGTCGTCGCCTTCGAGGCGTCAGTGGTCAGTGCGTTGCAGCACGGAGCCTGCGGTCACGCGGTGCCATCCGGCAAGGCGATCGTGATCAACCTCACCTTTCAGGAGGTCGTCTTCTATCAGAACGGTTGCGCGGTGCAGGCGACGCCCGTGACCAGTGGACGGCAGAACGAGCGCACGCCCACCGGGACGTTCCACGTCTTCCGCAAGGTGTCGCCGGTGCGCTTCACCTCATGGGCGCCAAGCGGGTCGCCATTCTGGTACCCGCCGGAGCGCGCCAACTACGCCCTCGAATTCACCGTGGTGCGAGCAGGCATCTTTCTCCACGACGCGCCCTGGGAGGCGAACAGCGCCTACGGCGCGAACAGCGAGAACAGCAGCGCCGCGAGCCATGGATGCGTCCATGCGCAGACCTCGGTGATGCGGTGGGCATACTCGTGGGCGCCGGTGGGCACGCCGGTGATCGTCACCCACTGAGCGGTAGTCCGGGCGGTTCCACGCGGACAGGCCAATGGGCCTCGGTGCACCCTGGCGCCGAGCACCCGCCGCGCTCACGCCGCGGTCGTCGGTGCTCCGAACCAGGTGGTCAGCGCGTCCGGCAGCCCCTCGGCGCTGTGATCTCCCACCCACGCGACATGCCCGTCGGGCCGGATCAGCACCGCGGTGGGAGCACTGACCGCACCCAACGCCGGAAGCTCCCAGGGACCAGCGTAGGTGGCGTCGACCATAGGAACCCGATCTGACCATGGGGTGACGTCGAAGCCGCCCGGTTCGCCAAGGTTGAGCAGCACCCCGCGCCCTTCGTGCAGCAGCGCGAACACCCGTAGGGGTCCACCGGCCGCCACCAGGTCAAGATCGGGCATGCGCCGCCCGAGCAGCGGATGTCCCTCGCCGAGATCGTAGTGCACGTCCAGACCGGACATCATCGCCGCGATCCGTTTGCGCGGCTCATCCATCTCCAGCAGCTCGGCCACGGTATCGCGCAGGACGTCGACGCGTCCGTCGCAACGAAGCAGCGCTGTCTGCGCGATGGTGTTGCGCACGACCCGGGCACCGACCGGGTGACGCTCGGCGTGGTAGGTGTCCAGCAAGGTTGCTGACGAGGTGCCCTTGACCACCTGGGCCAGCTTCCATCCCAGATTCACCGCATCCTGCACACCCACGTTGAGTCCCTGTCCGCCCACCGGCGGGTGGATGTGCGCCGCATCGCCGGCCACGAGCACGCGCCCCTCGCGATAGGAGGCCGCCTGCCGGGCGGAATCCGTGAACCGGGAGATCCAGGTGGGACTGTGGACACCATAATCCGACCCGTAGACGGCGATGAGCGCCGCACTGAGCTCCTGCAGGCTCGGCTCGTCCGCGCATACGGCCTGCGGCCCAGGGACCAGGACGCGCACCTTCGGTCCATCGTCCAGTTTGCTCAGGCTGCGAATGCCCAGTGCGTCGCGCTGGATGCCCCATTCCGGCTCCTCGGCCAGCTGGACCTCGGCGATCAGGCTGCTGGTGGTCGGTTCCCAGCCTGGGAAGTCGATGCCGGCTGCCTTGCGAATGACGCTCCGTCCCCCGTCACAGCCGATCAGGTATGCCGCTCGCAGCGACCTGCCGTCGCCGAGCTCGACGTCGACGCCGGCGCCGTCCTGGACAAAGCCCGTCGCCTCCTGTTCGCGATAGATGGTCACTGCAAGCTCGTCGACCCAGCCGGCCAGGATGCGCTCGAAATGGCTCTGCCACAGGGCGAGCCCGTAGGGGTGACGGGTCGGGAAGTCGCTGATATCGAGCCGGACCCAGGCGAACCCCGCAACCTGGGCTGTATACCCCTCCGACAGGAAGCGCTCCGCGATACCGCGCTGATCGAGTACCTCGATGGTGCGCGCGTGCAGTCCACCCGCACGCGAGCCGTCGATCTCCTGGCTCGCGCGCCGCTCGACGATGGCGACGTCGATGCCCGCCAGGGCCAGCTCGCCCGCCAGCATGAGCCCGGTCGGACCTCCGCCCACGATGACGACGGCATGCTCGGTCATCGGCACCCGACCACCCCCAGCATGCTGGTCGATATCCGCACAGACGGCAGCATTCGCATAGGCATTTCATGACCCCCAGTTCCGCGGGTTTCCGACCTCGGCCGCTCACTCTGCGGCACGACCCCGGTCTTGCCGCAAGCCCCCCACTGGGGTATAAGTTAGAAGTGGAAGGGAGTTCCCCTGGTGCCGTCAGGCAGATGGGTGCGGACTCCCAGCGAGAGCGCTAGCCGACCGGCTGTGCGGCCAGGCTCGTCACCGCTTCCTCGATCACGCCCAGCGCGCGGTCCAGATCCTGCTCGTCAATCACCAGCGGTGGCTGGATGCGTACCACATTGCCGAGTGAGCCACCGATGCCGATGAGCACACCGCGTTCCCGGCAGTGCTTCTTCACGGCGGCGGCCTCGGACGTTGCGGGCTCTTTGGTCACGCGGTCGCGCACCAGCTCCACGCCGATCATCAATCCGGTTCCGCGCACATCGCCGATCAAATCCGATTCCACCGCAAAGGCGTCGAGACGGCTTCGCACCATGCGACCCACGCGGGCGGCGCGCTCCGGCAGCTGCTCCTCGACGAGCATGTCGATGGTTGCCACACCCGCGGCGCACGAGACCGGATTGCCCCCGAACGTGCTCATGTGGTCGCCGGGCTCGAATGCGTCGGCGATCTCCTCTCGCGCGATGAATGCCCCCAGTGGAAAGCCGCTGGCAATTCCCTTGGCCATGGTCATGATGTCGGGCTCCACGTCGTACGCCTCGATCGCGAACATGGTGCCGCTGCGCCCGAAGCCGCTCTGGACCTCGTCCGCGATGAGGAGAATCCCGCGTGCATCGAGCAGCTCCTTGACGCGCTTGAGGTAGCCGTCGGGCAGCGGGATGATGCCGCCTTCACCGATGATCGGTTCGATGATGAACGCGGCGACGTCGTCGCTCGTCTCGTAGCGGATGACGTCATCGACCGCATCGGCGCATGCCAGCGAGCAGGATCCTGAACACATACGGCAGCGGTATGGGTTCGGCGTCGGCGCGAAGGCGATCCCGGCAATCTGCGCGCCACCACGATGCTTGCGTAACGCGTTGCCGGTGATCGCCAGTGCACCGGCGGTGCGGCCGTGGAACGAACTCTGCAACGCGATGATCTCGCGACGCCCGGTGTAAGAACGTGCCAGCCGGAGCGCGCCTTCGACCGCCTCGGCGCCGCTGTTGCCGAAGAAGGTTTTCTGCAGACGGCCGGGCGTGATCTGCGCCAGCCGTTCGGCGAGATCGGCGACCACCGGGACGTGATAGACATACGAACAGGAGTGCACGACCTTGTCCATCTGTCGTTTCGCGGCCTCGGCCACCTTCGGGGGCACGTGGCCGGCGTTGACCACGCCGATCCCGGCGTAGAGATCGGTGTACTCGGTGCCATCGGTCGCGGTCACCGTCGCGCCGCGCGCGCTTTCCACGGTAATGGGTTCAACGCCTGCGAGCGCGCTCGTGTTGATGTAGCGGCGGTACTTCTCAACGGTGTCCATCGATGCGCGCTCCTTTCAGAAAGTGGTCAAAAAGTTGGTGGAGTGTTGACCCAGAACAGCCGGGTGGAGACGCCTGCGTGATTGATCCAGCGATGCTGCTGGGCGCTGCGGAAGTAGAGGGTGTCCCCGGGCTCGAGGTGGTAGTGCTCGATCTCGTCCAGCCAGATGTCGAGCTCGCCGCTCAACACGTAGATCGCCTCTTCGCCATCGTGTGCGTAGGCGCCGCCGCTGCCGCCGCCGGGCGCAACGCTGAAGATGTCGATCTCCAGCACGGCATTCGGAAAGGTGACCAGGTCTTCGATTTCGACACGGTCGAAACCACGCAGCCGGCGCCGCTCCGTGCTCCGTACCAGTTTCGGTCCGGCGACGCCTGCCGATGCGGCGCCGAAGAACTCGAGCAGCGTCCCACCGTACGCCGATGCGACGCGCTGGAGCAGCGACACCGATGGTTCCGCAAGCCCGCGCTCGACGAGGCTCAGGTACGACGCGGAAATGCCCGCCCGACCGGCCGCGCTCCTGAGCGAGAGACTGCGTTTCGTACGCGCGGCGCGCAACCGCTTGCCGACCACCGGGTCCTCGGGCATCGCCTCACCGGTCATGAGCGAATGCACCGCAGGTGTCGCAAAACCACGCGTCAGCAGCGCGTGCACGTCGCGCAGACGCGCGATGTCATCAGACGTGTAGCGGCGGTGCCGCCCACTGGCGCGGACGGGGAGGACCAGCCCTTTGCGTTCCCAGGCTCGAAGCGTGGAGGGGCTGACCCCCACGCGCCGTGCGACTTCGCCGATGCGAACGTCTTCCACGTCGCTCATCCCGCCACGGCTCCGGGCGGGCAGCAGGTACGCTGTTCGACCGAGTAGAACTTGTCAGTGTTGAGTAGGTCATGAGTCTCTGGTCGCCGGCCGGGCCGCCCGGCAAACGCATTGCGCCGCTTGCCGAGGATTACCGTGAAACGCCGCTGTGGTGGGACGACACGGCCTTTCCGGTCTTGCCGGAGATCGCCGCTGCCGGCGTCCGCTGATGTCGTCATTGTCGGCGCCGGATTCACCGGACTCACTGCGGCTGCGCGCATTGGACAGCACGGAAAACACGCCGTCGTCGTGGACAGCGGCGCGCTCGGCGAGGGTGCGAGCGGCCGCAACGCCGGGATGATCCACGCGGGTGTGCGACGCGACTCCGCCTACCTCGAACGCAAATACGGTGTCGCCGGCAAGGCATTGCACGATGCGAGCATCGAGGCATACGACTTTGTCGCGAGCACTGCGAAGGAAGTTGCACCCGATGCCGCCTACCGGCAATCCGGCTGGCTGCACCTCGCGCATCGCAAATCGCGCATGAAGGGGCTGCGCCGCGACGAGGCCGACCGCCGACAGCACCTCGGCGAAGCCACGGTCATGCTCGAGGAAGCCGCACTGGAGGCCGAAGCCCCGTGCCGCGGTTTCCACGGCGGGATGCTGACCGACAACGGGGCGAGTATCCATCCGGCTCGGTACCTGGCCGGCCTGGCGCGGCTCGCCATGGATCGCAAGGCCGAGATCCATCCGCACACGCAGGTAACCGGGATCGAGACCCACGGCGCGGGTTCGGTGCTGCACACCACACGAGGCGACATCGCTGCCGCCGAAGTGCTGGTGGCAACCAACGGCTACACCGATGGTGCGGCTCCCTGGGCACGCCGCCGCATCATCCCGATCGGCAGCTACATCATCGCCACCGAGCCACTCGGTGACGCGCGTGCAGCGGACATCAGTCCGCACCGGCGGATGATGAGCGATACGCGGAATTTCCTTCATTACTGGCGACTCTCACCGGACGGGCGGATGGTCTTCGGGGGTCGGACGAGCTTCGTGCCGGTCACTGTGCCGGCGGCGCGGGATCGGCTCTACGCGGCGATGATCGACATGTATCCGCAACTCGCCGGTGTGCGGCTCTCGCATGCGTGGACTGGGAATGTCGGCTTCACGTTCGACCAGCTGCCGCACCTAACTCGCGAAGGCGGGGTCACCTATGCGATGGGGTACTGCGGCAGTGGCGTGGCGCTGGGCAGTTGGATGGGAACGCTGGCCGGCGAGTGGATCGCCAGGGGTGCCCAACCGGCGTTTTCCAGCCTCCGCTTTCCGCGGCTGCCGGGCTACCGGGGGCACCCCTGGTTCCTCCCTCTCGTCGGCGTGTATTACTCGCTGCTCGATCGGCTCTGAGCAGCGGGGTCGACGGCGCGACGGAAGCGACTGGCACGGACGGCGCACCAGCGGTTGCTCCTGCGAGTTCCATCGTGCTGCCGCCGGTGGTTGCGGCGACGAGCCGGCCATTCTGCTTGACGTACGAGACCGTCTTTTGATGGAAGAATCCAGTCTTGTTGGTGACGGCCGCAACGATCGTGAGCGGAATGCCCAGCCCGAACGCGATGAGCACGGGCGCCGCGACCTCGAGGTTGCTGGCGTTGATCGGCCGTCCGGAAAGACCACCTGATATCCGATCCAGAACAGGAAGAGGCCACCGGCCAGGGGAAGGAGTCCGGCGAGGAAGAACAGCGTGGGTGAGGTGAAGAGCACCTTCCGAAAAGCCCAGGCGCAGGCGATGCCCGTGATTCCGTAGTAGAAGGCGACCAGCACCCCGATCTCGAGGATGAGGTTCCCGAACTGGTTGTTGACCGCCTCGATGAACGTCGACGCGATGACCAGGATCGAAAGCCCGGTGGTCACGAGCGTGCCCACCCACGGGGTCTGCCAGCTCTTGTGCACGATCCCGAACATTTTCGGGAAAACGCCATCCCGGGCCATCGAGTAGGAGAGCCGGCTCGATGGCAGGAGCGTCGTCTGAATGCGTGGCGACGGTGGAGGAGAGGACCGCCAGCACCATGAGGTACGCGATCGGCGGACCGCTCAGCGACTGTGCGAAGAAGTACAGGATGTCGCCGCCGTTGTTACCGATGTTGTTGAGGTTGTTCGCCGAGGTGTACATGTCGATCGCCGTGGCTGCAAAGAGGAACAGCACCAGCAGGACGACCATGCTGAGGAGGCCCGCGTATCCGGGTGTCGTCTCAGCATCCTTGGTTTCCTCGTTGACGTTGGCCGCAGTGTCCCAGCCCCAGAAGAAGAACACCCCGAGTGCGGCACCCGCCGCCAGCCCACTGATGGATTTCAACGCCAGCGGGTTGAACCAGTGGCAGGTGCACCGGCTGCGCGGCTGGTGTGCCACTGAGACCGTGCACGAACGCCGCGATGCAGAACCCGACGACGATGAAGTACTCGATCGCGAGCAGAACCCATTGGAAGTTCGCGGTGAGCCGGATGCCCTTGACGACCATATAGGTCACAAAGAGCAGCCACGCGATGCCGGCGACCGCGACCCAGAACTGGCTCCCGGCTACGTCGTTGCTGATCCAGCCCCAGCTGTTGAGGAGTTGCAGCGTGTACTGGCCGGCGATGATCGGCGCGGCCGCGCAGAACAGGACGTTCGCGCAGAGCTGCACCCATCCACCGAACCACCCGACGTAGGGACTCAACGTCCGGCTGACCCATGAGTAGGATGCGCCGCAGTTGGGGTCCTGCCGGTTGAGGTAGTAGTAGGCAAGCGCGATGAATGAGACGGGGAAGAAGCTGACCAGGATCGCCGCAGGCGAAGCCACGCCGCTGACCACGAACAGAAACGCGATCGTTGCCGCGAGGCTGTAGGCCGGCGCGACGCTCGACGTTGCGATGATCGTGGCGTCGAAGAGATTCAGCGTGTTGGTCTTGAGCGCCGAGACCACAGGTTTCCCGTGGACGATCGGCTCCGCTACCGTCGCCATATCTGTTTCCTCACCATGGCTTCCTCCTCAGTCCTCGGTCGAGCCTGGATCGTCAGGCTTCGATGTTGCTCATCACGTGTTTGATGCGGGTGTAATCCTCGAATCCGTACATCGAGAGATCCTTGCCGTATCCCGAGTGCTTGTAGCCCCCATGGGGCATCTCCGACACCAGCGGGATGTGCGTGTTGATCCAGACGCACCCGAAGTCGAGCGCTCGCGCCATGCGCATGGCACGGCCGTGGTCACGTGTCCAGACGCTGGACGCGAGCCCGTATTCGACGCCGTTTGCCCATTCCAGAGCCTTGGCTTCGTCGTCAAATCGCTGCACCGTGATGACCGGTCCGAAGATCTCCTGCTGGATGAGGTCGTCGCCCTGCTCCAGCCCGGAGATGACGGTGGCTTCGTGGAAATAGCCGTTCGCTCCGACCTGGTGCCCGCCCGCGACGACCTCCGCGTGCGACGGCGCACCCTCGACGAGCGCGCGTACGCGCCGGAGCTGCGTGGCGTTGTTGAGCGGGCCGAAGGCGACCTCGTCATCGTCGGGAGCGCCCGTCTTGTTGGCCGCGGCCTGCTCGGCCAGCGCGGCGATCAGCTCGTCGTGAATCGACGATGACGCGAGCACGCGGGTCGCTGCCGTGCAGTCCTGGCCGGCGTTGAAATAGCCGGCCATGGCCACGGTCTCGGCAGTCGCGGCGATATCGGCGTCGTCGAACACGATGACCGGCGCCTTGCCCCCGAGTTCGAGATGCACGCGCTTGAGATCGCTTGCAGCGGCCTTGGCGACTTCGAGCCCGGCACGGACGCTGCCGGTGATCGACGCCATCGCCGGGATCTTGTGGGTCACCAGCGCGGCACCGGTCGTGGGGTCGCCGCAGACGACATTGAAAACCCCGGGTGGCAGGAACTCGGCCATGATCTCGGCCATCAAGAGCGTGGTGACCGGTGTGGTGTCCGAAGGCTTGAGGACCACTGTGTTGCCGGCGGCAATTGCCGGCGCCCACTTCCAGATGGCCATGACCATCGGGTAATTCCAGGGCGTGACCTGCGCGCAGACACCGACCGGCTCGCGCCGGATCATCGATGTGTGCCCGGCCATGTACTCGGCCGCACTCCTGCCTTCGAGAATGCGTGCGCAGCCGGCGAAAAAGCGCACCGGGTCGATCAGTTGCGGGATCTCCTCGCTGCGGGTGAGTGAGATCGGCTTGCCGGTGTTCTCGCATTCGAGTTGCACGAACTCTTCCGCGCGTGCCTCGAACGCGTCGGCGATCTTGAGCAGTGCCATGCTTCGCTCGCGCGGCGTCGTGTCGCGCCAGACCGTAAAGGCGCGCTGCGCGGCTCGCAGTGCCAGATCGACGTCCGCGGCGCTCGACACCGGCGCCCGGGCGAATTCCTCGCCGGTCGCGGGGTTGATCAGCGGCGTCCACGAGTCGGAAGTCGCCTCCCGATGCTCGCCGTCGACGAAGTTGCGCAACGTCCGGGTTGCGACCGCACTCATGCTTTGAGATCCCTCGCCAGCTCGCGGAAGTTCGAGACGTAGCGCTGGACGTCGCTGGATGCGTGCTGCACCGAGAGCGTCCAGTTCTCCTCCGCACCCGGCGCCATCAGCACGCCGCGGTTGGTCTGGTAGAGCCACGACACGTAGGCGAGCGACTTGTCCATCGCGGCGTAGTCGCGATAGTTGCGGACGGGGTCCTTGCGGTAGGTCACGCAACCGCGCGCACCCATGGAGACGACGTGGAAGGGCAGCTCGAACTCAGACATCACCTCGCGGAGGCCGCCGCTCAACTCCTCGGTGAGGGCGTCCAGATGCGAATATGCCTGCCCGGTCATGACCTCGAGCAGCGTCGCGCGCGACGCGGCCGTGGTGAGCGGGTTGCCGTTGAAGGTGCCGAGCTGCGCGACCTTCCCGTCGCTGATCGTCGCCATGATGTCGGCTCGACCACCGACCGCGCCGCAGGGGAGACCTCCACCGATCGCCTTGGCGAGACACACGATGTCCGGCACCACGCCAAATCGCTCGGTCGCCCCGCCGGGGGAGATCGTGATGCCGGTTTTGACCTCATCGAAGATGACGACCGCCCCGTGTTTGTGCGCGATCTCGACCACACCGGCGAGATAGCCATCCTCGGGGAGCACGAACCCGATGTTCATCATCGCGGGCTCGACGATCACGCCGGCCACCTCACCCTCGTGCGCCGCAAAGGCCCGCTCCAGACCGGCAAGGTCGTTGAACCCGACCACCGTCGTCAGCTCCACCGTGGACCGCGGAATCCCGCCGGTCATCGGCACCGAGTTCGGGGACTCCGCGTCGCCCATGGCCTCGACCGGGGGCTCCACCGAGACCAGCAAGGCATCGTGGTGCCCGTGGTACGAGGCTTCGATCTTGATCAGACGCTCGCGGCCGGTGAAGCCACGCGCCAGACGCACCGCATCCAGCGTCGATTCGGTGCCACTGTTGGTGAAGCGCCACTGGGGCTGCTGGAACCGTCGTGCGAGCTCGCGCGCGACCACGATGTTCTCGGCCACCGGCTGCGCGAAATGCGAGCCGCGGTGCATTTGCGCGTCGACCGCCGCCACGATCGCCGGATGCGCGTGGCCGACCACCATGACGCCGAAGCCGTTGTGGAAGTCGACGTACTCGTTGCCGTCCACGTCCCAGACATGGCTGCCCTTGCCATAGTCGATGAAGACCGGTTGCGGCGGCGTGTCCTGGAACGAGCTGGGGACTCCGCGCGGAATGACTTCCTTGGCCTCGGTCCACATCTCGTGCGACCGCGCACGGTGTGCACGAAACTCGGTTTCCTCGCGGGCAGTCAGCGCCGCCACCCGATCCGACGCGACATTACCCAGGGTCGTAGCCATCGAACCAGGTCCCTCCAGAGCCCCCGCGGTTGCTGAGAATTCTACTGAACGCCTGTAGAATCAGCGCAACGTTAGACGCAAACCCCAGGGACCGTCAAGCGGTCCTCAGCGCCAGTCGACCTCGGTGACCTGACCGTCGGCAATCTCGACGGTCCGCGTGGCGCAGGGCCCCGCCCCCCACAGAGTCCAGGTGCCGGCATCGAGCGACGGGAAGAGCGCCACGGGAAGGCGCTCGCCAGCCATTGGCCGGGCGTGCACTCCGGTGTGGGTACGGGCATCGGGTTGCCCATCACGGCTGACCTCGATCTCGGAATGGAGGAGCGCTGCCGGCACGATGACCAGCAGCGCCCCAGCCCCCCCGCCGATATCGAGGACCGCGGGCCCGTCAGGGACGGAACCCGCGGACTCGATCTCGGTCAACTCGGAGTGTCGAATCCGTTGAGCGGTGTGCCCAGGTACGGGAAATGATCGATGTAGCGGTTGTGTCCGGGGACCGAGCCGTCGCTGAATTGCGCAGCGGAGAAGTCGCTCACCACACCCGCGGCCCCGTCCGGTGTGTAGCTGGAGTCGACCAGCGGAATCGTGACGCCCGCGATGGCGCGGATCTCGATGGTGGCGACGTCGTCGAACACGCGCCGGCCGTTCGGGAAGCCCGCAAGGTCCCCACCGAGGATGCCGTTGATGTTCGGCGTCGACGCCGGCGGGATCGCCATGTTCAGGCGAAGCAGGTCGGCGGGAGTCGAGCCGGTCGAGTTCTGGAAGCCCGGGATCACGCCGGTCGGGATTCCGACCAGCAGGATCGCTTCGAGGTCGACACGGTCGGGGGTGTAGGCCGCGAGGTGCGGGAACACGCCCGGGTAGAGCACGGGGAGGAGCCCGGCGAGCTCAGGATGCGCGTAGTTCGCAGCGAACTGGGCGTCGTTCCTGGGTTCGGTCGAGTTCCAGAAGTCCTTCTTGCCGATGGGGATGACGACCTCGTTGATCAGCGGCATTCCCAGGCGGGAAACCTGCACCCATGGACCGACGTCGGTGGAGGATCCACCGTGCAGGACGGTCGACTTGCGGCGGCTCGCGGAGGTGTAGACACCGATGACCGAGTCCGCTGCAGCAGGGTCGGTGGGATCGGCACCGTGCGGCGTGAGGTGCGTCTTGGGGATCTGGATCGCGATGGTGTGCACGTTGAGGTGCTTGCTGGAGTCCACGCCGCCGACGGCCGGAAGCGGGATGAGGTGCAGGTTCTGGAAGGGCCGCAGCGCGCCGAGGTCGAAGATCGACCCGAGGTCGACGTAGAAGCCTTCACGGCGCTGGCCGGCAAAGACCCATCCACCGTCCAGGGGATGTACTGCGGCACGCGCGAGCGCGCCGTAGTTCGGGGTCGACCGGACGCCGACGTTCACCGGCGGGCAGGCGAGCTTGTTGGCGAGCACTTCGGCGTGGCCACCCTTGATCCGGGTCACCGAGTAGAACTGGCGAACGTTCCAGCTCGAGCTGGTCAAGCTGCTGATCGGACCGGTGTTGTACAGGAACGTGTTCGGATTCGTGTACTCGGTGGTGAACTTGAACTGGTACTTGATCGCGTCCTTGACGCTGCCACCGTTGGTGATATTGATCTCGTAGAGAACGTCGTCACCGAAGTTGTAGAAGTTCGGCCCACCATCGGGTCCCTCGAGCGGGATGTAGTTGGCGATCAGCGTTACGGTGTCTGGATGATCCGGACTGACGAACGCGTAAAGGTCAGTGCTGTCCGCAACCGGGTCTTTTGCGATGCCCGGTGCTTCACGATGCGAAGACATGAGTACCCCTCGTGAGGATGTGAATGCTGTTTATTCCGGCCGTCAGCGCGTGACGCGCTGCAGACGCCGGACGAGCGACGGGTCCTTGGTGACGACCGCGCGATGGCCGACCATGACCGTGATTTCGCCTGTGCCCGCATCGCTGACGTACGCGGTCATGGGCTCGCTGGACACTGGACCGTCACTTGCATCGGCGACGTTCTGGGCCGCCTCCACCAGCGTGCTCGGCCCGGCGATCAGCCCCATCGCCGCTACTCCGCCGGCTGCCCCCACCGTCGTGGACAGAAACGTCCGCCGTGTCACCTTGGCCATGTGTACACCTCTCCTGAGCGGTCGCTGACGATCCGGTTGGCCGTCTTGGCACCGCCCTGTCACCGCTTGGTACGGACGGGTCGGGACGCCGGATCACTTCGCCTCAGGCGAGGGCGGAAGGTCAGGTCCAGGCGGGCACGAGCACCTCGACGTTGTCGGCAGTGACACGCGTCTTGATCGTCGGCAGCGGGTTCAGCCGATAGTCGCCGGGATTGGCCTCGCCGGTCAGGTTGAAGCTCATCGGATGGCACGGGCAGGCGAGCTTGCTCGCCGCCGGGTCCGGGACCAGCGTGCATCCCTGGTGGGTGCAGACGGCGCTCAACCCCCGAATCTCCCCATCGAGTGTGAAGAGAACGCCCTGGATACCGCCGGCGGCGAACTGCTTGATCTTCCCCGGCGTGACGTCGGCGAGGGTGGCGACCGCGACCCAGGCGCTGACGTACGGCTCGATCGGCCCGGTACCGCTCTGCGCCTCGGTGAACACCTCGTGGAGGCGCTCGGCGCCAACTCCGGCGGCCACCGACGCTGCCACCGTGGCGATGCCACCGGCCAGGAACCGCCGCCGGCGAATTTGGGCGTCGGCCCAGCCGGGCTCGTGGTCCACGGCTTCGCGGAGCTTGCGGCCGAGGCTGTCGACGAATGCCGGAGAGGGATCGGCGCCGCCGGGATGGGCCGCACGCAGGCGGGTGGCGGTCTGCATCGCCGCCGAGTCGTCGTCCGCGGGCGACCGTGGAGGGCGGCGATTGTCGACGAGCGCCGCGATGAAGCGGGACAGCCGGCGATCAGCTTTGGACATCTGGGACTCCGTTGCTTGCGGCGCGGCGGAGCGCCCTCAGCTGCAACACCTTGGCGTTGGCCACACTCACGCCCATGGCAGCGGCCGTCTCGCGAATCGAGTAGCCGCGCAGGAAGCGGAACTCCAGCACGCTTCGATAGTTGGAGGGCAGCCCATTGAGGATGGGGCTGACATCCACCTCGTGCTCGCGCTCGGCAGGGGTGGCGGCGTCGCGTTGGTCATCGAACTCCATGAGGACGGTTCCGTGGCGCTGGCGCCAGACGTCGGCAAGGACGGTACGCGCCGTGGTTCGTAGATAGGCGCGGATCTCCGCGGCCGAGACATCCGACCGGAGGCGCGGGAGTGCCCGAAGAAAGGTGGTCGAGGTCACGTCCTCGGCGTCGGGGGTGTTCCCGGTCCGTGAGTACACATATCGATAGAGGGGAGCGACATGCTCCTGATAGACGGACTCCCAGTCGCTCGGGGAGCGTTCTGGGGCGCCCACCACGCGAAGCGGGGGAGGAGATTCGGGCACGGCCACGGTTGTAGTGTCCTACGTCACCGAGTTACGCAATCGGGTATTGGGGGCATGATTGTGGTGAGGGTTTGAACGATGAGCTCGGAGACTTCCCGCGAACGCCTGATCGGCACCGTTTCATTGATCCTGGATCGTATGGTGCATGTCCGCCTGACGGCGGTCGGTATCGCGCGCCCGGGCGAGATCGATCGCACGCCGGCGGAGCCCACTGCATTCTGGGAGCAGAGCCGGGTCGGTAACCCACGCCCGATCCGGGTCAACCGCGAATGGGAGTCCCTCGAGGGCCCGAAGTGGCGCGAGCTGGAGCTCGAAGGCGACAGTGCGGGTCCGGGGGGGCATTGGGGCAGCCGCCACCTGGTCGCGACCGCGCATATCCGTCGCTCCCCGGAACCCGCTCCCTTCGTGCTCATGCTGCACGGCTACGCGGTGCCGCAGACGACCTACGACCGGTGGCTCGCGAAACAGATGCGGCTGCGCGGCGCACACACCGCTCGGCTCGACCTTCCGTACCACCTGCGGCGCACGCTGCCGGCGCAGCGCAGCGGCGACGGATATTTCAGCATGGATCCCGCGCACATCCGCGCGGTGGTGCGCCAGTCCGTCGAGGATGCCGCGGCGATCGTCGCCTGGGCAAAGGCGGAGATCACCCCGCATGTCGTCGTGATGGGCGTCAGCCTCGGGGGCTTGATCGCCACCCAGCTGGCCGCACAGCTGGACCTCGACCAGGTGATCGCGGTGGCACCGTTCTGCGACCCGGCCACGACGCTCTCGCAGCGGCCACCGACGCCGTCCCTGCGCCATCTCGGGATGATCGGGGAACATGCGGTGTCCTGGGGACGAGACCGCGAAACCGCCGGGCGCATCCTGCAGTCAACGCTCGCGCCGCTGGTGGTCCGCAACCTGACGCCTCCTCGCACGCCGGGGGATCGGATCACGCTGGTTCGCGCCATGCAGGATCTGGTGGTGGGCGCCGACCCGGTGACCGAGCTCGCCGAGATGTGGCGCACCGAGCTCTGGACCTACCCGCACGGCCACATGACCGTGATGAGCGCGCACGGTATCGCGCGGCGCATCGTGGAGCGCGCCACATCCGGTGGTCCGGCACCCAGCCTGTCCATCGCCGTATGACTCCGGCTCCGCCGGTGCTCCGGCGAGACGGGGTCACCCCGGACGGGCGTCCGTATCTGGTCAGGCCGTCCCGCGACGACGACGCCGCCGGGCTGGCCGACCTCATCGATGCGGTGGCCGGGGAAGGGGAGTTGATCGCGGCCGTCCCCGGCGAGCCCGACACCATCGAGCAGAGCGCGCGCCTGGTGTCGATCGTGCTCGAGGGAGGGCTCACGCTCACGCTCGAGATCGACGGCGTCCCGGCCGGGCACGTGATGGTGCTGCGCCGAGCCGGTGCGCACTATGCCCACGTCGGTGAAATCGCCATTCTTGTCAGCAACGCATATCGCGGTGCCGGGCTCGGTCGCCTGCTCATGGAAATGGCGATCGAATGGGGTCGCGCGGTGGGGCTGGCCAAGCTGACGCTGCGCGTCTTCCCCGACAACGCGCGCGCCATTTCGCTCTATCGATCGCTCCACTTCCGCGACGAGGGTCTCGTGACCGGCGAGGTCCGCATGCCGAGCGGTGACCGGGACATGCTGCTCATGGGGCTCACCCTCCATGCCCCGGACGTGACCTCGCCCCCTGGTATCCTGCGATCCGAATGAGCGACTCGCGCCCGATCGGCGTGTTCGACTCCGGTGTCGGCGGCCTGACCGTGCTCCGCGAGATACGCCATCAGATGCCGGCGGAGCGCCTCATCTATGTCGCCGACCTGGAGCACTTCCCCTACGGGCCGCGCCCGCAAGGGCAGGTGCGCACCCTGGCGCTGGACATCATTGAGATGCTGGTCGGCATGGATACCAAGCTGGTGGTGATCGCCTGCAACACGGCAACCGCCGCCGCCTTGCACACCGCGCGCGAGCGGTTCGACATTCCCGTCGTCGGTGTGATCGCCCCCGGGGCGCAGGCGGCCGCGGACGCAACCAGGAACGGGCGCGTGGCGGTCCTGAGCACCGAGGGGACCCGCGCCAGCGGCGAGTACGTCCAGGCGATCAAGGAGGCCAACCCCGGGGATCGTCGTGTGCAGCGAGGTCGCCGCCGACCTGGTCGAGATCGTCGAGGACGGCGACGCCGACACGGCGCGCGCCGACGCGGCGCTGGCGCCGGTGCTTGACCGCGTGGTCGCGTGGGGCGCCGACACGCTCGTCCTCGGCTGCACCCATTACCCCTTGCTGCGGTCGGCCCTGGAGCGCGTGATCGGATCCCGGCCGATGCAGGTGGTCGACAGCGCGGGGACCACGGCCGCACGGGTCGCCCGGATCCTCGAGGTCAACCGCCTGGGCGCCGAAGCCACCGGTGCAGTCACGACATCGCTGACTCCCAGACCCAGATGCTGGTGACCGCGGCGCCCGCCCGATTCCAGGGGAACGCCGCGCGACTCTTCGATGAGCCCCTCCCGGAGGCGCGTTTGGTCAGGCCGATACGCGAAGTGGTCGGCTTGGCCACCGGATCATGAGCATCGCCGCCGACGAGCTCCTGGAGCCGATCGCCGCGGAGTTGGTCGAGTTCGAGCAGCGCCTCGACGCAGAGATCGCCTCCGACCTGGGGCCGATGGCCAGTGCGATGTCGCACATCGTCAAAGCGGGCGGCAAGCGTCTGCGCCCCGCCCTGGTGATCCTCTCGGCACGGCTGGGCGACGCCAACCCGAACGACGTCTTCAACCTGGCGATGGGCATCGAGTTCATTCACACCGCAACGCTCGTGCATGACGATCTCATCGACAAGGCGCCGACGCGGCGTGGGATCACGACGATTCACGAAGCGCTCGGCCCGGACCCGGCGGTGATCATTGGGGACTATTACTTCGCCAAAGGCGCGTATCTGCTGGCGGAGATCGGCATGCCGGCAATCGACTCCGCGATCAGCAACGCGGTCATGACCATCTGCATGGGCGAGTTGCTACAGATGACCAGCCGCAACGCCTATGACCAGACGCTCGCCGACTATCACCGCAAGATCGGCCGCAAGACGGCAACCCTGGTCAGCACCTGCTGCTACGGCGGCGGGCTCATCGCGGGGCTGGACAGCGAGGCCGTGGAGCGGCTCCGGCGCTACGGCCACAGCCTCGGTATGGCGTTCCAGATCGCCGACGACGTGCTTGATTACGTGGCGACCAGCGCAGAGGTCGGCAAACCGGTGGGCGCCGACCTTCGCCAGGGCACGGTGACGCTGCCCCTCATGCTCGCCCTGAAGGACCGCGAGGTCGGCGAGCGACTTCGCAGAGATTCTTGCCAAGAATGACCTGAACGATGAGGATTTCGAGACTGTGGTGGCACTGGTGCGGGGGTCGGAGGCAATCGCCAAGGCGGAGCACGGTGCGCAGGAATTTGCCAGGGAAGCCGCCGCCGAACTGTCGGGTTTCCGGAATCGCCCGCGCGGACCACGCTGGAACGAGTCTGCGACTACGTCGTCGAGCGCCGGATCTGACCGCCAGGTCCCTTCAGAGCGCTCCCAGCCTCCGCACCTCGGCGCCAAACGTGTATGCCCACGCAGCAAGCACGACCGCGGCCACCGCGTAGCCGGCAGCCTCGATGACGGTCGCGGGAAGCGAACTCGAGACCGTGGTGTCGCCTGATTGGGCGGCGATGACGCTCGCCACCGTCCGCGCCACATCGACGGCGGCGAGCAAGCCGACCACCACCAGCGCGATGCGCGCCACGGCGTATTCACGTCGTAGCCCGCGCCGAAGCTGGCGAAGGGTCAGGTGCTCGACGTCGGCGCGGCCGGCGGGCGGCTCGGTGGCGCCGTGGCGCAGACGTAGCACCGCAGCAGCGAAACACACTGCGGCAACCCAGCCCGGCCAGAGTGTCCGCAGGCTCGATCCGTCAGCGATGAGGGTCTGCAGCGGATTGAGTGCCATGTGCTCGGCCAGATCGGCCGCAAGGGACTGGTGCAGCCGGACGAGCAGTGTTCCCGCAACGCCGCACGCGACAGCCGCGGCCGCGACGGCAATCCACCGCAACACGATCGGTCCGCGCCCAAGGAAGACGAGCTCGGTCAGGTGTGCGTCGCGCTGTGGCTGCACCGTGGCATTGTAAGTTCGCTTCGAATGTCGCGAACCAGAACTCCATCAGGCCGAACCATTCGCGCCGCCACCTACAACATTCTCCTGGGCGGTGAAAGCCGCCGCGAGTTGGTGCGCAAGGTGCTGCGGCGCCTCGATGCCGACGTCGTGGCGCTGCAGGAGGTGAGTGACGTCGACCACATTCGCACCCTGGCCCGCGAGCTGAAGATGCAGATGCTGCTCGGCGAGCCGAGTGACCCCGACTCGCGCATGCACACGGCGATCCTCACACGCTTGCCGGTGCGCAGCTGGCACAACCGCCGTCACCACGGACGGATGCTCCGTTCACACCTGCACTGCGAGATCGAGACCGGGGGCGGCGGCTCCCGGTCATCGGTGTCCATTGCCTGCACCTCGCCGCCCGCTTCGGCGAGCGCAACAAAGGTGAGGCGCGTCGCATCCGCGAAATCGGCGCGGTCCTGACGGACATCGCACGCGAGCCGTCGCTGCCGCACATGCTGATCGGCGACTTCAATGCGCTCGCGCCTGGCGACGACATCCTTGCCACGTCGTTCTTCCGGCGCATGAACGACCTCCGGCGTGCCGGGCTGCTGGTCGCCGGTCCGAACGGCAACCTGATGCCGATCGTCCCCGATGCCTCAGACGATGCTGATGGTCTCGGGGACCGCTGGCGACGCGAGGGCGTCGACCCGCGACTCCTCGGGGGGATCCCGGTGCTGCCACGGGTGGTCTCGCCGCTGACGATGGGGCTGCCCGTGTCGCATGCGATGGACCGTCTCCTCGGACGCCTCATCGAACGCTGGACGGTGGATCGCCTCCTCGGCGAGGGCTACGTCGACTGCTACCGGCGGGTCCATCCACGCGCTCGCGGCCTCACCTGCGCGACCTGGCAGCTGTCCGCGCGTGTCGACTACGTGTTCGCCACCAATGATCTCGCCCAGCACGTCACCGGCGCGGACGTCGTCGGCGGCAGAACGTGGCCGGACGCGGACGCCGCGGTGGCGTCCGACCACTACCCGGTGGTGGCTGAATTCAGCGTCTGAGCGTCAGCCCAAGTTGGCGTTGATCGAGTTCACAGCGGTGAACACCACGGCGAGGAAGAGGACAGCGATCACGAGCGCGACGATGCCGGTCACGATGCCGGTGATCGCCATGCCCTTGCCCAGCCGCCATGCGTATTCGCGTGGCGAACCCCGAGCGCGCCGAAGATGATCGCGAGCGCACCCAGGATGATGCTGAGTAGTCGACGAAGGGGATCCAGCAGAGCACCACCGCAACGATCCCGCAGACGCCACCGGCGATCCCAATCCCATTGCCTTGTTGCGGCATCGCGTACATCGGCGGCCCTTGGTAGTACGCGGGCGGCGGAGGCGAATATGGGGATAGGCGTCGGGGGCATAGCCCTGCGGTGGCGTATAGCCCGAGGGCTGGCCGGGCATGCCCGGCTGCGGAGTGCCCCACTGCCCGGGTGAGTGCGGTGCAGGCGGCGGTGCCGCGCCCGGGTCGTCGTTTGCCATGTCTGCCTCCGGTGGTGTGACCGGCTCGGTCCTACGAGCTTGGCGCTGGCGGCGGTGCGGTGGCGGTCGAGGTCGGTGGCGAGTCTGTACGAGCTCAGCCGCTTGGTGGGGGGTTGCGGCTCGCCACGCAGCAACTGCCCGCCTGCGGCGATTGCGCCACCCACGAGGATCCCGACGAAGACACCGAAACTCGGTCCCGACTGATATCCGGGAAGGAACTGATAGGCAAGGTAGGTCGAGGCCAAGCCGCCACTGCTCACGAACCAGACGACCGCGCACAGGCACATGACCATGCCGATCGCGAGATAGATCACCGCATCGGTCCACGGCAGCGCCAGCCTGACCACCGAGGGTGAGAGACGGATCGCAAACAGCACGACGCCCGCGAGCGCCGCCAGGAAGAAGATCCATCCCGACCAGTACCCGAGAGCGTCGCGGAAGCCGTTCGACACGGTGCCGAACCTGTCGATCGCGGTCGTGCTGTGCCAGGGGAGGAACGCGTCGATCACCCCCACGACCAATCCGGCGCCCACCACAAGGGCGCCGTTGGAGAGCCGTCTTCCGGCGACGGTCAGTGGCAACTCAGACCACCTGGAGCATGAGCGCGTCGACGCGCCGAGCCGTCAGACGCTCGGCGGCGGCGGCGGAGCGGAAGGAGGCGGTGCCGACGGGGTCTGGTAGCTGCTCATCGGCCTGGTGGTCGGCTGCGGATCCGACCGCTTGAGGAAGCCACCAACCAGCACGGCCACTCCGGCGATGATGCCGATGATCAGGCCAAAGCTGATACCGACCGAGTAGCCCGGACCAGACGATCCGCCGGGGGCGCCGGCGACGAGCCAGAGAAGCGCCATCACCACCATGACCGCGCCAAGGACCAGGTAGATCATCGCGTCGTCCAGCGGCATCGCTGGAACCGCGACGGTCGGTACGAAGGTCCGGAGCACGAACAGCGCGATCCCGATGATCGTGGCCAGAAAGAAAAACCAGCCTGACCAGTAGGAGAGCCCGCCCACACTGGTCGAGAACCCACCGAAACCGGCCTCGCCGCTGAAGCTGGCGCTGTACCACGGCAGGAATACAGAGATGAAGCCGACGATCAGTCCGGCGCCGACCGCGATGTCGCCGGTGGAAAGCCTCTTACCCGAAACGTTCATGTGTGTCTCTCCCTCGTACTGTCAGACGCTTGGTGGTGGTGGTGGTGGCGGGCTTCCGTAGCCGCCGGGAGGGTTGCCGTAGCCGCCGGGCGTCGAAGCGACGAGCGGTGCGTCTCCTGGCCAGCGGCTGATGACGACGATGTACCAGCCGACGACGAACCAGAGGATGTCGAAGATCAGCGATGCCAGCGCCGAGACGCCGATTGTCTCGAAGATGCCACCGATGAGTCCCACCGCGAGCCCATAGATGACCAGGGCCTTGCCGCTAGCGGTTGAGCCCGTACATCTGGAATCCGCCGATGATGTAGAGCAGCTGCGCCGACCGCGGTCGCGATGGACACCGATGAGTGCGAGGAAGAAAATCCCCCCTGCGTTGCAACCCGCCAGAGCCGTGAGCACGCGACGCAGAGCGTGGTGAGTGCGAACGCGGCGTTCAGCCCGAAGAGGCCGCAAGACAACGAGGCCGATGATGCCCAGAATGGCCGCGACCAGCCCAACCGTCTTCGCTGGAATGTTGAGCTTGATAGGTGGGTCTGCGGCAAAAGGCGGATCGGTCAGGATGTTGGCCATTGGCTTCTGGTGGTCCTCCCGAGATTGTAAGCGCGTTGTGGCATCACGGGTGTAACCGGGGCGCCACGGCCCCCCGATCGCAGATCGCAGGATTATGGAGTAATCGAGGCCTCCTGGGCGAGCGTATCGCGCACAATCCGCCGACGGTCTGGATGGAGGCGTCCGAATGACCGCCGCCGTGCAGAGCCCTGCCGCCGCAAGAGCCCGAGAAAGATCCCGAGCGCCGAGTGACCGGCCGGTTGCTATGGCGACAATCAACTGAATGAGCACGCTGCCCATTGCCAGTGCAGCCGCCCCGCGTGGGCGGTGGTCTCTGGGACATACGGGGTGACGAAATCGTCCATAAATCCGCGGCCGATCAGCAGCAGCAGGATCGCCGCGGCTATCGCGAGAAGTAGAAATCCCCGAGCAGTGACGCGCGAAATGCGTTCAATGCTGACAGGCGAATCGGCAGCCGGGAAGCTGTACCAGGGAAGGAAGGTGACGAGGAGGCCGACCGCTGCCGACGCTGCCGCGATGGCCTCCGCCCTGTTGATGTGGCTCGGCATCGTGAGTACCTCGAGATGAACCGTGATGGAGCACCGGTCGCGCGCAATGACCGGATTTGGTGAGGTTGGTTCGAGTGGATGGTATGCAGGGTTGGGCGTGCTGTCAACGGCGCCGGCGTGATCCGTCGCCGCAGCCGCCCCTTTCGGCGGTGTCCCGGGGGGTCCCGCGCCCGGGTCCGGAGCGAACACCGGCGGCTTGCCCGCGAGCAGCAGATCCCCAAGCGTGCGCCATCCGAACCGCTCGCGCCCGCGCCGCACCAGCTCGACAAAACACGCCGCGGTTGCCTCGGCATCGGCAAGCGCGTGGTGCGGTTTGCGATGCACGACGCCGAGCTCGCGGCAGAGACGCTCGAGCCCGATCGTGTCGCGCAGGTCGAAGAGTTTGGCCGCAAGCCGCGTCGTGTCGACGTTGTCGGCGTCGAGATTCGGCCCGATGGCGCGGCTGATCAAGCGCGTGTCGAACGCGTCGGCGCTGTGCTCGACGAGCACCGCTCCCTGCGCGAAGCGCCGAAAACGTTCGACCACCAACGACACAGGCGGTGCGCCGTTGAGCGCCGACGCGTCGATGCCGTGGATGCGCCGTGCATACGGGTTGATGCGGTCGTTGCTGTGCACGAGCGTTTCGAAGCTCATGCGGTGTTCGTGCATCGTGAACGCCACTGCGCCGAGCTCGACGAGGTGATGCGGCGACTGCCCCGTGGTCTCGCAGTCGAGCGCGACGAAGTGCAGCGCATCGATCGGCGTCTCCGGACCGGGACGCTCGGCCGCCCAGGAATCGACGGTGTCATCGAGCGTGGCGAAAGGCTCGGCTCCGGCCGGACCGAGGCGCGGCATGAATTTGTCGCCCGTGGGGACCCTCCCTCGGCGGCGACCGTATCGCCGGCGAGCTTCCATATCACGCACCATCGTAGAGCGCCGGTACATGCGGAACCGGTGCGCGGGTGCGCCTCCACCTATACTCGCTCGTGATGCGACTGGTTGCCGCCGGGCTGAGCTTTCGCACCGCTCCACTGGCTGTGCGGGAGGCAGCGGCCATCCCAGCGGCGCGCGCTGCATCGACCCTGCGCTACCTGGTCGGCCACGCCGGTCTGCTCGGAGCCGCAGTGCTTTCGACCTGCAACCGCACCGATTTCTACATGGTCTGCCCCGACCAGCTCAGCGCCGAAGTCGCGCCGCGCCTGGCGCGGTACCTCGATCCGGGCGGTGCCCGCGGGGTCGAGCGCCACATGATCACGAGCGTGGACCGCGAGGCCGCACTGCACATGTTCCGGGTCGCGAGCGGCCTCGAGAGCATGGTCATCGGCGAAGCGCAGGTGCTCGGCCAGTTCAAGGACGCCCATCGCGTCGCCACCGAGGCCGGGACCGTTGACGCGCGGCTCGACTACGTCATGCGTCGCGCCGATCTCGACGGCAAAGCGCGTTCGCACCGACACCGCGCTCGGTCGCGGAGTCGGCGAGCCTCAGCGAGGTCGCCGTCGAGTGCGCGCGCAACGCCGGTGCAGGATCTCGACGGCAAGGGCGTGCTGCTCGTCGGTGCCGGCAAGATGAGCAAGCTCGCGGCCCGCCGTCTGCGCGACCGAGGGCGCCAGGATCATGACCACCTCGCGCGGCGAATCGAGCGCCCGGCTGGCGCGGAGCATCGGCGGGGAGCAGGTCGCGCTTGCACGCGCTCGTCGAGGTCGCCGACGAGGTCGACGTGATCATCTCGTCGACCGACAGCGCGCGAAGGTCGTGCTCGACGCGCCGGCAGATCACGCGCTGCAGCGACGGCGCGGCGCAGCGTCCGCTCTGCATCGTCGACATGGCGGTGCCCCGCGACATCGACGCCGCAGCGGGCGACATTCCGGGGGTGACGCTCATCGACATCGACGAGCTCGGCCGTCGCGTCGAGCGGCGCCTCGACCAGCGCCGTGAGACGATCCCGGCAGTCGAGAAGATCATCGATACCGAGCTCGAGCGCACGGTGATGGCGATCAGCCAGCGCGACACCGCGGGGCCGGCGATCACGGAGCTCGTCGAATGGGCGGAGGCATTGCGGGCGCGAGAGATCGACGCGAAGTTTCGGCGCTGCCGAGCGATCTCGATGCGGAGACGCGCGAGCGCGTCGAAGCTGCTGACGCGGAGCATGGTGCGCAAACTCTTGCACGGCCCGGTGACGCGACTTCGCGAGGCGGCGGGGGACCCGGCAGCGACGCTGGCGATCCGCGAGGCGTTCCGGCTCGACCGTTGATGTCTGCGCACCGAGACGTCGCTGTTGCGGCTGGCGACGCGCGGCAGCGCGCTTGCGCGTCGCTCAGGCCGCTGCTCGCCATCGCGGCGCTGGTGGTGCGGGAGCGTCGACATCGAGACGCTGGTCGTGCGGACCGAAGGGGATCGAAGGACCGATGTCGCCGATCGAGCGACCTTGGAGGGTCAGGGTGGTTCACCGCCGACCTCGAGCAGAGCCTCCTCGACGGCCGCGCCGATATCGGTGTCCACAGCGCGAAGGACCTGCCCTCGGCCCTGGCTCGCCGGGCTGACCGTCGCGGCGTATCTGCCGCGCGCCGATCTGCGCGACGGTGTCGTGTCGCTGGATGGCCGGACAGGCCTCGATGCCCTGCCCGCGGGCGCAACGTCGGCACCAGCAGCGCCCGTCGAGTCGGACTGCTCGCCGCGCTGTATCCGGCATTCCGAGCGGTCGCGATCCGAGGCAATGTCGATACCCGGATCCGCAAGCTCGAAGCGGCGACAGTCGACGCGCTCGTGCTCGCGTGCGCGGGGCTCGACCGCCTCGGGCTCGGCGAGCGCTGTACCGAACGCCTCGACCCGATCGCGTTCGTCCCGGCGCCCGCGCAGGGGGCGATCGCACTGGAGGCGGTGACGGGATCGGCGGCGGCACCGCGCTGCGCAGCGGTCGCCGACGCGTCGACGGCCATTGCGGTCATCGCCGAGCGCGCCGTGCTGGCCGGCCTCGGCGGCGGGTGCCTGCTGCCGCTCGGAGCCTGGGCACGATCGAGGAAGGACGTCTCCTCGTCGCTGCCGCGCTCGTTGTGGATGCAGCGTTCGGCGCGCCGAGGCGTCCGGCAGCCTCGATGACCCCCAGGCGCTCGGCGCGCTGGTCGCGGCTCGCCTGCGATGACTGGCACCGATCTGCCGCTCGCCGGGCGGCGCGTTCTGGTGACGAGAACACGCGCAGCAGGCCGAAGGGCTCGTCGATCGCCTCCACGCACTGGGTGCGGCGGTCGTGGTCGTGCCGCTGATCGCGACCGAGCCCATCGCCAGCCCGAGATCAGGTGAACAGGGGCACGAGGAATTCGCGCCGCCCCAGAGCCGCAATGGGCGGCGTTCACGAGCGCCACCGCAGTCCGCCTCGTGCTTGGCGCCGGGGGGAGCGATGTGCTGTCAGGCATGCAGGTCGCGGCGGTGGGTCCGGCGACGGCGGCAGCGCTCTGACGCCGCGGAGCATGACGCCGGAACTGGTTGCGCCGAGGATCACGATGCCGGCGGCCTCGCGAAGGCGATGGTCGCAGCGGGGCGATATCCAGGTGCCATGCGTCTGGTTTCCGAGCCGCCTGGGGGTCGAGCGGCGTCCTGGTCAAGGCGCTGCTGCCGCCGGCGCGACGGTGACCGTCGCAGCCCATCTATCGCAGCGCCATGCCGGACGCAGGCGCCGGAGCGCCTGCACGTCTGCCCTCGCGAGCGGCGTCGACGCGATCACGCTGACCAGCGGCAGCACGGCGCGCAACCTCGTCGCAGCGCTCAGTGGCGACCCGCTGCCCCGCGGGGTGCAGATCGTCTGCATCGGCGAGCACACGGCGACGGAAGCCCGCGCGGCCGGGCATGCCGGTGGACGCGGTCGCCGCCGAGGCTTCGATGGAAGCGCTGGTCGACGCGGTGGCGGGGCGTCTCGCCCCGCAGCCGCTACGCTGACGGGCCGTCATGGTTTTCCTGCTCGAACGATCCGCGCCGCCTTCGCCGAACGCCCGCACTGCGGCAGCATCGTTCGCGAGACGCACCTCAGCCGTGGCCAGCTGATCCACCCGGCCTTCGTCCGCGAAGGGCCTCGCATTCGCCCACGCCGATCAGCTCGATGCCCGGACAGAAGCACGAGAGCATCGACTCGCTGTGCGCGACGGTGGAGGAGACGATCACACTCGGCCTCGCCGGCGTGCTGCTCTTCGGGTTGCCTCGGGCCAAGGACGCGCAGGGTTCGGGCGCATTCGCCGATGACGGCATCGTGCAGGAATCCATCCGCGCGCTGCGCGAGCGGTTCGGCGATGCCTGCGTGATCATCGCCGACTGCTGCCTCTGCGAGTACACCGATCACGGTCATTGCGGTTTCCTGCTCGAGAATGGCGATGTCGACAACGACGCAACCCTCGAGCTCTATGCGCGCACCGCCGTTGCGCAAGCGGCGGCGGGCGCGGACATCATCGCGCCGAGCGGCATGATGGACGGCCAGGTGGCCGCGATTCGCGAAGCGCTCGACATGTCGGGCTTCACCGACACGTCGATCCTCGCGTACAGCGCGAAATTCGCCACCGTCCTCTACGGGCCGTTTCGCGAGGCGGCGGAGAGCACGCCGCAGAAGGGAGATCGCCGCTCGTATCAGATGGACTCTGCCAATCAGCGCGAGGCCGTGCGCGAGGCGATCCTCGATGTCGAGGAAGGCGC
>CAVVJH010000002.1:0-102779 GCA_963748505.1 Candidatus Dormiibacterota bacterium
GCACCGTCGAGCAGATCTTCGAGTCGCCAGCATCCCTACACGTGGTCACTGCTGCGCTCGGTGCCGCGCATCGACTCCAATCGCCAGGATCGGCTGCTGTCCATCGAAGGCCTGCCGCCCGACCTGATCGACCTGCCGGTCGGGTGCAAGTTCAACCCCCGCTGTCCGTTCCGTATCGAGCGCTGCTTCGGTGAGCCGCCCGTCATCGAGGACGTGGCCAACGCGCAGCGGGCGGCCTGCTGGGTGACGATGACACGTGCCTACGAGGAGATGGGGGCGGGGAACATCACGGACACGAGCCCGGGTGCGGCGAGCGGCGTGCATCCGCACGGGCGCCGGCCCGTGGCCGACCTGACGGCGGCACCCGCCGAAATTGTTCTCAGTGACTGACGGCGCGTCGCACTGCCGACGGTCGGCGAGCCGATCCTGCGCGTCGTCAACGTTGTGAAGCATTTCAGCGCAGGTGTCGGCGCATCGGTGAAGGCCGTCGACGGCGTCAGCTTCGACATCATGCCCGGGAAACAGTTGGCCTGGTGGGCGAGTCCGGATGCGGTAAGTCGACTCTCGGCAGGGTGATCACCCAACTCATCCCAGCGACGTCTGGCGAGGTCATCCTCGATGGAGTCGACGTCACCAAGTTGCGGGGCGAGAAGCTGCGTCAGCAGCGCAAGCAGCTCCAGATCATCTTCCAGGATCCGTACGCGTCGCTCGATCCGCGCATGACGGTGGGCGACATCATCGCGAGCCGCTCGTCAACTTCAAGATGATCGGCCGCGGCAAGGCCAAGGATGCACGCGTGCAGGAACTGCTCCGCACCGTCGGTCTCAACCCGTATTTCAACAACCGCTATCCGCACGAGTTCAGCGGTGGGCAGCGGCAGCGCATCGGGATTGCACGCGCGCTCGCGCTCAACCCCAAGGTCATCATCTGCGACGAGCCGGTGTCGGCGCTGGACGTCTCGATCCAGGCGCAGATCATCAACCTGCTCGAGGATCTCCAGCGCGAGTTCCACCTCACGTATCTCTTCATCGCACACGACCTCTCGGTGGTACGTCACATCAGCAACCGGGTCATGGTCATGTACCTCGGCAGAATTTGTGAGGTGGCGCCGAGCGACGACCTCTATCGCTCGCAGGATCACCCCTACACGCGCGCGCTGCTGTCGTCCATCCCGGTGCCCGACCCGCGGATCGAGTTCGAAGCGCCGGCTGGTCGAGCTCACCGGCGAGATCCCTTCGCCGCGCAACCCTCCCTCAGGGTGCCTGTTCCACACGCGGTGCCCGATCGCCCAGGTTCCCGGCATCTGCGCCGACGTCGTGCCACCGCTCGAGATGAAGCCGGACGGCCATCTCGCCTCGTGCCATTTCTCGGACCAGGTGCGCACCAAGCTCGCGGTCACCGTCTGAACGCTGCGGCGCGGTCGCGCGCGAACGAACGTTCGAATTTCTTCGCTCGCTAGCGACTCCGACGTCACCGGCTCGCAACCCCCGGTCGCCACACTCGACGAGGTGAGCGCGAGACGGGTCATGCACCGTTCCGTGGACAGCGCGGTAGGGGGACGGTTCGCACCGGCCACATCGCCTCGGTCCAGAACTGCGCTTCGGCGCGAGCTGACCCAACTCATCGATGGCGGCCGAATCGTGGCGGCGGTGCAGCCGATCGTCAGGCTGTACGACGGCACGAGCATCGGCTACGAGGCGCTGGCACGCTTCCCTCCCACCGAGCACTTCACCACGCCCGACGAGCTCTTCGGAGCGGCCGCGTCGCTCGATGTCAAATCGGCTGTTGACATCGCCTGCGTGCGTGCGGCGTTGCGCGAAGCGCCGAACATTGGCGACACCGACCTGTTCGTCAACGTGCTGATCCGTACGCTCCTCGACGCGGGCGGCATGCGGGCACTCCACGCGCGGTGAGCGATGCACGCCTCGACCCGGCTTCGATCGTGCTCGAGTTCAGCGAACGTGACCCGGTCCCCGATCTCGAGCGCCTGCAGCGCATCGCGGCGGACCTCCGATCCCATGGCTTCCGAATCGCCGTCGACGACGCGGGCGCGGGTCACGCCAGCATGCGCGTGATCGCCGAGCTCCGCCCGGAGTTCATCAAGGTCGACCGATCGCTGATCCATGCGGTCGACACCGATCGCGCACGCCGGGCGCTCGTCGTATCGCTGCTCTCGTTTGGTGGCCACATCGGCGCGCGGCTGATCGCCGAGGGCATCGAGACCCAATCCGAGGAAGACGCACTCCAGTCACTCGGCGTGCAGTTCGGACAGGGATGGCACCTCGGCCGCCCCGTGCTCGTACAGGCCGTCGAGGGGCATGACGACGTCGAGGTGGTCATCCCCGGATGGTTCGCCCAACGACCGGCGTCGCGAGTTCGATCGGCGCCTGGAGGGCCCCCTCCTCCACCTTGCGCAGCCCGCGGTGCTGCCCTCCGTGCAACCCCGTCCGTCGCGCGTGCGCAGCGGGCTTCCCCGGGCGCTCAGCGACGCGGCTCTGGCACTCCAGACGGAGCACGACCCGATGCGCATCCTCGGGGTGATGGCCGAGCAGCTGGCTCGCGTGGTGCCGGTCACCGAGATGGCGATCTTCGTGGCCGACTACGAGACCCACCGCTTCAACCCGGTGCTGGCGACCGGCCCCGATCGCCGACGAGATCCTCGCAGACGCCTTCTCGCTCGATGCGGGGATCACGGGGTGGGCGTTCGCCAAGGGCATCCCCGAGAACGTCGACGACACCGCTGATCACCCGCTCGCGCGGCAGGTACCAGGAACGGCGGTCGTGCACGAGTCCCTCCTGCTCATCCCGCTTGTGGCCGCCGAGCGGAAGCTCGGGATCATCAACTGCTGGCGCGTCGGGATCGGGCAATTCAGCGCTCGCGAGCTCGAGGCCGGGTCGCTCTTCGCCCATATCGCGGCCGCGGCGTGGCGCAACGCGCAGCTGTACACCGAGCTGCTCAGTGCTGCCATGACCGATCCCCTCACCGGTCTGTTCAACAGCCGCTGGCTGCGCGACACCGCGCAGCGCGAGCTCGTTCGCGGCGCACGCGACCCCCAGCCGTTCTCGCTGCTCCTCATCGATCTCGACCACTTCAAGACCGTGAACGACAACGGCGGCCACGCCGCCGGTGACCTGGTGCTGCAGCGGATCGCAACCCGGCTGCGCGCCAGCGTGCGCGGCGCCGATGCGGTCGTCCGCCTCGGGGGCGAGGAGTTCGTGGTGCTGCTCCACGGGTGCGATGCCGACGGCGGAGCGATGTCGCCGAGGCGGTGCGGGTGGCCATCAGCCGGCTGGCGCTGTCCGGACGAACCCACCTCGGCCGGCTGACGGCGTCGATCGGGATCGCCTCGTACCCGGAGCACGGCGACCACCTCGATGAGCTGCTCGCCGCAGCGGATCGGGCCATGTACGCGGCCAAGCACGGGGGCGAAACCGCGTCGTTCGAGCGCCGGCGCCCGCCGAGCCGGAGCCGGGTCACGCCGGCCGGGCCGCGACCTGGGCGCCAGCTGCGCGTCGAGTCGTCGACGCCACGACGCGCCGGCTGACTCCTGGGTCTGGACCGTCGCTCATAAGATGGTTCTGCAACCCTGCGGTCTTGGAGGAGTCATGAGCGACAACGATCAGCGGCCACGGATCCTCTACACCGCTGAGGCCACCGTCAAAGGCGGCCGGCGAGGCCATGGCGTCACCTCCGACGGCGTCGTGGAGGTCGACTTCACGTCTCCGAAGGAACTGGGCGGGGATGGTGCCCGCGGGACGAATCCCGAGCAGCTGTTCGCCCTCGGATTTGCCGCGTGCTGGGAGAACGCGATGCTCGGCATCGCCCGCCGCAAGGGGGTCGACGTGGAGGACGCCACGGTGACCGCTCGGGTTGGCATCGGGCGGATCGAGTCCGGACGCCTGGGCCTTGCTGTCGAACTACTGATCACGCTTCCCTCATGCCCGACCGCGAGCAGGCGAAGGCGCTGATCGACGAGGCCGAGCAGCGCTGCCCCTATTCGAATGCGGTTCGGGGCAACGTGGAAGTGACCCTGACATTGCTCTGAGCGTGCCGGCTCCCGCGTGGAGCGGGCGGTCGGCTACCGTCGTGGCGTGAAGCGGCTCTGGGCACCCTGGCGCATGGCCTAGTGTGACGGCACGCCTGCAAGCGCCGGCGACGGTTGCTTTCTCTGCGCGGCTGCCCGCGGCGACGGCGACCAGTCGCTCGTGGTCGACCGCGGCAAACTGGCGTTCATCCTGATGAACCGCTATCCGTACACGAGCGGCCACCTCATGGCCGTGCCGGTTCGCCACACGCCCGGCATGCTCGAGTTGACAGCTGAGGAAGGGGCGGCGATCTTTGCGGCCACCCAGCGCGCGATCCGCGTCCTGAGCGACGCGATGCACCCGGACGGGTTCAACATCGGCATCAACCAGGGAGGCGCTGCGGGTGCGAGCACCGAGCACGTCCACGTCCACGTCGTGCCGCGCTGGGCCGGGGACACCAACTTCATGCCAGTGCTCGGCGACGTGAAGGTGCTCCCTCAGGATCTCGAGACCACAGCCGCCAACTTGCGCGAGGCCTTCAGCTCGCCTCGGACCGCTATAGTCGTTCGCAGATGGGTTCCGTAATCAAGAAGCGGCGCAAGAAGATGCGCAAGCACAAGCATAAGAAGATGCTGAAGAAGACGAGGTGGGCGCGCCGCGCGTAGTCGCGACGCTGTCTCTTCGTGTCGCCGCGCTCGGATCGTGCATTTGGGTATGTGCGTGCGTGCGCACGCGGTCACGTACGTCAGGCGCGAGCGTACGAGTGCAGTCCCGCGATCCAGAGGTTGACCGCATACAGCGTGAAGAGGATCGCCGCGAACCCGAACACCGTGATGATCGCCGCGCGCTTCTCCTTCCAGCCGTAGGTCACGCGAGCGTGGAGGTAGATCGCGAAGATGACCCACGTGATGAAAGCGAACGTCTCCTTCGGATCCCATCCCCAGTAGCGTCCCCAGGCGTGCTCGCCCCAGATGGCACCGCAGATGACACCGAAGGTCCAGATCGGAAAGCCGATCATCACGAAGCGGTAGCTCCAGCCGTCCAGCACCCCCGCCCTCGGCAGCGCGCGCTGCAGCCACGTCGCCACCGGGTGCTTGCCGCCGGCCGCGGTGAAGCCGCCGCCTGACCCGCCGCCGCCTCCCATCGTCATGGTCGCGACGCCGCCACTGCTGACGCTTGCGGGCACGGCCGCGGGAGCGACCGCGAGCAGGCGGTTATCAGCCCAGCGTCGCGCGAGATAGGCCATCCCGAAGAAGAACGAGAAGCTCAGCACGGCGGAGGACGTGGCCATCGAGGTCACGTGGATGGTCAGCCAGTAGCTGTGCAGCGCGGGGACCAGCTGCCCGGGCGGCACGTAGAGCATGTAGGCCACACCCATCAGCGCGACCGTGACGATCATCGCCGGCAACCCGATCAGGCGCATCCGCGAGCGCACCATCAGGACCACGCACACGGTGACGACAACGAACGCGATCCCGGTCGAGTACTCGTACATGTTGCCGAGCGGCCAGTGCCCGGCCTCGAGGGCACGGGTGAAGATCGAGGCGAAATGCAGCGGCCAGCCGACCAGGACGAGGGCCATCCCGATATCGCCGAGGACCCGTTTGCGGAAGGCCAGGTGGAGCACGAAGGCAACTACCGCGAGGGTGTATGCGGCGACCGCTATCCCGAAGAGAACCAGGGACGCCGGGGTGCTCGACATGCCTGCGCGCGAGTATAGCCACCGGTAGCGTCGGGACGCCTCGGCCGGCGCGGACGCATCTCGAATCCAGTCTGTAAAGGAATGGACGCAAGCCACCCGTTTCGGCGGCGCCTCCGTACCATGAGGGCAATGTCCCGGCCGCGCGTTCTGCTCGCCGACGATGACCCGCGCGTACTGTCCGTCGTCTCCCGCTACCTCGACCTCGAAGGCTACGAGATGTCGACCGTTTCCGACGGCGAAGCGGCCGTCAGGATCGCCGCGGCCGATCGCCCCGATCTGATCATCCTCGACATCATGATGCCGGGCATCGACGGCATCGAGGCCTGCCGGCGGATCAGCGCAAACGCGGCAACCGCGCAGACCCCGGTGCTCATGTTCAGCGCCCTGTCCGAGGAGGCGGAGGCGGCCAGGCTCGCCGGCGCCGACGGCATGCTCCCCAAGCCGTTCAACCTGCCGGCGCTTGCCGAGGCGGTGAAGACCTTCTTCGCGGCGCGGACTGCGTCCTAGGCGCCTCGAGCGCCAGCCTATACTGCAAAACGCCTCGGCGTGATCCTGGTCTCGGGGCGGTAGCTCAGCTGGGAGAGCGCTGCCCTCGCACGGCAGAGGTCAGGGGTTCGAATCCCCTCCGCTCCACCAATCACCAACCAATGACCGCAACGCCCGGCACGGCCTGGTGGTCATCGGCCTGCCAGAAGACGGACAAGTCCGTCCGCGACGGCTGGGCGCGCGATCCATGAGCCGTCCCCACGTCACCGCGGGGTTTCGCCTACCTCGTGCCGGTGATGAGCCGCTCGCGGTCGAACAACCGCGACGTCACCCGCCAGCCGGTGACGTTCAGGAAGACGAGCAGCACGGCGCAGAAGACGCCGAGTCCGAACTTTGGCGGTATCACCGCGTAGGCGAAGAGCGCGGCGATCACGGCTGTCGGAACACACGCCAGGATGCCCAGCTGCTGGGCGACGCGCGTGTCGCTCGCGCGAGTCGAGACGGCGATCCCAAGCCAGATGGACCAGCCCGCGATGAGTGGTGTGAACAGGACCTGCACCAGCATCTCGGTGGGATGGAGCACGGCAGCGGCAACGCCCGGCTGCGCGAACACCTGGATGAGGGCAAGCACGATCGCGTAGACCACATAGGCGACGACCACCGACGGCAGCATCGCCGCCAGGAATTTGCCGAGCAGGAATTCCTCACGGCGGATCGGCGTGATCAGCACCGGCTCCAGCGTGCCCTGCTGGCGTTCACCCGCGACCGCATAGGCGGCGATGACGGCGGGCACGATCGCCGGAATGCCCAGCATGTACAGCAGCACGTTGTATCGAGCTACGCCGCCGGCAGCGGAGGACGACAGCTCGAAGATGTTGACCAGCGGCGCAATGCTGAAGATCAACGGAAAGATGAGCATCGCCACCAGCACTGAGCGATTGCGGCGGAGATCGCGCAGCTCCTTGATGAGGATGGTCCGAACGCGAATGGCGCTCAGGTTCATCGCGTCACCAGCTCGACGTCCTCGTCGATGAGCTCGAGATACACGTCCTCGAGCGAGTGGTGCAACTCGGCAATCGAGAGCACATCCGCGTTTGCGGCCACCAACGCTCGGGTGAGCGCGGGCGCCGCCGCTGCAGTGTCGGCGACCGCGACGATGTACGGTCCCGAGGCCTCCTGGTGCCACGCCTGCAACCCCGGTAAGTCCTTGAAGACGGCGTCGGGATCGCTGAGCGGCGCGACGGTTCGCACCGCGAGCGCGTTGGGAAACAGTCGCACCCGAAGGTCCTCAGGTCTGCCGATCGCGCGCAGCGACGTGTTGAGGATGGCCACGCGGTCGCAGAGGCGCTCAGCCTCCTCGAGCCGGTGCGTGGTGAGGAAGATCGTCACGCCCCGCTGGCGGAGCCCGTCGATGAGCTCGTGCACGTCGCGGGCCGCCACCGGATCGAGGCCTGATGTGGGCTCGTCGAGGAAGAGCACCTCGGGGTCGTTCAGCAAAGCGCGGGCCAGGCTCACGCGCTGGCGCAAGCCTTTCGAGAGGCCCCCGCACGGATCGTTCGCACGCCCGACGAGGTTGACCGCCTTCAGCGCCTGGTCGATGCGTTGCGACCCGTCGGCGAGCTCGTAGAGACCGGCGAAGCACTCGAGATTCTCGCGCACGCTCAAGCGCAGATAGAGGCCGGGGGACTCGGGCATGATCGAGATGCGCCGGCGGATCTCGACACCGTTCTCGGGGGTCAGGTCGAGACCGGCGACCCGGGCGGAGCCGCCCGAAGGTGCGAGCAGGGTGCCCAGCGTCCGGACCGTCGTGGTCTTGCCTGCGCCGTTCGGGCCGAGAAACCCGAACACCTCCCCGTGTGCCACCTCAAACGAAACGTCGTCGAACGCGACGCGGTCGCCGAACCGCTTCGACAGGTGCGCAACCGAGATTGCTGGAGCCTTGGTTGCGGCAGCGGTGGGCGGCACGCCGGCTACGAGTGACCGATCTGGTTGAGGCGCGGCACGATGTACTTCCCGAGTTCGCGGACGTTCGCGGCGGGGTCCGGCCCCTGGTTGCGGACGCCGACCATGTCGATGCCGATCGCCGCGTATGCCTCCATGTCGGCCAGGAACTGGTCCGGGTCGAGCAACGGGTTGGCGCCACCCTGGATCGTCTTCTTGATCTCGGCCATGTCTCGCCCTTCGTCCTCGCAATGCTTCGCGAGGACGTCGAGCTTGCGCTGCACCTCGGGCGGCCCCAGCGCGAACAGGTTGCAGGCGTCCGCGTAGCGCGCGACCAGCTTCAGCGTCTTCCGCTCTCCCCCACCGCCGATGATGATCTTCGGTCGCGGCTGCTGGATGGGCTGGGGCACGCAGATGGTCTCGGCGAGCTGATAGTGCTTGCCCTCGTACGGCCCGTCGTTGTCGCTCCACATCTGGTTGCAGATCTGGAGGGTCTCCTCGAGGCGCTCGAAGCGCTCAGCGAGGGGCGGAAACGGCACGCCCAGGGCGCGATGCTCGCGCTCGTACCAGGCGGCGCCGAGCCCGAGCCACGCACGGCCGCCGGAGACGACATCCAGGGTGGTGACGATCTTCGCCAGCAGTCCGGGGTACCGGTAGGTGACGCCGGTGACCATGAGCGAGAGCGCGATGGTCCTGGTCTTCCCGGCGACGAACCCGAGCGACGTATAGCCCTCGAGCATGGGATCGAACGCGGTGGCGAACTGTTCCATCTGGAACCAGTGATCCATCATCGTCAAGGTCGAGCAGCCGGCCTCCTCGGCGGCTATCGCGGTTGCGGCCAGGTCTGGACCGATGGCCGCGTTGCCGCCCGGGAGGGTGAAGTTCATGTAGTGGATGGCGAGTTCCATCGCAAACTCCTGTCAGGGCACGGATACAGCAGCGGCCTCCCAGCGGGTCCAAGGCTAGCGGACGGCCCGTAAATCGCGTTCTGCGCGCTCGCGGCGATGACCGCTGCGGGTGGATTGGCCCTGGGTGGCAGGCGCACGGCGCGCACGGCGGCCAAGGTCCCTTAGGCTACCCACGACCCATGCGGGCACCAGAAGAGGACCGACTGTGAACTATTTCGAGGGGCGGACCATCCTGCTGACGGGAGGAACCGGCTCCTTCGGGCAGCACTTCACGCGCACCGCGCTCGCGAAGTGGAATCCCGCCGCGATTCGCATCTTCAGCCGAGACGAGCTCAAGCAGACCGAGATGGAGCGGAAGTTCGGCGATCCGCGTCTGCGCTTCTTCATCGGTGACGTTCGCGACAAGGAACGCCTGCGCCGCGCCATCGAGGGCGCCGACGTCGTCATCCATGCGGCGGCGTTGAAGCACGTGCCGGTCTGCGAGTACAACCCCTTCGAGGCGGTGAAGACCAACATCCTCGGCACCCAGAACGTGGCCGAGGTGTGTCTTGACGCCGGGGTCCCGCGGGCGATGGCGCTCAGCACCGACAAGGCGGTGAGCCCCGCCAATCTCTACGGCGCCACCAAGCTGTGCGCCGAGAAGCTGTTCGTGCAGGCCAACGTCTATGCAGGCAAGCACGAGACGCGGCTCTGCTGCGTGCGCTACGGCAACGTGGTGGGATCGCGCGGGAGCGTGGTGCCGCTCTTCCGTGACCAGTCGACGTCCGGCGAGCTGACCGTCACCGACGAGCGCATGACCCGCTTCTGGATCACGCTCGACCAGGCGGTGCAATTCGTCGCCGACTGTTTCGTCGCCATGCAGGGGGGTGAGGTGTTCATCCCCAAGATTCCGAGCACGCGCGTGCTCGATCTCGCCGAAGCGATCGCACCCGGATTGCCCATTCGCTACACCGGAATCCGCCCCGGCGAAAAGCTGCACGAGTCGCTGATCACCGCCGAGGAGGCGCGGCACACGCACGATCGCGGGTGGTGCTATGTGGTCGAGCCCGAGCACGCATTCTGGGCAGCCCGCGAGGCCGTTGACGGGAGTCCGGTCGCCGACGATTTCGTGTACAGCAGCGATACCAACACGCAGTGGCTTGTCGGCGACGAACTGCGTGAGGTGCTGGCGACGGTGCCGCACAGCAACGCACCGGTCGCCATACCCGCGGGATGAGCGTCAACGGTCCACCGGCAATTGCCGGTGGCACGCCCATCCGCGAGCGTTCGCTTCCCTACGGGCGGCACCGGCTCGATGACGCCGATATCACTGCGGTCGTGGACTCGCTCCGGTCGGGAACGCTCACCGGCGGTGCGGCCATCGCTGATTTCGAGCACGCCCTCGCCGCACGCTGCAAGGTGGCGCATGCAGTGGTCGTGGCCAACGGCAGCGTCGCGCTCGACATTGCGGTGCTGGCACTCGGCGTCGCCGCGGGCGATGAGGTGATCACGACCCCGCTCACCTTCGTCGCCACCGCCAATGCCGTCCTCCGCATCGGTGCGACGCCTGTGTTCGCTGACATCGGGGACGATCGCTGCCTCGACCCCGCATCCGTCGCAGCTGCGGTCACGCCGCGCACCAAGGCGATCATCACCGTCGACTACTCAGGGCTGCCGTCCGACATTCCGGCAATCAAGGCGGCGCTCCCACGACCGCTGCCGGTGATCGCCGACAGCGCGCATTCGCTCGGTGGCTGGCTCGGCGCGACGCCCGTGGGATCCATCGCCGACATCACCACGCTCAGCTTCCACCCGGTGAAGCAGATGACCACCGGCGAGGGCGGCGCATGCCTCACCGACGACGCCGAGCTCGCGGCGCGGATGCGCGTTCTCCGGAACCACGGGATGACCTCCACCGCCGAGGAACGCACCGGCAGCAACTGGCGCTACGACGTCACCATGCTCGGCGACAACCACCGCATGACCGCGTTGCAAGCATCGCTGGGCACCTCGCAACTGCGCAAGCTCGACGAGGTCGTTGCGGAGCGCAGCGAGCTCGCGGATCGGTACGACGCGATGCTCGCCGACATTCCCGGTGTCGGTCTCCCACCACGGCCGGACGGGCGCCGTCACGCCTGGCACCTCTATCCCGTGGAGATCGACCCCGACGAGTTTGGTTGCCCGCGCGACACGGTCATCGACGCCCTGCGTGCCGAGGGCATCGAGGCGACGCTGCACTACCCCGCCGTGCACCTGCTCTCCCTGTACCGCGAGCGGGGTGGCGTGCCCGGGACCGCACCGCACGCCGAGCGTCTGTGCGGACGTCTCGTGACGCTGCCGCTCTTCCCCGCGATGACCGCCTCCGACCAGGACGACGTCGTCCTCGCACTGCGCCGGATTCACGCGTGGGCGGCGGCAAGCGCGGGCACACCGTGAGACCCCGCGCCCTGCTCGCCGCGGATTGCGGCAGCGGGGTAGGGCTCGGACACCTCGAGCGCATCCTGGCGCTCGCCGACGCGCTGCGACCGCATCTCGACGTCTCGATCGTGGTGCCGCAGGACGATGCCGGGGTGCGCGATCGGGTCACGCGTCGGGGGCACATTCCGGTGGAGGCACATGGCGACACGCAGGCGCGCGTGGCCGCTGCGGTGAGCGCGACCGAATCGGTTGACGTCCTCGTCCTCGACGGCTACGTGTTCGAGGTGGCATTGCAGCACCGTCTGCGCCGGCGGGCGGCGTTGACGGTGGTCGACGACCTCTGTTTGCCGGCGGACTGCGACCTCGCAGTCAACCCGTCACCAGCGGGCGAGGCCATGCGTCCGTCAGGCGCTGACTCCTTTCTCGGCGGCCCAGCATTCGCGCTCATTCGCGCCTCGTTCGCCGACGCGCGCCAGCAGGCGCTGCGTCGGGGACGGGACTCGCGGATGGTGCTGGTGTCGAGCGGCGCAACCGACCTCGCAGGCATCGGCGGCCGCGTGACCCGCGCTCTGCTCGATGGCGACAGCACTGTGGAAGTCGTCCGCGTCGTCGGCCCTGACACACCCGGGGTTGCCGACGGCGCCCACGAGCGCGAGCATGTGCTCATCGCCCCACCGAGCCTCGCCGATTCGCTATCGCAAGCGAGCGTGTACGTCGGCGCGGCCGGCACCACCGCGGTGCAGGCCGCGTGCGTCGGCACGCCTGCGGTTATCACGGCGGCGGTGCCGAACCAGGAGGCCCAGGCGGCCGCACTGGCGGCGGCGGGATGCGCCATCGTTGTCGATGTCGAGAGCCTCGCGAGCACCTGTCTGCAACTCCTCGATGACGGCGCGCGCCGCGACGACATGGCGGCTCGGGGCCGTGCCCTTGTCGACGGCCGCGGCGCTGAACGAGTGGCCGACGCGATACGTCAACTGGTCGCAGCGAGAGCCGCCTGATGACCACGGTCGCCATCATCCAGGCACGCTGCGGGTCGACGCGGTTCCCTCGCAAGGTGCTGGCGCCACTCCAGGGCAGGCCGATGCTCGCGCACATCATCGAGCGCCTGAGCCGCGCCACCCTGGTCGACAAGGTCGTGGTTGCGACCACAGACCTTCCCGGCGACGACGAGGTTGCGGCGCTCGCGCTTGCGTGCGGAGCCGGACTGACGCGTGGCTCGGAGCCGGATGTGCTGAGCCGCTATGTGCTCGCCGCGCACGAGCATCACGCGGATGTCATCGTTCGCATCACCGCCGACTGTCCGCTGACCGATCCGGTCGTCGTCGACGCCGTGATCCGTGCGCGTCTCGACGATGACGCTGACTACGCGAGCAATGTCGAGCCGCCCAGCTATCCCGAGGGATACGACTGCGAGGCATTCACCGCCGCATGCCTCGCGCGCATCGACCGCGAAGCGACCCTCGAGTACGAGCACGAGCATGTGACGGTTCTGGTGCGCGAGCACCTCGACGATTTCCGCACCGTCCGCGTCGTGCACGAACCTGACCTCTCCTGGATGCGCCTCACCGTGGACGTGCCCGCAGATCTCGCCCGAGTGGCGAAATTGCTGGCCTCCTTGCCGGAGCAGCCACCCCCGGGACTCGACGACATCGTGGCGGCGTTCGAGCGCGACCCTTCACTGCACGACCAGAGCGGTCTCCCCTTGCGCAACGAGCGCTATCGGGCGCAACGCGAGGCCGCCCGACGCCCATGACCACCGCTCCGGTTCCGGTCGCGCACGGACGGCGTCTATTCCGCAACACGCTCATCACCGGCTCGGTCGGCGTGTTCTCGTTGCTTGCCAACTTCGTGGTCCTGGGGGCGGCGGGGCACAACCTCAAGACGGGCCAGTACTCGGTCCTGGTGCTGGCACTTGCCTTCTCAGTCTCCGCGGGATACCTGAGCATCTCCGACCTCGGACTCCAGGCTGGTGTCACCAGGTTCGTCGCCGATGCCGATGGACGTGGTCAGCGCGAGAAGATCGGCGAGGTGGTGAGTTCCGCGCTCGCGGTGCTCTCGGCGACTGCCCTGGTCGCCTTCGCGGTGCTCGTCACGCTCTCGCTCGTCGCGAGCCACATCTTCAAGAACATCGACACCGGGTTGCAGAACGACTTGCATCTCCTGTTCGTCCTCTTCGCTGCGGAGGCGTTGTTCGGATTGCCTGCACTCGCCTTCCAGGGAGTCCTGCAGGGGCTCCAGCGCTACGGCTGGATCAAGGTGGTCGATCTCGGCCGGCAGATCCTCTACACGGTCCTGGCGCTGACGGTGATCCTCACCGGTCAGGGTGTGGTCGCGCTCGGTGCGACGATGATCGCGGGTACAGCCTTCGCGTCAATCGGGTACGCGGTGCTGGCACGGATGCTCTGCCCAGAGATGCGCGTCTCGCCGCGTCTCATCAACCGGGCGGCGTTGCGGCCCCTGGCACGGTTCAGCGGATGGGTGTTCATCCTCCGCATCAACGGGGTCATCTGGTCGCAGATGGACACGCTGATCCTGGAATTCGCCGTCGGACTCAACGTCCTCGCCGGATACAGCTTCGCTGCACGGCTGCAATCGGCGGTGTCCTATCCGCTGTCGTTGACAGCGGCGGCCGTGGTTCCCGCCGCAGCCAACCTGCTCGCGATGGAGTTGCGAGTGCGGCTGCGCGAGCTCCTCGTTCGCGGCACTCGGTACACCCTGGCACTCTCACTGCCCGTCACCATTGCCGCACTCATCCTCGCGCGCCCACTGATGATCGCGTGGGTGGGACCGAAGTACACGGCTTTTGTCGGGCCCGCGCAACTGTTTCTGAGCTACCAGCTGATTACCTGCACGGCCACAATCGCCAACACCATGCTGGTCGGCATGGGTAGGGTACGCTCGGCTGCGACATATGTCTCCTGCGCGGTCGTCGTCAACCTGGTCGGTCTCCATCGCACTCGCGAAGCCACTCGGGGTCTCCGGGCGTCATCATCGGGACGCTCGTGGGCTATGGGATCACCGCGCCGCTGTACATCCGCCTGACCCTGCACCTCCTTGCCATGGGGTTCCGCGAGTTCGCGATGCGCGCCATCGTTCCGATCGTCCCCTGGGCGCTGGTGTTCGCGGCCGTCATCGTCGCTCACTGCGCATTTCTTCCCGCCGGTCGGCCTCATCCCGATCGTGTTGTGTTGCGTTCCCGCGAAGTCTCGTGTACGTCCTGGGAGTGGTTCGCTTTGCGATGACCCCAGATGAGCGCACCGCCCTCCTGGGCTTCGTGCTGCCGAAAAAGGTCGGTGCATTGACCGTCCGCCTCCGAGTCCTCGCGCTCGATCACTTCTTCGACCAGGATCTGCGCGCGCTGGAGGCGCATCCCCGACTTGAGGTCCGGCGTTTTCCGTATCAGCGCCTGCGCAACCGGGCGCTCCGGATCATGGGGAAGAGGTCGGCAGCGGTCTGCGGGCATACAACAACCCGGATCTCGCCGCCGCGCGCGGCCGCTACGCGGCGTGGCTGGCACGCGAGGTGCGCCGCCTGTACCTGGAGCGCGCATTCGACATCATCATGCTGCCGTCCGACGCGTTCTTCTACGTGCGCACGCTCCCGGCAGCCGCGCATCGCCTCGGCGTTCCCGTGGTCGTCGTGCAGAAGGAGACGACGGTCTCGCAGGCGACCATGGAGACCTTCACCCAGGAGGTCGCAGCCGAGGCGCCGTTCGTCTCGGACTGGATGACCGTGTGCAGCGACCGTCAGCGGGAGTTCTGGATGCGCGCCGGTGCTGACCCCGCAGCTGATCGAGGTCACCGGGCAGCCGCGATTCGACCTCTATGCCGCTGGTCCGGCACGGCTCCCGTCGGCCCGACGCCGTGTGCTGTTCCTCACCTACGCACTCGACGCGTATGTGCCAGGCGCGGGGCGCGGCAAGGGACTTCGTACCTGGGAGCCGCTCCGCAGCGAGACCGAGTCGGCGCTGCTGGAGCTGGCGCGCGCGGGCACCTGCGAGGTCGTGGTCAAGTGCCACCCGCAGCAGGATCGTCGCGCCGAGGCCGACCGGCTGGCTCGTCTTGCCGGGGTCACCTGGAACCAGGGCGTCAGCGTCGCCGCCGCGGATGCCGACACGCGCGACCTGATCATCGAAAGCGACGTCGTCGTGGGGTTCCAGACGACCGCGATGTACGAGGCAGTGGCGGCCGGCGCAGCGTCATCTACGCAGCCTGGGGCGCCGAATATGAGCAGCCACCGCGAGGGGCTGATTCCCTTCGACGCCGCGCCGCGATGGCTGTCTGCGCCATGCGGTATCGAAAGAGATCCTGACCGCAATGGTCGCCGACAGCTGGACACCGCAGGCCTCGGGTTGTGCGGCGTGGTACGAGGAGCGCGCTCGGCGTCGTCGACGGGCACGCCACCGACCGCGTCGCGGGTCGCCTCACCACCGTGGCGGGTTCCTGGGTCGCGACAGACCTGCGTGACGACCTCGACCGGCAGCGGCGCAGGTTCGCCGTCGGCCTGTTCGCGCGATCACTCGCCACCGAGACGATATGGACTGCGGCGCGTCCGGTTGCGAGGATTGCTGGTCAGCAGCAACGAGTTGCTCGACGCCGCCGCCATGCCACCGAGGCGCGCCGCATGGCCACGACCTCGTTGACCGGCCGTACTGCTAGCCGTGGTGGAGGCTGAAGGGTCCGTCCCCGTAGCGCAGCATCACGTACGGCTTGCCGTTCTCGGTGAGGAGTCCGTCGACCTCGAGACGAAGTTGTCGCACCGGGCCTGTTGCCCTGGCGACATCCTCGCCGCTCACGCTGACGCGCACCGCGCCGTGCGGCTGCACGGTCACGGTCTGCTGCGACGAGCACAGCGCCGCCGGGATGCGCCCGCCAGCGAATCGTCGTCGCGCCGGCCGACGAGCTGTAGTTGACGAGGTATGCATCGGCGCGTCGCAGCCCCTCGGCGTCGATCAGGCGTTTGCTCGACCACTCGGCACCGCGGTGCCATCGCGCACGGAATGCGAATCCCGCGGCCCTGGGCACCCCGAAGACCTCGCCGTAGAACTGGTCGATCGAGTGCACGTAGGCAACGCTGCCGCCGGCGTCGTAGTAGCCCATCCAGAACGGGGACTGCGCGCGCGCATTGTCGGGGCCGATCTCGACGAGCTTTCGTTCGTACCCCGCAGACGGCTCCACGTCGAGCGCGACCGAGCCGAGGGTCTCGGTGCTCTTGAGCTCGGTAAGCACTTCCGTCATGGGCAGCACCAACGAGCTGAGCGGTTGCAGGGTGCGAGTCACGACGCCGAGGCGGGCGCCATCAGCGCCGAACACGTGCACATGTGCGTCGACCGGCTCGGTCACGTCCGGCAGGAACATCGAGTAGAAGTGATGCAGGTGCAACCGGCTGTGCACGCCCTCCTCCTCGATGAAGCAGTGCTCGTAGCCACGACGCGGCAGCCGGCCGCGCGGATTGACGGCGCGCTGCGTCAGGCGAACACCGCGCTTCTTGAGCGAGCTCGCGGTCGTCATGGCTTCGCCATCGCATCACCGCTGAAGAGCAGCTCCCGAATGCGCTGATTCGCAGTCTTGCGAATCGCGCCTCCCCACCACGGCAGGTAGTACATCGGCGGCAAGGTGTGGTCGCAGGCAAGACCCTTGGATCGATCGTTGCGCGTGATGGACAGCGGCACGACACTGCCGCGGTCCGAGAACCCGACCACCAGGCCGTTGCCGCCGAGTTCGATGAATCGATCGAGAACCCCTGCATCGCGCAGCACATCACGTGAGCTCACGCGCGTGAACCCGAAGGGAGCGACGGTGATGGGGTGGTTGGCGAGGCGTTCGCCATTCGCGGCGATGAACGCCAGCTCGAAGGAGATCTCCTGGTCGTATCCCTGGAACGACGAGATGTTGAGCAGGATCAGATGCGTGTCGGTCTCAGCATCGACGAGCAGCTTGGGTGACTGCATCAGCGTGCTGCGGGTGCCGCCGAAGCGCGGGTCGTTCATCGGAATGGACTGATACGCGAGTCCGGCGGCGACCGACCACTCCTCGGAGTGATACTCGATGTATTCGTCCGACACCGAGATGCGCGCGAAGATCTCGCTCAACTCGATGTCGATGGTCGTCTGTCCGACGAATTTCCCCGGTGTGAGATGGAAGATGCCGAGCACGTCCTCGCCGTTGCTGTCGATGGCACGTCCGGGGCCGACGTGGTCATCCACCTCGATCAGGGTGAAGCCGCCCGGCTCGATGACCTCGAACGGATCGACCGACCCGAGGCGGCGGCCGCCAGTCGTGAACGCCTCAAACGAAACGTGCAGGTCGTCGACCAACGCGCTGTCGGCCTTGGTCCCGTTGGCGAGCGACACACGGGTCTTGTAGCCGAGTTCGCCGAGCGTGGCGAAGTAGCACATCTTGATGTAGCGCGGGTCGAATCCCTCGACGAGCATCAGGCTCCTCCGTCAGCAGCCGGATCTGGTCGGCGGCGGTCTTGTGCACCGTCACTCCGGCGCGGGCCGGGGTCATCGTAGCCTGACCGCACGCAGGATCCGACCAGCGAGCCGCCGGAGGCCGCGCCGCCGCTGCTCGTATGCGCTGATCCCGCGGAAGGCGCGCGACCGCTGGTAGCGTTCAGGTCGATCGGCTCGCCATCGAGGATGCGGCTCGCCGCGTCCAGGAGCAGCGCTCTGGTGGCGTGGTCGCTGGTGTGGCCGCCGGTGCGCCGTGCGTCGAGGGTGACCGTCACCGCCGGCGCGCTCCCAGGCGGCGCGGAGCGGTTCGACCTGTTCGGAGAAGACGCCCAGCGTCGTCGCGGCACGACTGCATGAACAGCCGCGGCAGGGCGGGTGCGCGACTGCCACGCCTCGACCATCAGGCGGACCTGGCTGTGTCAGCGGCCAGTTGTGCGGGGCAACCGGGTCGCCGTCCGCGACGATCGCGGCCACGTGGCGCCATGCGGCCCTGCCGCTCGGCGCAGATGTCCAGGTCGATATGCGGGCTGATGGCGACGATCCCTTTGACCCCGAGCTGGAGCCCGAACTTCAAGGCACCTGTCGCGCCCATCGACGAGCCCATCGTGACCGTCGTCGCCGGCTCGATGGCCGAGGGCCTGCATCTGCTCCGGGATCAGCTCGAGCATCGCGCGCTCGACGAAGAGGTCGCCTGCCTCTCCGGTGTAGTACGTCCCGTTGCCGTCGGCGCCGAACTCGTCGCAGACGAACAGGCAGTCGTAGTCGGCGACATCGCCGAGCATGCGCAGCCGGTGGAAATGGCCCTCGAACGACCTGGCGATACTGTGGCGCATCGCCCCACTCGCCGAAGAACGCGCTGAAGTGGACGACCAGTCCCTTCGCGCCGGGATGCTGCACCGTGACGTAGCGGAAGACGCGGCCTTCGGCATCGTGATACTCGCGAACCTGGCTCGCCCAGTACTCGCGAGTCGATGGCGGCGCTGCGGTCACGGCCATTCGAGTCCGGAGAAAGTCGCCGCTGCCACCGGCGACGCGGTGAAAGCTCGCGGCCTCGAATGCGTGCAGCGACGCCATGTTGTCGGAGCGCACCACCGCCACCAGGAGCTGCGGCGCGCCTGCGGCACGCACGGATCCCGTGAGCGCACGAAGCATTGCGGTCCCGACACCGCGGCCGCGATGGCCGGGGTCGACGGCGATCGACACGGTGCCGACATCGCGTGGATGTCGACACGCACCTGGCCGACGGGCTCGCCGTGCTGCTTCCGCAATCCAGAGCCGGGTACGTTCCTGGTCGTCAACGACGCTGCTGAACCATCGCCGGTGCTCCTCGGCCGTGACCGCGCGTCCGCTGACGCTGAAAAGCGCACCGCGTCGGGGTCGTTGCGCCATGCCAGCAGCGACGCGGAGTCGTCTGTTCCGTGCTGCGCGCAGCGTGACCTGCGGGACACGGTCCGGGCCGGCACTCAACGAACCAGGTCGTCCCACTGCGAGCACCTGGTCCGCGACCACGTCATCGCGCCACATGCCGGCCGACGACCTGGTCGAGCGCGTCAACCGGGATACCGAAACCGGGGCGCTTCACCGCGAGATCCTCGCGGGTGAGCTCGCCGCCGGCGGGCACGTCGCGGGCGGCGACGAGGCTGCGCCGGCCGAGCCGGAACATATCGGCCTCGGCTTCGGTCACGCGCTTCACGCTGGACCCGAGGGCGTCCTCGGCCTCGCGGATCGCGCGCACCATGGCGGCGAGCTCGTCCGGCTCCAGCGCGAAGGGATGATCGGGTCCGTCCTGGTCGCGGCTCAGCGTGTAGTGCTTCTCCACCGCGCACGCGCCCAGCGTCACCGCGACCACGTCGGCGGTGTGTCCCGGGGTGTGGTCGGACCAGCCGATCGGGATCTGGAACGCGATGCTGCAGGGTGGTGATCGCGCGCAGGTTGAGGTCCTCGAATTGCGGCGGGTAGTTGACCGCGCAGTGCATCACCAGGAGGTCGCGCGCGCCCGCCGCGGCGGCGGTGTCGAGCGCACGCTCGATGTCGCCGAGCGACGCCATGCCGGTGGAGATGAGCACCGGCTTGCCGGTGCGCGCGACCTGCTCGATCAGCGGCAGGTGGTTCACCTCGTACGAGGCGATCTTGTAGGCCGGCACGCCGACTTCCTCGAGCAGGTCGACGGCCGCATCCTCGAACGGCGTGGAGAGGAAGGCGATGCCGCTGTTCGGCTGCGTGGCTGGCGAGGTCGGCGTGCCATTCCCAGGGGATCTCGACCCGCTTGATGAGATCCCAGACCGACTCCTCGCCGGCGAGCAGCCCTTTCTCCTTGAGGTACTTCATGTCCGGCGTGTGCCGCGAGTAGAGGCCCTCGGCGGTGTAGGTCTGGAACTTGACCGCGTCCGCGCCCGCCTCCGCGGCGACCTCGATGAGGCGCAGCGCGGTGGGCAGGTCGCGATTGTGGTTCGACCCTGCCTCCGCGATCACATAGCAGGGATGTCCGGGCCCGACCGCGCGACTGCCTATCTGGAACTCGGGGTTGCCGTAGACCCGTGCGCTCACGAATCAGGCGTCGTATGACCCGTTGAGGCGCTTGCGCAGCAGCCAGGTCGCCGACCGATTGTCGTCGTCGACGTCGGCGGTGGGGAGCGGCTTGGTGTGCTCACCGGAGAGCATCGCGACCAGGCGGTACGAGCCCGAGGCGATGAACATCGCCGACCAGTCCTGCTTGTACGTGTAGACCTCCTGCCCCGGGAGATGGTGATAGCGAGCCCGTGTCGCATGCCTGGGGTAGAAGTCACCGATGAGCAGGAACCCGCCATCCTCGACACAGCGGTCGATCTCGGCAACCGTTTTGAGCAGCACCGAGCGGTCGATCCAGTGGAAGACGAAGTTGATGATCACGAGGTCGAATTGCTCGTCATAGGGGATGGCGTCGCCGCGCCCCAGCTCCAGGCGCACACTCGGGAAACGCGCGTGGCCGTCCGCGACCGCAACTTCGCCGGGCTCGACGCCCGAGACCTTGCTCCCATAGATGCGGGCCAGCGCCGCCAGGCGGTACCCGTTGGCGGCCCCGACTTCGAGGACCTTGCTGGGATGCAGGTCGTACATCGAGAGCATCCGCAGGGGCGGATCCTTCTCCGGGTCGGCTTCCTGGAGGGTGTGATCGCGAACTCGTTCGAAGTAGCGATCACCCTCCCCTTCGAGGATGGCCTGCAGTTGCGGTCGTTCGGCGGATTCAGCCATGGGAAAGACCTTGAGGAGTTGGCATGCGGCTAGATGATAGGTTCACCGAGGTGGGCGACGACAGGTGACCGAGGAGATCGCGCCGGCGCCGGGCTTCCGCGGCAAGGTACTCGACTGGGCCTGGAACCACCCCCGCTGGAAGCGCCGTCTGCGCGAGGTGTGGGGAATCGAGCGTGAGGCTGCCACTGCTGTCGGTCTGCCTCGGCTGCTCGAGCCCCCGGAGTGGCATGCGCTTCGCGAACTGGCCAGCACCGCCCAGCCGCCGGCGCCAGGCGCCGAGCGGGTGCTCTTCATGAGTTGGCGTGGGTGGTCGACCCACCTCGCAATCGAAACCGTGCTTGCCCATGCAGTGCTCCGGCGCGGAGGTGCCCCGGTCTTCGCCTACTGCGGCGGCCGGCTTCCGATCTGCGACGTCATGCCCATCGACGCCGCGCCGCCGATGCCGTGTCATTCCTGCCGCGCGTATGCCGGCGGTGCGATTGCGGCGGCAGGGTTCGACAGCCTCGCCCTCCACGACGTGATGGACGTGACCAGCACCGTCCGGCTTGCTCGCCGGCGGGTGGCCAAACTCGCCAGCGTGCGCGAATGCGAGGAGTATGTCGACCAGGGATTACCGCTCGGTGCGCTGGTGCGCGTGTCGGTTGCATGGTTTCTCTCACGGGGCACATTGAGCGAGACGCCACAGGTCCTGGAGACGTATCGATCCTTCCTCGTGAGCGGGATCGTGGTCGCACGAGGGCTGCGCTCCATTCTCGGGCGGAGCGGCGCACAGCGAGTGTTCATGTTGAATGGCACCTTCTTCGCCGAGCGGATCATGCGTGCGATCGCGGAAGAGCGCGGGCTGCCCTTCGGCACCTACGAAAAGGGATTCATCCACGACAGCATCGTGATGACCAGCGGCGCGCCGGCTTCCCATCTGAAGATGCCCGCCGGCCTGTGGGAGAGCGTGCGCGACATTCCGCTCACCGCGCACGAGGCGGAGGCTATCGACGCCTATCTGGGTGCTCGTCGCAGCGGGGGTGGCGCGCTCGACAATTTCTGGCGCCGGCGCGTGGAGGATGTCAACAGGATCCGTCAGGAACTGGATCTGCAATCGGACCGGCGACTTGTGGTCATGTTCTGCAATATCCTCTGGGACAGCGCAGTGCTCGGCAGGGACATCGCGTTTGCATCGATGGGCGACTGGGTCGTCGGCGGTATCCACTGGGCCGCCACGCATCCCGAGATAGATCTGGTGGTCCGGATACACCCCGCCGAAGTGGGCCTGCGCAACCACCCCACCCGCGAGCGCATGGCCGCGCACATCGCTGCCGCGTTCCCCTTTCTGCCCTCGAACGTTCGGGTGATCCAGTCAGAGGATCCGACCAGCTCCTACGTGTTCATGGACGAAGCCGCCTTCGGTCTGGTGTATACCTCCACCGTCGGGTTGGAACTGGCCGCGCGAGGCGTCCCGGTGATCGTCGCGGCGGACACGCACTATCGGGGTCGCGGATTCACCGTTGATCCGGATACGCCTGCCGCATATTGGGCAGCGGCCGATCGACTGCTCGATGACCCTCCCGGCGCCGAGGAACTCGATCGCATCCGCGAGCTCGCGAGACGATATGCCGCACTGTTCTTCTTCCGCTTCCACAACGTGCTCGAGTTGGTGACTGAGGATGGACGGAGCCGCCCGCGGATCCGGGTATCGAAGGCAAGCGAGCTGGACGTCGGCAATGACGTCGCCCTGGACCGCGTGGTCAGCGCCATGCTTGACGGGAGTACCGCGGTGGCCCCTCCCGGCGTGTCCCCGCCGCGTTGACTCGCGGTTCCGGCCAATCGGCGATACTCTCGCCGATGCATCGACGGGGGCTCGGTCCGTGCGCCCTGGTCGCGGTGGTGGTGGTCACAACCTGGCTGCTCACCGGGGTCGCGGTCGACGAGATAGCTCGGTTCGTCGCATATGAGCTCGTCTTCGTCGCTCTCCCCGGTATAGCGCTCCTCTGGGCACTCAGGGGGCGACGGCCTCGTCTCCTCATCGCGATTGCGATCGGGTGGCCGCTGGGCCAGGTCCAGGAACTCTTCGCTTTCACCGCAACCGCGACAGCCAACGTGCGAGGCCTGTATTTCCTGTATCCGATCGTCGTCATCGCGCTCAGCGCGCTCGTCATCGCGCGCCGATCGCACGGCCCGGAACCCGAGCCCGAAGGCGAATCGCTTTCGGCCCTGGTGTTGTGGGCATCCGCGGCTGTCCTGTCGGTGGGATTGACTTATCTCGCCCTGATGTTCCTGCCGGCGGCGCCCCTACCGTCCACCGCGCCGTCGGTTGCCTACAGCGCCGACTTTCCCTACTTCATCGGGCTCATCGCGCAGGTGACGTATCACTGGCCGCCCGCCAATGCCGGGTTGTCCGGCGTACCACTTCGGTACGAGTGGTTCGTGTTCTTCCACATGGCGGCTGTGACGCAGGTCACGCATCTGTCCATCCCGACAACCGCGCTGCGGCTCGACTACGTGCCGAGCATTGTTGTGATTGCCGTCCAGCTGCTCGCGATCGGACGCTACGTGGGACGCTCGGCGTGGGTCGGCGTCGTGGCGATCGCTGTCGTGTTCATCCTGGGCCCGCTCGACTTGACCACGGACGTCGGGGGCTCGAGCCCATTCTTCGACCTTTTCATCGGTCACCTCTGGTCGAGCTGGACGTTTCCCTACGGATTGACGTTCTTTCTCCCGCTCCTGTACCTCGTGATGCAACGGGTGCGCTCAACCAGCTGGCGCACGCCGGACGACCTGGCGACCTGGGTGATCATCGTGCTGCTGATGATCGGTGCATCAGGGGCCAAGGCGACTGTCCTGCCGGTAATCATCGCCGGCACGGGTCTCTATGCACTGCTCGCGTATGCCGTGCAACGCACCCTGTCCATCAATGCCGCGGCCATCACGGTGCTCGGGATCATCGTCTTTGTCATCACGTTTCTGGTGGTGTATGGCGGTGGGGTTCCGGGTACCAGCATCGAACCACTGGTGTCGCTTGCGCGCACAGCGCCTGTCATCTTTGCGCACGGCCTCACGAGCCATACGCTGCGAGCGATCGCAGTGCCGATCGCCTACGTGGTGGGGCTCGCGGGGATGCTGCTGCCGCTCGCCGGAATGCTCTATCTCCTGCGCCGAAGGCACCACGATCAGCTCGCTCTGTACGGTCCCGCGCTCTGCATGTTCGTTGCCGGTTTGCTGATCACCAACGTCGTGCATCAGGTTGGCTACAGCGAACTGTACTTTCAGGACACGGGTTACGTCGCCGGCGCTGTCGCTGCGGCCGCCGGCTACCGCCTGGTCTGGTTGGACGCCGGCGGGGCGCTGCCGGTCTCGCGGCGCGCGCTCGCAGCGTCTTTCGCGGCTTGGGTGGTGTTGATGCTTGGCGTGGTTGCGGTCTCGTCCAAGGCACTCGCGCACCCGGATGCCCTCATCGCGCGCTACGGCGCTTTTGGCGTTGGCACGGTGCTGTTCGTGGGAGCTGGACTGCTGATCACCCGCTGGCGACGCCGGCGGCCAGTCGGTGCAATCCTCGCGATTGGGTTGATTCCCATGTTGGCTGCTGCCGCGCTTGCCACTCCCATCGAGGTTTCCCCGACCGCGAAGCGGGTGCTGACGCGCGCACCGATCCCGGCGCCTCAGCCGGACCCCGGAACGGTCTGGGGCCTCACCCCCGGGCTGGTCTCCGCGCTGCACTGGCTACACGATCACTCGTCGGTCAATACCGTCTTCGCTGTGAACAACCACTGGATCGGGCCCAGCCTGGCCGACGGACGCTACTACTACTATTCAGCGTTCTCGGAACGGCAGGTGTTCATTGAAGCCTATGACCCAATCCGGTACGGGATCACCACCGGGTTGGCGACCGCCGCCGGTCGGGACTACGCCCGACGGCAGACATTGAACGACGCGGTGTTCGAGCACGGGGATAGCACCGCGCTCTCGGTGCTGGTCCAACAATACGGGGTTCATTTTCTCTTCATCGATCGCATTCATGGGACCTTCGCCCCTTTGGTTCTGCACCTCGGGACCATTGTCTACAGCACCCCCAGCGCGACGATCGTTGAGATCGGCTGACCGATGGCGCAAGGGAGGCCGGCACTGGAGCCTCGGAGAGGGCGTACATTGCGCGCGGTGAGACCTCACAGCCTCTCGGTGACACCCGGGTTACTTGCGCATGCGGCGATGCAATGCCATCGCCAAGCCTGATGGGGACCTCGGCCAAACTTCCCGACGGCATATCGGCGGTGATTCCGGTGCATCGGTCGGAGGACATGCTGGCGCTCCTCATTCCACGTCTGACCACGGCGCTCGAGGGTCTCGCGCCTGCGCACGAGATCATCCTGGTCGACGACGGCAGTCCCGACCAAAGCTGGGATGTCATCGCCGCCGCCGCCAGCGCCGACAAGAGGATTCGCGGTATCCGGCTGATGCGGAATTTCGGTCAGCACAATGCGCTGCTGGTGGGAATACGGGAAGCCCGGTACCGCTTCACCGTCACGCTCGATGACGACCTGCAAAACCCTCCCGAGGAGATTGCGCTGTTGATGGCCCGCCTTACCGAGGATGTCGACGTTGTCTACGGCACGCCTTCGTCGGAGCAACACAGCCTCTGGCGGTCCGCAGCGTCCCGGGTCACGAAGTACGCGCTCGAGGAGGCGATGGGGGCGACCGCCGCGAGAAGTGTGAGCGCCTTTCGGTTCTTCCGCACATCGCTGCGCCGCGGGTTCGAGCGCTACCAGAGTCCGGACATATCGATCGACGTCCTGCTGACGTGGTCGACAACCCGTTTCGCCGCGGTCAAGGTGCAACACGACGCGCGCGGAAGCGGTCGCTCCAACTACACGGTCGGACGGCTGCTGCACCACGCACTGAACATGATGACCGGATTCACGACACGGCCACTCCGCATCGCCAGCATGATTGGGTTTGTCTTCACCATCTTCGGCTTCGTCGTGTTCCTGGTCGTCGTGGTGCGCAACATCATCCAGGGTGACGCCGTGCCGGGATTCCCTTTCCTTGCATCGATCATCGCCATCTTCGCCGGAGTCCAGCTGCTGATCCTCGGGATCATGGGCGAGTACGTCGCTCGCATGCACCTTCGCCTCCTCGAGCGCCCCACCTACGTTGTGTCCGAGTCCACCGATGATGAAGTGACAGCTGAATGAGCGCTGTCCCGCTGCGGATTCCGTTCAACCGTCCGACCCACACGCGATTGGTAGACGACTACGTGCTTCAGTCCCTGCACAGTGGACATCTCTCCGGAGACGGCGATTTCACGAGACGCTGCCAGGATCTGCTGAGTCGGCTGCTCGGGGACGCGACGATCCTGCTCACCACGTCGGGAACCCACGCGCTCGAGCTGATCGCCCTGCTCCTTGACATCGGGCCCGGTGACGAAGTGATCGTCCCGTCATTCACATTCTCATCGACCGTCAACGCGTTCGTGCTCAGGGGTGCGACGCCGGTGTTCATCGACATCCGCCCGGACACGCTCAACCTGGACGAAGCGCTCCTCGAGGCGCTCATCACCAGCCGGACGCGCGCGATCGTCCCTGTCCACTACGCCGGTGTCGGCTGCGAGATGGAGGTCATCTGCGACGTCGCCGGGCGCCACGGTGTCCCCGTTGTCGAGGACAACGCGCACGGGCTCTTCGGCAGCTATCGCGAACCAGTCGCTCGGCACCTTCGGGCCGATGGCGGCACAGAGCTTCCACGAGACCAAGAACTTCTCCTGCGGTGAAGGAGGTGCTCTCATCATCAACGACCCGGCGTTCGTGGAGCGGGCGGAGATCATTCGCGAGAAGGGCACGAACCGCCGTAACTTCTTCCGGGGTCTGGTTGACAAGTACACGTGGGTCGACATCGGCTCGAGCTATCTCCCTTCCGACATTCTCGCGGCGATGCTGCTGGCGCAGCTGGAGGATCGCGAATGGGTGTGGGAGCGACGGAGCACGCTCTGGAACCGGTATGCGACGGAACTCGCAGACTGGTCTCGAATCAACGACGTGCGCCTGCCCGTGGTCCCCGAGCACTGTCAGACGCCATACCATCTCTTCCACATGATCATGCCGTCGACGGAGTTCGCGGGATGCCTTGATCGGCCATCTCCGCGCAGCGGGCATCCTTGCCGTCTTCCACTATCAGCCACTGCATCTATCGCCGTTCGGTCAGGTCGTCCAAGCCGTCGGCGGCCTGCCCGGTGACCGAGGACTGAGCTCGCGGCTGATCCGTCTCCCGTTTTTCACGAACATGGCGGAGAGTGATGCTGCGGCTGTGATCGCGGCCGTGTGCGAGTTCACCGCGTGATGGGGATGGTGACGATGCAAACCGAGCGGACACTGCTGAGCGCGGTCGAGCCCGGCGATATCCCAACGATCGTGCGGTGGAGAAACCTGCCTGAGGTGTACGGCGGGTTCATCGAATACGAGCCGCAAAGCACGCTGCGGCAGGCGGCGTTTCAGGACAGTCTCACGCCACATGGCTCGCGCCGCCTGTGGATGATCAACGCTCGAGGTCCAGCGGATGCCGACGGCGACGCCGAGGCATCGTTGCAACAGGGCGTCACTCCGGTTGGAACGGTCGGCATCATGGATCTCGACTGGCGGAATGGACGCTGCGAGTTCGGCCCCATCTTCATCGGCGAGCTGGCACACCGGAGGCGTGGTATCGCGAAGGACGCTGAGATTCTCGTGCTGAACTACTGCTTCAACCACCTTCGCTTGCACAAGGTGATCGCGCACGTGCCGGAGAGCAATAGCGACGTGATCGCGTTGCACGAGGCCTGCGGATTCCGGCGCGACATCCTGCTTCGCGAGCACATCTTCCGGAACGGCCGGTTCGAGGGACTGCACCTGCTGTCCTGCCTTGACGTCGAGTTCCGCGAGCGCTTCCCGAGTCGATCGAGGCTACTAGCGCGGTTCTCAGCGTCGCGATCGCGGCAATCGAGGTTCCCATCGGCAGCCGGCGTCGCGCCTTGATCAGGCGCGCTTCCTGCCGCAGCACCTGATAGGCAAGCTCGTTGATGCCCGGGACGATCTGGAACTCGGAGTCGAGCAGCGCGCCCATGTCGCTCGCTCGGTCTTAGAAGAGCGGCGGCGCAGCCACATCGCTGGGAAGAGCAGGCTCATGAAGTAGGTCCGGTATTCGACGTGGAACCCCGCGGCGCGCAACGACTCGCGAGAGCATCTGCAGCGAGTAGCGCCGCTCGTGCCCGGACGCGACATCGAAGGGACTCCAGAGGCTCTGATGTGCCGGAACCGTGAGGATCAGGCGACCGTCGGGTCGCAGCCGTTTCGCATCTCGACCAGCACGCCCGCTTCATCAGCAATGTGCTCGAGAACATCGAAAGCGGCGATGACATCGAATGACTCCGCGCGTCAAGGTCGGCGAGGTAGCCGCTGGTGACGGTGAGCCCGGTCCGACGGCGTGCGACTGCGGCGGCTTCGTCACTCAGCTCGAGGCCCTGCACCTCGCCGCGGCCTTCCGCAAGGCGTTGCAGGACGCGAAGGACGTTGCCGCTCCCGCATCCAACTTCGAGTATTCGGAAACCGTCCGGCAGGTCGGCGATGGGGCCCCGCGACCAGGGCGGCCATGTCTCGTTGCGGGCGCGGAACCAGAAATGCCGGTCTTCGGCCGCCACCAATCGTGTATGCCTGCGGCGTCAAACGCAGACCAGTGGCTCTCCACGCGACCGGCTGCCGGCTCTTTCAGTGGTGCGGTCATGCGAGGGGGCGCGCCACCAGTCGACGGTGCGCCGCAAGCCGTCCTCGAGTTGCACTGTGGCGCTCCAATCCAGTTCGCGGCGCGCGACAGCGACGTCCGGGCAGCGTCGCCGGGGATCGTCGACCGGGAGGGCGGTGCATCTCGATCGCGGAGTGGCTCCCGCAGATGTCGCGAATATCTCTGCAAGGCTGCAGCATGGTGACCTCGTGCGGGTTGCCGAGATTCACCGGCATCGCATAGTCCGACCCGAGCAGCCGCACCAGGCCTTCCATCAGATCGTCGACGTAGCAGAGACTTCGCGTCTGCGATCCGTCGCCGTACACCGTCATCGGCGCGCCGGCGAGCGCCTGGGTCACGAACTGCGGCACGGCGCGGCCGTCATCCTCACGCATGCGCGGCCCGTAGGTGTTGAAGATGCGTGCAATCGCGCACCTCGACGCCGCGCGCGCGCAGAAATGCCATCGCGAAGGCTTCCGAGAGCGCTTCGGACTCGTCGTACATGCTGCGCGGACCAATCGGGTTGACGTGACCCCAGTACGTCTCCGTCTGCGGGTGTTCGAGCGGATCGCCGTACACCTCGCTGGTCGAAGCGAGCAGCAGGCGCGCGCCTTTCTCCTCCGCCATGCGAGCGCGTGCAAGGTGCCGAGCGTGCCCACTTCCAGGGTCTCGATCGGGTGCGCTGATAGTCGACCGGCGATGCCAGCGACGCGAAATGCAGGATGGCATCGACCGCGCCGTCGACCGTCCAGGCACCGCTGACGTCATCGTTCTGGAAGGTCGAAACGCGGGTTGCCGTCGAGGTGACTGATGTTGCGCCGGCTTCCGGTGATGAGGTTGTCGACGCAGACGACCTCAGCGCCGTCCGCAAGCAACCGATCCGCGAGATGTGAACCCAGAAATCCCGCGCCCCCCGTGATGACGGCGCGCGACGGGGCCCAGGTCATGGCACGGCGAGCAGAGCCCGTGGCTGCGCTCTGACGGCCTTGGGCTTGCGCGCCGGCCGGCCAACACCGATGTACGTGAAACCGAGATCCACCAGCGGATCCGCGTCCAGACAATTGCGCCCGTCGACCACCAGGTGGCGTCGTACCAGCGAGGCGACCCGCGACCAGTCGAGTCCCACGTACTCGGGCCACTCGGTGACGACCACCACCGCGTCGGCGCCGGTGACGCATTCGTACGGGATCGTCGACGAGCTCGGTATTCGGCAGCAGCCGCGTGCGCATTCGGGACGGCGACGGGATCGGTCGCGACCACTGTGCGCCGAGATCCTCGAGATGACGAATCACATCGATGGATGCCGCCTGCCGCACGTCGTCGGTGCCGGGCTTGAACGCAAGGCCGAGCACGGCGATCCGTCGCTTGGAAAGCTTGCCGTTGAGCGCGCGCTGAATCTTGGCGACGAAACGGCTGCGTGCCTGCTGATTGACCTCAACCGCCGCGCGGAGCAGGAGAAAGCTCTGCCCGTGATAGCTGGCCGCCTGGTCCAGCGCGCGCACATCCTTGGGGAAGCAGGACCCGCCGAACCCGAGGCCCGCACCGAGGAACGCGCGTCCGATGCGCTCGTCGGTGCCGATGCCGTCGGCGACCGAGCTGAGTCTGCGCCGGTGAACTCGCAGAGCTGCGCCATCTCGTTGATGAACGAGATCTTCAGTGCCAGGAACGCATTGACCCCGTACTTGATGAGCTCTGCGCTCGTCGAGTCCGTGATCCGTAGCGGGGCGTCGAGGTGACCGAACAGGCCCGCGACCCGCTGACACGCCGCGAGGTCGTCACCCCCGATGACCACCTGGGGCGGCTGGCGGAAATCGCGGACTGCGCTGCCTTCCGCGAGGAACTCGGGGCAGACGGTCAAGGGCACGAGTCGTCCGTTGCGGCGGCAGAGGGACTGCAGCTGAGCGGTGGTCCCGGGCGGGACCGTGCTCTTGATCGCGATGACGGTTTCGGGACCGGCATGGCGGACCGCCTGGGTCAGGGCGGCTCGCACCTGGGTGAGATCCGCTCGCCCATCCCCGAGCTGCGGCGTCCCGACCGCGAGCATGATCACCGCTGCTCCTTCCATCGCGACCGCCGGGTCGTCGTGGAGCACGAGCGTTCCCGCGGCGAGCACCCTGGCGAGCAGATCGTCGAGCAGCGGCTCATGGATGGGAGCGGTGCCCTTGCGGAGCAGCGCCAGACGGGCCGGGTCGATGTCGAGGAGCCGCACGTCGACGCCCGCATCGGCGAGGCAGACGGCGGTGACGAGACCGACGTAGCCGGCGCCCACCATGCACAGCGGGTTCGGGCGCTCAGTCATCGCCGTCCCGGATGTCGAGCTCTTGTGTGCCATCGCGCCAACAATACGGGTCGAGCGACGCGGCTATGCCGGTTTGGTGGAGGCGGGGAGCTGTGGCGGCGAGCCGCCGCCCGTCTCGATCCCGCGTAACGCCTCCAGAACGCCTGCCCAGAAGCCGGCGCCCCAGGCAAGGTGCATGACGGCAAAGGTGGGCGGCACGAGCGCCCGCACCCCTGCGGCTTGCCCGGCACTCGCCCGGATGCCCGCCGCCGTGCAGGCGGCGGCATACGCCGCCACCCCTGCGAGCGCCAGGCGCCGTCCGCGACCGCTCGCCACCATCGCCGCCCCCAATGGCACGGCCGCGACCAGCGCCGGCGCCGCAAGGTGGTAGGGACGGATCACTGCCGGGCGCGCTCTCGCCACGCGCACCTTGCCTCGGCCGTAGCGGTAGTACTGCCTGGCCAGCTTGGCGAGCCCGTCACGGACGTGATATCGGGTTCGGATGTCGGGGCTGAAGACGATGCGGCCACCGGTCTCGCGGATCCGCTCGTTGAGGTCGTAGTCCTCGTGCGGCGGATAGGCCTCGTCGAAGAGGCCGACGCGCTCGAACGCGCTCCGCCGGAAGGTGCCGAGGAACACGGTCGGCATCTCCTCCTCGCGTTCCGAATACCGGAAGCGCGCGCCGCCGACGCCGAAGGGCGAGCTCATCGCGCAGGCGATGGCCCTGCCGGATGCGCCGTCGCCGACTGCCTCCTGCAGACCGCCGACGTTGTCGGCGCCCGTGCGTTCGAGGAGTTCCACGCAGCGGCGCAGGTGATTGTGGCCCCACTCCGCATGCCCATCCTGGCGGGCGATGATCTCGCCGCTGCTGGCGAGGATCGCCCGATTGAGGCCGGCGGCCTGGAGCCGGCCGGGATTGTCGATGAGCCGGAGATTGGGGTGGCGCACAGCGATCCGCTCGACGATCTCCCGGGTGCGGTCTGTGGATCCGCCGTCGGCCACGATCACTTCGTAGCGGTCCGCTGGATAGTCCTGATCCAAGACGGAGTCGAGGCACCGCTCGATGTGCGCCTCCTCGTCATAGACGGGGATGACGACGCTCACGAAGGGTGGGATGGGGTCATGCGCCAACGTCATGGCGCCATATCGTGACCGCGCAAGCCGGTTCGGCGCATCCCATGAGGGTCGGCGCAATACCCGGACCAGCGTGTAGGCTTGGCCTCGATGATCGCCCAGGAAGTTCCGGGCGCCACGGTCGCAGCCCGCCGTCGAGGGATCCTCGCTTCTGAGCGAAAGTTGCTGCTTGCGGCCGGCGACACCCTTCTCGTCGCCGCCTCGTTGATCCTTGCCTTCAACCTGCACTCGGCAGCGATTCAGGATCAGCAGTTGAGTGTGCCCTGGAAGGGCGTCATCCTGGTGACCGCGATCTGGCTTGCGATCGCGCTGGTTGTCGACGCCTACGACCTCCACGCCGCTGTGAGCGCGCGGGGGATATTCCGTGTGGTGGCCACCACCGTGGCCCTCGAGGCCGTCGCGCTGCTGGCGGTCTTCTTCGTCGCCCCGTTTCAGCTGACCCGCCCGACGATCCTCATATGGGTGCCGGCTGGCGGGGCTCACGGTGCTCGCCTGGCGACTGTTCTATCGCCGTGTGTTCGCCCGGGCCATCTTCGCGGGCCGGATCATGCTGGTGGCGGACGCGGAGACGGTTGATCGCGTCTGGAGTGAGGTCGACGAGCAGATGGCCGGGCTGTATCGCGTGGTCGGCACCATCCACCCGGCGGACGTCGATGCCGGGATCGGCTGACCGCGACGGCGGTGGGTCGCGAGGCGGATCAGATCGTGCTCGGGGCGGAACAGGACCTGTCGAGCGAGTTGTTTCAGAAGCCTCGTGGACTGCTACGACCGCGGACTTCGTGGTGCGCTCGGTTGCCGATGTGTACGAGGAGCTGACGGGCCGGCTGCTCGTCGAGCGGCTGCGCCAGTCATGGCTGCTGTCGTTACAGCAACGCGGCGAGACCTCGCGGGTCTACGCCGTGTTCAGGCGACTCGTCGATATCTTCGCGGGACTGGTGGGGCTCGTCTTTCTTGGGGTCCTGCTGCCCTTTGTGTTTCTCGCGATCAAGCTCGAGGACCGAGGGCCGATCTTCCACACGCAGCCGCGAGTTGGTCATTTCGGCAAGCAGTTCTCGATCCTCAAGCTGCGCACCATGCGCGTGCGGCCGCGTGAGGAGCTGCACTGGACCGCGGAGGCCGATGCGCGAATCACCAGAGTTGGCGGGGTGCTCCGCCGCCTGCATCTCGATGAGCTCCCGCAGGCCTGGAACATCCTCCGCGGCGACATGAGCGTGGTCGGCCCTCGTCCCGAACAGCCGCAGTATGTCGAGAGCCTGCGCGAGAGCATCCCCTACTACAACACGCGGTTGTCGGTGCGTCCGGGGCTCACCGGTTGGGCACAGGTGAACTATGGCTATGGCAGCGGCGTCGAGGGATCGATGGTGAAGCTTTCCTACGACCTGTACTACATCAAGCATCAGTCGGTGGCACTCGATTTGTTGATCATCGCGCGCACGGTTTTTGCAGTGGCCACGCTCAAGGGCCGCTGAGCTCGATCCGGGTTGCCACTCCAGGATCTCGCGCAATCCCTTCCCGGGGTGGCGATCGCCGCGCTGCTCCCCGGCTTTGCGCTGGCGACCCTGCTCTCACCGCGATGGCGATGGTGGGTGCGTCTGGCGATGTCGCCGGGGTTGTCAGCGGGGTTCATCGGTATCGCCGGGCTGGCGATGCACGACCTGCACATCCCCTTCGAGTTGCTGACGGTGCTCCCGCTCATCGTTGTGCTCAGTGCAGCTGCGCTGTTTCGCTGGCGGCGCACCGACGTCGATGCTGCTGTGGCTTTCCCGTGGTGGGTCCCCGTCCCCGCGCTGGTGGTGGGCTTGGTCGGTGCGTCGGTGTTCGTGTGGGCACTGCACGGGCAGGTCTTGCCCCCCGACTGGGATACCGCGACGCACGGTGGGCTCGTGAACACCATCGCGCGAGCCCACGATGTCTTTCCGCTCGTGCCGATTCCGCTCGAGGCCTCTGACCTGGTTCGGCCGCGACCTGGGTTTGAGGCCATGGCAGCTGTGGTTTCGTGGCTTGGAGCACCGTCGCCGGCGATGGCGATGGGACCGATCATCGCGGTGACCCTGGTGCTCATTCCGGTGTCGCTCACCCTGCTCGCCCTCGAGACCACGGGCTCGGTGGCACTGGCGGCGGTGGTGCCGTTCTTCGCGCTCGGCATGGCCTTCCCGTCCGATCAGGCCATCGTCGGGCGGTTTCCGGAGATCGTCGACTCGACGCTCATCGTGCCCTTCATCGTGGTTTCCCTCCGCATCGTGCGGGGAGTGTTCACGCGCGATAACGCGTTGCTGCTCGGCGCCATCACCGCCTCCATCTGGGTGATCCACGGCATCGAGGTGTTCACCGCCGGCGTGGTCGCGTGCGTGCTCTTCATGGCCGTTGTGGTGCGCGCGCTGCGTGCGTCGCCACGAACCGCGCTGATTCGCGTCGGCGTCGTCGTCGCCGCAACGATCGCCGGTGCGGTGTTGGAGATTCTCCTGGCGCGGCTACCGCACGTGCCGGTCCCGATCGCGACCCAGCCGTCGTCGGTGGTGCTGCCGGACACGAGCACGAAGGTGTTGTGGCACGCAATCGTGGCCTCGATCGCACAGACCGATCTCATCAGCCCGGTGACCTTCGGGCTCTTCGTGCTCGGCGCGCTGGTGCTGCTCATCCGCCGTCGCATGCTGTGGGTGCTCGGCGCGCAGTTGGTGCTCGTGCTGCTGATGGTCGACGACTTCTACCTGCACAAGTTCGAGAAGTTCTGGCGGATCATCTACCCCTGGGGCGACCAGGATCGGATCCTCGGTTACCAGTACTGGCTGATGCCGCTGGTGCTCGGCGTGGGCCTGCTTGCACTCGTCGATGTGCTGCGCTGGCTGGCACGCACGCGCCGTCTGCAATTGCTGGTGCCGGTTGCGGTCGTGGTGCTCGCAGGCGTCGCGTTCCTGGTGCGCCATTCGCTGGGACATCTCTGGACGCGACTTATCGGCGAGTTTCAGCCGTACATCTTTCCATTGGGGACCTTCGGTCCACTCACCCAGCTGCGACCCTGGATTCTTGCGGTGGGTGTTGCCGCTGCAGCGGTGGTGCTTGCCTGGATTGCGCTGGTACGCGGGGTGCGCGCACCTGCTGCGGTGCATCGCTGGCTGGGGCCGGTCGCGACGCGGCTCGATGGCGCAGGAATGGCGCTTGGCATCGTCGCGGTGTTGTGTGTCGTCATCGGCGCGGCCTCGGAGCTGAGCGTGTATCAGAGCACGGTCATCGGGCGCTCACTGGTCACGCCGGCGGACCTGACGGTGCTTGCGCGGTTGACTGACACGCTGCCGAGCCGGACGGTCGTGCTGACCAACGGCGGCAATGACGCGGGTATGTGGATGACCGCGCTCACCGATCTGACGCCGCTGGTACCCAACGGGTCCGAGTACGGAGCGTTGAGCCTGCCCCTGAATATCGCGCTCGCCAACGCGTGCACTGACCCGATGGCGGCGGAGGCGGCCGTGCTGAAGGCGGACGTTGTCTTCATCGGTTCGCACAGCATTCCGCGGCCCATGTACGGGTGGGACCTGAACTGTCTGTCGCGCCTGCCGAATTTACGGCTGATCACCTCCGCGCGCTGGGATGGAGGTGTCGCCGCGGCCTTCGCGGTCGTCAAGCGCTGACGCCGGGACTCGCGCGCGCAGAGGCCTTAGCTCGTGGGTGCGTCCGCGCCGGCGTAGGTGCCGAAACTCCACACCACGCCTTCGGGATCACTTGCCGTGAATCCTCGCGAGCCGTAGTCCTCGTCACGCATCTCACGGGTGACGGTCGCGCCGTTGGCCTTCGCACGCTGGTACAAGGCATCGGGGTCTGTCGTGACCACGTAGATCGCGCCGACTCCGGGCGGGAGTGTCTCCGCGCCGCTCCCCGGTCTGACGCTGCCGAGCATGATGCCGCCACCTTCGGGCCAGAGCAGCTCGGCGTGTTCGACGATCGTGCCGTCCTCGTTGCGGTAGACGGCGGCCTCAGCGAAGCCGAACGCGGCGACGAGGAACGCAATGGCGGCGTTGGCATCGCGATAGCGGAGGGACGGCCAGATTGCGGTACGAGGTGGTGTGGTCATGTCCTTCAGGATGCCGTACCTGCCCCGGCATCAGCTTGGAAAAACTGGACACCCTCTTTGGCCCACCATGCTGAGGCCGGGACCCCGGCGAGCAGGTTCCACTCGCGGGCCATATGGGCTTGATCGAAGTAGCCACATCTCGCGCTGAGCTCTGCGAGGTTCGGGTGTTGGGTCCGCTGGACAACTGCTCGCGAGGCGGTGAATCGAGCGAGGCGCGCCACGTCTTTCGGGCGTGAGGCCGAATTCGGCCACGAACTCGCGGTCGAGGTGGCGCCGGCTCCAGCCGACAGCCTTCGCGACGTCGGCGACGGCGACGGTCCCGTCTTGCTCGACCAGCATCCTCCATGCGTGATCGACGTGCGAACGCTCGTCGTCGGCGAGGCCACGTCGTCGGCGGCCCAGGACCTCGTCGACGGCCATCAGCCGCTCCGTCCAGGTCGACGTCGTATGGATGCGATCAACCAGTTCCGCGCTCGCCGGGCCGAGCAGGGCGTCCATGTCCACAGTGCGGTGCGCCAGCTCGGATGCCGGCATTCCGAAAACCCGCCGGACCGCCTGCGGAGTTCAGGTCGAGCTGGATCCCGCACATCTCGTTGTCGTAGCCGATCACGACGGGGCCCATGTAGAACCCTCCAACCAGCGCCATCAACACCGCCGGTGCCTGGTCGGCGACCGGCGTTGCCACGATGTGCGTCGGTGCGCCAATGCTGAGTACGACGGTGACTGACGGTGACGGGAGCCCAAGGTGCGTCCCGGGCTGCATACCGACGTGGTGGTAGGCGGAGTAGCTCGTGACCGAGTTGCCGAGGGTGGGGAGCGCGCGCATCGCGTGGAACAGGATAGTGGCCGGATTCAGCGTGTTTCAGCGCTTCGATACGCGGACGGCCGATTTCCGGATGAGGGCTGCGGGTTAGGGAATCAGACGGCGACGCACGAGTTCCGGCAACGCGTCGCCCGCGACTGCGAGCTGTGGCTGCAGGTCCTTCTCGGTTGTCATGGCGCGAAACATCATCTCGATCGTGACCTCATGGGCCGGCCGGTGCACGACCGTGATTGCGTCGCCGGCGCGCACCGCGCCCGCCGTGATCACGCGGAGATAGGCGCCAGGAGCGCCGCGCTGGGTGAAGCGCTTGACCCACATCTGGTCCTCGAGCCATGCCGCGAACGTGCGGCAGGGAATTCGCGGTGACGTGACCTCGAGCACGCACGCCTCGCCAATCTGCCAGCGCTCGCCGATCAAAGCGCCGTCGATGTCGAGGCCGGCGGTGGTGAGGTTCTCGCCAAAAACACCGTTGCCGAGCGGGCGCCCGAGCTCCGCCTGCCAGGCGTCGAGCTCCTCTCGCTCAAAGGCGTAGACAGCCTGGTCCGTGCCGCCGTGTGAACGCCAGTCGCCGATCACATCGCCGCTGACCCCGCTGCGTCCGGTGGCTGGACCGGGGTCGTGGATCTCCACCGGTCCCGGAGACGGTCGCTTGTCGATACCGGTGACGCCGGTGTCATTCACCTGGCTTGGGCTGGTGGTGCCGACGTTGACGGAGAGCAGTGTGGCCATGTCGCAGTTCCAAGATACACGGCCCCGGAAGCAGGCCGAGGCGTCGAGGTGCCGTGGCGGTGTCGCGATGATATGCTCTGAGCGTTGTGAGTTCTGCTCTAAGCGTAACCGCCGACGAAGTCCGTCGCGAGCTCGGAGCAGTGCTGCGTGGCCATCGCGAGGGTCAAGGTCGAAGCCTCGGGGAGATCGCCGGCGAGGCCGGCTGCTCCCCCGCGTATCTGTCGGAAGTCGAGCGGGGCCTCAAGGACGTCTCGGCCGATTTGCTGGTCGCAATCACCTACGCGCTCACCGTGCCGATCGCCGCGGTGTACACCGACCTCGGCCGGCGTCTGGGCGCATGGCAGCACGCCGAACCTGCCTGGCCGGCCGACCCGAGGCGCCAGCTTCGCGCCGTGACCTCGGGCATGGACGCCGCGTCGCTGCGCACCGTCGCCCAGTTCGGCGCGTTCCTGGCAATGAATCAGAACGAGCCGGCACGCCGTCGAATCGGATTCGTCCCACCCAATGCAGAGGGCACTCGATGAACCTGGTACCCACCGTCGTCGAAAGCACCAACAGGGGCGAGCGCTCCTACGACATCTACTCGCGGCTGCTCCGCGACCGGATCATCTTTGTGGGCGGCGTCATCGACGACGACATGGCGAACCTCGTGACCGCGCAACTCCTGTTCCTCGAGGGCGAGGATGCCGAGAAGGATGTGCATCTGTACATCAACAGCCCCGGTGGATCGATGACCGCGGCCCTCGCCATGTATGACGCCATGCAGTACGTCCGCCCATTGGTCGAGACGACCTGCCTGGGCCTGGCCGCCAGTGGCGCGTCGCTGCTGCTCGCAGCCGGGGCTCCCGGCCGGAGGCTGGCGCTGCCGAACGCGCTCATCGTCATCCATCAGCCGTGGGCGCAGGGGATGCAGGGGCAGGCGACCGACCTTGACGTCCATGCCCGCGAGATCCTCCGGCAGCGCGCCCTCCTGATCGACCTGTACCACCGGCACACGGGACGCGATTCGGAGCAGATCGGGAGGGACATCGAGCGCGATTACCACATGACCGCGGAACAGGCACTCGCGTACGGGATGGTCGATCAGATCATCGAGCGGCGTCCGGCGTTGCCGGTTGCAGCCAAGCAGCCTGTCGAGGCCTGAGGCCGGTCAGCTATTCGTCGGAGTTGACGAAATAGGTTTCGCAGGCAAGTTCCAACAGCTCGGCGTTGAGCTCGACCGGCCTGCCCAGGTAGAGCGCGGCGTGAATCACGTGGTTGAGCAGATCGCGGGGTGAGTTCCATGCAGACCACGACCCTTCGCGGTGTAGTGGGTTTCGAGGAGCCGATCGACCAGAGCCTCGTCCATGCGGAGGTTGTTGTCGACGCAGTTGCGTCGCCAGATTTCCTTGTACTCCTCGACGGTCGGATCGGGCACGTGCACTTTGAATCGCACCCGACGGAGAAACGCCTCATCCATGAGGTTCTGGGGGCGGAGGTTCGTGGAGAGCATGACCAGGCACGTGAACGGCACCGGGATGCTCGAGCCCGCCCGTGGGATGTTCAGGTAGTCAACCTTCTTTTCCAGCGGCACGATGAGGCGGTTCAGCAGGTCACGCGGTGACATGTTCTGCTGACGGCCGAAGTCGTCGATGAGAAACAGCCCGCCGTTGGCCTTCAGCTGCATCGACGCCTCGTAGAAGCCGAGCGTGTGGTCGAAGCCCAACTCGAGCATCCGCGGGGTCAGCTCGCCGCCGACCTTCACCGCCGGTCGCTTCGCGAGCTGCCAGCGACGGTCGTGGGGCGGCAGCTCCCGGTCGATCGGCTCATGGTGGATGGGGTCGTAGAACCGGATCACCTCACCATGGACATACAGCGCGCGGGGGATGAACATCGGCGCCCCAAGCAGTGAGGCGGCGGCTTCCGCGATGGTGGTCTTGCCGTTGCCGGGAGGCCCGTAGAGGAACACCGCCTGACGCGCGCTGAGCGCCGGCCCGAGGTGATCGAGCACGACCTCCGAGAGTACGAGGTGGCTGAAAGCGTCATGCAGACGGGCGCGGTTGACCTGCCCGTCGACATGCGACTGGCGCTCCGCCATCGCGGTGTAGTCGGCGATCGGCACCGGGGCCGGTCCCGCGTACTGGTTGATTTCGAGGAGTTCCCGAGCTCGCTGCCGGCCCGACGTCGAGATCATGTGCTGCATGCCGGCGTTGATCGGCTCTCCCGGATCCAGCGTCGCGGTATGGACGCCGGTCGAGGAGCAGTAGCCCTCGTCGGCGAGAAATCGCGAGGTCGTGTCAATGAACGAGAACGGCAGGCAGAGGTGATTCGCAATGTCGCGGCCGAGCATGCTGCCGTTGAAATAGAGCACCTTCAGCACCAGGTCGCAGACAAAGCTGAAGGGCAACCCCGTCTCCTCGGCGGTCCGCGGAGCGGGCGGAAGCGCGATCGGACTGGAAGCGGGCGCGGAAACAGGCGCGGTCACTGCCATCGGCGCGATTGTGTCACGGGCCGGTTGGAGCCTCCGGCCCGCGTAGCGGATTGTCATATGTCCGTTCCAGGGATCGGGCTGGTACGGTTGAACGCGATGGCGATACCGTTGGACGAAGGCGCCCCCGGCCGGCGCCGGGTGGGACCCTTCTGGATCGAGGAGGGCCCCGGCGCGCTCGTCGCCGGAGCGCTCATCGTCCTCCTCTTCGCCGCCCTCTTCATGCTCGCCGTCGCCATGCGTCCGGCGTAACCCGGGCACGACCGTGGCGTTCTACCCAGGAACTCGACAGCACTGCCTTCGCGCCGCGATGCGGAGGCGTCAGGAGATCACGACCCGTATGCATTCGCCGGTTGCCGCATGACCATGGACCAGACCCCGGAGGCCCGCCGCCGCCGAGCCGGTCTTCCGAACGGGTCGAACGCCACCCCGCTTCGGGCGAACGGCACGAGCAGAGGCAACCCGGGGATCGGCGCCGCACAGGCATCTGCACGCGCTGAGCTGCGCCGCCGGCGGGCCAGCGCCTACCGCCACCTGCGGACACCGCGCCGCCGCGGGCGTGTGTTGCGGATCGTCCTGATCATCATCACGATCTTCGCCGCCATCGGCGCAGGCACCGTCGGTGCCGTCTTCGCCGGCTACAGCGCCTACAAGGGTCAATTGCCCGACGCGTCGACGATTGTGAACATGGAGCCGCAGATCGATACGGACGTGCTGAACGCCCAGAACCAGCTCATCCACGTCTTCCACAACAACGGCTACCGCCACATCCACGTCGACCTCCCGCAGATCTCGGCCTACTTCAAGCAGGCGATCGTCGACGTCGAAGATCGCCACTTCTTCAACGAAGGCTCGTGGGACCTCCCTCGTCTCGTGGAGGCGGGCATCGCCAACGTCACCCACCGGGGCCAGGTCCAGGGTGGTTCGACGATCACCGAGCAGCTCGCCAAGATCAGCCTCTACGGTGGGGCGGATCCGCCCCAGAGCATCGACTACAAGATCAAGGAGATCGTCCTCGGCAACGAGATCGAGCTGAACTTCAGCAAGGACGAGGTCCTGAGCATGTATGTCAACAGGATCTTCTACGGCAACTTCGGGGTGGGCATCGGCTCGGCTGCCGAGCTGTATTTCCTCAAGCCCGCCAGTCAACTCGACCTGGCGCAGGCATCACTGCTCGCCGGTCTTCCCCAGTCACCGACTGCATACAACCCACTGACGCACAACAGCCATGACGCCGTCAATCCGCTCGCGAAATACCGCCAGAAGGCGGTACTCCAGGCCATGGTGGCGGCTGGCGACATCACCCAGACTGTGGCGGCGGCCGCATTCGCGGAGCCACTCGTCGTGCATTCGTGGACCGCGTCCGAGCCCAACCTTGATCCCGACTTCGTCGACTACCTCGAGGGATACCTCAACAACAACTTCCCGGAATACGCAAACCCGGGCGGCTACGTGATTCACACCAGCGTCGATCAGACCAAGCAGAACCTCGCCTACAACACCGTCCACACTCAGGTGGCGAAAGAGCGCAACGCCGAGAACATGCGCGACGGCGCGCTGGTGAGCCTCGACCCCAAGACCGGCAAGATTCTCGCCATGGTCGGTACCTGGAACTACAGCGATCCCGACATCGGACAGGTCAACGAAGCCGCCGACGTCAAGCTGAACCTCGGGTCAACGACCAAGCTCTTCACCTACACGGCTGCCATCGCATCGACGAAATTCACGATGACCACGCCGATTCTCGACGAGAGCTTTGCCTTCCCGATCCCTGGCAATGGTCCGTACAAGCCGTTCGACGACGACCGGCATACACACGGTATCTGCCCGCTGAAAATGTGTCTGGGTAACTCGTTCAACATCCCAGCGGTGAAAACCGAGTACGCGACCGGAACACAGTACATCGCCAACGTCGAGCTCGCGATGGGCGCGAAGTCGATCGACCAGACCTGCAGGATCAACGGCCAGACCTACGTCAACTGGCCCACTCCAATTCAGTGGGCCGCGACGCTCGGGTCGCTGACCTGCGGCATCACGTTGCTCGACCTCGCCGACGGTGCGGCGACACTCGCCGACCTGGGCGTGCAGCACAACCCCATGCCGGTGACGACGATCGTCGCGCAGGCAACCGGCAAGACCATCTGGACCTACAACGCCGCAGCGGCGGGCAGGCAGGTGATCCCCGCCAACGTCGCGTACATCATGGATGAGATCACCAGCAACGACAACAACCGCATCCGCGAGTTCGGCCGCAACGGATTCCTCACGCTGAACCCGCGCCGCGTCAGTGCCAAGACGGGAACGTCCGACTACTTCATGGACAACCTCACCGTGGGTTGGACGCCAACCCTGCTGACCGCGGTCTGGGTCGGCAGCGGCACCCGCAGTTGCCTCAAGCCCGCGGATTACAACTACATGAAGGCGCAGATCGCGAGAGGCCACATCGTCGAGGCCGGCGAGGTCGACTACACGTATCCCTTCAGTCCCCGGGATCTCCAGCGCTATGGCCTCAAGCCGGTCAACAACGACTGCGGCCACCTCGACGGTGTCGTGTCAGGCTACAGCGGTGCGGCGCCCATCTGGCACAACTACATGTCAGCGGCGCTCAAGGGCGTCCCGGATACGTGGTACACGCGGCCGGCGAACATCGTCGCCAGCGGCCCCGGCGACGACGCGGACTTCTACCTTCCGGGCACGCAGCCCGGCGCATCGACGAACTGCACGTACTACGCGGCGACTCCCGTCCCCACCCAGGCCTGCACCTACGCGGGACCGGGCGGACCGGTGACCCCGCCGCCGCCGTCCCCAACACCGCCTGGCGCGACCCCGCCTGCAGGGCCACCGCCCTCCCCCTCGCCAACCTAGGTCAGTTCGAGCGACGTTCTCGGGCCACTCCCCAGAGAGCGTCCAGGTCGGCGAGCGTGGGAAGCGTGGCCTCGGCAGCAGCGCTCGGCTCGCCGGCGCCGTCGATGAGGGCATTGAACGATGCCTGAACGTGGCAGACGACGACGTTGTGGCGTGCGGGACGGCCCTCGACCTCGTCCAGGCCGAGCAGCGACCACCAGTAGTCCAGCGTGACATCTCCGGCGGCCGAGAGGACCACCGAATGCGAGAGCAGTGGCAACTCCTGATTGCCGGCTTCGGCACCCCCGAAGGCCTCGAGGAGCCGTGCGAAAGCATCGGTGCCGACCTCCGCGTCGATGACGATTCTGCCGCTGCCGTCCGGCGTCTCCTGGTCGACCACGGCATCGATGACGGTCACCTGGTCGAGCCGGCTCTCGAACTCGCCGAGATCGAAGAGGTCGGCTCGCGAAGCGAGCAGACCAAACCCTTCGGCATCGAGCGAATATCTGCTCACGCCGCCGGACTCGGCGATCCGGATCACCAGGGCGGGCGCACCCATGCCCCCGGCGGTGAGCGTTGCCGTCGTGACCACGCCGTCGCGCACCGCCAGGTCCGCGTCGAAAGTGCGCTGCTCGATCCCCTTCGGCTCGCCACCGGCGACACCCGGTTCCGCGACGACCGATGTCCGCTCCTCGAAATGGATGCCGACGCGCATGCCGAGATGTGAGTCGAAGTGTTCCAGCAGGCTGCGGTGCAGGGCGCCGAGGGTCAGCTTCGGCGCAGTCGCGGTGGCACTCCTCCCTGGTTGCACGGCGAGACCATAGCCCAAAAGTGGCGAGAGCACGAGGAGTGCGTCGGGGTGATCGGTAGACTGAACCGAGTGACGGACGCGGCACCACCCACCTACGCCGCGCCGCCGCCGGGGCCAAGCCCGGTCGCCCTCGCGATCGCCATGGACCTGGTGACCAAGTATCGGCTGCGGCTCGCCGACCAGCGCGATGGCAGGCTTGGCGATCTGCTCGGCAGCTACGTCCTGGCCGCGGCGATGTGGAACGGGCCGCGAGCGGCGCTCGTCGCCTTCTACGAACCTCCCACCGATGCCGCGGCAGCGGGGACGGACCTCGCCGCCCGCTGCGACGCCGCCCGGCGCTGGGGACTGGAACGTCTTCGCCAGCAGGGCGCGCAGGTGTGCGACATCCTGCTCATCTCGCTCGGCCCTCTGGCCGGGACGCTGTCGGCCACGACCACCCCCGGCGATCGCGTGCGACTCGGCGTCGCCTGGGTGGACCCGGCCACGGGCAATGCCGGCGCGGTGCTGCCGATTCCCCCCGGACTTCCATCCGTCGGCGAACTGCGGAGCCGCGCCCGCGCGGTGCTGGAAGGGGCGCCCGCGCCGACCCTGGCCGCGGTCGACCTCGCGGAACGTCAGACGGTGGCCGGCGGCTATGTCGCCCCGGTCCGGCGGGCAATGATCATGCGGCCGGTCGTGACCTACGGTCTGATCGCGATCTTCGTCGTGATCTGGCTCCTCGAGTACTCCACGCTGTCGCACGCATCGTCGACCGGGCCCGACATCTGCTCATATGGGGCACTGCCGAACACGACGTTCTACCCGCAGATCGGCCAGAGTCCCGAATGCGACGTTCGACGTGGTGGCGCCTCGTCAGCAGCGCCTTCCTCCACGACCTGCGTGTACCACGTCCTCTTCAACAGCATCGCGATGCTCTTCATCGGGAGACTGGTCGAGCAGCTCTATGGGCGTCTGGTGCTGCTCGGCGTGTTCCTCATCACCGCGATCGCAGGCGGCCTGCTCTGGTTCGCGCTGAGCGACGACGCGCCGAGCACGCCGGGAATCGTCGTCCCCGCGGTGACAGTCGGTGCGTCTGGAGGCATCGCGGGCCTGATCGGACTCCTGCTCATGGTGGGCAGGGTGCAGGGCAAGAACGTGCCGGTGGGAATCGCGCCCACGGTGCGCAACTACGCGCTGACGGTCATCGTGCTCAACGTCGCGCTCACCTTCGTGTTCGGCGCAAGCTCGAGATCAACAACTGGGTGCACGTCGGCGGGCTGGCCTGCGGGGCGTTGATCGGCTCTGCTGCCGCCGCTCCCGATCGGCGGGCGCGACCAACATCGTGGAGCAGTCGTGCTCTGGGGCGCCGTCGCTTCAGCGCCGTGCATGGCTCTTCCGTGCTCAACGTCTAAGCGGTCGATCATGCACCCACCGCCTCACCGTTCGCGGCACAGGCGCGCCTGCTCCGACGCGGTCGATCAGACTGCGTGTTTCCTGCGGGGTCGCCCCACAACCCTTCGAGGTTGTAGAACGTGCGCTCACCGGGAAGGAACACATGCACGATCACCGAGTCGAAATCGACGCACGCCCAGGAAGCGTCCTTGAGCCCCGCGACGGCAGCGGGCGCACCGGTCGACCCTTGCAGCGTCCGTGATAGTGTCAGTATGGCACGAACCTGACGGTCGGTGTCGCCTTCGCAGACGACGAAATAGTCAGCGATGGTGGTCTTGCCGCGGATGTCGAGGATGACCACATCGCGCGCCTTCTTGTCGGCAGCCGCGGCTGCAATCAGGCCGGCGAGTTCCGTGGAGGTCATCCGATTGAATTATGCACCGGCTGGACTCTTGCGGTACAGCCCTTTGCGGCGATCATCTCGGCCTCGGCCGGAACCAGTCCGTTGATGTTTCGCCCCCGCCGCGACGCGCCGGCGAATCTCACTCGCGCTCATCCGGGGGAGTCGACCGTCAGCAGCGTGGTCCGCGAGGATCGAAGCCAATCCGCTGAAGCTCGGCCTCAATGGGCGGCGTCCCGGTCGGTTGACGATCAGGAAACGCTCGTGGCGAGCAGATCATCAGCGCGTGCCACGCGTCGATCGCGCGCGCCGCGTCGGCGCCGATCAGAATCGAGAAATCAGGTCCGGATAATCGGCTCGCAGCGCGTCCATCATTTCGGCGGTGTACGAGACACCGCCACGGCGGATCCGAGTCCAACACTGCGAAGCCGGGCTGTCCAGCGGTGGCAGGCGCAGCATCGCGAGACGCGCCTCGGGCGGCGCCCCGGCGGGTCGCGGAGCGGAGGGAACGCGGCGGGCACGAACCACACGGTGCCGCTCCGGTGCGACCCGGGCCTGGCTCTGCGATCGCCAGATGGCCCATGTGCACGGGATCGAATGTTCCGCCGAAAACGAGACGCGCCGGATCACCGCGGATCCCGCTCTTCGTGTAGGTGAACTCGGAGTCGCCGATGCGCACCGTGTCGCCCTCGCGGCAGCCCGCCTCCGCAAGCGCAGCGTCCACGCCGGGGGCGGCAAGCCGCTGCAGGCGCGCCACCGCCTCGTCATTCTCGAGGTCGATGAGCTCGACCATCCGCTCCGATCTCGCCCACCACGCGAAACCCATCCCCCTCACGGACGACATCGGTGGTGACGATGCGCGCGGACGCGGCCGGTAGACGCGATGGAAGCCGGCCTGCGCGGGACCGGGAGCGTCCCGGATCACACGGCCCGCGCAGTTCGCGGCCGCCAGCAGCAGCGCCTGCATCCGTCGCCGTCCTCCGCGGAGATGCTGAACGAGCCCGGGATTCGGCGGCGAGCATCTCGGCCGCAGTGGCACCCTCCGGGAGGTCGATCTTGTTGAACGCGAGCACCGCCGGCCTGTCCGCCAACTCGGCGTTGACGGACCAACTCGGCCTGACCGTCGCCAGCGCGCTATCGGGCGGCCTCGACACCGGCGAGGCGTCCACGACGTGGATCAGCGTGCGCGTCCGCTCGAGGTGGCGGAAAAATTCCAGACCCAGGCCCGCGCCGTGGTTGCGCCTTCGATCAGGCCGGGCACATCGGCGAGCACCAGCGTATGGCCGCCTCCAATTCCGCGACTCCGAGGTTGGGGTGCAGGGTCGTGAAGGCGTAGGCGGCGATTTTGGGGTGCGCGCCGGTGAGCGCGGCCAGCAGCGTCGACTTCCCGCCGTTCGGCAGTCCCACCAGGCCGATGTCGGCGATGAGGCGCAGCTCGAGATGGAGACGGCGCTTCTCACCCGGGTCACCGAGCTCACCGGCGCGCGGTGCCTGCCGCGTCGCGGTCGTGAATCGGGCGTTGCCGCGTCCGCCGCGCCCCCCCCGCGCTCCGAGCGCCACCGCTCCCGGCCGGTCGAGATCGGCAACGACCTTGTCGCCCTCGCTGACCACCGTCCCGACAGGCACGTGCAGCTTCAGATCGGCTCCCTGGTGACCGGAGCGCTTGCTGCCGCCGCCGGCCTGGCCGTCCTCGGCAACGAAGCGAGCGCCGCTCGCGAAAGCCTGACAGCGTCGTGTCCATGGAGTCAGCGACAATCAGGACATCACCGCCGCGTCCCCCGTCGCCGCCATCAGGGCCGCCGTCGGGGACGTACTTCTCGCGCCGAAAGCTGACCGCTCCACGCCCGCCTGATCCCGCCGCAACCTCGATGTCGACCTCGTCGATGAAGGGCGAGCCGCGAGTGGCCGTTGCTTAACCGGTCGCTGCGACCGGCTCCTCGTCGGGCTCTTCGATCATCTCGCCGACCGCGAAGACCGGCATGGCGCGCACGTTGGCGCGGGTCCGATCGTGGCCGGTGCGGTCGTAGGCCACAGTCCCGGTGCGCAACGCAAAGAGCGTGTGATCGCGCCCGACGCCGACGTGCTCGCCCGCAAGGATCTTGGTGCCGCGCTGGCGGACCAGGATGCTGCCCGCGAGGACGACCTCGCCGGTGTGCCGCTTCACCCCAAGCCGCTTGGCCTTGGAATCGCGTCCGTTGCGGGAACTCCCGCCGCCTTTCTTATGCGCCATCGTTTGGGTCCTTCTTCGGTTTGGGTGTCGTCTTGCGCTTGGGGCGCCGGCTTGGCCGCCGCCGTGGTTCGGTTTCGTCGGCGGTCGCGGCAGCGGCTTCCACGGCGAGCTCGCGCTGGCCACCTCCGCTTCCGTCTCTTCGGCCTCGGCTGCAACCGCGGCCGCCTCAGCGGCGATCGCGGCAGCCTCGGCAGCGATCACGTCGTCGTCCGCAGCTGCCTCGGTCTTGGGCGCATCCGACGCGCGCTTTGGCGCCGGCTTCTGCTCGACGCGGCGTCAGCGGTTCGTGCCTCAGCCTGGGGCTTGGGTTTCGCGGCCGCTGCCTTCGGCTTGTGTCCGCCGTGCCCCTCGACACGTCGTCGATGCGGAGCTCGGTCAGCTGGCTGCGATACCCGAGCGTGCGCCGGTGGCGCTTCTTCGGCTTGTAGGTGAAGACACGGATCTTGCGTCCCTTGCGGTGCGCGATCACGGTCGCGGTGACCGACGCCTCGACCGGCGAGCCTTTGGCCACATCCGCCTCTGCACCATCGCCGAGGAGCAGCACCGAACTCGAGGGTGACTGTCGAGCCCACCTCTACCGGAATGCGGTCGACAAGGATCCGGTCGCCGGAAGCGACTCGGTACTGGTGACCGCCGTGTTGAAGGATTGCGTACATCTGCCTCTCTCGCCGGGAGCGGGTTCACTCCACTGAGGAACGCCGGCCAATACCGGGCGCGATAAGCGAGGTTACCACGTGCGCGTCGCCACAGGCCGCGCTGGAACGCGGCCCACGGCTAGGGAATGACGTTCACTGGGGCGGCGTTCTTGATGCTGACGATGTCGGAGTTCTGGTCGGGTCGTGCTCTGGTCGATCACCTGCGCCTGCGACGTGAACGAGCCCTTCCCGGGTTGGGGAATGCATTCGGCAATGAACTGGATGGTCAGGGTCCCCGGCCCGAGCGACGTCTGCGGCGGTAATTCGAAGCCGCCGAAGAACACGACGTAGGCCCCGGCCACCGGGAATATCGGCGCCTCGGTGGAGGCGTTGCCGCCGAACGGCATGATCGTCGAGACGTACTGCAGCACCGGCGGCATGGTCACGAGCACGTCGACACCCGCGGCGATACCGGTGCCGCTGTTGGTGACCGTGACCTTGTAGGTGACCTGGCCGCCGGGATGCACCGCGCTCGGGCTGACGCTCAACGCAACCGAGAGACGCGGCGCCTGCTTCACCTCCACCGATATCGGCTTGCTCTGCACGGTCTGGGTCAGGCCGTCGTCAATGACCTGCCCGACCATCGAGTAGGTCGCGGGCTGCGCGGTGACGTTGACGCCGAAATCGATGGTGATGGACGCGTAGTCAGCTTTCCCGTTCGGTGATGTCGGTGACGACAGTGACCACAACCCCCACTCGGGATTCGAGCTGCCGGTCCCGGCCTCCTCAGGCGTGGTCAAGGCAGCACCGTTGGTCACGATGGAATTCGTGGCCACGTACTTGAAGGACGGCGGCATGACCGCGCTGACCTTCACCCCCGAAGCGTTGCCGGGCCCCAGGTTCTGCACCAGCAGCGAAAAGTCCGCGTCAGTCGCGCCCGGCGTGTACGCGCCCTTGAAATCCGGAGTCAGCGTCACCGCCAGCGAACCGTTACCGCCGGTACAGGAGGTGAGCAGTACCGCCACAGGTGCGAGCAGCGCGACTGTGAAAAGAGTCGTGAGGTGCGTTGCAAGCCCCCGCACCCGCCCGCTCCGCGAAACGGTCAGACCCTGGTTGCGGTACGGAGCGGCGCAAGCGGGCGCCGTTGCCGCGTCGCGGTCAGCATGATGTCGGTGGTTCGCGGCAGCGGATCGGGATAGCCGATCTCACCGAGCAGACGGAGCGCCAGACCGACATCGAGGCCGATCACCGTATCGATGCGACCCGCGACGGCCTCGACGAAGTCGGAGCCACCACCCTGAATCGCATAGGCGCCGGCGCGGTCCAGCGGCTCGCCCGACGCAACGTACATGTCGAGTGCATCGTCAGTGAAATCGCAGAACTTCACCGCGGAACGGCTGACACCGAGCGCTTCGTGCTCACTCTCCGTGCACATGGCGCAGACACCGGTGAGCACGGTGTGGCGCTTGCCACGCAGATCGTTGAGCATCTCGCGTGCGATTTCGGGAGTCTTCGGCTTTCCGAGCGGTCCGCGAGGTCCGACAACGATGGTGTCGGCGCTGAGCACATACGTCCCGGGAGGCACGAGCTTGCAGACGGCCACTGCCTTTTGACGGGCCACCAGCTGCACCGCGAGCTCTGCGCTGACACCGGGCGGAAGGGCGACATCCTCGGGCGGCTCCATGATCCGAAAACGGATCCCGGCCCTCGTCAGCAGCTCGCGACGACGGGGCGAGCGCGAGGCAAGGACGATTCCTATCACGTGAGATTCACGCGCGTAGCGTCCACATCGAAATCTCGCACCAACTCACAATCCATGCTAGCACCGCGACGTGACCCCGAGTTGATGCAGTCTGCATTCGCGCACAAGGCACTACGGCCGGGCCACGATCACCGCGGCCACCGACGCCGCGACCGAGCACATCCCGGCCAGCGCCACCAGCGAGAGATGCTCGCGCCGCGTTGCCGCGCGACCGCCCCGGAGGAGCAGCGCGTAGAGGCCGGCGGCCACCACCGTCGCGACCACCGCGAGCGGTCCGGCTGGCCACTGCAGGGCTGGCGGGATGAGCAGCGAGAACACCAGCTCGAGCGCCGAGGCGATCACGATCCCCCTCGCCGCGCGGTGGACGGCGGCGACCTGCGGCTGGATGACCAGGGGTAGCGCGACCAGCACGCCTGCCGCCGCCAGCACGCGCGCCGCCACGTCGGCAGCTCCCGTCGAGCCGGACACGGTCGTGATCGACAGGGAAGTTGCAATCAGTCCGAGCAGGAACAATCCAATACCGGTGAGCCCGACGAGGGCCCTGCGACGCAGCGACCAGGGGTGTGGGGCCACCAGCGCGCCGGCAACAAAGATCAGGAGCACGGCTGCCGCGAGATTCGCGGTCGCGCCACCCGGGGGCGGCAGGGAGGCGGCGGGCGTGCCCGGCATCGGCGCCATCGCGGCGGCGACCCCGGCCGCTGCGATCGCCGCCATCGCCCGCCCGTCCAGGACCGGTCCCGGGGTGAGTCCAGCGCCCCGACAGGTGATCCAGGTCAGCGCAGCGAGAAACAGCCCGCTCGGATAGACGGTCAGGGCCACGATTTCGAGGAGCAGTCCGAGTGGGTCCATCGCGCTCAGCTTCCGAACACGAACCCGGTGAGGGACTGCGGCGCGAGGCCGATGGCGATCGCGACCGCGACCAGACCCCACGCCGCGAGGTCGGAGGTCCGGATGCGCCACCCAGGCTCTGTGGTCGACGAGCTCCGAGTCGAGGAGGCAACGACGGTCGCGACGAAGATCGCGGTCATGGCAAGAACCGCCGCGATCGTCGACCCGATGTTTCCTGCAGCCAGCGCCTCGAGGAGCAGCAGGCGTCCCCAGAAGCTCGGCGACGGTGGCACCCCGCTGAGCAGGGCCCACGCGACCCGTCGCGGCCAGCCCAGCCCGGACGCCTCGGACCTGAGCAGGATCGGTGCGAGCGTCAGGTGCGTGAGCACGATCACCAGAGCACCGACCACTGCCGGCGAAGCCCGCCCACCCCCACCGCGGCCACCGCCAGCGCGATATCGGCCATGAAGATCCGTCCGTAGCGCGTTCGCGCGGTTCCCCGAACGGCCCACACCCCACCCCAGACGGCGCTGCCCAGCCCGATCAGCAGGAGCAGGTGCTCGAACACCGGAACGCCGTCGCCGAGCACCCCACCCGGGATCCGCTCCGCGATGAGCAGCACCGCCGGGACGATCAGCACGAGCCAGGGCGCGACATCGAGCGGTCGGAGCGAACCGAGCAAACCCGCTGCCCATCCCCCGAGCGGGTACACCGCGAGCAACGCGGCCATGCCGATGGCGAGCATGGCTCCGACGACCACGGGCCGAAAGCCGTCGTGACTCCGTTGAGCGGCAGGAAAGGTGACGCTGCCACCAGCGCCGCCGTGCCACTCCCGGCGACCCGACCGGCGGCGAGCGACGCCCTCCCCGGCGAGAGGCTGACCCATCGAAGCACCAGGGTCGCGACCGCGGCGGTCAGGGCAAGCGCGGTCACGAGGGGATCGCTGCTGGCGACGGCGATGGTGACGGCCGCGCCGACGATGCCGATGCTTCGACCGACCGACACATCGACGCTCGGCTGGAGCGCAACCACGACCGCCATCGATATCCCTGCCGCAACCAGCAGACCCTGGCCGCCGCGGTCGAGGCCCGTGATCGGGGTGAGCCCGCCGAGAGGGATGGACAGCGCCGTCGATCGGGTCGCCAGGAGCGTCAAACCGGCGCCGGCGAGGGGCACCAGCGCGACCAGCCTCGCGGTTCGCCGCCGCAGCACTGCGGAGGCGACCAGGCCCAAAGCGAGCCACGCGGCCGCGATGACGAATGGATTCACGCGTCGGCTTCGATGCGCTGTTGGGGCCGCCGCGCGCTGCGCCCGTTCAGCCAGCCGGCGACGAGCGCTGCCAGCGGAGCGACCAGACACGCAAGCACTGCCCCAGGCAATGAGTCCGTGCCACTGCGCAGCAACCAGGCGGTCCCCGTGGCCAGGGAGATCATCGACACGCCGACCGCGAGATCCTCGACGGTCCTCGCGACCAGCAAGCGGACCAGGCCGCAGGTCCAGAGATAGGCGATCGGAAAGAGCAAGCCCTGCACCGCGGTGATCTGACCGATCGGAACGTTGAAGCTCACCCAGGAGGCGATCGGCACGGCCAGGGCGGCTCCGAACGCTCGCCGGCTTCGGGGCCCGAAGAGGCGGTCGGGTGGCGCGAACGCTGGGATCGTCGGATCGAGCCCGGCCAACCAGGGCAGCAGGCGCCCCCCGGCCCAGCCTGCCATGGAAAGGAGCACGGCACTTATCGCGGCGACACCGAGGACGGCGACGCCGGGCGCACCCCCGAAGGTCGCGGCGGTCGGCGCCATCCCGGCGGCGACGAACACAACCGCGATGGCCACCGCACGTCTGCCGTCGACCATCATCGCGATGACTGCCGCAAGTATCCCGGCCGCCGAGAGCAGCGGTGGCGAGACGCCCATCAGCGCGTCTCGCTCACGAGTGGACCAGCAGCAGCCCGAGGACTGCCCCGACGATCACAAGGAGCAGTTGCGGTTGCACGACGAGCCACTCATCGAGCTGGGCGACCCACGTGCTGACCCTGACGCTCGCGCGGGCGGGCGGTCCGCGCCAGGCGTAGCCCGACTGCCTGGGCCTCGATGCGTGCCGGCTCCGTGTCGTGTTGCCGTGCGACCCCCAGGGAGAGGCCGGCGAGGGTGGCGAAGGCCCATATCCCTGCCGCGACCACGATGCAGGCGACGACGACGTAGCCGCCGGCCCAGTCGCCGGCGTCGCTGCGGATGGCCGCGGCGCCGATCGGCTCGGTAGGGCCCCTGAGCTCAGGGCGGCGAGGACGACTGTCGCAGTGGCTCCCGGAACGACCCCGGCCACCAGCGACACCAGGGCGGCGGCACCAGCCAGCGCCGACGGTCGCGAACCGGGGTCGGATCGCTGGTCGCGCGCGGCGACAACGCGCGCCACGCTCTGCACCGCAGCCGCGGCGCCGAGCACGGCGCCGAGGCCAAGCGCCGCGACCAGCGCGCCGCCGGCCCGGCCGATCGTGACGCTCGCCGCGAGTTCGAGGATGAGCGCGGTGATCCCGAAGCCCACCGGGAGTGAGCCCGCCGCCGCGAGCGCGAACGCGGCCAGCGCGGTGCCTGCACGACCCGCCGCAACCTGCTCCCAGGCCGGCGTCAGCGCGGAGACGAGCATCACCGCGCAGATTCCCGCCGACACGGCGGCGCCGGCGGCTGGTCCGGCAATGCCGGTGAGCGCGACGACCGGAGCGGCGGCGATGACGCAGAGCGCTCGCCCGGCGACCACGGGCACCCCTGCTCGGCGGAGCGCGACTGCAGCGGCAAGCACCGCGGCCAGGCCACCGAGCGCGGCGAGCGTGATGGTGATTCCCTCCGGCAGCGGACCGGCCGCGACCTCACGGAGCCGAAGCAGCACGATGGCCCCGCACGGGATGGCTCCGGTGGTGGCCCAGGCGGCGGTGGGCGCCCGCGTGCCGCGGATCGGGATGAATGCCGGCGCCAGCAGGCGTACGACGTCCTGCGGCCGCCCACGGTCCCGCGATGGTTGCAACGATCGCCCCAGCCGGGATGACCGCGAAGTCGGTGGTGCCCACCGCAGTCAGCAGCTGCACAGCGGCGACGACGAGCCCGAGCGAAGCCAGGTGGACCAGCCCGGTCGCGAGCAGGCCGCCACGCCCTGCGCGACCGCGAGCTGCGCTGACCATCAGGAGGGTTCCAACCGCCGCGATCTCGACGCCACCGGTCAGCATCACGAGATTGCCCGCCAGTACAGCGACGATGCTCCCGGTCACGCACACCAGCAGGGCAGCGACCTCGCGCGTCTGCCGCCTGTCGTCGTCCAGCAGGAACAGAGCGGCCGCCGTCGCGGCAAGCCCGAGCACCGACCCGGGAAGGTCGAGGCGCAGCAGGTAGGAGATGCCACCGACCGGGGTGCCGAGTGCGGCCTCGATCCTGCCGTTGCCGTTGAGGAATGCGGCCTCCAGAGCGAGCAGGACCAGGGTTGCACCGATCCCGATCGCGGCGACCAGCCGTGCTGCGCCGGCGCGTCGCGGCGACAGGCCGAACACGATGATGGCCGCGGCCACCAGTGGTGCGGGTATCAGCGCCAGCTGGAGCCCTCCGCCCAGCATCGAGACGCTACCTCCCGGCGCGGGTCAGCGCAGGCGTCCGACCTCAGTCGCGCAGTACGGACAGACGCCCCAGCCCAGCCGGAGGCTCCGGTCGCACCCCGTGCAGCGCCGGGCAAACTGCGTCCGGCAGTACGGGCAGAGGATGAACTCCTCCTCGATCTCGCGGCCACAGGTTGGGCACGGTCGCGTCGGCACGCCTTCAACCGGCGGCTCCAGCAACACCTGCTCCTCGATGGCGAGCGACCGCACCTGTTCCAGGGTCAGTGGCGGCCGGACCATGAAGTAGATGAGCGCGCCGAGGAATGGCGGGAAGAACCCGACCAGCATCGCGAAAATCGTGAATCCGGGTGATGTCGTCCGGCGCCGGGCATCGCGCACCACGTAAAAGGCGAGCGCGAGCCAGAGCACGATGAGGTAGGCGACGACGATCACGATCCCCAGGACGAGCAACGTCCCCAGGTCAACCAGCAGCATCGGTGCGCTCCCCTGTCTGGCCGCGGCGCAACACCTCGAGTTGGTCGACAGCCTCCCGCAGCCGCCTCCGGCTCTCGTCCACGACACGCGCTGGTGCGCCGGCAACGAAAACCGGGTTGGCGAGCTGAATCTCGAGCCGCGCCACGGTTGCCTCGAGCAGGCCGATCTGACGGTTGGTCGCACTTGCGTCGAGCGCGGTGTCGGCGATCACCACCTCGGCGTGGAGCCTACCCGAAACCACGACGACCGGCGTGGTCCCGCGCTCATGGCCGTCAACCACGGCGGCGGGAACCAGGCCGCCGATGAGCCTGACGATGTGCTTGTTGACGCCCTTGCCGTCGGCGGCGCGGACCACGACACGGATCCGATCACGAGCACCGCGAGGCACATGTTGCGCATTGCCGAGGGCGCGAATTCGTTGCACGAGCTCGATCGCCTCAGTGATCTCGTGATGCGCTGCCGCCGTCTCCTCGCTGCTCCACAGTGCGTCCACCTCGGGCCAGGCACGATGTTGCAGGGTTGGCGCCGCATTCGGCAGCAGCTGCGCGCATTCCTCGGTGATGAAGGGCATGAACGGGTGCAACAGGCGCAGGAGCGTGTCGAGGGTCGTGACCGCCGTCCAGACTGCTGCGCGACGCGACTTCGTGATCGGCGGCATCGGCGAGACGCAGCTTGATCATCTCGACATACCAGTCGCAGAACGAATGCCAGGCGGTGTCGTAGAGGCGCTCGACCGCGTCGTGAAATCGGAAGGCGGTGAATCCGGCATCGCACTCGCGGACCACTGCGGCCAGCTCGGCGAGCATCCAGCGATCCTCGGGGCGCAGCGTCTCCGGTTTCGGCGGATGGACGTCGAGGTCGGCCACCGCGCCATTGCCGACTTTGGCGAGCATGAACCCGTTGGTCACCTGCCACAGCTTGTTGGCAAAACGCTGATACGAGGAGATGCGATCCTCGTCGAAGCGCATGTCCTGGCCGCTGGTTCCAACTGCCGCGGCCCAGGCCCGCACCGCATCCGCGCCGTGCTTGTCGATGAGATCCAGCGGGTCGATGACGTTGCCCTTGGACTTGCTCATGCGCGAACCGTCAGACGCCTGGATGGTGCTGGTGATCAGCACGTCGGTGAACGGATTGCGACCCGTGAACTTGAGCCCCGTCATGATCATCCGCGCTACCCAGAGGAAGATGATGCCGCGGTCGGTGGCCAGCACGTCGGTCGGATAGAAGCGCTCGAGTTCGGGCGTGTGCTCGGGCCAACCGAAGATCGCGAACGGCCAGAGCCCGCTGCTGAACCAGGTGTCCAGCACGTCGGGATCGTTGGTGAGCGAGGTGTTGCCGCACTGCTCGCACCGCTCGGGCGGATCGACCCACGCGAAGCGATGGCCGTTCGCGCAGGTCGACACCGGGATCGCATGTCCGAGCCAGATCTGACGGCTGATGCACCAGTCCTTGATGTTGCGCATCCAGTGCAGGTAGACATCCGTGTAGCGGGCGGGGTGGAAGGTGATCTCGCCGCTTTCGGCGGCGCCGATCCCGGGGGCCGCGAGTGACTTCATGCTCACCCACCACTGCTCGCTGACGAGCGGCTCGAGCACCGTGCCGCAGCGATCGCAATGACCCACCTCGTGCAGGTAGGGCTCTTCCTTCACCAGCACGCCGAGCGAACGCAGCGCGTCCGCCACCGCGGTGCGCGCCTGCTCCACGGGCATGCCGTGGAATTGCGGCAGCTCCGGGACGTCCATGGTTCCGTCGAGCGCAATGACGTTGATGATCGGCAACCCATGGCGTGCGCCGATTTCATAGTCGGTGGGGTCGTGTCCCGGCGTTACCTTCAGCGCACCGGTGCCGAATTCAGGCCGTACGGCCGCGTCGGCAAAGATGGGAATCCGGCGCCAGGTCAGGGGCAAGGTCGCCTGCTTCCCGAGGAATGACGAGTAGCGCGTGTCACCGGGTGCGACTGCGATACCGGTATCGCCGAGCATCGTCTCGGGACGCACTGTGGCGACGGTGATGTCCAGACCGCCATCGACCGGATATTTCAGGTAATACAGCGGGTCGGTGTGCTCCTGCCAGTCGACCTCCTCGTCACTGATTGCGGAGCGGCAACGCGGGCACCAGTTGACGATGCGTGGGCCGCGATAGACGAGCCCCTCATCGAAAAGCGTCTTGAACACGAGGCGGATGGCGTGCACATATTGGTCATCGAGCGTGAACCGTGAGCGGCTCCAGTCGCACGTGTAGCCCATGCGCCGCATCTGCTCGTAGATGCGACCGCCGTACTCCTCATACCAGGCGTCCACACGAGCCTGGAACGCCTCGCGCCCCAATGCCTCCTTGGTGGTGCCCTCTTCAGCGAGCTGCCGCTCGATGACGTTCTGGGTCGCAATCGCGGCGTGGTCCGTGCCCGGGCACCACTCGACTTCGAAGCCGCGCATGCGACGCTGTCGTACCACCGTGTCCTGGATGGAGAACGTCGACGCATGCCCCATATGCAGCGCGCCGGTGATGTTCGGCGGTGGGAGCGCAATGACGAATGCGGGCTTGGTGCTGGTCACATCGGCGTGACCGACCTCGAGTGCCTGCCAGCGCTCACTCCACTTTGGCTCGACGCTGGTCCAGTCGAAATGCTTTTCCATTGGGCGATTGAGTATATGGGCCGACCGGGTCTTACTCGCCCGCCGCGACGGTTGCGCCGGTTTGCGTATCGCGCCATTCGGGCATGAACGGCGACGTGCTGTAGACGAGCTCCGGGGTGGACGTGCCCAGCTCCGCGGCCGCGGCGGCCTCGGTCACGGACGGGAAGCGCACCGGTGCCACCGACCCCAGCGTCGAAATGTCCACGACCGACCCGAAGTAGGCGCGGGCGCCGCATCCCACGTAAAAGGAAACCAGGCCGACGATGTGACTGCCGGTCCCGGTTGGTTCCTGTGCGGCAAGGGGTATCACCACCGCGTCGGGCTGACCCGCGACCAGCGCCTTCACCCTGACGGGGTTGGTCGGCTTCGCCCCGTCGAGGTCGGGGCTCACCGCGGCCGCCGCATTGCTGCCCACCTGCGCGAGTTCATCCGCGTTGTTGGCGTCGTACGACTGATCAAACCCGCCGAGCGAGCGCAGCGAAGCCGGCAGGCTCGGCGCCGGCGCCTCGATGGTGCAGCCGGTGCCGCTTCCGCTGATGACGTGCGTGAGCGCTACCAGGGTCACAGAGAAAAACACCACGACGGCCGCCGCAGCCAGCCCGATGGCTCGGCGACTTACCCTCAGGCCGTACGCCCCTGCGCCGCCTCCTCGGTCGCGCCGACGCGACGTTTGGGCTCCTCAGTGAGCAGCAACGGTTCCACGCCGTCGACGATCGCCTGCTCCGTGATGACACAGCGTTTGATGTCCGGACGGCTGGGCACCTCGAACATGCTGTTCAGCAATACGTCCTCGATGATCGACTTGAGTCCGCGCGCTCCGGTGCCACGAGCGAGCGCGCGCTCCGCGATCGCTCGCAGCGCGCCTTCATGGAACACGAGCTCGACATCGTCGAGCGCGAAGAACTTCTGGTACTGCTTCACGAACGCATTCTTCGGTTCGGTGAGGATCCGGATGATGTCCTCCTCATCGAGGTAGTCGAGCGCGACCGTGATCGGCAGCCGGCCGACGAACTCCGGGATGAGCCCGTACTTGAGCAGATCCTGCGCCTGCAGCTCGCGCAGCATCTTGGTCGTCTCCTTGGTGCGCGTGCCGCGCGGCTTGCTGTTGAAGCCGATTACCCGCTTGCCGAGACGGTGCTCGATGATCTTCTCCAGCCCGTCGAACGCCCCGCCACAGATGAACAGGATGTTGGTCGTGTTGATCTGGATGAAGTCCTGGTGCGGGTGCTTGCGCCCGCCCTGCGGTGGCACGTTCGCGACCGTGCCCTCGAGGATCTTCAGGAGCGCCTGCTGGACGCCTTCACCGCTGACGTCACGCGTGATCGACGGGTTGTCGCTCTTGCGCGCGATCTTGTCGATCTCGTCGATGTAGATGATGCCGCGCTCAGCGCGCGCGATGTCGAAATCCGCAGCCTGGATCAGGCGAAGCAGGATGTTCTCGACATCCTCACCGACGTATCCGGCCTCGGTGAGACTGGTCGCATCGGCGATGCTGAAGGGCACGTCGATGATGCGCGCCAGCGTCTGTGCCAGAAACGTCTTGCCGCATCCCGTCGGACCCACCAGCAACACGTTCGACTTCTGCAGCTCCACGTCGCTGTTGGTCTTGGCGTGCGCGATGCGCTTGTAGTGGTTGAATACCGCGACCGAGAGCACCTTCTTGGCGTGCTCCTGCCCGATCACATACTGATCGAGCGACGCCGCGATGACCTGCGGGTTCGGGATCGTCCCCGGCTTGCCGCGCTTGGTCGTCGTCGACCGGTTGTCCTCCTCGAGGACTTCCTGGCAGAGGTCGATGCACTGGTCACAGATGTACACACCAGGACCGGCGACCAGCTTGCGGACCTGTTCCTGGCCCTTGCCGCAGAAAGAACAACGGGTGTGACGCCGGCGATCGTCGCGCTCAGTCATGTCGTGCCCCCAGGATTGTTCGCGTAGTTACTACGACAGACCGAGCTGGACATCAGGCGTGCGCCGTTGCACCGCCACCCGCCTGGGGTGTGTCCGTCTCGACCGGTGCAATCGGCAGCGAGCCGCCGTTGCTTCCGCCATTCGGTGATCCGCCGCTCTTGATACGGCCCTGGATGATCTCGTCGATCAGGCCGTATTCCTTCGCCTCCTCGGCGCTCATGAAGAAGTCGCGATCGGAGTCGTGGTTGATGATCTCGATGGGCTTGCCGGTGTGGTGCGCAAGAATCTCGTCAAGCCGGTGGCGCACACGCAGGATCTCCTGCGCGTGGATCTGAATGTCGGTCGCCTGCCCGCTGAACCCCCCCGAGGGCTGATGGATGAGCACGCGCGTGTTCGGGAGGCTGAGGCGCATGCCTGCCGCACCGCCGGCAAGCAGCACTGCCGCCATCGACGCGGCGATTCCCATGCAGATCGCACCGACCCGCGGCTCGACGTACTGCATGGTGTCGTAGATGGCGAGGCCCGCATACACCGACCCACCCGGGGAGTTGATGTACAGCCAGATGTCCTTCTCAGGATCCTCACCGGCGAGGAACAGCAACTGCGCCATGACGACGTTGGCGACCTGGTCGTCAATCGGCGTCCCGATGAAGATGATGCGGTCTTTGAGCAGGCGCGAGTAGATGTCCATCCCGCGTTCGCCCCGGTTGGTTGTCTCGATGACGTACGGGATCAGATTGGTCGGATTCATACCTTTTCCATTATAGGTGGCCGAATTCAGTCGCGCTGTCGAAATGCGTAGACGGCCAGGCTCAACATGATGGCTCCGAAGACGACGAGCACCGCTTCCTCGGTCCATACCGAGAGTGAGTGCCCGAAGAGCGTCAGCCCCAGCCTGTCGAGGACACGCGAGGGCACGCCCGATGCGGAAAGCACCACGCGCCGGATGGCATCGATGCCGTAGCTCGCCGGGTCCAGGCGGGTGAGCACGGTCAGCCACCCGGGAAGGTTCGCGCCCAACGGGAACAGCGCCCCGGCGAGGAAGAACATCGGCATCATCAGGAAGTTCATGACCATTTGAAAGCCCTGCATGGTCCGCATCCGTGCGGCGACCGCGACCCCAAGTGCGCTCACCGAGAAGGCGAACAGGAACGCCATCGGGATGATCTCGATGACACCCAGGAAGGTGAGCTTCACGCCGACCAGCGGGGCAAGGATGAGGATCACCAGCCCCTGGAACATTGCCTGTGTCGCGCCGCCGAGGGTCTTGCCAATCGCCACCGCCGACCGGTGGATCGGCGCGACCAGCACCTCTTTCAAGAACCCGAACTCGCGGTCCCACACGATCGACATCGCGCTGAATATCGACGTGAACAGCACCGACATCCCGATGATGCCCGGGAAGATGAATTGCGCATATTGCAGCGATGATCCGGTGCCGCCGAAACCTCCGGTGCTGCCCCGCAACGACGAGCTGAGTCCGCTCCCGAACACAAACAGAAACAGCACCGGCTGCGCCAATGAGGCGATGACGCGTGTCCGGTCGCGCCAGTAGCGGATGAGGTCGCGCTTCCAGATGATGTAGATCGCGCGCAGCGTTGCGCCGCGGACGTTGACTGTCTGCGCGCGCGGAACCGCCGGCGTGGCGAGCACCTGCTCGCTCATCGTCGTCCACCTCCCCATATGCGGCCCATGTTTCGCATCGTATCGAGCGACGTCATTCCCTGCTCACGAATCGCGCGTCCGGTGAGCTTGAGGAACACATCGTCGAGACTCGGGCGTCGTGCGCTCACCGCCGTGATGGGGACCGTCAACTCGGAGAAGAGGCGCGGCATGAACGATGCGGACTCGGCCACTTCCACACGGACGGTGCCGTCCTCCTGGGTGGCATCAAGGTGCATGACGCTGCGGATCTGCTCGACCGCCGCCGCGGCGTCCGGCGTGGTGATGGTGACCACATCGCCGCCCACCCTGGTCTTGAGCTCCGCGGGCGTACCGAGCGCCACGATCTTTCCCTGGTCGATGATCGCGATCCGATCGCAGAACTCGGCCTCGTCCATGTAGTGCGTGGTCATGAAGATCGTGATGTGCTCGCGCGTTCGCACCGCGTGCAGGTAGTCCCAGATCTTGTTCCGGGTCTGGGGATCGAGACCGAGCGTGGGTTCGTCGAGGAACAGCACCTGTGGGTAGTGGAGGATGCCGCGGGCGATCTCCAGGCGGCGGCGCATGCCACCCGAGTAGGTGAGCACGGTCGATGACGCGCGATCGGTCAGCTCGACGATCTCGAGCGCATCGTCGATACGCTGCCTGCGCGTATGCGCCGGCAACCCATAGAGATAGGCATGGAAGTCGAGGTTCTCGCGGCCGGTGAGCTGCCCGTCCAGTGACGGATCCTGGAACACCAGTCCGATCCGGGCCCGCACGCCGCTCGGGTCTTTGAGCACGTCGATGCCGGCCACCTCGGCGATGCCCGAGGTCGGACGGATCAGGGTGCACAGAATCGAGATGGTGGTCGACTTCCCTGCACCGTTGGGGCCGAGGAAGCCGAAGATCTCGCCCGGGCCGACCTCGAGATCAATGCCGCGGACCGCCTCAACCTTTCCGTAGGTCTTGACGAGATCGCGAACGGCAATAACCGGCTGGCTCATGGCTGGACCAGCGTACCCAGCGATGTCCGGGACCACGCCTCAGGTGGAGACGAAATCCGATCCCTCGGGAGCGACGATCTCCAGCAGCCGCAGCCCCGCCGCGCGGCGGCGCAAGTCCCGCCTGGCGAGGTCCTCGAGACGCCGGCGCTGGGCGGCGTCGATGCGACGGCCCTCGGCGACAGCCTTCGCCTCGCGCTCGACCTGGGTCTCGTCCACCTCGATCCCCTCCGCAGCCGCGAGCGCGTCCAGGGCGAGCTCCAGCCGGACGCGGCTGGTCGCGGTCTCGCGCCGGTCGGCGCGGAGCTTGACCATGGACTCCCCGCTCATCTCCAGGTAGCGGTCAAGCGGGAGGCCCAGCGAGCCGAGCCGGTACTCGAGATCCGCGATCTGGCGGTCGATCTCGCGCTCGATCATGGCTTCGGGGATGTCCACCCGTACGTGGTCCCGGAGCGCTTCGAGTGCAGCGCCCTCATGGCGTTCGCGATCCGCCTCGGCCGCCTCCACGGTCAGCGCGCTCCGGTAGTGCTCTCGGAGCTCATCGAGGGTGGTTCCGTGACTGTCGAGCACCGCCAGGCTGTCGTCCTCGGGCGGCAGGGTCCGCTCGCGGACTGCGTGCACGGACACGTCGATCGTGACGGTTGCTCCGCGGAGCTCCTCCTGACCGTAGTCCTGGGGCAGCGTGGTGTCGAACGTCCGGGACTCGCCGGCCACGAGTCCGATGACGCCGTCGACGATGGCCGGAATCACCTGCTCGCGATCCAGTTCGAGATCACGCTCCTGGGCATCCCCGCCGGTGAGCACCTCATCGCCGCGACGCATGACCAGCGTGCCGCGGATGACGTCGCCGGACTGGGCCGCCCGGTCGACATCGGTGAGCTCCGAGTGGCGTTTGCGCGCTTCCTGGATGGCTTCCTCGACGGTCTCGTCGGTGACCTCCGTGGTCTCCACCGGCACCCGCAAGGAGAGGTAGTCGCGCAGGTCCACCTCAGGCTTCACCGTGACCGTCGCAGTGAACTTCAAGGGCTTGTCCCGCTCCAGCTCGCCGAGGTCGAGCTCAGGGTCGCCCACCGGCTCGACGCCGCTCTCGTCGACCGCGCGGCGGTAGAGGTCCGGTACCAGGTGATCGACCGTCTCGTGGCGCACAGCTTCCCAGCCGACCGCACGCTCCACCATCGCGGCCGGCGCCTTACCGGGGCGGAACCCGGGAATGCGCACCCGCCCGGCCAGCCGGCGCAACGAAGCCTGCACGGCGGCCTCGACCTCGCCGGCGGTTGCCTCCACCTGGAGGGCGACCTGCGAGGCGGCTTTGCGCTCGAGGGTGACGGTCATTCCTGCTGTCTCAGTCATCTGTGCTCATCTCTGTGGGTGGGGGCCGTGCGCGGACCGAGACTCGAACTCGGACGGGTCGCCCCACGGGATCCTAAGTCCCGCGCGTCTACCAATTCCGCCATCCGCGCCCGGTCGGGATGTGGCCGCCGTCAGTTTAGTTGGAACGAAACGGTCGCTGGACAAGGACGTCGCGGCTGCCTACTCTTGGAGGCATCCGCCTACCGCAGATTGCTGGAGGTCCTGGATGGAGCTCACCCACCTCAACGCGACGGCCGGCCCGCAGGAGGTCGTTGCGAAAATCGATCAGAAAGCGCTCCGGCTGTCGGCGCTCCTGCGGGAGATAGACAACCACCCGATCGAGCTGGAATCCGTGCTGCGGGACCAGCTCGATGACGTTCTGGAGATGCTGGCATGCCGCATCGCCGCAACCAGAACGCTCCTCCACAGGTCCAGCCTCGAGTTGTCGGGGGCCGGATCGCCCGCATAACGGGCGTCACTCGACGCCTCGGGACGGCGACCGCAGCGGAGGCTACGGCCGCCGTCCTGATCGTCCTCGCCGCAATCCTGGTGCGGTTCTGGTCGCTCGATTCGCAACCCGGCGGCCTCTACCCGGATGAGGCAGCGGAGGGCGTCAGCGCACAGAACCTGCTGAGCATTCCGGGCTATCACCCGGTGTTCTTCAACAGTGACGGCGGGCGCGAGGCGCTCTACGCGTACATCGTCGCCGCTGTCTTCCGTGTGTTCGGAGCGTCGGTGTTCACGCTGCGCGGTTGCGCTGCGGCGGTGGGGGTCACCGGCGTCATCGCAACCTATTTCGCGGTGCGTCGATTCGGTCGCGGCCCGGCACTCGTGGCCATGGCATGGACCGCAGGCTCGCTGTGGATGATCGCCGTGTCGCGAGACGGGTTCCGGAACATCATCACCGTGCTGGTCGGTGCCCTGGCGCTCTGGGCAATCCTGCGATGGGGCGACCGACCCACACGCGCCGCGGCGGTTCTGGCCGGTGCCGTCATGGCGCTGGGCTTCTGGACATACCAGCCCCTGAAGCTGTTGCCGCTGCTGGCGATTCTGTGGATCATCTGGATGCGATCACGCGACCGCGCGCGTTTCGACGCAGTGCGGGCGACCTGGACATGGGCCGGTCTCGCATTCCTCATCGTGGCCGCGCCGATGATCTTCACCGCGCTCACCGATCCCGCGGGGTATTTCGGTCGCGCGTTCTCGGTTTCGGTCTTCAACAGCGTCGACATGTCAGCCGACAGCTACCCGGTGCACGTGCTCAAGACGCTTGGGATGTTCCTGTTCACCGGCGACCCGAACGCACGTCACGACGTCAACGCTCTGCCGCTCCTCGGCCCGCTCCTGACCGTGCCGTTTCTCCTGGGGATCTGGCGCTGCTGGCGCCGCCGCGATGACCACGGCCACGCGCTGGTATTGCTGGGCCTCCCCGTCTTCCTGATCGCTCCGCTGGTATCGACTGAGGGTGGCGCACCGCATTTCCTCCGGTCGCTCGGGCTGGCGCCCTACGTGGCGGCCTGTATCGGTCTCGGTTGCCTGGAGGGCATCGCAATCGTCAGGCGCCTCACGGCGGGCATCGCCGGGTCCGAGCGATCGGTGACTCAGACCGGCTGGGTGGTCTGCGGGATCGCACTGGTCGGACTTGGGACAGCCTCTGCGGTGACCTACGTGAACCGGCCGCTGGCTGACCGCTACGCGCCGTTCACCTTCGCCGACGTCGCGATAGCCGATGCCGCAGTGAACAATCCGACTGGCGGTGGCCCGTCCACGCTGGTCATCCTCGACAACTACGACGCCATGGATGTCCAGTTCCTCGATTTCGGACGCCTGCCGACCATCATCGATCCGAACACGAAGATCGCCAACCCGGCCGTGTACACGCTCATCGTTGCGCCTACGCGAGCCGATATCGGGGCCTCCTTCGGGAGCGGCATCGCCGCGCAGGCAACGGTGGTGGCGACCGACCCGTCCGGGAATCCGGTGGCCTTCGAGGTGGTGCCTCAGCCAGGCGTGCCGCCTCTCTGATCCGGCCCCACGGGGCTCGGACCTATCGTGGTCGGGTGATGCGGGGCTACGCGGGAAAGATCTGGCTGGTCACGGGTGCCGGGCTCGTGATCCGGCTTGCCCTGCTGGCGTATCAGCCGCTCTGGCGCGATGAGGCGTTCACCGCCCTGGCGGTGCAGCGACCCCTCGGACCCATGCTCGACGTGATCCGAAACGACAGTGCCCCGCCGCTCTTCTATCTGCTGGAACGGCTGGTCGCGGTGGTGTCGACGAGCCCGGCGGGGCTGCGCCTGCTGCCCGCGCTCGCCGGAACCGCCGCGATTCCGATCGTTGCGGCCCTCGGACGCCGGGTCGCCCGCGATGCCGGTGGTGTGTGGGCGGCGGTCATCGCCGCCATGGCGCCCGCACTACTGGTCAGCTCGCTCGATGCGCGCATGTACATGCTCGCCACCACGCTGATGCTGGCGTCGACCCTCTGTCTGCTCCGCGCACTGGAAAGCCGGTCCGCGATGCGCTGGGCGCTGTACGCGGCGCTGTCGATCCTTGCCGTGTATACCGTCTACTTCGCGGTGTTCGCGGTCTTCGCGCAGGTGATCACCGTGTGGATCCTGTACGGTCGGCGCCTCCCGGGCACCGCGGTGCTCATGGGCGTGCTCGGCATCGCGACGGTGGCGAGCCTGGCGCCGTGGATCGTGGTGGCGAGCGCCCAGTTGAGCCACAGTGCCGGCGCGTTCTGGGTACCGAAGCTCAGCGTGGTCAGCCTCCTTGGCGGTCTCGAGCAGTTCTTCACCGGGCCGCCGCTCAACACCTGGGTCACCGGGTTTGCAGCCTTGCGCGGCATCGAGGTCGCGGGCGACATCGCCGGGGTTCTCGTGCTGGTGACGTTGGTGCTCAACCGCCACCGGCTGGCGCAACCCGGGGCTGACGCGGCGAGATTCCTCGCCATCGCAACCGGCGTCGGCGTGGGGGTGATGATCCTCGCCAGCTTCATCCATCCGCTGGAGGACGGGAAATACTTGAGCACGGCGTGGGCGCCGATGTATCCGCTTCTTGGTGCCGGGCTCGCGACCATCCCCTGGCGGCGTGCAGCGATAGGTGCCGCGACGCTGACCGCGGCCGTCGCCGCAGCGACCGCCGTGTCGATCTACAACCCACAGACGCCGGAAGCACTCGCATCGCTCACCTCGACCTCACCCGGCGTGATCGTCGTCGCCTACCCAAGCGAGTACCTGCTGGTCCTGTACTACGGCGACAGTGCCATCACCGCGCAGGCACGTGCGCTGGCCGTCAACGTGCCCTGGTTCTGGGGGACGGCTGTCTATCCGCCCGGATCGGTTGTCCACTCGTTGCCCGACCACGCCACCGGCAGGAGTGACGTCGTGGCTTATGTATCGGAACCCGGGGATCCTGGACCTATACATACCAACGGATGGGACGTCGGGGCGCCTCGCTGCTGGACCGGAGTGTGTGTCACTATGCTGACCCCGACAGAGGTTCGAACATCAGACGTGCATTCCGCGTGGGGAACGGGATAGGAGGAGCAGCCGGTGAAAGGCTTCCGTGATTTTCTCAGTCAAGGCAACGTCATACAGCTGGCGGTCGCGTTCGTCATCGGCGGTGCGTTCGGCGCGGTGGTCACCGCACTGGTGGTCGACATCATCAATCCGGTTATCGCGATCCTGTTCGGCAAGCCCAACTTCAGCGATCTGGTGCTGACCGTCAACCACAGCAAGATTCTGTACGGCACGTTCCTCACCGCAGTCGTCGCCTTCATCCTCATCGCGGCCGGTGTCTACTTCTTCTTCGTGCTGCCGTACAACCGGATGCAGGCGAGGATGCAGGCGCGGATGGCCAAGCCCGAGGAGTCCACCACTCGCGCGTGCCCGGAATGCCTGAGCATGATCCCCAAGGCCGCGACGCGCTGCTCGTTCTGCACCACGGTCGTCGCCCCGCAAGCCACTCCCTGAGTTCCTGCAGACCTTTGGCTGAGGTCCACGTCGCGCTGCTCGAGGAGCTGTCCCCGCAGGCGCTGCTGGGGATTCTCGCCGTCCGCCAGCACGTCTTCATCGTGGAACAAGACTGCGTGTACGCCGACATCGACGCGCGCGACCTGGAGCCGTCGACCCTGCATCTCTGGATCGACCATGACGGCGAGGTGGTGAGCACGCTGCGTCTGCTCGACGACGGCGAGGATGGACGTCGCATCGGACGCGTTGCCACGCTCCCCGCGGCACGCGGTAACGGCTACTCGAGTGCGCTCGTTCGTCGCGCGATCGAGCTGTCGCCACCGCCGATCGTCTTGAGTGCCCAGGCCTATCTGATCGAATGGTACCGACGCTTCGGTTTCGAGGTGAGCGGCGAAGCACTGGATCGAGGACGGCATCGACCACGCGCCGATGCGCCTCGACATCAGGTGATGACGATGTTGACGATGCGGTCGACGACCGCGATCACCGCGCGCGGAGTTCGCCCGGCCAGCAGCTCGACGACGCGTGGGTTGGCAAGGGCCAGCTCCTTGAGCGTCGCCTCCGGGGTGCCGGCATCGACTTCGACCTCGCCGCGACGTTTGCCGTCGACGGTGATCGCGACCGTTGCGCGCAGCGGAGCAGCAAGCTCAGCGTCGTAGGCGGGCCACGTGCCCCGCTCGTGCACCGAGCCATCGTGCCCGGTGCGCTCCCAGAGCTCCTCCGTGACAAAGGGTGCGAAGGGCGCGAGCAGCTTGAGCAAGGTGTCGGCGTCCAAGCGCCTGCCGGTCCCTGCCGTGCACTCGTGGTCGAGGTCGCGTGCGAACTCCATGAGATACGCGATCGCGGTGTTGTAGCGAAGCTCGGCGATGTCCTCCTCGACCTGCTTGATGAGGCGGTGACGCCGGCGTTCGCGGGCTTCGTCATTGGTGTCGCCGCCGGTGGCGAGCTGGGTCGCGCGCCAGGTGCGATGGAGAAAGCGCGTCATGCCGGCGATGCCCTTGTCGCGGAAGTCGCCGCCAAGCGTGTACGGACCGAGATACATCATGAAGAGGCGCACCGTATCCGCCCCATAGCGCTCGATGTACTCATCCGGGTTGAGCACGTTGCCCCGGCTCTTCGACATCTTGGCGCCATCCATGATGATCATCCCGTGCGCGCGGAATCGCGTGTACGGCTCAGGTGACGGAACCAATCCCATGTCATACAGGACGCGCATGACGAAGCGCGCGTAGAGAAGATGGCGCACCGCATGCTCGTTGCCGCCGATGTACATGTTGACCGGGAGCCACGTGTTGGTCCGCTCCGGGTCGAAGGCGACATCGTCGAAATCCGTCGACGGATACCGGAGGTGGTACCACGCGGAGTCCAGGAATGTGTCGCTGACATCGGTCTCGCGCCGCGCCGGTCCGCCACATTTCGGACAGGTGACGTTGACCCACTCCTCCACGGTCGCGAGCGGCGACAAGCCGGTGCCTTGCGGGCGGAAATCCTCGACGTCCGGGAGCAAGACCGGGAGATCCTCTTCAGGAACAGCCACGGGACCATCCTTCGGACAGTGGATGATGGGAATCGGCGGTCCCCAATAGCGCTGGCGTGAGATGAGCCAGTCGCGCAGCTTGTACTGCACGCTCGGTTCGCCACGCCGGAGCTGCGCAAGCTTCTCGACGATGAGACGCCTCCCCTCCTCTGGGGTCACACCATCGAATTCACCGCTGTTGATGAGCCTGCCGCTGCCCGTGTGCGCCGCGCCGTCGACATCGCCACCGCTGATCACCTCGACGATCGGGAGCGAATGTGCGCGTGCAAAGGCAGCGTCGCGTTCGTCATGGCCCGGAACGGCCATGATCGCGCCGGTGCCGTAGCCACCGAGCACATAGGGCGCTGCCCAGACCGGCAGCCGCGCTCCGGTGAGCGGATGGATCGCGTAGGAACCGAGCTCCATACCGACCGAGAAATCCGGCTCGGCCGCCACCGTCGGTGGGAATTTGTTGCGCCAGGCGTTGACCTCGCCCATCCGGTCCGCGGGGACAAAGTCCTCGAGCTCGGGATGGTCGGCGCCGATGACCAGGAAGGTCGCGCCGAAGAGCGTGTCCGGACGTGTGGTGTATACCGTGACGTCCTTGCGCTTGCACCCTTCGAGGTCGAAGAGGATGGTTGCGCCCTCGCTGCGTCCAATCCAGTTGCGCTGCATGATCTTGGTCGATTCCGACCAGTCGAGCGTGTCGAGTGCGTCGAGCAACTCCTGCGCGTAGCGCGTGATCTTGATCCACCACTGGCGGAGATATCTGGTCTGCACGACGGTGTGGCAGCGCTCGCACCGGCCCTGTTCGACCTGTTCGTCGGCGAGCACGGTGAGGCATGACGGGCACCAGTTCACAGCCCCCTCGCGCCACTCGATGAGCCCCGCGTTGAAGAGCTTCACGAAGATCCACTGCGTCCAGCGGTAGTACGCGGGATCGGCGGTATTGACCTGGTGGCTCCAGTCGAACATCGAGCCGATGCGAGCGAGCTGGTTTTCGCGGAAGTTGGTCACGGCCCGGCGCATCACCACCGCGGGGTGCTCGCCGATCTTCATGGCGTAGTTTTCCGAGTGGATGCCGAAGGCATCGAACCCCATGGGCTCGAAGACCGTGTCGCCCATCAGGCGGCGCCAGCGGCCGTAGATGTCTCCGCCGGCGAAGGGAATGATGTGACCCACGTGCAATCCCTCGGCGGAGGGATACGGGAACATCATCAAGTTGTAGAACGGGCGCTCGGGATCGTCGAGCTGGGTGCGGTAGTCGCCGCGCTCGTTCCAGATCCGGCGCCAGCGCGCTTCGACGCTGGCATGGTCGTAGGCGTCGAGGTGTCGCGACGCAGTCTCAGTCACGGCGGGCTCGGCATCCATGGACAAAGGGTATCCCGAAGCTGGGCTCCGCCTAAACGGAAGACGTGGGCGGCAGCCGCGCTCGGGAGGCTGGGAATGGGTGCGGCCACATGAAGCGGCCGGCCACCCCATCGATCCCGGCGCCCGTTTCGGGCGTTGCGGTGACCTTGAGTACACTCGGGCCCTGATGGCACACGCCAACCCTGACATCGAGATTCGAGACTCCGCCGATGACGGTGACCGGCAACGGTTTGCCGAGGTCGACGCCGAGTCGTTCGGGGGTAATGCGGCACACAACATGCGCTGGTTGTCGGTTGCAGCGCCGCACGCGCCGCTTCGCCTCGCGACCATTGCCGGTGACGTCGTCGGCGGATATATGTTGTTGCCCTGCGGTCAGTTCTTCGGCGGGCGTTCGGTGCCCGCGGCCGCCGTCACGGCGGTGGCGGTGCACCCCGCATTCCGGCGTCGCGGTGTCGCCGGTGCCTTGATGCGGGAATGCGTGACCCTGGCCCGGGAACAGGGCGCTGCGGTTGCACCGTTGCATGCCGCGACCGTGCGTCTCTACCGCCGCTGGGGATGGGAGGTCTGCACGCAGACCCTCCGTCAGATCGTCCAGACGGCCGCGCTCACAGGCCTCGCGGGGTCCGGGGAGGCTCGGGCCAAACCCTTCCGCGGAGCCGTCGAGGGGCTGCGCCGCGGGCACCTCGCGCAGTGGGACGGCCCCCTTGACCGTCAGGACTGGTTCCTGTCGGTGGAATGGGATGCGGGCGAGCCGGAGGCACTGCGCTATGAATATGGCTGGTACGAGGCGGACACGCTGACGGGATTCGTCCGCTACGAGGCGGTGCGCCAGCCGAGCGGCTGGCTGCGCCTGGTTGTCGAGGAGTTCATCTTCACCACGCCCAACTCGCTGCGAGGGTTGCTCGGGTTCCTCGGTGGCCAGGATTCGATGGTCCGGGAGGTCGCGTTCGCGCATTCGGCGATCACCGATCTGCCCGCGCTGCTGTTCCTGCTCCCCGAGCCGCATCGTGCCATCGCCGTGGAGGGCTTTCTGTGCTGGATGCAGCGCATCGTGAACATTCAGGCAGCCATGACCGCGCGCGGATGGCCTCCAACAGCCGCCGGACGCGCCGAGCTGGAGGTCACCGATCCGGTGACGGGCGTTGAGCGAGTCACGCTCGAAATCGAAGGTGGTGCAGCCACGGTGTCTTCGGGCGGCAGCGGTGCGATCCGCTGCGGCATCGGCGCACTTTCCTCGTGGTACTCGAGCACGCTGCGCGCACGAGACGGCGTGCAGCTGGGACTGTTCGAGGGCGACCCCACCGCGATCAGCACCATGGACGGTCTCATCGCCGGCGGCCTTCCCTGGATGCCTGACTTCTTCTAGGGCTTCGCGGGCTCCGTCGCGGAACGCGCCGCCCGCAACGCATACGTCCACCACGCGAGATCGTCGAAGAGCAACGTGGCTGCATTGTTGAACAGGTCGGGGTTCTGCAGATTGTCTTCAGCGTCGAACAGCCGTGGCCCGAACTGCATCACCACGGTCGCGCGCGTGGGCGCCATCTGCAGCTCGACCGCGACCTGACGCAGCTGCTCGACGGCGCGGACGCCACCCGACCAGCCGCCGTAGCTCACAAAGGCAATCGGCTTGCGGACCCACTCGCGGTAGATGGCGTCGAGAGCACTTTTCAGGACTGCCGTGTAGCCGTGGTTGTACTCCTGCGTGATGACGACGAATCCGTCCGCGGGACCGACGACATCCGCCCAGCGCCGGGCCTGTTCGTCGTACTCGGAAACCGTCGCCGGAAGCGGGCGGTCGTAGTACGGAAAGACCCAATCGCGGAGGTCGACGAACGTGAAGGTCAGGTCGGTGCGGTCCTGCGTCCGGCTCATGAACCACTTCGCGACCCTGTCGCCAAAGCGTCCTTCGCGAGTGCTCCCGAGGATGACCAGGATGTGCGGCGCGTCAGGCGTGGTTTCCATCGGCGAAGGACGATAGCCGATCACCTCACGGGCTCCGCCGCCAGCTGCCACTAAGATCGGGCGATGCGTGACGACCCACTCCTGGCGTTACGGCTGGCGCGGCTGCGGTCGCAACGTCTCACCGATGCGACGCGGATGGGCGCTGATGCAGCCGGCATCGCACGCGCCGTGTGTGCGCTGCAGGCTCAGTCATTCGACGCGGCGCGCCATCAGCTGCGCGTGCGCGGCACCGGTCTGACCGCCGGGGCCGTCGATCGGGCCTTTGCCGAGGAGCGCACGGTCGTGCGCACCTGGTTGATGCGCGGGACGTTGCATCTGTGCGCGGCCGATGATGTGCGCTGGCTCGTGGGAACACTCGGTCCGGTCATTGACCGCCTCGGTGCGGCGCGACGAGCGAACCTCGGACTTGACGATGCGACCTGCGCCAGGGGTCTCGCCGTGATGCGCACGGCGCTCGCCCATGGACCGATGGCACGACGTGAGCTGCGCAAGCGTCTGGTCACGGCAGGCGTGCTCGAGGAGCCGGTCGGGCAGGCCTTGATTCACCTGCTCTTTCATGCCGCCGCGATGGGTGTCGTCTGCTGCGGTCCGCGCATGGGCAACGACGACAGCTTCGTGCTCCTCGACGACTGGGTTGCCAAGGCCGATGGTCCGCATGGCGCCGTGGGGCTTGCCGAGCTCGCGCGACGGTACCTGACCGCGTACGGGCCGGCGAGCGCGGCGGATTTTGCTGCGTGGTCGGGTTTGCGGATCACCGTCGCGCGGGCGGCGATGGCAGATATCGCGACGGAACTGGTCGAGTTCCCGGGTCCGGCACCCGGCCTCTGGAGCCTCGGGCCAATCGCCGGCGATGGCGAAACGGCCACGCCTGTCGTCCGTCTCCTCGGGCATTTCGACACCTTCCTGCTCGGCTACCGCCTCCGGGAGCACATGGGAGACAGCTCCGCCGAGGCCTGGATCCACGATGGCGGGGGTGGCTGGATCCGGCCCGTGATCTGCGTCGACGGCTGGATCGCCGGCGGCTGGCGCCTCGATCAGCGGGCTGGTGAGGTTGACGTCACCGTCATGCCCTTCGGCCGGCTCCCCAAGCGCGTCGAGCCGGGCATCAAGCGCGAAGTCGCCGCGATCGGCAGCTTTCTCGAGCGGCCGGCGCGCTGGTCGTCAGGACCCTTGGTAGGCTTCAACTCCCCGCCGACGTAGCTCAGTGGTAGAGCAACCGCCTCGTAAGTGGTAGGCCGGGAGTTCAAATCTCCCCGTCGGCTCGTCAGCCCCCCGATACCGCGGGCGCGACGAATACCTCCGCCCCTTCGGCGACGACGGTCTCCATCGGGGCGCCGCCACGGACGCCGACCCCGTCCACGAACAGCAGGACGTGCGGGCGCAGCTGCCCGCGTTCGTCGCGCAGGCGACGCTCGAGCTGGGGCAGCCGGGTAGCCAGGTCATCGAGTACCGCACCGAGTGTCCCGGTGCAGATCTCCACCTCGCGGAGCTCGCCCGCGTAGTGCCGCAGCGCTGCGGGGAGCAGGAGACGCGAGCTCACGCGACTTCCGCAACTCGCACCGAGAGGATATCGGGAAGGTGGCCTGCGATCATCGCCCAGCTGTCGCCGTCATCCCTGCTGGCGAAGACCTCACCGAGCCGAGTCCCGAAGTAGATACCGCCGGGGTCGCCGGTGTCCGCCACCATGGCGTCGCGGAGCACGGCTGCGTAGTAGGGGTCCTCCGGCAGCCCTGCGGTGAGCGGCTCCCAGCTGTCTCCGGCGTTCTCGCTTCGGTAGACCCGGCATTTGGCCTGCGGCGGGAACCGTTCCGCGTCGGCCTGCAGCGGGAACAGGTACACGGTGTCGGGCTGATGCGGATGCACGACGACGGTGAAGCCGAAGTTGCTCGGCAACCCCAACTCGATTGCCGTCCAGGAGTCGCCGCGATCTTCGCTGCGATACACGCCGAAATGGTTCTGGGCGTAGAGGCGGTCGGGCCGGTCGCGATGGAACGCCACCTTGTGCACGCACTGTCCGAACTCCGGGAACCGCTGGTCCTCGGGCAGGAAGGCGGCCTGAATCCCCCGGTTTGCCGGGTCCCAGCTGGCTCCGCCGTCGCGTGTTCGATACACGCCTGCCGCCGACATCGCGACCAGGATGTCTGCTGGATCGGTGGGATGCGGAAGGACCGTATGCAGGCAGGCGCCACCGCCGCCCGGCTGCCAACTCGGGCGATGTGGGTGCTGCCAGAGTCCCTCGACGAGGGCGAAGCTCTCGCCGCCGTCCTCGGACTTGAAGAGCGCGTGTGGCTCGACTCCGGCGTAGACCACGCCAGGTTGCTGCGCACCCGCGGGCTGAATCTGCCACACCCGTTCGACCGCAGCGTCGGAGCCTGCGGGAAACCCGATCGGCGGCTCGGCGGGTTCTGTCCAGGTCTGCCCGAGGTCATCGGAGTAGGTCAGGAGCGGTCCCCAGTGGCCGGTGCCGACGCCGGCGAAAATCCGGGGTGGGTCGCGCCGGCTGTCGGCCGCGACGGAATAGACCTCCTGATTGCCGAAGTGCAGGCCGTCCATGGACCAGGTTCGGCGGTCGTCGGTGCTGCGAGCGATCGCGAGCCCCTTGCGGGTACCGATCAGGACGATGGTCGTTGCCATGGTTCCCCTCCGTATTCCGGAATCGGTGGCGAGTCTACTGATAGGACGTGCGGGAGCGATCCAAATCATCGGAATCGACGTCGGATCCGGTTCGGCCGGCTCGGATCTCCGAGTGACAATCCGCCGTATATGTCTCCTGGCGTACCGAGGCCGGGGAAAATCGCCATATGAACGCGCGCGTCGATCCACGCTGGTTCAGCACGCCGTTCGGCGACGATCCGGTGGCGCCGAGCGGGTCGCCGACCGAACGCTTCTTCGATCTCTCGGTCGACATGCTCTGCCTGGCAGGCGTCGACGGGTACTTCAAAGTGCTCAACCAGGCCTGGACGGAGACGCTCGGGTACGAGGACGGCGAGCTGCTCCGCAGGCCCTTTGTCGACTTCGTCCATCCGGACGATCGGCCTGCGACCGTCGAAGCTGCCGCGCGACCGGCCGCCGGTGAGCGGCTGATCCACTTTCGAAACCGCTATCGCTGTAAGAACGGCACCTACAAGTGGCTCGACTGGACTGCCGCGCCGGCGCTGAGCGACGGGACGATCTATGCCGCCGCTCGCGACGTGACCGCCGAGGTCGCCGCGGAAGTGACCGGACAGCAGCACAACGAGGAGCAGCGCCAGCGGGTGCTCAGCGTCATCGCCGACGACGGCGTCAAGCCGGTGTTCCAGCCGATTGTCGACCTCAACAACCTCGAGATTGGCGGGTACGAGGCGCTGTCGCGGTTCGAGCTCGGCTTCGGGCGGCACGCCGGAGCAGTGGTTCGACGCCGCCCATGCCTCCGGGCTGGGGGCCGAGCTGGAGATCCATGCCATCCGCAAGGCGATCTCCCACGTCTACCAGCTGCCGGCCGCGGCCTTCCTGTCGCTCAATGCCTCGCCCGCGACCTTGCTGCGCGAAGACTTCATCAGCATGGTCGAAGCCCTGCACGGCGAGTGCCTCGTCGTGGAGGTCACCGAGCACGCCGCGGTCGAGGACTACGAGCCGTTGCAGCGAGCCATCAACCGCCTGCGTCGCCACGGCGTGCGGCTGGCGATCGACGACGCGGGATCGGGGTTCGCGAGCCTCAAGCACATCGTCCGTCTGCTCCCGGAGTTCATCAAGCTGGACCTCTTCCTGGTGCGTGACATCCACGAGGACCCGGTGAAGCGCGCGGTGGTTGCCGGGATGCTGGGTGTGGCAACTCAGATCGGCGGCAAGGTCATCGCCGAAGGCGTGGAAACCGCCGACGAACTGCGCGTGCTCAACGACCTCGGTGTGGAATGGGCGCAGGGGTACTACCTCGGCCGGCCCGGACCGCTGCCGGTGAATGTGAGCCTCGCACGGCTGCCGCGCCTCGACGACATCTACCATCGCGATTCGTCAGGGATCGCGACGCAGCGTCCGGCGGTCTAGCCTCCCGCACAGGGTGACGCTCGGTCACGGCCGGAGCGACGGCGGCAGCGTGATCGAGATCGGGGTATCGAAGTTCGCGAATGACTGCGTCATGAAGTGCCCCGGTGCGGACATGACCGAGAGCATCGACCCGGTCACTCGAGTCGATGTAAAAGCGGAACCACACCGGCGTACCCGGCTGACCTGCAAAGAAGCCCACCACAGTCGCGGGAACGCCGTCGAGCGACGTCGATCCCAGGATGTGCACTGCGCTTGGTGCGGGGAAGAATTGCCACGAGAAGCTCGGTTCAGGGACGGAGTCGTGCCCCGACTGCGCAACCCAGGGCCTGTCGGACCCCTGACGTTCGGTGAAGGCGGAGCCGACCGCGATCGCCGAGGCTCCACTGGGCTGCGTCCACTCCAGCCGATCTGGCGCGACCTCCTTGTAGTCGGTGATGAACGTCGGGTCGCCCGTCCCTCCGGTCAGCGTCTCGTGCATCGTCACGCTCTTGACGGTTCTCATCCGCGCGAGCGCCGCCTTCAGCACTGTCGAGCCGTCTGGCGACGGCAATGCCGGGAGCGCGAGCGCCGCAGTGCCGCCTTCGGTGCCGCCGACGTGAATCGACACGGCATCGCTCCCAGCGAGACGGACCGGCCCGCGCCTGCAGGTGTCACCGCAGCCCTGCAGCACCACGAGTTTCCCATCCACGGTGGCGCTCACCGCCAGCCGGCCGCTGGCAGCCGACCCGTCCCCCGAAAGCACGTAGAGCGTCATCTCGTTGGTACCCGGACGGGCGGGGCTGACCGTGATGCCCACGAGCGTTTGACCTGCCTGCGCGCCCAGCGTCAACTCGGCTCCGCGTGGCAATCCAACCTCGGCAGTCAGATTCACCGAACCGGGGCTCGCGGCGATCGCCGACGGCAGCGGAAAGGCCGCGAGCAGCGATGCAGCCAGGACCACGGTGACGCCGAGACCAGCCTCGACGCGCAGGTGCGTCGACCGCCGCCGCCACGCGATGAACGAGAGCGGGATCAGGAGCAGGATGCCGAGCGACTTGGCGATCAGCACGCGTCCGTAGGTGGTCGCGAACAGTGCGGAAACCGTGCCCACGTTCAGGACCCCCTGCCCGGTGCCGAGTGCGACGGTTGCACAGAACGCCGCCAGCGCCCACGGGGTGAACCGCGTCAGCAATGCACCACCACCCGCGCGCCATCCGCCGGGCGGGTGCAGCGTGGCCAGGGTCATGATGCCGCCCACCCATATGCCCGCAGTCAGGACATGTGCGGCATCCAGCGCCACGCCAAGGGCGGAATCCGCGGCGTGTCCGGAAACCGCCAGGGCCAGCACGATGCCGCCCAGCACGGGCCAGACCCGAGAGCCCTGACGCGACACCACCAGACATGCGAAGGCTTCGAGCAGCACCCTGACCGCCCGGGCTGTTCCTGACAGACTTGTCGTGAAGTAGGAGACCAGGCCGCTGGGATGTGGCCCCGCCGCCGTGAGCGCGTCGCCGGCGACGACGACGGCTCCTGACGCGAGTGCCACCCCAAAGATGAGCACCAGTGGCGGACGGACCCAGGTGAGCTCATCGGCGCGCCGCGACAGCCACAGGATGAACACCGCTCCCACCGCCAGGATCAGCGCCAGATCCTCGATAAAACGCGCAACGCTGATGATGCCGTCGTCGAGTGTTGGTCCGCCCGAGCCGTTGGTCAGCGCCAGATTGCGTGAGCCCACGTTGAACGTGAGCGCACCCTGGGTCTGGTGCCCGTCGACGAGCGATACCGCAAACCAGGTCACCTTGTACGTCCCCGGGAGGTTGCTCAACAGGTCCACCTGGATTGCCTGCGCCGAAGACGGTCCGCCGCTCACCACAGCCCCCGCTGGGTCGACAACGGTGGCGTTCGAGAGCGTCGGGTTGAGCTGCTCACTGAAATAGAGCAGCACCGAGCCCGGAGTCACCCCGAGTGTCGCGCCGTCAACGGGCGACGACAGCACCAGCTCGGCGTGCGCGCCGGCGCTGATCGGCGCGCACATCAGGAACCCTGTGGCAAGAAGCAGCGCTGCTCGCGCCCTGAGACCCACCACCGTGGACCTCCTCGTTATCAGTTGATGCCGACGCTGAGCGGCACGTTCGCAACCAACTCTGTCGCACGCGTCCGTACGGCATGAGGTCCGTGTGTACGCCCCTGACGTAATGAGCGGACACGGTGCCAATTGGTCCACAGGCCTGCAACCTTTCCCCGAGCAGCGTGACACAAACGGCGGCTCGGGTTGCAAAATATCCGGCGTGAAAGGCGCCGGTCACGAGCACCCAATCCGTTGTGCCCATTGTGGCGGTGGAAGGCTTCTTCCCTTGACGGTGACGATCCCGAGGGCTGAATACCTCGAGATGCGCCGGCTGCAGGCGCCGGTCACGGTGCAGCTGAAGTGCGTCACCTGCGGACACCGCCGCGTCGCCCCGCCGAAGGTCCTCCTGGCGATCTGAGCGCTAGTGGGGTCCGATCTGGACCAGTCCCAGCACGTTGCCAGCCGGGTCGCGGACCGTGGCGAGGAGCCGGTCGGGGCCGTCCGGGGTCGGCTGCTCGAGCACCTCGCCGCCAAAGTTCCGCACCAGCTTCAGGGCGCGATCCATGGTGTCGACCTGGAGCCACGGGAGCAGGCCGGTGTTCCGGCTCGGCGGCCGATCCTTGACCCATTGGCCGATCAGCCCGGGCGCGTCGAAACCGGGATGAGGATGGTCGACACGCCAGCCGAACACCCGTGAATAGAACTCGGCCGAGCGCTGAACATCGAGCGCCGGGATCTGCAGGTACGACAGCTGGCCGTGCATCGGCCGGATGGACTGGTCGAATTCCTCAACGTCGTCAACCGTCGCCATCGACACGAATGATGCCACCGCATCGCAATCCACATGCCATGCGTCGCGCTTCGTCCGGCGGCGGTCAGAATGGGGGCGTGCCATCTGAGAAGTTCACCGTGCAGCGCGGCAGCGCCACCCTGGCAGCCGAACGCTGGCCCGGGGAGGGCCCGCCCGTGGTCCTGCTCCACTCCGGCGTGACCGACCGCCGAGGCTGGTACGCGGTGGCGGAAGCGCTCCAGCCGCACACCAGCGTGGTCGCCTATGACATGCGCGGCTACGGCGACACGTCGGGCGTGACCTATGGCTTCTCGCACCTCGACGATCTCAAGGGCGTCCTCGACGAGGTCGCGACCGGTCCCGTATGGCTGGTCGGCAGTTCGATGGGCGGCGAGATCGCCATCGACGCCGCAGTGCTGGCTCCCGAGCGGGTCGCGGGGCTTGTCCTGCTGGCACCATCGGTCAGCGGAGCTCCCGAGCCGAGCACATTCGACGCCGACACCGACCGGCTCGTGCAGCTCTGGGAGGATGCGCAGACGTCCGGGGAGCTTGACGAGATCAACCGCATCGAGATGTGGCTCTGGCTCGACGGGCCGAGCGCCCCCGAAGGCCGCGTCTCCGGAGCCAGCCGTGAACTGGCGCTCGCGATGAACGCCATCGCACTGCGCAACGAGATCCCTGAGGAATCGGGCAAGAGCGGTATCCAGGCGTGGTCCCGCCTGGAGCAGATCAGTGTCCCGGTCACCGTCGCCTGTGGGGACCTCGATCTGCCATTCGTCATGGCTCGATCCAGGGAACTCTCCGACTGGCTCCCCGACTCCCGCTTCCACGTGTTCGAGGGCATGGCGCACCTCCCCTACCTGGAGCATCCTGCCGCCGTGGCCGAGTTGATCAGCGCAGCGGTTCGCTGAGGACCGCCTCACAACGCGTCGAGGCAGGCGCCTTCCGGACGCGCAGCGCTGCGGCCGCGGATCATGCGCCCGGCGTGATGACCAGGTCGGTGGCGATCGCGACACCTGACTGCGTCGTGCCGAGGATGTCGAACCGCGTCGGAACCGCCGGCACCGTCGCATCCGCGACAAAGTGCCCGATGGGGTCGAGACGCCGGCTGACCAGGATGGTCGGCGTGCCACCGCGCACGGTCATGCCGATCGTGGTGCTCGCCATCTGGAGCTCGCTCTGCTCATCGGCGTTCGTGAAGTAGGTGACGTGAAATTCGCCGGCGCCTGGCTTGTCGGGATCGAGGTAGACCTGTGCGATCCATCCGTTTTGCAGCTGGATCGAGTACAGCGTCGGCAAGCCGCTGAATCTCGTCGCGGTGACCTGCGGAGATGGAGAGAGCGTGGTCAACTGCAGATGCACTTCGGTCGAGGTGTGCGTCCCCTCGATGATCACGGCAACCTCCCAGATGCCCGCAACCGACAGGTTCGCGCCTCGCGCGGTCAGCGAACCACCGGGCTCTGGTCGCAGCCTCAACGTCGACTCACCGAGTTGCGGTCGAAGCGGCTGCGTGAACTCGAGCTCGGCCGATGCGGCAGGCACCACAGCGCCGGTGTCGTAGTCGTTCACGTGCAAGCTGAACGTGTTGAACCCGGCTCCGCCCGGGGACACGGTGAGCCGCACCCTGACGGTGGTCGCGAAGTCGCTGCCAGTGACCACCAGCTGTGCGGGATGCACGGCTGCAACCGTGGTTGCCGACGCCACCGGTGGCGCGACGTTCACCAGCGCTGCCGCAACCAGCACCACAGCCGCAGCGATGACGACTTCGGTTGTGGCAACCCGTCGCAGTCCACGCAGGACGGTCGGCGCACGCCGCACGTTCGCGTAGCGATTGACCGCGCCCAGGATGGCGAGCATCAGGAACAGACCGACCTTGACCAGCACGAGCACGCCGAACGCCGTGCCGAAGAGCCGACCCACGGACCCGATCTCGATGACCGCGCGGAAGGTCCCGCTCACTGCGACGACGACGATCGCGACGCCGGCTGTTGTGGAGAAACGCCGTGCGGCACGACCCTTCTGGTCGGACGGCTGCCCGCGAAGCGCGAGGATCAGGACGAGCAAGCCGCCGATCCACACGCCGCTCGCAGCGATGTGCGCCCACTGGATGATCAGATTGAGCACCACCGGGGACTGTGCGCCCGCATGGCTGGCGGCGACATCAACCCACATTGCGAACGCGGCGCCGATGCCCGCGGCGGCGATGGCGGCACGTCTCGCACGCGCCGGCGCGATGAACACGGATAGCACCGCGAGGCCGGTGAGCACGAGCGCGATGATTCGCGCGATGACGGTCGCGCCCAGGGTGGTGGTGAAGATCGCGTCGACACCGATTCCCGCAGCTTCGCGCTCGGCCTCCACGATGCCCGCCGCGCCGATCACGGAGACGACCCAGGCGCTGAGCACGACACGCTTCGCGATGCTCGGTACATCTCGTAGCGCGATCAAGCACGTCGAAGCGGCACCGATAACGCCCATCAGCCCAAGGAAGAAGAGCCAGCGGGAGACGACCGCGAGGATCGAGGGGGCCGGTGACGACAGCGCCTCCGCGTCATGCGCATTCGCGCTCGCAGCGGACACGCCGACTCCGAATGCGTACGCGCCGGTGGCAAGGTGTCCGTCCACGGCGGACACCGTCTTCCAGGTCACCGTATAGACGCCGCTGCCGATGTGCTTGATCGGCACCTCGAGCGCGACCGGGTGACCAGGCACCACGGTCGTCGGTCCCGCATCAACGCTTGACCCCGAACTGTCGACGACGGTAATCGTGGACAGCTTCGGATCCGGGGTCTCACCAAACGTGATCTCGACGAAGGCCGGCGCGCTCTGCACCTCTGCGCCCGGAGCGGGGATCGCGCTCTGCGGCAGCGCGTGCGCGGCAGCACGCAGCGGAAGCTGCACGACTGCTCCTGCGGCGAGCAACGTCGCACATGCGAGCAAGCGGATCCCACGCACCGGCTACGCCCTCCGGCGCCGCAACATGATTCCCAGATTGAATGCGCTCAGGAGCACCGCGATGATGAGCGCTGCGATCGCCAGAAGTCAGCGCGCTCGATGCGCTGCTCTTAGCACTGGCAGCTGTGCTCGTGACCGACCGTGCAGCCGCAAGCGCGGACGCAGCGCGATCACTGACCGCGCCGACCTTGGTCGCGATGTCGCTGACGGCGGGCACCGCGACAGGAAACTCCACGGAGCTCGAATCGGCGATCGAGTCGAAGGTGGTCGGCCCGGAGGCAATCGTCTTGTCGATGGCCGTTCCGTTGATGGTGCCGAAGATATGGAAGGTGTATGTGCCCACCACGGTCGGAATCAGCGGATAGTCGTACTCATCGAGACGGCCACTGCCCGTGTCGCCGTCGTACACCGGCGCCGGACAGAACGGGCTGCTGGTCGTCGTCCCCACGGTGACCGTGACCTGAAGGTCGGGATGCGCGCAATCGGCGTTGAGCCTTGCTGACCGGCGTGCCCTTGGGGTCGTCGGCCGACGCGATGTCAATGAAGACCTGGATGGCGTTCTGATCGCCGACGTAGGTGTCCGTGCCTGAGGACGGCTCGTTCTGCCACCCGATGGCAAGCCGATATTTGCCGGCAGTGAAGACAGCGTGCGCCGACACGACGGCCATCGAGGTCGCCAGCGCAATCAGTGTGCCCGCGACAATCGCGAACACGCGTAAGTGGACTCGTGACACGTGCAATCTCCTCGCAAATGAACAAACCAAGATGAGCTCCCGCTCACCGGCGGTCGGTCAGGTGTCGAGGAGTGCCGGTGGCGGCCTCCGCCAGAGATGACAGCCGACCTCGTCGAGCGGCCATGCGACGCGGGTGACCGGCAGGGCGATGCCGGCGGTGATGCGCCGTGTGCGCTTGACCAGCACACGAAGCAACGCTTCGACCCGTTCGACCACCACGGTTCGGCGGTGCAGCAGAACCTGCCCGATGCGTACGGCGCACGCGAGGATCAGCGCCACGTACGCATGGACGATCGGCGCCGCCCAGTGGATCCCGGTGATGGCGCCGAGGCCGGGTGCGGGCTGCGCGCGAGCGATCGCCTCGATGTTCTCCTGAACGAGATAGAGCACGATCTGGGCGACGAAGAGTGGCAACCAGATCGCCGCGAGACGCGTCACCGGGGATGATCGCCCCGGCGCGCGGCTGGCCACGGCGGGCGCTCCTCGCCAGATGCTGTGCAGCGCCGCAGCGGCGTGGTCGAGGCGATCCTGCAGGCCGCGCCAGGTCGTGACCAGGCGAACGGCCCAGGCTGCGCCGAGCAGGAGGAGCACCGCTGCGAGCGGCAGCATGTACGCGTGCACCGGGTTGGTCCACGAATCCATGAGTTCCCGCCGAACCCCAGACGCGCAGGTACTCGAGCGTGTGGCTGATCCAGAGCCCAGCGAACGCGAGCAGGACGCTGGCCGACGCCGCGATCCTCACCTGCCGCTGCCCGATCATGTGCCGAGCATACCGTCGGCCTGGGCCGCTGCATCGAGCGCCGTCCATCCCGTCAGCGCGCGAGGCATAATCCGCCAAGCCCATGGGGAGCCTCGGAGCGTTCAGCAAGTCGAAGCGAGGCCAGGCCCTGCTGGCGATCGTTGCGGTGGCGGGAGGCGTCGGCATCGGCGCGGCCGTGTCCCTGGGGACGCACGCCCGAAGCGCCCCGCCGGCTCCGGTGGTGATCTCGCCTTCGACCAACGTCATCGGTGCGGCGCTCACGCGTCAGCCAACGCCGGCACTGACGGGACTCACAGATCAGACCGGGACACCGATCTCGCTCCCCGACGAGAAAGGCCACGTCGTCCTGGTGGCATTCATGGACCCACTGTGTACCGACCTGTGCCCGATTCTCGGGCGCGACCTGGTGGCGGTGGAACAGGCCCTGCCCAAAGGCATCAATCCTGTTCTGCTCATCGTCAGCGTGATGCCCGACCGCACTGCCGCCGACGTCGCCCACTTCGTGGCGACCAACCTTGCGACCACTGGGAAATGGCTGCCCGGCTGGCACTGGTTGATCGGCCCGAGTACGGCGGCGCTCGAACTCACCTGGTTGAAATGGGGGGTGCCATTGCAACCGCCAAAGACCAACTTCCTGGATGTGATCGATCCGCAGGGTTACCTCCGCGTGGTCTATCCCGCGCCCCTGTTCGTGACTGACGTCGTGCACGCCATCAGCGTGGTATCCACCGAGTAATTCCCAGCTCCAGGTCGCGGCCCGAACGCGCACGCTAGGCGTGGTTGAGAAGAAGACCGCATTTGCGCTAAGGTCGCGACCCGTGTCGACGTACAAGATGGGCCAGGCCGCGGAACTGCTCGGCGTGAGCGTTGACACCGTTCGTCGCTGGGCTGATGCGGGCCGCATCCAGACCGTGCGCACTGAAGGTGGCCACCGTCTTGTCGACGGCGTCGCACTTGCGAAGTTCGCGGTGGAACTGGCAAGCAACCACCCCACCATGCCGGTCACCGAGTTCGGCGCGCAATCACTTCCTGGGGCTGGTCACCGACGTGACCACCGACGGGGTGATGGCGCACGTGAAGCTCCAGGCCGGGCCGTTCCGGGTCAGCTCCCTCATCAGCAGCGAAGCGGTGTCCGAACTCGGTCTCGAGCCGGGAATGCTCGCGGTCGCCTCGGTCAAGGCGACCAACGTTGTCATCGAATTGCCCCACGCCACCGAGTCACAACCGAGGAAGACATGAAGATCGGTGCTCGCTCCGTGATCGTTTCGGCCACCGCTGCGCTGCTCCTTGCGGCCTGCGGATCAAGCAGCACCAGCACCACATCGGGCAGCGGGTCCACCCCGACCGCCGCGCCGGATCCGTTCTCGGGAAACATCACCATCTTCGCGGCCTCGTCGTTGACGACATCCTTCAAGACCTCAGAGACGACACTCGAGGCGCTCCATCCAGGCTTCAAGGCGACCTACTCGTTCGCCGGGTCGCAGGGCCTCGTGACGCAGATCCTGAGCGGCGCCCCGGCCGACGTGATCTGCACTGCGAACACCGACACCATGGCGCAGCTCACCGCGAAAGGGTTGGTGGAAACCCCTGTCAAGTTCGTCCAGAACCAACTCGAAATTGCTGTCGCCCCAGGGAATCCGTTAGGCATCACCGGCCTGTCGGATCTCAACAAACCTGGTGTCAAGCTGGTCATCGGCGATCCGAGCGTCCCGGTCGGTCAATACGTCACCGATATCGAGACCTCGGACAGCATCAAGTTCCACCCGGTGTCGCTGCAGCTCAGCGACGCAGCGGTCCTCGAGCAGCTCGAGTCGGGTGATGCCAACGCGGCGCTGGTATTCGTCACCGACATCATCAGCGCAGGCGCCAAGGTCCAGGGTGTGGTCATCCCCACAGCGCAGAACCACACCGGGACCTATGAAGTCGCCGCGCTCAAGTCAAGCGCCAATCTTGCGGCGGCCGAAGCGTTCGTGCGGTCTGCGGCGTCCGGGACTGTGTACACCGAGCTGATTCAGTCCGGCTTCCTGCCCGCGCCGGCGTCATGAACCGGGGCGTCACGCGACGCCCGCTGATCGGCCTCGTCATCCCGGCCGCGCTCGCGGTCCTCTTCATCGTGGTCCCGCTCGGTGGGCTGTTGCTGCACGTCGACTGGGCGAACCTTCCAGGCGAGATCACCTCGACGGACGTTCTCACGGCGCTCCGGCTGTCGCTGGAGTGCTCACTCCTCGCGGTGGCATTTTCGGTGGTCATCGGCGTACCGCTCGCGTACCTGCTGGCCCGCAGCGCACTCCCCGGACGCCGCGTGGTGCGCGCGCTGGTGACACTGCCGCTCGTGCTGCCCCCGGTCGTTGGCGGGATCGCGTTGCAAACCGCCCTCGGCACCACCACCCCGATCGGCACGGTGCTGCACACCCTCTTCGGCATCAGCCTCCCGTTCACGACCCTGGGCGCCGCGGTCGCCGAGGCCTTCGTCGCGTTTCCCTTCCTGGTCATCACCGTCGAGGCGGGCCTCCGGCAGCGCGACGACCATCTGGAGGAGGTCGCGGCCACGCTCGGCGCCCGGCCGTGGCGGCGATTCTGGCTGATCACGATGCCGCTCGCGGCGCCGTCCATCGCGGCCGGCGCCGCGCTCTGCTGGGCTCGCGCGCTCGGCGAGTTCGGGGCCACGATCACCTTCGCGGGAAGCTTTCCGGGTACGACCGAGACGCTGCCGATCGCTGCCTACAGCTCGTTCGAGGGCTCCGGCCAGGTGGGCGAGGCAATCACGTTCTCGCTCGTGCTCCTCACCATCTCCGTGCTCGTGCTGGTCGTGCTTCGCGATCGCTGGCTGGGTGCCCTGCAGTGACTCTGCACGCCAAGATCGCGACCCAGATCGGCAGCCTGCGCCTGGAATGCGACATCAGCGCCGAAGCCGACACCACGGTCGCGGTCCTCGGTCCCAACGGCGCCGGCAAGAGCACCCTGCTTCGGGTCATCGCGGGGCTGCACCGTGCGGACAAGGGCCGCGTGCAAGTGGGAGACGACGTCTTCGAGGACACCGACAGCGGCACCTGGATGACCCCCGAAGCACGGCGCGTCGGTTTCGTGTTCCAGGACCACGGGCTTTTCCCGCACATGTCGGTCCTCGACAATGTCTCCTTCGGGCTGCGGTCGCGCGGCGTCTTCCGCACAACGGCACGGCAGCAGGCAGCCGCCTGGCTGGAGCGGGTCGACCTTTCCTCCTACGCCTCCAACCGGCCGTCCGCGCTCAGTGGCGGCCAGACCCAGCGCGCGGCGCTCGCTCGTGCCCTGGTCATCGAGCCGCGCGTGCTCCTGCTCGACGAGCCACTTGCGGCTGTTGACGCCTCCGGCAAGCTCGACTTGCGACGCACGCTTCGCGAGCATCTGGGCACCTTCTCCGGGGTGCGCATCCTGGTCACCCACGATCCGCTGGAGGCGGCATCGCTGGCCGAGCGCGTGATCATTCTCGAAGACGGCCGGGTCACCCAGGACGGGCGGTTTGCTGACGTGACCGCACGACCGCGATCCACATGGATCGCGCGGATGGCCGGATTGAATCTTCTCCGCGGCACCGTGACCGACGGCGTGCTTCTGCTGGAGGGAGGCACTCCGATCACCGTGGCGACCGACGTGACCGGGCCGGTGTTGGCGACGATCCATCCTCGCGCGGTGGCGCTCTACCGCCAGGCGCCGGACGGCAGCCCCCGCAACGTCCTCCGGGGACGGGTCGCCAACGTCGATCCGGAGGGAGATCGCTGGCGCATCCAGATCGACGGCCCCGTCCCGCTGGTTGCGGAGGTGACACCGAGTGGCGGCGCAGAGCTGCACCTCGCTGACGGCGGCGACATCTTCGCCTCGGTGAAAGCCACCGAGATCGACGTCTACGCGCAGTAGCGGTCTCCGCCGGGTGGTACGGCTTGACCCGCCTACTGCGGAGTTGTCACCCTGAGTGCATGAGCGCAACCGCCGATGCCGCGCAGCCCGGTTCGGTCGATGCGGTTGTGGAACTACTCGCGGCCAACGACTACCTGTGCGACCGGCGTCTGGCCACCGCGATCCTCGTGTCGATGCGCATCCAGAAGCCGCTCTTCCTCGAGGGGGAAGCCGGTGTCGGCAAGACGGAGGCGGCGCGAGCGCTCGCTGCCGGGCTCGGCGCGAGGCTGATCCGCCTCCAGTGCTACGAGGGCATCGACCTCGCGCATGCGGCCTACGAGTGGAATTACGCGCGCCAGCTGCTGCACATCCGGTTGCTCGGCGAGGGTGCCGATCGAGTGCGTGCGGAGCAGGACGTTTTCGGCCCGGACTTCCTGCTGCGCCGGCCACTCCTCGACGCGATCGACAACCGGGACGCCGTTCCGCCGGTGCTGCTCATCGATGAGATCGACCGGTCCGATGAGGAATTCGAGGCCTTCCTCCTGGAGATTCTCGCCGACTTTGCCATCAGCATCCCGGAGCTTGGCACGATCCGTGCTGCCCACCCACCGCTGGTCATCCTCACCGGGAACCGCACGCGTGAAGTCCATGACGCGCTGAAGCGCCGGTGCCTCTATCACTGGATCGACTATCCGGACCTCGAACGTGAGGTCGCCATCGTTCGCGTTCGTGCACCTGAGGTCTCCGAGCGCCTCGGACGCCAGGTGGCAGAGGTGACCCAACGTCTGCGCGGCCTGGACCTCTACAAAGTGCCAGGAGTGGCAGAAACAGTTGACTGGGCACGCGCGCTCGCGGCACTCGGCCACACCGAGGCAACCCCCGCCGCGCTTCGCGAGACCATGGGCGCGGCGATCAAGCATCAAGAGGACCTGGAGCGGAGCGAGGAGGCGATCGCGGGGACCGCCGGCAGGTGATCGGACACGCGCCCGACCCTCTGGAGAGCGTCACGCTCTTTGCCCGCCTCCTCCGCGATGCCGGGCTCACCACCAGCCCAGAGCGTGTCCGCGACGCATGCGAAGCGCTCCTCGCCATCGATCTCGAACGGCCGGACGAGGTCCGCTACGCGCTCCGCGCTGTGTTCGTGTGCCGGCGCGAGGAAGGCGCAGTGTTCGACGCCGCATTCGACCTGTTCTTCTCGCGGCCGGGAGGTGAGGGCAAGGCAGGCTCGGTCCCCGGGCGCGGCCGTCCGCTTGCGCTTGACCCGAAGCAAGCCCTCGCCTGGATGAACGCGCTTGGCATGTCAACTCCAGGGGTCGCGAGGGAGGTCCTGGGACCACCGGCGTCGAGTTCAGGGATACAGCTCCGACGAACTACTGCGGCAACGAGATTTTCGTGAGATGAGCTGGGAGGAGCTGGCGTCGGTGCGCAGGCTGCTTCGTCAGACGCCGTGGCGGGTTGCCGAGCGCAGAACGCGGCGTCTGCGCGCGGATCGACGGGGGACCATCGAGCTCCGGCGCACGATGCGCGCGGCCGCGCGCCAGGGAGGTGACGCCCAGCGCCTGGCCCGTGCGAGCGCCCGCACCAAGCGCCGCCCCATCGTCATCCTCTGCGACGTCAGCGGCTCGATGGACCGATACTCGCGACATCTGCTTGTCTTCGCGCATGCCATCGGACGGCGCGAACGGGTCGAGACCTTCGCGTTTTCGACACATCTGACCAGAATCACCCATCTCCTTCGGCAGGGCGACATCAACTCCGCCCTCGACCATGTCGCCGAGCAGGTGCACGACATCGGCGGCGGTACGCGCATCGCCGACGCGCTGCACACCTTCCAGCGCGACCACGCGCGCCATGTGCTCGGGCACGGCGCGGTCGTGCTGATCATCAGCGACGGGTGGGATCGCGGCGATCCCGACCAGCTCAGTCGCGAGATGGAGCGGCTGCGGCGCTCGTGTTATCGATTGATCTGGCTCAACCCGCTGCTCGGCGGCGCCGCATATCAGCCCGAGACACGGGGCATGGCAGCCGCGCTCCCGCACTGTGACGACTTTCTGAGCGCGCACAACGTCGAGGCGCTCGACACGCTCGGCAAACTGCTTGCGCAGCTCCCTCGAAGGGTCAGCCGGTCGTCTCGTGGCGGCGGCGTCGCCCGCGCCGCAAGCGGCGCAACAACAGCAGGCTGACCAGGCCGCCGACACCGATCGCGATGGTCTGCGGCCGCAGCTTGATGCGGCTGAGGCGCTCCTTGGCGACAGCCCTGCCGAGGGCCACCGCGTCCAGCGCGGCAGGTTGCGACGGCGGAGGGCTGGCCGCGCGTGCCGGTCCGGGCGATCCGTTGCTCGCCGAGGTATCGCCATCCGTGGCCTTGGGCGCGGCGCTCGCCGGCGAGGCCTCGAGCTTCGACTGGATGCATTCGGCGGCCTGACCGACCAGGTGGCGGGAGACGTCCTCCATGATGCCCCGGCCGAACTGGGCGACACGGCCGACCACTGTGAAGTCGGTGGCGAGCGTCACTGTGGAGTTCTCGCCGTCGGCTGCAACCGACATCACCGTGGTCGCGTCAGCGGACCCCGAGCCGGTCGTCTCCCTTCCCTCCGCCCTGAGCGTCGCGGTGCGGGTCGCCGGGTCACGAGAGGTGATGGTCGCTGTGCCGTTGTAGCTGACGGTCACGGGACCGACCTTGATGCGCACCTTGCCCTTGAACGTGTCGGGGTCGACGACCTCCGACAGCTCGGCGCCGGGGACACAGCTCACGACGTTGTTGACGTCCAGCAGGAACTGGTACACACGATCTGGTGCCGCTTTGACAGCGAAGGAATTCTCGATTTGCATTCAGGGCATTGTGCACCGCGCGGCAAACCTGACGATGCCTTGTAGCGCTCGGCCACGGAAGCGGATACTCATGACATGCGAGATCTATTGCCGACGTTGAGCGAATGGAGCGAGGGCGATCCCCTGGTCGCGGTCGCGACCGTGGTCGGCACCTCCGGATCGACGCCGCGCCCCATGGGCGCACGCCTCCTGGTGAGCCGCGATGGGCGCATGGCCGGGTCCGTGAGCGGAGGCTGCCTGGAATCGGCAGTGGTCCTCGAGGCGCAGGCAACCATCGCCGGTGATGCGCCACCCCGGCTCCTGCACTACGGCATCAGCGACGAGATGGGATGGGCGGTCGGGCTGTCCTGCGGTGGCGAAGTCGACATCTTCGTGGAGCCGCTCACCAGTGACGGCTCTGATCCCGTGATCGAGGCAGTGCGCACGGCCATCGAGACGTCCCGCCCGGTTGCGCTGCTGACCGTGCTCGACGGTGAGCAGGCTGGCAGCCGTGCCGCGGCAACGGCAGATGGTGGTCTGGTCGGCAGCCTGGGCGGCCCGGCCACCATGGCTGCGACGGTGGCGGCGGCGCGCCCGCGCATCGGCTCGGGTCTTCCCGGGGTCGAGGAGATCGCCGGGATGCGCGTGTTCGTCGATCCCATCGTGCCCGCGCCGCAACTGGTCGTGATCGGTGCCGTCCACATCGCGGTCGCCTTGACGACCATGGCTCGCGCCGCCGGTTTCACCGTGTCAGTGGTCGATCCGCGGACCGCATTCAACAACGTCGAGCGAATCGCCGACGCGGACCGGCTCGTGACCGCCTGGCCCGACGAAGCGCTCCCGCAGTTCGATCTCGGCCCGCGCGACGCCGCCGTGTGCCTCGCGCACGATCCGAAGTTCGAGGACCCGGCCCTCACCGCGCTGCTACGGACCAAGACCGGCTACATCGGCGCGATCGGAAGCCGTGGAACGCACGCCAAGCGCGTCGTACGTCTGCACGAGGCCGGGTTCACCGACGCCGATATCGCGCGGATCCACAGCCCGGTTGGCTTGAATCTCGGTGCCGCGACCCCTGAGGAGATCGCCGTCGCCATCCTCGCCGAGATCGTTGCGGTGCGCCGCGGCCGTGACGCGGGGTCCTGGTCGGCGATGCCGGCCGCTGCCGCCGGGTGAGGCTGGAAATCCTTCCCGGATCAGAGGTTGACCCCCATCCGGAGCGCTGGGTGGGTGCGGTGCTCTGCCGCGACATCGGGAGCCACGGCGGCCCAACGGTGCTGAGCAAGGGTGCGATCCTGGGCTCCGAGGACGCAGCCACCCTTCGCGGGGCGCGCCCCGCCGAGCTGCACCTGCTCTGGCTCGAGCAGGGCGATGTCGGCGAGGATCTCGCCGCGGTACGCATCGCCGCCGCGGTTGCCGGGCCGGGCACGATCGCCCACCCTCCGGTCGAGTCGCAGGCCCGGCTGGTCGCGGCGTGGCGCGGCATGGTCGAAGTGAATCTCGACGAGCTCGCCGCGGTGAATGCCGTCGACGGCGTGACCGTCTTCACGGTCCCCGACGGACTCCACGTGGATGCCGGCAGGACTCTCGCAGGCGTCAAGGTCACGCCACTCGCCATCGCTGAGACGTCAGTCCTGGAAGCCGAGCGCGCGGCACTGGGCGGCGCCAATAGCGTGCGAATCCTGAGCGTGCGACCGTTCCTGCCCTTGCGCATGGCGGCCATCGTCCGGCAACAGCTCAGCGACGACGCGCGTACCCGATTCGAGCGCTCACTGGGCATGCGCAGCGCCTGGTTCGGCGGCACCACGATGCCGGTGCGCTATGTGGATGACGACCCTGAGCAGGTCGAGCGCGCGCTCCTGGACGCCGCCGCCACGGCGGATATCGTCCTCGCCGTCGGCGTCGCATCTGTGGATCCCCTCGAGGTCACCTGGCAGAGCCTGCTCGCGGCCGGGGCGACCTCAATCCGACGGGGACTGCCGATGCATCCGGGCAGCAGCTACTGGATTGCCGAGCTGCTCGGACGGCCGGTCATCGGCGTCGCGTCATGCGGGATGTTCTCGCGCCGCAGCGCACTCGACCTGCTCATCGCGCGGCTCCACGCCGGCCTCCCCCTGGACGCCGGCTATCTGGCGTCGCTCGGCCACGGTGGCCTGCTCGGCAAGGAGGCCGCTTGGCGCATCCCCCCGTACGAAGCGGCGCTCGACGACGATCCCGACGACGTCTGACCCGTTCGCTCAGCGACGGAAGTCGTGGGCGATGGTGCCGTCCTTGACCACGAGGCGGATGTGGTTCGGATCGGCAAGCGAATCGATGTCGGCGAGCGGATCGCCGCGCACGCCGACCAGGTCGGCGAGCTTGCCAACCTCGAGTGTCCCCAGATCCGATCTGCGGAGCAGCTCCGCCGGCACCTTGGTCGAGGCCGTGATCGCCTGCATCGGGGTCATGCCGCAGCGGACCATCATGCCCAGCTCGCGGAGGTTCTTCCCGTGCGGGCCGACTGCGGCGTCGGTGCCCATTGCCACCTTGACCCCGGCAGCGATCGCCGCGGTCACCGCCTGGCGGTGGAGTCCACCGATGCGCACCGACTTCTCCACCATCTCCGGAGGCAGTCCGCCACCTCCCGCCCTGGCGCCGTCGACGACGTCCTGCGGGGCCACCAGCGTCGGGACCAGGTAGGCGCCCTTCTCCTTCATGAGCGCGATGCACTCCTCGTCGAGCAGGCATCCGTGCTCGATGCTGGTCACTCCGGCGATCAGCGCGTTGCGGATGCCGGCAGCCGACATCGCATGCGCCATGACGCGCTTGCCCACCACGGCCGCCTCCTCCACGGCGACGCGGATCTCCTCGACGGAGAACTGCGCGTGCTCGGGAAGGTCTCCGGCGCTCAACACACCGCCGCTGGTGCACAACTTGATCCAATCGGCGCCTGCCTGGAGGACCTGGCGCACCTTCCTGCGCATCTCGTCGGGGCCGTCGACAACTCCATGGGGCACGTCGATGTCGGTGGGCGAACCAACTCGCGCGCCGCAGGGCATCAGATCGTCGCCGTGGCCGCCTGTCTGACTCAGCAGGCTGACCGCCAGCTCCATCCGTGGCGCGGGAAAGTAGCCGGCCTCGGCAGCCAGCCGGACACCGACTGGCGTGTGGCCGGCGTCGCGCACCGTGGTCACTCCGGCGGCAAGCGTCACCGCACAGTTGGGCACCGCATTGAGCAACGAGAGTGATGCGGGCGTCATGAGGATCTTCACGAGGTTCGTGCCCTGCATCGCGAGGTGCACATGCATGTCCATGAACCCGGGGACGAGCGTGAGATCGTCGTCCTCGATGATCTCGGCGCCCTCCGGGATCGTCAGCGCTGAGCGCGCGCCGACGGCGGTGATTCGCCGGTTCTCGATGACCACCGCAGCGTGCTCGACGGGGTCTCGTCCGGTGCCGTCGATGAGCCGCGCGGCGACGATGACCAGTGCTGGCACGGAAGCTACCTCCAGATCGGCGACGGAGACCGGTCGAGGCTACCAGAGCGCCTCAGGCAGGCTCCGACGTCAGGCGTTGGAAGTCCTCGGGCGTGTCGATGTCGATCGGTCGATCGCCCGGCGTGCCCGCTGCGAGCGCCGCCACGCGTTCGGGATGGGCCCGTACCAGCGCGCGGAGGCCCACATCGCCGGTGAGCGCGTCGAGGCCGGACCAGAGGGCTCGCGCCAGCACCATCGGCGGATGCAGCAGCCCGTCGAAGCTCAGCGCAGCAGCCGGTAGCCCTGAAGCCGCCTGGGTTTCGAGGAGGCGGTCGAGCAATGCCGCCGTGACATCGGGTTGGTCGCCGAGGACGACCGCGACGCGCTCGATTTCGTCGCCGAGCGCGCCGACGCCGGCGCGTAACGAGGTGCTCATCCCCTCCGCATGGCCGGGGTTGACCACGATGCGTGCGCGTCCGAAGTGCACGTCAGCGCTGATCTGCTCGGCGTGCGCACCAAGGACGACCACGACGTCGTCGAGCGTCGACTCACACGCCGCCGCGATCACGGTCTCGAGGAGCGGGCGACCGCGCAGCGACAGCAGTTGTTTTGGTTCCCCCATCCGGCGCGACGCTCCGGCCGCGAGGATGACGCCTGCCGACCTCGGCGCGGTCAACTCAGCCGGCGCGTGCTGTGAGAAAGCGCGCGGGATCGGCGACGAACTGCTCCCTGCACCCAGCGCAGCAGAAGAAGTACTCGTGCTCGTCATGGGTCGCGTGATGTGCGGCGCCCGCAGTGTCGACGGTCATCCCGCACACCGGGTCGACCGCGAATCCCTCGATTGCCACGGGTGGTGCGACTGGGTGTGTGGTGATGCGCTCGTGGCGCAGCGTCACCACTTCCGCGAGTGCGTGCAACGCGATCTCCTCCTGCGCACCGGCGCGATGCCGGCCGGCGGGTGCGCGGACGCGGGCCAGCTGCTCGTCGGAGACGCCGCGCGAACGCAGGGTGTCCAGCACCGCTGCACTCCGGCGGGCGCTCGCGACCAGTGCCACGTCCGCGTTGGGGAGCGTCAGTGCCGCCTGCAGCGCGTCGTCGTCGTAGTGGCCCATGGTCGCCACCACCACCCAGCAGTCGGTTTCCATGCTCAAGCGCGTCGAGGACCAGGGTGTCCAAGATTCGGTCGGCGCTCGGGAAGTCGGACCTCGACGCGCCGGGGTGCACGGCGCACGTACGGAAGCCGATGACACGTGCCAGTGCAACCAGGGTCCCTGCGGCGGGGCTGCCGCCGATCACCACCAGCAGCGGGCTTCGGGAGATGCGGGTCGATGAAGATGTCGAGCGTTCCGCCGCTCGGACAGGTCGTGGCCACGGTGAGCTCACCTCCGATACGCGTTTCGGCAACTGCCACATCCGGACGGATGCGCACCAGCCGCGGGAGGCCGTCGCCCATCGCCACTCAGTGCCTCGCGACGCACGAGCGCGTCCGAACAGCTGCCGCCGATCCATCCGTGGAGCGCGCCGTCCGCGGTGATCACGGCCTTGTCGCCGGGATGCGCCGATGTCGGCGATTCGCGTGCGCACCACAGTCGCGAGTGCGCACGGACGCCCGGACGCGGCGTTCTCGGCAAGCAGGGTCAGGAGCCCGTCGTCTATTCCGTGACCCCCTTGCTGCGCAGCGCCGCCCACACCTTGTCGGAGGTGACCGGCATGTCGATGTTGGTGATGCCGAGATGCGAGAGCGCGTCGATGACCGCGTTGACAAAGGCTGCTGGCGATCCGACTGTTGCCGACTCGCCGACGCCCTTGGCGCCGATTGGATGGTGCGGCGACGGCGTGACCGTCTCGCCGAGCTCGAAGCGAGGCGTTTCCCATGCGGTGGGGATCAGGTAGTCCATGAAGTTCGAGCCGATGCAGTTGCCGTCGTCATCGAACGTGATCAGCTCCATGAACGCGATCGCGAATCCCTCGGTGAGGCCACCGTGGATCTGGCCCTCGACGATCATCGGGTTGATCCGGACGCCGCAGTCGTCGACGGCAACCATGCGCCGTACCTTCACCTGACCGGTGCCCTTGTCGATATCGACGACCACGAGGTAGGTGCCGAAGGGGAAGGTCATGTTCGGCGGGTCGTAGTAGGTCACGCCTTCCAGGCCGGCCTCGAGACCTTCCGGAAGGTTGGTGTAGGCCGCGAAGGCGATGTCCTGGATGGTCTTGACGTTGTCGGGCGAGCCCTTGACGTTGTACTTGCCGTGGTCGAACTCGATGTCGGCCACGTCGGCCTCGAAGAGATGCGCCGCGATCAGCTTGCCCTTGTCCCGTAGCTTGCGGGACACCATCGCCGTGGCAGCGCCACCCACCGGTGTGGACCGCGACGCGTAGGTGCCGAGGCCGAACGGCGTGTTGTCGGTATCGCCTTCGCGGACCTCGATGTCCGAGGCCGGAATACCGAGCTCCTCCGCGACGATCTGCGCGAACGTCGTTTCGTGGCCCTGGCCCTGCGATTTGACGCCGAGCTTGAGGATCGCTTTGCCGGTGGGATGGACGCGCAACTCGGCGGAGTCGAACATGCGCAGTCCCGCGATGTCGTAATCCTTGCCCTTGCCGGCGCCGACCACTTCGGTGAAGCTCGCGACCCCGATGCCCATCAACTCACCCCTGGCACGCTTCTCAGCCTGCTCCTTGCGCAGCTCGTCGTAGCCGAGCATGTCGAGTGCAACCTTCATCGCCCGCGGGTAGTCACCGCTGTCGTACTCGAAGCCTGACGCGGACTGGTAGGGAAACGCCTCGGGCTGGATGAAGTTGTTCATGCGCAGCGTGACGGGGTCCTGACCAAGCTCCACGGCGATGTTCTCAACCAGGCGCTCGATCATGTACGACGCCTCGGTCACCCGGAACGAGCAGCGATACGCGACACCACCCGGAGCCTTGTTGGTGTAGGCGCCGTCAGCGACGATGTGCGCCGCCGGGATGTCGTAGGAGCCCGTGACGATGTGGAAGAGCCCCGCCTTGAACTTGCTCGGCTGCGCGTCCGCGAAGAACGCGCCGTTGTCGCTGAGCAGATGGGCGCGCAAGCCGATGAACTTGTTGTTCTCGTCGAGCGCCATCTCGCCGTCCATGTAGTAGTCGCGCGCGAAACCGGTGGAGATGAGGTTCTCGGTGCGGTCCTCGATCCATTTCACTGGCCGGCCGATGAGCAGCGATGCAGCGGTCGCGACCACGTACCCGGGATAGATCGGCACCTTGTTGCCAAATCCGCCGCCGAGGTCCGGGGAGATGATGCGGATCTTCTCCTCCGGCAGCCCCGCGACGATCGCGAACAGTGTGCGATGCGCATGCGGCGCCTGGCTGGTCATATAGATGGTCGCGTTCCCGGTCACCGGATCCAGGTCGGCGACGCACCCGCAGGTCTCCAACGGCGACGGGGTGGCAGCGCGGGTAGTAGGTGGAGAGCTTCACCACCTTGGTGGCACGTGCGAAGGCTGCATCGGTTGCCGCAGCGTCGCCTGCCTCCCAGTGATAGATCTTGTTGTCGGTCTGCCCCTCCTTCTCATCGCGGATGACCGGAGCACCTGGCGCCAGCGCCTGCTGAGGCGTGGTGATCGCCTGCAGGGGTTCGTAGTCGACCACGACCAGGGCCGCGGCGTCTTCGGCGATGTACTTCGTCTCAGCGATCACGCAGGCAACTTCCTGACCCTGGAAGCGGACCTTGTCGGTCGCCAGCACGGCTTGCGTATCGCCCGACAGGGTGGGCATCCACGCGAGCTTGTGCTGCGCGAGCAGCTCACCGGTGACGACCGCGACCACACCGGGGATCGCCATCGCTGCGCTGCTGTCGATGCTCTTGATGCGAGCGTGTGCCAGCGGGCTGCGCACGATGACCATATGGAGCATGCCCGGCAGCACCACGTCGTCGACGTAGTGCCCCTGGCCGTGGATGAAGCGCGCATCCTCTTTGCGGGTACCGAGACGCCGATGCCGCCCATCGCCTGACGCGCAGCTTCCTTTTCCTCAGCGACGGTGTCGATCGCCATCAGGCAACTCCTGCGGTGTTCTCAGCAGTCGTTGCCGCGGCCGCGTGCTGAATTGCTTTGACAATGTTCATGTAGCCGGTGCAGCGGCAGATGTTGCCGCTGATCCCCCAGCGAATCTCGTCCTCGGTTGGATGCGGGTTGCTCTCGATGAGCGCAGCCCCCACCAGCATCATCCCCGGGGTGCAGAAGCCGCACTGCAGGCCATGCTCGGCATGGAAGCCTTCCTGGATCGGCATGGAGCTTGCCACCTTGCTTGAGACCTTCGACGGTGGTGATCGACTTCCCTCGACCTGCCCGGCCAGCACCGTGCAGGACTTCACCGGACGGCCGTCGAGCAGCACCGTGCAAGCGCCGCAGTTGCTGGTATCGCAGCCGATGTGCGTGCCCGTCATCGCGAGCTTCGTGCGGATGAAATCCACCAGCAGGGTTCGAGGTTCGACGTCCTCGGAGCGCTCCTTGCCATTGATGTTCACCGTGACCTTCATGCGGTTGCTCCCTGCGCACGGTTGATGGCGGTGTGCAGACCGCGCTGCACGAAGACCCGTGCAACATCTCGCTTGTACTCTGCGCTCCCCCGGATATCTGCTTTCGGTTCCGCAGCCTCGGCTGCCAGCCGCGCGGCAGCGGCGATCACCTCCGCGGTCGGCTCATTACCGACCAGGGCTGCCTCGGCCGCGGTTGCCTTGATGCTGTGTGCGCCAACCGCACACAAACCGATGCCGGCCGCCGCGATCCGGCCGTCATCGCCGAGCACCACATGCACGGCGGTGGCGACGCTGGCGAAGTCGCCGATCTTGCGTTCGAGCTTCAGGTAGGTGCCACCCGACTTCCCTGGGGTCACCGGTATCCGAATCTCGGTCATCACCTCATCCGCGTGCAGCCCCGTCGTAAAGGGTCCTTCAAAGAAGCCCTGCGCGGGAAGCACGCGCTCGCCAGACGCTGAGCGCACCACGAACTCCGCCCCGACAGCGAGCATCACCGCTCCCCAGTCGCCGGCAGGGTCCGCATGGCAGATGGAACCCCCGACGGTTCCCATGTTGCGGATGAGCGGATCGGAGATCAACGGAGCTGCATCGAGGAGGACGTCCAGCGTTCCGCGCAAGTCGGTTGCGCTCTCGACATCGCGATGACGGGTGCGTGCACCAATCCGCACATGCCCGTTTTCCCGACCGATTCCCTCAAGCCCCTCGACATTCCCGATATCCACCACGATCACCGGAGCCGCAAATCGAAGTTTCAGCAACGGAATCAGGCTCTGCCCACCGGCAAGCACCTTGGCATCATCACCGTGCTGCTTCAGGAGGCCCAGGACCTCATCGAGTGTTGCCGGCGCCAGATAGTCGAACGCGGCAGGAAACATCCAAGACCTCCGGGAGCTGAGCCCATGTCGATCGATCGTCCGCCAGCGGACGTCTTACAGGGTACGCCAGTCCGATGCACCCCGAATACGGCCCATGGTGCGGCGTGAACGCCTGGAATTACCCTTCCGGTAACCGCGACTATGATGGTTGTCGCGAATCCCGCCGAGGCTTGAGGACGAGGACACAGACGATGTTGACGCATGCCGTTTCTCCGGACCTCGAGTCCGTCGCCGGTGCGCAGGGACGCCTGCTCGAGAGCGTCCGCGTGCTGCCGGTCGAGACGGTCGGCCTCGATGCCGCACTTGGACGGATCCTCGCGGAGTCGATCGCCTCGCTCGCCGATCTGCCCGGCTTCGACAATTCGGCAATGGATGGATATGCCGTCCGCGCAGCCGATGTGCTCGAGCACCGGTCAGGCTGCCGGTGGTAGGTGAATCTCGTGCGGGAGCAATGCCCGAGGCGCATACACCCGGCAGTGCGATGCGCATTTTCACCGGCGCGCCCATGCCGGACGGCGCGGACACCGTGGTCCGCCAGGAAGACACGACACGCGATCAGGGGACCGTTGTCATCGAGGTGGCGACGGCATTGGGGACGAGCGTTCGACGGCGCGGTGCGGACATGGGTGCGGGCGTGACCGTGCTCCGTCCCGGACAGGCGTTGAGCAGCATCGACATCGGGGTCGCCGCGGCATTGGGCCACAACACGCTGGTGGTTGGCGGCAGGCCGCGAGTGACGCTGCTCGCGACCGGAGATGAGCTGGTCCCCGCCGGAACGCCACCGGCTGACGCGCAACTCGTCGACTCGAATTCACCGATGCTGAGCGCTGCCGTTCGTGAGGCCGGTGGCCTGCCGACCTTTCTCGGCATTGCGCATGACTCCAAGGACTCCTTGCGCGAGATGCTCCGCAAGGCGTCGGAGGCCGACCTTGTCGTCAGCTCCGCGGGAGTCAGTGTCGGCGACCACGATTGGGTCCGCGAGGTGGCCGCAGAGCTTGGGACCATCGCGACCTGGCGGGTGGCGATGCGACCCGGTAAGCCGGTGCTCATCGGAACCCTTGGCAGCGCGATTTTCATTGGCCTGCCTGGCAATCCCGTGAGCAGCTCGGTGACCTTCGAGCTCTTCGCGCGCCCGGCTATCCGGCGCATGCAGGGTGCGAGTGATGTGCAACGGCGACGCATACAGGTGCGCCTCGGCGAGGAGATGACCAAGCCCGCGGCGCTCGAGACCTATTCGCGCGCGGTGCTCCGCAGCGTGGACGGTGACCTGCCTTCGGCGTTCAGTGCCGGGGACCAGGGGTCCTCGATGCTGCAGTCGCTGACGCGGGCCGACTGCCTCCTGGTGCTTCCGGTGGGCGACGAGGTCTTCCGCGCCGGCGCGATCGTGCAGGCGATTCCCTTGCGATGACGGCGATATCGGTGCTTCCGGGGATCACCGCGGGTCCCGACGTGTTCGGGCGTTCGCTCCGCGACGTGCGCATCTCAGTCACCGACAGGTGCAATTTCCGCTGTCCGTACTGCATGCCCAAGGCGAAGTTCGGCCCCGGGCACCATTTTCTTCCCCGAGCTGAGGCGCTGACTGCCGGCGAGATCGTTCGGCTGGCGGGCGTTTTCGTCTCACTCGGCGTGACCAAGATCCGCCTGACCGGCGGTGAACCATTGGTGCGGACCGACCTCGTCGACATCGTCGAAGGCATCGCACAGCTGGGTGTGCCGGATATCGCCTTGACGACCAACGGCGCGCTGCTTCGCCGCTGGGCGGTACGTCTGCGCGAAGCCGGCCTGCACCGAGTGACCGTGAGCCTCAACTCGCTCGACCCCGCCGTGTTTGCGGCGATGAGCGACTCGCGCGTGCAGGTCAGCGAGGTGCTCGACGGGATCGCCGCCGCGCGAGAGGCAGGCCTCGCCCCGATCAAGCTCAACTGTGTCGTGCAGCGCGGCGTCAACGAGGACGGCCTGCTCGACCTCGTCGACTACGCGCGGCGTGAAGAACTCGGCCTTCGATGCATCGAGTACATGGATGTGGGCGCCACCAACGGATGGAAGGCCGCCGACGTCGTCACCGGTGAGGAGATCCTGGAACGCGTTGCACGCGTGCATCCGCTGATCGCGGACGAACCGGATCCCAGCATGGTCGCGCGCCGTTATCGCTTCGTCGACGGCACCGGAGATCTCGGTGTGATCACCTCGGTGAGCAAGCCGTTCTGCGGCGATTGCACGCGCGCACGTCTCGGCATCGACGGCAAGCTGTACACGTGCCTCTTCGCCACAGCCGGCATCGACCTGCGCGAGCCGCTGCGTTCCGGTGCCGACAACAACGAGCTGCGCCGCATCGTCGCCGATCGCTGGAAGCGTCGCGACGACCGCTACTCGGAGCTGCGGGGACTTGGTGTCGCAGAGGGCGAACGCATCGAGATGTCGTACATCGGCGGTTGACGGTGGATGACGTGACCGTGCTCGTCTTCGGTCCTCTGCGAGAACACGTCGGTGCCGGCGAGATACAGATTCCCGGTGCGACGGTGCAGGAGGTCTGGGACGAGCTGGTGCGCCGGTATCCCGGCGCCGCCGCGGATGCGATATCAGTCCGTGCCGCACGCAATCTGAACTACTGCGAGTGGACCAGCGTGGTTCGCAGTGGCGACACCATTGCCTTCATCCCGCCGGTCGCCGGCGGCAGCGTGGACGACACTGCGATCAGAGCGCAGGTGACCGATGCGCCGATCGATCTGGCGGCGGAAATCGCAGCCGCGGGCACGGCGCAGGATGGAGCCGTCGCGATCTTCATCGGGCGCGTGCGTGACCACAACGATGGCGTCGCTGTCGCTCGCATGGAGTACGAGGCATATGCGGAGATGGCCGAGTCGGAGATGCGGCGCATCGCGACCGAGCTCCATGCTCGCGGCGGCATCAGCACCATCACGATCGTCCACCGCACGGGCACGCTCGAGATCGGTGACGCGAGCGTGCTCGTGATCGTCACCGCCCCTCACCGCGACACTGCATTCCCCATCTGCCAGGAGGCGATCGAGCTGATCAAGCGCACGGTGCCGGTCTGGAAGCGCGAGCACCGCCCGGACGGCGCGCACTGGGTCGACGCCCGGCACGGCCATCCCGACCTGGCCGGCGCGTGAGCGCCAAACGCCTGACCCACGTTGACGAATCCGGCCGCGCCCGGATGGTCGACATCAGCGACAAGGCCGTCACGCAGCGCAGCGCGACGGCGCGCGGCCGGGTGCGGTGCAGCGC
>CAVVJH010000003.1:0-509192 GCA_963748505.1 Candidatus Dormiibacterota bacterium
ATCCATGAGCTTGAGCACACCGTCGACCGCGTCCTTGTCACCTTCGAGCGCCTTGAGTGCGGACACGCGCACCACGGGGATGTCGTCACCCGGGAAGTCGTAGCGGCTCAACAGCTCGCGCACTTCGAGCTCGACGAGCTCGAGCAATTCCTCGTCATCGACGGCGTCGCACTTGTTGAGCGCAACCACGATGTATGGGACACCGACCTGACGCGCGAGCACGATGTGCTCCCGGGTCTGCGGCATCGGCCCTCGGTTGCGGCGACGACCAGGATGGCGCCGTCCATCTGCGCCGCGCCGGTGATCATGTTCTTGATGTAGTCCGCATGGCCGGGGCAGTCGACGTGCGCGTAGTGACGCGTCGCCGTCTCGTACTCGACGTGCGCGGTCGCGATCGTGATACCGCGAGCCTTCTCTTCCGGAGCGTTGTCGATCTTGTCGAACGACACGAAGGCGTTATCGCCTCCGACGTTCTCGGAGAGGACCTTGGTGATCGCAGCAGTCAACGTGGTCTTGCCATGGTCGATGTGACCGATGGTTCCGACATTCACGTGCGGCTTGGTGCTTTGGTATTTCTTCTTGCCCATTTCGTGCCTCTACTGAACTCCTGCTCTCTCCATTGGTCTCAATTACACCCTGGCTTTGGCGACGAGCTCTTCGGCAGACTCGCGGGAAGCGGCTGATAGTGATGGAATTCCATGCTGTAGTTCGCGCGGCCCTGGGTCATGCTGCGCAGGTCCGTCGAGTACCCGAACATGGCCGACAGCGGAACCTCGGCGTGAACGATATGCGATGCGGCGCGCCCTTCCATCCCCAGGATCTGACCGCGCCGCCCTGAAAGATCGCCCATGACGTCGCCCATGAACTCCTCGGGCATGAACACGTCCACGCGCATGATCGGCTCGAGCAGGACCGGCTTCGCCTTGCGGACGCCGTCCTTGAAGCCCATCGAACCGGCGATCGAGAACGCCTGCTCCGACAAGTCGACGTCATGGTACGAACCGTCGACCAGGGTGACCTTGACGTCGACCACCGGATAGCCGGCCAGGACACCGTTGGACAGCGAGTCGGCGATGCCGCGTCCAGTCGGCGCGATGTACTCGCGGGGAATGGCGCCGCCGGTGATCTTGCTGACGAACTCGAAGCCCTTGCCGGGATTCGGCTCGATCTCGAGCTCGACGTGGCCGTACTGGCCGTGACCGCCTGACTGACGCACGAAGCGTCCGGTGCCGTGCGCCTTCTGGGTGACCGTCTCGCGGTACGACACCTGGGGCTTGCCGACCGTGGCGTCCACCTTGAATTCGCGGAGCATGCGGTCGACGATGATCTCGAGGTGCAGCTCGCCCATCCCTGAGATGACCGTCTGGCCGGTCTCCTCGTCGGTGCGAACCCGGAAGGTCGGGTCTTCCTCGGCGAGCTTCTGGAGCGCGATGCCCATCTTGTCCTGTTCCGCCTTGCTTTTCGGCTCGACGGCGACCGAGATGACCGGCTCCGGGAAGGTGATCTGCTCGAGCACGATCGGGTACTTCTCGTCGCAGAGGGTGTCCCCGGTGGTGGTCTTGCGCAGGCCGATCGCGGCGGCAATGTCGCCGGCGCGGACTTCCTCGATCTCCTCGCGATGGTTGGCGTGCATCTGCAGCAGGCGGCCGACGCGCTCGCGCTCACCCTTGGTGGCGTTGTAGACGTAGGAACCGCTGCGCAGGATGCCGCTGTACACCCGGAAGAAGGTGAGCTTGCCGACGAAGGGATCGGTCGCGATCTTGAAGGCGAGTGCCGCGAAGGGCTCGCTGTCGCTGGCATTGCGGATCGCCACGGTCTCACCCTCGACGGCCGCACCTTCCACCGACGGGCGGTCGAGCGGTGACGGGAGGAAGTCGACCACCGCGTCGAGCATCGGCTGAACACCCTTGTTCTTGAGGGCCGATCCACAGAGCACGGGCACGAGGTTGGTCTTGACCGTTCCGGCACGAATGCCCCGGAGGATCTCGTCGGTGGTCAAGGTCTCGCCGTCCAGGTACTTGATCATCAGCTCGTCGTCCGACTCGGCGACGGCCTCGAGGAGCTCGTGGCGGTACTGCGCAACCTGCTCGCGCATCGACTCCGGGATCTCGGACCGGCGGAGGCTGGTCCCGAGGTCGTCGGTGTAGATGATCGCCTCCTCGGTGACGAGATCGACCATCCCCTTGAACTCGGATTCGGCGCCGATCGGGAGCTGGATGGGCACGGCGTGGGCGCCAAGACGCTCCTTGATGGACGCCACCGCCGCGTAGAAGTTCGCGCCGATCCGATCCATCTTGTTGATGAAGCAGATCCGGGGCACCCCATAGCGATCCGCCTGGCGCCAGACGGTCTCGGACTGGGGCTCCACACCTGCCACCGCATCGAAGACGGCGACCGCGCCGTCGAGGACGCGGAGGCTCCGTTCGACCTCGACGGTGAAGTCCACGTGCCCGGGCGTATCGATAATGTTGATGCGATGGCCGCGCCACTCGGCAGCCGTCGCAGCAGATGTGATCGTGATCCCGCGCTCCTGCTCCTGGACCATCCAGTCCATCGTCGCGGCGCCTTCGTGAACCTCGCCCATCTTGTGGATCCGGCCGGTGTAGAAGAGGACGCGCTCGGTCGTCGTGGTCTTGCCCGCGTCGATGTGGGCCATGATCCCGATGTTCCGGGTCTTCTCGAGGGGGAAGGCGCGCGCCGCCACTGCTACCGCCACGTCAGTACCTGAAGTGCGAGAAGGCTTTGTTCGACTCGGCCATCTTGTGAGTGTCTTCTTTGCGCTTGATCGACGCGCCGACGCCGTTGGCAGCGTCCATCAGCTCGCCGGCGAGCTTCTCGGACATGCTCTTGCCGCCGCGTCCGCGCGCGTAGCGGATGATCCAGCGCCGGGCAAGCGCCTGGCGGCGATCGTGGCGGATCTCGACCGGCACCTGGTAGGTGGCGCCGCCCACCCGCTTCGGCTTGACCTCGAGGATCGGGGTCACGTTGCGGATGGCCTGGTCGAACACGTCGAGCGGCTCCTTGCGCGAGGACTTGCGGATCTTCTCGAAGGAGTCGTAGACGATCTTCTCGGCGATGCTCTTCTTGCCGGCGAGCATGATGCAGTTCACGAACTTCGCCAGCCCCACGCTGGCGTAGATCGGGTCGGGCAGGATGACGCGCTTCTGGACGCGGGCTCGACGTGGCATGTGAGTTCTAGCTCGCCTTCTTCTCGCGTTTGGCGCCGTACTTGCTGCGGCCCTGCTTGCGGTTCTTGGTGCCGGCCGCGTCCAGCGTGCCGCGGATGACGTGATACCGAACACCGGGGAGGTCGCGAACGCGGCCGCCGCGGATGAGCACCACCGAGTGCTCCTGGAGGTTGTGCCCGATCCCGGGGATGTAGGCGGTGACCTCCACCTTGGTGGTCAAACGCACGCGGGCCACCTTGCGGAGCGCCGAGTTGGGCTTCTTGGGCGTGGTCGTGTACACGCGGACACAGACCCCACGGCGCTGCGGGCAACCCTTGAGCGCGCGGGCCTTGGTCTTGTGTGTCGGCTTGGTGCGGCCCTTGCGGACCAGCTGCTGATTGGTAGGCACGACCGTCCGTTTATTGAGAGTTGCGCTCTGCCACGAAACAGCGCGCGCGAATACGAGGAAGCTCGTGGAGCGAAGCGACAGCCTACCAGAGGTTGAGTTCACACGTCAAACCGCGCTGCGCGGCTTGCGGCGCCTCAGGACCTGGCGAGTTGCAACCGCACCGAGGTGCCGTGGGCGGGCGCCGAATGGATCTCGAGCGTCGCTCCCGCTTCGGCCACGCGCTCCTCGAGCAGGGACAGCCCGACATGACCGTTCTGGCGGCGCCGTTTGAGATCCTCAGGCGTGAAACCGCACCCGTCGTCGGTGATCACCAGGGTGACCATCCCCTGCGAGCGGCCAAGCCGGATGGAGACGTGCTTCGCATCGGCATGCTTGATCACGTTGCGAATTGCCTCCTGCGCCGTCCGGTAGATCAGCGCCACGTCGTCGAGCGGCTGCCCTTCGGCTGAGATCGAGAGGTCGACGTCTGCGGTCATGCCGTGCTCGCGGGCAACCGTCGCCAGCCGCTCGAGCGCGGCACTGACCCCGCCGCGATCCAGGTCCGGCGGGGCGATCTCCATGATCATGGTGCGGAGCTCACGGATCGCGGTCCGCGACTTGTTCGAGGCGCTCTGCATGACGCTGATCAGCTCTTCGTGTGAAGGTGTTTCCCGATCCGGCGAGGTCATGCGCATGGCCGCTGATCCAAGCGTGAGGCTGACGGCGGTGAGGTTCTGCACGGGTCCGTCGTGAAGATCCCCGCGATGCGCCAGCGCTCCGTCTCGGAGCTGTCGATCGCCCGCTGCAGGAGAGCGGCGCGATCCCGGCTGCTCCGCTGGAGCCGGCGGGCCAGCCGCCAGCTGAGCGGGATCTGGAAGATGAAGAGCAGCGCCAGACCGGCGACCAGCGCCGGGAACACGCCGTTCCAGACACGCTGCTGGTCCGCCTGGACCGCCGAGTACACCTGATAGGTCTCAAAGAGCAGTTTCGGCCCGGCCCCGCCATTGGCCTCGACCGGCAGGTAGACCTCGAGGAGCTTGCCGAAGCTCTTTTCGTAGCGATTCTCGGGGCGCGAGAGGTCACTCACCTCGGCTGCCGTCCGGTTGCCCGCGAGCGCGTTCTCCTCGTCGTCGCCGAGATCGAACTTCTCGCCGATCAGCCCCGACGCGTCGGAGTAGATGATCGTGCCGCCAGTTGTCCAGATCTTCAGTCGGACCAGGCGCCGGCTGATGACCTCGGCGCTGACCGCCTTACTGAGCCTGGCAATCGCCGCCGGGTCGCCGGCAATCAGGGCCGAGTTCAGCAATCCCTGGGTTGCAATGGTCGTTCGGGCCAGCTGGGTGATCGCTTCGGCGTCGTTGATCGCTTCCGCGGTCGCAGCCTGGTTGACCTCCCAGAAACTGGCGCCCCCGATCAGGCCGGCAGCAAGGGCACACCCCGCGACGAACAGCAGGACCTCGCGGCCGACCGAGATCGAGCGGGCTCCCTCGGTCTTCGCCGGCGCGCGCCTTCGCAGGGGCAGGGCGATCCGGGGGAGCCGGTCCGCGACTGAACCGAGCATGCCGCCAGTGTGGGGCTGACCCGCGAATGCGCCGGTCGCGGCACCGCGACAAGCGAGCGACGCCTGCTACGCTACGGGCCTTCCAGAAGACGACACGCTGTCGTCCGTTCGCCGAAGACCGCAGGTGCGGGGTTGGCCCCGCTCAATCTCCTGCGCAGGTGGGCAAGGCTGCCGGGAAGCGCCGCGGGCGCAGACCGCGGGCCGTGTTCCCCCCTTTCGGCGGAGGCACGGCAGCGGCGGAGGCAGCCCATGGCAACACCCCGGAACGACGCGGCCCCGGTGACCCGCGCAGGCTCGCGCAAGGTCTCCTCGGTCAACCATCTCACCGACCTCCTCACCAGGTCGACGTCGGCTGTGGTCACCGACTATCGCGGGCTCACCGTCCGCCAGCTCGAGGATCTCCGCGGCAAGCTCCGCGCCGAGGGCATCGACTACATCGTCGTGAAGAACACCCTCGCCCGGCGCGCTGCCGTTGACGCCGGCGCGGCAGGGTTTGCGGACGTCCTGGTCGGCCCGGTCGGCCTGGCCATCGGCTACGGAGACCTGTCGGCCCCGGCACGGATCCTCTTCGAGCACTTCCGGAGCACCCGGACGCTGCCGCTGGTCGCCGGGCTCGCCGAGGGACAGGTGCTCGACGGCAACGAGGTGCGCACCCTCGCTGAACTGCCGTCGCGCGATGTGCTCCTCAGCCGGCTCGCTGGTGCGCTCCTCGGACCGCTCTCCGGGCTCGCCGCCGCGATCGATTCCCCGCTGTCCACCCTCGCGGCCACGCTCGAGGCGTACCGCGACAGTCTCGCCGCCTAGCCGGCGCCACCCAGCCACCACAGTCATTAAGGAGAAGCAATGGCAACTAAGACCCTGACCCCCGAGGAGTTCGTCGACGCGCTGCAGACCTGGACCGTCCTGGACGTCGTCAACGCCGTCAAGCTCATGGAGGACAAGCTCGGCATCAAGGCCGCGGCCCCCGTCGCCGCCGCAGCAGCGCCCTCAGCGGCCGCCGATGCCCCCGTCGAGGAGCAGACCGAGTTCTCGGTGATCCTCACCCACCCCGGCGACGCGAAGATCAACGTCATCAAGGCGGTTCGCGAGATCACCGGCCTGGGCCTCAAGGAGGCCAAGGATCTGGTCGACGCCGCGCCGAAGGCGATTCGCGAAGCCATCCCGAGGGCTGAGGCCGACGCCCACAAGGCCAAGCTCGAGGAGGCCGGCGCCACCGTCGAGATCAAGTAAGCCGAGGTCTCGCATCTCGCCCACGTTTGAAAGTCACGCGGGTCCGGCATCCTGAAAGCCGGACGCCTCAAGGCTGGGGGCGTTCTTTTGGACCGTCCTGTTGACAGCCGCATGGAGACCGCGTCAAGCTGTTCGATCGCTTTGCGAAAGCTCTCAACCGCGAGAGTTTGCTACGATACGTGATTGTGCCCGTCGCCGCGCATGCCCGCGCGCATTCCTTCTCGGGGAACTCTAGCATATGGTGCTTTCTCTTTCCACTACTGGCGCCCGTAAGTCGTACGGCCAGATCGCAGACAAGCTTGAGGTCGGAAACCTTATCCAGACCCAGCTTGATTCATTCGAGTGGTTCAAAGAGAGGGTCTCCGGGAGCTCTTCAACGAGATCAACCCGATCACGGATTACACCGGGAAGAACTACGAGCTGCGCTTCCTGGACTACGAGTTCGGCGAGCCCAAGTACGACGAGGAGGATTGCCGCCAGCGCGACATGACCTTCTCCGCCCCGCTGCGGATCAACACCCGGCTGCACATCAAGACCGGCGAGAACGCCGGCGAGATCAAGGAAGCCGAGGTCTTCATGGGCGACTTCGCGATGATGACCGGCGAGGGCACGTTCATCGTGAACGGCACCGAGCGGGTCGTCGTCTCGCAGCTGGTCCGATCCCCGGGCGTCTACTTCACGAGCTGAGGACCGCGCCACCGGTCGCCTGCTCTACGCGGCCAAGTTGATCCCCAACCGCGGCGCGTGGCTCGAGGTCGAGACCTCGAGCAAGGACGTGCTCACGGTGAAGATCGACCGCAAGCGCAAGGTGCCGGTCACCACGCTGGTGCGCGCCATCGGCTATGCGACCAACGATGAGATCCACAACTGGTTCGACGAGTTCGACGTGGATCCCGATCATCGCTACATCGCCTCGACGCTCGAGAAGGACAGCAGCACCAGCGTCGAGGACGCGCTCATCGAGCTCTACCGGAAGATCCGCCCAGGCGATCCGCCCACGGTGGACAACGCCCGCAACCTCTTGAACTCGCTGTTCTTCAACGCACGGCGCTTCGATCTTTCCAAGGTTGGCCGGTTCAAGCTCGACAAGAACCTCGGCATCCCGGAAGAGGAAGCGCGCGAGCGCGCGTGGGACAAGGATCGCCGCGTCCTCGACAACCAGGACTTCGTGTCGATCATCCGCAAGGTCATCCAGCTCAACAACGGGCATGGCGAGGCGGACGACATCGACCATCTCGGCAACCGCCGCGTGCGCGCGGTGGGCGAACTCCTGCAGAATCAGTTCCGCATGGGGCTCATCCGCATGGAGCGGATCATCAAGGAGCGCATGACCATCAGCGACTTCGGGGACGATCACGTCCGCGAGCCTGATCAACGCGCGCCCCGTCGTGGCGGCGATCAAGGAGTTCTTCGGGTCCAGCCAGCTCTCGCAGTTCATGGACCAGACCAACCCGCTCGCCGAGCTCACGCACAAACGCCGCCTGTCGGCGCTTGGGCCCGGTGGACTCTCGCGCGAACGCGCGGGGTTCGACGTCCGCGACGTGCACCAGAGCCACTACGGCCGCATCTGCCCGATCGAGACCCCGGAAGGTCCGAACATCGGCCTCATCGGTTCGCTCGCGACCTTCGCTCGCGTCAACGAGTTCGGCTTCATCGAGACGCCGTTCCGGCGCGTGTACAACAAAAAAAAAAAAAAAAAAAAAAAAAAAAAAAAAAAAAAAAAAAAAAAAAAAAAAAAAAAAAAAAAAAAAAAAAGGGGAGGATGACAAGGGCACGCCGTTCGTCAGCGATGACATCGTGTTCCTCTCCGCCGACGAGGAGGACAAGTACACGGTCGCGCAGGCCAACGCGCCGGTGGACGAAAACGGACACTTTGCTGTCGCGCACGTCGCCTGCCGCACGCGTCACACCTTCAAGGACCTGCCGATCGGCGACGTCGACTACATGGACGTCTCACCGAAGCAGATCGTCAGCGTGGCTACCGCGCTGATCCCGTTCCTCGAGCACGACGACGCCAACCGGGCGCTGATGGGCTCGAACATGCAGAAGCAGGCGGTGCCGCTGCTGGTTGCCGAGTTGCCGATCGTCGGCACCGGCATGGAAACCCATGCGGCCCGCAACTCGGGCGAGATGGTGCTGGCGCGCAAGGCCGGCACCGTGGTCGGAGTCGCTGGCCGGAGCCTGCTGACAACGATCGCTCGGTCGAGAAGATCCGCAGCGGTCAGGACAGTGGCATCGGCATTCTGGTGCGGCCCGACGACGGTGGGCCCGACCAGTGGTACGGCGTGCACAAGTTCGTGCGCAGCAACCAGGGCACGTGCCTGTCCCAGCGCATCACCGTGATGAGCGGCGCCCGCGTTGCCACCGGCGACGTGCTCGCCGACGGACCCTCCACCGACGGCGGGGAGCTGGCGCTCGGCCGCAACATGCTGGTCGCCTTCATGCCCTGGGAGGGCTACAACTTCGAGGACGCGATCCTCATCAGCGAGTCGGTCGTCCGCGAGGACAAGTACACCTCGATCCACATCGAGGAGTTCGAGATCGAAGCGCGCGACACCAAGCTTGGTGCGGAGGAGATCACTCGTGACCTCCCCAACATCAATGAGGAGACACTAAGAATCTCAACGAGCGCGGCATCATCTACGTGGGCGCGGAGGTGCACCCGGGCGACATCCTGGTCGGCAAGATCACGCCCAAGGGCGAATCCGAGCTGTCCGCGGAAGAGCGCCTGCTTCGCGCCATCTTTGGCGAGAAGGCACGCGAAGTCCGCGACTCTCTCGCTGCGCGTCCCCCACGGCGAGCGCGGCATCGTCGTCGACGTCAAGGTGTTCAGCCGCGAGAGCAACCACGAGCTACCGCCGGGCGTGAACGAGCTGGTGCGCGTCTACGTTGCGCAGAAGCGAAAGATCGCTCAGGGCGACAAGATGTCCGGGCGTCACGGCAACAAGGGCGTCGTCGCCCGCATCATGCCGATCGAGGACATGCCCTACCTGCCGGACGGCACGCCAGTCGAGATCGTGCTCAACCCGCTCGGTGTACCGAGCCGCATGAACCTCGGACAGGTGCTCGAGACGCATCTCGGCTACGCCGCACAGGCACTCGGCATCAAGGTCGCGTCGCCGGTGTTCGACGGCGCCTCCGAGGAGCTCATCGAAAGCGAGCTGGCGCGTGCCGGACTTCCCAGCAGCGGCAAGGAGAAGCTTCGCGACGGACGCACCGGCGAATTCTTCGATCGCGAGGTCACCGTCGGTTACATCTACATGCTCAAGCTGCATCACCTCGTCGAGGACAAGATCCACGCGCGCAGCACGGGTCCCTACTCGCTGGTGACCCAGCAGCCGTTGGGCGGCAAGGCGCAGTTCGGCGGACAGCGGTTCGGAGAGATGGAGGTGTGGGCACTCGAGGCCTACGGCGCGAGCCACATCCTTCAGGAAATCCTCACCGTGAAGAGCGACGACATCGTTGGACGCGTGAAAGCGTACGAGGCGATCGTCAAGGGCGAGAACACGCTCGAAGCGGGCATCCCGGAATCGTTCCGCGTGCTCGTGAAGGAGCTGGAAGGCCTTGCGCTCGGCGTGGAAATCCAATCCGACGACGAGCATCAGATCCTCCTCGGTGAAGAGGACATCCCCGACATCCCACTCGACCTGGGCATCCACCTCGAGCGCGACGAGCGCGACGACGTGGACGACATTCGATAGCAATCGGAAGTTAGGACACACATGCTGAAACTCGAGAACTTCGATGCGCTGAAACTGTCGATCGCCAGTCCGGAAATGATCCTGTCCTGGTCCCACGGTGAGGTCACCAAGCCGGAGACCATCAACTACAGGACGCTGAAGCCGGAACGCGACGGTCTTTTCTGCGAGAAGATTTTCGGTCCCACCAAGGACTGGGAATGCCATTGCGGCAAGTACAAGCGGTATCGGTACAAGGGCATCATCTGCGACAAGTGCGGCGTCGAAGTGACCCGCGCCAAGGTGCGCCGTGAGCGCATGGGCCATATCAAGCTGGCGTCGCCGGTGTCGCACGTCTGGTACTTCAAGGGCATCCCTTCGCGCATGGGACTGCTGCTCGACATGAGCCCGCGCAACCTCGAGAAGGTCCTGTACTTCGCCAACTACATCGTCACGTCGATCGATGAGAAGGCGCGCACGGAACTGCTCGCGAAGCTGGATCCCAACACCGATGAGCGCATCGTCGCGCTCAAGGAGCGGATGAGCTCGGGCAGCGCCGACGAGAAGCCGAGATCGAGGCACACATCGCCGAGCGTGAGGCGGAGCTTGCTGCCCAGAAGTCGCGGCTCGAGGAAGAGCTCGACAAGCGCCTGGCCGAGCTTCGCAAGTCCGCTGAGGCGGCTGACGCCTACATCCAGAAGGGCAAGGGCGGCAAGGCGGCAGCCAACCTCTCGCTGACCGACTCGGTCATCGTGGAAGTGGTTGCCAAGAAGAGCGCGGTGCTCGACGAGGACCTCGCCGTCCAGGTGCAGAGCCGTGCCACCGAGCGCGAGGACGAGCTTCGGGCGAGCATGGGCCAGCGCATCCAGGAGGCCGAGGACGCCGCCGGCGCAGCGATTGCAGGCCTTCGCGCAGACCTGCAGGGCGGCCGTGCCGAGCGCGAGGTCAGCGCCCACGAGGAGCTCGACGCGCTGCGCGCCGACGTCCAGAAGCAGCGCGACGAGCTCGAAGCACTCACCGTTCGCGACCTGCTCACCGACACCCAGTACCGCGAGTACGTCGAGAAGTTCGGCAAGGTGTTCAAGGCAGGCATCGGCGCCGCGTCGATCCGCGAGCTCCTGCAGCAGATCAACCTGCCCGACGAGGCCACGCACCTCCGTGAGGAGTCGAAGTCGGCGAGCGGCCAGCGCCGTCAGAAGGCCATCAAGCGACTCCGCGTCGTCGAGGCCTTCCGTAAGTCATCGACATCACCCGCCTGGATGATCCTGGACGTGCTGCCGGTGATCCCGCCGGAACTGCGCCCCATGGTGCAGCTCGACGGCGGTCGTTTCGCCACCAGCGATCTCAACGATCTCTACCGTCGCGTCATCAACCGGAACAACCGGCTGAAGCGGCTCCTCGAGCTGGGCGCACCGGAGATCATCGTGCGCAATGAGAAGCGGATGCTCCAGGAAGCAGTCGATGCGCTCATCGACAACGGCCGTCGCGGCCGGGCGATCACCGGCACCGGCAACCGCAAGCTCAAGTCGCTCTCCGACATGCTCAAGGGCAAGCAGGGCCGTTTCCGGCAGAACCTGCTCGGCAAGCGCGTGGACTACAGCGGTCGTTCGGTCATCGTGGTCGGACCGGAGCTGAAGCTCAATGAGTGCGGGCTGCCGAAGAAGATGGCGCTCGAACTGTTCAAGCCGTTCGTCATGCGCGAGCTGGTCTCGCAGAACAGCACGCAGAACATCAAGAGCGCGAAGCGCATGGTCGAACGCGTGCGTCCCGAGGTGTGGGACGTCCTCGACGGCGTGATCAAGGAGCACCCAGTGCTCCTCAACCGCGCACCGACCTTGCACCGCCTCGGCATCCAGGCCTTCATGCCGGTGCTTGTCGAAGGCCAGGCAATCCAGATCCATCCACTCGTCTGCAAGGCGTTCAACGCTGACTTCGACGGCGACCAGATGGCGGTGCACGTGCCGCTGTTCAGCGGTGCCGTCGCCGAGGCGAAGAACCTGATGATGTCGTCCAACAACATCCTCAGTGCCTCCAACGGCAGCCCTGTGGTCGCACCCCACCAGGACATCGTGCTCGGTGCCTACTACCTCACGCAGCGCGGCGCTGACGACGAGCGGCCCGAGACCGACCTGCGCATCTTCTCCTCCACCGGTGAGGCACAGCTCGCGTTCGAGCACCATGTGGTGAACCTGCACGAGCGAGTCCGCGTCCGGATGCCGAAGCGCAACGTGCACGCGCACCGCGCCTCGGGAGAGGACCCGACGGGTACCGAGATCGTCACCACCACCATCGGGCGCGTCATCTTCAACGAGGTGCTGCCGCTCGGTGACGCGGGAGCCGACAACGACCTGCCGTCGATGGCGTTCCGCAACGAGTTCCTCGACCTGGGCAAGCTCTCGCACCTCGTCAAGGAGTGCTACGACCTGCACGGGGCCGAGACGACCGCATCGCTGGTCAACAACATCAAGCGCCTGGGCTTCCACTACGCGACCGTCGCCGGCGTGACGGTGGCGGCCATGGACATCAGACTCCGCCCGCCAAGGCGGGGATCATCACCAAGGCCGAGGACGAGGTCGAACAGGTCGACCTGCAGTTCCGCCGCGGACTGATCACCGACGACGAGCGCTATTTGAAGACCGTCGACATCTGGACCAACGCGACCGACAAGGTCACCGAAGTCACGATGAACTCGTTCGACCGCTTCCACTCCGTGCTGATGATGTCCCAGTCAGGAGCGCGCGGCAGCAAGCAGCAGATCCGGCAGCTCGCCGGCATGCGCGGACTGATGGCCGACCCGACGGGGCGGATCATCGACCTGCCGATCAAGGCCAACTTCTCCGAGGGCCTCACCGTCCTCGAATACTTCATCTCCACCCACGGCGCCCGCAAGGGCCTGGCGGACACCGCGCTGCGGACCGCTGACTCGGGCTACCTCACACGCCGTCTCGTCGACGTGGCGCAGGACGTCATCGTGCGGATCGAGGATTGCGAGACCACTGCCGGGATCTGGATCGAGCTCACCGACGACGAGCTCAAGGATCGGGTCATCGACCGCTACCAGGGCCGCATCGCGGCTCAGGACATCGTCATCGGCGACGAGACGGTGAAGCGTGCCGGTGAGGACATCGACGACGAGACCGCCCGCCGCGTCCAGGCCGCGAAGGACACCGTCGGCAGGGTCAAGGTGCGCAGCATCATGACCTGCAAGGCCCGTGAGGGCGTCTGCCGCATGTGCTACGGCCGCAACCTCGCGACCGGACGGCTGGTCGAGATCGGCGAGGCCGTGGGCGTGATCGCGGCACAGTCGATCGGCGAGCCTGGCACGCAGCTCACCATGCGTACCTTCCACACGGGCGGTGTGGCAACCGGTGGCTCCGACATCACGCAGGGTCTCCCGCGTGTCGAGGAGCTGTTCGAAGCTCGGATCCCGAAAGGCAAGGCGTTGATCAGCGAGATTGACGGTGTTGTTGAGGTCATCCGCGGCGAGAACCGGTCGCAGAAGGTGAAGGTCACGTCCCGCGACATCTTCGACACCACCTACCCGGTGCCGTCCAAGCACTCGGTCGCCGTCGCGGACGGCGCCACTGTCAGTGAAGGCACGGAGCTCATCCGCGGTGTGGACGAGCACGGCAACGACGTCTCGATCCGCGCTCGCTACGCGGGCACGGTGAAGGTCGAGGCCAAACACCTCCTGGTGCGCAGCATGGATGACGACTTCCGCGAGTATCCGATTCCCGTGTCGGCGCAGATCAAGGTTCGCGACGGTGACCATGTCGGTGCCGGCGACAAGCTGAGCGAAGGTTCGATCAGCCCGCAGGAGCTCCTCACGGTTCGCGGTCGTGACGACGTGCAGAACTACCTGGTGCGCGAGGTGCAGCGTGTGTACCGGACGCAGGGCGTCGACATCAACGACAAGCACATTGAGGTCATCGTCCGGCAGATGATGCGGAAGGTCCGCATCGAGAACGCCGGGGATACCGACCTGCTGCCAGGAGAGATCGTCTCCCAGCTCGAGTGGGAAGAGGCCAACCAGAAGTCCCTGAGCGAAGGCGGCGATCCCGCGATCGCGCAGACGGTGCTGCTCGGTCTCATCAAGGCGGCACTCAACACCGCGTCGTGGCTGTCCGCAGCGTCGTTCCAGGAGACCACCCGAGTGCTCACCGAAGCGGCGATCTCGGGCAAGATCGACCGGCTGCGCGGCCTCAAGGAAAACGTCATCATCGGCAAGCTCATCCCCGCCGGAACGGGTCTCGACTACTACCAGAAGCTCCGCGACGAGGCACTGCGTCTCTACGAGGAGGAGGCGGCCGCCGCCGGTGGTGGCGATCCCGACTACGTCGGTGTCGACATGGGTGTCGACGCGGAAGTGAGGCTCGCCCTCGAACCAGAACCGCAGGCAGATCCGGTCGGCTAGACGGGCGGATCACGCAGCACACCTCACGATCCGGTGACGGCATCACTGCTGTTACCGGATCGTGAACTGTTGCGTCGCAACCGGAGGCTAGGCTTCCGTTGATGCACCTTCTCCTCGCTGCGGCGACGCACGCCGCGAAATCCGGTTCGATCCCTGGCGACGTCTATCTCGCGGCGACCGGGGCACTCGTGTGCTGGGTTGTCGTCTATCTCGTCTACAAGGTCGTCATGACCGGCCGCAAGGACTTTGGGATGCCCGTGAAGCGGCGCCTGCTCTGCAAGCACCTTCGCGTCGACCATGACCAGAGCGCCGAAGTCCCCATCTGGTGGACGGATCTCCAGGTGCAGCGCGCCGTGCGAGCGCACTGGCGCCACACCCTTCGCCTGCCTTTTGGAGCAGCACCAGAAGCAAGGCCCTAGTTGTTGCGTTCTCGCACGAGCATGTGACAACGACCCGTCACGAGCCGCCTTGGGAGAGGATGTCGCCTAGTCGCGACCGATCGCATGCCCACCAAGGGCATGCTCCGGAGGAACGCTGTACTTGGCTCGGGTGCTGGTTGCTGAAGACGATGCGCTGACGCGCCGCTTCATCGAAGAGACGCTGCATTTCGCCGGCCATGACGTCGCCGCTGCTCCCAATGGCGCGGCGGCCATCGCCACCATCGACGCCCCGGGGTGTTTCGACGCCGTCATCACCGACTATGCGATGCCGCACGCGAACGGTGTCGATCTCATCGCGCATGCCCAGCGCGTGGACCCAATGATCTCGTGCATCGTGGTCACGGCCTTTCGAGACCTCGACCTTGCGATGCAGGCGATGCAGGCGGGAGCGGTCGCATTCATCCCGAAACCGTTCAAGTCCATGCACCTGCTCACCGTGCTCGACCGCGCGCTCGAACGTCGCGAGCTCGCCGACGAGGCCTTGCGGCTTCGCTTTCTCGCGCCGATGCTCGAGCGGTTCACGATGGTGCTCGCCAACGCACTGGAATCCAAGGACTACGAGACGCAGGAGCACTCCGCTCGGCTGGTGGGCCTGTCCGACGCCATCGCCCGTCACCTTGGCCTCCCGGACGCGATGCGGAGCGTCATTCGCTTCGGTGCCTGCCTCCACGACATCGGGAAGGTGGCCGTCCCCGAGGCGCTGCTCCGCAAGCCGGAGGCGCTCACCGCTGAGGAGCGGCTCGTGGTTCGCACCCACCCGGAGGTGGGGGCCGCGATCCTCGCTGACATCGATACCTGGGAGGACGTCCGGCTCATCGTCCGTCACCACCACGAGCACTGGAGTGGTCGCGGCTACCCGGACGGCCTGGCCGGGGAGGTGATCCCGCTCGGAGCGCGCATCGTCTCCGTCGTCGATGCCTTCGACGTCATGCGCACCGGACGCCCCTATCAGCCTGCGCGCTCCATTGACTGGATCCTTGACGAGCTTGGGCGCGAGCGCGGCGGGCAGTTCGATCCGGAGATGGTCGATGCGCTGCTCGCGGTCATTCCGGCCGACGGGACCACGCCCGGCCTGCCGCCACTCGACCTCCGGCACCAACCGGGGGCAGCGATCGGACGGCGCCAGGACGGCGTCGCGACTGCCCGGACCTCGACCGCCTCGGTCTGATCCGCTACCCGACGATGGGGCTGAGGGCGGTGATGCTCGAAAGGTCCCCGGCGACGAGCGCCTCCGCGAGCATCGCGATTCCTGTGCCGTTCGGCTGCGAGAGCACCACGTCGGCACGACGTTTCAGGGCGTCGACCGCATTGGCCACCGCGACCGAGACACCGGCCACGGCGAAAAGCGCGACATCGTTCTCACCGTCACCGACCGCGACGGTCAAGCTCGGCAGCTCGCCGATCAGGCGCAGCGCCGCTTCCAGGCCGGTGCGTTTGCTGATGCCGGGCGGGATGACCATCGCGGAATCCCGGTTGCGCACGACCTGACGATCGACGCCAAGGCGAGCGATCCCCGCGGACAGCTTCGGCTCCTGGTCCCATGCGCTCGAGCAGAGAACACGCCCGACCACGAGCGGCTGCACCCCGATCCGGCGGTACTCCTCGACCAGCGGTGGCGGCACTCGGGGTGCGAGCAGATGCTCCTCGCCGGTGCCCACATCTATGACGACGGCGCCGTTCTCCACCACGATGGCGGCGAACAGCGTCTTGGGGTCGAACACGTCGGCAAGCTCCTCGCGAGTACGCCCGGTCACCAGCAGCAGCCGGATTCCGGCCGCCGCGACGCGCTCGAGTGCGTCGACGGTGGCCTCTGCGCAGATCCCATTGGTGGCGAGGGTTCCGTCGTAGTCGCACGCCAGTACCCGATGCCGCATCCCTCCCATTGTCGGGGGGCGGTACCGATCCAGGCTCAGCTGCCCGGGCGCGGCCGCTCTCAGAGATCGAATGTCGCCCGAACCTCGGTGCCCTTGCCCAACTGGGAGCGGATATCCAGCGTGCCCTTGTCCCCATCGGCACGCTCACGCATGGTCAGCAGTCCGAAGTGACGCGTCCGATCGACGCGCGCCTCGGTGGCGTCGACGTCCATGCCGACCCCGTCGTCGCGGATCACTGCGGTGATCTGTTTCGGCAGGAAGGTCACGACCACCTCGACGTTGCTGGCTTTGGCGTGTTTGCGCGCGTTGTTCAGCGCTTCCTGGACGATCCGGAAGAGGGTCTGTTCGAGGCCGCCGCCAATCCGGATCTCCTCCCCCACGACCCGGAGATGCGCGTTGACCGAGTTGCGCTCGCCGAATTCCGCTACGAACTTGCGAAGGGTCGGGACGAGGCCGAGGTCGTCGAGCGTCATCGGCCGGAGATCGAAGATGAGCCGGCGGGTGTCGTCGAGCACGCTGCGGACGCCGTTCTTGAAGTCTGCGAGCTCACTCACGACCATCTGTGGGTCGCGGGCGATGAGGCGCTCGATGATCTCCGCCTGGAGGACGAGATTCGCCATCGACTGGGCCGGACCGTCGTGCATGTCCCGGGCGATCCGCATCCGCTCCTCTTCGATGATCTGGAAGACCTGACGCGAGGCGTCGCGGAGGCGCGCAGTCCCATTGCTCGGGCCGGCGCTGGAGGCGAGCAGGTCGTCGAGGCTCCGGTAGACGGCGCGCAACACCTCCTGCTCGCCGCGGATGCTCGAGAGGCGCGTCCCAAGCTCCACCTGGCGCTCCTCGGTCGCCGCGAGGTCGGCGCGGACCTTGGCGAGGCTCCGGAATGCCGAGTCGATCTCGTCCACATCTCCTGCGGGGAGAACACTCAGCAGTGCCCCCCAACGGGCTTCGGCCTCGTTCTGGCTGGTCCGGAGTTGCTGCAGACGAATGGCGACAGCCCCAAGCTCATCATCGAGGGCGGTCGCTGCCGCGTCCAACTCTTCGATGCGCTTGGTGACGAGGAATCGGACCCCGGACAGAGCCGACGGGTTCATGGTGGGGGCTGTTTCGACTTCGCTCACCGCCTTGATCATGTCACCGCAGAGTCGCACCCTGCCCGTAGTTCACAAATGGCTGTGACAGGCCTGTTGCACGACGGGCCGCAACTTCCGCCCAGCGTATAACCAGAACGCAGGCAACGACCATCACCTCAGGAAACGTACACACCAATGACGCACGGCGATCCCCCGAAGATTCTCATCGCGGAAGACGACGACTTACTGCGTCGACTGCTCGAGCTACGGCTTGCGAGTGACGGGTTTGACGTCCGCTGTGCCGAGGACGGTATGGAGGCGCTCGAGATCGTGATCAAAGGCTGGCTCCCGGATGCCGTGGTATGCGACGTGATGATGCCGCGCTTGAGCGGCTTGTCGGTGTGTCGCGAATTGCGTGCGCAGGCGAAGACGGCCACGTGCCCGATCATCCTGCTCACCGCGCGCTGTTTTGACGAGGACATTCAGGCTGTCATGGATCTCGGCGGGATCACATACATGGGCAAGCCTTTCGAGTTCGCGCTTCTGCTGCAGAGGTTGTGGGCATCGGTCGGGCTTGAACAACCGGTCGCCTCGGCGGCTCGCGTGATCTCGGGAGCATCGCAGAGCTGACGGGTTAGGTAGCGACGGGCTATGAGCAGCGTGGCGGCTGAGGCGGTGCACGAACAGCGGACTGGACTCCGCGCGCGCCTCGATTCGATGACCACACCGAGTGGACTCTTTCTCGCTGCCGTACTCCTGATCATGGCGCTGCCGGTGACGCGCACCATCCAGGATCCTGATTTCTGGTGGCACCTGCGCGCCGGGCAGCTGCTCATCCAGCACGGTGGTCTGCTCGGCAACGATCCGTTCACCTACACGGCCGCGAACCATCACTGGACGATGCACGAGTGGCTCAACGAAGTGCTCTTCGCCGTTGAGTACGCAATCGGCGGTCTCGGATTGATCGTGCTGATCCTCTCGGCGGTGACCTGGTTCGGGCTGATGGCGATCGTGCAGAAAGCGCGGCTTCGCAATCCGGGACGTGTCGCCCTGGGTATCGGCATGCTGGTCGCGGTCATCGCTGGGTTCCCGATCTGGGGTCCGCGTGTGCAGATGATCACGTTCTTCTTTGCGACGGTGACGCTGCTGCTCGTCGAGCGACACCTCGTCAAAGGTGGCAGGGCAATCTGGTGGCTGGTACCCATCTTCCTGGTGTGGAGCAACTTCCATTCCGGATTCGTGATCGGGCTCGGGTTCATCGGAGTGATCCTCATTGCCGAGTTGATCGGTGGACGATTGCACCTGCCGGATGCCGCGCCGCGCGCATACCTTCGCCCGCTGCTCTTCGTCCTCATCGCCAGCACGTTGGTCAGCATGATCAACCCCAACGGTCCGACCATTCTCCTGTACGCGCTGGGAACCCAGACATCGGGTGCGCAGCAGTCGCTCATCGAAGAATGGTTCTCACCGAGCTTCCACGATTGGGAGGTGCTCGTGTACGGGGCGATGCTGCTGAGCCTCGCGATGTTCGTCGTCGCCAATCGTCGCATCCGGGCCCGCGACGTCGCACTCGTGCTGGTCACCACAGCGCTGTCGCTGCAATCCGCGCGGCACATCGCGCTCTTCGTCGCAGCCACCACACCGGTCTACATCGACCAGCTTGCGATGGCGATGCCGCGCATGCGCGAGGGACTTCGCAAGCTGCGGCGGGCGCGCCGTGCGGCGCGCGTGCGCACTCGTACCCCGCCCCCATTCGCGTTCCGACTGATCACGAGCGCAGTGCTGTTTGCCGGACTCGGCGGTATCTCGCTGGCTTGGCTGGTCCCGAAGATGGCCTTGCAGCCCTACTCTCTCGCCTACGCGCAGGAGTTCCCGGTGTGCGCGGCGCAATGGCTTGCAGCCGCGCCCGAGCCGTTGAAGATCTTCAATCAATATGGCGAAGGCGGATACCTTTCCTACGCGCTCTCGGCGCGCGGCGACAGGGTCTTCATCTTCGGCGATGCGGCACTGATGGGTGATCCGCTCCTCTACAGCTATGCCAACGTCGAGACCGTGACCCCTGCGTGGACTCGATCATCAAGAACGCCGGCACCAACCTCGTGCTCTACGACGTCAACACACCACTTGCCGACGTGATGGAGCACAGCGCGGACTGGACCAAGGTGTATCAGGACGGGCTGAGCGTTGCCTTCGTGCAGACCGACCAGCTCGCGACCGTACAGCTGCCACCCGTGCCCGGCTGGGCACCGGGAAGCGTCTGCGCGAAGCAGGTCAAGGCCGCACCCAACACCGGAGCGCAGAACTCGTGAACCGGCCCGACCTGCTCGTGATCGCCGACGCCGAGCGCGACCGTCGCGCCTTGCTGACCTCGCGTATCGCCTGGATTGCGGGCGCGGCGATCGTCGTCCTCGTGCTCAGCGTTCAGCCGTTCCGCGACACCGATGTGTGGTGGCATCTCGCACTCGGCCGCCTGATCACCACCAACGGCATTCCGGCGACAGAGCCCTTCAGCTTTCTCCCCGCCGCGCACGCGTGGGTCGGCCAGCAATGGCTCTACGAGGTCACCCTCGCCGGATTGTTCGGCGCAGGTGGGGCGGGGCTCGCCTCGCTGGTCATGGGCCTCGTCACGACCACTGCGGTGGTGCTCGGGGCGGTATCGATACCACGCAGTGCTCGCGTCAGCGGTCCCTGGCTCGGACTGTCGATGGTGCTGACCGGCGTGGTCCTCAACAGCGTCGTGGGCGTGACCAGCACCGTGATCTCCGTCCTCGGGGTCGCTATCGTCCTCCTGGTCATCAGTCGATGGCGTGACGGACACACTGCGGCCGTCTGGGGATTGCCGCCCCTCTTCCTGCTCTGGGCGAACATGGACGCGGGCTTTGCCTCGGGGCTCCTCATCGTGCTGGCCGCGCTCCTGTTCATCCGCCCGATCGGGGCAGTGCCGTCAGGAGCTCGCCGGATGCTCGCCATCGCGCTGGGCGTGAGTGCGGTCGCCGCGATCGCCAACCCGCTCGGGCCCGGGCTGTATGCCTCGGTCGTGGCCGGCATCTTCAATCCAGGGGTTGCCCAGAGCCTCGCAGGATTTGGATCACCCCAACTTCCACGACTGGTCGTCGCGGCTCTTCGAGGCAGAGGTGGTCCTCGTGATCGTGCTCTGGACGGTGAGCGGCGGTCCCGACCGATTCAGTGCGGTCACCGGCTTCGGCTTGCTCATCGCGACCCTCTTCGCGCAGGAGAACGTGGGGATGCTGGCGATATTGCTCACGCCCCAGGTGGCGGTGCACGGTTCGCGGGCCTGGACTCTGCACGTCGGCCCGGGGCTCCAGCGCGGCGGCAACGGCCCCCGCCGTCACCTCCACCCCATTGCCACCAGCGGGGTCCTCATGGCGATGGCCGCGGCGATGGCGGTTGTGCTGATCCCGCAGCTGACACCGACCGCCGCCGCCTCCTACCAGGCGTCGAACTATCCCGAGGCAGCGACGACGTACGTCAGCGCCAACTTCCCGGGGGAGCGGCTCTACAGCATCGACAGCTGGGGCGGCTATCTCGCCTACCGGTTCCCGAAGGGACGGGTCGTCTTCCTCTATGACGAGGCCGCCGTGTTCGGCTACAACGCCCTGAAGCTCTACCTCGACATCGATCAGCTCAACCCCAACTGGGTCCACATCCTCACCAGCGAGAACATCCATCACGCCATCCTGCCGTCGGACGCGCGCGAGGCTGCCGCGCTCCACGTGCTCGGCTGGACGATCAACTGCTATGACGCGACCAGCAAGAGCATGGTCATGTCATCGTCGCCGGCCGGTACCGCACCGCCGCAGACCGGCCTGATCATCCCGCCGCCCGACACCCCCGCCTGCTGACCGGCAGAACGCCGTGGGTGCTCAGAGCCCGCCGGGATTGACGAGCGAACGCGCTGCCTCGAGGCCGGCCTCGAGCCGCTCCGTCCCCGCGGGACCACCTTCACTGGGCAGTGGCGATCCGCCGGACAGCACCTGGGCGAGATCGTCGCGGTCGAGCAAGCGGTAGATCTCGGCGGCGCCTTCATTGGCAGGCCGGGCCACATCGTCGAGACCGGCCCGGCCGGCTTCGGCTCCCACCAGCAGGAGCGTCACCGCGCACGCCTCCAGATCGTCCTGACCCATCGAGAGGATGACCGCCTGCTCGGCATAGCCGAGGGCACGCAAGAGTGCCCCGCGACGCAGGGCGACCTCGGCGAGCGCTCGTGAACCGGACGCGGCCAGTGGGTTGAGCCCGAGGCTGCGTGCGATCACGACACTTTCGGTGAGGCGGCTGGCCGCATCGTCGAGGCCCCCGGCCAGGAGAGCGATGCGGCCCAGGTCATGGAGCGCTTCGGCGGCAACCGTGAGATCGCCGCCGCGGCGCGCGCTGTCGAGCAGGTCTTCACCGTAGCGCGCTGCGGCGGCGTAGTCGGCCCGCGATCGAGCGAGCCCGCTGAGCGCCGCCAGGGTCCGTTCCCGGATCTGTCGGTCCGTGCTGCCGCTGAGTGACAGAGCCTGTTCGAGGCAGAGTTCCGCGTGCGCGGTATCGCCGGCATGGAATGCGCCTGCCGCAACATCGATGAGCAGGCCGGCGGTGGCGGCACGCAGCTCGCCGCGCTGATCGCGGGCCAGCGCCTCGCCGATGTTGCGCATCGCGTGACCGCCGCGACCGGCGTCGAGCTCGACCCGGGCAAGGTTCACCAGTGCCTTGGCGACGATGGCGTCATCGCCCGCCCGTCTCCCCAGCTCAGCTGCCTTCTCGAGCAGTGCCACAGCGGTGACGGCTTCGCCGGCGCGCGCAGCATGGCGCCCCCACTCGCCCGCCACTGCCGCCTGGAGAACGACATTGCCACTGCGCTCGGCCAGGCGGAGCGCGGCCTGCCAGTACGAGTCGGCGGCCAGGTTGCCGGCGCCGGACAGCGCCGCGGCCAGATCGGACATCGCGCTCGAGGCCCAATCGGCGCGGGCAAGCGCCCAGGCGTTCAGCGCATTGAGCACGTCCGACGATGCGCGCGGCGCGTCGCCGAGCAACTGGTAGGCGAGCCCCCGAGCCAGGAGCGCTGTCCCTCGCTGCTCCGGCTGTGCGTCAGGCGACAGACGGTCGAGCGCGCGATCGTATGCCGAGATCGCATCCGCCAGGCGTCCGTCCCTCAGGGCGGCAGCGCCCGCTGCGAGTTCATCCGGGCGGTCCGGATGCAGGGCGGCGATCGGTGGAATCGACACGGGTGACGTGAAGTTTCCAGGACCGGGGCATGCATGCGTTCGCCTGTAACAGTGGGTGGTGCGGCATCGTTACGAGACCTTCGTCTGGCAACCGTGAACCGCCGCTAGGCTCACCTGAGTGAGCGAGGCCCTCCGCGACCGTGCGCGCGTCATCAGTAGACATGGCTGAAGCCGTGAGTTGTGAGCTCACGAAGGCTGCGCCGGCACGCCCGATGAACAATGCGGCGGATCGGCCGGCCGGCAGACTGCCCACGCGCAGGCCCCGCAGCGAATCCACTCCGCTGCCCAGCCGCGATCGGCGGGCAGGTGTCGAGCGGACCATCGAGCTGAGCCGCTGGATGGTGTTGATCTTCGCAGCGGTCGCCAACAACTTTCCGGGCCTGGCCACCGGCGAGTTCACCGCGGCAGTGAACCTGGTGCTGGGCGCCTGGGGCGTGTTCAACCTTGCCGCCACGGTCATGCTGCTCGCCAACCGCATCCCGAGCCGCCGTCTGCAGATCGCGACCATCGCCCTCGACCTCGCGGTTGCGAGCGGACTCGTCTACCTGACCGGCGGATACAACTCCGACCTCGCGGTCACGTTTTTCATCGTGGTGATCGCGAGCAGTCTTCGCTTCGGTCTCGCCGGAAGCATGGCGTGCGCGTTCGTCGCCGGCATCGCGTACTTCGTCGTCGGCTTCAACGCCGCCAACCATCACCTCAACACACCCTTGGTTGACGCGATGGTCTCCCGGCTCTTCCTCCTGTTCGTCGTCGCCCTGAGCAGCAACCTCCTGGCGCGCGAGCTCGTCGGCGAGCGTGACCGTCAAGTGCGTCGATCGATCGAGCTCGAGCATGCGGCGTTCGCGGAACTGCGTGAGGTCGACCGCATCAAGAGCGAATTCATGATGCTCGCGTCGCACGAGCTGCGGACACCGCTCACCAAGATCAAGGCCTGGCTCACGCTCATGCATGACGCAGGCGATCGCCTGCCCCAGGACGCGCGCGATGAAGGATTGCACGAGCTGCGGCTCGAAGCTGAGCACCTGGCTCGTCTCACCGACAACCTGCTGTGCATCGCGCAGCTCGAGTTCGGCGAGATCCGGCTCAAGACCGCAGCCGTCGACCTCGACAACGTCTTCCGTGAGGTCATTGCGCGATTCGTCGAATCCGCCGACCACGAGCGCTTTGCGATCACGGTCGCACCCGATGCGCAACGCGTGCTCGCGGACCATGAACGGCTCGCGCTCGTGGTTGCCTGCCTTATCGACAATGCCTTGAAGTTCTCCCCCGACTCCGAGCCGGTGCGAGTAACCACCTACCGCGCGGTGAACAAGGTGCACGTCGAAGTCCGGGACAACGGACGGCGCATTCCGGACAGCGATGTGGACCGCGTGTTCGCGTCGTTCTACCAGGTGGAGTCGCCGCTGTTGCGGCAGCGTGGCGGGTTCGGCGTCGGCCTCTACCTCGCGCGACAGCTGGTCGAGCGCATGGGCGGACGCATCTGGATCGACAACTCTCGCGCGCGCGGCAACACCTTCGTCGTCGCGCTCCCGGTGCATGTGTAATGGCGGTCACGCACCGTGATATTCCGTTGGATGCGACGGCCCCGGTTGCACAGAGCCGTAAAGACGGGAAACGCCTGCGTAACCGCGACAAAGCCACGACCGCCGCGGTGCTACCTTGCGCCAATGGACACGTTTGGTGCGGTCGATCGGAAGTGAGGAACGGATGACGACGTTTACAGAATCGATCCTCACCCCGCTGGGCCATGGCGTCATTCGCGCCCCTGCGGAGGCCACCGTCCTGGTCATCGATGACGACCCGGCCATGCGCGACATCCTCAGCACGGTGGCGCAGCAGCACGGCTTCGGTCTGCAGTTCGCCGAGGACGGTACCGAAGGCCTCCGCCTCGCCGAGCAAAGCGATGTCGACCTGATCCTGCTCGACCTGAGCCTTCCCGGCATGCCGGGCCTGGACGTCTGCCGCCGCTTGCGGGGCGCCGGCGTCGAAGTGCCGATCATCATCCTGTCGGCCAGCACGGACACCGTGGACGTCGTGGTCGCGCTGGAGATCGGCGCCGACGACTACATCGCCAAACCATTCGAGATCCGTGAGCTCGCCGCCCGCGTCAACGCCAAGCTTCGCCGCCAGCGGACCACCCAGTCGCAGGTCCGGCCCGGTCGCCTGAAGTTCCCCGGTCTCATCGTCGACATCGGCAGGCACGAGGTCTTGCGCGACGGCGAGTCCGTCAACCTCACGCCGACCGAGTTCGACCTCCTCGCGCTCCTCTCCGCCTCACCTGGACGGGTGATCTCGCGCTCCGAGATGATCCAGAAGGTCTGGGGGCAGGGCGCGGACCTCGACCTGCGCAGCGTCGACGCGCACGTCTACCGGTTGCGCCGCAAGATCGAACCGACCGGTCCGCGACCGACCTATATCCACGCTGTGCCCGGAATCGGCTATCGATTCGAGCGTCGCGGTCTCAACGAGCGGCTGTCGCGCAGCGTGACCGGGAGCGACGAGACCGGCCTAGCCAGCTGACCAGGGCGGTGTCGACCATGCGGCACGCGTCGCCATGCTCCGCGGCAGGGTGCGGCGTTGCCCGGGCTCCTCGATCAGGACCAGCTGACCGCGGTCGTTCAAGGTCGCGGGCCGCGCTTCCACGATCTGGGCTCGCAGCAGCGACAAAGGGCGCCCGTGGGGACGCTGAAACTCGTAGCACACCGCTTCGTGGCCGTCCCACAAACGGCGCTTGGACGCGCCCGAATAGACCGCGAGGCTTCGCGTGACTCGCCGCTGCTGCGGGGTCCTCACGGTGTACGAGATGCGATACATCTCCCCCCGCCGCAACTGGAAACGTTCCACCTCTCCGTGATGCCCTGCACTCTGTGCATTCATCATTGTTTGCAAGTATTGACGCGTTCTGCGCGGCGGGTTCGGACCCCGCGTGACGCGCGGGTGACAGAGCGCCACCGTGTCGCCGGAGCCGGATCTCCTCCCCACGCGCAACCAATGTCGAGTTGCAGTGCACACTATTGGACAGGGGCATTGTGACTGTATCCATTGCATGCGTTTCCGGTAAGGGCGGGGTGGGCAAAACCACCACCGTCATCAACCTCGGCGCCGCGCTCGCCGAGCGAGGTAAGCGCGTGCTCCTGGTTGACTGCGACCCGCAGTCGAACCTCACCAGCGGAGTCGGCTTCGACCCCTACGACGAGCGCCCCGGCATCTCGGCGGTGATCGCCGGCAGCGTCGACGCGTCAGCCGCGATCGTCGAAACCAGCCTGGCCGAACCTCTGGGTGCTCCCTGCCTCGCCGGACCTGTCGGCCGTTGAAGGCGAGCTCCCGTCCTCTATCGACAAAGAGCTCGTGCTCCGCGACGCGCTCCGGCGCGACGGCGCGCGGGCGACCTTCGACTACGTCCTCTTCGACACGCCACCCAGCTTTGGCTTTCACACCATCAGCGCACTGGCGGCGGCGGGCGATGTCCTCATCCCAGTGCAGATGTCGGGCTTCGCCATCCGCGGGCTGAAAGAGGTCCTCCGGACCGTGCACCTGGTCCGCGGGCGGTTGAACCCCGACCTGGCGATCCTCGGCATCGTGCCGACCTTCGTGAACCTCCGCACCCGCTTCAGCCGGCAGCTCCTCGACGGGCTCTGTGAGCTGGCCAACATTCGCGTCTTCGCCACAGTCATCACGCCGACGGTCAAACTGCAGGAGACGTCGCTTGCGGGGATTCCCATCACCGCATACGCCTCGTCGTCAAAGGCAGCCGCGGCATATCGCGAGCTTGCGGGGGAGATCGTGGGAGAAGAGGTGGCAGCGGTTGTCTGAAATCAGCGAGCGCTCGGCCCAGGGGGTCAGCGGTCCGCCCCTGTCGGGCCCGATGGCGCGCTGGCTCGCGCCCACCTCGGAGTCACGCGTGGAGCGCATTCCGATCGATGCCGTCCACGACCGTCCGTGGTGGCCCGGCACCGACGTCGACCCCGCGACGCTCGCCGCCCTCCGGGCGAGCATCGCTTCGCGAGGCATCATCGAACCGCTCCTCCTCCGCCGACGCGGATCAGATCGATTTGAGGTGGTCTGCGGATCGCGACGTCTCCGGGCCGCGCGCGAGCTCGGTCAGTCGCACATCCCCGCGATCGTCCGTGAGCTGTCCGAGCGGGAAGCGCTGCTGGTGGCGGCCTGGACCACCGTGGAGCGCCGCCAGCACACCGGTGATCGCACTGCGCTGAGCGAGCGGCTGCTCGCCGCCGGCTTCACCCAGGATGAGACGCGCGTGCTCGCGGATCAGACCGCGCTCGAGCCCGGAGCAGTCAGCGCGCAAGCGGCGGCCCCGGCGTTCGTCCTGCGTCCCGATCCACTCTCCCGACCGCGTCGATTCGCAGCCGACATCGCCTTCGAGTTGCCACATGCCGAAGTCCTGCCGCTCATGGCGCCGGACGCGCTTGCCGCGGCCCTCGCCGCCCTGGACGGCGTGAGCCTGGTCGCGTTGGTGCGGTGAGCTCGGTCCCACGCCACTCGGAAGAAGAGCTCCGTCAGCAGTGGGCCTTTCTTGATGCGCTCGTCGACCGTCAGGCCAGCAGCCTGAGAGCGGGCAGCCAGGATCCCGAGGAAGAGGATCTCGCCCCGGTGGTCGCGGCGCCCGAGACCTCCTACCTCGAGGAGATCTCAACCCTCACGCGCCGGGTGTCGACGCTCGAAGGCGAGCGCTTCACGCTCTTGCGGCGGCTCGATCTCGCCGAAGAAGCCCGGATGGCCGCGGAGGAGGCGCGCGAAGCCGCTGAGGCCGCGCAGGTCGCCGCCGAGCATGCGCTCGCAACGGCCCGTGCCGACGCCGATGGGGCCCGGATCGCCCAGGGACTGCCGGCCGTTGCGGAGCCTGCAGATGCCGACGCTGCGTCAGACGTCGCTGATACGCCCGCCGTCTGGCTCGAACCAGCAGCCGACGCACCCGCTGTGCTCACGCCGGTGGCTGCGACCGAGCAGGCGGCGGCGACGACATCAGGGGTTCCAGCGCCGGTTGAGGTCGCCCCGCCGGTTGAGGTCGCCCAGCCGGTTGAGGTCCCAGCGCCGGTTGAGGTCGCCCCGCCGTCCGGGCCGACCGTGGCCGTCCCTCAGAAAACAGCGGTCGCCCCTCGCGGGCCTGGGAAGCCGCGCCGGAAGACCTGGTGGCAGCGCCTCAGGGGGTGACTGCGCCTGCCGGCTTCGGCCGCCTTCCCTGAGCCATCCCGACGAACTGACGCAGCGCCTCGGTTGGCGAGGGCCGTGTGGCGACCTCGCGAAGCAACATCTTGCTTTCCGCAAGGAGTTCCGGTTCGGGAAGTTCGCCTCGACCTGAGGTGGCAACCACCCAACCCGGCGAGTACCAGAGCACGGTCTCGAAAGCGAGGCCGCTCAAGGTGAGTCCGTTGAGCAGCGAGTCGGTGATCCTCGAGAGTGGTCGTTTCGCGTTTGTTACGACGATGCCGCGGATGCGATCGAGCACCTCGAGTTGTTGCGCAAGTCCGACGGTCAACGCTGCCGCGCGCAGCGACAGGATGTCGAGGGCGGTGGGCACGACGATGCGGTCCGCGGCACCCATTGGTCCCGAGCAACGAGGGCTCGTGCGGATGCGTGTCCAGGAGGATGATGTCGCAGTCGTCACGAACGTCGGTGAGCATCTCATCGAGCTGTTCCTTGGATGGCGACTTCTCGTTCAGGCTCCGATGCGACACGACGGTTCTGATCCCGAGCGGGTGATCGATCAACGCGCCCCGAAGGCTGACGCGCCCGTGGAGCACATCAATCACCGTGACATTGCGTTTCGCCCGTTCGAGCGCGTTGCTCAATCCGCCGGTGGGGTCGAGATCGATCGCGATGACCTTGAGACCGCCCGCGGCGGCCGCCGCGCACAGCGCATAGCTCGTGGTTGTCTTTCCGACACCACCTTTTAGCGACGCGATCGTGATGACTTCTGCAGGCACGTCCGTAGAATATCCGCACATGGCCACTGCGGCGCCCCATGTCAAGTTACTGCGACAGCTTGCCAGCGCCAAGGATGATTATCTGAGTGGCGCATTCGACGTTTCGTGGGATGGCGCCAAGGCGACCCTGTACCTCGTGTTCGGGCGTCCGAGCCACGCTGTGTTCGAAACGGATCAAGCACAGATCGAAGGGGAAGCCGCGATCGACGCGCTCCTCGCAGAACTCCCACGCACGTTTGTCGTCTCTGACTGGCGGCGCGCGATGTCCCCGCAGGAGACGCTCTCCATCACGATCGACGAGCTTGCGGGACCGTTTGTGCGCCTCGCCGGCTCCTACGCCGACGATCCTGTGGTTGAAGAGGATCCCGAATGGTGGAGTTCGGCAGATGACTTCCCCGATCTGGCATTCGGTCTCGCCGACTTTCCGCTGCTCCCGGGTGGACGTCCGCTCTGGGCAGAGACGTCCCCCGAGAATGTGCATCTCGCCGAGCGACTGGCCGGGCTGCCGCCTTCGATCCTGATCCTCACCGGGGCGAAGCTCCGCGCCGCTGCAGTGGTCAGCGGCGGCGACCTGATTGATGCAGTCTGGATCGACGACGCTGATGTCGCACGTGGTGAGACTGCTGGAATGGCATTGCTGGGCGCCACCAAAGGGTCACTCGCCGGCTATGCGCTCGACGATCCGCGCGTCGCCGAAGCCTTGACGATGTTGTGGCGTCTGCCGGTTGCGGTGTCCAGTATCGAACTCTCCTGGCTGGATCCCGCTTCGATGCTGGCGGCGTTTCGCGCCGACGGACTCGATCGTGTCCTGGTGATCGACGCCCCGGTGCGAGGTATCGCCCTCTTCAGTCGCGGCGGCCTTGTCGCCGTGTACTCCGAGACGCAGCGATCGGCGGTTGCGTCGCCGGAGCGGCTCCGTTCTCTGCTCTCGCAGGCGCGCGGGCGGCTCACCGTCATGGAGCGCAAGCCACGTCCGCTGGCGGCCGAGGCCGGGTTGGCGCCGGTCAGTGCCACCGAGTTCTTTCATGTGGTTCCTTTCGATGCCGAGCCCGAGGCAGCCACAGCGGCAGCCGAGACCGAAGCGAGCGAGGCGCCGGCAGCAGGCGCGGATATGCCGCCGCCGGCGCAAGACGGCGCCCTGAGCGAGACCACCGCCGCCACCGAGCTGGAGGCGATCGCCGCGGCCCCGCCCGACCTCGAGGCGGCTGCCACTGTGCCTCACGCTGACGGTGCGGTACCCGCCCCTGGGCACACCGGGGAAACCTCCGCCCAGGGTGAGGCGCCGGCAGCCGAGTTCGAAACGTCTGCTCACGACGACCTGCCACCACCGCCGCCCTCGGACGAGGCGTTCGCCGTCGCCCAGGAGTTGCCGCCACCTCCCGCACCGGAGGCTGGCGAGTTAGAAGGGCAAGGCCAAACGCGGACGCTGGGGTTTCGGCCGAAAGCGGAAGGCCGGCGGCCAGCAACCCATCCCGGCCGCTGAGCAAGCCGCCGCGGAGGCGGCAGAAGCCGCGACCTTCGCCGGTTGGAGCATCCGCCAGCCGAATGACGAGCCTCAACCCGTATGGCTGCGTTCGCGTGATGGCGCCGACGAGCCCGGTGCCCCACCAGCCGGAGAGGCAACGGTGACGGCCGCCGAGGCTGCCCCTGACGAGGAAACGACACCCACCTACGGCTATCGGGTGCGCACCGACGCCGCTGCATCGCCCGGCGAGCCACCCGCCGACCCCGTCGTGTCATCCCCCGCCGACGAGCCCACCTCCGTGAATGCGTTCGCACCCGACGCCGCTCTCGAAACGGTCAGCGCGCCCCCGGATGTCTGGCACTACGTGGAGGCGGTCGCTCCTGCAGACGATGCGCCACACACTGACGCGGCGCCCGATGACTGGTCGACGCCATCCTGGCTCGACGATGCTGTGAGCGCCGCAACGGCGGAAGCGCACCCCGACGAGGCCCCCGCGGAGGCATCGGAAGCCGCCTCGACGAATGAGGCGAGTGCCGGGACGCCACCAGCTGCAGAGGCCGAGGATGCGATTACCGAGGCGCCGCCGCCTGCGCCAGTCGACGAGCCTGCGCCGGATATCGAGACCCACCTGGAGACGCTCACCTTTGAGACGGCCCCCGTCGCGTCGGATGCGGAGCCCAAGCCCAAGCGGGTCCGCTGGTCACCCTTCGGCCGGTCGGCGCCGCCATCGCAGCGCGACGAGACTCCAGTGCCTCCGCCGGCGACCGACGACGCACATGCCGCGCCAACCGAGCAATCGACCACCGTTGGTGAACACGCTGCCGAGCCCGACGTTGACCACGAGCCGATCGCGGCGACCTCGGAGGATGAGCACGAAGTCACCGCCGCCGGGGGCGAGGAAGATGAGCTCGGGTCCGATGCCTCCGGACCCGCTGTCTCGGAGTTCGATGCCGCCGAGCCCGGTGCAGCCCACGCTGACGAAGAAACCCTGCCTGCACGGAAGCCGGGATCAATCCTCCGCACGCCAGGACCCTGGAGCTGGCCGCTCGCCGAACATGACGAGCAGCCGGCGGCTGGCGCCGGGGGGGCACACCGCGACCTCTCGGACGACCCTGACGAGACCGACGACGCGGATGAGGCGGACGAAGCGATGACGCTCGAGCCCGCCACCGTCGGGGCCACCCGGCATGAGGACGCGGCAACCGCCGAGCACAATGGCGAGCAAGGCTTTTTCAACCGTGACGAGCCGGTCGGCTCGCAGTACGTCGACTTCGACGAGGTGCGGACCGAGCTGGTCCAGATCGGTGTGGTCTGGCTCGGTGACGCAAACTCCGTCCAGGTCACCAGATTGCTGCTCAGGACGCGATCGACGATCGACGATTTCGTCGCGACCATCGACACGATTCGGGGTCTGCACATCGACGGTCAGGACCCCGCGTCCATCCAGGCAATGGCACGCGAGATGCACCAGCAGGCTGCCGAGCGGTTGTGCGGAGCATGACCCGGTGACCAACCAGCTGGTGAGCTGGGTCCAGGATCACTCGGTTTTGATCCTGGCCGGACTCGCCGTGGTCGAGGGAATCATCTGCCTGGCACTGCTTCGCATGGCGCGCCATGCGCGCCATGAGATGAACGCCGCGAAGGCCGCGGCACTCGAGTTCGCTCGGGCCGCAGCACTCGCGGCCCCGGGAGCGATCGATCCTGAAGCTGTGCTCGCGCTGCTTCGGCAAGGCCACGCGCCGACCCTGGACAACGTGTACGCGATGATGCGGCGGCGCGAGATCGACGCTGCCGACCAGGCCAGCGAGGCCATGCCGGCACCGGCTCCCACGACCGCCGCAACGCCGGCGACAGGTGATCGCCAGGTTCCCGCAGGCGCGACTTCCCTCAATAGCTCGCAGGTCGAAGAGCGCCTCCGCCAGTACGAGCGCTGAACGCCCTAGCGGGGGTGGGCTCTCCTCTCGAGGTTCGAAGGGCGACCTCTGCCACAAGCCTCAGCGGCAGCCAAAAAGGCCATGGCGACGGCCTCCTCACGAAGCTTGGCGATCGCATCCTCGGTGCGGTGCAGGACCGCAACGCTGTTCCGAATGGTCCAGCCGGACCGTCCCGAGACTGTCGGCGGCAGCAATTGTTCGCCGGGCGAGCGCACCGACCAGGATCGCGACGCCGGAGTTGTCACCCGGTTACCGAACGAGCCCGGTCGACGGGCCTCCTCCAGCGCGCCTGGGCGCTCGACTTCCTCGAAGACGTTGTCGTTGACGAACACCGTGTGATTGGTCAGTACGGGCGCCGCCGCCGGCCAGTGGGTCTCGGCCGCCGGCCCATTCTCACGAGCCCCGGCAAGCGCGAAGAGGGCGGCGGCGAGATCTTCTCCCGAGTTGAAGGCGCTGCCCTCTCCGAACCACTCGTCGTCGGAGGCCAGGGCTCCCCCATTGCTCGCCACGGTCTCTGCACGGATCACAAGGGCCTGATCGTACCCGGACGAGTTAACGAGTTCGTGGATGTCTGGAACGCTGCCGGTCCCGAACCTGTATCGAACCGGTTGCTGCCGGAAGATCGTCACATCCGGCGACCCACAATCGGCTCGGAACCGCCTCCCGTCCGAAATCCAAGGAGCACCCACCACGTGAGCATGGCAGCCGGTCCGCAGAAACTCGACAGCCGGTATCTCGAGGCCCTCGGGCCCCTGCGTCCGCTCGTCGATGACGACAGCCTGACCGAGATCATGGTCAACGGGCCAGAGATGGTCTACGTCGAGCGCAAGGGCAAGATTCTCCTCACCGACATTCGTTTCGACGATGAGGCTCATCTCATGCGCGTGATCGACACGATCGGCGCCGCGGTCGGCAGGCGAATCGACACCCGTACCCCGCTCATGGATGCACGTTTGCTCGACGGATCCCGCGTGAATGCGGCGATTCCGCCGGTCGCGCTGGACGGTCCCATCCTCACCATTCGTAAGTTCAGCAAGGATCCGTACCAGGTCTCCGACCTCATCGGATTCGGCACGCTGACGCAGGAAGGCGCAGCCTTCATCCAGGCGTGCGTGCTGGCACGAGCCAACATCCTGGTCTCCGGCGGAACCGGTACCGGTAAGACGACACTGCTCAATGTCTGCTCGGGATTCATTCCCATCGACGAGCGCATCGTCACCATCGAGGACGCCGCCGAATTGCAGTTGCACCAGGAGCACGTCTGCCGTCTTGAGGCACGTCCCCCGGACGTCAACGGCGAAGGCCGTATCGCGATCCGCGAGCTGGTCATCAACTCGCTGCGTATGCGACCGGATCGCATCGTGGTTGGAGAGTGCCGTGGTGGCGAAGCGCTGGATATGCTCCAGGCGATGAACACGGGCCACGACGGCTCGTTGACCACGATCCATGCGAACAGCCCACGCGAGACTCTCTCGAGGCTCGAGACCCTGGTCCTCATGGCCGGACTCGACTTGCCACTCAAGGCAATTCGTCAACAGATCGCCGGCGCGATCAACCTGATCATCCAGTTGAACCGCCTCAAAGACGGTTCGCGCAAGGTCGTCTCCATCACCGAAGTGATTGGTATGGAAGGCGATATGATCACCGTGCAGGAGATCTTCAAGTTCGAAGTCGCGTGGCGCGGACCCGTCCACCGGAAAGATCATCGGGGACTTCGAGCCGTCGGGTATCCGGCCCCGGATCATCGATCGGCTGTTCGACATGGGCGTCCCGCTGCCGCCACGTCTCGCGCAGCTCTTCCCGGATCGCCGCCAGGTCGGCGTCGCCACCGAGAAGAACGGTCACCTGAGCGGAGTCGCATAGCCAGTCGGACCAAACGTCCGAATGCTCTCAGCGCCGCGCGCTGACGGCCCGGTGGAAGTGGAAGGGACGTGATGGTGTTGCCGTCGAATGTCTTGCGCGCGGTCGTCGCGTGCTGCGCCGTGGCCACCGCGCCGCTGATCGCGTCGTGTAGCGCGAGCGCCGGCGCTTCGGGGGCGAACGTCGCATCGGTGCCGACCAGTGCGAGCACGGCGTTAGCGGCGCCCACCCCCGTGATCACGTCAGCACCGGCGATCGGCGACGGCTGTCTCATCGGCACCTGGCGGCTCGTCAAAGGGATGATCGTGGTGGGTGTGCTCACCAGGAACGGCAGCGTCGTCGGTGTCCCGACGACCGGTGGCGCCGGCGAGCTGGAGCATCTCTCGGCCAACGGCACCTACGTGTATGACGAAAACGGGGCGGCCTTCGTGGGTTCCGCGCATGGGTACCGCGTGGTGGTTCGACCGGCCGGCATCATCCGCGCCACCGTCATCTTCCTGAACGGCAACGAGAATCTCGAACCAATCGATGCGTCGGGCGACCGCACCACGCTTGCGATCAACGGCGGCCGTTGGCAACGCCCCACTGATGCGGGCTCACAGTCGTTCACCTATACGTGCGCTGGGAACACGTTCACCAGCACCAGGAGCGGCGTCGCGTCGTACGCGTATCAGCGGGTGTCCTCGAACTCCGTGAGCCACCGCCAGGAGGTCCAGATCGTACGAATGAGCCGTACCGGCGCAACCGCTCCGAACTAAGCGGAGCCGACCGCATCCATCACGTGCATCGGCCGGAAGAGGTCTTCGGAGATCTCCTCGCCTGACGTCGTGAGGTGCTCGAGGAAGGTTGGAATCACGCCGGTCGGCATGTACTGACCGACAACCTTGCCGTCCTCGTCGACGCCGGCCTGCTTGTACGTGAAGATGTCCTGCAACTTCACCTCGTTGTTCACGCACCCGAGCACCTCGGTGATGCTCACGATCTTGCGGGTACCGTCGCGAAGACGGGACTGCTGCACAACAACATTCACCGCTGAACCGATCTGCTCGCGGATGGCGCGCGATGGCAGCTCCGCGCCGGCCATCAGCACCAGCGTCTCGAGCCGGCTGATGCAGTCGTGCGCGTTGTTGGCGTGCAACGTCGTCAACGAGCCGTCGTGGCCGGTGTTCATGGCCTGGAGCATGTCCAGGGCCTCGCCACCACGGCACTCTCCAACGACGATCCGGTCCGGCCGCATACGCAGGGAGTTGATGACCAGGTCTCGAATCGACACGCGACCGCGTCCTTCGACGTTGGCCGGTCGGGTCTCGAGTGTGACCACATGATCCTGGCGAAGCTGCAGTTCCGCTGCATCCTCGATCGTGACGATGCGTTCGTCCTCGGGGATGAAGCTGCTGAGGATGTTGAGCGTCGTCGTCTTTCCCGAGCCGGTACCACCGCTCACGACCACATTCATCTTGCCGCGAACGCACGCACGCAGGAAGGTGACCATCTCGGTGGTGATCGACCCGTACTTGACGAGGTCATCAATGGTGAGCGCTTCCTTGGCGAACTTTCGAATCGTCATGGTGGGTCCGCGCAGCGCCAGTGGCGGGATGATCACGTTCACGCGCGAGCCATCCTTCGAGTCGGGCGTCGACCATCGGCGACAACTCATCGACGCGACGTCCGATGCTGCTGACGATGCGGTCGATGACCTGCATCAGCTGCTGATCACTTTCGAACGTCACCGGGCTCAGCGTGAGCTTGCCGTGCTGCTCGACGTAGATCTGCTTGTAGCTGTTGATCATGATTTCGGTGACCTCCTCGCTGGCGAGGAGCTCCTCGAGCGGACCGAGGCCGAGCACGTCGTTCATGAGGATCTCGACGAGACGCAACCGGTCCGGCCGGCTCATCGTGATGTTCTGTTCCGTGATGACGTCGTTGAGGATCTCGGAAGTCCGCTGACGCACGACCTCAGGTGGAACCAAGTCGGTTCCCTGGGCAAGTTCCTCGACGAGGCGCTGATGTACCTTGCCGCGCAGCGCGACGTGGGTGTTGACGTGGCCGCCCATCTTGGACAGCCCAGGGCGCGCCATCGCGCCCGCGCGATTCAGCAGTGTCTGCGGACGCTGCGGCTCGGCGACGGGCGCCGGACGTTGGACCTCCACCGGACGGGGGGCCGGTAGTGGGACTGGCGCCGCTGGCGCCGGTGCCACGGGGCCCGGGCGATTCTGCCAAGCGGCAGGTGGGAATCGATCAGCGCCATCCTCGGTCGGACGATCCGCCGCGGGTGCCGGGGCTGCGGGCGCCGGTGCGCTCGGTGCGGAAGGCGCGGGCCTTCCCTCTGCGTTCCGCTGAACTCGGTCGAGCAACGACATGTGAGCTCAAACCACCTCATGTGATCGCGTTCGAATACCTGCCCGGAGGCTGAACCAAGCATCCCTGGGATGAACGCTGAACGGTGCAACGATCCTGTCGAAGCAGCGTCCCAGGCCTTCTGAGGGGGTTTGATAGTGCCCGGTCGGAGAGCCAGGCCCTATTCGCGTGTCACCTCACCTGAAGGAACGTCGTATGGATCGTCCGCCATTGCCCAGGGCGTGGGACGAGCTCGTGCGCACCGCCGCGGCGGTACGTGCCGGGCCATCCTCTCCTGTCCAGGCACCCGCGGGCGGGTCGTTACGACATCTCCTTCGCCCGCTGGCGATGACCGCCGGGCTCGTCGCTGCCGCCGCGGTGGCTGTCCTCCACCTCGCCGGGACCGCCGGAGTGGCGAGCGCCAACGGCGGCCAGGACGCAACGCTCTTCTCACTCACCAACCAGGACCGCACCAGCAACGGCGTGCACGCAGTCGCCTTCAGCGGCACACTGCAGAACATCGGTGAAGGCGCTTCCTACAACTGCAGGGGCGTCTCCGTCCACGGTCGCTCCGACGACATGATCCAGCGCAACTACTTCGCGCACCCCATCCTCGGCTGCGGCCTCTACGTGTTCTCGATGATGCAGGCCTACGGCATTCGCTATCAGTCAGCCGGCGAGAACATCGGATGGGAGTCCGGCGCGGGGAGCCCGGCAAGCTATATCAACAGTCAATTCATGGCCAGCCCCGACCATCGCTCCAACATCCTCAACAGCAGATACACCGAGATGGGCGTGGGATCCGACGAAAGCGCCCCCGGCGCGAGTTGGACAGGCGTCGGCTCGCCCGGCATCCAGAACGTCTGGATGTTCAGTGAGGAGTTCGCACAGGTCGGGTCCGGCTCGCACCCACCCCCCAAGCCGACGCCGAAGCCGAAGCCCGGCGGCGGCCCGACACGCAACTCGCCAGCGCCGTCCCCGCCTTCCGTACCGCCCGCGACCCTCGCTCCGGCCACACCACAGCCGAACTCCCACGCCCGTGGCCATTCCGATCGGCAGCCTTCCCGGTGATCTCGCTCTTCCTCCGGTCAGCCAGTACGAGGGCCTGCTCCCGAACTCGATCGAATCCGTCCTCGAAGCATTCCTCACTTTCTAAAGGGCAAGCACCCTGACTCAGCTCAGCACCGTCGAAGCGTCTGCGGGCGACCTCGATGGCAGCATCGTCGTCGCCTCGAATCTGCACAAGGTCTACCGGGTCAGCCGGCCGCCGCGTGAGGCGATTCGAGGTGTCTCGCTGACCGTCAATGCCGGCGACTTCGTGGCGATCATGGGTCCCAGCGGCTGCGGCAAGAGCACCTTGCTGCACATGCTGGGTGGCCTCGAACCCCCCGACCAGGGGACGGTCTCGATCCAGGGAATCGACGTCTATGCCCTGGAGGACGAGGAACGGTCGGCGTTCCGGCGCGATCACATCGGTGTCGTCTTCCAGTTCTTCAACCTCCTCCCCACCCTCACCGCGGCGGAGAACGTGGCGTTGCCACTGCGACTGCGCAACGAGGCCCCCGGCAGGCACCGCCAGAAGGTGACGCGACAGGCCATCAATGAACGGGTCGACGCGCTCATGCATCAACTGAACCTGCATGGCCTGCAAGGGCACGGCCCGGAGGAGATCTCGGGCGGCGAGCAGCAGCGGGTCGCGCTGGCCCGCGCACTGGCAGCCTCCCCGTCGCTGCTCCTCGCCGACGAACCGACCGGCAACCTCGACTGGACCAGCGGGCACGAGGTGATGGCGCTGCTCACGAGCCTGTGCCGCCACGAGCATCAGACTGCGGTGCTGGTCACGCATGACGCGCGTGTCGCCGCCTATGCCGACCGGGTGCTGATCATGCGCGACGGGGAGGTCGTCGATGACGTCGCGATCGCGCACGACGGCGAGGCTCCCGACGCCACCCAGACCCGGCAGTCCTCGTGGGCAGGCTCACCAAGCTGGGGCTGTGAGCGGGATCTGGCTCATGGCGGCTCGAGCCATCCGTGCGCGCCCGCTGCGCAGCATGCTCACCGCGGGTGCGGTCGCGCTTGGCATTGCGGTCGTCCTGGCGGTGCAGATCGCGATTCAGGGCCTGATGGTGCAGGCCGGGGAAGCGCAGCTCGAGCAGGCTGGAGCGTCGTCGCTCGACGTCCGCGTCGACGCGGGTTCTGGCTTGCTGCCCGCGCAGATCACGATCCTGTCGGGCCTGCCCGGAGTCGTGCAGGCGGTCCCGCTCTACGAGAAGCAGGTGACGGCCGGCCCCGCGGGGGCCAGCCTCACCGGCGACACCGTGACGCTGATCGGCCTCCAGGAACTCGAGCGCGGCTTTGCGGAGCATCGCCGTGGTCTCCGGTCGCCTCCCACTGCCCGGCAGCCGGAGCGAGGTCGCGATGGATGTTGGTTTGAGCAGTGCACTCATAGGGAGCAGCGGGTCGCCGATCAGGATCGGACAGAAGATCCAGATGATCACCGCGACCGGGCCTGACCAGTTCACCGTGGTCGGTTTCACCGCAGGGACCAGTGGTGGCCCCTCGTTCACCCACAATGCCGTGTTCGTCGACGAGGCCACGATGCTCGGCCCCTTCGGGTTGGGGCTGCGCACGCCGCTCGTCGCCTTGCGTTTGGGACCGGGTGCAACCGTCGCCGCAGTCTCCGAAGCGGTGCACGCCAAATTCGGCGCGGCAGTCACCACCTACAATCCGCGCGCCGGCGCCGCTGAGCCGCTGCAGGACCTCGAACCGCTCCTCCTGCTGGCGACCGTGCTGAGCCTGATCGTGGGCGCAGGTGTCACCGCCAACAGTGCCGCGCTGGCCGCGTTCGAGCGGCGCCGGGAGATTGGCCTGCTCCGCGCCGCAGGGGCTTCGTCCCGGCAGGTCTTCCGCCTCTTCGCGGCCGAGGTTGCGCTGGTCGCCGCCGCGGGCGTTCCCATCGGCATCGTTGTTGGCGTGGTGCTCGGCGGCATTTTTGAGAGCCGGCTCTCCCCTGGCGATCTTCAGGCGCCGAGCCTCATGCCCGAGCCCGGGCAGGTCCTGGCGGCGGTGCTTGCCGGCCTGGCCGCGGCGCTCGCCGGCGGTCTGCTGCCGCTGTTTGCCGCCGCACGCCGACCGATTCTCGACGGCCTCCGACCGCATCCCATTGGTGACCACCAGCGCGCTAGCCCCCTGGTCCGGGTTGCGAGCCCCGCCCTGCTCGTCATCGCGGCTCTCTGCTTCCTCAGCAGTGCCAGCGGGCTCGTCGCCGTCGGCGTGATCAGCTTCCTGCTCGGCGTCGTCATGGCACTGCCACTGATCGCGCCGTTGCTCATCCGCCTTCTCGCGATGGCCATCGCGCCTTTGGTCAGCGGCGCCGAGCCGGGAGCGGCGCACCTCGCCCGGGCGCGCAACCGCACTGCCATGACCGCGGCCGGGCTCGTGGTGAGTGTCGCGACCGCCGTCGGTGTCAGCGCGCTGAGCGCCGGAGCGCTCACGGCGAGCGACAGCTGGATCAGTCACCTCTTCGCCGGCAACGTGCTGATCACCAGCCCCGTGACGCAGGAGGACCAGGTGGCGACTGCCATCGAACGAAGCCCGGACGTGACCCACGCCACACCGCTTCGGCTGCTCTCCGAGACGGTCGCCGGTGCCTCTGAAGGCGTCGCGGGGATCGACCCCGGGGCGTATGCGTCGCTGGGTGGCCTGGACGTGGTTTCGGGCGATCGCACCGGGGCGCTGCATGCGCTCGAGGACGGTCCGAGCTTCCTGGAGCCCGCCGGCCTTGCGGTCGCCACGGGCTGGACGGTGGGGACGCAACTGCCGGTCGTGACCCAGAAAGGCTTGGTGTACTTCACGATCGTCGGCGTGGTTCGCCACTCCTTCCCCTCCGGCGACGGCGGCGAGAGCCTGGTCATGGCCGATGACCTCGCGCGCGCCTATTTCGGCTCCGCCGCCGACGGCTTCGACGACCTGGTGGTCACCTCCGGTGGCTCCATCGGCGCGATCGAAGCGACCGCGACGAGTTACGGGATGCAGGCCGTCCCCGTGAGCCAGATCCAGGGTGACGCTCGCGACGCGCTGCAGCACTCCATCGGCCTGGTGCTGGCGGTGGCGGTCATCTCGGTGATCATCGCGATGCTTGCAGTCGTCAACACCCTGCTGGTCAACGTGCGCCAGGGAACGCGCGAGCTTGCATTGCTTCGTGCCGTTGGGCTCGGGAGCCGTCAAGCGCTGCGACGCGTGCTGACGGAGGCAGGGCTCCTCGCCGGTGCCGCCACGCTCATCGGCGTTCCGCGGGCTACTCATGGCGCTGCCGATGCTTCGCGCCAGCACCACTGCGACATTTGCCCCCGGATTCGTCTTTCCCTACGTCACCGTGATCGTGCTGGTTGCCGTCGTGGTGCTGGGCGCGATCGTTGCCACCATCGGTCCGGCACGCAGAGCGGTGCGAACCTCAGTGCTCGCCGCGCTGCGCCACGAGTAGCGGATCGATGCGCACCGCGGGCGGTTGGCTGCTGCGCGCGCTGACGGCCGGGCTGGCGTTGGCGACCTTCACCGGATGCGGGAACGCCGGACACCGGACCCGCGACCGGCGACCCACTGCAGGATCTGATCGGCATCGACCAGATCGTCGTCTCCAATTTCGTGGTGGCATCGCCAGCTGCGCACGTCGATGCAACCGCGCTGTCCTCAGGTGATGCGTCGGTAGCTGCAGCGCTCACGCGCGACGGACTGGAGTCCGCAGCGAGCGTCGAGTATCAGCGTAACGTCGAGTTCAGCACGTCCAACGGTCCGCTCGACATTGTCTCGACGGTAGAACGGTTTTCGAGCGCCAGCGGCGCCACCAACGCGTATCAGTCAGGTGTGCAGCGGCTTGACGGCATGTCGGGGCGACTCCGGCGTCGACCGGGCCGCTCGGTAACGCGGCGCACTCCATCAGCATCGTCCGGGTCACGACTGGCGGCTTGCAGGCCGTGGAGATCGACGTGCTCTGGCGCGTCGGCAACCTGGTCAACCTCGTCATCGCACGCGGCAGATATGGAGGCACGCGACTCAACGACGCGCTCGTGCTTGCAGGAACCCAGACGCAGAACGAGGCAGGCTGAGGCTCAGCCCTTGTTCGGCTCCCAGCGGAAGCGCAAGGATGCGATCACCACAGCGCCGGCTCCCCAGGCGGCCATGACCAGCAGATCGGTCCCGTTGAAACCACTCGATGACTGGTGCGCGGGATCGAAGGCCGTGAACATCGCGTTGATGAAGTGGCGCACCGGGAACACCTGGGCGATCTGCGCAAGCACCGACGTGGACGGTACTGGGAAAAACGTCCCGGAGATGAACACGATTGGCAGGAACACAGCGTTGACGATTGCCGGTGCTGCATCCGCGTTGGGGATGACGATGGTCATGGCCATCCCGAGCGCACAGAATGCCAGGGCACCGACTGCAACCGATACCACGACAGCGTCGATGTGCTGGGGCGCATGCACGCTGTACACGACGATCCCAAAGATCGTGGTGAGCAGCACCAGAATGACGCTCACGATGATCGATGACCCCACCACGCCTGCGATCAGCGCCCAGGGCGGTAGCGGCGTGCCGCGGAAGCGCTTGAGGACACCCAAGTCACGGCGAATCGAGAGGCTCATGGCGATGTTGGTGAAGCACGCACCCATGACTCCGAACGCGACCAGCGCGGGGATGTAGTAGTCGTCATAGGGGACGGAGGTGTTGCCGACCGGCGCCCTGGAGCCCTTGAACAGCGTCGCGAAGACCACCAGGAAGATGATCGGGAACAGGAACGCGAAGAAGGCACTTCCGGGGTTGCGCCAGAACGATTTCTGCTCGAAGGTCACCTGGCCGGCGACGAGGGTCGCGCTATTCATTCGTGGTCAGCTCCAGGTACACATCCTCGAGTGACGGGCGCATCACCTCGAGGTTGGGCAATTCAATTCCCTGCGCGACCGCCCAGGTGGTCAAGTCCCGCAGGCTACGGGTCGGTGTCGAGGTCGCGATGGTCGCGACACCCTCCTGTACGGTCGCGGCGATGGGTATCGCCGCCGCATCGAGACCCTCGGGTATCTCAAAGCGAATATGGGTGCGCCGTTCGGTGTGCGCCCGCAGCGTCTCGGGTGTGCCTTCGGCAACCACCTTGCCCGCGGCGATGACGCAGATCCGGTCCGCAAGGAACTGCGCCTCATCCATGTAATGCGTCGTGAGCACAATGGTCTTGCCGAGCGTGCGCATGTTGCGCACCACTTCCCACGCGGCACGCCGCGCCGAGGGGTCGAAGCCCGTCGTCGGCTCATCGAGAAAGATGAGCTCGGGATCACCAACCAGCCCGAGCGCGACGTCAAGGCGGCGCTGCTGGCCACCGGACAGCTTGTTGACGCGCTCCCTGGCTTTCTCGGCCAGACCGACCAGTTCGATGATCTCTGCAGCCGGTCGCGGCTTGGGGTAGTAGCCGCGATACAACTCCACCAGCTCGGTCACCGTCAGTCTCGGTGGAACCGCGGCCTCCTGGAGCACGAGCCCGACGCGCTCGCGGAGCTTGCGCCCTCCGTGCTGCGGGTCGATCCCCAGCACCGCCACATCGCCGGCGTCGCGTTTGCGATATCCCTCGAGAATCTCGATCGTCGTGGTCTTGCCGGCGCCGTTGGGGCCGAGCAGTCCGAAGACCTCGCCGGCCTCGACCGTGAAGCTGACGCCGCGCACGGCTTGGACGGCCCCATACGACTTGCGCAGGCCGTCAACGACGATCGCTGACACTGGATGTGTCTCCCCTGTATGACGCCTGGTCACAGAGTCGTTGCGCCATGGTGCCAGAGACAGTGCTCGGCGCCGACCACAATGGCCGCAGCGCATGACCATGACTACAACCAACGTGGAGATCCTGCGCCAGGGCTGGCTCGACGCTGCCTCCGCCCTGGCACCTGGTCTCCCTTCGCTCCCCGAATCCCTCGAGCACGGTCTCGAAGCTGCTGTCATCGACGAACGGCTCGACGAACAGTCGCTGTTGCGAGTCGTGACCGAAGTGACCTCCGCTGCTGCGGACTCACTTCCTGCCGAGGAACTCTACTTCCTCACGCGGCGCCTGCAACGCGCCGTCTACGAATATCTGCTCTCGCTCGACGCCCTTCCGGAGCCGCCGCCACGTCGCGACGGGAACGGCCACGGACCCGACGACACCGCGCTCATCGGAGCCGAGGAGATTGCGGCACTCGGACGGAACGGCCACGTGAAGACGGTGGCGGAACCAGTCCGACCGGTCGTGATTCCCCAGCCGGAGCTCGAGCCTGAGCCTGAGGTCGAAGCCGCCGTCCGCACCTCACCCCTCGAGGACGCCTTCGCCGACATCCTCGATGGCGGGGCTACCGCGAGCGAGCCCGACCTGGAGGCCAACCACGAGGTCGTCGCTGAGGATGCGGTCGCCGAGGCCCCAGTCAGCGAGGATCCCGCGCCGGAGGAGCTCGCGCTCGAGCCGGCCGAGACCGCGCCCGTCGCCGAGACCGCCACTCGCCCAGCGTTCACGCTCTTCCGCCGGACCGGCGCGCCATCGAAATCCGCCCAGCAGGCCCCGAGCTCCAACGGCACAGCGCCCGTTGAGCTCGCGGCCGCCGAACCAAGCAATGGCTCTGCGCCGGAGGTCGACGACGCCAAGTCGTTCGTGGCACCGAAAAGTGGCTTCCACCTCAGCGATCTCGCCGACTTCGCCGTCGTCCAGCGCCCGGCGGCCGAGCCCAGCGCTGCGGCAGCCCCAGCAGAAGCTGCGAAGCCCGCTGAAACCGTCGAGCCGGCGCCGGAGCCCGCGCCTCGCCCAGAGGCCGCCGCCGCAGCGGAACACGCAGCCGCCGATGCACCGGTGGCGTCCCACACGACGACTGACGCGCCGACTGGCGCGGCAGCGCGAGGCTGGCGTCTCCGCGACGACGACGGCGACCAGGGCGCTGATGCCGGGTCGGACACGAGTGCCGAAGACGACCGATTCGAAACCGACCCCGAAGTTGTCGAGGCTCGCCTCGAGATCAACGACCGGCTTCGTCGCCGGCGCTGCGACGAGGCAGCCGCACTGCTGCAGCGTCTCGCCAACGATGTCGGGGGTCGCGCGCTCGCCGAGCTGGCGCTCGACGCCGGTGATCGATGCCGCGCCCTCGGCAAGGGCAACGCAGCGCTGAGCTGCTACCTCGCCGCGTCACGAGCGGATCCGGTGCACGAGACGCCCTTGCTCCGGCTCGCGGACATCTGCATCGACGATCACGACATCGACCTCGCCGTGTCCTATCTGGAGCGCGTCACACGCCTGCGGAGACTGCGCAACGACGACAAGGGCGCGCTCAAGCTGTACAGAAAGATCGTGACCATTGCGCCCTACCGTGATGACATTCTCGCGATGTTGATGCGCGCGCAGGCCAACGGTCGTTTCGACGAATAACGGTTCGTGAGCAGCCTCCGGTCACACGCTTCGCACCCAGGCTCGTCCGCTGTGCGATGCGTTTGTTACCGAAAGGCGATGAACCGCAGGGGCAATCCGATCCACACTCGACTGCGGCCGTCATCCGGGTCAGCATCACTGCCCGAATGCATCGACGCCGCAGCAGCGTAACCGACACTCACTGAGAACAACCGAGGAGAACAGGTGGCCATCCAGGCGAATAAACCGAACAGCCGAATCTTCCTGCTTCTGGGAGTCGTGCTGGCTGCGGCAGCTGCAATTGCCGTGTTGCTCTTGGTGCGCTCGAATGCGCCGGCGAATGAAGTCGGCGTTGTCGTTGCAAACTCCAACATTCCGGCCGGGACCACGTTGACTCCGGCGATGGTCATCGTGACGCAGGTTCCCTTGACCGCGAAGCCTGGCGACGCATATGTCGATCCGGTTGGCGTGGTCGGCAAGGTGACGCAGGTGGCGATCGCCGACAATACGCCGCTGGTCCCGGGTTTCTTCGCGGCGCCGTCGTTGTCGATCACCTCGACTGGTACCGGTGCCGCGGCGGTCGACGTGGAGTCGCAGCTCACCAAGGGCTACGTCGCAGTTGCGATCCCCACCAGTTCCTCGATTCCGCTCAACATCCCGACGTTGGTGCAGAACAACTTCATCGGTCCCCTCGTGTCCGCAGCCGGCTACATCGTGCCGGGCGACCACATCGACATCCTCGTGCAGTCGACCAACGGGACCCTGGGCGTTCGGTACACCTTCCAGGACCTCATCGTGCTGCGCGTCGGCGCCTCGGGCGAGGCCGCCTCGGCGTCTCCCCAGGTGTTGCTCGTCGAAATCTCCCGCGCGCAGGCGCCGTTGCTGTCTGCGCTCGTGGTCGGCGACGCGCACGAGTTCATCATGAAGTACGTCCTCCGGCCCGAGTCCGAGTGGGGCAAGCTGGACATCAGCGGCTACAAGCCGAACTACGAAGCTTCCGGCTCGCCGAACCTTCCGGCCGTGACGCAGACGGTCGTGACGCCCGGCATGCTGGATAGTCTCTTCGGAGGCTGACAGGAATGACGCCAGCCGCCATCGTCGCAGCGGCACTGGCCGCCTCGGCAGTCCTTTCGATCTTTGCCTTCCTCCTCAGCCGTGGGCAGAACCAGGCTGGGGAGATGGCACGACGCCTCAACCAGTACGGGGGCGAGGCTGTCGCTGCTGCTCCACCCCGGGTCAAGACGGGCAACGCGCTCCGTGACCTGCTCGGAGCGGTTACCAACGGCCTCAACCCGATCATGTCGCGCACGTCGCACACGGGCAAGCTTGCTGACGACCTGCAGAAGGCCGACCTCAAGCTGAAGTCTTCGGAGTGGTTGCTGGCGGTTGTGGGTCTCGGCATCGTGGTCGGCCTGCTGGTGGCCCTGCGTTTCTCGTCGCCGATCGCCTTCATCCCGTGCCCGATCGTCGTGTACGTACTGAGCGGTTTCTTCCTGAAGTTCCGTCAGCGGCGCCGGTCGCGCGCGTTCAACAACCAGCTCGGCGACACACTGATGCTGCTGAGCAACGCCCTGAAAGCCGGACACTCCTTTGCGCAGGCGCTCGCGTCGGTTGCGAAGAATGCCAACCCGCCGATCTCTGAAGAGTTCGCACGCGCAACGCGTGAGATCGCCCTCGGCATCAACGTCGACGAGGCACTGACTCACATGGTGGTGCGCAACAAGTCGGAAGACTTCGACCTCATGGTGACCGCAGTGCAGATTCAGCGTGTGGTCGGCGGTAACCTGGCGGAGATCCTCGACACCATCGCGTTCACCATCCGTGAGCGCGTCCGCATCCAGGGTGAGATCCGGACGCTGACCGCGCAAGCGCGCGCCTCGGGTTGGATCATCACGATCCTGCCGATCGCGCTGGCCGGCTTCCTTGCACTGATCTCGCCGACCTACTTCGATCCAATGATCACCGATCCGCTCGGGCACATCATGCTCGGCATGGCGATTTTCTCTATTGCAGTCGGCGCGGTTGCGATCCAGAAGATCGTGAAGATCGAGGTCTGAGATGAGTTCTGCTTGCTATCGGTCTTGCCGCGGCACTCGCCGGCGGCATCCTGCTGATCGCATTCGGTATGGCCATGGCGGTGTCGCCGCGCCAGACCGACCTCCTCGAAGCACGGCTGGCGCAATTCGCCGAAGCCGGGCGCGCGCCGGCAACGCTCACCGAAGTCGAGATGTCGCTGCCGCTCTTCGATCGCGTGGTGCGGCCGTTCCTCGACAAGATCGGCAATCGCCTCAACAAGAATAAGGGCCAGGGCAGCACCGACGCACTCCAGGAGAAGCTGAATCTCGCCGGCCGTCCCTGGGGGCTCAACGCGTCGGGATTCCTCGCGCTCCGGCTGCTCTCCATGCTCCTCTTCACCGCAATCGGGCTTGCGCTCGCCATCTTCGGCGCGCTGGCGATGCCGGTGTTCGCCGTCGTCCCGGCGGGTGGTCTCATCCTCGGGTACCTGGCGCCGCAGATGGTGGTGGCTCGGCGTATCAAGAAGCGTCAGAAGGAAATCCTCCTGGCGCTCCCGAGCGCGCTCGACTTGCTGACCATCTCCGTGGAGGCCGGGTTGAGCTTCGACTCCGCGCTGACACGCGTCGTCGACAAGTACAACAACGCCTTCTCGCACGAGCTCACGGTCATGCTCAACGAGGTTCGCCTCGGACGCCCGCGCCTCGAGGCACTCGATGATGTCGGCAAGCGCTGCCAGGTCGAGGAGCTGAGCAACTTCATCCAGGCGATCATCCAGTCCGAACAGCTCGGCGTCGGGGTTGCAAACGTGCTGCGCATCCAGTCCGAGGAAATCCGGCGCAAGCGCCGTCAGCGGGCTGAGGAACAGGGCCAGAAGGCGCCGTTGAAGATGCTCTTCCCGATGGTCGGGTGCATCTTCCCAACGCTGTTTATCGTCCTGCTGGGGCCCGCGGTCATCGAAGTCGCGCACCAGTTCGGCTCCGGCGGCGGCTGACCGACACTCAGGACAGCTGGCGGAGCACTCGCTCGAGTTGACGGCGGCGCGCGCTGCGCCACCGATTACGGAGCGCCGGCACCGACCGGTACACATCGGGCACTGGCGCGTCCTCCCGGAGGGAGGCGCGCAGCAGCGACGCCACGGTCTCACGCAGCTCCACCAACCGGAGGACGCGTGCAACCTCGAGCGCGGCGGAGATCCTCGCCTCCTCGCCGGAGCGAATCCAGTCGTCGAGGGCATCGATCAGCCCATCACGGCCATCGCCGATCACGATGCGCGCGTACTCGACGAGCTGCTCCGTGAGGGACGCGACACTGGTCTCGAAGCTGCGTTCCATGTACGCGAGGATCGCGTCGCGGGCGCTCTGGTGGGCGAGGACCGCGATCAGTCCCGGAGCCGTGCGCCCGATCAGCAGCTTCTCGAAGGGCGACACCTCCAGATAGCCGATGCGTGCACCGGCGCTCGAGACGAGCCAGGGGCTGCCGTCGCCGCGGTAGAGACACAGATTCTCAGGGAGGGCCGGGTGTTGCCACCCATAGAGTCCGCCGGTGGCCTCCTGCAGCACGGTGATGCTCTCGCGGCTGAGGGCATAGCGCACCAGGCTGCCGGCGGCGGTCACGTTCTTGTTCTGCTGGAAGCGGGCGAGGCTCTCGAGAGTGACCTGGCCCTCGGGGTCGAGGTCGCCGCTCCGCACCATGAGCACCGCGGTGGTGCACTGCACGAGCGCACACTCGAGCAGTCCCGCGTAGTCAGGACCCGTCGGCTCGTCGAGCAGATCGTAGGTCTTGCGCGCTGAGACGTCGCTGTGGGAGGTGCGCAGGAGCGGTTGCACAGAGCAATTCTGTAACGAAATCCCCCATTCCAGTTGATCGAGCCCGTGTTACCTTCAGCACGTGGCCGCGATAGTCGCATCTATCGACAGCACTCCAGGCCAGGTATTTGCAGACGCACTGCTGGTGGTTGCCATCGCAGTCAATGCGTACCTGGGGTGGAGTCACGGGTTGGTTCGCCGGTTGTTCACCGCGGTCGGCGTCTTCCTTGGGGTCTTTGCCGCGTCCAACCTCGGCAATGCCATTGCCGCGTTGATCCATGCGCACAACCTCGAGGCCAACGCCTGGGCATTCGTCGGCGTGTTCCTGTTCGTGGTCGTCGTGGTCGAGGTGCTGGGAGCGCTGCTGCACGAGCGTCTGCAGAAAATCGTGGTTGCGGCATTCGACCGAATCGGCGGCATCCTCGTCGGCGCTGCGGTCGGGTTGACCGAAGTCCTCGTCCTCTTCCTGGTTGCGATCTCGGTGAGCGGGCCGGCGTCCACGACCCATGCCACCGACGCACAGGACATCCACTCCGCGACGCTCAGCGGGCAGGCGGTGCGCCTCGAACCGGTGGTGACCAGGGTCTTCGGACCGGTGCTGCCGCCCAACCTGGCGACCCATCTGGCGCAGAACACGATCGTGCTCGAGCCGCCGGTCTGACAGTCTGAACGGTCCCGCCTCAGCGGGCGGACGTGACGTCCGCGGGGAAGAAGGTCTTGACCACCGAGCCGAGACCTACCAGGTTGAAGGGTTTGGTGATCAGGTGATTGGCGCCGGCGAGGCGGGCGCGCTCGATGTCGTCGTCGCTTGACAGCGCACTGAACATCACGATCGGGACGCTCGCGGAGGGCGCGTGGCTGCGGATGCGCTTGCAGGTCTCGATGCCGTCCATGCCGGGCATCATGATGTCGAGGATCACGAGATCGGGCGCGCGCGCCTCGACGCTGGCAAGCCCTTCTTCGCCGTTCTCGGCGGTGGTCACGTCGTATCCCTCGATGCCGAGGTACATCGCGACGATGTGCAGGAGCCGTGGATCGTCGTCGACGATGAGGATGCGACCCCGCGTCATTCCTACGCCCCCGCCCCACCCTGCGGCACGCTGTGGCGACCCTCTGCCATGTAGTTCGAGAGATCGCGCTCGTGTCCGAGACCACGTTCGATGGAGTCCAGGACGCGCTGATAGAAGTCCTCGCGCTCCTTCCGGTCCTCGTCGGGAGGAACCGTCTCTCCTTTGACACGATGCTGGATCCACGGCGGGACGAGCTGCTCCACTGTGTTCCCGCCCACCTTGACGGTAACCATGGTGTCGTCGAGCTCCTCGACGACGATGCTCACACGGTGTGCGATGCCGATGTGGCTGTCGAGCCGCCAGGCCCGTTCCCAGGCGCGCTGCCGGCCGATGCCGACGAAGATCAGCGTGACCGGGTCGGCGACCAGCTGGCCACCACTCCCCGAGGAGAGTTCCTTGAGCAGCAGGCGCCAGACGTCGCCGTCGATCTGCCGCGACACCCAGCCCACGAGCGAGGGCGCGCGGTTGTCCAGGTCGGGAAGCGAGACCGCGAGCGAGCTGTCAAGGCTGGGGAGGGCGCTGACCACGCCGGCGTGCCGGCGGCAGTAGACGCGATCCTCGATGGTGACGCGATGCTCGGGACACCAGGCGGTTCGGCACTCGCGACCACGCCGGTCGACATAGGCACAGGGAATCCCATCCGTCGCGGTGCATCCACCCTGGGTGCAGGGATGGCCGGCCTCGGTGGTCATATCGCGGGCCACCTTAGCATCGGTCGGCTGCGCGCGAACCTCCCGCATCTACCACACCATGGGAATGAGCCTGCGCGTACGGGCCGCGTATGGCTTGTACTCAGGAAACGCGCGAGCCAGCAAGCCCTCTTCAAAGCGGGCGCGCAGCATCTGCACGGCGAAGAAGGGCACCAGGGCCAGTGTCGCCCACAGGCCCGGGCGCGCCAGCACGAGCGCGAAGGCGGTGAGAATCTCGGCGCCGTACAGCGGGTGCCGGATGATGCGGTACGGACCTCCGGTGACCAGCCTGCGAGCCTCGGGGATGATGCTGAGGCTCCGGCGCAGATAGAGGAGGCCGTACACACCAAGCGAGAACGCTGCGAGCGCGACCCCGGCGGCGATGTCACGGATGAATGCCGGTGGTGTCAGCAGCACGGGATTGGGAAAGGCGCCGACCACGAGCAGCATCGTCGTTCCGACGAGTCCTGCTGCGCGCGCGATCATGCGACCGTCGCGAGCGCGAGGCCGCGGACGGACCAGGTAGATCCCCACCGGGATGACGCAGAAGAGGAGATACACGAAGGTCGTGACCGGCCCTGCCAGGTAGTCACCCGGCCCCGCATGTACAGGAAGCGCGCGCACCTGCGAGAGCAGGTTGAGCAGCACCTTGTAACCGAGCAGCGCAAACAGTACCGCGGGAAGTGAACGCCCGAAGATCAGAAATCGGATCTCTTCGACGCGACGTCCCAGGTCCCCACGGCGTGCTGGAATCGCGACCGCTTCGGCCATGGCCCGAGTTTAGGTCAGCCCAATTCAGAGCGACGCGGCCGTAGCGCGGTTGTCATCGAATCACCACGATTTGTGCTTGCGGCGCCACCGTCCAGGGCGTGTCCGACCCTTCGTTACCAATATTTAGCACGCAGGCCATTCCGTTGCAGCAGCAGGGCCCCACACTCGCAATATCGGTTCGGGGCATCCAGCCCGGTCCCGAAATACAACCCGAAAGGAGGTGAACAACGGAATGGATATGCTGAGCACCCTGTACCTTCGCGCAACTGAGTTTATCGCTCGCAAGCGTGAGGAGGCTGAGGAAGGCCAGGGCATGGTTGAGTATGCGCTCATCCTCGTCCTTATCGCCATCGTCGTTATCGTTATCCTGCAAGTCGTCGGCAAGCAGGTCAACAACGTGTTCTCGAACATCAGCAACGGCCTGGCCTCGTAGCTTTTACAGCAACCAGGACAGTCAAGAGGAGCCGGCCCACGGGACGGCTCCTCTTTTTAATTTGGTCGTGAACAACCTGTAGCATCGCGATTGCGCGCCGCCACGTCTGCGCGTTTCGCCGTACCATGCGGTCGATGCATCGCTCGTTCGGGGGATCGCTGTGATCCGCGTGCTCATCGCGGACGAGATCGCGCGAATCGTCGGCGACCTCGAGAAGCTCGAGCCCTTCGCGGACGAGGTGGACGTGTGCGGGGTGGCGCATCTTCCCGCCGTCGTCGTCGAGGAAGCGTGGCTGCGCCAACCGGATGTGCTCGTGGTCCACGAGAGCTTCGCCGAGTATCCGGCGGCCGATTTCGCCGCGCACATCGAGTCGGTGTCACCGGCCACGCGCATCGTGTTGATGACATCCGGCGAGCCCACGACCCCGGAGGGATGGGTGTCCGGCTCGGTTGGTGATGCGGCAGGCGGCGCCGAGCTCGTCACAGCGATCCGGGTCGCTGCCGGCCTGGTGCCTCCCGGTGGTGCCAGCCTCGTTGCGACCCCGCCTGAGGACCAGCCGGGGTCACACATCGAGACACCGCACCTCCCGACGAGATCGCACAGTGGCAGGGGGAGCGTGATCGTCGCCTTCTCCGGCAAAGGTGGGACCGGCACCTCGATGGTGGCGACCAACCTCGCGGTCGCGCTCGCGGCCGGCGCGGACGGTCGCGCGGCATTGATCGACGCCGACCTGCAGTTCGGTGACGCAGCGGGGATGTTGCATGTCGAGGGCCACCTGCTCTCGATCGCGGATCTGGCACCGCGCGGCGAGGACATCGACAGTGAGGTGCTTGACGATGTGCTCGCGACCGGACCCTCGGAGCTCCGCGTGCTCCGGTCACCATCGAGCCCGGAACTGGCCGGCACCATCGACGCCGGCAACCTTCGCGCGATCATCCGGGCGACCGCGAAAGCGCATCACTTCCTCGTGGTGGACACCCCGTCGCACCTCGACGAACGCGCGCTGGAGGCTTTCGAGCTTGCGGACCGCATCCTCCTCGTGACCAGCTACAACGTCAGCGCGGTGCGAAGCACCAAGGCGACGCTGCTGCTGCTCGACGCGCTCGGCATCGATCGTGACCGCGTCGATGTCGTGCTCAACCACACGCGTCCGCGGGTGAACTACCGGCGCGAGGACATCGAGGCCATCCTCGGCTGCAGCGTGCTGGTGGACCTCCCCTACGACCCGCGTGTCGATCCCTCGCTCGACGCTGGAACGCCGATGGTGCTGGCGCAACCACGCGCGGAGCTGTCGCGCCGGCTGCTCGCCCTGGCGCAACTCATCGCCACCCCCGACGGGGCCGACGGGGAACCTGTCGAGATTCCCGACGGGTCGTTGACACCTTCGTACCGCAGGCGTTTCAGTCTGGGGCGGAGGTAAGGTGGCGCCGTGATCCGCGTTCTGATCGCTGATGGGAGCGAGCGCATTCGGGCAAACCTGCTGAAGCGCCTCGCCGCGGAGGAGGACATCACCGTCTGCGGCACCGCCGAAGACGGTGAACACGCCCTCCAGGAAGCGTTGCATCTCGTTCCTGACATCGCCATCCTCGATGCCGGGCTGACAGGACTGGACGAAGTCCAGACGACCGAGATGCTTGCCGAGTACGCGCCCCAGGCTGGCGTCATTCTCATGTCGATGGAGAGCGGGAGCGAGCTCTTCCGCCGCGCCATGCTCGCGGGGGCCCGCGAGGTTCTGCAAAAGCCGTTTGCCGGGGACGAGCTGGTGGCGGCCATTCACCGGGTGCATGCCTTCCAGGCGCGCAAACGAGCGGCGCAGTCCGCACGCCAGCCCGCCGACGGCGCTCCCCCCACGGCGGAGGGAGGGGCCCGACGCCGCGAGGGCCGGATGATCACCATCGTGTCCGGCAAAGGTGGCGTCGGCAAGTCGATCATCGCGACCAATCTGGCGCTGGTACTGAACCGGCCGCATCCGGGGAGCGTGGTGCTGGTCGACCTGTCGCTGCAGTTCGGCGATATCGCGGCCCTCCTGTCGATCACCCCGGACGGATCGATCGCGGAGTTCGCTGCCAGCGACGCTTCGATTGCCGACCGGCACGTGATTCAACAGGCGCTCTCGCTCGGTCCGCAGGGACTCACCATCCTTGCCGCACCGCCGAGTCCCGAGCTCGCCGACTATGTGACCACCGCCCACCTCCGGTCGGTCGTAGCCGAACTGCGATCCACCTTCGAACTCGTGGTCGCGGACACGACCTCGCAGCTCACCGAGATCACGCTCGAAGCGCTCGAGAACTCAGATCACATCGTGCTGGTGACCGACTTCAGCGTGACCTCGGTGAAGAACACCCGGCTGATCATGTCGGTGATCGGTGTGCTCCAGGTGGATCCGGAGCGGATCCTCGTGGTCGCCAACCACCGCGATGCCCCGATCGCCGGCGGCATGGACAAAGCGCGGATCGAGGACTTCCTGCGTCACCCGGTTGCGGCCGAGATCCCTCACGATGCGATGGCCATCGGCGGGTCGGTCAGCTCAGGGGTCCCGGTCGTGATCGCAGGACATTCGTCGCCGGCCACCGCCGCCTTCGAGCGCCTTGCCGCCGCACTGACCGGTGATGCCACTCCCGATCCGATCGCGGAGCAATCCGGCAAGAAGCGCTCCCGCCGCCGCCTGGGTTTCGCCCGGGACTAACCCTTCTGCGGGGCTGAGTTCAGCGGCCGAAGATTCGGCGTTTCTTGCGGTCGTCGGCTTTCCCTGCGGCTCCGGCGCCAGCGCCGACGGGCTGCGCGCCACCAGGCACGAGCGCACCGGCAAGCTCGCGGATGGAACGGCTGATCTCGGATTCGGGGCTGGCCGTCACAAACGGGGCGCCGCGGTTGATCGAGTCCCCGACCACACGAGGGTCGTACGGAATCTGCGCTCCGACCGAGTGGCGCAGGTTCTGTTCGATCGAAGTCCTTGTTGAAGTCCGAGTGAGCGTCGCTGCGATCCACCACCAGGAGCACCGAGGCCGGGTCCACCGTCAGCGATTCCAGCACTTTGAGTGCGAGCTTCGCGTCCTTGATCGCCGGGATCGTGAGTGCCGTCACCACGAGGATGTGCTGGGCGACTCGATGACCTCGAGGTTGAAGTCGGCGAGGTGGCACGAGGTGTCGACGATCACATAGTCAAAGGTCTTGCGAAGCTCGGCCATGACCATGCGAACGTGGTCGTTGGTGATCAGGTCGGCCAGCTCAGGGCTGATTGGCGCCAGCAGAACGCGAACCCCGTTGGGCCCCTGGGCCATGATCTCGTTGAGCATCTCGGGCTCGATCGTCTCCAACTCGACGACGTCGGTGATGCTCCTGCTGTGATCGAGGTTGAGCATGACGCCGATGTCACCGAACTGCAGATCGAGATCAACGAGCGCGACGCGCAACTCGGTCTCGACTGCAAGGGCAACCGACAGGTTGGTGGCGAGCAGGGTCTTCCCGACGCCACCCTTGCCGGAGAAGAGGACGATGACCTCTCCCAGCGCCGCCGCTCGGGGGGCTCCGGAGGTGTCCGGCGCAGCGGCGCGCGCGAAGGTCCCCTTCTTCTCCTCGAGTTGATGGACGCGGCGGATCGCTGCCACCAGCTCGTCATGGCTGAAGGGCTTGATCAGGTACTCGCGAGCTCCCGCCTGCATGGCGCGGCGGAGATAGTCGCGCTCGCCCTGCACCGACATGATGATCACCGGTGACGCCGGCAGCTCCTGAGCGAGACGCTCGGTGAGCTGGATGCCATCCATGATCGGCATGTTCACGTCGGTGAGCACGATGTCGGGCAGCAGACGGTGGGCTTCTTCGAGCCCCTGCTTGCCGTCACCGGCGGTGCCGATGACTTCGATGTCCTCTTCGAACCCGAGCAGCTTGCGCAGGTTGTCACGAGTGCTGGCGATGTCGTCGACGATGAGGAGCCGGATCAAATCGTTAGTGCCCTCAGCCGACCGTGAGTCGAGCAGCCTGCACCGGATCGACCGGAATCCCGGGGCCCATCGTCGCGGCGACGGTCACGGTCTTGACGTACGTGCCTTTGGCACCGGAGGGCTTGGCCCGAACGATCGCATCCATCAAAGCTGCGAAATTGTCGCGCAGTTTGTCGTCGTCAAACGAAGCTTTACCAATTGCGGTGTGAATAATGCCAGTCCTGTCATTACGGAACTCGACCCGGCCGCCCTGCACATCCTGGATCGCCTTGGCGATATCGAACGTGACGGTCCCCGCTTTCGGGTTCGGCATCAGCCCGCGGGGCCCGAGGATCTTGCCGAGGCGTCCCACCATTCCCATGACCTCGGGCGTGGCGAGCGCGACGTCGAAGTCGATCACGCCCTCCTGCACCTTCTTCACGAGGTCCTCGCCGCCGACCACGTCGGCGCCGGCTTCGAGTGCCTCACGAAGCTTCTCGCCGGTGGCGAAGACAGCGATCCGGCGCACCTTGCCGGTGCCATGCGGCAGCGTCACCGTGCTGCGGACGACCTGGTCGGCGTGCCGTGGATCGATCCCGAGACGAATATGCGCCTCGATGGACGAGTCGAACGCGGTCACCGCCGTCTGGCGGACCAGCGCCATGGCCTCGGCCGGCGGATAGAACTTTCCGTCCTCGATCGCGCTGGCAGCCTCGCGGTATTTCTTGCCGTGTTGTCTGGGCATTTCACTTCTCCGTGGTGTTGGCGGACGCTCGAGGCGCCCTCCCACTTCGTGGCTTAGTTGACGTTGAGACCCATGGAACGGGCCGTCCCCTCGATGATCCGCGTCGCGTGTTCGAGGTCGTGGGCGTTGAGGTCAGCCTGCTTGACCTCGGCGATCTCGCGGACCTGCTGCTTGGACAGCGAACCAACCTTCTCGCGGTTCGGATTCCCCGAGCCCTTCTCCACGCCGGCTGCCTTCTTGAGCAGCTCCGCTGCCGGAGGCGTCTTGGTGATGAAGCTGAAGGTGCGGTCCTCGAAGACCGTGATCTGCGCGGGAATCACTCCCGACAGGTTGCCGGTCCGCTCGTTGTAGGCCTTGCAGAATTCCATGATGTTGATGCCGTGCGGACCAAGCGCGGTACCGACCGGCGGCGCGGGTGTCGCTTTACCGGCCTGCAACTGCAGCTTGATGACGGTCTTGATCTTCTTCTTGCTCATCGTTGTCCTTTGAATCCCTGGGGGTGTTGCGAGGCTCGGCTAGCGGAGCCGCTCGACCTGCAGCAGGTCGAGCTCGACGGGCGTCTCGCGTCCGAACATGTTGACGAGCACCTTGAGCTTGCCTTTCTCGACGTTGATCTCGGTCACCTTGCCGTGGAAGTCGGTGAACGGACCGTCGATGACTCGAACGTTCTCGCCCACCTCGTACTCGACGTTGACCTTGGTGGGAGCCTCAGCCTTCACCTGCTTCTGGATGCCACGAATCTCGTGCTCCTGCAAGGGAACCGGCTTGTTCCCCGAGCCGACGAACGAGGTGACTCCCGGGGTATTGCGGACCACGTACCACGAACTCGTCCGACATCACCATGTTGACGAGGATGTAGCCGGGGAAGATCCGCTTGAGGACCTTACGCCGTTGCCCGTCCTTGATTTCCATGACCTCTTCGGTCGGGACGAGCACGTCGAAAATCTGATCGTGCATGTCCATCGACTCGACGCGCTTGAGGAGGTTGGCTCGAACCTTCTCCTCGTGGCCGGAGTACGCATGCACGACGTACCAGCGGGCGTCCTTGGCGGAAACGGCGTTCACAGCGATGTTCATTCTCCCACGACGGCTATGGAGCCACGGTTGGAATCTGGGTCGGGATATTCGTTGGCAGCGGTGCGGCGGTGACTACCGGACCGGAGGCGGTCGGTGCGGGTGCCGCGGTCGGCGTGGTTGAGGCAGCCTGGGTGGCGACCGCCTGGCGTACCCCGAGGCTCAGCAGGTAGTCGGCTCCGCCGACCAGGACCGCAAAGATGATGACGGTCGCAATCACGATGCCCGTCATGCGGGCCAATTCCTGGCGCGCCGGCCAGACCACCTTCTTCAACTCCTCCCAGACGCCGCGAAGGTAGCCGCGGAGACCCACCCGGCCGGTGCCGGCCGGCGGAATTGGCGGCCTGGGCGGCCGTGTCCCGCTCTGGGCGATTCGAGCCTTGGCCATTGACGGTGATCTCTCCTGGTGATGGGCCGGGGCGAGGCTGGACTGGGTGTGTGATGGCAGGGGCGGCAAGACTCGAACTCGCGACCCTCGGTTTTGGAGACCGATGCTCTACCAGCTGAGCTACGCCCCTTCGGTCACTTGGTCTCGCGATGCTGCCTGTGTACGCGGCAACGCCTGCAGAACTTGCGCAACTCCAGACGGTCCGGGTCGTTCCGCTTGTTTTTGACTGTCGTGTAATTGCGTTCCTTGCATTCGTTGCACTGCAACGTGATGATCGAGGAACCGCCTTTCGCCGTGGCCACTGGTCAATGCTCCAAACACAAAAGAGACCTAGCGGCGCTAGGTCGGAGAGGAGCTTACCACAGATCAGAGAGCGGCCAAACCACCCCTCCGGCGGGTCCTTGGCGAGAGATCGTCACGTGGTCGCCAACTCCTTGTCGGAGCAATCGGACTACGCTGTGAGCAAGCAATCGCTCATCCCGGGGGACCGCCATCATGCACCCAGTGCTCCGACCGAGGAATCTACTCATCGGCGTTCTCGGCGCCGCAGTCGTCGGCCTTGGCACCGTGGTCGTCGTTGACCGCACGGCGGCGGCCGCACCCGCGGCGCAGAGTGCCCAGAACTCGCCGGGGTCGGCGAACCTTGCGTCCCTCAACGTGTCATCGCTGCTCGCCGCCGGTGAGTTCGGCTCGGTCAGCTCCTTCAAGGGCAGCCACGCGCTCAGCGTGTTCAACTTTTTCACGACGGATACCAAGTTGACCTGGCAGCAGATCGGCGCCGATCTCCTCAAGGGCGAGACCCTGGATCAGATCGCCGGCGCGAACGCATCGAAGGTCAAGCAGGATGCGCTCGCCGAGGTGCGGGCGGGGCTGACGCTGGGCGTCACCCACGGCGTCATCACCGCTACCCAGGAGAGCCGCCTCCTCGGTGACGCGCAGGACGCTATCTCGGTCCTGATGGCTGCGAAGTTGAGCGCGCTACTCCCAACGGGACACTGACCGGGGTCCCTCGCAGGTTCGCCGTCCGGCCGCCCTCGAGCGGCGGGTGGAGCAGGCATTCCTTGTCGGAGTCGCCTTCCCACCACCAGCGGCCGGCGCGTTCGTTCTCCCCCACCGCGGTCGCCCTGGTGCACGGAGCACAGCCGATCGACGTGTAGCCACGGTCGTAGAGCGGGTGATGCTCGATCCCGTTGACAGCGAGGTAGTCCCAGACCTGCGTGCGCGTCCAGGCCGCGAGCGGGACGACCTTGGTGATCCCGCGGTGGCCCGGGTCGTCCGCGACCACCGGGGTCTCCGCCCGGGTCGGAGTTTGCTCGCGCCGGAGGCCGGTGATCCAGGCGTCATATCCGCGCAGCGCGCGCGCCAGCGGATTCACCTTGCGGACCGCGCAGCACTCATTGCGCAGGGCGACCAACTCGCGGAACTGCATCACGCCGTGCTCACCGGTCATCACCTCGAGCTCGTCCGAGTCCGGCGCTAGCACCGTCAGACGGATTGGGTAGCGCTGCCGGACCTGCTCGATGAACTCGTGCGTCTCCCCATGCAGCCTTCCGGTGTCGAGGGTGAGCACCTCAGGCTCCGGCACGATCTTGCAGGCGAGGTCGATCAGCACCATGGACTCGGCCTGGAAGCTGGCGACCACGGCGACCCGATGGAAGCGCTTGTACGTCCAGGCGAGGATTTCCTCGGCGCTGCCATGACGCAGATCGAACACGGCGCACATGATCAGGCAATCTCGAGGTTTGTGCTCGCACTACCTCCCATGCATCCAGAGGTGCACAGCCGCCTGAGCTCGCCACGGACGCCAACGCTCCGCGATAACCCCGACCTCGGCCGGCGTGACCGTCGCGCCGGATAGCGCCTCGATCGCTCGGCGCAGGCCGAGATCCCCGGCCGGAAAGGCGTCGGGCTCGCCCATGCGCAGCGCGAGGTAGTGCGCCGTCCAGGGGCCGAGACCGGCCACAGCGGTCACCGAGGCGACCTGCGCTTCGAGCGGCAGGCTCCGATCGAGACGGACCGATCCATCCCGGACCGCGACGGCGAAGTGGTGAATTGCGGAGATCCGCGACGTGGTGAGGCCGATGCCAGTGAGATCTGCGTTGGCGAGCTGGTCGGGAGTCGGGAACAAGTGGGTGATGCCGAATTGGGCGAGCCCCTGCACCGGGGCTCCGATGCGGGCGACGAGCCGCCCCGTGATGGTTCCGGCGCCGGCCACGCTCACCTGCTGCCCGATGATGGCGCGCACGCCGATCTCGAACGGATCCCAGACCCCCGGAACACGCAGCCCAGGTCGTTCGCGCACGGCAGCGCCGATCAGCGGATCGAGCGACAGGCTTTGGTTCGCCGCCTCGATGTCGGCATCGAGGTTGCAGAGGCGTCGCACCTGCTGGACCACGTGGATGAGGCCACCCCAGTGCGGCAGATGGGCCGTGAGCAGGAGGTGCTGCGGGCCCCCGATGGTCACCTCGATGGCTCCGGGATCGCCGTCGACCTGGATCGTCCTGCGGTAGGTCCGCTTCGAGACATGCTCGACGCCCGTGATGGCTCTCGCGGCGAGATAGCCCAGCATGGAGTCCCAGTCGAGCGGGCCTTCGAAGGTGAGGCGCAGCAGGAGGCCACCGTCGGCCACCAGGCGATCGGCCGCGCGCCGCCGTGCGCGCAGTTCCCGAGGCGTTGCACGGAAGATTTCGCCGACGGTGCGGTTGAACTGGCGGAGGCTGCCGAAGCCGGAGGCAAAGGCGATATCGGTGACGGAGAGATCGGTGTCGTCCAGCAGACGGCGGGCGAAATGTGCCCGGCTGGAGCGCGCGAGCTGGAGCGGCGTGACGCCGACCTGATCTTGAAAGAGCCGGCGTAGATGCCGTGCCGAGACGCCGAGGCGGGCGGCCACCGCATCCTCGCTCGCGCTGTCGAGCCCACCGTCGACCACGAGACGGATGCCGCGGCAGACGGTCTCGGATGCGGCACGGTCCTGGGCAGTGGCCGTCCGGTAGGGACGGCACCGGAGGCAGGCGCGAAAGCCCGCGGCCTCGGCAGCCGCCGCGAGGTCGAAGTGACGCACGTTGCCGGGGTTGGGCCGGGCGGAGCACCCCGGCCGGCAGTAGATGCCGGTGGTCACGACGGCGGAGAATCCACTCATGGCGTCACTTGTAGCGCCATCGCCTGGCCGTGCACTGGCCGGATCCGGACAGCCGCCCCAATTGGTCCGGAAATGGCCGGTCGGTGTCCGCGCCGCGCGTCCACAGTTTCCCCATGACCGCCTTTGCGCCACCAACCTCGTACGGCTACGCGGCGACGCCCCTCGGGCGCGTGCTCGTGATCTCCACCGAAACCGAATTGATCGGCCTCTACTTCGATGCTCACGAGCACACCCCCGAGGTGCCCGATGGGGGTGCTCGCGAAAGCGCTCCGCTGACCGCCGTCACCTCCCAACTCGATGAGTACTTTCGGGGCCGGCGCACCGCCTTCGACGTTCCGCTCCGGCTCGACGGCACCGCCTTTCAGCGGGCGGTCTGGTCGGCGCTGCTCGAGATTCCGTACGGGAAGACTTCGACCTACGCGCAGATCGCGACGCAGCTCGGGAACCCGCGGGCGACGCGCGCGGTCGGAGCCGCAAACGGCAGGAATCCGATCTCGATCGTCGTCCCGTGCCACCGCCTCGTCGGAGCGGGCGGCGGGCTGACCGGTTACGGATGGGGATTGGATCGCAAGCGCCGGCTACTCGAGCTCGAAGGTGCCGTCGAGCCGGAGGTCAGCTCGGGCTCAGCGGTGACCTCGAGGGTGTCTCGCAAGATCGGCGCGAGCGCCGGCGCGACCCCATTGGCGTGGTGGGCTCCGTTGCCGTTCGACCCGTTGGTGGCGTGACCCGGCTGCTCGGGATGCCCGGCGGGCGCGACATCGGCGCAATTGCCGAAGAAGTCTTTCAGGACCTCGAGCTGACGGTGGACGGCGGCCTCATTCCAGCCGTGCCCCTGGTCACTGTCGGTGAACACGTGCAGATCCGGCAGCTTCGCGATGAGCGCTTTCAGGCGGTCGACGTCCACCAGGCGGTCGTGCCGGGCGACGATGATCAGGGTGGCATCGGCGCGGGCCGCCACCACCGCGACGTCGTCCCGGCGGAGGCAGTCGTTCAGCCATTCCCGCGCAGCTCGGGGGTCGGCTCGTCGCTGATTCTCGTAGTTGATGTCGGCCGTGTGGTCGTCGACATCGCCCTCCACGATCACGAAGCGCTTGTAGAGGTCGCTGATCCAGCGCTGACGGCTCAGCCAGACAACGCCGTCCCACATCGGTCGCCGGCTCAGCAGACGGACCTGGTCGCGGTAGCGTCGCCGCATCAGGTCAGGTGAGAGGAGCGGTGTGTGGAGCACGAGTCGCTCGGCGCGAGCGCCGGCACGCTTGGCGAGGGCACAGGCGACGGTTGCGCCGAGGCAGAGGCCACCGACATCGAAACGATCGATCTCGAGCTGGGTGAGGAGATCAAACAGCAGGTCGGCCATCGCTCCTGAGGTGTGGCGCCCTCGCAGCGGTGGTGAGGCGCCGTTGCCAGGGAGATCCGGAATGATCAGGGTCCGGTGAGCACCGAGCTCGCTGAACCGCCCGCCGAACTCCTCGGCTGAGCTGAGGAAGCCATGGCAGAGCACCAGGGGCTTCCCCTGTCCGCCGATGAGGTACCGAAGCGGCTGGCCGCGGATCTTGGTGAACCGCTCCTCCATCATCGGCAGGTCAATGTGTGCGTTTGACGGGACCCGGGCGACCAGGTGCGCGTCAAGACTGGTCGCCTTGCATCAGTAGCGTCATTAAAGACACATGAGGAGCCCGTGCGCGGTTCGGTGGCGTACACATGGCGCCCAACGCCTCCCTGCCGTCATCATCCTGCTCCGCGCCGCGACCAACCATGCGGCGGCCTTTTTCGACCATTGGAGGCGTTCCGGACCTGCCTGACATCGCCCTCGCAACCTGCTCTCTGCTCCCCGACCTGGACGAGGACGAGCAACTGCTCATTCCCGCGCTCGCGTCGCGGGGCCTCATCGCCGAGGCTCGGGTGTGGGACGACCCCGCGGTTTCATGGGATTCGTTCCGTCTGGTCGTGATTCGCTCGACCTGGGACTACTCCGCACGGCACGATGCGTTTCTGGCGTGGTGTCATCAGGTGCCGCGCCTGCTCAACAACTCCGCGGTGATCGCGTGGAACATCGACAAGACCTATCTGCGCGAGCTCGCCGCAGCCGGAATCCCTGTTGTACCAACGATGTGGCTCGCTCCGGAGGACGCTCCAACGTTTGCGACGCCGACGGGCCACATCGTGGTCAAGCCTGCTGTCTCCTCGGGCGCGCAGCACACGTCGCGCTATGGTCCGGATGACGGTGCGCAAGCGCGCGAACACATCGCGCGGCTGCTCTCGGAGCAGCGTTCCGTGATGGTGCAACCCTATCTGCACTCGGTTGACGCCGATGGCGAGACCGGCCTCATCTACATTGACGGCGTCTTCTCACATGCCATCCGCAAGGGTGCTCTGCTGCGCGCGGTCGGCGTGGCAACCGATCAACTCTGGGCACCCGAGGACATCAGCGTTCGCACGCCCAGCGCCGAGGAATTCGCGGTTGCGGAGTTGACCATGGACGCAATGCCATGGCCGCGTTCGACGCTGCTCTACGCGCGCATCGACCTGGTGCGCGGTGCTGACGGAACACCCCAGCTGCTCGAGCTCGAACTAACCGAGCCCTCGCTCTTCCTCGGGCTCGGAGGGGGTGCTGCCGAGCGTCTCGCGGCGGCGATTGCCTCGCGCATCCGGACGAATTGACAGCGTATCGCGGTTGTGTCGATCGCGAAGCGCACGCTCGGCCTTGTTGGTGATGATCAACCGGGTCACGAGCGCGCTGAAGGTTTCGTCGGGACCAAGCGGCTCCTGCCGGGACTTCGATGGCCGCCCGCTCACCTAGGAAGCCTCCCCGGATGCCGCGCCGTCGGCCTCTCGGACCAGGCGAGGAGTTGATCTGGCGTTCACACGTCGAGGGGTGCCCTGTGGAGCGCGGCGGCGCTCCTCACGATCCGTGACGCCGGCGCCTGTCTGGGACGCCGCAACCCGAATCCGTGACGTAGCGACCCGCGGTCGGAGAGGACGCATGGTTTCGCGCGCGCTCCACGCCGCCATCGAATCGAGGAGATCGGCGGCGATCGTCGGACGCCCAAGTCCGAATCCCTGTCCGAGCGGAATGTTCAGCGATCGGATCTGATCGCTGACCAGCTCGTTCTCGACGCCCTCGGCGATCACTGCCGCATCGTGTGCACGCGCAAACGACAGCGCGGCGTTGATCGCCACTCGTGAGCTTCGCCGCGATGAGCTCACGGTCAGGCTCCGGGCGAGTTTGACGTACTCCGGTTGCGCGGTGTCGAGGAGCTCGGTGGTCGCGAAGCCCTCGCCGAGATCGTCGATGGCGAAACGGATGCCTGCTTTGCGATACGCGGCGAGCACGGTCTGGAAGCGATCGAAATCGCGGACGCTTTCGTGCTCGCCGATCTCGAGCACCAGACGGTCCGCGGACCGCCCCGTCCACTCGAGCAGCAACAGCAGCTGGTCGACATCATGGAGCGGGTCGAGCAGCGCGGCGACGCTGACGTTCAGGAAGAGCAGGATGTCCTTCGGCAGGGCTGCCGCCTGACTCAGGGCGGCTCTGCGGCAGAGCCAGTCCAGGTCACGTATGTGCCCCGACCGATGGGCAACCTCGAAGAGCGTTTCGACACTGTCGGATGCGCCGTATCCCTCCGGGCGAGCCAGCGCCTCGTAGCCCTCGACGTGTCCGTCGTTGAGGTCGACAATCGGCTGATACACCGCATGGATCGGCCGCCCTGCCACCAGTTCTCCGATGAGCTCGGTGACCGAGGAACCCGAGGGCGTCATCTGCTCCGCACCGTCGACATGGCGGCCGACGACGCGGTCCCGGCCGCGGCGCTTGGCTTCGTACAGACACTCGTCGGCGCGTTTCCAGGCCGACATCGGGTCCGTACCGGCGGGCGCCGACGCCCAGCCGAGGCTGATGTTCGATCGGCCGCCCGGTGTGGGCACGAGGTGCATCGCGGCGCGAAGGCGTTGCGCTGCAGTCGCAGCCTCAGCTGCGTCAACGTCCAGGAGTACCGCCGCGAACTCGTCACCGCCGACGCGTGCGACGACGTCCCAGCCGCGCAACATCAGCGCGAGCGTGGTGGCGACCGTCCGCAACACTGCGTCACCGGCCTCGTGGCCCAACTCGTCGTTGACGCGCTTCAGATGGTCGACGTCGATAGCGAGGATCGCGAAAGACTGTCGGGGGATCGTGCCCAGAATGCGGTCGAATTCACGCCGATTCTTGAGGCCGGTGAGGCGGTCGGTCGACGCCAGCTCGGCCATGCGAAGCGCCTCGTGGCGCAATGCGCCCTCCGCGCGAAGGCGTGTGATGAGGTGACCGGCGTCGGCCCCGATGTCGGTGATGGCTTCCAGAGTGAAAGTCTCGGCGCTTGGCAGGGTTTCAAAGAAGTAGGCGAGCACACCGACGATTGCCGACCCGGTGACGATGGGACACGCGATCGCCGAGCGGACGCCGAGCACTCTTGCCGCTTCTGAGGCGCCCTCCGTGCCGAGCTCACTGAGCTCCCGGATGGTCACGACTGTTCCGGTCGTGCGAACCCGTGCGACCAGTGCGTCCAGAGCGCCGGGCTGACCGTCGGACGCAAGGTCGAGCGCGTCCAGGGTGCTGCGGGGAAAGGCGTGTCGGGAGGTCGAGTCTGGGCGGCCTTCCTCCTGCCGCGCAACGAACATCTCGCTGAAGGTTGCGCCAAGGCTGAAGGTCGTGAGCTCCAGGAGACTGGTGGCGACTGCGTCGATGTCGACGCAGTCCTCGAGGGCCCGCACCACCTGGAAGTGGAGCTCGCGACGACGCTGCTCAGCCTCCTGGGTCAGATCGCGCGTCACCGAGAAGAAGCCGCGCAACTCTCCGTTGTCGCCATACATGGCAGTAACCGAGACGTTCGCCCAGAAGCGGCTGGTGTCCTTGCGTATCTGCCAGGTCTCGTACGGCGTCCGTTCGGTCGCGAGCCCATCGGCGACCGGGGAATGACCGGCGACCGGCCAGCTCTCCGGGTAGAGAGCTGATGAGTGACGGCCGATCATCTCGTCCGCCGAGTAGCCGAAGATCTGCTCGGCACCCGTGTTCCAGCTGACGACGTATCCCGAGGGGTCAACCGTCATCAGCGCCTCGTCGAAGACTCCGTCGATGAGTGCTCGAAGGCTCTTTTCGCTCCGGCGAATGCCTGCTTCTGTCTGCTCGCGCTCGGTGACGTCGCGCAGCGTCACCAGCAAGCGATCACCGTGCCGGCTGATGCGAACGTCACGCACGTCTTCGATCAGCGTTGCACCGTGAGCAACACGACGCTCGACGCGATCGAGCGCTCGCACGGTACCGGTGGTCAGCACCTCGCGGAGCGCGGTGTCGAAAGCCGCTGCCTCCTCGGCCTCCAGGTCGAGGCACCCGCCGCTCAGGAGGGATCCCGGCGCGAGACGGCTTCCGGCTTCGCCGTCGAGCTCGGCCGCGGCGGCGTTCGCGTACTCAACCCGAAAGTCGACCACCAGATTCCGGCGGCCGGAGACAGCCGACAAAATGAGGACCGCATCGGCCATGGCGTCGAGCCAGGTTCGATCTCCCGGATCCAAGCCTCCGGGGTCTGGAAAGCGGCGTTCGGCGGCCACGCGCAAGCCTCTCCTCTGCAACCCAGCCTTGAGCGGGTTCTCTGCGGCCCTTGCCGTAGCGCCATAATCAGTCCACGTGACTAGCGTGTCTGTCCTACACCGCACATAAGTGCGGTGGGAGACGAGTGACCGAGAACCCGACAATGGGAATAGTGCTACCGGGCGAGAATCGGATTCTCACGGCACTTCCCGCGGCTGAGCAGCGCGAGTTGTTCGATGTTGTGCGGAATGTCGCGCTGCCCGTGAAAACGGTGCTGTTTGAACCCGGCGCGATTGTTGAGGCCATCTATTTCCCCACCGACGGGGTGATCTCATTGGTCACCCCATTGCAGGACGGCGCCATTGTCGAGGTGGCCACCATCGGCAACGAGGGTATCGTCGGGGTGCCGCTGGTACCGAAGGGTGGCCTCGCGGTTCGGGCGATATCGCAGGTTGCCGGCCACAGCCTGCGCATGGACGCCACCGCGTTCGTCGACCTGTTCGAGCGCAGCACGTCGTTCCAGTCGCTGGTCGACAAATATACGCAGGCGCTGTTCGGCCAGATCTCGCAGGCTGCGGCGTGCAATCGATTGCATTCCAGCGAGGAACGTCTCAGCCGCTGGTTGCTGATGAGTCACGATCGCGTCGGCGCCGACCAGTTCATGATCACGCAGGAGTTTCTCGGGCAGATGCTCGGCGCCAGACGATCCACCGTGTCGGTCTCGGCAGGCATCCTGCAGCGCGCCGGACTGATTCGTTATGTCCGCGGACACGTCACGATCGTCGACCGCGACGGCCTTGAAGCCGTGGCCTGCGAGTGTTACTCCGTCATCCGAACTGAGCTGGAACGCGTGGTGCAGCACACGTCGCGACCTGGCGATTCGCCTGCCTCCTGAGGTCCTGGGAAGGCAGCGCTCAGGGTTCGGCGCACCATGAATCCGCCACCTTCCGGCGAGCAATACACGCTGACCCACGGTGAGCAGCGCGCGGTAGTCGTGGGGCTGGGTGGCGGGTTGCGTTCGTACCGTACCGGCGACATCCAGGTGGTGGACGGATACCGCCGCACTGCGGCATGCGACGGCTCGCGAGGACAATTGCTGCTGCCCTGGCCGAATCGGATCGCCGGCGCGGCCTATCAGTGGAACGGACGAGCGATGCGCCTCCCGGTGAACGAGGCCCGAACCGGATCCGCCATTCATGGGCTCACCCGCTCGATGCACTGGAATCGCCTTGACGGGTCGCGGGATACCCTCACGCTGTCCCTCGATCTGGCGCCTCAGCAGGGATACCCCTTCGCGCTCGGACTGATCGCCGAGTACGCGCTGGAGCCGCACGGCTTGCGAGTGCGTGTCACCGCTGTCAATCGAGGCGACCAGCCGTGCCCATATGGGGCAGGTGCCCATCCGTATGTCTGCGTCCCCGGAAGCAGGGTGATCGACGGCGCGCTGCTCCACCTGCCCGCAGACGCAACCCTGGAGACCGACCAGCGAGGCATCCCCACCGGGACACTGCTACCCGTCGCAGGAACCGCCTTCGATTTCCGCGCGCCGCGTCGCATCGGCAACCTCGTGCTCGACACCGCATTTGCCCAGCTGCGCGCTGACTCGGACGGCATCACTCGCATCTCGCTGACGTCCGCGGACCGCCATCACGGCGTCGTCGTATGGATGGACAGCGCCCATCCATACGCCATGATCTACAGCGGCGACACGCTCGCTGATACGGCGCGACGGCGGGCCTCACTGGCGATCGAGCCCATGACCTGCGCTCCCGACGCGTTCAACTCGGGCGCCGGACTCGTGACGCTGCAGCCGGGCGAGGAGCATTCGTCGGTGTGGGGAGTCACGCCGCTCTAATCTTCCGGTCCCGTCCGCACGTGGTATGAAGCAGGAGTGACCACCACGCGGCGCCCACCGCTCGCGCACCTCATCAGCCAGCAGGGGCGTGCACTCGCGCGCGAGGCCCTCGCGCGCCGACCCACGGCACGTGTGTCGTGCCTGACCCTGGCGGCCTCGGGTCGGCGCCTGCTGGCTGGGTGCGCACTGCTGACCGTCATCGCTTCCTGCGCGCAGACTCCGGTTGTCCATACTGGGACATCGGCCGCGGCGCTCAAGGCATACATCGCCTCGATCGAGCCCATCCGGATCGGCGTGAACACGCTCCTGAACGGGGCCGATCCGATCATTGGCCAGTGGAAGGCTCACAAGCTCACCGACGCGCAGGCCTCAGCGCAGATGGGCACGCTCGAGGCGGCGTTCGCAGGCTTATACGGTGGATATGGCGGCACTCGTACCTCCGGATCCAACCCTGGCGAGCATCAACGCTCCCTATGCGCACACGTTCATCCTAGAGGACTTGTATTTGAATGCCCTTGTCAGCGGACTGGGTGAAGACAACTTCTCGCAGCTGCCAAACACGCAGGCGGATCAGCGAGCCGCAATCATCCAATGGCGCGTACAACTTGAAGTGCTCGCCGGCGCCCTGCATGTCACCCTCCCGCCTGACCTGCAACAGGCGGGCCGGGGTGAGATCGCTCCCTCAGTGACCGGGGGCAGCTGAATGCAGTGGTCTCATGATCAGCGCACGGGCCGCGACTTCTCCGGTTTGGCGCTGCAAGGGACGCAACGCGCCGCCCAAGGGACCGCGGCGAGCCGCTCCGCTGGGATGGCGTTGCCGCATATGACGCAGCGGCCATAGGTGCCGGCGTCGAGACGCTCGAGCGCCTGGTCGATGTCGGCCACGGTCGCGTAGATCGTGCGCGCCTGGTAGGCATCGTTCATCCGCCCGACCGCATAGGAGGTTGCGTCGCCGATGCGCTTTCCGAATCCCAGGTTGGCGATTTCCGCGGGGTCGTGCTCGCCGAGTTGATCCACTTTGGCCATGATCTCCGCGCGCTTTTCAGCGAGCTGCCTGCGAGCGTCGTCGTCTGACATCAGCGTTTCACTGCGTAATGGCCTGGCGCCGCGTTCGCGCGCCGGATGGAACTCATCTCTTCAAGAGTACCCCCGGGCTGGGGTTTGATCTCAGGCGCCGGCACCTGCGGCGTCGGGATATGGCGATTTGCACACGGAAAGCGACCATTCCGTTGTCAGGTGAAGGATCGGGATACACCACACTCACCGGGTGGTTACCCGCACCGCTGATCTGCGCCTCGGGGTACTGACCCGACTCGGCCATTCCCTGCCAGGCACCCGAAGCCCCAGGGAGGCAGCAGCCGAGGTCGTCAACGCACTGACTGCGCTCGACGTCGCCGGGATCGTCAGCAGCGTGGAATCGGACATCGCCACCGTGCTCGCCGTCAACCTGCCAGCCTCGATCTCGGAGCGGATGTCGCCGCGGCTCGCCGCCACGATGGTGGGAATGCGCATCCCGCTGGATGGGGTCGAATCGCTTCGGCAGCCGGTGCGGCTCCGCCGGCCCTACTTCGGCACCGCGGATGCGGCCGAGACGCTGCGGCGCCTCACCACCGACTCGGCGCTTGCCAAGTCCCTCCCCACCACGGCTGATGAGCGCGACGTCTTCGCGGTGCCGGTGACCTGCCGGGATCGAGTGGTTGCGGTGCTCACCGTCTACGGACCCGGGTGCGTGTCGACGCTCGGTCCGACCCTCGAGGCAGTCGCCGCGATGCTCGCGGGCGCATGGTCAAGCGAGGCCCAGCAGGCGGTCGAACGGTTCGAGGCACCCTCGTCCCCGTCCAGCGATCGCGAGCTTCGAGCAACGATCGAGGCGATGCTCACCGAGGGCAAGATCGTGTCCGCACTCCAACCGATCGTCCGGCTGGTGAACGACACAGTGATCGGCTACGAGGCCCTCGCCCGGTTCCCACCGAGGACCCTGATCCGCACGCCTGACCAATTGTTCGCCGGCGCGGCGTCCCTGAACATGCAATCCGCTGTCGATCGCGCCTGCGTGCGCGGTGCGCTCCAGGCGGCGTCGAACATCGGCGATGCAGACCTCTTCGTGAATGTCCTGATCGGCACACTCGTTGACCAGCGCGGCGTGGCCGCTCTCGACAAGGCGGTGCAGGAGGCGCGCGTCGATCCGGCTGCCGTCGTCCTCGAGTTCAGTGAACGCGAGCCGGTGCCCGACCTTGCGCTCCTGCAGCGGATCGCCGCCGAATTGCGGGCGCACGGGTTCCGCATCGCCGTGGACGACGCCGGTGCCGGACACGCGAGCATGCGGGTCATTGCCGAGTTGCGACCTGAATTCATCAAGGTCGACCGGTCACTCATCACAGCGATCGACGCGGATCGTGCGCGCCGCGCGCTGGTGGTTGCGCTCCTTTCGTTCAGCGGCCACATCGGCGCGCGCGTGATCGCGGAAGGCATCGAGACCCAACGGGAGCAGGACACGCTGCAGTCTCTCGGCGTGCAGTTTGGGCAGGGGTGGCTCCTCGGCCGGCCGGTGCTTCCGCATCCACTGGAGGGCGACACCTCGATGGAGGTCGTCGACGCGACCTGGTTCGCGCAGCGCCAGGTCTCCCCCACGCGCGTCACGGCGGCCACTGAGCAGGCCGCCGAACCAGTGGTGACGATCGCCGACAAGGCGACCGCGGCGCCACCACGTCGCGGCCTCGCGCGGGCACTCAGCGACGCTGCGCTCGCACTCCAGAGCGAGCACGATCCCATGCGCATCCTCGGCGTCATGGCAGATCAGATGAGCCGGGTTGTCCCCGTGACCGAGATGGCCATCTTTGTCGCCGACTACGAGACCTTTCGCCTCGTCCCGGTGCTCGCGACCGGGCCCGACCGTGACGAGATCATGGCCGACAGCATGTCGCTCGACGCCGGCATCACCGGATGGGCGTTTGCCAAAGGGACGCCGCAGAACGTGCCCGACACCTCGATGCACCCGCTCGCGCGCCAGATCCCGGGGACGGCATACGTCCAGGAATCGCTGCTGCTGGTGCCGCTCGTCGCCACCGAGCACAAGCTCGGGATCATCAACTGCTGGCGCCTCGGTGAGGACCAGTTCAGCGCTCGCGAACTCGAGGCCGCCTCACTCTTCGCGCACATCGCCGCGTCGGCATGGCGTAACGCGCAGCTCTATGTCGAACTCGTCAATGCAGCGATGACCGATCCGCTCACCGGCCTGTACAACAGCCGTTGGCTGCGCGATACGGGCGAGCGAGACATCGCGCGGGCAGCCCGCGACGGCAAGCCGCTTTCCCTGCTGCTCGTCGACCTCGACCACTTCAAGACCGTGAACGACAGCAGCGGGCACGCCATCGGTGACGTCGTGCTGCAACGCGTCGCGGCGCAACTTCGCACCACAGTTCGGGGCGCCGACGCAGTGGTCCGGCTCGGCGGCGAGGAATTCGTCGTGCTCCTGCACGAGTGCTCCGCAGACGCTGCGGCAGCCGTTGCCGAGGTGGTTCGGCTCGCGGTGCGCGATGTCGCCATGCCTGACGGCTGCGCGCTCGACGGGCTCACCGCGTCGATCGGTATCGCCACGTATCCGGACCACGGGCGCACCCTCGACCAACTGCTCGGCGGCGCCGACCGTGCGATGTACTCCGCCAAACACGCCGGCCGCGATCGGTCGGTGCAAGCGACGCCCGTTATCAGCGACAAGATCATCACGCTCCCCCGTCGCCGTCCGGCCCGTCAGGCGACTCCTGTACTGATCTCCGGTCGCTGAGCCGCGGCTCGCTGCCGCCGGGCGCGACTCTGGGTGCGCGACCAGGTCACAGGTGTGACGTGGGTGCAACGCGCGGTCTGCTCCAATCGGTTGCGTGCCGCACAGGTTGCGGTGGCGTCACGAACGCTAGACCAGCCGCATGGTTGCGACCACCAGACACAAGCGTGTTGCAGACCGGCGCTAAGTGCGGTTGCGAACAGACCGGTGCTGCGCGCTCCAGCAACGTCACATCGAGGGCTCGCCCACTCCGTTTCGAGGTTACGCGCCAGGTGTTCGTGCGTCCGCCCGATCTCACCGTCGTACCGCCTGCGGACCCGGCTGATCGGGCGCCTTCGCGCAGCCATCATCGCGAGGTGATGGGGCGACACGGACCGCTGTCGCCGGTCGGGCAGATGAGTGGCGAGTCACTCCTGCTGGCGACCCTTGCGCTGTGCAACGAGTTCGACGACATCAACGCCACCCTGCGGCAGTGTCTCGCGATGTTGATGACCGCGCTCGATGGCCGCATCGGCGAGATCTGGCTCCGCGCCGGGACGGAGCGCGACGTCGAGTTGCGCTATTCGTCCTCTGACGGCACCGCCGGCGTCAACGCCTTTGAAGCGCAGGGCAGGGCGCTCGGTCTCGGGGTCGGTCCCGCGTTGATCAGCCGGGTGGTCAGAACCGGGCGTGGCGCAGCGGTGTCCTCAACGGTTGCCGACGGTGTTGGAGGACGCGCCACGGAGGCAGCGGCGGCGGATATCCACAGTGCGGTGACATTCCCGATCCGTGGTCGCGGCGGCCTTCTCGGGGTCCTGGTGGTGTTCCGTGCCGCCACCGAGCGCTCGCGCAACGACGCTCTGATCGCGTTGCCGACCATCTGCCACCACCTGGGACGCTTCATCGAGCGCGTGCGCGCGGAGGCCGCCATTCACGATGCCGCCATGGAGCTGGCGGCACTCGCCTCGACCGATTCGCTGACCGGTCTCAAGAATCGCCGCGAATTCGACCGTGCGCTCCGGACCATCCCAAGGTTGCCCTTTGCGGTGCTTTCGCTGGATGTGGACGAACTCAAGACCATCAACGACGCCGAAGGTCATAGCGCGGGCGACGCGCTGTTGCGTGTCGTCGGCCACACCCTCGGGCTCCTGGTCCGCGGATGGGACGTGATGGCCCGGGTGGGTGGGGACGAATTTGCCGCGCTGCTGCCGGAAGTCGGTGTCTTTGGGGCCAACCTCGTGGCCGAACGCATGCGGGTCGCCATGCATTCGTTGGTGCTGGCGACGGGGCCCGTGCGGATCACCGTTGGGTGGAGTGCCGCTCCCGCGGGAGCGGATCCGCTGTCCGTCTGGCAGCGCGCCGACGAGTCGCTGTACCACGCAAAGCGCGCAGGCGGCGATCAGGTTGCGGGCGCCTCGTACGAGGGCGGCGAAGCCCGGGACATCGCGGAGCGGTCGTACTCGGACGTGGTCACGCGCATCCTCGACGGAGGCGCGCTGGCAACCATGTTCCAGCCGATCGTCAGCCTGGAAGACGGGGCAGTCATGGGCTACGAGGCTCTGGCTCGACCCGAAGGGTTCGCTGCGATGGACTCCGTCGAACCGGTCTTCGAAGCCGCTCGTACCGGCGGACAGATTCGCGACCTCGACTGGGTGTGCCGTCGCAAGGCAGTCGAGGACGCGATCGCCCTTCCCGACGGAACCCCGTTGTTCCTCAACATCAGCGCCGCCGCGTTGCTCGATCCGGTCCATGGCGTGGACCAGCTGCTCCTGCTCCTTCGTGCCGCTGCGCGGCGGCCCGAGACGGTCATCCTCGAGATCACCGAGCACGAGCGAATCCGCGACTACACGGCCTTCGCAGAGGTGCTTGCCTCGTATCGAGCCGAAGGCATCCGCTTCGCCCTGGATGACGTGGGCGAAGGGCACTCCACACTCGAGTTGCTGGCCGCATCGTCCAGCGAATTTCTCAAGCTCGGGCGGAGCCTCACCATGACCTCGACGCGGGTCGGGTCGCGCGCTGCGATGGACGCGACCATGGCCTTTGCAAGGGTCAGCGGCGCGGTCGTGATTGCCGAGGGTATTGAGAATGAGTTCGTCGCGGACCTGATGAAAGCCGGCGGAATCACGCTCGGGCAGGGCTTCGGCCTCGGCAAGCCGACCATGGCATCCGACCTCGAGGACGTCGCCGCCGCGCTGGCCGACCGGGCTGCTCTCAGCGGGCTGCGCCCGCGGTCGGGCGCGGGGTACGCCATCTAGGCTCGCCACGAGCCCCCGCGGTGGATGGCTCAGGAAACAGCGGTTGGCAGGTTGCGCTTTCCGTTACTGCCGATCTTGCCGACGACCACCGGCACCGGCGCCAGCTCTTCGCGAAGGGCCGCACTCGCGAGCACGAACTCCGCATCGACGCTGTCGATCATGCGGGCATCCTCGGCGGCATCGGCGGCCGTGGCGCGTGCCTGCAACTCGCCGCAGCGCGCCGCGAGCGTTCCTGCCCCAAAGCTGCTGGCGCTTCCCTTGAGGCTGTGGGCGAGCTTCACCATCGCGCGTGTATCGCCAGTGATCTGGGCGGTGCGAAGGCCCTCAACCCGCGCCTGCCCATCCTTGAGAAAGAGCCGGACCAGCTTGTCGAATTCATCGGCGCCGAGCTCGCGCAGACCCATGACGTACGACTGATCGAGCAGGCCTGGTGCGGCATCGCGGAGTTGCGGCGATGGCTGTCGAGCACCCGGCTCGGTCCAGAGGGTCACCATCGCAGCAAGTCGATCAGCCTTCACCGGCTTGCTCAGGTAGTCGTCCATGCCGGCGGCGAGGCACTTCTCGCGGTCGCCGGCCATGGCGTTGGCGGTCATGGCGATGATCGGGGTGTGCCGCCCGGTGCCCTCTCACGGCGCGCGGATCTCGCTGGTGGCCTCGAAGCCGTCCATCTCCGGCATCTGGCAGTCCATCAGCACGGCGTCGTAGCTCGACCCGCGCGCAGCGCGGCGAGCGCCTCGAGCCCGTTGTCGGCGATGTCGCACGGTGTAGCCCAGCTTCTCGAGCATGCGCGACCGCGACCGCTCTGGTTGACCGGGTTGTCCTCGACCACCAGGAGCGCGGCCGCGCGCCTCGCCGGGCGCTGCTTCGACCGGTATCGACATGCGTGGCGTGACAGCGGTCGCCGCCTTGCGCGGCGTCGGCTGTCGCGAGCACGGTCGCGAGGCAGTCGTAGAGCTCGGCACTGCGCACCGGCTTGGTCAGGAAGCCGCCGATCCCAGCTGCTGCGGCGGCCTCGGTGTCGCCGGCGTGTGCCGACGAGGTGAGCAGGACCAGCCGCGACGTCGGCGATCGTCGGATCGCGCCGGATCGGCGCGCGCCAGCTCGATGCCGTCCATCTCCGGCATCTGATAGTCGAGGATCGCCAGGTCGATACGGGTCGCCCGGCGGCGGCCGCGTCGTCATGCCGATGCAGCGCCTCGTCGACCCCCGAAGCTCTCGGTCGGCGCTCCCCAGACGCGGAGGTTCTGCTCGCAGGATGACGCGGTTGGTCGTGTTGTCGTCGACGACGAGCACGCGGACGGCCGTGCAGCGCCGTCGTGTCGACGGCGCGGCGCGGCCGCGGCGACGCCGCTGGTCTCGAGCGTCAGCGTGAACCAGAACGTGCTGCCCTTGCCCGGCTCGCTGTCGACGCCGACCTCGCCGCCCATGAGCTCGACCAGCTGCTTGCAGATGGCGAGGCCGAGGCCGGTGCCGCCGAATCGGCGCGTGGTCGAGCCGTCGGCCTGGGTGAAGCTCTCGAAGAGACGCTGCAGCTGCGTCGGCCGTCGATGCCGATGCCGGTGTCGCTCACCTCGAAGCGGAGCGATCGACAGCGCTGTCGTGCTCGCGACCTGCTGCGGACTCGGAGGACGACCTCGCCGTGCTCGGTGAACTTGACCGCGTTGCCGAGCAGGTTGATCAGCACCTGGCGGAGCCGGCCCGGGTCGCCGCGCACGCGTCGGCAGCTCGCGGGTCGACCAGTCACCGCGAGCTCGAGGCCCTTCTCGATCGGCGCGCGGTCGGCGAGCAGGTGCGCCGCGTCCTCGACGACCACGCGCAGGTCGAAGTCGATCGACCTCGAGGTCGAGCTTGCCCGCCTCGATCTTCGAGAAGTCGAGGATGTCGTTGATGATCGTCAGCAGCGCCTCCGCCGACTGGCTGATGGCCTCGGCGTACTCGCGCTGCTCGGTGTCGAGCGCGGTGTCGAGGAGCAGCTCGGTCATGCCGATGACGCCGTTCATCGGCGTGCGGATCTCGTGGCTCATGTTGGCCAGGAACTCGGACTTCAACCGTGAGGCTTCCATGGCCTGCGCGTGAGCAGGCTGCGAGATCGTCCTCGATGCGCTTGCGCTCCGTGATGTCGTTGAACGTGATGACCGCGCCCGTGGCCTCGCCGGTGATTGCCGCCTCGTCGACAATCGGGAAGGCTGAGTACTCCGCAGGGAACGAGCTCCCGTCGCTCTTCCACATCACTTCCGTCGCCACGCGACAGCTGCCGCCGCCGTGCATCGCCTTGTAGATGGGACTGTCGATGAAGGCGATCGGCGACCCGTCCTCGCGGTTGTGATGGAACAGCGGATGCGTCAGCTCTCCCATGACCTTGGTGATGTCGACGCCCAGCGTCGAGACCGCTGCGGTGTTCATGAAGGTGCATCGTCCGTCGGCGTCGATGCCGTAGATCCCCTCGCCGGCCGATTCGAGCAGCATCCGCAGGCTGTTGGACAGCCGCGTCCGCTCGACGTCGGCCGCCACGTTGTCGCTTCGCAACTGGTCGGAAAGACTGCTCAGCCCGACAGCGCCGGCGAGTGGCGGAACCAGGATCCGCGCACGATCCGACTCCACGCGCGTGAACCCCACTTCGCCCTGGCTGCGCAGGACCATCACAGCGCCGATGCTCTCGCCGCCGCTCATCATCGGGATCGCCATCACGGGACCGGTCTGGGTCGCCTCGCGGTAGGCGACGGTCGACGGTCCCCATCCATCGATACTCAGGTCGCCGATGAAGATCTGACCGCTCTGCACGGCGCGCATGCTGGGAAAGTCGCCGACGACCACCAACTCCTCGATGCCCGGGTGACCGTCCACGATGCGCAGTCCGCTGGGATCGTTGAGACTGATCACAATCCGCTCAGCGCCCACCAGCTTGGCGACATGTGCGAGCAGTCCCTTGTCAAGCACCTCCGACTGCTCGACGCGACCGCTCATGCGGTCAACGGTCACGCGCTGCCACGCCGCAAGAAACTGGGCGAGTTCGTCGACCTCGTCGCGAAGCGTCAGCCCTCGTGACGCCTCGTGTTGCGCCGCGGGAGGGACGGTCCGAACGATCTTGAATCGACGGCTCATCGGTCCGAGCGTCGCCTGGAACAACACCACGCAGAGCACGGTGACGACCACCGACACGGCGATGACAACAATGGTCACTGGGGAACCTCCACGGAGTGTTGGCGGAAAGCGGGCACCAGCCGCGAGCCTGTCATGCGCTTGCGGCGAGCATCTCGCTGCGCCTGCGGATCGCTGAGGTCACACGGCTCACCAGATCGCGTGGGCTGAACGGTTTGATCATGTAGTCGTCAGCCTCGAGGGAGAACGCCATCACCTTCTCGGCCGGGGCCGCGTCAGCGGTGAGAATCAGAATCGTGATGCGCTGGTTCTCAGGATCCTCGCGCAGGATCCGGCAGACGTCGAAGCCACTGATGCCCGGAAGATTGACGTCGAGCACGACGCAGTCCGGCTTGAAGTGGCGGGCCATCGTCACCGCCACCTCGCCGCTCGGCGCCTCGCGCACTTCGAACCCTACGGCGGCGAGGCTGGATCGGGCGAGCTGGCGCACATCGTCGGCGTCGTCGACCACCAGCACCTTGCCGATGTGCGCGCTGTCCCGTGATGCGCCGTCACGTGCGGGCTGACCGCCGAGAGACGCCCGCGCCTCATCCAGAATGCGGTGGTCGATGTCTGACGCAGATCCCGGGCGGGCGTAGAAGAATCCCTGAGCCTCGTCACACCCGAGCGTGCGCAGGCGCACCACCTGATCTGCGGTCTCGACGCCTTCCGCGACCACGCGGAGGTCCAGCGCATGCGCCATCCCCATGACCGCCGCGACGATCGCCGTGGCTTCGAAGTCGCGGCCGAGACCGTCGACAAACGACTTGTCGATCTTCAGCTCATCAAGGGGGAAGCGTTTCAGGTAGGCAAGCGAAGAAAAGCCGGTGCCGAAGTCGTCAACCGAGATGCTCAGACCAAGTGCCTTGAGCTCGCGAAGGGTTGCGATCGAGAGTTCAGCGTCCTGCATGACCATGCTCTCGGTCACCTCGAGGCAGATCGTCGCGGGGTCGATGCCCGAGGCCCCGATGATGCTGCCAAACGTTTCCGCGAGGCCCGGCTCGAACTGTCGCGGTGACACGTTCACAGCCATCATCAACGGTTGGTTGCCGGGAAGGGCGGTGCGCCACCGCTTGGCGTCGCGGCAGACCTGGGCGAGTACCCAGGCGCCGATCTCGACGATAAGTCCCGATTCCTCGGCAAGCGGGATGAAGTCAAGTGGGGAAATCAGCCCACGCTCGGGATGCTTCCAGCGCAGCAGGGCTTCGACCCCGACCGTGCGATCGGTGACCAGCGAGACCTTGGGCTGGTATTCCACATAGAACTCGCCGTTCGCAAGCGCCTGCCGCAAGGCTCCTTCGTTGGCGATGCGCACCATTCGCTGCGCGTGCATCTCACCGGTAAAGAGTTCGTGCCGTCCCGCGCCACGCTGCTTGGCGCGCCGCATGGCCGCTTCTGCCTCGCGGATGAGCGGCTCGGCCTCGCGCAGCCGGTCGCGGGTCAGCGTGATGCCGATCCCCGCGGTGATGGTCAACTCCTCGCCGGCAATGTGCATGTGAGCCGCAAGCGCTGCTGCGATCCGTCGTGCGATCACCTTGGCGGCCCCCGCATCCGCAATGTCTTCGCACAGGACGAGGAACTGGTCGCCGCCCACATGGGCCAGCGTGTCCAGTGGCCGTGAGCCGCTGGTACGCCTGAGCGACCTGCCGAGGCGCCGCGCAACCTCGCTGATCAGCTGTTCTCCGGAGTGATTGCCGGAGCGGTCGCCAAGGCGTGTCGCGATATCAGCAAAATGATCGATGTTCACGGCGAGCACCGCTGTGGATCCGCGCACCTGAGGCGCACGGTCGAGTCCACTCCGGATCAACTCGACAAACAGCGCACGATTCGGGAGCCCGGTCAGCCGATCGTGCAACGCATGGAAAGCAAGTCGATCCTCGGCGTGACGTCGATCGGTGATGTCGTGCCACACGACCATGGCTCCGAGCGGCTCCCCGCCGGCGTCGAACAGCGGTTCACCGTCGGCGATCATGGTGCGCCGCCGACCGGACTTCGCGACCATGACAACCTCGACGTCATGCACCGTCTCGCCGCGGAGTGCACGGCTCAGTGGCGCGCTGTCGACAGCAATCGGCGATCCGTCCAGCTGAAACAGTTCGCCGTACTCGGACCATGGCTCGGGTAGCGGGTCACTCGGATCGAGGCCGGCGAACAACTCCATTGCGCGGTTGACCATGGTGATCCGCCCGTAGGGATCGCATACCACCACCGGGTCCCGGGTGATGGCAAAGGCTGCACGCAGGAATCGCAGGTCCTCATGCAGGATGTCCTGTTCGCGTCGCGCCGCCACCAGGTGCTCTGGCGCGCGCACACGTTCCGGGTTGTCCCAGTCCTTGAGTGCGGCGCGGACCGGGGTCAGCGGATGTCCCGGCCGACGACGCGCAGTCGCGCCTCCGCGAATCGGGGTCGCCAAGGCAGTGTCACTGTTGCCACGCACTGGGGAGCACTGTCATCAACCTCCGGGTCGTCCGGGCGGCACATGCGGCATGTCCCGAGCGTTCAGAGCATAGGTCGGCCCTCTGCATCGATCTGGCCCGTAACGGAACGCAAACACCCGACGAGCAATGTCGGAGCAACCGCATAGGGTTTCGGATCGTTCGCGCACGCGATTCGATACCACGCTGCTATCGAATCGCGGCCTTGCCTGAGGACGCCGCCGGTTAGTCGTTCATTCCACTTCCGCCGAGCACAAGGTGCGACACCGCGAAAGCCGAGGTCTGTTCGACAGCGCACATACCCCGACGTTGTGCAAGTCCGTGACAACTGTGCGATTGCCGGGGCCCGATGTGACGCTCAGACCTGCCCGGCGCGTCGCGATCAACGGGACCACGTAGATGCACCTCCGTCTCGCGCCGCTGGTTCGTATGACATGCAACGCAACGTACGACCTCACTCAGACAGATGCGCGGGTGTTCGTGACTTGTTGACCACGGTGGTGCCTGCATGGGGGGCCAGTGTGGGGTCCAGTCAACCACGCGGAAGGGAACTCACTCATGCGTCGCACCACACTCTCACTCGGATACAAGGCGGCCGGTGCCGCAGTCCTTTCGACCACGCTCGCTGCGTTTCTCACCATCGCCAACAGCCAATCGGGCAACCTGACGGTGGTCACGCCGCACTCCGCGCCAACGCGGATCGCCGCAGGTATCCTCGGTATCGGCATACACGCCACGCCGTCAGGCACGAGCGGGGCGCCGAAAGTCGGTGCGGTCGCAGCTGCGCTGCCCGTCAGCGGCGGAGGCGCCGCCTCCGAAGGGAGTGGCTCGGGCGCGTTGCACGGCTCCCTCACCGGAAAGGACGGCGGCGTGCGGCTCACATCAGCGCCAGGCCCTGGCAACCCGCTCCTGAAGCCGGCACTGCGCGGGCTCCTCAATCGCGGCGGTGTCCCGCCCGCGCCCTACCGTGCTGGTGAAGGTGGCTACGTGGTCAATGGCACCCAGGACGACCAGGGCGTCAACGACGGCGGCTACGTGTCGTGGGCGGAATTGCAGCCGGCTGCCGGTGGACCGATTGCGGCCAACAACGCAATCGATCAGGCCGTCACCGACGTTCGTGCCTGGAACCTTGCCAACCCGACGTACCCGGAAGCCGTCAAGGTCCGGATCGCCTCGGGCATCCACTCGCCGGCGTGGGCGTTGAACCTCGGCGGCACATGCTTCCGGGTGACCGATCCCTCGTCCGGGGCTTCGGGCTGCTGCCCCGTTTCTGGACCACGACATTCAGCGCGGCGTACTACCAGTTCGAGGCCGAGCTGGCGGCCAAGTACGACAACGTCCCGGAGGTCGGCGAGATCGTCATGGCCAAGAACACCACCGTCTACAACGAGTCCCTGATTCGCCAGACCTCGGACCCGGCAACGCTGTCGGCGCTGACGGGCGCCGGCTACACGACGGCGCTCGACGAGCAGGAGCAGGTCCAGGACGTCAAGTCGCTCGGCACCTACTGGAAGCACACGCACGTCGGCTTCGCGTTCAACCCGTACCAGACGGCAAGCCCCGTCGGGACCAGTGAGACGTTCACGCAGACCCTCATCAGCGACGGTCGTCAGGCGCTCGGCATGCAGTTGATCGTCGAAAACAACAGCCTGCGTTCCGGCTACCTGGCCGGCTCCGGCAACTACCAGACCATGTACGCCTTCATGGTGCAGACCGGCGGCCCGATCGGCTTCCAGACCTCAACCCTGGCTCGGACCGGGTCCTTGAGCGACGTCCTGAACGGCGCCCTTTCCATGAACGCCGGCAACGTGGAACTCCCCTCAGGCTACGAATCCAATCTCAGCGCCGCGCAGATCGCGGCGATCAACGCGCAGTTCTGACCCTCGTCATGGCATCGACTGCAATCGCGGCCGGTCGCAGACCGGTGACACTGGTGAAGCCCGCGTTCGACGAGGCTACGCTCGAGCCGATGGCCGTCGTTGATGCGCCCGTGAACACCGACGCCGCGGCGGAGGCGGTACGGGCGCTCGCGCCGCTCCTCGACGCCCGCGTGGATAGCATCCGACAGCACTGGTGGTCTCGTCGAGCGCGTGCTGGCGCTCGCGAGAGTGCACCTGGGGCTGGAGGTCTCGTACTTCTCCCGCTTCGAGGACGGCATGCAGGTCTTCGAGGACGTGAGCGGCGACAGCGCGCCGTTCTACATCGCCCCCGGGTATCGAACCCCGCTGGAAGTCACCTACTGCTCCAGGGTCATCACCGGCGAGATCCCGAACATCATTCCCGACACCCGCGCCGATCCACGGACGAGCGACCTGCCGGTCACGCAGTTCACCGGTATCGGCGCCTATGCAGGCGTCCCGGTGATGCTCCCCGACGGCGAGGTCTACGGGATGCTCTGCTGCATCGGGAGCGAAGCCCACAACGAGATCGATGCCGGCGACGTGCGATTCATGCGGGTCCTGGCGGATCTGCTCTCGGAGGAAGTCCTTCGCCGCCGCCCCCTGGACGAGGAACGCGCCGCGATCGGCGCGCGCATCGACCACGCCATCAGCGGTGGAGGGCTGCGGATGGTCTATCAGCCGATCGTGCGCCTCGATTCGCTCGACATGGTCGGCGTGGAGGCGCTCAGCCGGTTCGACGGCGGACCCTCGACACCTGATCGCTGGTTCCACGAGGCAAGCGGCATCGGACGCGGCGTGGAGCTCGAGCTCGCGGCACTTCGCCTTGCTGCGGCCTCGATTCCCCTGCTCCCTCCGAGCGCGTACATGTCGCTCAACGCCTCCCCGGAGCTCATCAGCCGATTCGGACGGCACGCGCTGCCCGCCGATCTCGTCTGCGATCGCGTGTTGCTCGAGATCACCGAGCACGCCCGGATCGATGATTACGCCGTGCTGCTCGAGGCGCTCGCGCCGCTGCGTGCGCGCGGCATGCGCATCGCGATCGATGACGCCGGAGCGGGATACTCGAGCTTCCGCCACATTTTGCTCATCAAGCCGGACGTCATCAAGCTCGACATCTCGATCGTGCGCGACATCGACAAGGACTCGTCACGCCGGGCGCTCGCGGCTGCGTTGATCAGCTTCTCGTCAGCGATCGATGCGACCCTTGTCGCCGAAGGCGTTGAGACGCAACGCGAACGCGAGACGCTGCTCAGCCTCGGCGCAACCCTTGGTCAGGGCTACCTGTTCGCGCGACCCGGGCCACTGCCGCGTCAGCCCGTGGTGATGAGCAGCACAGCGACGACGGCCGCCCCGACACCAATCAGCTGAGGCGTCCGCAAGCGCTCGCCGAGCACGATCATCGAGCACAGCACGGTCGCAACCGGATAGAGCGACACCAGCACCGCGACAATGCTGAGCAGGCCGCCGTGTACCGCGAGCAGATACAAGGCGTTCGCGCTCACATCGAGCACACCTGACCCAATGATGATCAGCGGGTTGGTCGCGCCAAAGCGCGGTGCTTGGCGGGTCAACGCGGCGGCGACCACCAGTGCCACAACCGATGCGCCGCGTGCGGCGACGAGCGGCCAGAGGTTCGCGTCCATCGACGTGCGGGCGATGGCGACGTAGAAGAGGCCGAAACCGATGCCGGCTCCAACCGCGAGCAGCAACGTTCCTCGATGCAGGCGCGCTGCCTTGTTGCCGCCGGCGCTGAGTACCGCCACGGCGATCACGGCAACGGCGATACCCGCGTACTGCAGCGCCGCCGGACGTTCTCCGCTGCCCACACCGACCACGATGGGCACGATGACGGCGACGACCCCGGTGATCGGGGCGACCAGTGACATCGACCCTGACGCCAGCCCGCGGTAGAGCATGGCGACACCGAGCGCGCCCGCGAGACCGGCGAGCGCCCCGTAGAGGAGATCCGCGCCATCGGGATGGCCACCCAGGATGACGGCGACAACGGCCATGCCGCACAACCCCACCCCCTGCGAGATCAACAGGACGGAGAGCAGCGGCGTCGTGCGATTGGCGAGGCCGCCGAGGAAATCCCCGCTCCCCCACAGCGCGGCGGCCGCGAGCGCGAGTGCGATGCTCATGTCGCCGTCATCGCGCGTCTGCCTGCGACGCTGCCGCGCGAGCCTGCAAGGGCGCAGCCGCTCAGGCTGTGGTCACTGACGCCGCGGCCTGCAACCCGAGTTCCTGCACGGACACCTCGCGCATGAGGTATTTCTGCACCTTCCCGGTGACCGTCATCGGAAACGCGTCCACGAACTTCCAGTAGCGCGGGATCTTGTTGGTCGCGATCTTGCCGCGGCAGAACGCCTCCAGAGCCCCGGCATCCGGTGTCGCGCCCTCCTTCACCTTGACCCACGCCATCACCTCTTCGCCGTACCGCTCCGAGGGCACGCCGATGACCTGCACATCGCTGATATCGGGGTGCGCGTAGAGGAACTCCTCGATCTCGCGCGGGTAGATGTTCTCTCCGCCACGGATCACCATGTCCTTGATCCTGCCGACGATGTTGACGTAGCCCTCCCCGTCCATGGTCGCGAGGTCGCCGGTGTGCATCCAGCGAGCGCTGTCGATTGCGTCAGCGGTCGCGCTCTGGTTGTTCCAGTACCCGAGCATGACGCTGTACCCACGGGTACACAACTCGCCGGACACCCCGCGCTCGACAATCGCATCCCGCTCCGGATCGACGATCTTGACCTCGACGTGGGGATGCACGCGGCCGACGGTGCCCACCCGCTTCTCGAGAGGATCATCGAGCGCAGTCTGTGTCGACACGGGAGAGGTCTCGGTCATGCCGTAGCAGATGGTCACCTCGCGCATATTCATGCGCGACTGCACCTTCTTCATGACCTCGACCGGGCACGGTGATCCGGCCATGATGCCGGTGCGCAGCAGGCTCAGGTCGTAGCGCTCGAACGCCGGGTGCTCGAGCTCGGCGATGAACATGGTGGGCACGCCGTACAGCGAGGTGCAGCGCTCCTCCTGGGTGATCCGCAGCACGGATTCGGGCTCGAACCCCTCACCGGGGACGACGATGCATGCTCCATGGGTCGTACAGGCGAGGGTGCCGAGCACCATGCCGAAGCAGTGATAGAAGGGGACCGGTATGCACACCCGATCCTCGGCCGTGTAGCCCATGGCCTCGCCGATGAAAAAGCCGTTGTTGAGAATGTTGTGATGCGACAATGTCGCGCCCTTGGGGAAGCCGGTCGTTCCGGACGTGTACTGGATGTTGATCGGCTCATCGAACTGCAGACCTGCGCTCGTGTCGTCGAGGCTCGCCTCACTCACCGTCGAGCCTTCACGCAAGAGCGACTCCCAGCCGTCCTCGAGCACCAGCGCCTCGCGGAGGTCGGGGCACGCGCCCTTGACCTCGCCGAGCATCCCAACGTAGTCGGACTGGCGGAAGGCCCTCGCCAGAATCAGGAAGGACACGCCCGATTGCTGGAGCGCGTACTCCAGCTCGCTCGTCCGGTACGCGGGGTTGATGTTGACCAGGATTGCGCCGATCCGCGCGGTGGCAAATTGGATGACCACCCACTCGAATCGATTCGGCGACCAGATCCCCACGCGATCACCAGGCACGACGCCGCGCGCGATCAAACCGCGCGCTGCCAGCGACACCTGCTCCCACAGCTGGCGGTAGGTTGCTCGATACCCTTGATGCGGCACGACGAGGGCTTCATGGTCGCCATGCGCGTCAGCCGTCCGCCGCAGATTTTCGCCAATCGTCTCGCCGAGCAGCGGCAACGAACTTGGTCCCGATGCATAGGACAGCATGCCGGCGTCAACCTCCTCGTGAGACGTTGGTCTCCATCGGTGCGCTCCGTCGGGCGCAACGATACCCCGGCTAGAGGGCGGCTCGGATGATGGAGGCCAGGCTCTTGACGGCCGCCGTCATTGCTGCCGGCTCCGATCCGCCGAAGCCGATGATGAGGCCGCTCCGCTTGGGGTCGGTCGCGTAGCAGGTGCTGAGCGGGATGGGAAACAGGCCATGTTCCCGCGCGCGGCGCGCCACATCGCGATCGTTCACGCCCTCGGGAAGGAACGCGACCAGGTGGAGTCCGGCATCCGTGTTCTCGATGGTGACCACATCGTCGGCGTGATCACGGATCGCCGCGACCAGCCCGTCCCGTCTGGCGAGGTAGAGGGCGCGCATGCGACGGAGGTGCCGCGCGAAGTGGCCCTCGGTCAGGAAGTCGGTGAGCACCAACTGATAGAGGATCGGTGAACAGAGATCGAAGGTCTCGCGCATGCGGATGAACGTCGAGATGAGTTCGTGGGGCACCACCGCGTAGCCAAGCCGGAGCGCGGGGAAGAGCACCTTGCTGAAGGTGCCGATGTAGATGACGCGCCCGCTGGTGTCCATCCCCTGGAGAGCGCCCAGGGTCCGGCTCGCGTAGCGGAACTCGCTGTCGTAATCATCTTCGAGGACCCACGATTTGTTGCGCTCAGCCCAGCTCAGCAGTTCCAGCCGTCGCGAGACCCCGAGAGAGACTCCGAGCGGGTACTGGTGCGACGGGGTGACGTAGGCGATCCGCGCCCGGGATCCCAGACGCGCAATGGCCGCCACATCGATGCCGTCGGCGTCAACGGCAATCGGGGCGATACTCCCATTGCCCATCGCGAGCGCGTGTTGAGCGCCCCAATAGCCAGGTTCCTCCATGCAGACAATCGAGTCCTGAGTGGTCAGTGCCATTGCCGCCACCCGCAGGCTCATCTGCGAGCCGGACAGGATGATCACCTGGCCCGCGTCGCAATCGACCGCTCGCGCGGTGCGCAGGTACGCGGCAATCGCCTCGCGAAGCGGGAGGTACCCGGCCGGGTCGCCATACGCGAGCAGGTCGTCGCGCAGGTGCGCCGCATGCCGGCGGGTAAGGCGTGCGAATGTCTCGTGTGGAAACCTGTCCAGGGCCGGAAGGCTCTTGAACATCCCGGCTGCGCGATCGGGATGGTCTCGGCCGAAGTCGGCTGAGAGGACTGCCGGGCGTACTGGCCTCGCGTCCTGGCGCGGGAGACGCATTGGGCGGGCGACCTCGTCGGGGATGCAGTCGAGCACGTACGTCCCCGAGCCGACCTTGCCTTCGAGGTAGCCCTCGTGCAGCAGCTGCTCGAAGGCATTGAGCACGGGAAGGCGCGAGATCCTCAGCTCCGCAGCAAGCGTTCGCGTCGACGGCAGCCGTTGACCGGGGCCGAGGCGTCCGGAGAGGATGGCCGTGCGGTAGCCGTCGTAGATCTGCGTGTAGAACGGCGTCGGCGAGGATCGATCAAAGGGAATGAACGGCGACACCGCTGCGCTCGCCGCAGTTTTCATCCCAGCCTGCTTGGGGAGTGCTTGGCCGCCGGGCAACAAGGAGGCGACGCTGTTCGCGCCGTGGGACAGAGACTTCGCATCACCCAGGCGACCAAGCGCGCACAGCTTGACAAGGCCACCGGCAAAAGACGAGTACCACTTCGGCGCGTGTGGCAACGGCCATTCCCGCGTACCACTTTGCACGCAAGTCATCGTGCCATTTTGCGACTTCCGCCGAAGCTACTCATCACCCGGTGGAGTGAGTTTTGCGCAATGCAGTGCACCGGGTCAGGCGCGATCGGTGCGCATGACGCCGCCGTCGGGTCGGTTGAGATTCCCATTTGGCTGTACCACTTTTCGCGCATCGTATCGGGCCATTCTGTCGCTTTCCGCGAAGTAGTTCATCACCCGTTGGAGTGAATTTCGTCAGAAACGTCATATTCGCCTCGGCGCCTTTCGTATCGTCACCAACCAGGATGCGTCGATTGGTTCGCAGAGGAGTCCGTGTATGACCACGAAACGCGCATGGCGACCACGTACTGTCGCCGGTGTCATCGGTGTTGTTGCGAGTGTTGGGGTCGCGGCGTGCGGCAGCAGTACCTCGAGCAGCACGGGCCCAGCCGTGACCAAGACGACCGCGACCTTCGCTGAGGGTCCGGGGTCGCAGCCGAACTACATCTTCCCGGTCGCGGGACTGCAGTATTTCAGCGTCGCCAACTTGAGCCAGTTCCAGGAGCTGATATACCGGCCGCTGTACTGGTTCGGGACCAATGGACACGTCCAGCTGAACAGCAGCCTCAGCCTCGCTGAGGCCCCCGTCTACTCCTCCGACGGCAAGTCGGTGTCGATGACGCTCAAGGGTTGGAAGTGGTCGGACGGGACCCAGATCACCGCGCGTGACATCCAGTTCTGGCAGAACCTCGTGACTGCCAACAAGGACAACTGGGCCGGCTACTCGCCTGGCGAGTATCCCGACAACGTGCTCAGCACGACCATCGACCCCACCAACAAGCTGAAGATCACCTTCAACCTCAGCCAGGCATATGGCTCGTACTTCTTCACCTACAACGAGCTGAGCCAGATCACTCCGCTCCCGCAGCACGTCTGGGACAAGGAATCGGCGTCGGGCGCGGTCGGTGATTACGACCAGACCCGGCGGGCGCCGTCAAGGTCTTCAATTTCCTCGACGCGCAGTCGAAGAGCATCTCCACCTACGACACCAACCCGCTCTGGCAGGTCGTGTCGGGACCGTGGAAGCTCAAGTCGATGGATACCGCGGGCAACGTCTCGATGGTGCCGAACCCCGGTTACAGCGGACCCGTCAAGCCCACCCTCAAACAGTTCAACGAAGTGCCGTACACGCAGGCGACCGCTGAGTTCAACGTCCTCAAGAGCGCCACCTCGGTGAGCGACACAACGGTCGACTACGGCTATCTGCCTCCGAGCGATGCCTTGCAGAAGGACAGTCTCAACAACATCTACACCTTTGAGCCATGGACGGGCTGGCAGATCACCTACTTCCCGGAGAACTTCACCAACCCGACCAGTGGGCCGATCTTCAAGCAGCTCTACTTCAGGCAGGCGATGCAGGACCTGGTGGACCAGAACACATTCATCAGCAAGGCCTTCTTCGGGTACGGCTACCCGACCTACGGCCCGGTACCCACCAAGCCCTCCTCGAACTTCGTCAACTCGTTCGAGAAGACCAACCCATACCCATACAGCCCGAGTGCGGCGATCGCCCTGCTGCAGGCCAACGGATGGACGGTCAACGCCGGCGGAACCAGCACCTGCACGAATCCGGGCACCGGCAGCGGCCAGTGCGGCGCGGGAATCCCGCGAGGCGCCAAGGCTTCCTTCAGTCTCCAGTACGAAAGCGGTCAAGCCGCGCTGGATCAGGAGATGGCGCAGTTGAAATCGGACTTCGGCCTGGCCGGGATCGCCATCGACCTGACGTCCGCCCCCTTCGACACGGTCATCGGCAATGCCGTGGTGTGCAAAACCGGTGAAGCCTGCACCTGGGACATGGAGTTCTGGGGCGGTGGCTGGATCTATGCCCCCGACTACGACCCCACCGGTGATGAGCTCTGGTCCTGCACCGGCAGCGGCGCCAGCGTTCAGTACGCAGGCTCGAACTCAGGCGGCTACTGCGACCCGCAGACGCAGGCGTACATCCTCGCGACCGAGACCAGCAGCAACATCCAGGCGACCTACACCTACGAGGACTATCTCGCCAAGCAGCTACCGGTCATCTGGATGCCGGTTGCCTACGCGCAGCTGTCCGAGATCAACAAGAACCTCAAGGGCACCGGGCCACAGGATCCGCTGCTCAACATCTATCCCGAGAACTGGCGCTGGTCCTGATTCAGCGAGGGTAGTCAAGGCTTCCATGGAGGGATGCCGGCTCCGGCGGGCATCCCTCCAACTGTTTCAGACAGTAGTGTCGACAACGCGAGCGGCTGCGGCCAGCTCCGCCATCGAACGGAAGGTCCAATCCGGCTGTACCTCAATGCCGGGTGGCGGGGTCGCGCCCCAACCGCCCCGGTCTCCTCGACGGTCGATCCACGCCGTGCACAGTCCCAGGCTCTTGGCCGGCACGTGGTCGTGGAAGAGGCTTTGCGCAACGTGCAGCAGCCGTGCCTGTTCGACTCCAAGCTCTCGTGCGGTGTCGAGCAACGCCTCGAAATTGCGTGGTGACGGCTTGTAGGACCCGACATCTTCCGCGGTGACGATGGCATCGAATTGGACGCGGAGCCGCGCGTTGCTCCCCGCGAACGATGCCCGATCGACGTTGGAGAGGATGATCAGCTTGTAGCGGCGCGACAGCTCGTCGAGCGCCGCCGCCAAGTCCGGAAACGCCGGCCAGTCCGGAACCGACGTTGCCAGCCGTACGCGGTCCGCGTCGGCGACATGCACACCGAGTCCCTCGCCGACCGACGCCATCGCCGCGCCCAGGATCGACGGATAGCGCGCGGCCGGCGTCCGCTCCTCCTCCTGCGCTTCTGCCCGTGCGTAGCGTTCGAGCAGCTGCTCGGTGGTCAGCGTCACGCCGTGGTCGGCTGCCCACGGGGTCAGCACTGCGCCAATGCCCGCTTCCCAGTCGATGAGGGTGCCGTAGCAATCGAAGCTCAGCGCATCGAAATCGGCGAGTCTCATCACGGTCGAGAGCGCGCCGCGATGCCGTCGAGGACGACTTCGAGCGCGAGGGTGAGGCCGGAGTCCCGGATGGCGCTGGCGGCGTGGTCGACGACGGCGCGACACTCTCGGGTGCTGTCGGATCCAGGGTCACGCGCACTGCGCCGCCGCTGACGCGCAACTCGTACCTGTCCGCCGTGTCGCTCGCTCCGGGTGTCTCCCAGCGCGTGTCGGCGAGCGCGACGCGCGTGACGTAGTCATCAAGGCTCACTCTGACAGCCCCGCTCTTGATCTCGGCGATGACGGCGGTTGCCGGCATCCGGCGGAGCCTGACCTGTACCACACCACTCGAGACGTGTATCGGAACCACGCCGCGCGGTGGCGGGAGGATGCCTTCGACCTTGGTCGCGCTGCTGTCGAAGTGGAGCTCGCGGAGGTCGAGGCCACGGAGGTCGAGCAAGGTGTTCCACGTCGGCCCCTGGACCTGCACCCGCCATGGCAGTGATGGGTTCACTTCGATCTCGCCGGTCTTGCCGCCGCGGAGCCGGCGAACGATCACCCGTTCATCCTGCTGCACCGTGGGTGCAGCGGCCGCCGCGTCGTGCGGGACGCGAAACAGCGCTTCCATAGGTTCCCCTGCGCGCACCGCCACGCCATGCGAACCGGAGTCGATGGCCAGGGTCATGGTTTTTCCGGGGACCGCCGTTGGGGTGCGGAAGCCCTGCGAGGGTTGCGTGACCACGAACCCAATCATCATCGCGGCAACGTCGCCCGCCCCGCGGTCATCAACACCACCGGCAGTGATCGCCTTCACCAGGCCCGCATAGACCGCACTCCTTCGCACGGCCGCCGGCACCTCGTGGAGGATCCGGTCGCCATCCCGTTGGGCCGCCACCGTCGCGCCCGTCGCCGTGCACAGGGCCAGCGCCGTTCCGCGCCAGTCCTTCGGCTGGCCACTACTGGCGACTCGCGCCAGCAACGCGTCTGCGACCAGCTCCAGGAGCTCGTCGCGATCGCGCACATGCCAATACAGGGACGCCGCCTTGACCCCGGTGCGTTCCGCCAGGGTCCGCATGGTCAGGGCGTCGAGCCCATCTTCCTGGATGAGCGCGAGCGCGGCTTCAGCCAGGGTCGTCCGATTCACGCTCGTGATCATCCGCTTGGTCATTCCCGGGGTGCCTCCTCATGGGCCCGCTGGTGTCATCGCTTGACACCCTAACAGTGTTAGGTCTACATTGTCCAGAAATCGCCCTAACAGCGTTAGCTCGGGAGGAGCAACCATGGCACATCACCTCATCTATCTGGCCGTGATCTGGCTCACGTACGTGGGTATGGTCGGGACGGCAGGCGCCGCGGGAGGGGGTCCGCGCATGGTCGGCGCCATCGCGACAGGCGGGGTGTTCCTCGCGGCCATCGGGTCGCTCCTGGTGCTCTTCGCATGAGCGCTGCGGCGATCGAGGTTCAGGGCCTCGAGAAGACCTACGGCAAGAAGGTAGAAGCGCTTCGAGGGCTGAGCTTCGAGGTGGCGAGCGGCAGCGTCTTCGCCCTCCTCGGACCCAATGGCGCGGGGAAGTCGACCACGGTGAAGATCCTCACCACCATGAGCCGCCCCGACGCGGGACAGGCGCGCGTGGCGGGATTCGATGTCCTGGCGAACCCACAGGGGGTCAGGAGGGTGATCGGGTGCGTCGCCCAGAAGGACGCCGTGGATCTCGACGCCACCGGGCGGGAGAACGTCGTGCTCCAGGGCCAGTGCTACGGCATGGGTGGCACCGAACTTCGTCAGCGCGTCGACGGGCTACTCGATCAATTCAACCTCACCGAGGCCGCCGATCGCGTGTCGCGCACCTACTCAGGCGGCATGCGTCGGAAGCTTGGGATCGCCATCGGCTTGGTCAACCGGCCGTCCGTGTTGTTTCTCGACGAGCCGACGACCGAACTCGACCCGGAGGCGCGAGCCGGGCTCTGGAGCGAGATACGCCGTCTTGCCGGCGGCGGCGTGACCGTGCTCCTGACCACGCATTACCTCGACGAGGCAGACCACCTTGCCGGCCGGGTTGCCATCGTCGAACTCGGGACGCGTCGTCGCCGAGGGAACGCCCGACGAGTTGAAGGGCCAGTTGCGCGGCGATGCCGTGCACATCGACCTCGATGCGGGGGTCGCCGTGGACGCTGCGCTCTGGACCCTCAGCCCCTTGCAGGGCAGACTGCGCGACCTCACCGCGGTGGGGCAGACGCTCCACGCACGGGTTGACGACGGTGCCAGTGCGGTGCCCGTGCTGCTCGCTGCCCTGGAGACCGCCGGCGTGCGCGTCACCGCGGTCACCGTCTCGCGGCCATCCCTCGACGACGTCTACCTCAACCACACCGGGCGCAGCTTCAGCGCCGCCCAAGCAGGAGATCCTCGATGAGCACGCTGGTCATGCAGCCCGCCCACCTTGCGGTCCGTCATCTGCGCGCCCTGTTGCGGCAGCCGGCCTACGTGGTGATGCAGTTGGTGCAACCGTTGATATGGCTGTTCCTCTTCGGGCAACTCTTCAAGAACGTCACCGGTCTCCCCGGCTTCGGCGGGGCCTCGTACATCAGCTACCTCGCACCGGGGGTGTTGGTCATGAGCGCATTGCTGTCGAACGGCTGGAGTGGGACCACCTATCTGGTCGACATGGAACGGGGCGTGCTCGACCGGTTCCTGGCAACGCCGGCGCGGCGCAGCTCGTTCCTCATCGGACAGCTCGCCTACTGGGCGGCGCTCACGACGATTCAGTCGATCCTGCTGCTGGCGCTGGCCTTTGTCGGCGGCGCGCGCTTCGCGGGCGGTCCACTGAGCCTCGTGTCCCTGGTCGCCGCCGCGGTGCTCCTCGGGATGGTCATGGCATCGTTCTCGAACGCTCTCGCGCTGCGAGTGCGCGACCAGAACACCGTGATCGCGGCGAACGTGATTCTCGTGCTGCCGCTGTGCTTCCTCTCGTCGGTCTTTCTGCCGCAGTCGCTGATGCCGCAGTGGATGCAGACGGTCGCGCGCTTCAATCCGGTGAACTGGGCGGTCGATGCCGGCCGCCAGAGCATCGCCGCACATGTCGACTGGTCGATCGTCCTCACCCGGCTCGGCGGTCTCGCGATCCTGGCGCTGGTCTTCGGCTTCGCGGCCGTAGGCTCGTTCCGGGCCTACCAGCGCTCCCTCTGACGTGCCTGTTAGGAAACCGCCCAACTCCCCGCAGCCAAAGACAGACCGGTGCCGGTCGCCGGTTGAGCGCACCTACAGCGCAGTCATGCATCGCTGGAGAGCACAGGGCGGTAACCGACGTTCCGCCCGCGATGGAATTGGGTGACAATCCCGCCCGTGGACCTTCCGCCTCTCGAGCCCCGCTACGCGGACGGCCCTGCGTACCTCGGCCCGACAACCTTTTGCCGCGTCCCGCAACTGAGCACGCCTGATCAACTCGACAGGGTCAAGCCGGACATCGCCATCGTCGGAGCTCCATGGGACGACGGCGTCACATATCGCCCGGGCGCGCGCTTCGGCCCCCGCGCCGTGCGCACCGCGTCCTACCAGAACCCCGAGTGGCATCTCGAGCTCGAGGTCGCACCGCTCGATGTGCTGCGAGTGATCGACTACGGCGACGCCATGTGCATGCCCGGCATGGCCGAGGCATCGCACGCCGCCATCCGGGAGCGCGTCGGAGACGTCGCGCAGCGAAAGATCATCCCCATGGTCATTGGTGGCGACCACTCAATCACCTGGCCCTCCGCCACCGCGGTCGCGGCCGCGTATGAGCCGGGCAGTGTCGGCATCGTGCATTTCGACGCGCACGCGGATACCGGCGATAACCAGTGGGGCAACCTGTACTCCCATGGCTCGCCGATGCGCCGGCTCATCGAGTTCGGGCGTCGTTCCCGGACGCAATTTCGTTCAGGTGGGGCTGCGCGGTTACTGGCCTCCGAAAGAAACCTTCGACTGGATGCGCGAGCAGGGCATGCGCTGGCATCTCATGGGCGAGCTGCGCGACCGGGGAGTCGTGGCGGTCGTCGACGAAGCGATTGCTGAGGCACTCGACGGCCCCAAGTACATCTATCTGTCCATCGACATCGACGTGCTCGACCCGGGGTTTGCACCGGGAACGGGGACGCCCGAGCCGGGTGGCATGCAGCCCGTCGACCTGCTCAGCGCCATACGCCAGATCGCACTGCGTACCGACGTCGTGGCGATGGATGTCGTCGAGGTCTCGCCCCCCTACGACTGGGCGGAGGTCACCTCGCAGAACGCGCATCGCTGCCTGCTGGAGGCCATCTCAGCGCTCGCGGTCAGACGCCGCGACGGGACAGCTTCGGGCGGCTGATCGTCCGGGTAGCCCGAGGCCGTGCCTGGGGCCTGGACACCGGATCGACGGCCAGTGCAGTCAGGGCACCACGTCGTACATCGCGTCGAGAGCGGCGGCGAACCTCAGGTCAAGCGCCCCGTCGCCGTCCGGCGAGCCGCCCAGGCCGTAGAGTGCGCCGCTTTTCGCGGGGCTGAGGCCCGGGGTCTTCGCATATTCGACGGCAGCGCGCAGGTCGGCGAGGAATGCCTCGGCAATCCCGTCAGCGGTGTTCGGGCGGGTCACGCAGAAATGCAGCCCGGGCGGGAGCTGCAAGGCGTTGAGACGCCAGCCTTTGGTGATCAGGAAGTCGTTGACGTGATAGATGTTGATGCCGCGACCCTGGAAGGCGATGATGAATGTCGGATCGCCGAACACCTCCAGCTCTGGGATGTCCGCGATGCCGGTGAGAATCGTGGCGGCAGTTTCGAAGATGCGTTCCGCGATCTCCAGGTACCCCGCCTCTCCAAGGCTCAGCATCGCCGCCCATGCAGCCGCGACGATGCCGCCGGAGCGGCTCCCGGAAAGCCCCGGGGACATGTAGATCCCGCCCGGCCAGTCGGGATAGCTGAAGTACTGGTAGCGGCGCAACACACTGTTGCGATACAGCAGCACCGAGGTGCCTTTGAGCGCGTAGCCGAACTTGTGGGTATCGGCGGAGATGGACGTCACCCCGGGGAGGCGGAAGTCGAAGGTGGGGATCGGATAGCCCAGTTTCTCCGCCCAGGGAAGGATGAACCCACCCATGCACCCGTCGACATGCAGGCCGAGGTCGTACTCGAGCGCAAGGTCTGACATCTCCTCGATCGGATCGATGAGTCCATACGGATAGTTCCCCGCCGAACCGACGATCGCGATCGTGTTGGGTGTCACGTGCTCGCGCATCCACTGCACGTCGGCGCGCCAATCGTCACCCACCGGTGCCTGAATGATCTCGATGTCCAGCATGTGCGCAGCCTTCTGGAGGGCGACGTGGGCCGTGACCGGGACGATCACCTCAGGCGCGCCGATTCCCTTCTCGACGCGCCCACGCTCGCGGTAGACGAGCATCGGGTCGATCAGGCTTTCGGTGCCCCCGAAGGTGATGACACCGCAGACCTCCTCACCCGGGTGATGCTCCGCCACCGCCTCTCCGTGGAGCAGCGCCGCGGTCATCGCGACGATCTCACCCTCGAGCTTGGTGGCGCTCGGATACATGTCCCGCTGCAGGACATTGGCGTGCGCGAAGAGCCCGTACGCCTCAGTCAGGAACGCGTAGTGATCCTGACCGCCGTGGTAGATCGACCCCGAGACCTTCCCGGTGTTGGCGATGCGATCCTCCTCCTCCGCCATCTCGCGCAGCTCAGCGATGATGTCTCCGCGCGAGCGGGCCTCGGCCGGGATGCTGTGATGAGTTCTCGAATCGATGCCGGTAAGGGTGGAAGTCGATGAGCGAGCTGAAATCCTCGGCGTACTCGGTGTCCTGGGCCGCGTCGTGATCATCCATCGCGGCCCGGATTGTCCATGAAGCGCTGTCTCGGGCGCTGACCCGCCGGCGCGCTTATGCTCCGGAAGGATGGCTGACGATGCTGTGATGGTCCAGGCGGCGGGCCGCGAGATCCCGATCACCAGTCCCGGCAAGGTGTACTTCAACGAGCGCGGGGACACCAAGCTGGACCTGGTTCGCTACTACCAATCCGTCGAGGCGCCGCTCATGCGAGCGATGGGTGGGCGACCCGTGCTCCTGCAGCGCTTTCCCAACGGCGCAAGCGGGCCTTCCTTCTTCCAGAAGCGGGTCCCCGACTCGCGCCCCGAGTGGCTGGAGACCACGATCGTGAGCACACCCAACGGCACCACCTCGCAGGCCCTGGTGGCCGCCGACCTCGCGCACGTGCTCTGGGCGGTGAACCTCGGCTGTCTGGGCTTCCACGTCTGGCCGTCGCAGGCGTCCGATCCCGAGCATGCGGATGAGCTCAGAATCGACCTCGACCCGAGCCCCGGCGTGGTGTTCCCGATGGTCCGGGAAGCCGCACTCGAGGTACGCGCGCTGTTCGATGAGCTTGGCGTGGTGTGCATGCCCAAGACGACCGGCAACCGCGGCATCCATGTGTACGTTCGCCTGCAGCCGCGCTGGACTTCCTACGAGGTGCGCTCGGCGGCGGTTGCCGTGGCCCGCGAGCTCGAGCGCCGGAGGCCGGATCTTGTCACCGGCGCCTGGTGGAAGGAGGAGCGCGGGCGCCGGGTTTTTGTCGATTTCAATCAGAACGCGCCGCACAAGACGATCTTTGGCGCGTGGTCGGTGCGTGCGCGTCCAGGGGCACAGGTGTCCACTCCCTTTCCGTGGGAGGAGTTGGGGACGATCACGCCGGATGCGCTGACCATCTCGAGTGTCCCGCCGCGTGTCGCGCAGCGTGGTGATCCCTGGATGCCGATGTCGAACGCGCCGCAGTCGCTCGAGCCGATCCTCGCGCTGCACGTTCGCGACACGGCCGCCGGGATTCCAGACGCTCCCTGGCCGCCCCAGTACCCCAAGATGCCCGGGGAACCGTCGCGCGTTGCGCCGAGCCGCGCGCGCAAGCCGGAGGCCGGCTGACAACGCACCTAGCGGGTCATACGTGTCTCGGCGTAACCTCTCCGTCTATACGAAACGTCAGCCCCGAGAGGAGGTACGGGACGTTAGGCTTGACGACCTAAACCGGGGGGTGAATTCGGCCCCACGGCATTTCATGGAGGCGAGTGCCCTTTGGGATTCAGTCTTGGTTGTTGTTGTTTGCTAGGGCTCGGCGCACCGCGCCGAGAGAGAGAACACCACGGGGGAACCACGAACCAATGATTTCCATGCCAAAACGGGTAGCAGGGCTGCTGTCCGGATCGGGCCTGATGGCAGCAACCCTGCTGACGGTCGGCGGATCCGGTGCAGCTGTCGGAGCCACCATCGCTCCGGTCCCGCTCGCCAAGCTCGTCAGCACCGTCAGCTTCGGGGCGCCGCCAACCACCGCCGATTGCCTCGCGCAAATCGGGATCGCCTGCTACGCGCCGTTCCAGTTCCAGAAGGCCTACAACCTCGGACCGCTCTACGCCAAGGGCCTGAACGGAGCCGGCCAGACGATCGTCATCGTCGATTCCTTCGGCTTCAAGGGCATCCAGAACGAGTTGCAGCGTTTCGACAACGCGTTCAAGATCCCGGCACCGCCGAGCTTCAAGATCATTGCGCCCGCTGGAGCGATCCCGCCGTTCGCCCCGAACGACCGGCCCACCATGGTCGGCTGGGCTCAAGAGACCACCCTGGACGTCGAGTACTCGCACGCGATGGCCCCGGGAGCGAACATCCTCCTCGTCGAGACACCTGTCGCCGAGACGATCGGTGTCACCGGATTCCCGGAGATCGTCAAGGCTGAGAACTACGTGATCGATCACCACCTCGGCAACGTCATGACGCAGAGCTTCGCGGCTCCTGAGCAGACGTTCCCGAATGCAGCTTCGCTGCTCGCGCTGCGCGGCTCCTTCAAGAATGCGGCAGCCAACGGTGTCACGATGCTGGCGGCTTCGGGCGATCAGGGTCCCTCAGGTCCCAAGACGCTCACCCCGCAGGGCTTCGCGGCAACCTTCTTCCTCCACCGCGTCGCTGAGTGGCCTTCGGACGATCCGCTGGTCACCGGTATCGGCGGCCTGCAGCTCAATCTGGACGCTCAGGGCAATGCGACCGCACCCGCTCAGGTCTGGAACGACACCGCGCTGTTCGGCTCGCCGGCAGCTGGTGGCGGCGGCCGTTCGACGATCTTCGCGCGCCCGTCCTACCAGGACAGCGTTGCATCGACCGTCGGCTCCGCGCGCGGTTTCCCGGACATCTCGATGAGCGCGGCCGTCAACGGCGCGGCGCTCGTCTACCTCGACAAGGACGCCGCTCAGGGCCCCGCGGGCTTCTACCTGATCGGCGGCACCAGCGAGGCCTCGCCTGAATTCGCAGGCATCATCGCGATCGCTGATCAGCTGGCCGGTCACGGCCTCGGGCTGATCAACCCCGCCCTCTACGCGATGGAAGCGGCAGGCGTTCCGGGCATCGTCGACGTGACCCACGGAACCAACACCGTGACCTTCCCGCAGAACGGCGCGACCCACACTGTCCGCGGTTTCCGCGCCGTGGACGGCTATGACCTCTCGACAGGGGTTGGCACCATCAATGCAGCGAAGTTCGTCCCCGAACTCGTTGCCTGGGACCACAGCTAGTCCGGTTCTAGCTGGGTAAGGATCTTCGCCAGGCTCTCCGGGCCCGAACGTCGGGCTCGGGGAGACCTGGCTTTTTTACGCCGCTGAGCCGGTCCACTCCGGACGCCGTTGAGGCTGGACGCGGAAGGCATCGCGAACTCGCTCGCGGACGTCCGAATCGAGGATGACCTCTGCGCCGACACGCGCCAGCACTTCGGCAGCCATCAGCATCGCCTCCTCGCCTCGCGCGGAGATGGCGGCTTCACGGAACGGGTGCGTGTGGGGACCGATGCCCTCGTCGGAAATTGCGAACTCGGGATGCAACGTGGGCGCCGCGTAGGACACGTCGCCGACGTCGGTGGAGCCTGTCCGCGCCCACGGAACCACTGGCTGCTCGGTGAAGCCGACCGCGGCGAGGTGCCGGCTGGCGATCTCGCCGAGCACGGCGTTCGACCGAAGGTCGAGGTACGTCTCCTTCTCCTCGAGATGCACTGCACAACCGGTCGCCTGCGCGGCTGCTTCGAAGATCGCCCGAAAGCGCACGTTCATCTCGCGCAGATAGGCGCCGTCACGGGCGCGCGTCAGGTATTCCCCGCGCGTCAACTCCGGAATGATATTGGGAGCCGTTCCACCTTCGACGATGAATCCGTGCACCCGGGCATCGTCGCGCAGTTGCTGACGCCACAAGGAAATGCCGTTGTACGCGTGCACGAACGCGTCGAGTGCGTTGAGGCCGCGATCCGGGCTCCACGCCGCATGCGCAGCGCGCCCTCGGAACGTCCACTCCCAGTGGGTGCAGGCGAGCGCGTACTGAATGGCCGCGGTGCGATCCGAAGGATGGAAGATGAGGACGGCGTCACAGTCGTCAAAGAAACCATCGCGACAGAGCGGGATCTTGCCGCCCCCGCCCTCCTCCGCGGGTGTGCCGAAGATGCTGATCCGCGCCTCGACATGCTGGTCGTGCAGCGTCTTCGCGAGCGCGATGCCCGCGCCGGCTGACGAGGTTGCGATGAGGTTGTGGCCACAGGCGTGGCCGAGACCACGCAACGCGTCGTATTCACAGAGAAATGCGATGTGCGGACCTGCGGTCCCGCTTCGAGCCACGAAGGCTGTCGGCATGCCCGAGATGCCACGCTCGACGTGAAAGCCGTGCTGCTCGATCAAGCCACTCAACAGCCGCGACGACTCCACCTCTTCGAAGCCCAGCTCGGCGAGCGCATGGATCGCTCGCGAGGCGGTGCGCAGTTCGTCAGCGGACTGCATCTCTGGCCGCCCGGATCGATTGGTGGATGTCTGCCGGCGTCGTGGTCGTCATCTGGTTCTCCTGGGCGGCTATTGTCACAGACGTGGCTGACACTGATCGCCTCTACGGCGAGGCGGAGGCGTCGTTTGCCGACTGGGAAGTCGTCAAGGATGTCGTTGACGAGTTCATCGATCTGGCGCTCAACTATCGGCAGAGTGGCCATCCGGGAGGGTCACGTTCGAAGGTCCACCTGCTGCTGTCGACGATGCTGTCCGGTGCCATGCGCTGGGACATTCGGCGTCCCTGGCTGCCGTTCGGCGATCGCTTCGTGCTCTCCGCCGGACACACCGTGCCGGTCGTGTACGCGACGCTCGCTGCGCTCAACGAGACGCTCCGCCTCCGAGCCGCACGCGACTCGAACCCGGCGTTCGCCTTCCCCGACGAGGGTCGCTGGGCGCTGACCTACGAGCATCTCCTTGGGCTCCGTCACCGTGGCGGCCTCCCCGGACATCCGGAGATGGCCGGTCGGAGCCTCTTTCTCAAGTTCAACACCGGCCCCTCGGGCCATGGCATGCCGCCTGCCGCCGGAGAGGCGCTCGCGCTTAAGCTCGCCGGTGCCGGTGGGGTTCGCGTCTTCGTCGTGGAAGGCGAGGGCGGGTTGACTGCCGGCGCCAGTCACGAGACGCGCAACGCAGCGTGGGGTCTCGGTCTCTCCAACCTGGTGTTCCTGGTCGACTGGAACGACTTCGGCATCGACGATTTCCCTGCTTCGTCGGTGGTGCCCGGAACACCCGAGACGTGGTTCGGGGCATACGGCTGGCGCGTGTCGGGGACGCTCCAGGGCTCGGAATGGGGCCCGGTCACGGAAGCGGTTCTGGCTGCATCCTGCGGCGACAACCCCGAAGGGGTTCCGTCGGTGGCCTGGTTCCGCACCCGTAAGGGACGCGGATATCTCAAGTACGACAACAAGAGTCACGGGTCACCGCACGCCATGAACAGCGCGCCGTTCTGGGAGCTCCGCAACGCCTTCATGGCCAAGTACGCCATGCGCTACGTCGGTGTCGATGAGCCGGCGCCGGCGGATCCAACGGCATTGCACGAGCAGGCTGCCGAGAACCTGCGACGCGCGGCCAGTGTCCTTGCCGGCCATCCTGCCGTCGTTGACGCCATCAGCGATCGTCTGCTTGCGCTTGCGGGCCAGGTACCGGAGCGCATCGACGGGATGCGGGTTGCCGGCCACGGCGCCGACGTGTTCACGGACCCGCGCCTCACCGACTACCGCAGCTATCCCGATACCTTGTTTCGAAAGCCCGGTGAGAAGCAGCCGAACCGTGCGGCATTCGGCGCCTGGGCTTCCTGGGTGAACGCCACCGCGAAACGTGACTACGGACGCCCGCTGTTCATCGCCGCGTCGGCAGATTTGGCCGATTCCACGGCGCTCGCCGGCTTTGGCAAGGACTTCGGTGACCTCCCGGGCTACGGATGGTATGAGCGCAACAGCAACGTCGAAGGAGCGCTGCTGCCGACGGAGATCACCGAGTTCACCAATGCCGGAATGATCGTCGGGCTCGCGACCGTCAACCTAGCCGCCGACCCGTTCACCTCCTTCAACGGTTTCTGGGGTGCGTGCTCGACCTATGGGTCGTTCAGCTACCTGAAGTACGGAGAGATGCGCCTCTTCAGCCAGCTCGCGCAGGACTGCGAGCTGAAGGTTGGCAAGGTGCTGTGGGTGGCGGGGCACTCGGGGCCGGAGACCGCCGAGGACTCACGCACCCACTTCGGTATCTACGAGCCCGGCGTGACCCAGCTCTTTCCCGAAGGCAAGGTCATCGACCTGCATCCCTGGGAGTTCAACGAGGTCCCGGTCGTCCTCGCGGCCGCGCTCGCGACCGACGTGCCGATCGTCGCCCTTCACCTCACGCGGCCTGCAATCGAGCTGCCGGATCGGGCAGCGCTCGGCATGCCGAGCCACTTCCTGGCCGCACGCGGAGCCTATGTGCTCCGCCCCTTCCGGAGCGACCTTCCTGCGATGGGCACCGTGTTCGTCCAGGGCACAACCTCCACAGCCAACCTCGTCAAGGCCCTCCCTGATCTTGACAAGCTTGGCTACAACGTGAAGATCGTCGCGGCCATCAGCCCGCAACTCTTCCGGATGCAGCCGGCGGCCTACCGTGAGAGCGTCATCGCTCCCGGCGATCGGCTCGACGCCATGGCCATCACCAACCGCACGGTGAAATTGATGCGCGACTGGGTCGACGGGCCGCTCGGTGCCGAGTACTCGATGGGCGCCGACTGGGATGACCGGTGGCGCACCGGGGGCTCGGTGGACGAGGTCATGGACGAGGCGCACCTGACCGTGCCGTACATGCTCGAAGGAATCGGGCGCTTCGTGCGCGAGCGTCCCGCCCGGCTCGCGCGACTCCACAGCCTGGTGTCGGCTGCCGATCGCGACACATGAGTGGCACCGCGTTGCCCGCGGCAGGCTGAGCGACCGTCGGTCTAGACGTCGGCCCGTCGCAACGTATGGGGTCCGTACTTCATCGCTGTGCAGCGGCCCGCCGTGTTCACGGTGAAGCTCACCTCCTCGCCGAAGTGACCGTAGTCGTCGCCTTCGACGATGGTGAAGCGACGCGCGGCATCCGGTCGCAATCGCGCGGCTGACGCCAGCGGCATGATCGCGTCCGGGTCCAGCAGGTAGAGCGCCCGGTTGATCCGGACCACGAGCATCTCCCCCACGTCGCCCCGATACTGACCCGCGAAACGGCCGAGACTCGCGCGCGTGTGCCCATGCGCCGACTCAGCGGCGTCTCCCCAGCGCCGCACCGTCCAGGCCACGCTGTGAAAGATCGCGTCGACCGACAGGCCGGGCAGCGGCCCGTTGGTGTTGTTGAGCACCGCCGCAGCGAGCCGCAGCTCTGGCGAGAACCCGATCTTGGTGGTGAACCCCGGATACCCGCCGCTGTGGCCGCGAACCGTGATGCCGTCGACGTGCCAGATCATCCAACCGAGGCCGTGATTCGGCTCTTCGGAGCGTTCCCATTGCGTGCGTTGCATCTCGCGGCGCGAGAGGTCCGAGATGATGCTCCCGGCGCCGGGGAAGTGTGCCTGTTGATAGCGCAGCAGATCCGGCACGGTCGACACGAGTCCCCCGGCGGCAGCGAACGCACGCGCCTCGGCGTGGCGGGCGGGACGCGGTTCCTCACCTGGCCGGCTCCGGTAATAGCCGGTTGCGAGCGTCTTGCGCGCACGCGGCGTCAATGACGGTGCGCTCCCGGTCAATCCGAGCGGCCGGAGCAGATTGCGCTGCAGCAGCATCTCGAACGGCGTTGACGTCACCGCTTCGAGCGCCTCGCCGAGCAGGCTGTAGGCGACGTTCGAGTATCGAAAGGTCGTGACCGGCGCGGCATATGTCAACTGCTGGCGCACTTCCTTGCGCATGGTGTCGCGATCCGGAAAGTCCTCGTCCCCCAGAGGTTGGAACCGTCGCGGATCACGCCACCGCCGTGAATCAGCATGTGCCGGATGCTGATGTCTCGTGCATGCAACAGCTTTCGCATCCAGGGCAGATAGGTCGTGATCGGCTCGTCGAGCCGCATCCTGCCGCTTTCGACCTGCTGCATGACCAGCGTCGCGGTGAAGGTCTTGGTGATCGATGCGCAGCGGTAACTGGTGCCGTCAGCGCTGGCGGGGCGCCCGGCCGCGATGTCGGCGGTGCCCTTCGCGTCGAGCAGGACGGTCCGGTCGCCGTGACTGATCCCGAGCGAGACACCGGGGACGCCGAGCATCATCGCCTGGTAGCGGATCCACCGCCGGGCGATCTCCGCTGCGTCATCGAGTTGACGAGGCGTGAATCTCACCGCCACAACGGTACCCAAGTCAACCGGGCGATCTGCAGAGCGTCAGGAACTCGGCGCGGAGTGCGGCGTCATCGCCGTACTGGCCGCGCCAGTAGGTGGTCCTGGTTGTCGAAGCAACCTCTCGGACGCCGCGCATCTGTGTGCAGAGATGCACAGCCTCCAGATGCACGGCGACCCCATGAGGTTGGAGGATTTCCACGAGCGCATCGGCAAGTTGTTGACCGACACGCTCCTGCACGGTGAACCGGCGCGCGAACAGGCGGACAAGGCGCGTCAGCTTCGAGAGCCCGAGGATGTGCTCGTGGGCGATGTAGCCCACATATGCGTGTCCCGTGAATGGGAACGAGTGATGTTCACACAGAGAGAAAAACGGAATCGGTCCCTGCACCACCTGGCTCACGCGACAGTCAGGGTCGCCGTGGCATTCGGTGGGAAACGCCGTGACGATCTTCTCGTCGCCCTCGTAGCCGTCTGTCGCGTCAAGCAACGCGCGAACGAAGCGGCGCGGGGTGTCGACCGTTGACGGGCTCCCAGAAGCCATGCCCAGCGCCGTGAAGATCTCCGCCATGTATCCCTCGAATCTGGTCAAATCCTCAGGGCCAATCCGACGTGGCGTGACTGCTTCCTCCCACCCCTCGCCGCGGTCGTGCGATGCGGAAAGCACGTCGAGGTGACGGTCAGCGGGTGCCGTGCGCGTGATGGGGTCGCTCAATGGAGTGGGACCGCGGCTTTGCGGCGACACGCCCATCGGCCTCGCGCACGGCCAATCGTGGCTGGTCGAAGGTGGCGGGCCCACCCTTCACCGCACCAGTGCAGACGTCAAAGATCGAGCCGTGCCACGGGCACGTGATCCGTCCGTTCTCGGAGAATCCCCTCGTCGAACGGCCCGCCCGCGTGAGAGCACACCGCGCCGATGGCACAGACTGCCCCCTGCCGCCGGACGATGAGTGCGGGTAGATCACCCACCATCACGCGGGGTGGAACGCCCCTTCAGCAAACGAGTCGCTGCTGCCGACGTCGATGAAGTCCTCAGTGCCTTCGAAGAACGCGTTGCGGTTCACGGCTGTCCCCATGGAGAACACGACATGCCCGCCGAGGTAGCTTCCGAGCAACGCAAGTGCCAGCCCCGCGGTGGCGAGCCCGATCGCCGCGGGCTCCGGTCCGGGTCCGCCAACCAGTCGAAGGATCAGCGAAACCACCTCCACGATGAACACGGTCGTCATGGTCAGGCCATGCGCCAACGCCAGCCGACGCTCGTGCCCGAACGTGTCGTGGAAGTCCGTGTAGCCGGTGACGACCGCAAGCAGCGCGACCAGTGTGCCAACCAGCAGGGCGACATTCCCGGCTGCGGCAGTAACCAGGTGGCCGGAAACCGCCAGGTAGTCCAGCACGAGGCCGACCGACCAGGCGCCGATCGGGATGTCGGTCACCGCCGGATGGAGTGGATGCCCCAGGACGGCCGTCCCGTGCATGAGATTGTTGAGCAGCCGGCCAGGCGCGCCGAGGCCCTTGTAGATGGCACCGATGACCTTCTGCAGGAAATCCGCCAGGCGGTCCATCCACTGCTGCCGGCGAATCAGACGATCGATGACGCTCTCGGCCATGCCGCCCTCCGTGAAGTCTCGTGAACTCGGTTAGTAAAAGCGAACTATACTGATTTTAGAACGACCCCGCCACGAAAGGATCTGCCCTCCGTCATGGACATCAACCGCAGATGACTGATCCCATCGACGCCCTGATCGCGGCGCTCGACGATCCGACGCGACGCGCGCTCTACCGGTACGTTGCGGGCTCCGACCACGAGGTCTCGCGCGACGAGGCGGCAGGGGCGGCCGGCGTGTCACGGAGCGCAGCGGCATTTCACCTCGACAAACTCGTGGAAGCGGGCGTTCTCATCCCCTCCTTTCGGCGCCTGAACGATCGCAGCGGCCCCGGAGCCGGTCGCCCCGCCAAGCTCTATCGATCCTCGCGATCGGCGATCGAACTATCGATCCCGCCGCGTCGCTATCTGATCGCCGGAGAGATCCTCACGGCTGCCCTTCAGGCGATCAGTCCAGCGACCGCGGAGGAGGCGGTGCGCGCCGCGGCGGTCGAACGCGGACGTCTGGTCGCTGAGGAACTGCGCCAGGATGGGCTCGCTGCCCCGCGGCTGACCTCGGCCTTGAGCCTCCTGGGCTTCGACCCCGAGGTTGCCCGGGGCGGCGACATCAGCTTGGGAAACTGCCCTTTCCATGCCCTCGCGGAGCTGTCAATCGAGCGGACCTGCTCCATGAACCAGGCCTTCGTCTCGGGCATCCTCGAAGGGCTCGCTGACACCCGGCACGTCGCCACGCTCGATCCCGGACCGGGACGTTGCTGCGTGCGCATCACCGGCCGTCGTTGATCCGTTGGGCGCCACCTTCAAATCGCCTGCCTACATGCCCCCGGACACCCGGAGCACCGCGCCGGTCACGTAGGCTGCGTCGGGGCTGAGCAACCAGGCGATGGCGGCAGCGATTTCACTCGGCTCGCCCGGCCTCCCGAGTGGAATCCGATCGGCCGATCGGTCCGCGCGATCGGGATCGCCGGCGGCCGCGTGGATCTCGGTGCGCACCACACCCGGGGCAACCGCGTTGACACGGATGCCTTGCGCCGCCAGCTCTTTCGCCAGTCCGAAGGTGAGTGCCTCGACGCCCGCTTTTGCCGCCGCGTAGTGCACGTACTCGTGCGCGCTACCGAGCGTCGCGGCCGCGGACGAGACGTTGACGATGTTGCCGCCCGCGCCGCCGCGGCTGGTTGACATGCTCTGCGTGGCTCGTCGCGCACACAGCACGGTGCCGAGCAGATTCACATCGATCACCTCACGGATTACCGCAACGTCGGTATCCGCGAGGTCGGCGATGTGCAGGGTCACCCCTGCGTTGTTCACGAGGTTCTCGACGGCACCCATCCGCTCAGCCGCAACGGCGAAAAGCCGCTCAACCTCGTCCGCTGACGTGATGTCCGCCTGCACTGCGATCGCCCGCGCACCGGCCGCCTCGGCCACAGCCAGAACGCCTGCGGCGGCCGCCTCGTCTCGACGGTAGTTCACAACAAGATCGTGGCCTGCCGCAGCGAGATATGCCGCAGTCGCCGCCCCAATGCCGCGCCCGCCGCCGGTGATCACCGTGATCGGTCGGTGCCCACTGTCCATGACGCGGATCATCGCCCACTCGGGGCGGCGTCTCGCTGTGCGCGCCTTCGCATGGCGCCGTGGCCGGCAACGACAGGCGGGTAGCCCTGCGCTTTGGCCTATCACTGTCCCTGGGGGCAGCCGAAGCCTCGCCCCATACTGGGTTGCGTGAGACGGCCATGGCTCCCGTGCCTCGCGGTCCTCAGCCTCGGGGCAAGTGCCGGGTGCGCCGCGCCTGCCCGTGACCCGGTGGCGACGGCCACTCCCGCGCCGACTTCGACGCCTGCGGTCACTTCGAAACCCACGCCACAGGCCAGGCTTTCGCTCTTGATCGAGCCCGGCGCGGGCATGGGCGAGATCTACGCGTTGATCGCTTCAGCGCGTCACAGCGTCGACCTGACCATGTATGAGCTCGAGGACACGCACGCCGAGCAGTTGCTGGCCACCGACGCGGGCCGTGGAGTCGACGTCCGCGTCATCCTCAACCATACCGACACGTCATCAGCGGATGCGGCTGCGTACTCGTACCTGCAGGGACATGGTGTGCACGTGCGCTGGGCGAGCACCGCCTATGCCCTGACACACCAGAAGACGCTGACCATCGACAGCGGCGTGAGCGCGGTGATGACCTTGAACTGGACGAGCCGCTATTACTACGATACCCGCGACGTCGCGGTCATCGACGGCACCGCCTCGGACATCGCTGCGATTCAATCGGCCTTCAACGCCGACTACGACGGCGCGCGCCAGGATCCCGGCGCAGGCGCCGACCTGGTGTGGTCGCCGACCACAGCCGAGGCGGACCTGCTTGGATTCATCGAAGGAGCGCACCGCTCACTCCTGGTGGAGAACGAGGAGATGGCTAGCAAGGACATCACCAGCGCGCTGATGGCGGCCGCACGCCGCGGCGTGAACGTCGAGATCTGCATGACCAACTCGCCGGACTGGACGTCTGCGTTTCGCGAGCTGACCTTGGCCGGAGTGCACCTGCACGTGTACTCCCCGAACGCGTCCCTGTACATCCACGCCAAGGTGCTGGTGCGCGACCCGGGCACGAGCACCCAGGAGGCATTCGTCGGTTCCCAGAACTTCTCCACCGAATCCCTGCGCTACAACCGCGAGCTTGGGATCACGCTGCGTTCCTCGACCCTGATCGCCCAGTTGAGCACGATGATCCAGGGCGACTACCACGGCGCGCCGCCGTGGACCTCGTAGCCGGCCTACCGGCATCACCGGGGAGATCGCATTCGTGAGCTAGCTGGGCGGCCCGGTGCGACGCACCGTCGGCTGCCGCGCTCGCGAGGCGTCAGCGATGCCGCCTGATGCGAAGATACCGCCGTGGTCGACGAATTCCTGACACGCCTGCTCAGCGCTCGGAGCACGGTGATTGCCGATATCTCCGCTGACGGGGCCGAGATGCTCGTGCGCAGCGATGACACCGGGAGCATGCAGGTCTACCGTCTATCAAGCGACGGCGGCGACCTCTCCCAGGTGACCTTCCTCGACGAACCGGTAGCGGCCGCGCGCTACATTCCGGGGAGCGACGAGGCCGTGGTTGCGGTCGATCGTGGCGGTAACGAGAACTATCAGCTGTGGCGGGTCGCGCTGCGAACTGGCGAGCTGCGCGCGTTGATTGTGGAAGAAGGCGTGAAGCACGACCTTGGAGACGTCAGTCAGGATGGTCGCTACGTCGCATTCTCCTCGACGCGCCGCAACGGCGTTGACTTCGACGTGCACGTGCTCGACCTGCTGGACGGCGCGACTCGCATCGTGCTCGAGGGTGGATGGAACGCCGTGGAGCGGTTCTCCCCGAACGGTCGCTGGCTCACGGTGGCGCGTCTCGACGGATCGTTTGCCATCAGCGGCGACCTGTTGCTCATCGAGTTGCAGACCCACGAGGTTCGCACGGTTGTGGAGCGCAGTGGCGCCGGCATCGCCTTCGGTCCGTCGTGGTACCCGGACTCCTCCGGCTTCCTGTTCAGCACCGACGCGGGCCGCGATGTCGCCGGGCTGGCCCGGTACGACCTCGCCGCCGCATCCTGGCACTACGTCCTCGACACCGAGTGGGACACCGAGGCAAGCCTGAGCGCTGACGGGACAAGGGCGATCGTCGTCTACGCAGAGAACGCCGTCACGCGCATGGAACTGCACGATGGGGTGACGCTCACGCTGATCCGCGACCTTCCCCTTCCGGACTCGGGCACCGCCTTTCATCTGCCCCTGGTGCCGCGACCGCGACTGTCCGCCGACGGCGCGACGGCACTGTTGACCTTCACCACCACGGCGTCGCCGATGACGCCGGTGCGCATCGACACGCGCACCGGAGGTCCCGCAGTCCGGCTGCTGCCCGACGACGGGGTCGTCCCCGCTGACCTGAAAGTGACCCCGGAATTGCACCGGATCGCTTCGTTCGACGGCGAGGAGATCACGTATTTCCTCTACAGGCCGGAGGCTGCCAACCCACCGGCGGTCCTCGTCGTCCATGGCGGTCCTGAGGCGCGCTTCGCTCCTCGCTACGACCCCTTCATCATTCGGCTGCTCGCTGCGGGCATTGCTGTGGTGTGCCCCAACGTCCGCGGTTCCGCCGGCTGGGGACGGCGCTTCGTCTCGCTCGATGACCGCCGTCTGCGGCTCAACTCGGTGCAGGACCTCAGTTCCCTGCACGCGTCACTGCCGGAACGCGGGGTGGACGGCGAGCGCGTTGCAGTCATCGGAGGGTCGTACGGCGGCTACATGACACTCGCCGCGCTCGCGTTTTACCCGGACCTCTGGGCAGCCGGCATCGCGACCGTCGGCATCAGCAGCCTGGTCACATTCCTCGAGAACACGTCGCCGTACCGCCGTCGATTCCGCGAGGTCGAGTACGGCTCCCTGGATACCGACCGCGACTTCCTCATCGAGGCCTCACCGATCACGCGCGTCGACGACATTCGAGCGCCGCTGATGCTGATTCACGGCGCCAACGACCCGCGGGTGCCGGTGGGCGAGGCGCGGCAGCTGCACGAACTGCTGGTTGCTCGCGGGGTCCCCAGCGAGCTGCTCATCTATGACGACGAGGGCCACGGACTCGCCAAGCGTGCCAACCGGCTCGACGCACTCCCCCGCATGCTTGGGTTCCTGCGCGAAAACCTCAAGGTCTGAAGCCGCGTAGCGAACAGGCGACCGGCCCGAACGCGCCGGCGACGCGAATCCGCCTCCCGTTACTCCGACGGAGTGGGCTGCTCCGGCGACTCAGGGTCGGCTGAACGATCCGGGTCAGGGACCTCCGGTTGCTCAGGATCAGGGTCAGTGATCTCCGGTTCGGTTCCGGGTTCAGGCTGCTCCGGGATGACCGGCATCATCGGAATATTCATACGCGCGATTGTATGCCTTATGTACCCGCTGGCGTGTTGCCTTATATGACAGTCCTGCTATCATCTCGGCACGCACACGCGCAGACGGATGGAGCTCGACAGCTCAGGAGGCGCCAGGTAGATGTTCGAGAAGATCGTCGTGGCAGTCGACACAGATCCGCAACTGGCCAGCAACGTGGTCACCGCCGCGGAGCAGGTTGCCCAAGCGGGTCACAGCGAGGTGCTCATCGCGCACGTTCGGGAACTCGAAGGTGCGGCGTTGCTTGCGGGCGCCCCCAAGCCAGGAATACTCCCGCCGGCCTTCCCCCACAATGGGTCGCCTGAGGCTGAGGCCTTGGTGGACCTCAGCGTGGAGAAGCTGCGCGCCGCCGGGATCAGGGCTCGTGGAGTCGTGCGGACCGGCGATGGGTCCACCGCGAAGGAACTCCTTCGCATTGCGGAGTCGTTCGACGCCACCCTGATCGTGGTCGGCAACCACGGACAGCGCGTGAAAGATCTGTTGCTGGGCGGGGTTGCGCACAAGATTTCGCGCGATGCCACCTGCTCCGTTCTCCTGGTCCGTTAATCGAGGAGTTGACGATGACCACTGCCGAAGCCCGTCCGCAGACGCCGGCCGCGTCGTCCGGCAAGCCGGCAGCCCGCACCGTACGCAGCCTTGTCCCGGCGCGGCTCGACCGCCTTCCCTGGACGAGATTTCACTGGCTGGTGGTAACCGGCCTTGGAGTTTCGTGGATCCTCGACGGGCTCGAGATCCAGATCGTCGCGCTGGTCGGCACCGTGCTCATCGACCGCGCCACTCTGCACCTCACGGCGGGTGACGTTGGGTTTCTTGCGTCGGGATATCTGCTCGGCGAGGTTGTGGGCGCACTCGTCTTCGGCCGCATCACCGACCACATCGGGCGCAAGAAGATGTTCATGGTCTGTCTCGGAATCTATCTGTGCTTCAGCGGCCTCGGCGCCTTCTCCTTCAACCTCTGGTCGTTGATGTTCTGCCGGTTCATCGCGGGCATGGGCATCGGTGGGGAGTACTCCGCCATCAACTCGGCGATCGACGAGCTCATCCCCTCTCATTACCGTGGGCGCGTCGACATCGCCGTCAATGGCACCTACTGGCTGGGGGCGATGATCGGTGCGGCGTCATCGTTACTGCTGCTCGATCCGAAGCTGTTGCCGGTCAACCTCGGCTGGCGTATCGCCTTCTTCATCGGCCCAGTGCTCGGACTGGTCGTGATCTATATGCGTCGCACGATTCCGGAGAGCTCCGAGATGGCTGATGACACATGGTCGCGAAGAGGAAGCCGAAAAGATCGTCGACGAGATCGAGGCGCGTGTCGAGCGACAGGGCGTGCACCTCGAGCCGGTGTCCGAGGACAAGGCGATCGAGCTCACCGGTGTGGGACGCGTGTCGTACCCGCAGATCGCGAAAACCATGCTCCGCGACTATCCGAGCCGTTCGTTTCTCGGCTTCTCGATGATGGCCACCCAGGCCTTCCTCTACAACGCGATCTTCTTCACCTACGCGTTGGTGCTCACGCATTTCTACAACGTGCCTGCGTCCGAGACGCCGCTGTACTTCTTCCCCTTTGCGGCGGGAAACCTGCTCGGGCCGCTCACGATCGGGCACCTCTTCGACACCGTCGGGCGCCGGAAGATGATCCTCATCACCTATTGCGTTTCGGGCATCCTGCTTGCCGTGTCGGGCTTCCTGTTCCACCAGGGCGCACTCAACGCGGTGACGCAGACGGCCATGTGGTGCCTCATCTTCTTCCTCGCATCGGCAGGCGCTTCGTCCGCGTACCTCACGGTGAGCGAGATCTTCCCGCTCGAGTTGCGCGGGCAGGCCATCTCATTTTTCTTCGCGATCTCGCAACTGGCGGGCGGTGTCGCCGCACCGTCGCTCTTCGGCGCGTTGATCGGCGCGGGTAAGGATCCGGGGCCGCTCAGCCTCGGCTACTACCTGGGTGCTGCGATCATGGTCGCCGGCGGCCTGATCGCCTGGTTTTTCGGCGTCAACGCGGAGCGCAAGCCGCTCGAGGATGTCGCGACGCCGCTCTCGGCAAGCGCCCGCCCCAGTCCGACCACGCCCAGTCCCGCACTGGCACAGTAGGAGAATCATGGAAGCACGGCGCGTGACCGACCTCATTCGCGCGGACCACGCTTGGTTCCGGAGTCATTTCGCCGAACTGGAGAATGCGCGCGATGACGTCGCCGGACTGGCTCCGCGCTGGACTGCACTCTCCGACCGTCTGGAACTGCATGCCGCGGCCGAGGAAACCCTGTTCTATCCGCGGTTGCTCAAGGACGATGCGGATTCCGTCGATGACACCAAGGACGCCATCAAGGATCACAACGAGATTCGAGACGCGATCGCCGACGCTGGCAAGCACGAGGTCGGCGACACGGGCTGGTGGAAGGGGGTCCGCGACGCGGAACGCGCCAACGAAGAGCACATGGAAGAAGAGGAGGAAGGCCCCCTCCCGGAATTCGACAGCGCCGCATCCGCCGAGGAGCAGGCGGAGATCGCCGCCGCGTTCTCCGCGTTCGAGACCGATCATGCCGGCCTTCGTGGCATCAAGGTCGAGGACAAGGACCCTGACGAATACGTGGCCGAGAACACCGACTGAGGGTTCCGGTTCGGCCGACGGAGTGGCTACTGACTGGGCAGCACGACGGTGAAGGTGGTTCCCTGTCCAGGCGCAGATGTGACCAGGATGTCGCCGCCGTGCAGACGCGCCGTTTCGCGAGCGAGGTAGAGACCGAGGCCCGTACCACGGATGTGGCTCGTTTCGGGCGTCACCACCCGACCGAATCGTGTGAACAACCGGTGCACCTGCTCCGCATTGATGCCGATGCCCTCGTCACTGACACGCACCTTGGCCTCGTGCTCCTCGCGGTCGCAGGTGATTGAAATCTGGCCACCCGCCGGTGAGTACTTGATGGCGTTATCGATGAGATTCGTGAAGAGTGTGGTCAGGCGGACGCGATCGGCAACAACGACCATGCCGTCGAGGTGATCCTCGAGGACCATCCGGTGCTGCTCGCCGAGCAACGGGCGGGTTGCATTCACCGCGTCAGCGACGACTTCCGCGAGTTCGACCGCCGCGAGCGCGAGGTCGAGACCCATGGTCTCCAGACGCGCGGTCTCGAGCATTTCGGAAATCAGTCGAGCCATCTCCTCTGACTTCTCACCGATGCGCACGAGAGCGACACCTCGATCCGCTTCGAGGAGCGTGCCCTCGCTGAGCATCGAGGCGTAGCCACGGATCACGCCGAGCGGGCTCCGCAACTCGTGGGCTGCGATGTTGAGGAACTCACTCTTGAGCCGGTCGAGCCTGCGGCTTCGCTCAGCCTCCTGCTCCAAAGCGGCAACGATCGCGTCGTGGCGCAAGGCCCTGCGGACGACACCCGCGAGTATCCGAAGTTGCTCGAGATGGCAGGCACGCAGCTCGCGAGGTCGATCGCTGGACAGCGTGATGACGGCAACCACGACGCCATCTGCCCCGACCGGAATGGCGGCGCCGGCCTCGTCGACACTGACGTCACCGGTGGCGATGGCGCGCTCGATCGTGGCATTGGACTTGCTCCAATCCCCGCCATCTGTCGCGCCCGCGCCTCGCGCATCAGCGACGCAGTCCAGGGCGCCGCCCCGGATGACCAGGAGGCGGGCGTTGCTGCTCCCGCCCGGCGACGAGCCGATCTGCGCAGCAAGCCGCATCGCATCACCAAGCAATCCGCTCGAGTCCGCACGGATGGCTTGTGCTTCGGCTTGACTGGACGGAGTGTCCGACACGGTGAGCCCGCCGAAGGTTATATGGAGGGAAGCGGGCGAGGACCTGTAGCACGCCCCACGCTCTCCGAGAGCTGGGCAGGCGTGGTGTCGGCCTTGACCAGGAATTCAAGCGCCCCGAGCCTCAGGCCGCGCTCGCGCAACTCGGGTTCCCCGAAGTTGGTCAGAATGATCACCGGTATATTCGCCGTCTCCGGGTTGGCCCGGAGATGCTCGAGCACCTCGAAACCGTCAAGCCCGGGGAGGCGCAGATCGAGGTAGATGAAGTCGGGCGCCTCGTCAGTGGCCATGCGAACGCCTTCGTGGCCGTCGTTCGCCATGACCACCGTATAGCCGTCGGCGGCGAGACGCAGACGGTACATCTCGGCCGCGGCGACGTCGTCCTCGATCAACAGGACTTTGACGTCATCGTCCAAGGGTTGCTCCTCCTAGTCCGCCCTCGCCACCATCGTCAATGCGATGGTAGCTCGCATTTCGGTACGGTAGCAAACCAAGCCGCGGGGGACGAAGATCGCCTCGGCCAGCCCGGCGAACGGCCCGGGGCGCGGGTCAGTGAAACAGAAAGCCGGCTCCGAACGCCAAGGTCCAGACCGCGGCCATGAAGAGCGCGACGCGAGTGGCCATGACGCGCGCCTGGAGCCGCCGCCGGCGCCGCCGGACGGCCCGGACCCGAGCCGGTTCGATCGCGGATCGCCCCATTTCCCGCGAGAACATCTCTGCCATGCAGGCATGATAGCTAAATTGCCCACATCGTCGCTATCATGTTTTGTGATAGGATGTTTTGGACAGTGGGACTTGAGGGAGCCCAATCAATATTTGTAGGAGGCACCTGGATGGCCCGGAAGTACAAGCCGATTCAACTCGACGTCAAGCCAGTGGTCGGGCTCAATCTGAATGAAGCGGCGACCTGCCCTTCGTGCAGTTCGCGAATCACCGAAGTGCTCGGCAGGATGGGCCTGCGCCTCGTCTTCCGCTGCGAGCGCTGCCGGGTGCAGTTCTTCCGTCAGCGTACCGCCCCCAGCGCGAGCCTCGTCTGAGGCGTTGGCTGCAAGCCGCAGGCAAGATCGCTCCAAGCGTCGGATTGCGTATACAATCGCTGTCATGTTGCAAGAGTCCCGCACACTCCGATATGCGCTGGGTCGACCGTCGTGACTGCGGACACGACGGCCCTCCGCTCGATGCGGATGCTCGACCTCGATAAGCCGCTCTACACCATCAGCGTCGCCGCAGAGATCCTCGCGAGTCATCCGCGCACGTTGATGATGTACGAGACCATGGGTCTGGCGGTCCCCGAGCGGACGCTCACGAACCGCCGGCGATACTCCCAGCGCGACATCATCACCTTGAGCGCGATCCAGCGCCTCACCCGGCAGTCCGGCTTCAACATCGCCGGCGCCCGATACGTGATCAAGTGTCTCCAGCTCCTCGACGCCCACGGCATCCCACGGCCCCCCGAACTCGCTGAGATAGACATCGAACACGTTCGGCTCTGACCTTGGCTGCCTGACCCAGCATGTCGAACTTCGCAGCCACGATAGAGACCGACCTTGTCTCTCGGGGCGACCCGCACGAGATCATGGGGCGGCTGGTCCGATTTGCCGCAGAGAACATCGACGTCGACCGCTGCACGCTGACCAGCCTCGATCAGGAGGTGCTTCGCGTCGAAGCCAGCTACGAGCGAGGGGGACCGCCGGACTTCGTCGGACACGAGTACCCGATGAGCTGGCTCCTGAAGCAGCCTCTCCTCCATCGCGCCGTCTCGACCGGAACGATCGTGATGGGGGGCAGCCTCGGGGATAACGCTGCCAGCGAGCCCGATCTGACGGCAACCCTCCTGGCGATGCAGCACACGGCGATCGTCCCACTGTCCATCGGCGAGACTGTCGGTGCTGTCCTCATCCTCAGCAGGAAGCGGGACCGTCCCTTCGTCGCTTCCGAGCTTGACGGGCTCCAGCAGGTCGGGATGCTCGCGGTGCTGGCACTCCGGAACGCCCGGCTCGTCGAGGACGTGCACCGCGCGCAGTGGCGTGGACTTCGACTCACTCACGCAGATGTCAAGCCATGTGGCGTCGAGCATGGAGCCGGCCATCTTCTTCGAGAAGATGAGCGAAACGGTTGCCGGCCTGGTGAAGGCCGAGCGAGCCGGCTTCTGGCAGCTCACCGGCAATGAGCTGGTCGCCATGCATCCGCTCAAAGGGTTGATCCCGGGCGTGCCAGGACCGCGCAGCCTGCCCGTCCCGCATGCCGGGGATGACCAGGAGATCACCCGGGTCCTGTACTCGGGGCAGGCACTGCGTCTCGATCGGGAAGGGACGAATGCCGACGGCCACGACGGTTCACTGCTCGATCTCCTCGGGGCCCGGACGGTCCTGGCAGTGCCCTGGCGTACCGCCTCAGTCCCGCTCGGCATCCTCACCGCGTCCAACTCGCGTTCGGAGTTCACCGACCAGGACGAGTGGATCATGCGGCTCGCGGCGCGCTCGTCTGCGCTCGTCTGGCAGGGTTACGAGGCTGAGCAACGCGCGCAGAGCCTACAGACCAGTGAAATGGACCGGCTCGAGGCGCACGGGGTTCGGATGGCCGAGTTGGAGCATCAGAAGTCGGAATTCCTACAGCTCGCTTCCCACGAGCTGCGGGCGCCCATCACACTGGTGAGCGGGTACCTCTCGATGCTCGAGGAGGGTTCGCTCGGAACCCTGCCGGAAACGGCCGCAAAAGTCCTCCCGCTCATGAGCGGTCGGATGCGTCAGATGAGCGAGCTGGTTGACCGTTTGCTCACCACCAGCCGGCTCGAAACCCGCGCGCGCGACCACAAGCTGCAGGATGTTGAGCTCGATCCCATCATCCGGGCGGTCGCAGCCACGGCGGGCGCCACGGCGAGCGGCCCTTCGGGGCGGATCTCGGTGCAGTCCACCGACCTGGTCCATCTGCGCGCGGATCCGGAACAGGTGGAGACCATCCTCACCAACCTCGTCTCCAATGCGCTGAAGTATTCGCCGAACTCGGCCGAGGTGCTCGTGTCCGTGCGCGCGGAGCCTCGGTGGGTGTTCGTCGATGTCAGCGATCGTGGCGCTGGCATCGCCGAAAACGACCTCTCAAAGTTGTTTCGACCATTTGGCCGCCTGCCCAGTGCAGTCGCAGCAGGCATTCATGGAACCGGCCTGGGTCTTCACCTCTCGCGCAGCCTCGCGCTGTCACAGGGTGGCGACATCGAGGTGAGATCGACGCCAGGTGAAGGGAGTACATTCACCTTGCGGTTGCCGCGCGGACGGAAACGGCCAGCGGGGAGAGTCAATGTCTGATGGGTCACTCGGAGTCCGGCTGCTGCTCGTCGATGACGACGTCGATGTCGCCACCATGTACGAGGCGCAGCTCACAGCCCATGGATTCCAGGTCATCCGGGCGCACTCGGCGCTCGAGGCGATCGATCGCGCCGGCGCCGAGCTCCCCGATCTGATCTATCTGGACCTGGGGCTTCCGGAGCTGCAGGGGTTCGATGTGTTGCAACAGCTTCGCTCGGCGGCGAGCACGGGATCGATCCCAATTGTGATCCTCACCAACTACAGCGAGCCTGAACTCATTGAACGATCGCGCGAGCTTGGCGCCCACGACTATCTGATCAAGGCGCACACGCCGCCGGCACTACTCGCGCAGACGACTCTGAAGTGGGTGTCATGAGCGAGGTCGGGGGCACCAACGGTCAGGGCCAGGAGGTACCGACCCATGCCGAGGCCCGCGACGCGGCGCTGGACGCGGTCGAACCACACCGTCTGCTCGAGGGCGAGGACGAAAACACCGCATTTGCCGAGGACGCCATCCATTGGGCCAAGGTCTACGGCGAGTTGCTCGATTTCAAGCGAAGCCTGCTCACGCTAGCGCAGGAGCGCGCAGCAGCCATGGATGTCGACGCCGAAGCCGAGGTCGAGGAGACCGACCTCAAGTTGTTGCTTGCCGAAGCGGCTCGCTTCGAGCGCCGTCTCGATTTCTGGCAAGATCGCGTGACCGACCTGCAGGGCACCAGGGGCACAAACTCGCCGTAATCCGCCAGCCCGGGTTGCGACGGGTAACCGCATGTAAACACTGCATCGCGAAGCGTCGCATAGCGAGCCTCGCGGGTTCCCGATGGCGTCTGATTACGCCAGGGCGCGAACGAGGTGGTCGCGTCGGATTGAGGGACTTGGAGGATGTGTGCTGTGTTGACCGTGGAGAATCCCCGAAAAGAGGCAAGGACGCTGCGCCGCCTGGGAACGCTACCCGCGAGCGCGCTCTTTCGCCGTCGCGACAACGGCGCTCCGACCGTGGTCGCTCAGACCGGGGTGATCTGCACGATGCGCGGTTGCACCAATAACACTGCGCAGCTCTGCGCGTACCGTGATCGCCGCGACCGCACCTGCTCCGCGACGATCTGTCCGGCACACGGCATTGCGCTCGCCGGCATCACCTACTGCCGCCGGCACGCGGGGACTGTGCAGGCGATTGGAGAGCTGGCGGCCGAACCGGGTGGCCGCCCCGATATCAATGACCGCGCGCCTTCTCTGGTGGACTGGATCGGACGCGACCTCGACAAGGACATCCGGACGTTACTGGCACGAACCGCACGGCCCGGCGAGAGCGTCGTGGCCGACGATGCCGCCCGGCTCGCGCACGATTTCCGCCGCAACGCCCGGTGGGAGCGCAGCTGGCGTCTCGTCGAACATACGGGTCCTGTGCTGAACATCACGCTGCATGTCGCCGAGAACAACGACTTGCTGGTGCACGTTCGGGTCGGCACCGAGACCGTGGCAGACGGCGTACCGCCGTGGATCGCCCGCCGCCGCGAGGGCCAGGACGTCGAAGCGGCGATCGACATCTCGCAGCGCCGGCTCTTCTACCGCTACCTCGAGGAGACCATCTCCGACGCGGTGGCGCGCTTCCGGGATCGCTCCGACCGCATCGCGCAGTAGCGAAACGCTCAGACGCGCACGTGCTCGATATCGAGGGCCGTCAACTCGGCAGGTCTCGGGATTCCGTGCTCGTCCAGTAGCTGGAGGCAACGGATCAGGGCGCGAGCGCTGACCAGGTTGAGCCCGAAGGTGCGCGTCAGCCGTTGGATTGCGCCCAGCGTGATGATGTCGCGCTGCGAATAGAGCCGACGGTTGGTCGCGGTGCGCTGAGGGATGACCAGACCCAGGTGCTCATACATCATCAGCGTGCGCGTGTGCGTCGAGAGGATTTCGGCGGTGATCCCGATCGTGTACAGCGGTTTGTCGAGGTTGAGATTCTTTGCCTCGCTCGCGGTGGCCGCAACTCTGCTCATCGTGTTGATGATGATCCGAAACCAGGCTGCTGTGGCACGGCGTCTTCCGATGGCAGCGCCTCGAGCAGTCCGGCGGCGCTGAGCGCTCGCCGCAACTCTGGCTGCGCGCCGGTCAGGGCAACCTGACCGCTACGCGCAGCGGTCGCCAGAGCACCCATTCCGGCAGCGGAGCAGAAGCTGACGGCTGAGATGTCGACGATGGCCTGAGGGGTCGAATCAGCCAGCTCGCCAAGCGCGGCGACGACCTCCTCCAGGTTGGCGCCGTCAATCCGTCCCACCAGGGTCAATCCGCGCGGTGCCGACGTGCGCGCTATCAGCAGCCCGGGCACCAGAACGACGTTCTCGTCAACCTCAGGGCCGGCGTCGTCCCGGCGGAGCGGCTCTCGATCATCGAAGGTGGGAAGATCGACTCTCGCGCTTCGCTGCCATTCGGCAAGCACCTCCGCAGCGCGTGCCGTGAGCTCGGCCGGCACCACACCGATCTCTTCGATCCGAACGGCATGGGCATCCACGAAATCGCCGAAGTCGTTGAGGAACGACTGCACCACGGCAGCAAGACTTGCCCGAGCGACACCGGTCTCGGGAGCGGGATCCGTGAGCACTGCCGCCTTGGCGACGATGAGCTCCCGCAGCGAGGCTGCATATATGAGCCCGAACGCGGCGTTGAGCTCACGGAGGAGCTCCAATCTCCCGAGCCCCAGCACCGCTATCCAGCGAAGCCGATCTCGATCCGAGCCCAGCGAACAGCGCGGATAGAACTGGTTCGGTTGCGCCTCCCCGACCTGCAGGTGCGCACAGGTGGCGTGTTCCCCGAGCGGTTTGCCATAGGAGGTCGCTGCGATGAAGGGGATTCGCTGGAAGGCCGCGCAACCGATTGATGGACGATCGAACGACTGCCCGAAATGGCACCGGTCCACCGGCTCCGCAGCCAATGCGGAGCCGGTGGTCGGATCCGAGCTCGATGCCAGCAACGTTGGTGGCGCTGCCGTATCTACCGTCGAACATGATAGTGAGTGTATATCCCTATTCCGGGGATGTGAACGCCGGGCGACTAGTACGAGGCTGGGCCCGGGCCTGGCGGGGTATTGGTCGGATACGCGCTGTCGCGGCGTCCGGGATACGCGCCGCCCCACGACGACCAGAAGATCAGCGACAGGAGGATCCCAGCGGCGCCGGCGCCCATGAGGATCCATCCGACGACCACGAGATTGACGACCTGTTGACCACCGACATGCACTGCGAACGCAAGGATCGCGCCGATTGCTACCAAAACGACGCCGACTCCGATACCCATGTCGTGTGCCTCCTGCTGAGCCTCTTCCGAGTCCCTCCCGATGAGGGTGGAGCCACCCCGCCGGGGCTCGGGCCCCGGGCGGGGTGGGCTTTAGGGGAGAGGAATTTCTATCCTGCTGAGCGGTGATGACCGCTCACCAACCGAGGTTACCGCTTGGTACCACGGCTGTCAAGCAATCTGATGGTCTCGCTATCATGTAGGCTATCGAGCGTGCCCGCGTTCATCTGGCGATGTGAGAGGAGAACCAGTGACCGACGATGATGTGAAGGTCCTCTTGATCGAGGACGATGCCGCGGCCGCAGAGATGTATCGCCTACGACTTATGGCGGATGGCTACCGCGTCGTGATCGGTCAGGATGGCGAGGAGGGACTCCGCATGGCCGCGGAGGAGGCACCCGACTTCATCTACCTCGATATCCGCCTCCCCGGGCTGGATGGGTTCGAGGTGCTGGAACGGCTGCGCGCCGATGCTGCGACGACGCACATCCCCGTGATCATCCTGAGCAACTACGCGGAGCCGGAGCTGCGCGAGCGAGGTCTCAAGTTGGGCGCGCTCGAGTTTCTCGTCAAGGCGGATACGACACCGGGTCAGCTTTCGACCAAGCTCGAGCGCACGCGGGACGCGCGGGCCCATCCGGGATACGACCGAGGCTGACTCCGACGCAGGCGCTAGGTGCCGTGCGGAACGGGGTCCTTGCTCACGCCCTCATCCTCCACTGACCCAACCTCCTCGCCAAGTCGAGGAAGCGTCTCCACCGTGACCTCCCCGTCAGACCCGGTGCTCAACGCCTGGTCACCGCGCCTGGAGCGGTAGAGGGCCCCGAGAAAGATATTTGCGACCGCCGCGATCGGGATGGCGAACAGTGCGCCAAGCACCCCGGCCAGCTCGGCGCCGACCAGCAGCGCTGCCATGGCGACCAGAGCGTGCAACCGGGTCACGCGCCCGTACACACGCGGTCCAACCAGGTACGCGTCGATTGCGTGCCCGACCAGGCCGACGACTGCAGCGAGGATCGCGAGCAACGGACTCTGGACCAGCGCGACGGCGATGGCCAGTGCCATTGCGACCACCGCACCGACAATTGGGATGAATTCAAGAAAGAACGCCGCGATGCCGATCAGGATTGCGTAGCGAACGCCGACGACGGTCAGGGCGACGCCCGTGTACACGCCTATGATGAAGGACATCACGATCTGTCCCCGGACGTAAGCAGCGACCGTCGACCCAACCGCGAGCGAAACGAAATCGAACTCGACCTCACGGCTGGGAAAGAGATTGCGAGCTGTGGCGACGAGCGTGCGGCCCTCGATCAGCAGGTAGATCGAGATAACCAGGATCAACACGACGCTGACGGCGCCTGAGATGAATGCAGTCGCCACGCCGATAGCCACGCCGAGTTGCTGGCCGTTGACGGCTTTGATGAGCGACGTGAACGAGAAAGCAATACCGTGTGCCTGGAGTTGACCCTCGATCGTTTTGGCCAGGGCGGGCACCTCGCGTCCCTGTGCGATCACGGTGGGGAGCACCAGCATCACCGCCCCCGCCACCAGTCCGATGCCAATGACGTACAGCAGCAAGACGGTGGTGGCTCGATGCGTGCGAAAGAGTCTGTATCGCTGCATGAAGTCCACGACCGGCGTGAGGATGAGCGCGATGATGCCGGCGAAGATGAACAGGAGGAGGACATTGAACACGTGAACGAGAATGAAGCTCGCGCCGTTGAAGATCCAAATCAACGCAAGGACGATCGCCAGCCACACCAGCACCGTCATCGCCCGCAACTCGAGCAACTCGCGTCCAGGGGTGCGTCGTCCCGCCGTCCGCTGCGGCGCGCTCACCCGGCGTGCCGCAGATCGAGCCCGCGCCGCGGTGGCGACGTTTCGCTTAGATCCGGACGTATTCGAGGTCAAGGTGACGCAACTCCCCCGGGCGCGGAATCCTGTGCGCGTCCAGCAGTTGCAGGCATCGAATCATCTGTCGAGCCCCGGCGAGGTTCATGCCGTAGCGTGCGCGGAGTCGTGCGATCGCCCGTACGCGGACGATGTCCCGTAGCGTGAAGCGACCTCTGCATAACCCCGCCACGGACCGGATCGCAACGCCGAGATCCTCGTACGCGATCAAGGTGCCCGTAGTGCTGCCCAGCATTTCCGCGGCCACTTCGAGCGTGTACAGCGGCTTCTCGAGTTCGACGGTGTTCATCTCGGTGGTCAATTCGCACCTCCATCTGCTGGCCAAGCCTCCGATGGCTCTCGAGATCGGGGGGGAGGAGAGCGGATATCAATAAATCTGACAGTCGCAGTGTATCGTAGGGGACTATTCCGCGCCCGTTCGGCGCCACACCGTGACCGAATCGGCGGGAACCATCGGGAGCGCCCCTGCGGTGACCGAGGCGGCGGACGACAGGAGCAGCGCCGCGCCGGCGGCCTCGGGCAGCTCGTGGAACTCGTCGCCGAGGTTGCAGCACACGAACAGGTCGCGGCGCCAGTACATCAGCAACTGGCGACTGCTGTCGTAGTGCGCGTCCAGGTCTTCGCCGTTCAGCGGCGCTTCGTCGCCCTGCTTGCGCAGCTGGATCAGCGCCCGATACCAGTCGAGCATCTCCCGGTGGCCGGGGTCGCCGATCTCGTCCCAATCGAGCTTTGACCGTTGGAAGGTCTCCGGCGCCTGCGGGTCGGGCACCGATTCGGGTGCCCACCCGAACGCACGGAACTCTCGCCGCCGGCCGTTGGTCACCGCCTTGCGGAGGTGTTCGTCACCGAGATCGGTGAAGTACTGGAACGGCGCGCTCGCGGCCCACTCCTCGCCCTGAAAGAGCATTGGCACCATCGGTGAGAGCAACGTCAGCGCCGCCGCCATGCGCGCCCGGCCGTCGCTGACGAGGTGAGCAAGGCGCTCGCCGGTTGCTCGATTGCCGACTTGATCGTGATTTTGCGAGTAGGTGATGAATCGCGTTCGCGGGAGGTCGCCCGGGTGGCGTCCGATGGTTCGCTTGCGGTGTCTGGAGAACCGCCCGCCATAGACGAACACGTCTCGGAGGCCGGTGATGACCTCCTCCGGTTCTCCGAAGTCCTCGTAGTAGCCATGGTGCTCGCCGGTGAGGAGCGCGTGGAGCGCGTGGTGCAGGTCGTCGTTCCACTGCGCGGTCAGGCCGTAGCCGCCAAGCGCACGATCACGTACCAGACGTGGATCGTTGGCATCACTCTCGGCGATGACCCAGCAGTCGCGGTCCAGCTCGTGCGCGAGCTGGTCGACACGCACGGCGATGGCCTCGAGAATGTGCGTCGGGGAGGTGTCGATGATGGCGTGGACAGCATCGAGTCGGAGGCCGTCGCACCCATAGTCGCGAAGCCACATCTCGACGTTGTCGAGCACGAAGCGTCGCACCTCGTCCGAATACTCGCCGTCGTAGTTGAAGGCGCTCCCCCAGGGCGTGTTGTATCGGTCGGTGAAATACGGGCCGAATGCGGGCAGGTAGTCTCCTTCCGGACCGAGATGGTTGTAGACGACATCCATGATCACCGCAATACCGCGAGCGTGACACGCGCGGACGAGCCGCATGAGTCCTTCGGGTCCACCGTACGTGTTCTGCGGTGCGAAGAGGTCGACCCCGTCATACCCCCAGCCTCGGCGGCCCGGAAACTGCGCGACCGGCATGATCTCAATCGCGTTGATGCCGAGCTGTTGCAGATGCTCGAGCCGCGTGATGGTCGCATCAAACGTGCCTTCGGGCGTGAACGTGCCGACATGCAACTCGTAGATGATCGCGCCGGCAAGCGGGAAGCCGCGCCACCGGGCGTCGACCGGCCGTGGCGTGGATACGACGATGCGCGACGGACCATGCACCCCCGCGGGCTGGCTGCGCGATCGCGGGTCGGGCATCGGGTCGCTGCCGTCAACTCGAAACGCGTACTCCTCGCTCGTGGCGACGTCGATGTCGCAGATGAACCAACCAAATCCGTCCGGGCGCATCGCCACCGTTGCTGTCCCTGCCACCAGATCGACGGTCGCCGCGGTCGGTGCCCACACGCTGAACCGGCGCTCGGTCATGCGCGCTCGAGCAGCCCAACCGGCGCTGCTTCAAGCAACGACGCGAGGCGTTGTTCACCCCCGCACGTGGTACGCCCGGTCAATACGTCGCGCCAGTCCCCGCGGGGAAGATCGACGACGGTGTCCGCCCAGTCCAAGTCAAGAAGCAGCGGCCATCGAAAGGCGATGGTCACGCTCGCGGGCCGATCGTCCGCCCGAGTTCTGCTGAAGCAGATGGCGTGCTGCTCGCGCGCGCCGGACACCGGCAGGCGCTGATAGCCGGAACCGGGGGCGAACGCGTCGGGCAACCGCGCGCGCAAGGACAGCGTTCGGGCGATGAGTGCGATCTTTGGAGCACCCTCGTCGAGCCTTTCCATGAACGCCGTGCCGTCGAGCTCTCCGACGGCGCCGAGCAGCCGGCGCCGAACCTCATAGTCAACCGGCGTTCGATTGTCCGGATCGACCAGGCGCAGGTCCCAAAGCTCCGAACCCTGATAGATGTCCGGCACTCCGGGCGCAGTGAGCTTGAGCAACGTTTGTGACAGCGACAGATGCTGCCAGTGCGGTGTCATCGCTTCGACCACGGCACCGATCTCGTCGGTGACCGCTGGGTCAGCGATCATGCCCCGGACGAAGTGCTCGAGATCGCTCTCGTACGCCTGATTCGGGTCCAACCAGGTGGTGGCTTCCTTGGCTTCGCGAGAAGCCTTCAGCATGTATGCCCAGGCTCGATCGGCATCGATGGGATACGCGGCGACGAGCGTTTGATAGAAGAGGTATTCGGCATTGCGCGCCGGCGGCACCGATCCGCGATGACCTGCGGCAAGGGCGTCGAGCCGTGTCACCGCCGCGCGCCACCGATCGGGCATCTCAGCCAGCAGGCAGATGCGCAGGCGTGCGTCCTCGCCGCGCTTGGTGTCATGGGTCGTGGTCGCCAGCAAAGTCCGTGGGTGATCGGTGACGTTGCGAATGCAGGCACCATGGAAATCGTCGAGGCTGCTGGTGTGATCGGGATCGGCTCCGACCTCGTTGAGTTCGACCATGCGCACGTAGCGATAGAAGGCCGTGTCCTCAACGCCTTTCGCAGCGACCGCGGCCGAAACCTGCTGAAATCTCTCGCGAAACTCGATAGCCGCGGGCGTTCCCGGCACGTCGCCCTGCAGCAGCGCGACGAGCGCCGCACGGCGGCCGCCGTCACCCTGTTGCGCGGCGGAGCGGGCCACCTGCAACGCTGCGGCATCGTCGTCGGCGAGGGGGGCATCACCTTGCGGGTAGAGGCGATATCGAGGCATGCCTGCGATGAGCTGGATGATCTCCTCGGCGGCGCCTTCAATGCCGGCGCGTCCCGCTACCCGGATGAGGCGCCCGAGCTCGGGGCGCAGCAGGTTGTCGAGTGCCTCGGTGCGGCCGAGGTGAGCGTGCGCCTGAAAATCGCGATCGTCACCCGTGAAGTCGCGAGCACACTCAGTGAGCGCAACCAGTCCGCGCGGATCCACCAAGAGCGATGTGGCGAGTCCGACGAAGTCGTAGCCGGTCGTCCCGTCCAGCGGCCATGAGCGTGGCAAGTCCTCGCCGGCTGCGAGGATCTTCTCGGCGATGAGCCAGGCCTGCGGCACCGCTGAGCGCAGCCGCTCGGCAAAGGTCCCCGGATCGCGGAGCCCGTCGATGTGATCAATCCTCAGGCCGTCGACGGTGCCGTCGTTCACGAGCTCGAGTGCGCGCTCGAGCACCGCAGCGAACACTGCCTCGTCGTCCACACGCACACCCGCAAGCGAGGACACATCAGCGAAGCGCCGGTAGTTGAGATGTGCCGCAGCGACCGCCCCGTAGTCCAGCAGATAGTGCTGCGCACTCAGGGTCTCGATCGTGACCGGGCCGGGCGTTCCGGTGCCGGGCGCCAGCGGGAACGCGCTCGCCTGGTAGTGGAGTTCGAGCGCGCCGTCCACGTCGACGACCACCAACTCCCCTGCCGCGACCACGACATCGCGTGGCGCAAGGAGAACCGGGAGCAGCACGCGGCCCTCGGTCGCCGGGGCGTCCCACTCGATGTCGAAAAACCCAGCGAAGCGGCTCTCGCGACCCCGCTGCAACACATCCCACCACCACGCGTTGGCGCGATCGGCGATGCACATGTGGTTCGGCACGATATCGAGCAGTTGCCCCATGTGCGCGTCGACGAGCGCGCCGTGCAGACGCTGCAGGCCGGTGTCGCCCCCAAGGTCCTCGCTGATTCGCGTGGGATCCACGACGTCGTAGCCGTGCGAGCTGTGGGGCGCCGCCTGCATGTAGGGGGAGCAATACAGGTGCGACACGCCCAATGCAGCGAGATACGGCACCAGCAGCGCCGCGTCGTCGAAGTCGAACTCCTCGCGCAACTGCACCCGATAGGTGGCGCGGGGGGGAAATCTCACCCGATCCGCCCGGTCGGGCTATACTTCTCGATTATCAACATGTGTGAGCACCACTCTATCAAGTTCCTGGCGGGCCAGGCATGGTGATGATCACGCCTGATCGTCGCACCCGACGATCGAGCCGCCGCCTGGAAGCATGGCCAGGCGTCGAGGGCCCACTCGGCGCCACCTGGGATGGCGAGGGAACCAACTTCGCGGTGAGCTCAGCGACTGCCGAGGCCGTGGACGTGGTGCTCTTCGACGAGGCTGGGGTCGCCACCGCGACCTACGCGTTGCTGGAACGCACCGACCTTGTCTGGCACGGATACATCGACAAGGTCGGTCCGGGGCAGCGGTACGGATTCCGCGTCCACGGGCCCTATGACCCGGCGCACGGCCTCCGCTACAACGCTCGGAAGTTGCTGGTCGACCCCTATGCATTCGCGATCTCGGGAGGCTTCCAGCATGGCCCCGAGCTGTATGGGTACTCGTTCGACGGCGATGATCTCGATCCAAGCGAGCTTGACTCCGCCGCTGCGATGCCGAAGAGCGTCGTCGTGGACCACAGTTTCCCGTGGGGCGACGATCGCCGGCCTGATACCGCGTGGGCTGACACTGTGATCTACGAGCTCCACGTGAAGGGCTTCACCATGCGCCATCCGGATATCCCGGAGGAGTTGCGCGGGACGTATGCCGGCCTTGCGCACCCGAGCTCGCTCGAGCATCTGCGCAGCCTCGGCGTCACCGCGGTGGAGTTGATGCCGGTGCACCACTTCTTCGACGCCGGGCACCTCCTCGATCGCGGTCTCGTGAATTACTGGGGTTACAACTCGATCGGTTATTTCTCACCTGAGCGCCGCTACTCGTCGGGGGGCGATGCCGGCCACCAGGTGCGCGAGTTCAAAGCGATGGTTCGCGCGCTCCACAGCGCCGGGCTCGAGGTGATCCTGGATGTCGTCTACAACCACACTGCAGAGGGCAATCATCTCGGTCCCACCTTGAGCTTTCGCGGGCTGGACAACCCCTCCTACTACCGCCTCGTCGAGGACGATCCGCGCTTCTATTTCGATGTCACGGGCACGGGCAACAGTCTCAACGTCAACAGCCCCAGCACATTGCGGCTCATCACCGACAGCCTCCGCTACTGGGTGACCGAGATGCACGTGGACGGCTTCCGCTTCGACCTCGCCGCCGCCCTGGCACGCCAGTTTTATGACGTCGATCGGCTGTCCGCGTTCTTCGACATCATTCACCAGGACCCGGTGTTGTCCCGCGTCAAGCTTGTCGCCGAGCCCTGGGATGTTGGCGAAGGGGGTTACCAAATCGGGAACTTCCCGGTGCGCTGGGCGGAGTGGAACGGTGCCTATCGCGACACCGTCCGGGATTTCTGGCGTGGCGCTTCGGGCGGCGTGCGCGACATCGCCACCTGTCTCACAGGATCGAGCAGCCTGTACGAATGGGATGGGCGCCAGCCGTGGGCCAGCATCAACTTCGTCACCGCGCATGACGGCTTCACGCTCCGTGACCTCGTCTCGTACAACGACAAGCACAACGAGGCGAACGGCGAAGACAACCAGGATGGCGCCAATGACAACCGGTCATGGAACTGCGGTGTCGAAGGCGAGACCGATGATGCCCAGGTCATCGCGCTTCGCGATCGTCAGCGGCGCAACCTCATCGCGACCGTGCTGCTGTCGCAGGGGTGTCCGATGATCTGTGGCGGCGATGAGATCGGGCGCACGCAGCACGGCAACAACAATGCCTACTGCCAGGACAACGAGCTGTCATGGCTCGACTGGTCAAACGTCGACACGGTGATGCTCGAATTCGTGCAGCGCATCATCGCGCTCCGGCGAGAAAACCCGGTCCTTCGCCGGAAGCGCTTCTTCTCCGGTGAGGCCACCCGGCGTTCGGGACGCAAGGACATCATCTGGCTGCTGCCCAGCGGTGAGGAATTCACTGACGCGGATTGGGAGAACGGCGCCGAGCGCTCGATCGGCATGATCCTCAACGGCGACGAGATTCCGGACCGCGACCCGCGCGGAGAGCGCATCGTCGGCGATTCGCTGATGGTCCTGCTGCACTCCGGCGACGTGCCCATCACCTGGACCGTGCCGGCGAGCTGGGAGGGTGGCTGGACGCTCGTTCTGGACACTGATGATCCCAACGGGCGCCGAGCCTCGGTCGCGTACCGGCCCGGGGACGAGATACCCGTCGTCGCCCACTCGCTCGTGGTGCTGGCCACTCCGGTGGAGTCAGGCGTCGAGTTGCAAGGCACTGGGACTGCAGCCGACGCGGCTGGATGATGGCGGCGCCGGTCAAGCCAACCAAGAGGGGCGCGGCGCATTCGACCACCAAGAAGCCCGAGAACCGCAATGGGCTGCTCCGGGTGCTGGGCGTCCTCGGCCCCGGATTGATCACGGGCGCAAGCGATGACGATCCCAGTGGCATCGGCACCTACAGCCAGGCGGGAAGCCAATTCGGTTTCGGGGTCCTGTGGACCGCGCTGTTCACGTTTCCCCTCATGCTCGCCGTCCAGGAGGCGTGCGCGCGAATCGCACTCCACACCGGTGTCGGGCTGGGCGTGTCGCTGCGTCGCAAATTCCCAACCTGGCTGGTCGGCATCTGCATCGTGGCGCTCTTCGTCGCCAACACGATCAACGTGGGAGCCGACCTCGGAGCAGTCGCCGCAGCGGGTGCGCTCCTGACGCGCGGTCACGTCAACCCCGCCTGGTTTCTTCCGCCCATTGCACTCTCGATATTGGTGCTGCAGTTCGAGCTGCCCTACAAGGTCATCTTCAGGTTGTTCAAGTTTCTGTCACTCGCGTTGTTCGCATACGTCGTGACCGTCATCGTGTCGCATCCCCCATTGCTCAAGACCATCGAGTCCACCCTGATCCCGCACCTCGAGTTCACGCCGGCATTCATCGGCATTGTGGTGGCAATCCTCGGCACGACCATCTCGCCGTACCTGTTCTTCTGGCAGGCGAGCTCCGAAGTCGATGAAATGAAGGCGCGTGGCCTCACCACCGAGGTCGCTCGTCGTGGTGTAAGCCGGCGCGAGCTTCGTGACGCCCGCCTGGACGTCGTGGTGGGCATGGCCTTTTCACAACTTGTGATGTTCTCGATCATCCTGACCGGCGCAGCCGTGCTCCACGCGTCGGGCAAGACCAACATCGCCACAGCCGCTCAGGCCGCCCAGGCGCTCCAGCCGGTGGCCGGGCCGTTCGCGTTCATCCTTTTCTCAGTGGGCATCATCGGTACCGGGTTACTGGCGGTGCCCATCCTCAGCGGATCCGCGACCTATGCCGTCAAGGAATTCTTCGGGATGCGCGGCACGCTCGCCGACAAGGCACGATCGCGTCCCGCCTTCTACGCGGTACTCACCCTCGCGCTTGCCGGTGGATTGTTGATCAGCCTGCTTGGCATCGACCCGATCAAGGCACTGGTCATCACCGCGATCATCAACGGCATCGTCGCACCGCCAATCCTCGTGCTGATCACGCTGCTCAGTCGCGATCGCTCGGTGATGGGTGCGCGTCGCAGCGGGACCGTGAGCAGCACGCTGCTCTGGATCACCTGCGTTGCGATGACCCTTGCGGCGGTTGCCTTACTGGTCACATCGCTGACAGGCTAGTCGCTACTCCCCGACCTCGATCGGCAGCGGGGCCGAATCTCCGCGCAGCAGCGAGGTCAGCAGTCTCCCCATGGAAGACGGCGAGAATCGCTCGCTGCTGTCGCGGATTGCGCCAATGCTCCACCAGCGCCACTCCCGCATCACGGTTGTCGCTCCAGACTCGAAACCACTGCTGTCGACGTCATGCGTTGGGACGCGAATGACGAAGAATTGCTCGAGGTGCCGCTCGACGACACCCTGCCACTCGAACGGGTAGTCCCGCGTCCACACCACCTGCCCAATGTCGGCGGCATTGACAACCAGCCCCGTCTCCTCCATGACCTCCCGCACCAGTGCCGCCTCATACGTCTCGCTTTCGTCGAGCGCTCCCCCGGGCGCGAACCACCAGGGCTCGCGGCCGGGCAGCACGGCGCGAAACAGCAACACACGATCGGCGCCGTCGATGATGAGTGCGCGCGCAGCCGGCCGAATAGCCGGGCTCATGCGCCGGCTGCAACCCTGACGCCGAGCTCCTCGCCGAACCGGGTCGCGCCGAGCGCGGTGATGACGAGCCCCCTGCCGGAGCGCTGTCTGCGCACCCAGCCTTGGCGAACGAGGACCTCACACAGCGCCGCCCCAAGTGCGCCGGCGAGATGCGGACGGCGCTCGGTCCAGTCAAGGCAGGTGCGCGCGAAGTAGCGCCGCGCCGACCGGGCGCCGTCGACATCCACGCCGAGCGCGACGAGCCGCTTCTCCCCCTCCGGACGGAGGCGGTAGTCTGCACCGCGCGCGACCAGCCAGCGGTGTTGTACGAGCACATCGAGCACCTCGACACCCAGCTGGCCGGCGAGGTGGTCGTAGCAGGTGCGCGCGTCCCGCAACGCATCCTTGGCGCGCGACGAGCGCAGTGAAGTGATCGGCGTCTCCGGACAGATTCTGGCGAGTGCTTGGAGTGCATCCGCGACATCCCCTCCGGCGAGGCGGTAGTAGTGGTTGCGGCCGCGGGCCGTCATCGCAACCAGGCGACCGTCGACCAGGGCGGCGAGGTGCTCGCTCGCCGTCGAGGGTTTCACTGCTGCGGCGGCCGCCAGGTCGCCGGCGGAGGCGATGGTGCCGTCGAGCAGGACGCCGAGCATCGCGACCCGAGCCGAGCTGCTCAGCAGCCTGCCAACCGCAGTGAAATCTGTGCCCACGCCAAAAAGGTACTACATGAATACTTCGGGGCTTCCCGAAGTGTTCCCGGAGTAAGGTTCGCGCATGACACAGCCTACGACTGCGCCCGGCGGGCCCGGCGTTCCAGCCCGCGAGCAGCGCCTCGCGATCATCGCCGCGCTCGTCACGGTGGTCCTCTGGGCGTCGGCATTCGTCGGCATTCAAGCAGCCGGCCGGGTGCTTGCTCCGGGCGCACTCTCACTCGCGAGGCTCCTGGTGGGCACTGTCGCGCTCGGCATCCTCGTGCTGGTGCGCCGGCAGCCACTGCCCCGACGAGCCGACATTCCGGCGCTGATCCTCTTCGGATTGCTCTGGTTCGGGGTGTACAACGTCGTTCTCAACGCTGCCGAGCGATTGGTCGACGCGGGGACAGCCGCGATGCTGGTGAATATCTCGCCGGTGTTCATCGCCATCCTCGGAGGGCTGCTGCTCCGGGAAGGCTTTCCGCGACGGGTGGTGATCGGCTGCGCGATTGGCTTCGCCGGCGCAGTCACGATCGGGTTCGCCACATCCACTCGCGGGTTTGAGGCCGGCATCGGCGCCGTTCTCTGCGTCGCGGCGGCCGCTGCCTACGCCTGCGGCGTGACGGTCGAGAAGCCGATCCTCGCGCGTGAGTCGGCCCTGACGGTCACATGGCTCGGCTGCACCATCGGCGCGATCGCGTGTCTGCCGTTCGCGCCGCAGCTCGCAGGGGAGCTCGCGCACGCGGACGCGAGTACCTGGGCGTGGGCGCTCTACCTGGGTTTGTTCCCGACGGCGGTGGGCTTCAGCTTCTGGGCCTACGCACTGGCCCGAACGACCTCCGGGCGACTGGGGGCGACGACCTACCTGGTGCCGCCGATCTCCATCCTGCTCGGGTGGCTTGTTCTCGGTGACGTCCCGCCCGGCTTGGCATTCGTGGGTGGTGTCCTCTGCCTCGCCGGAGTCGCGGTTACTCGCGGTGCGCGGCTGCCGCGGCGGAAACCCCTTGTGCCGGAGTCGGCGGCGTGAATATGTCATATATACTTGACAAATGTCCTACCTGGTATCGACGGCCCCGGCTGACTCGGCGGTCGCCGCCGTCCTCAACGCGCTGAACGACCTCCCCACCAGCGACCGGCTGCTCGCGCTGCGGTCGGTCGCGGTCCTGCTCGGTGCGCGCCGCGCGTCGACGGTCCTTGCCGCACGTGCCGAGGGGATGAGCTGGCAGGACATCGCCGACCGTCTGGGTATGTCCAGGCAGTCGGTCTGGGACCGTTACGCGGCCGAGGACCATGATCCGCCGCCACCCGCCCGCGGGAGACGCGCGCGCGCCCGCGCCGGCACACACACCTTTTCAAACTGTGCCGCCTACAAGGCGGTCACCACCCGCCAGTGACCAGGAGAACCAGGATGCTCACCACCGTTGACGACGCGACCTTCGCCACCGACGTGCTGACGTCGAAGACCCCAGTGCTTGTCGAGTTCGGCGCCTCCTGGTGCCCGCCGTGCCGCATGATCGCGCCAATCCTCGACGAGATCGCCGGCGAGCGGGCCGGTCAGCTCGAGATCCGGTCGATCGACGTCGACGCCAATCCCCTGACGCAGACCCAATATGGCGTGATGTCGCTGCCGACGATGTTGCTGTTCGTTGGCGGTACGCCGGTGCGCCAGGTCATCGGGTTCATGTCGAAGGGCCGTCTGCTCCAGTTCGTGGACGAAGCGCTGGAGGTTGCCGCCTAGCTCAGCGCGCGCAGCTCGCTGGTCAGGAAACCGTGATCTCGCCCTTCATGTTGGGTGCGTGGATGGTGCAGATGAAGTTGTAGGTGCCTGCGGCGGTGAACTTCACGTCCCACGTCGAACCGGGATTGAGCGCTGAGTCCGTGAGGCAGCCGTCGTTCGCGTCCTGAAAGGTCACCGTGTGCATCACGCTTCCGGTGTTCTTGAACTCGACGACAGAACCCACGGTGGCGGTGGTCGAGGCGGGAACGAAGACCAGGCCGTCAGTGGCGTTGATGGTCACGGCAGGGGTGCCGAGGCCGCTCACCGCCGCTGTCCCGTTGCAGACGCTGCCTGAGTTGGTCGGACCAGTGTTGCCGCTACCGCATCCGACAATCCCCATCATGCCGATCGAGCCGAGAGCGAGCGCAAGCATCCGTAGCCGTTTCATGTCGCAATCTCCTTGGTGGCAGCCCCTTTCAGATACGGCCGCCGGTTACGCAACAACCTGATCTTTCTGCTCTCCACGGTACCCGAGGCGGCCCGGAAATCGACCTGGTGATCGTCCGGTGTATCGGAACGCATCGGTAGAGTGGCCGGAATGGGCACTGGCTCTGAGACACACACGGACGGCGCTTCTGAGGCCACCGCGGCGACGCCCACGAGCCTTGCCCGGGTGCTGGACGTTCTCGAGGAGGGACCACACCCACGACGCTTGCCGCAGGTTGTCGGCAACCTGATTCTCACCTCGCACGCGGGCCTCATCATCCTGTTCGGGCTGGTGGTGCTGTATCTGAGCGGTCTCGCGTTCGAACCGCTCCGCCCCGTGCATTTCGCAATCGGTTTCGCGCTGATTCCGCTGCTGGTCGTGAAACTCTGCAGCACCGGATGGCGTGCGCTTCGCTACTACTTCGGTCGCGGCGCCTACCGCGCCGCCGGCCCGCCGTGGCTCCTGCCGCGACTGATCGCGGTCCCTCTGGCCGTCGCAGCTGTGCTCGCGACCATCAGTGGCGTGGTGCTCTGGGCTGAGGGCACCGATCACGGCATCTGGGCCAAGGTGCACAAGGCCTCGGTCATCGCGCTCGCCGTGCTCGCGCTGGTCCACCTCGCCGTCTATCTGCGCAAGGCAGCACGCGCGTCGGCAGGAAGCCTCACCACGACCGCTGTCAACCGGCCCGAGAAGGTGATCGTCTGGGCCCTGCTGGCGGCACTGGCTGCGGGTTCGATCGCGACCGGCCTGGAACCTGACTGGCATCCGGGGGCGACCACCACCCACACGACGGAACAGCCGTAGCGCGTTGCCCTTATCTGGGTTGGGCTTTCTCGCCGGCGGTGCCGGCGAGGTCGAACACCTCCCACATCGCGGCGTAGCGCCCATGCCGGGCGAGCAGCTCATCGTGCGATCCCGCCTCGACGACGGCTCCGTCGTGCAGGACGATGATGCGGTCGGCCGCTCTGGCGGTCTGCAACCGATGGGCGATCACCACCGTCGTGCGACCGTGCGATACCTCCTGCATGGCCGCCGCCACGTGCGCTTCGGTCACCAGGTCAAGATTCGAGGTCGCCTCATCGAGCAACAAGATCGCGGGGTCGACGAGTTCGGCACGTGCGAGCGCAATCAACTGACGTTGCCCGGACGAGAGCGATCGCCCGCGCTCCGTCAACTGGTGGTGATAGCCGCCGGACAGGCGCGCGATGAAATCGTGGGCGCCCACTGCGCGCGCCGCAGATTCGACCTGCGCGTCGCCCGACTCGGGACGGCCGTAGGCGATGTTGTCCCGTACCGTCCCTGAGAAGAGGAACGCCTCCTGCGGCACGTAGCCGAGCTGCAGGCGGAAGTCGTGCAGGTCGACGTGGCGCAGATCGTGTGCGTCCACCCGCACGCTTCCCAGGTCGGGATCGTAGAAACGCGCGAGCAGCTTCATGACCGTGGACTTGCCCGCGCCGGTCTCCCCCACCAGCGCCACGGTCTCACCTGCCGTGATGCGCAGGTCGACCCCGCGAAGTGCTTCGGGCGGCTTGCGCCAGGCGGCGTCGCGCGACTGCAGGAATCGCGGGTCGTCCGGACCTCGGCGATCCACCGGGCGCGTCCCATCGAAACCCGGCCGATCCGGCTGGGTTGGATAGGAGAAACGGACGTCGGCAAGGGAGATCTCGCCGTGGAGCCGGCCGGTATGCTCGGGAACCGTCGGATTCGGCGTGATCGTTTCGAGCTGCATGAGCTCGGCAATTCGGCCCACCGACACGCGGGTCTGCTGCCACGCGTCGAAGACTTGCGAGAGTTGCTGAATCGGCGAGAAAAACAGGTCGATGTAGAGCAGGAACGCGATCAGCGCGCCCGGTGTCAATTGTCCGGCCTGGATGAGATGCGCGCCGACACCGAGGACGATCGCGTCCGCCACGGCAGCCATGAACTGCACGAACGGGAAATACAGTGCCACGAGGCGCTGGGCAGCGACCCGCGTGTCGAGGTAGGCACGACCGAGCCGGTGGAACTGCGCCATTGCCGCGCGCTCGTGCACGAATGCCTGCGACTCGCGAACGCCCGAGAGGCTCTCCTGGAAATCCGCGTTGACGATCGCGATTCGCTCACGCGACATGCTGTAGAGGCGCGCCGCCTTATGCCGGAAGATCACGGTCGCGATTGCCAACGGGATCGTGACCGACAGGGCGCAGAGGCCGAGCTCCGCATTGATGACGATCAGCGTCACACCAACACCGACGAACGTGACGATCGATACCAGCGCGGAGAGGAGTCCGTTTTCGATCAAGGACTCGAACTGGTCGACATCGGTGGTCATGCGAGTCATGATCCGGCCGGCCATCTCGCGCTCGTAGTAGTCGAGCGAGAGACGTTGCAACTGCGCCCAGATGCGGATGCGAAGCGACAGCATGATGCGCTGCGCCGCGCGGCCGGTGACGAACGTCTCGCCAACCTCGTCGATGAGATCGACGAGCGTCACCACGAGAAACACGGCGGCGGCAGCGAACAACACGAACGACGACCCCGTCGAGACGCCATTGTCGATACCGATCTTCACGAGGACCGGCCCGGCGAGCGTCATCAGCCCATCGATGACGACCAGCACCAGGCCCGCGAGCAATGGACGGCGGAACTCGCGCAGGAGGCGAAGGAGTTCGAACTTCCGCTCATGGCGTGTCTCTCGCTCGAGGTCGACCGTGGCGACGTCGCGCACCGGTCGAAGACGCGCGACGCGCGCGAGCAGCTCGGGGGTCGGCGCCAGGTTGAGACGCCACCCCGAACCGCCGCCGCCGAGCCCGGGACCCAGGCTGGGTGCTCCGATGGTGCGATTCGCCGTGCGGTTTCCTGAGTGCTGGTGGTCCCCGCCCCAGGCAGCGGGCGTGGTGCCGTCGGCACCGACCAGCGACGCCAGCGCCTCGATGGAGTTGCCGACCGATGCTGCGTCCAGCTCCTCGAGTTCCGAGACCAGCGTCCGGTACAGCGCGCTGCGTGCGATGAGTTCCGCGTGCGTGCCCTGCTCGACGATGCGACCTCCGTCGAGCACGACGATCCGATCGGCAAGATGCAGCGTCGACTGCCGGTGCGCGATCAGCAGCGTGGTGCGACCGGCCATGACCCCTCGAAGCGCGTCGTGGAGATCAGCCTCGATCCGGGCGTCGATAGCGCTGGTCGCGTCGTCGAGGATGAGGATGCGCGGGTTGTACAGAATCGCCCGCGCGAGCGCGACGCGCTGGCGCTGCCCGCCCGAGAGTGTGAGTCCACGTTCGCCGATGGCGGTGTCATAGCCACGCGGCAGCTCCAGGATGAAGTCATGCGCCTGCGCCGCACGAGCGGCCGCTTCGACCTGCGCGTCGGTTGCGTCGGGCCGGCCGTAGGCGATGTTGGCGCGCACGCTGTCCGAGAACAGGAAGCTCTCCTCGAACACCACGCCGACCTGCCGTCGCAGCGAACGGAGTGCGACGTCGCGCACGTCCTGTCCGTCGACCAGCACCGTCCCCTCGGTCGGATCGTAGAAACGCGGCACCAGGTTGGCGAGGGTCGACTTGCCGCTGCCGCTGGGTCCGACGATGGCCACGCGCTCGCCGGGTGCGACCTGCAGGTCGACGCCCTGGAGCACCGGGTCGCCATGCCCGTAGTCGAAATGGACATTGGAGAACTGGATCTCGCCGCGCAGCTCGGGGAACTCGACGGCGTGAGGCTTGTCGGCGATGGCCGAGGGCAGGTCGAGCAATTGGAAGATTCGTTCGAGTCCCGCGCGCGCCTGCTGGCCGATGGTGAGGACGCCCGCCAGCTGCCGCGCCGGTGCCATCAGCTGCGTGACGTAGGTGGAGAAGGCAAGGAAGGTCCCCAGGGTGATCTGGTGGTGCAGCGCAAGCCACCCGCCCAGCGCGAGGACCGCGACCTGGGCAAACACCGGGATCGCCTCGAGCAGGGGCTGATAGCGCGACTGCAGACGGACGGCGCGCATCTGCGCGCCGTAGACGGTCTTGGCGGCATCGGCGATGCGCTCGACCTCTCGCTGCTCCTGACCGAAGGCCTTGACCACGCGGACGCCGTTCAAGTCCTCGTCGACGATCTGCACGAGATCTCCCTCGCGTTGCTGGCCGTCCCAGGTGGCAGGAAAGATCCGCCAGCGCATCCGGTAGGAAACGATCAGCAGGCTGGGTGCGACCACGATGCTCACCAGCGACAGCAGCGGCGACAGATAGACCATCACGCCGAGCGACAGCAACAGCATCAGGATGTTGCTGCTCATGATCGGGAAGAAGCTCAGCAACCCCTGGACCAGCGTCGAGTCAGAGTTGGCGCGGGCGACCAGCTGGCCGGTCGGCATGCGACCGAGATTGTCGAAATCCAGGGTCTGGAGATGGTCGTGCATGTCGTTGCGCAGGTCGTACTGGACCTCGAGCGCGACCCGGCCGCCGCGGTAACGACGGATGTATGCGAAGCCGAACGTGGCGGCTGCAAGCCCGATCAGCAGCACGAGCAGCGGCCAGAGCTGCGAGCTTCGTGTGAGGATGACGCCGTCGACGATCTGCCTGGCCACCAGCGGCACGGCGACCTGGCAAATGCTTCCGAGGGTTGCCGCACCGACCGACAGGATGACGTCGCGCCGGTGGCGGAGCATGTAGCCCCCGAGCCGGCGCACCCAACCAGGCTTCGCTGGGACCTCGGTCAATCGTCTCTCGTGCTCACTCAGCAACTGAGCGTAGCGCGAGAGCTCGAGGGAAGCGCCCGGCTAATACGCCGCCGGAGAGAGCGCGATCGGGTTGACCCGGCAGCCGAGCTTCTCGAGGATCCTCACTGCGAGCTCCGGGCTGTCACTCAGGGTCAGGCGGTACAGGCCATGCTCGTCGCGACGCGGCTCGATGCGGACGACCCGGAGGCCGGCCGCCTGCAGTGCCGCCAGCATGCGGGCGACGCCGCCATGACGGTGCGGGGTGGTCACCATGATGTCGCGGTCCATGACGTCGATTGCGAGCATTGCTGCTTCCCCTATCTGATTCGATTCTGGGTTGCATGATCGCGAGCCGACCTGTCAGCTTCGTGAGCGAAAACCCAGGGACTCCTGTGAATCCGCACGGCGATCTCGGGGAGCCAGGCACAATCCGCGCTATGGCGGATGTGTCAGGCGACTGGCTCGGCAGCCGGTGCGATCGGCTGCGCTCGCTCCATGTTCCCGGCGCTCCGCTCGTGCTCCCCAACGCCTGGGACGTGGCCTCGGCCCGGGCGGTGGTCGCGGCGGGCTTCCCGGTGGTGGCGACGACGAGCGGCGGCGTCGCCGCGGCGCTCGGCTTCGAGGACGAGCAGGACGCGCCCGTCGAGGTGATGCTCGACGCCGCAACCCGGATCGCGCGCTCGGTCGACGCTCCGGTGACGGTCGATTTCGAAGCCGGGTACGGGTTGGCACCCGAGGAGGTCGTCGAGCGGTTGCTCGCCGCCGGCGCGGCGGGATGCAACCTCGAGGACACGAACCACTCCACGGGTCGTCTGGTCGACATCGGCAGTCACGCCGCATGGCTGGCGGGTGTCCGCGGAGCCGCATCCGCGCGGGACTACGGCCTGGTCATCAATGCGCGCGTCGATGTTTTCATCGGCAAGCCGCAGCAGGGGATGCCCGAGCTGTTCGATGAGGCGGTCGCCCGGGCGCGGGCCTACATCGACGCAGGCGCAGATTGCGTGTATCCGATCGTCCTGCACGAAGCGGACGTCATCACACGCTTCGTCGCTGCCGCCGGCTGTCCGGTCAACATCTTCCAGGTGCCGCCGGCACCTTCGAACGCGGACCTCGCGACCATGGGAGTGGCCCGCATCAGTTACGGCTCATCGATCCACCGGCAATCGATGCGCGACCTCGCGGGTCAGCTCGACCGCATCATCCAGGAATAGATACCACCGGCGGCAGTGTGTGCGGATCCGCGAACGGCGGCCGGCGATCACGTCGCGCGACCAGGGCTTCGACCCGCGCCATCTCGTTGCCGACAATCATCATCCCCTCATCGACTCCCATTCCGGGCTTCGCCAGCACCTGCACCGCGCCGCACGCCATGGCGATGTGCGCGGATACCTGCGCGGAGCGGTCCGTCTCGTTGCAGCTGCCACCGCAGTAGGCGGCAAGCCCATTGCGGGACACCAGCAACAGCGCTTCGATGGTGTTGTTCACACCGCCGAGATCGGGCATCTTCACATGGATGACGTCGGCGGCTCCTGCTTGCACGAACAACTCGATGTCCTCGAGCGTGTTGCACCACTCGTCGACAGCGATCTGGACCCGACTGTTGCGCGCTCGGAGTGCGGCACGGATCGCTTTCGAGACGCGGATCTGCTCGCCGCGGCTGCCCGCATCGATGACGTGCTCGACGCACACTCGGAAGGGCTGCGCGGCAGCGCCGACCCGTTGGAGATAATCGGCGACGCGCTCGACATCGCTGTCGAAGGCCGCTCCGACGGTTCCGTAGACGTCGAAATGGAGGCGCGGCTCGTAGTCGGGACGCGAGCGCAACGCAAGGATGCGGTCGCGCACCCAGGCGACGTACGCGAGCAGCAGCTCGCCGTCGCGTCCGAGTTTGGTGTCGACCTCGTTGATCAGACCGTGCGGGAGAACACCCGCCTCCTTGAGCACCATCTTGTCGACGTTGTTGTGCCGGTCGTCGCCCGACTGCACGAACATCGGCACTGCCCGAATCTCGATTCCGGTCTCGTACTCATCTCGTATCACCTCGGCCATGGTGAGGCCTCGCGATCGCGCGACCGCGTCGAGCAGCGCCTGGGTCACGCCGTACCTGATGGCCGCGTGGATGGGATTCCCATCCATCATCAGGGAATCGATCGTCGACGCGACCTCGCGAAAGGACGTGATCGTGCTGCCGCGAAGGAGCGGCACAACATGGCGCTCGATTACCACCAGTGCGCTCGCTGCTTCGAAGACCGCATCGCGTCCGCCGACGCCCGAGTACTGCACCGCGGCGCAATCTCCATGCGCGATCTGCCCGTCGTCGAGCAGCAGCAGGATGGAGACGCCTTCTCCCGGCTGCCGAATCGTGCGAAATCCGGGAGTGACGGGCCGGCCGGCATAGGTGAACCCGTCGTGGTCCGCGCCTCCCCGTATGGCGGCCTGATCGTCGGCGAAGAATCCGGAGCGCACCGGGACGGCGATCAGGTCGAGGATCTGCATGGGAACCCCGCTCGTGCTCTTGCGGTGCGGTCGAGCTCAGACAGGCTCGGCACTCGCTGGCGCCCGGTGCCACACGGCGGCGATGTCGGTGCGCTGTCGCCATGTCGAATCGATGCCGCATCAGGAGCATCGAGGCGTCATGCTGCGCGCGATCATCGCTCGCCACGCAGTCGGCGGCAATGACCACGTAGAGATCGTTGAACATGGCATCACGCGCGGTCGATTCGACGCAGCCCTCGGTGGTACAGCCGCCCACGACGACCGTCTGGATTCCATTGCTCCGCAACAACAGCTCGAGGTTGGTACCCCAGAAGGCACTCGAGCGGTACTTGAGCACCACCAGCTCACCCGGACGGGGTGTCAACTCGTCCACGAACGCATGACCCGGCGTGCCCGGCACCGAGTATCGCAGCGCCGGGTCGGTGCCGCGCTGAGCGGCGTGCATCCGGAGGTTGAACCGGATCTGCGCAGGCGAGTCGCTCATCCGGTTCGGGAGTGCGGTGTTCTGCACGTGGACGACAAGCACGCCTGCGTTTCTCGCGTCCTCGAGGAGATTCGCCAGGGCCGGCCGCTGCGCCTGGTACATGGAAATGTCGACACCCATCTCCGCGAAGACCCCGTCCTGATCGACGAAGTCGCGCTGCATGTCGATGAGCAGCAGGGCTGTATACGTCGGATCCACCAGCTCCGACAGCTCCGTGAAGACCTGCTTGCCGTCGACCGTGATCACGCCGGGCCCATGGGCCGGCGTTCGTAGCGCACGTGAATGGAAGCGACCCTTCGCTGCACCCGCCGCTCGAGATGGCCTCCCGCCCCATTGGTCGAGGCGGGGATGGTCACGCCGACATACGGCTCGGTCTCCACCTTGGTGACCGGCATGTAGCCGATGCCCAGGAGCGAGGCTTCATCCCTGGACTGCTCCGCGAGGTCGAAATAGTGCCGGACCAGGGGATCCGGAAAGCGCTGCTTGCGCACCATCCGCCGCACGTCGCGGGCGTTGATCCAGTCTCGAATGGATCCGGCAATTCGCGTTCCTGGCATGGGCCTCCCTCGACCTCCGATGGTGCCATCCGAGCATAGCGGTCCCCACGCACGCCGCAGAAGGCATACCATGCGAAGCTCACCAGAACATCCGTTCGGTGGTCGCGGAGCCGGAAGGCCCAGTTGGGAGAAGGAACCCTTGACCCTTGGAGCGACCCGTCGCGACGTCCGATTCAGCGGCCCGTGGCGGGACAGCCTCAACGCCTCGCAACGGGAGGCCGTCACCCACGGCGACGGCCCGCTGCTGATCATCGCGGGGGCAGGTACCGGCAAGACCACGACGCTGGCCTGCCGGGTGGCGCACCTCATCGAGTCGGGCGTCCCGGAGCAGCGGATCCTCCTGCTGACCTTCTCGCGCCGCGCCGCGGCCGAGCTGCTCTCCCGCGCTCAGACGCTCATCGATCACGGCGGCGTCCGCAAGGTGTGGGGCGGCACCTTTCACGCGATGGCGAACCGGATGTTGCGCATGCATGGACGCACGATCGGGATCGGTCCCGACTTCACGGTGCTCGACCAGGCCGACACCGCCGACCTGCTCAACCTCATTCGCGGTTCCACGAACGTCAAGCTCCAGCACGAACGCTTCGCACGCAAGGAGACGCTGGCCACGATCTATTCGCGGATGGTGAACGCCGGCGAGCCGTTGCGCAGGATACTCGAGCAGCATTTCCCCTGGTGCAGCAACGACAGGCCCGCGATTGCCGAGATCTTCACCGCCTACACCCGGCGCAAACGCCAGGACGCCGTGCTCGACTACGACGATCTTCTCCTCTTCTGGAATGCGCTGATGGCCTCGTCCGCGGGCGAACGTGTCAGCGAGCAGTTCGATCACATCCTGGTGGACGAGTACCAGGACACCAATGCGCTGCAGGCGGAGATACTGCTGCGGTTCCACGCGCGGATTCCGAACATCACTGTGGTGGGCGATGACGCGCAGGCGATCTACTCGTTCCGCTCGGCGACGATCGACAACATCCTGTCCTTCGCGCAGCGCTTCACCGGTGCACGCATCGTCGCGCTCGAAGACAACTATCGTTCGACCGCTCCGTTGCTCGCCGCCTCCAACGCGGTGATCGCGCTGTCGCCGCAGCGCCACGAGAAGACGCTGGTCTCGACGCGCGAAGGAGGACAGAAGCCCGAGCTGATCACCTGCGGCGATGAGGCCGAGCAGGCGGCGGCGGTCTGCGAACTCCATCCTCGCGCATCGCGAGCGGGGCGTCCCGCTCATGCAGCAGGTGGTGCTCTTTCGGGCCGCGCATCACAGCGATCTGCTCGAGGTCGAGCTGGGTCGCCGCAACATCCCGTTCGTCAAATACGGCGGCCTGAAATTTCTCGAAGCCGCGCACGTCAAGGATGTTGTGGCGATCCTGCGCATCCTGGAGAACCCGCGAGAACTCGGTGAGCTGGTTTCGGGTGCTCCAGCTCCTCGACGGTGTCGGCCCCGTGCAGGCGCGGCGATTGATGGGCGTGATCGGGGTCGATCCCCCCGCCGCCGGCATCTCGCCGTTGCGACGGCTGCTGTCCGACGACATCGTCGTCTCCGGCGTCGCCGTGCATTCGCTCGCCGAGCTGCGGTCGATGCTCACCGACTGCGCCGACCAGCCCACCGAGGCGATGCCACTGACCTCGCAGATCGAGCGCATCCGGCTCTTCTGTGAGCCGACCTTTGCCCGTCTCTACAGCAATCCCGAGGTGCGCCTCCGCGATCTCGAGCAAATCGAGGCGCTGGCCGCCTCGGCACCGTCGCGCGCCGCGTTCCTCACTGATCTCGCTCTGGATCCGCCGAGCTCGACCTCCGATCTCGCCGGCCCGCCCTTGCTGGACGAGGACTTTCTCATTCTCTCCACCATCCATTCGGCGAAAGGCGGCGAGTGGGATGTCGTCTGCGTCATCCATGCGTCCGACGGCCACATCCCATCCGACATGGCGACCGGGGACGTCGCGACCATCGAAGAGGAGCGACGCCTGCTCTACGTCGCGCTGACGCGAGCACGCGACGCGCTCGAGGTGTATTTCCCTCTCCGCTACTACCGGCGTCCGCGCGGACAGGCGGACACCCATGGGTACGCGCAGCTCACGCGCTTCATCCCGAGCGCGCTGCTCCAGCATTTCGACAGACGGAGTGCATCGGCGACCCGCGACGACGACGCCGTCTCGGCGGTGGACCGCGCCGAGGCAACCTCCGTCGACGCTTTTCTGGAGCGCCTGCTCATGTCGTGAGCCCTGGGCACCGAGCCCGATCAGAAGATGATGTGCCGCTTCAGCGAAGCGTCGACGATGCCGGTGGTCATCTGGTCGCACCACTGGCACATGAAGCGGATCGCTCGCATCCCGCTCTGCACGCGACACGCGTTCGGCCATCCGCACCGTCCGCACATGATCGTCTGGACATGCACCGTATCGCCCTTCGGCGATGCACCCTCATCGGGATTCGGGGTACCGGACGTCATCGGAGGATCAGGCATCTCACTCGTGACCCATGGATCGGGCGGCGTCAACCCACTTTGGCAGGTCTTGCGGCCCTTGGCCAGAGGGGGTTGGCCGAAGCGCGGCTCAGCGCTTCCGGCCGGTCCACTCGGTCAGGCCTTCCGCGGTCATGGTGTTGGCGACCTGCTCGGACGTGGCTCCGCATTCGTCGGCGCGGACGCAGCCGTTCATCTGCCACTCCAGCTGACCCGGCGCGTGCGCGTCGGTGTCGATCGCGATGCGACAACCGGCCTCGAGCGCGCGGCGCAGGAGGCGCCGCGGCGGATCGAGGCGCTCGGGTCGCGAGTTCACCTCCACCGCGACGTCGTGCTCACGACACGCCGTGAAGACGGCATCGTGGTCGAAGGTCGACTCGGGGCGTCCCCGTCCAACCACGATCCGACCCGTGCAGTGACCCAGGACATCGGTGTTCGGGTTGGCGATCGCCGCCAGCATGCGACGCGTCATCTCGCGCTCCGGCATCCGCAGCTTGGAATGCACACTCGCGACCACGACGTCGAGTGCCGCAAGGAGCGAGGGTGACTGGTCGAGCGCGCCGTCCTCGAGGATGTCCACCTCGATGCCGGTGAGGATGCGAAAGGGCGCGAGCGTCGCATTGACGGTGGCGACCAGCTCGAGCTGACGGCGCAGGCGTTCCTCGCTGAGGCCGTGCGCGATGGTGAGGCGCGGCGAGTGATCGGTGAGCACGATGTACTCGTGTCCCAGAGCCCGCGCTGCCTGCGCCATCTCCTCGATCGGACTGCCGCCGTCGGACCAGTCCGAATGCGTGTGGCAGTCCCCGCGCAGGGCGGCGCGCAGCGCCCGTGCGGCCTCGGGGACGGCTTTGCTTTCCACGGCTTCGAGGCGCGACAGGTACTCCGGTTCGCGGCCGGCGTGGGCCTCGGCGATCACTCCCGCCGTGACCGGTCCGATACCCGGCAGGGTGATCAGCGTGCCGGCGCGCAGGTGGCGCTCGAGCGCACCCGAGTCGAGGCTGCGGACGACGGCGGCCGCGTTGCGAAACGCTCGGACACGGTAGGTCGGCTCTGCGTCGCGCTCCAGCAGAAACGCAATGCGGTCCAGCACGCGGGCGGCTGCCACCGACGGCAGCGACTGCCCCTCAGCCATCGGTCTCCGCGCGCCTCACGTACAGGATGGTGCGCCCTCGGCTACGGCCGGTGTGGCGGGCATGCGGACCATGCGACAGCGTCGCCGAAGTACCCGCCTCGCGCCGGCCTCAGCAGATACGGGGCAGCGGATCTCCGATGAGCATGTCCACGACGCGCGTGCCGCCGAATCCGGTATGGATGAACACCATTCCCTCGGGCGCCGCAAGCACCTCCCCGATGATCACCGCCTCCGTGCCTTCGGCGCGCGCACGCATCAGGTCGACGGCGCGCGAAGCATCCTGCTTGGCGACGATGGCGACCAGCTTGCCCTCATTGGCGATGTACAACGGGTCAATGCCGAGGATCTCGGCAACGCCGCGCACGGCATCGTGGATCGGCAGTGACGACTCGTCGATCGCCACAGCGACTCCGGCCGCCTGCGCGATCTCATTGAGCACCGTCGCAACCCCGCCACGTGTCGCGTCACGCATGAAGTGGACATCGATGCCACTGTCAAGCAGCGCCGCGGTAAGTCCGTTGAGGGGCATGGTGTCGCTGCGCAGCGAGTCTCGCCTCGAGATCGACGTCACCGCGACTGAGCATGACCGTGGCGCCGTGATCGCCCATGGCCCCGCTCAGAATCACCACGTCACCGGGGACGATTCGCGGGATTGCGATGCGATTGGGGAGCGCCACGACACCGACCCCCGTGGTGGTGATGAAGAGCTGGTCGGCCTTGCCACGCGGGACGACCTTGGTGTCACCGGTGACCACGCTGACGCCGGCGCGGTCCGCGGCGCGGCGCATCGACTTCACGACCTTCCGCAGCACGGCCACGTCAAGTCCTTCCTCGAGGATGAAGGCAGCGGAGATCCCCATCGGTGTCGCGCCGCCGACCGCGAGGTCGTTGATCGTGCCGTTGACCGCGAGCTCGCCGATGTCGCCGCCCGGGAAGAACAGCGGGCTGACGACAAACGAATCGGTGGTGACCGCCAGCCCGACATGATCGACCCCCGGGATCGCCAGCACCGCCTGGTCGCCGAGCTGGTCAAGCACCGGGTTGCTGAGGATGTCACCGAAGAGCGCCGTCACCAGCGTGTGGCTGGCTTTGCCGCCGGCGCCGTGGCTCATCGTGATCGCGTCCTCGCGCAACAAGGGCTTGCGCTTGCGAATCTCCGCGATACGTTCGAGGACACGCTGCTCCGGATCGGCGATGCGCGCGGAGGCGGCCTTGATGGCGGCGCCGCTGCCTGGCTCGACGATGGTGTCGGTCATCGCGCGCGCACCGCAAGGGGCACGAGATCGTGCTCGACCCCGTTGCCATTCCCGTTCTCATGGCCGCTCGGCCGGTCACCCGAGGCGAGCACCCGCTCGCGCTCGCGGGCACGAGAGTACCTGCCGAAGTTGTAGTACGCCGCGCAGGCGCCTTCGGACGACACCATGCAGGTGCCGATCGGCGTCTCCGGCGTGCAGGCGGTCCCGAATACCTTGCACTCCCACGGCTTCAGGACGCCCTTGAGGACTTCTCCGCACTGGCACGCCTTCGGATCCGCGACCCGAACGCCCGGCACGGAGAAGACCTTCTCGGCGTCGAAGTCCGCGTACTCATCCTGCAGCTCGAGCGCGCTCTGACTGATGAACCCGAGCCCACGCCACTCGAAATGTGAGCGCAGCTTGAAGACGCGCGCCAGCACCTCGAGCGCCTTGGGGTTGCCGTCGTCGTGGACGACACGCGCGGTACTGGTTCTCGACTTCGCAACGGCCCTCGAGCACCTGCTCGAATGATCATGTGCACACCCTGCAGGATGTCGAGCGGTTCGAATCCGACGACCACCACCGGCTTGTTGTAGGTCCGCGTCACGAACTCGAAGGGTCGAATCCCGACCACCGTCGACACGTGGCCCGGACCGAGAAACCCGTCGAGCTGCAGGTCGGGCGAATCAAGGATCGCCTTCATGGGCGGGATGATCGTGACGTGGTTGCAGAAGACAAACAGATTGCGCAGGCCCTCGGCCTTGGCGCGCATCAGCGTGAGCGCAGTCGACGGCGCAGTGGTCTCAAAGCCGATCGCGTAGAACACGACCTTCCGATCGGGGTTCTCCTGGGCGATCTTCAAGCGCGTCGAGCGGCGAGTACACCATGCGCACGTCCGCGCCCGCAGCCTTGGCGTCGAGCAGGCTGCCGCTGCTGCCGGGCACGCGCATGAGGTCGCCGAAGCACGTGAAGATCACCCCGGGCTCATGGGCAACGGCGATCCCGTCATCGAGACGTCCCATCGGGATGACGCACACCGGGCAGCCCGGCCCATGGACGAGCTCCACGTTGCTCGGGAGGAGATCCTCGATGCCGTATTTGAAGATCGTGTGGGTGTGCCCGCCGCACACCTCCATGATCTTCCAGTGCTTGTCACCGGACTCGGCGGCGATGCGCGCTGCCAGCGCACGAGCCAGGTCCGCATCGCGAAATTCATCTGCGAATTTCATGCCGGCGATCCCCCATTGCCGTCGCGATAGTGCGCCCCGACGAGCTCCTCCTCCATCGCCTGCCACTCGCGAATCTGCTCCATCTCGTCGGTGTACGCGGGGCCCATCTCCTCGAGGATCCGCAAGGTCTCGGCCGCCTCGGTCTCACTCACGCGTGACAGCGCAAACCCGACGTGCACGAGCACGTACTCGCCGGGCTCGGTCTTGTCCTCACCGACCAGCAGTGACGTGTTGATCCGGCGCTGCACGCCGCCGAGCTCAACCTTGCCGTACATACGCTCCTCGTCGACGTACTCGACAAGGCGGGCGGGAATCGCTAGGCACATGCTGGCTCTCCTTCAAGGGCTCGTATGCACCAACTCGGTAAGCAGGTGATAGAGAGTCATCTGCGCCTCCTGGATACGATGGATGCTGCTCGATCGAACCACGAAGCAGTGATCGGCTCACCTCCTCGCGGGCTATCCGCCCCCCGTCATAGCCGCAAAGGGCGATGGTGTGCAGCCCGCGGCGCCGGGCTTCGCCGAGCCGCGAACGAGGTTCTCGGAGTTGCCGCTCGTCGACACGGCGACCACGACATCATCGGCGCGACCGAGGGCGATGATCTGCCGGACAAAGACATCGTTGAAGCCCACGTCGTTGCCGACACCCGTGACAACCGCGACGTCGTTGGTCAGGCAGAGCGCCGGGATCGGCCGCACGCCGGCGGGCGGCGTGAGCATCTCGGTGACCATGTCCGCGGCGGAGGTCGCGCTGCCACCGTTTCCGAGCGCGAGCAGCCGTCCACCGCGGCGGAAGCGTCGGCCATCTCGAGAGCCGCCGTCACGATGCGATCGCCGAACTCGTCGATCAACTCGAGCCGCAGCCGGTTGCTTTCCGCCGACTTGTCGAACGGCGCGCGGGCGAGCTCGACGACCAGCGCATCGCCGGCCGCCGGCTGGGCGCTGAGCATCGGATAGAGCAGTTGCGAGAACGGATCGCTGGCCGCTCTGCGTCATGACGCCACCTCGCGGGTGACCCACGCTGGAGCGCGACGCCACCGTGGCAGAGCAGCACGTCCCCGACCGTGACAGCGTCCAGCAAGTCGATCTCACCTCGGTGAGCGACCCGCCGATGGTTCCGCGTGCAGTTCCCCGGCCGCATCCACATGCATGACCGTGAACTCGAGCAGCTGATCGGAGCAGGTGATACAGACCTCGTCGTGGCATTCAACACTCATGAGCCGTCTCCGATCCCGCGGTGATTGAGCACGATATGAACGAGCTCCCAGAGCATGTGGTAGGTGGCGAGGTGGATCTCATGTGCGGTACCACGGTCACGCCCGGGCACATGGAACGCGAAGTCTGCGCGGCCGCGCTCGTCCTCGATGTCGCCCGAGGTGAGTGACACCGTGAGCATCCCGGCGTCGGTGGCCGCCTGGAGCCCCCGTGCGATCGAGGGATGCAGGGGCTCGTGCGCGAAAGCCAGCGCAATGTCGCCCGTGCTTCCGAGCACGCGGACTTGATGCGCGAAGACGTCGAGGGCTTGCGTCACTCTGGAGCATCCCGGTGACCGTGCCACATCGTTGGTCAAGTGAGAGTGACGGGAGTGCGCGACATCCCGGGAGCACCGGATGGACATATTCCACGGAGTTGTGCTGGGCGTCGGTGGCGTGCGGACCTGAACCGAACACGAGCAGCGTGCCGCCCGCGAAGAATCGGTCGGCCATCGCCGCCGCGCAGGCGGCGATGTCACGAGCGTAGCGGCTGAAGATACGCCTCACCGAGCCGGTTGGAATGCGCGATGCGCTCTTCCAGGAACCGCGATCGGCCTCGAGCCGGGCAGTCGTGGTCGGGCTCGAACTGCACGCTCACGTCAGGCTGCCTCCCGGCTGATCGATGCCGCGACAAGCGCCTGCCCCAGACTGATACCGCCATCGTTGGCCGGAACCTCGTGGTTGGCAAAGACGAGAAGATCGCGGTCGACGCAGCAGGTCCTCCACACGCGCGAGGAGCAGGGCGTTCTGGAAGACTCCACCACTGAGTGCGATGCGAATGACGCCAGTGCAGCGCCCCGAGGCGCACGCACGCAGCGCTGATAGCTCGCGCCAGCGCACTCGTGAAAGGCCGCGGCGAGCTCGGCCACCGGCCGGACCGCGCTGTCGCTCTCGGATCAGCGGAGCGAACCAGGCCGACGGTGTCCACCACCAGCGGGATCTCCGGAGTCCAGCGACGTCGAATCGGCCGGTACCGCCCCGCCACCGTGATCGCGAGCGCCTCGAGACGCATCGCGGCTTCGCCCTCGAATGTCGACACCTGAGCCACGCCGAGGAGGCTCGCCACAGCGTCGAAGAGCCGTCCGGCACTGGTGCTGAGGGGGCGCGGTCGATGACAGGTCGCAAGCTTCGAGACACAGCCGCCAGCTCCGCTCGCTCGGCGCTCCGTCGATTCGCGAATCCAGCGAGGGCGGCACATCGAGGCAGGCGCCGGCCGCCGCCATGTAGGCGGTCGCCATGCGCCATCCTTCGCGGGCGCACGCGTCACCACCGGGCTGCCGCACGGGGCAATATGCCCGACGCGACGGTACGAGCGCTCGTCGCAGAGCAGGAATTCGCCGCCCCAGATGGACTGGTCCGGGCCCAGCCCGACTCCGTCGAACGCGACGCCGAGCACGGTGCCCCGAAGGCCGTGCTCGGCGAGGACGCTGGCGATATGAGCGTGATGGTGCTGCACGCGCACCGGGCGCGCGCCCGCGTCCCAATAGGCCTCAGCAAGGCGGGTGGAGGCGTAGTCGGGGTGCAGGTCCGCGGCCACGACATCGGGGCTGGCTCGAAACAGGTGGAGGTAGGTGCGCAGCGCCTCATCCTGATGTGGAGCGTTTCCGGGCTGTCGAGATCGCCGATGTGCGGTCCGATGAACGCGTTGCCGTCCTTGATGATGCAGAACGTGTTCTTCAGGTGGGCGCCCAGGGCGAGCACGCTGCGTCGCCTGCCGGGCCGCGGACCGGCAACGGGCAGAATCCACGGGCACGCCGGATCACCCGCTGCTGCCGCCCGACCACACGCACCACCGAGTCGTCATAGCGCGCATGAATGTCGCGATCGTGCAGGAGGAACTTATCGGCGATCCGGCCGAGACGCTCGACCGCTTCGTCGTTGTCGCGAGCGATGGGCTCTTCGCTCAGGTTGCCACTGGTCATCACCAGGGGCGTGGCGACTGCCTGCAGCAGGAGATGGTGCATCGGCGTGTACGGGAGCATCACCCCCAGCTCGTGCAGACCCGGGGCCACCGCAGCTGCGATAGGCCCGCCGGACTGATCACGCCGGAGCCGGAGCAGGACGATCGGACGCATCGAGCCTTCGAGCAGGGCCGTCTCCTCGTCCGAGACATCACACAGCGCGCGCACCACGTCGATGGTCGGGAACATGACCGCGAACGGCTTGACAGGGCGATGCTTTCGCCCGCGCAGACGCACCACCGCTGCCTCGTCCCGTGCGCTGCAGGAGAGCTGGAATCCACCGAGGCCCTTGAGGGCGATCACCTCGCCGCGCGCGAGCGCCGCTGCGCTGCCGGCAACCGGCTCGCCGGCGAGTGCCACTCCGTGGGCATCTGCAAGCCACAGCCGCGGCCCGCACTCGGGGCATGCGTTCGGCTGCGCGTGAAATCTGCGGTCGGCAGGATCCTCGTACTCTCCACGGCACGCCGCGCACATCGTGAACCGGCGCATGGTCGTGTACCGGCGATCGTAGGGGACATCATCGATGATCGTGAACGTGGTCCGCATTGGTGCAGTTGGTAAACGGGTAGCCGAAGCGGCGATTCCCAGGCGTGAGGATGTCGGCGAGGCAATCGGGACAGGTCGCGGCGTCGGGAGCGATCGGTTGAGACTCACCATCCACCGCACGGCTCTCGACGATGCGAAACGTGCATCGCCGGTGGCGTCGATGGCAGCACGCTCCACGCTGTCGACGCGCGCGAGTCGCGGCGCCTCGTCGCGCAAGGCGCGTGCGAATGCGTCGATTGCGAGCGGTGCACCCTCGACCTCGACAATCACCGCGCCCGAGGTGTTGCAGACCGAGCCGCGCAACCCGAAGCGTTGTGCCAGGTTCCAGACGAAGGGCCGGAACCCGACACCCTGCACGACACCGCGCACAGTGAAACACCAGCGGGCAACGCCACCGCGCTCGAGCGGCGTCGCGACCGGTGTGACTGTGCGCGGCGACGTGGCCAGGCTCACGACATCACGCGGCCCGCAGCTGGTCCGCGGTGCTGCTGAACCGCTCCTCGAGGAATCCTGTCGCGAGACTGACCACCATCTGCACGTCTTCGCGGGCGGCGAACTTCTTTGCGGTCTCGACGAGCTCGTCGAACCGCTCCTTACCGGCGCGCGTGCCGAGCACGTAGCCGATACTGAAGATCACGAGTTTCTCAAGCATGTGCTTCCACTCCAGATGCCGTTCTTGCTATGTCTGCAGCTCAGCCACGATGTGGACCGTCAGATCCACATCGGGTTCCACCTTCAGGATGATGAGCCGCGGTGGATCGATCCCGAAGTCCTTGACGTTGATGACCTGCTGACCGTCGATCGTCATGGTCGTGCCGTCGACGTGCAGCACGATATCGCCGCTGATCTCCCGCGTCTGGCCGTGCATGGTCAATTGCGCGACCGCCCGATAGTGCCCATCACCTTCCAGCGCCTCGCCTTTGGTCACGCGCGCGCTGATGGTCGGATACCGCCCAACGTCAAAACGCCGGCGCATCTCGCGATCCTGGATGCCGTTGCCCGACTTGATGGCTTCCACGGGCAACGCGAGATCCGCGCTGTATGGCTGGTCGAGGCGCGGCTTCCCCTGGTCGTCGACCTCGCACTCGATCACGCCGGTGAGCGCATTGGCGTCGATGTGCGACGGGTGCAGGTTGATCCTCAGGCCGACCTTCACCGACGACTTGTTGGTGTTGACACGGAATGTGGGCACGGTTGAATATCGGCTCCCTACATCGAGCGGATCTTGAGATACCGCTGAATGTCTTTGGAGTTGAGCACCACGCCGATGATCGCGCCCAGGACGAGCCACTGAACCAGCGTGCGCACCCCGCCGTTCGATTTGCCGAGCATCAGGGACATCTAGGCTCCTCCTTGTGCCTGTACCGGTATGACCGGCGCCGGTGCGGCGCCGTGATCGCTTGGATGCGCGTGTGCATGGGGCGGCTCCACCACCTCGGCACCAGGACGCCGGAGCACCGTCGGCGGATCGCCGCCGAGCTCGACTTCGTCGATGAGGACATTCACTCCCGGCACGAACACGCAGCACAAGTCCGCCCCTTCGCACTGGGTTCCCTCAGCGAGCAGCTGGAAGCTGAACTCCAGGCTGTCGGGCGCGATGCGCTGTTCCTGGCCGACACGAACCACGATACGGGTCACCGCCCGCTCGCCCGCCATTTCAGTGACGGTGCTGAAGATCCCTTGCGCAAGGCCCATCTCGTGCATCAGCCGGCACTCGCCGCGGGGACCAGACGGGCAAGGAGCCGCTCGACGACGGCGACGGCCTCGGACACCGCCTGCGCCACCGGATCGCTGAGCCCCATCTGGCCTTCATTCTCCGGACCGAACGTCAGAGGCTCGCAGCCCACGACGGTGACGTTGGTGGGCGCGCCGCCGAGCGTGCGCACCAGCGCGAACACCAAGTCCGGCGTCATCGCGTGCCCTTGAAAGGACCCGTCGGCATGGTCTGGCGCGATCGCCGCACCGTCGGCATCGAGATCGGGCTCGAAGACGTATACGGTGCCGGGCGCTTCGCCCCGTTGCATCGCGTCCACGAGGATGGTCGCGTCCGGGTTGTCGAGCAGGGCGAACGCGAGATCGAAGCCGCGAATGCCGAAATCGATCACGCGCACGCCGGCGAGCTGCGGCCGCACGGCCAGTTGTTGCGCGACCTCGACGCCGAAACCATCGTCGCCCAGGAAGATGTTGCCGATACCGGCGACCAGCACTGCAGGCTCAGCCATCGATCTCGCCCTCACCATGCACCGGCTCGATGTCCTCGAGGCTGAAGAAAAACCGATGGCCGGGCTGGCGCAAGACACCGAGATCCCTCCCAGGATCGTCGTCGACCAGGACGGCGACGTGGATGACGTCCTCGTAGTCACGTTCGATCAACTCCACGATTGCGGTGCGACCGTTGAGGACCATGTCCATGATGTCTGCGCGCCGCCGGGGCCGCAAGCGCACTCGATCACCTCGATGCAACTCGCCGTCTCCCCAGCGCACCGACTGGATTGCGGTATCGGCCCCTGCCGGGTCCCAGAGCCCAAGGTCGAACTCCTTCACCGCTGCACCCGGCCCCCTGGACGGATCTCACGGATCGTTCCATGCATCCGCATCAGGTCCTCCCCGGTCAGCGCTTCGGTGCGATCGAGCAGGGCGCGAGCGCGACCGTCGGCGGCGCGCATCTCCGCCTTTTCATCGTCGGTGAGCGCGAGGATCCGCAGGCTGAGAATCTCGTCGATCTCGGTGGCATCAAAGAGGTCGCCTGAGGACTCCGGCGCCACCTGCGGGTGGTCCTCGAGGATGATCGGTGAGGCAAGGATGGTGTCGGAATCGCCGGGCTCCCCGATGAGCACCGGCCAGAGACCGGTGTTGCGACATCCGGCTGCGGCGTCGACGGCGTCGGCCGGCGGATCGGCGAGCGACAGCCATTCCCCACGCTCGGCGACGAGGATCGCGTAAGTCGAGACCAGCGAACTGCACAGCGCGCGCTCGCGGTCGCGGTCCCCGGTGAGCGGGCAGGCGCTGGTGTTGCGCACGACCACGCGCACCCGCACGAGCTCCGGCCCGACGCGCTCAGCGGCAATGGCGACGTCGGCTCCGAGTTGCTGGCGCTCGCGGAGCAGCGCGCCCGGGACGAGACCGTGCTCGTCGACCAGTGGCTCCAAGGCCGAGGTCTCACGGTGCAGGCTCTCCACCACCACCTCGCCGGCGAGGAGCGCTTCGACGTCATGCACGCCGCAGTCGATGCTCAGCTCGGTCGCCTCCTCCCAGCCGCGATGCGTTACCCCTGCCACACGCAACTCCGGGACGTCCTCGAGCCGGCCGATGGCTTCGGCGTCGAGCACCTCGCCGGGCGGATCCAGTCGCATCACAGTTCTGGTCACGAGCTGCAGAAACCTGACCTGGACGCTGACTCGGGCCGAGCCCGGGTCATGAAGCAGGCACTCGGTCTGAGCCACCCACGGGTCGGTGCCACCTGACGCTTCACTCCATGCGCGCGGATGCACCCCCCCGAAGGTCCAGCGGACTTGGTTCTTGACCGACGACGGCCGGTACGGGTACAGGATGTAACCCTCGTAGAGCGTGGCTGCGACGATGCGGTCGAGCGTGCTGGTGCTCATGCCGGCGGTCCGCTGACGCTCGGACGATTCTCAGCGTCCGCGAGGAGACGGGCAAGCGCTTCGTCCCAACCGGGCACACCTGAATGCCCCTTGTAGCGATTGAGGCGGTCGACCGTGTCGCGACGAAGGCAGAGCCAGGCGCTATCCGGGTCGTGTTCGTCCATGAGCCCACGCCATGTGGAGACCGGGAGCCGGAAGGCCGCCTCCTTCGACCATGGGATCGGCGCGACCTGCAGCTCGTCGTGCTCATCGCGCCAGAAGATCGTGCCGCTGAACTGGAACATCAGCGGAACCTCGCCGTCCTCGAGCGCGAAGAAATACTTGCCCGCGCTGATGGTGAGATCGTGCGTGCACGGCACGGGAACGATGACGTCGGTCGACCCCGTGAAACCGGAGACGTCGACGCTGGCGTGCGTCCAGAGCATCGTCTTCAGGGTCGTTCCCCAGCGCCCCGGCGTACCGAAGAGATCGAGCAATGCCTCCTGCTCTCCGGGCGCGTAGGTACGGCGCGTGGCCTGCACCATGATCTGGCAGCGGAGCGAGATCGAATCAACGCGGCGACCTTCGCGCTCACGGATGGCCACGCGGAAATTGAGGATGGGAATGAGCGTGTCGGGCTCAGCGCCGGCCGACACCACCTCGAGGTCCAGGTCAGGCATGGACGGCGCCTTTCTCGGTCGCCACGCTGCGCAACTCGGTGAAGAAGTCTGCGATGCGGTCCCAGACCTCCTGGCCACCACTCAGACCGCGCCAGCTGATACGGATCAGGCCCACCAGCTCGAAGCACTTGTCAATCGGAGCGATGTAGTGATCGCGGGCGCCGCTCACACGATTGACAAGCAACGCCTCGACGTCGGGCACCAGGCGGGTGAGGATCGGATTCTCCGCGACGATCTCGCCCCACCCATCGAGGGTGAGCATCGATTCCGTCGCGCCGGCCGGGCTCGGGTAGTACGCCCGCACCGATCCCTCCGGCGACGTGGTGTGCAGGAACGCCATGTTGACGGGGATCGCGAGCCCTTCCCACTGCGCATCGCTGAACGCGAATCCGGTGAGATACCAGAGCCGCCGCGGGACGCGACGGTAGCGCTTCTCCGCCTCGGGTGGAAACAGGATCGCGCACGGTGTACACGTGCAGTGCATCTGCCGTGCGGCGGGCTCGAAGACGTGCTCGTGGTGCGGGTGTGGCGACAACTCGGCGCTGCACAGCTCGCAGCGCTCGGCGGGTGCGCGTTCACGGATGAGTCCGCGGAGTCCGGAGAGACGGGCGGCGGTCGTCATGACACCGGCGCCAGGACCGCGAGGCGCAGCACGCCCCCCTCTTCCAGCAGAGGGAGCGGCTCAATACGGTGATCGGTCCCGATGCCGGCACCCGCACGCCGGATGTCGAATCGAGTGGCACACGTGCAGACGAGCGCGGCGCCGTCCAGGGTCGCACCCTCCATGTCACCCGCACATGCCGGACAGCTCGCCACGTACGCGTAGAAGACATCACCCGACCGCGCGATGAGCACCCCGTCCCCTGCGACCGTGGTGCGCAGCACCGCCCCGTTGCGCACGTCGGCAGAACGCGCGGCCAGCGTGACCCACTCGCCTGATGGCGCGGCCGCCGACAGCGGCATCACTTTGGGGGACGGTCTTGCCACGACCGGGAGCGCCACCAGGCCCGGGATGCTCGGCGGACCGGTCGGCGCTGCGTCAACGGGGTCGGCGACTTCGATGGCCACGACGTCCGGCGCCGCCTCGTAGATCGCCTTCTCCACGGCCAGTTTGAGCGTGACCATCGAGGACGGGCATCCCTTGCAGTGACCTTCGAGGCGGATGCGCACGACGTCCCCCAGCACCGCAACCAGTTCGACCCCGCCGCCATGTGACCGCATGTAGGGGCGCACCAACTCCAGCGCGCCCTCGACACGGGTGCGCAGATCGACCGGGTGCAGCCCATGCAGGAGCAACACGCCGCGGATGAGGTCGTCATCCGCCATCGAGCGCAGGAGGCGATCCGTGGTCGCGTCGCCACGCGGGCCGAGCGCGCCGAGCATCCGCGAGAGCGCCTCGCCGTGGAGATCGAGGACCGTGGAGAGCAGGTCTTCAACCTTGGCCCGTAACGCAAGGTCGGGGAGCTCTTGCAGCTCCCCGACCAGGGCGTCAATACGGGCTAGCCGTTTCTGGAGCTCGCGCTCCTCAACGATGCGAGCTGGCGCTGCCATTCATGGTTGCGTGCCGAAGTTCGGCGAGTGCCGAGTCTCCAGCACTTTGCCGTTGCCGAGATACATGTGCACGCCGCACGGCAGACACGGGTCAAAGCTGCGCACCGCGCGCATGATGTCGATGCCCTTGAAGTTGTCGGGACCGTTCTCCTCGAAGATCGGCGTGTTCTGCACCGAATCTTCGTACGGTCCCGGCGTCCCGTACATGTCGCGCGGGGTCGCGTTCCAGGGCGTCGGCGGGTACGGGTGGTAGTTCGCGATCTTCCCGTCACGAATCACGACGTGGTGAGAGAGCACGCCGCGAACCGCTTCGTGGAAACCGCAGCCGATCGCTTCGTCGGGCACGGTGAACGGCGTGAAGGTGTCGGTGCGGCCGGCGTTGAGCTCGGCAAACGCCTTCTCGATGAAGTGCAGCGCAGCTGCGGCCGCGTACGCCTGGAAGTACGTGCGGGCCCGGTCGCGCTCGATCGCGTTGCTCCACTTCGGCACCTGCCACTCGAACTCAACCTCGGGCTTCGAGGCCGTCTTCGGAAGATAGATCTTCGTGCTGTGGCCGGTTGCCTTCACGTAGCCGATGTCGACGATGCCGGCGAGCGAGGTCGCGAGCAGCCGTGCGAACGCGCCGCCGCCGGTGTCCATGGCGAGGTGCTGGCCCTCGTGGAGGTAGCGCGGGCACATGACCCAGCTGTAGTTCTTGTCGAAATCGCGCTTGCCGGGCTTGGGAATGGTGGTCTGGTTCCAGGGATGCCGCTTGTCGATGGGGAATCCGAGCGGGTCCTTCTCGACGAACACCTCACCATCGTCTGCCCAGTCCTCGTAGAACGAGTGCCCGAGCAGGATGCGGATGTTGCGGTTGATCTCCACCAGGTCGGTGGTGACCAGCTTGCCGTCCACCACCACGCCAGGCGTGACGAACATCGACCGGCCCCAGTTGGTCATGTGCCTGTAGGTGTAGTCGCATTCGTCCGGATCGTTGAACGAGCCCCAGCAGACCGTGTCCATGCGGCGGCGGCCGACTTCCTCATACCCGGGAAGGGCTTCGTAGAAGAAGTCGAAGATGTCGTCGTGCAGCGGCACGACCTTCTTCATGAACTCGACGTAGCGCATCAGGCGAACGAGGTAGTCCGAGAAAAGTTGCACGGTCGGCACCGTGCCGACGCCGCCGGGGTACAACGTCGATGGATGGACATGGCGTCCCTCCATCAGGCAGAACATCTCACGCGTGTAGCGGCTGACGTGCAGCGTCTCGCGATAGAACTCGCCGGTGAACGGGTTGAGCGCCCGCATGATGTCGGCGATCGTGCGGAAGCCATGGTCGGCCGCATGCGGCGAGGGCGTGCTCTCCGCCTTCGCGAGGACGCTCGGATTGGTCTCCTTCACCATCTGCTCGCAGAAGTCGACCATGAGCAGGTTGTCCTGGAAGATGTTGTGGTCGAACATGTACTCGGCGGCCTCGCCGAGGTTGACGATCCACTCCGCCATCGCCGGCGGCCGGATGCCGAACGCCATGTTCTGTGCGTAGGTCGCGCAGGTTGCGTGATTGTCGCCGCAGATGCCGCAGATACGGCTGGTGATGAAGTGGGCGTCGCGAGGGTCCTTGCCCTTCATGAAGATGCTGTAGCCACGGAAGATCGACGAGGTGCTCCGGCAGTCCGCGACCACGCGGTTGGCGAAGTCGATCTTCGTGAAGATGCCGAGGCTGCCGACGATCCTCGTGATGGGATCCCAGGAGACGTCAACCAGGGTTGGGTCCTTGGTCCGGGTGACGTCTTTCTCAACCACAGTCATGGGTTCGTCTCTCCTCAGTACGTGGTCGGCCGGTAGCCGGTGGTGAGCTCGGGCCGGGTGTGCCGCCACTTCGGCTCTTTGTTGACGGTCGTGTTCGTGACCTTGCGCAGCGCACGGATGGCGGTGCCGTAGACGCCGATCACGCCAGTCGAAAGATGCGCGCCGGGTGGCTCATCCATGAAGGGCATGAACTTGTCCGGGAAGCCGGGCATCGTGCAGCCGATGCAGATGCCGCCGACGTTGGGACACCCGCCGATGCCCGCCATCCATCCACGCTTCGGAACATTGCAGTTGACCACCGGTCCCCAGCAGCCGAGTTTGACGAGACAGCGCGGCGAGTTGTAGTCCGCGGCGAAATCGCCCTGCTCGTACGACGCCGCGCGGTCGCATCCGTCGTGCACGGTGTCCCCAAACAGCCACGTCGGACGCAACTGATCATCCAAGGGGATGACCGGCGCGAGTCCGGCGACCATGTAGAGCAGATACAGCACCGTCTCCATGAAGTTGTCGGGTTGCACGGGGCATCCCGGCACGTTGACGATCGGGAGGCCCGCCTTCGATTTCCAGTCCCAGCCGAGATAGTCGGCCAGGCCCATGGCGCCGGTGGGGTTCCCCTGCATCGCATGGATGCCGCCGTAGGTCGCGCACGTCCCGCAGGCGACGACCGCAAGCGCCTTGGGCGCGAGGCGATCGATCCATTCGCAGGTGGTGATCGGTTGCCCGGTCGCCGCGTCGGTGCCGACGGCGGCCCAGTAACCCTCCTTCTTGATCGTCTCGTTCGGAATCGACCCTTCGATGACGAGCACGAACGGGTCCAGCTCGCCGGCCGCGGCCGCGTGCCAGGACTTGATGAACTCCTCGCCGTTCTCGTACGCAAGCACGGGGTTGTACAGATGCACCTTGGGAAGGCCCGGTATCGCACCGAGCAGCACGTCCTCAATGCTCGGTTGCGTGGCCGCCGTGATCGACACCGAATCACCATCGCAGCCGAGTCCGGCGGTGATCCACACGATGTGAACATCCGGGACCGGGCGACTCCCGCTGGGTTTTCCGCCCGTAGGGCACCGTGTCTGTGGCCATCCAACCTCCTCCTGGGTGAGCGATTGGCTGCGGCGGCGAGCAGACGGATCACGCCGCGAGAAGTCCGCCTCGTGAGGACTGTGGTCACCTGCGGTGCCACCGTCAATCCGTGTATTTCGCACCTATCCGCGCGGTGCGGACATTTACGGCGAGGTGGTGTTGCGGGCGCTCAAAGCAAGCTCGTCGCGCTGCTGCGGCGACTTCGCCATCTGCTTGCCGGCAGCCGCTCGCGAGTGCACGCTCGAGGACCCCGGAGCTCGCCTGCGCATCTTCAGGAACTCCTGCGCGACGTGCAGCAGCTGCTCCACGGGCGCGGCATACGCGTCGATCATATCCATGCCCGATTCGCTCAGTTCGTAGCGACGTCGACTGCGACCGCCGGTTGTCCGTTCCCAGGTCGAATGCAGCAGCCCATCGCTCTCCATCGTGTTCAAGGCGCGATAGACAGTGCCGAGATCGCACTCCACACCGACGCCAAGCAGCCAGTGATGCAACTCGTAGCCGTAGACCGTATCCCCGCCGACCAGATGCGCGAGCACGCACGGCCGCAACATCCCGACGGATAGCGCCCCTGGTCCAACCGGCCGAACATCCCCGCTCACTGCCTTACCTCGAAAGCGACTCGTGTGCTCACTCTACGGCTGCGTACTGCCTTTTACCCTAGGGTCGGACCCTAGTCTTTTGCGACCAGGACACCCTTGGTGACCCGGCTTTTGGTCTGCGACTGACGCAGCGGAGCAATTGGGCCAAACGTCGGTATGAGCTCCTGGCGCGAGCGGATGCCGAGCTTTCCATACACATTGGCGAGGTGATATTCCACCGTCTTGATGCTGACCACCAATTCATCAGCCACCTGACGGTTGGTGCGCCCGGTTGCGACCAGCCTGGCAACGGACACCTCCTGCGGGGTGAGCCGCCAGCGCGGCGACTGCCCGCCATCGGCGCTGATCGCAAGACCGCATTGCGCGAGCAGCCGGGTGCAGTCAGCGATGAAGGGTCGCGCCTCCAGTTCGACGAAACGCTCGTGAGCAGCCTCGAGCTGCCACATCGCCGAGCGGTTGTGCCCCTCACGCAGGAGATGTCTGCCGTACTCGAGCTCCGTCAACGCCCGCTCGAACGGGAGGTGGAAGTCGTCGAGAATCGCGAGGCTGGACACGAACGAGACCTCGGCGTCGTCGTTCCGGCCGAGCGCGGCGTCGATGGCGCCACGGACTCGTTCCGCGCCCGCCATCGATTGCGCTCGGTTGCGCTCACGGGCCAGCCGCGTGAACTTCCCGAGCACGGCTTCGGCATCGCGGAGCCGGTCGTGCCGACCAACGCGGTTGCGTAGAGGATCGGCCAGTCCAGGATCCCCGGCTCGCGGATACCGTCGAGATCTGCAAGCGGCAGGAGTGGCTCCAGCGCCTGAATCACCGCGTCGTGATCGCCGCGTGCGCGCGCCACCAGCGCCGAGGCCATCGCCGCCTGGGCCACCCCGGCAAACTCTGCTCGGACAATCTCGGCGGCGTGGCGTGCCGCGGCGGCATGCGCACCGGCCGCATCCCACTCACCCCGGCCGGCGAGCGGTGCGGCTGCCGCGGCGTGCGCTCGGGCAAGGAGCCAGATCTGGTCGGCATCCTCGGCGAGCGACGCAGCCAGCTGACCATGCACCGAGGCGTCGTCCCAGGCGCCCATGCGGTATTCCGCGGTCGAGAGCGCGGTGAGCGCCTCGACGGCATGACGAGCAGGGCCGCGACGTCGGTAGTGATCAGCGACCGGCGCGAGGTCTTCGCGCGCACCGATCGGGTCGTCGGTCACACAACGCACATACCCGCGTCCGATGAAGCCGTCCAGCGAATCCGAATCGTCGATCGAGCGCGCGTCCTCGAGCTCCACGACCGCTGCCGCCGCTTCCGGAGCGCGCCCCGCAAAGAGCAGCCCGGTCGCGAGCACCGACAGCGAGTCCGACACCGGCGACGGAGGTCGCTTGGCGTCGAGCGACCGCGTTGCCCACAGGGCGGCGTCAGCGCCGTGGCCGCGGTCCATGTGGACATGCGCGAGCTGGGCGGCGATCTCTTCGGCGAGCGGATGATCGCGCACGCGGTCACAGGCGTCGTAGGCGGCGCCGAGCAACTCCTGGGCTCTGTCGTAGCGACCCGCGACCATCGCGAGACTGCCGAGCACGAAGCCGCGCCGCGCGGTGGGCGGCTGGAGTTCGATCTCGTCGACGAGCGCGGTGGCATCGTCGACAGCACCACCCAGCAGCATGTATTCGGCGGCCATGAGCAGCCGGAGATCGCGCTCCGGGCTGTCAACGGTGAGGCGGCTCGCTGACAGCAGCGCATCTGCCGCAGCGTCCCAACCGCCGCGACGCGCGATCTGGATGCCGAAGATGAGCAGGTCGGCCGCGAGCTGCGGATCCGCGCCTCGCGCGGCGGCGACACGGTGGCGGAGGGCGGCCGCCTCATCACCGACCATGTCCGCGGCGCGCTCGTGGAGCTCGGCACGGCGCGCCGGACCGATCGTGTGATACGCGGCGGCCCGGATGAGTGGGTGCGGAAAGGCGATGTCGCGATCGGCCGGGGATCCTCGCTCCAACAGGAGTTGAGCCGCCATCGCGCCCTCCAGGGGCACCAGCGTCTCGGCGAGCTCTGCGAGCTTGCCGGCCTGCGCAAGACGACAGCTCGGTCCGAAGACGGAGGCGGCGGTGACCAGTCGCCGCGCTTCAGGTGAACACGCATCCAGGCGCGCGCGCACCAGTGCACTGAAGTCGGCGGTGGATGGCAGAGGCAGGTCCGACGGCTCCCGGAGGATCTCAGGGACGATCTCGTCGAAGATGGCGGTGGCGTGGAGCGGGCTGCCCCCCGTATGAGCGCGGATGCGGTCGGCGGCGCGAGACGACAGGTGCTCGACGCCCATCGTGGTCCCTAGGTCACGTATCGAACCTGCGTCGAGCCCGCGAACGCGCACCCATCCGCCGTGGCCGTGTTCAACCAGGCGATGGAATCCGGCCAGGTGGCCGCGCGGCGAACCGCTGCGCGACACCATGACCGTGAGGACGCGATCCGCTTGCAGCCGCCGCAACGCGAACAACAACGCTTGCAGGGACGGACGGTCGGCCCATTGCGCGTCATCAACCAGCAGCAGCACCGGAGCGCCGGACGCCTGCATCGATCCGAGCAGCTCGAGCAGCGCGGCGCCGACCCAGATCGGGTCACGAGTTCTCGCCGCTTGCAGTGCCGAGACCGCTGAGCGCAGGCGCATCCCTCGACGGGCCTCCACGGACGAGCTGCTCGACGACGCCGAACGAGAGGAGTTGCTCGGCTTCCTCGCCACTCGCCTCCCACAGCTGGAATCCCTGCAACTGCGTCACGAAACGATGCGCCAGCGCGGTCTTGCCAATTCCCGGCTCGCCGGTGAGGAGGACGACCCGTGGGTGACCCGCGCGCACCTGCGCCGCCTCAGCGAGGAGGCTGTGCAGCTCGTGCCGCCGGCCGACGAAGGCGTTCTCGGCTGGACCGGGCTCGCCGATTCGTGCCGTCATGAGGGCATCAGATGCTACCCCCGGGACAGCGGCGACGTTGCCGAGCGGGGTCAGGGAAGCCTGACGCTCCCCATGAGGTAGGCATCGCAGCTACGCGCGGCGGCGCGACCTTCGGCGATTGCCCAGACGATCAACGATGCGCCGCGCACCGCGTCACCGGCAGCGAACACTCCGGGCTCCGCACAGGCAAACGAGGCGTCGACGGGGATGTTCCCTGCGCGGTCGAGCGCGATCGAGAGGTCCTGCAGCAACGGTGCGGGCGCCGACCCCGCATACCCGATGGCGATCAGGACGAGGTCCGCATCGATTTGGACGTCCGGCCCACCTTGGGCAACGATGTTGCGCTCCCCCATCCGGTTGCGGACTTCGACACGCGACGCGCGCACACGGGATACAGCACCATCGGCTCCATCGAAACCCGTGACCATGAGACCGAACTCGCGAGAGCCGCCTTCCTCGTGCGCCGGGTAGGTGCGAAGGATCACGGGCCACTGCGGCCAGGGATTGCCCACCGGGCGCCGGTCCGGTGGCTGCTCGTAGAGATAGAGCTGCTGCACGGCCGCGCAGCCTTCGCGAATGACATTGCCAAGACAGTCGGCACCGGTATCTCCTCCGCCGATGATCACGACTCTTCGTCCCTGGGCGCTGATCGCCGGCGTTGTGCCGGTGTCCTCGCCGGCGACGCGGCGGTTCTGCTCCACCAGGTAGTCCATGGCGAAGTGGATGCCGCTCAGCGTGCGTCCGGGAACCGCAAGGTCACGCGGGCGATCGGCGCCCAGCGCCAGGACCACCGCGTCGAAGCGGTCGCGCAGCGTGCCGGCCGTGATGTCGACGCCGATGTCGTACCCGGTCTCAAACGTGATCCCTTCAGCTTCGAGCAGGTTGAGCCTGCGGTCGAGCACCCACTTCTCCAGCTTGAAGTCGGGGATGCCGTAACGCAGCAGGCCGCCCACCCGGTCTGATCGCTCGAAGACGGTGACGTGATGGCCGGCGCGGTTCAGCTGCTGCGCCGCGGCCAGTCCCGCAGGGCCGGAGCCGACGACAGCGACCCGGCGGCCGGTGCGGTGCGCGGGCGGCTCGGCGCGGATCCATCCCTGCTCGAAGGCGCGGTCGATGATGCTCTGCTCGACCTGCTTGATCGCTACCGCGTCATCGTTGATGGCGACCACGCAGGCGGGCTCGCACGGTGCCGGGCACAGGCGGCCGGTGAACTCGGGGAAGTTGTTGGTTGCGTGAAGACGTTGCACGGCGCCGAGCCAGTCATCGCGCGCTACCAGGCCATTCCATTCGGGAATCAGATTCCCGAGCGGACATCCCTGGTGACAGAACGCGACGCCGCAGTCCATGCAGCGTGATCCCTGCTCGCGCACCACGTGCACCGCCAGAGGCAGGTACACCTCACGGTAGTCACCGACGCGTTCCGCGACCGGACGCTTGTGCGCGGTCTGCCGGGCGTGCTCGAGAAAGCCTGTGCGTGCCGCCATCAACTCACCAGCTCGAGTTGCGCGCGCAGGGCACGGCGGTATTCCTCAGGCATGACCTTCACGAACAGCGTGCGCGACTGGTTCCAGGTGCGCAGCAGCCGTGACGCGACATCGCTCCCAGTGAGCGCGGCGTGGCGGACGAGCAGATCAAGCACGGCGCCCTGATCCTCGACACCCAGAGGCTCCAGCGCAACGGTTGCGCCGTTGCAGCGCGAGGCGAGACTCCCGTCCTCATCGAGCACGTACGCGATGCCGCCACTCATGCCGGCGGCAAAGTTGCGTCCGGTGTGACCGAGCACGACCACGGTCCCGCCGGTCATGTACTCGCATCCGTGATCGCCGACGCCCTCCACCACCGCCAGTGCGCCCGAATTGCGCACGGCGAAACGCTCGCCGGCAACCCCGCGGACGAATGCCTCGCCGGACGTCGCACCGTACAGAGCCACGTTGCCGATGATGATGTTCTCTTCAGCGCGGCGGAGTGCGGCGTGGGGTGGGAGGATGACCAGCGTCCCACCCGAAAGGCCTTTCCCCACATAGTCATTTGCCTCACCACGCAGGGTGAGCGTGACGCCGCGTGCAAGCCAGGCGCCGAATGACTGCCCCGCAGCACCGTCGAGTTCGATGCCGATGGTGCCGTCGGGAAGTCCCGCCGCACCGTGGCGTCGCGCGATCTCGCCACTCAGCATCGCACCCACGGAGCGATGCACGTTGCGCACCCTGACCCGGAGGCGCGTCGATCGTTGGGTGTCCAGCGCGTCGGCGCACTGGACAAGAAGCTGCTGATCGAGCATCTCACTGAGATCCGCGACCTGATCTGCGCTGTGGCGCCGTTCGGACGGCGACGTCACCGGCGGCACTGTCAACAGACCCCGCAGGTCAAGACCGCGCGCTTTCCAGTGATCGACTGCGGGGCGAGCCTCGATGAGGTCGACGCGGCCGATCATGTCCTCGAAACGACGGAATCCGAGCCGTGCCATCCAGCGACGCACATCCTCCGCGATCCAGAGCATGAACGCCACCACGTGCTCGGGGCGTCCCGTGAAGCGCGCGCGCAGCAGCGGATCCTGGGTCGCGATACCGACCGGGCAGGTGTTGAGGTGGCAGACGCGCATCATCACGCAGCCCGCCGCAATCAGCGGCGCGGTCGCAAACGCGAACTCGTCCGCTCCCAGCAGCGCTCCGACGACAACGTCGCGGCCGGTCTTCATCTGACCGTCCGCCTGCAGGGTCACCCGGCTGCGCAGGCGCTGGCGGATCAACACCTGCTGCGCTTCGGCGAGGCCCAGCTCCCAGGGCACACCTGCGTGCTTGATGGCGGTCAGGGGCGAGGCACCGGTGCCCCCTTCGTAGCCGGCGATGACGATGTGATCGGCGCGTGCTTTCGCGACCCCCGCGGCCACCGTGCCGACACCGGATTCCGCGACCAGCTTCACGCTGATGCGCGCCTGCGGGTTCACCGCACGGAGGTCCCAGATCAGCTGGGCAAGATCCTCGATGGAATAGATGTCGTGATGCGGCGGCGGAGAGATGAGCCCCACGCCGGGTGTTGAATGGCGCAGTCTCGCGATCGCCTCGTCAACCTTGAATCCGGGGAGCTGCCCGCCCTCGCCCGGCTTGGCACCCTGCGCGATCTTGATCTGCAGCTCATCCGCATTCACGAGGTAGTGGGCGGTGACGCCGAAACGCGCCGACGCCACCTGCTTGATCGCGCTCCGGCGCCAGTCGCCGTTCGCGTCGCGCTGGAACCGCAGGGGGTCCTCACCACCCTCACCGGTATTGGACCGCGCGCCGAGGCGGTTCATCGCGATCGCAAGGAGCTCGTGCACCTCCTTGCCCAATGACCCGTGCGACATGCCACCGGTCGAGAAACGACTGACGATGCTGAGCGCCGGCTCAACCTCCTCCAGCGGCACGGGGGTGTCGGAGTCGCACAGCGTGAACAGACCGCGAAGGTTCTTCAGTCGCTGCGACTCGTCGTCAGCCAGCGCGACGTATCGACGGAACGCGAACTCGTCACCTGATTTGACCGCGTGCTGCAGCGCGCCGATCACCTCGGGTTGCCATTGATGCTGCTCGCCTTCGCGTCGCCATCGATATTCGCCACGGTCCTCGAGCGTCGGTGGCGTGATGCGTGCGTCGGGAAAGGCACGGCGATGACGAGCGAGTGCCTCCGCGGCGATCACCTCGATGCCGATACCGCCGATGCGCGACGGAGTGTTCGGGAAGAACCGGTCGATCACGCTGTGATCGATGCCGAGGCATTCGAAGATCTGCGCGCCGCAATACAACTCGATCGTGGAGATGCCCATGCGCGCGATGGTCTTGCGCAGGCCTTTGACGAGCGCCTGGACGTAGAGCTCCACCGCCCGCGGCGCATCAACTGTCGGCGGCAGCAGTTCGCGCCGCGCCAGATCGGTCATCGTCTCGAATGCGAGGTACGGATTCACCGCCTCAGCGCCATAGCCCACCAGCAAGGCGAGGTGCATCACCTCGCGTGCCTCGCCGGTTTCCACGACCAGCCCAACACCTGTGCGTGTCTGTTCCCGAACCAGATGATGGTGCACCGCGGCGGTCGCGAGCAGCGACGGGATCGGCACATGCGAGGCATCAATGTGCCGGTCGCTGAGAATGAGCACGGTTGCGCCCGCTGCAATCTGCTCCGACGCCATGCGGCAGATGCGGTCGATCCCCGCGAGCAGACCGTCCGCACCCGCATCGCGGTGGAACACCATCGATACCGTCGCGGCCGGAAACTGGCGTTGGGTCACGTGACGGAGCTTTTCGAGATCGATGTTGGTGAGCACCGGATGCCGCAGCGCAAGCCGTTTCGCCTGCGCGGGTCCCTGTTCGAGCAGGTTGCCGCCGGCACCCAGGGTCGACACCAGCGACATCACCGCCTGCTCACGGATGGGGTCGATCGGCGGATTGGTGACCTGGGCGAACAGTTGCTTGAAGTAGTTGAACAGCGGCAGGGGTCGCTCGCTGAGCACCGCGAGTGGCGTGTCGTTGCCCATCGAGCCGACCGGTTCCTCGCCGGTGTGACCCATCGGAGCCAGAAGCATTTCGACGTCCTCGACGCTGTACCCGAAGGCCTGCTGTCGCACCAGCAGCGTCCCAGGATCTGACGCCGGCACATGGTTCGGCGGATCGAGCTCGTCGAGATGCACCGTCCCCGCGCGGATCCATTCGCGGTATGGGTGCGTCGCGGCGAGACCACTCTTCACATCGCGGTCATCGAGTATCCGGCCGCCGGCCGTGTCCACGAGCAGCAGCCGGCCCGGCTCGAGGCGCCACTTTCTCGTGATCTGTTCCTCGGGAAGGGCGAGCACGCCGGCCTCCGATGCCATGACGACGAGGCCGTCCTCGGTGGTGAGGTATCGAGCGGGGCGCAGCCCGTTGCGGTCGAGCGTTGCACCGATCACGCGTCCGTCGGTGAAGGCGATCGCAGCCGGTCCGTCCCAGGGCTCGAGCAGAGAGGAGTGGAATTCGTAGAACGCGCGCCGGTCCGCATCCATGAGCGTGTTCTCATGCCACGCCTCGGGAATCATCATCATCACCGCATGCTCGATCGACCGGCCGGTCATCGCGAGCAGCTCGAGTGCGTTGTCGAACTGCGAGGAGTCCGAACCGGATTCGTCGAGGACGGGGACCAGCTTGGCGATGTCATCGCCAAAGTGCGGGCTGCGGAATTTCGACTGACGCGCGCGCATCCAGTTGACGTTGCCCCGCAGCGTGTTGATCTCACCGTTGTGTGCCGACATGCGGAACGGCTGCGCGAGATCCCAGCGCGGCAGCACGTTGGTGGAGAACCGGGCGTGCACCAGCGCCAGCGACGACAGCAGCCGCGGGTCGCGGAGGTCGGGATAGAAGCCGGCCAGCTGCGCCGCGGTGAGCATGCCCTTGTAGACGACCGTCCGGGATGAGAGCGATGCGAAGTGGAACTGGTCGCGTCCGATGCCGGCGGCAAGGGCCGCGCGCTCGATGACGCGCCGCAGCACCAGCAGGCGGCTCTCCAGGACCGCGCCATCGAGCCCGATGGCCGCCACCAACAGCTGGCGGATGGCCGGCAGTGCTGATCGCGCGCTCAACCCGAGCGCAGCGCTGTCAACCGGGACGTCGCGCCACCCAAGCAGGCGCATGCCCTCCGCACGGCATGCCTGAAAGGTGATCGCCTCGCAGCGCGCTCGGCCCTCCGGGTCCTGCGGCAGCATTGCCATCCCGACCCCGTAGGAGCCTGCCGCAGGGAGCGAGATGCCTGACACCTCGCGAAGGAATGTGTCCGGAAGTTGGAGCAGGATGCCCGCTCCGTCGCCACTGTCGGGCTCGGCGCCGGACGCGCCACGGTGGCCCAGATTGACGAGCGCCTCGATGCCCGATTCCACCACCGAATGGCTCGCCCCGCCGGCGATCCGCGCGACAAAGGCGACCCCGCATGCGTCATGTTCGACGGCAGACTCGAAGAGACCCCGATGCGGGTGCAGCTCGCTCATCTGCTGGCCGATACCTGAGCAGCCTGACAGGCGCGACCCGTCGATTCAATCCACAAACCGCACAACGGGTGTGTGCTAGGCTTTGTGCAAATGGTCGCAACCGCGCGTCGATACTTTGGCCCGCCAGCCGTAAGGCTGCCGGGGGTTCTGTAACCCGACGCGCAGTTTCTTCCAGGGCTGGTTCATCAAAGATGGGTCAGCCCCGGATCCCGTGAGGTGGCCCATCACCACACGGAGGCTTCCATACAGTGACCATCGAGCCGCTGCTCCCGAGCGCGACCCACGACCGCGCCACGCGTCGAGTGCGCATCGGTAACGTCGAGATCGGGGGCGCCGCGGTCCCTGTCATCGCCGGTCCATGCGCGGTTGAGATTGACTATGTCGAGCATGCGGTCGCGGCGCAACAGGCCGGTGCATCCGTGCTGCGCGGATGCGTGCTCAAGCCGCGAACCCGACCCGGATCGTTCCAGGGTCTGGGGACTGACGGGCTCCCACTGCTCGATGAAGCGCGCCGCCGCACCGGTTTGCCGGTCATCGCCGAACCGCTGTCGGTGACCGACGTCGACATCCTCCGCGATCACGTCGATGCGCTGATGATCGGGGCCCGATCGATGCACAACACCCCGCTGTTGCGTGCAGCCGGCGCCAGCGGCATGACGGTCATCGTGAAGCGCGGGATGTCCGCGACCTACGACGAGTGGCTTGCGGCCGCCGAGTACGTCACTGGCGAAGGTAACCATCAGGTCATCCTCTGCGAACGCGGGATTCGCACCTTCGAGACCGCCACACGGAACACCCTCGACCTCAGCGCGATCGCCGTGCTTCGGGACATGACCGACTTCCCGATCGCGGTGGACCCAAGCCATTCGGCGGGGAACGCGCGATGGGTTCCATCGCTGGCGGTCGCAGCCGTCGCGGCCGGCGCCGACGCACTCCTGATCGAATGTCATCCGCACCCGGCACGATCGGTCTGCGATGCGGATCAGGCGATCACGCCGCGCGTGCTCGCGCGAATCGTGGAGGCGGCGGCAGCCCTCTGTGCGATGTCGCGCCCCGCGGAGATGGACTCGCTGATCGGGTGCCGCGCCGCGATCGACACCATCGACGACGCCGTCTTCCAGATGCTGGAGTACCGCGCGGCGATGGTCGAAGCCGTGCAGCAGCACAAGGTCTCGGCCGCGATCCCGGAGCGTGACCTGGACCGGGAACAGGCAATCGTGGAGCGGCTGTCGCAGCGGACGCCGCGGCTGGGCGGCCGGCGGGTCGACCGTCTGGTCCACGCGATCATTGATGAGTGCCTCGACGCGGTTCCCGGCACTCCTGCAGCGGTCGCCTAGCGAGGGTCACCATCCCGACGTTCTCAATACCGGGGAGCCGAGTGGGGTAACGTGGCCTGACCACTAGGAGGTGTCTGCGTTGGACGGTGACCAGCTTCGATCCCTACAAGCCCCGCTCAAGGACCGCTACCGGGCTGAGCCCGCGACGGCGCGCATCACGCTGCACGCTGCCGGTGAGCTGGGGAGCGAGGCGATCTCCTGCTCGGTGCAGACCGGCCGCGCCCTCGTAGAAGCGGGTCTCCACGAGTACAGCGGCGGCGACGGCACGCTCGCCTGCTCGGGAGACATGCTCCTGCAAGCCCTGGTCGCCTGCGCAGGGGTGACCCTCGAATCCGTGGCGACCAACCGTGGGATTGCCGTGTCGGGATGGGTTCGCGCTGAAGGCGACCTCGACTTTCGAGGCACCATGGGCATCAGCCGCGATGCGCCGGTCGGCTTCACCGCCATCAGAGTCCTGTTCGACATCCAGAGCGATGCCAGCGCGGCCGCGCTGGATGAGGTGCTTGCGGTCACCCAGCGCTATTGCGTCGTGTACCAGACGCTGGCGCAGCCGCCGGCATTGACGATGACTCGCCAGGTCGCCGAGGAATCGCGACCCGCCTAGGCGTGACCTTCCGATGACCGAGCACTGTCCGCATTGCGGATCGTCCGTGGAGACGGGCCAGCGTTTCTGCGGTTCGTGCCGAGCGCCGCTCGCGCTGGTCTGCCCCGCCTGCGGCAGGCATAGCCCGCTCAGCTTCAGCTTCTGCGGCGAGTGCGGCGCCGACCTCCGCGCTCCTCGTCCGGTTGCCGCCAGCGAGGAGCGGCGGATCGTGACCGTGCTCTTCGCGGACCTGGTGGGCTTCACCGCTCGCGCTGAGCAGCTCGACCCCGAGGACGTCCGCGCGATCCTTCGTGTCTACTACGCGCGCTTGCGCACCGAGATCGAGAGCTTCGGCGGCACCGTCGAGAAGTTCATCGGCGACGCGGTGATGGCTGTGTTCGGAGCACCGATCGCACACGGCGATGACCCCGAGCGCGCGGTCCGGGCGGCGTTCTCGATCAGGACCGCGATCGCGGAGATGAACGCGGCCAGTCCAGATCTCGATCTCCAGGTGCGCATGGCGGTCAACACCGGGGAGGCCATCGTGTCCCTCGGCGCGAAACCTGACGAGGGTGAGGGCATGGTGGCGGGGGACGTCGTGAACACAGCGTCGCGCCTGCAATCGTCCGCGCCCGTGAATGAGATTCTGGTCGGTGAAGAAACTCATCGCTGCACGCGCACGGTCATCGAATATCGGGACTTCGATGCGTTGACGGTCAAGGGGAAGCAACATGCGGTGCGCGCGTGGCTCGCCCTGCGAGCGACGTCAACCCCCGGCGAGCGCGTGATGCGCAGCGCCTCGATGGTCGGTCGCCGGCACGAACTCACCACCCTGCATCGGATCTGGGAGGGAGCGGTCGCCGAGCGCCGTCCGCACCTCGTCACTGTGATCGGCGAAACCGGTATCGGCAAGACCCGGCTCGCCACCGAGTTGTGCGCGCTGGTCGAGCAGGAAGGCGGCCAGATCCTGCTCGGACGTGTCCTGCCCTACGGCGTGAGCACGCTCTACGGTCCGTTCAGCCAGCACGTGAAACAGCTCGCCGATATCTTCGCGAGCAACTCGATCGACCTCGCGCGCACCAAATTGCGGGACACGGTTTCGGCGCTGGTCGACAGCGATTCGGATGATGTCGTCGGGCATATCGAGATGCTCATCGAACTCGAGACCGAGGGCGAGGTCACCGACCGGCGGGTGCTCTTCTTCTCGGCACGCCAATTGGTGGAAGCCATCGCCAACGAGCGCCCCACCGTGATGGTGTTCGAGGATCTGCACTGGGCGGATGACAACCTCCTCGACCTGGTGGAAGCATTGGCAGCGCGCGTGCGCGGCGCCCCGCTGCTGATGCTCGCCCTCGCGCGCCCTGATCTGCTCGCCTCACGGCCGGGCTGGGGCGGCGGCCTTCCCGCGGCCACGGCACTCCACCTCCAGCCGCTCGACGCCGTCAACGCGACCGAGCTGGCATCGCGATTGCTCGCCGAAATGGGTGCTGCCGAGCATTCGGGCGATCCCGGGCGCATCGTCGATACCGCTGAAGGCAACCCACTCTTCATTGAGGAGCTCGCCGCGACCCTGGCGGAGCTCCCGGACTCCGACACCAGAGCCCTCCCCGCCACGGTGCGCGAGATCATCGCCGCCCGCCTCGACGGGTTGCCGGGACCTGAGCGCGCCCTGGTGCTCGACGCCGCTGTCGTCGGCAAGACGTTCTGGCGTGGTGCGCTGGCACACCTCGGCTTCGACAGCGCGAAGCTCACCGACGCGCTGGACTCACTCGAAGCCCGAGACCTCATCCATCGTGAACCGTCCTCGTGGATCGAACGCGACCACCAGTATTCGTTCAAGCATGGCCTCATTCGTGAGGTCGCTTACGCATCCATCCCTCGCCTGCGGCGGCGGGAGAGCCACGCCGCCGTCGCTGCCTATCTCGAGCAGTCCACCTCAGGTGGTGGCGCCACTGCGACTGCCCTGGCGCAGCACTGGCGCGAGGCCGGGGACAACGAGCGCGCGATCAAGTACCTCATTGCCGCGGCCGAGCTTGCCGGCCGGGGGTGGGCGAAAGACGAGGCGGTGGCGCTCTACAAGGAGGCATTCGATCTCGCGCCCGCGGACAACCTCCCCCTACGCCGCGACCTGGCAAAACGCCAGGCGATCGCGCAGCAAATCCTGTTCCACGTCACCGACGCCCAGCTGCTCGGCCGCGAGACGGATCCCTTCGAACCTTAGGCGGGAACCGCCGGGAAGTCGGCCGGGGTCACATCGCCGGCAATTTCGTGGATGAAGCCGATCTCGTGCGCGCCGAGTTGTTGGGCGTGATCGCGGACCATCTGTTCGTCGGGCGCGGCGTACACGCAGTAGGTGGAGACCGCACCGAACTCGTCGACGACGACGTGACTGTGCTCCCACACGATCTCCGGGAACTGATTCTCGACGAGGGCACGCGACTTGCGGCCAACCTTCGGCATCTGGTCCTCGCCGACGTTGAAGCGCCGCTCGATCAAGTACCTGGGCATCGCTCTCTCCTCGATGTTGGTCGCAAGCAAAGGGAAGGCGCCGCTCGCGCAGCGCACGAGAGCCGGCAGCCGACCTGATCGCTCACGCTACCCTACCCGGCAATGGTGGCGAGCGCCCCCGATGCCGTCATGACCACGCTGAGCTTCGCGCTCTGCATGAAGCCCGCCCGTTGAACGTCGCCGACGGATTCCAGATCGGGTTCGGCGCGGTCGTCGTCCTGATCACGATGTATGACGTTTTCCAGTCGGTGGTGATGCCGCGCCCCGCAGTCGGACGGTTGCGGCTCAGCTTCACGCTGGTGCGCGGGGGATGGCGCGTGTGGCGACGGGCCGCCGAGCGCCCCCACAAGCTGCAGACGCGCGAGGCCGCACTGGCCGCGTTCGGACCGCTTGCGGTCATCGGGCTCCTGGTGCTCTGGGGACTCGCGTTCATCCTCGGCTTCGCATTGCTCTTCAGCGGCCTCCATGCCGGGCTGGCCCCGCAGCCCAACTCCTTCGGCACCACCCTGTTTTTCTCCGCGGGCCGGATGCTTGCCTTTCCGGTGGGCGGCATCGAACCGGCAGGCGTCGCCACGCGCATCCTTGCGGCCATCGAAGCAGCCAGTGGATTCGGGCTGTTCGCGCTGGTGATCAGCCTGCTGTTCTCGTTGTTCAGCTCATTCCAGCGTCGCGAGATGTCGGTGATCGCGCTTGACGCCCTGGCGGGCGCACCACCCTCCGGGGTGCAGATTCTGGAGAGCTGCGCCAGGGACGACATGTCGGAGGAGCTGGCGACCACCTTCGACGAGTGGCGGATGTGGACCGTCGACGTGCTCGAAAGTCATCTCTCCTATCCCCTGCTCTTCTACTTCCGATCCAGCCACGACAACGAGGCGTGGGCCAACTCCTTCGGCGCCGTCATGGACGCGGCGACGCTGGTGCTGACCACGGTCGATGGCGGCCCCGTCGGTCACGCCCAACTCATGCACAAGATGGGCTCGCACTTCGTCGCCGACATGCGGCAGTTTCTCAAGTATCCCGAGGAGACGCTCACCGAAGTCGAGCGCTCGGAATTCGCCGAGGCCTGCTCGAGGCTTCGGCAGACCGGATATCGCGTGCTTGATGAGGGGCCGGCGTGGGAGGCCTTCAGCCGGATGCGCGGGCAGTACGCGCCCTTTCTCAACCGGATGACCAAAGCCCTCGGCGTCCCTCCCGCAGCCTGGATCGGAGACCGGTCGTACCTGCCGCATCGCGAACGCAAGCCGCGGGCGCGTACACCGAAGCGGACCTCCTGATGGACCACGTCCCTCAGCCGTTGCTCACGCCGCTGACCGCCGCGGCGATCTTTCTCGTCCTCACCGTTGATCCGGGAGAAGAGCAGGTGGTGCGCAGCCTGCTCGAGGACTGCGCTGGACTGCAGCGATCGGTTGGGGCTCGTGTGCCAGAGGGCGGGCTGACGTGCGTCGTCGGCATCGGATCCGCGGCCTGGGACCGTCTGTTCAGCGGGCCACGGCCGAGCCGAGCTGCACACGCTCCCCGAGATCACCGGTGACGCGCACCGTGCGGTGTCCACGCCCGGGGATCTGCTCTTCCACGTTCGCGCCGCTGAGATGGATCTGTGTTTCGAGTTCGTGATGCAGGTCATGAACCGGCTGCGCTCATCGGCCACGGTGGTCGACGAGGTGCACGGCTTCAAGTATTTCGACGAGCGTGACCTACTGGGATTCGTCGACGGCACGGAGAATCCGGTCGCGAACGCAGCCTATGCGGCCGTGACCATCAACTCCTCCGACGCCGCATTCGCGGGTGGAAGCTACGTGATCGTGCAGAAGTATCTCCACGATCTCGAGGCGTGGAACGCGCTGCCGGTCGAGGACCAGGAGCACGCGATCGGGCGCACCAAGTTGAGCGACATCGAGCTGTCCGAGGATCGACAGCGCGCCAACTCGCATCTGGCGCTCAACGTGATCACCGACGCCGGCGGCAATCGAGCTCAAGATCCTGCGCGACAACATGGCCTTCGGCAACGCCGGCAACGGCGAGTTCGGCACCTATTACATCGGCTACGCAAAGACGCCGTCCATCATCGAGCGCATGCTCCGCAACATGTTCATCGGCAATCCGCCGGGAACCTACGACCGCATCCTCGACTTCTCCACCGCGGTGACCGGCACGCTGTTCTTCGTGCCGACGCAGGACTTTCTCGACGAGCTGCCCGACCCACCGGCGCCTGGCTAGTCAGTCTCGTCGCGGCGCGTCCGCATCACCAGGTGACGGCGATGTACTTGCTCTCCATGAATTCGAGCAGGCCGTCGTGGCCGCCCTCCCGGCCGAGACCGCTCTGCTTGACACCGCCGAAGGGCGCTGCCGGGTCGGACACGATCGGCCGGTTGAGCCCGACCATGCCGGACTCCAGCGCTTCGCTCACCCGCAGCCCGCGCTGCAGGTCGCCCGTGTAGACGTACGCGACCAGGCCGTACTCGGTGTCGTTGGCCAGGGCGACCGCCTCCTCCTCAGTGTCGAAGGTCACGATCGGTGCCACCGGCCCGAAGATCTCCTCGCGCAGGATGCCGCATTCGACCGGGACGTCGACCAGCACGGTCGGCGGGTAGAAGAATCCCGGACCGTCGGGGATGCCGCCACCCCGACCGCGAGCTGTGCGCCTTCGCTGACCGCGCCGTCGACGAGCGCGGAGACCTTGTCACGTCCAGCCGCATTGATGAGCGGGCCGAGCTGCACGCCGTCCTCGAGCCCGGGGCCCACGCGCAGCGCCCCCATGGTCTCGGCCAGGCGGTTGCCGAATTCCTGGCGATGCCACGTTGCACGAGAAAGCGGTTTGCCGATGTGCAGGCTTCGCCGCCGTTGCGCATCTTGGCGATCATCGCCCCGGCCACCGCGGCATCCAGGTCGGCGTCATCGAAGACGACGAACGGGGCGTTGCCGCCGAGCTCCATCGAGCAGCTGACCACGCAATCGGCAGCCTGGCGCAGCAGGCCGCGGCCGACTTCAGTCGAGCCGGTGAAGGAAAGTTTGCGCACACGCGGGTCGTGCAGCATGGCGCTCACCACCGGGCCCGAACGCCGCGACGGCAGCGACATTGACGACGCCCGCGGGAACGCCGGCCTCGGTGAGCATCGCCCCCATCGCCAGCGCTGTCAGCGGCGTGTCCGACGCGGGTTTGAGCACGACCGTGCATCCGGCCGCGAGCGCCGGCCCGATCTTGCGGGTGGCCATCGCGGCCGGAAAGTTCCACGGAGTCACCAGCACGCTGACCCCGATCGGCTGCCGGATCACCAGGATGCGGTTGGTCCCCGCCGGCGCGGTGTGCAACTCCCGCCGGCGCGCACCGCCTCCTCCGCGAACCAGCGGAAGAACTCGGCGGCGTAGGTGACCTCGCCGCGCGCGTCCGACAGCGCCTTGCCGTTCTCACGCACGATGAGCCGCGCCAGCTCCTCGGTGCGTGCAGTCATCAGCTCGAAGGTGCGGCGCAGGATCTCGGCTCGCTGACGCGGGGGCGTTGCGGTCCAGCCCGGCAGCGCCTCGGATGCAGCGGCGACGGCGGCGAGGCCGTCCTCCACAGACGCGTCGGCGACGTCGCGATGACCTCTCCGGTCGCCGGGTCGTCACACGGAGAATGTCCGGCCGTCCGACGAGTCGCGCCAGACGCCGCCGATCAGCAAGCTGCGTCGGCGCGCCGACCGCCTCGGACGCTGCGATCATCGTGGTCATGACTGCATTGCCCTCTCGATGGTGGTGACGATGCGCTCGACCGACGGGATCGCCATGTCCTCGAGCGCGTCCGCGGACGGTAGCGGAATGTGCGGGGTGGTGATCCGCAGCGGCGGACCGTCGAGGTAGTTGAAGCATTCCTCGCTGACGATCGACACGATCTCCGCGCCCCACCCGCAGAGGCGCGGATTCTCCTCGACGGTGAACAGCCGTCCGGTCGCCGCGACCTCGCGCAGGATGGTCTGGGTGTCGAGCGGGACGAGACTGCGGACGTCGATCGACGCCTGCGTCGATGCCGCGGTCGGCGAGGATCTCAGCGGCGGCAACTGCGCGCGGCACCATCGCGGCCAGCGCGACGATGGTGCGCATCCGTGCCCGGAGCGGAGCACTTTCGCCGAGCCGAGCGTGTCGACGATCTCGCCGTCAGGAACCTCGCCCTTGCTCGAATACAAGCCCTTGTGCTCGAAGAACATCACCGGATCGGGGTCGCGCACCGCCGCAGCGAAGAGCCCGATGACATCGGCCGGATTCGAAGGCGCGACCACCTTCAGCCCCGGGATCGCCATGGCCCAGTTCTCCACCGACTGCGAGTGCTGGGCGCCGAAACGCAGGCCACCTCCGTTGCCGGAACGGATGACGAGCGGAAAGCTCACCTGACCGGCGGTCATGTACGAGCTCTTGGCGATCTGATTCGCGACCAGGTCCCAGCACACCGCAAAGAAGTCCGCAAACATGATCTCGGCGATCGGACGTAGTCCGGTCATTGCCGCTCCCATTGCCGCGCCGAGGATTGCCTGCTCCGAAATCGGCGTGTCACGCACCCGCACCGGGCCGAAGCGCTCGAGTAGCCCGACCGTCGCCTTGAAGACACCGCCGGCGCCGGCCACGTCCTCGCCGAGGAAGACCACGTTGGGGTCGCGCTCCATCTCCTGCGTGATCGCACGCGCCACAGCGTCGCGATAGGTCAGTTGCGCCATGACCATCCTCCATCCGACCACACGTCGCGCATGAGATCCTCGGCGCCCGGCGGCGGGGATGCCTTGGCGTTGGTCGTCGCCGTCTCGACGTCGCCATCGGCGGTTTCCTCGATGGCATCGAGGTCCGCCTCGCGGACACCGTTGCCGAGCAGACGCGAGCGATAGATGACGATCGGGTCATAGGCTTTCCACGCCGCGACTTCGGCGTCGGGCCGGTACTTGCCGGGGTCGGCGCGCGAGTGCCCCGAACTCCGGTAGGTGCGAGCCTCGATCAACGACGGCCCACCCCCGTTGCGTGCACGATCGAGACACTCGCGGGCAGTCAGGTACATGGCGTCGGCGTCGTTGCCGTCGACCAGGATGCTGTCCAGCCCATAGGCGGACGCGCGATCGGCCGCGGGATTGGCCACCGCCGTCACCGATCCGATCGGCGTGTACTCCATGTACAGGTTGTTCTCGCACACGAATACCACGGGAAGCTTCCACACCGACGCGAGGTTGAGCGACTCGTGGAAGGCGCCGATGTTGGTGGTGCCGTCACCAAAGAATGCCACCGCCACACGCGGCTCGCCGCGGTATTGCGCCGACCACGCGGCGCCGAGCGCAATCGTGAGGTGCGCGCCCACGATCGCGTATGAGCCCATCACGCCGTGGCTGACGTCGGTGAGGTGCATCGAGCCACCCTTGCCTGACAGCACGCCGCAGGTGCGGCCCAGCAACTCGCCCATCACACCGGTCATCGACGAGCCCCGCGCCAGCGTGTGCGCATGCCCGCGATAGGTGGCGAACGTGTAGTCCTGTTCCTCCATCGCCTCGCCGAAGGCGGCCGCGATCGCCTCCTGGCCGAGCGACAGATGGCTCGTGCCCTTGACCAGGTTCTCCATGAACAGGTCGTAGGCGCGCGTCTCGAATTTCCGCATCCGCACCATCTGCCGGTACAGCCCGAGCTGGGTTGCGGTATCGACGCCGCCGGCTGGCCGGTGCAGCGTTGCGGGATCGACTCCCGGCGGACCGGACGGCTCGACGGGACCGTCAATCACTGTGGTCATGTCCGTGCACTCCTCTCGATGGCGAGGGCGACGCGGGTCAATACTTGTTGGTGACAAACAACTCTTCCGCGGGGAAGCGCGTGAGCACAGCACAGCCGTGCGCAGTGACCACCACCTCTTCCTCGATGCGGGCGGCCGACTGGCCGTCGCTCGCCGGGCAGTAGGTCTCGAGCGCGAAGACCATCCCTTCCTGCAACTCGATGGGGTGCTCCAGCGAGTTGAGGCGGGAGATGATCGGCCGCTCGTGGAGGCCGAGACCGAGGCCATGGCCGAACTGCAGACCGAAGGCGGCCATCTCGCTCGCGAAACCGAAGTCGGTTGCCTCGGGCCAGAGACGGGCGATCTCGTCAGTCGTCGTCCCCGGTTCGACGATGTCGATGGCTGCGTCGATCCATTCGCGAGCTCGCGCGTAGGCGTCGCGCTGTGGGGCGGTTGATCGGCCCACCGCGAAGGTGCGGTAGTAGCACGTGCGATAGCCGTTGAACGACTGGATGATGTCGAAATAGGCCTGGTCCCCTGGGCGGATGAGCCGGTCGGAGAAGTTGTGCGGGTGGGGATTGCAGCGTTCCCCGGACACAGCGTTGATGGCCTCGACATCATCGGAGCCCATCTCGTAGAGACGCTTGTTGGCGAGGGCGACAATCTCGTTCTCGCGCACGCCGGGTTTGAGGGCTTCGGCGATGTCCTGATAGACACCGTCGACCATTGCCGCTGCCGTCGAGAGCAGCATGATCTCGTCAGCGGACTTGATGAGCCGCGCGTCGAGCATGACCTGCTGCGCGTCGCGGACCTCGATGCCGGCACGGAGCAACTCGAGCAGCATCGGCGTCTCGGCAATGTCCACACCGAGCGGCATGCCGGCAACACCCGCCGCCTCGAGCTCGGACTGAATCTCCGCCACCGCGCCAGCGATGAGTCCCGCATCCGGTGCGACCGCGCCACGCAGTCCGAGCATGCCGGGGCGGCTGTTCTCCGGTCGTATCCAAGGCGCGTACAGCTGGTGGTGCCGTGCAGCGGAGCCGAAGTCCCACACGATCGGGTCACCACCGCGGGTCAGCAAGGTGTAGCGCGCCACCTTGTCGCGTGCCCACTCACCGATCATCGTCGCCGTCACGTAGCGGATGTTGTTGATGTCGAAGAGGAGAACCGCGCCCAGCTCGGAGGCTTCAAGTGCTGCGCGCGCACGCGAGAGGCGGTAGGCACGCAGGCGGCTGAAGTCGACGCGCTCCTCGAAGTCGACGTTCATCCGGCCCGGGCTCGCCGGGATCCCGGCGGTTGTGTCAAGGCTCATCGGGCTGTCTCCCTGCTTACCCCGGAGGTCATCGCAGCTGCTCGCTCATCCAGTCCGCCATCACCGGCCGGTATTTGTAGGCGATGTTGTTGCACACGTGGTTGCCGTCCGGATACATGAGCAGCGTGGCATTCGGCGCCTCGCGCGCGATGCGCTCTGCCTGCTCGGGCGGAAACAGGCGATCGCGCGCGCCGTGAATCACCAGGAGGGGCTGCGTCACCTGCGGCAGCACGCCCTCGAGGTTGAGGCCGTATGCCTTCTCGCGCGCCTGCGCCTCATCTGCCGACTTCGTGTAGAACACATACCCACCGCGTGTGAGCGGATTGAGCGCGTCCCAGCAATCGCCCAGGTTGTAGGGACCGGCCAGCCCGACGACCGCGCGAAGGCGCGGCTCATGGGCCGCGGCCCGTGGGCCGTAGATCGCTCCCATGCTGATCCCCATCAGCCCGACGCTCCCGAAGGTTGCGTCGAGACCGGTTGCCGCCAGATGGTCGAGGAGCGGCGTGATGACCGTCTCCCAGTTCGGACGGATGGCGAAATGCACGGAGTTCTCCGACTGGCCCGGTCCGTCGATGCTGAGCGTCGCCATCCCGCGCACCAGGAACTCCTGCTCGATCGCGAACATCTCCTCCTTCGACGAGTCGAGTCCCGGCACGATCAGCACCAGTGGTGGCGTGGTCGCGTGGTGTGGACGCCGGAGGTGTCCCGGAATGGTGTGGCCCTCGAAGGGAATCTCCATGCGCTCCGCCGCCGGATCGAGGTGCGCAAGCGTCTTCGCATACACGGCGACTGCCTGGTCGCGCAGGAATGCGTAGAGCTGCGGATCCTCGAACCAGAGGAACTTCCCGAGGTGGTAACACCATGCCGCGCGCTGATAGGCGGCCGTCGCCGAGATGGTGTGACCCTTGCTCGCGGCTTCGTCGCCGAGCGTCTCGTGCACGCCACCCATGGCGCGCCAGTTGGGACCCCAGTCGGCCCATTCGATGGTCCTGCTGAGGACGCTCTCGAAGTCGTTGACGTCGATGCCGTTGGCGACGAACCGCGGCTGCCAGTGGTGCGCGGCCAGCTGCACGCGATTCATCGCCGGTTCGCTCACGCCGGTGCTCCAAGGAATAGCCGCCCGATCTCGCCATTGCCCAGCAGTGCCGCGCCCGTTCCTTCCAGGCGCACACGGCCGCTCTCGAGCACCACCCCGTGGCTGGCGAGGCCCAGGCCCGAGCGCGCGTTCTGTTCAACGAGCAGGATGGTGCGACCGGCCTGGTTCATGTCGCGGATCAGATCGAACACCAGCGTATGCGTCTTCGGATCAAGCCCCATCGACGGCTCGTCGAGGACGAGCAGCTTGGGATCAAGCATGAGCGCACGCGCGAACTCAACGATCTTTTGCTGACCACCCGAGAGTGCGGCGACGCGTTCGTGGCGGCGGTCCGCAACCAGAGGAAACGTGTCGCAGACAGTGGTCATGCGCCGATGGATCAGCGCTCGATCCGAGAGCGTGTATGCCCCCATGCGCACGTTCTCCCACACCGTCATGGTGGGAAACAGGCTCCGTTCCTGCGGCACCTGCACGATGCCGAGCTTCAGGACCTGGCGTGGGCTCAGACCGCCGATCGAGTCCCCGCGGAAGCGCAGGCTGCCCAGGCGTGGCTTGATGAGTCCACTCACGAGCCTGAGGATGGTCGACTTGCCCGCGCCATTCGGACCCACCACGCAGGTGATCGCACCCTCCTCGATCGCGAGGCTGACGTCATGCAGCACGTCGCCGCCGCCGTACCCGGCGGTGATCCTGTCGAGTTCGAGAAGCGCTGTCATCTACGAACCCAGGTACGCATCGAGCACGGCGGGATTGCCGCGGACCTCAGCGGGTGTGCCCCGAGCGAGCACGGCGCCGCGATGCAGGACCACGATTTCCTGGCACAGGCCCATGACGAATGGCATGTTGTGCTCGACCAGAAGAAAGCTGACACCCTGGCCGTTCAGCGCCACGATGTGCTCGCCGATTCGCTCGACCAGCGCCGGGTTGACGCCGCCTGCGGGCTCATCCAGCAGCACCAGTTGTGGTCGAGCCATCATCACCGCCGCGAGCTCGAGGAGCTTGCGCTGTCCATACGACAGCGACCCGCCGAGCAGGCCGGCGACGTGCGCAATGTCCATGGCCGCGAGCATGTCCATCGCGCGCGATTGCTCCTCGTGCCATTGCCCACCGGAGAGCAGTGCTCGAAAGCCTGAACGCCGCACCGGCACGAGCATGTTCTCGAGCGCGGTGAGGCGCGGGAAGATCCGCGCCAGCTGAAAGGTGCGGCCGATGCCGAGCCCGTAGATCTGGTTGGGGCTGAGACCGCCGATCGACGCGCCGTTGAAGCGCACCTCCCCCAAGTCCTTGGGCAGAAACCCGGTCACGAGGTTGAACACAGTCGTTTTGCCGGATCCGTTCGGCCCGATGAGGCCCGTGATGCTGCCCGGTTGCAAGGTGAGCGAGCAGCCGTCCACAGCGGTGACCCCGCCGAAGCGCTTGGAGAGACCATCGACTTCAAGCAGGCTCACGGCGGTTGGGCCCCGGCCACGGACGGCGTGCTTGCGTTGGCCGTCGCATCGGTGGGACCGATCGGACCACGGCGCGCGATGCGCTTCACGAGGTCGCCGACCGAGGGGATGATGCCGCGTGGCAACAGCAGGATGACCACCAGGAACACGGCTGCATAGAAGACGAGATAGAGACGGCTCGCACCGAAGTTGTAGGCGAGCCAGAGCTGCGCCGGCTCGAGGATGACCGCACCCAGCACCGGTCCCCAGAGGGTGCCCAACCCACCGAGAAAGACCATGAGCACCAGCGAGATGCCCACCAGCGGATCGATCGCGTACTGCGGGTAGATGTAGGTCACGTAGTAGCCGTAGATGGCGCCGATCATTCCCACCAGCCCGGCGCTGATCATGAACGCGCTGAGCTTGTACGCATGCGCCGGCACACCCACTGCCAACGCTTTGTCCTCGTCGTCACGAATCGCGAGCAAGCCCAGACCGAACTTCGAGCGGCGGATCCACCAGGAGATTCCCAGTGCCACCAACGCCATCACCAGCATGGCGTAGTAGAACGGCGTGTCGAAGAAGTCGCCGCTCCAGGGCGGCACCGGAAAGCTGAGCCCGGCTCCGCCACCTGTGAGCCCGACGAGATTTTCGGCGAGCAGCTGGATCATGAACATCATCGCGATGGTCACGATCACGAACGTCGCGGCTCGTGTGCGGAGCGCGATCCAGCCAATGCCGAGCGCGAGCACCACGGTGAGGGCGCCGGCGACGGGCACGAACAGGAACGGTTCATAGCCGGCCTGGATGCCGAGGTGCGCGAGCACCAGCCCGAACGCATAGGCCCCGAAACCGAAGAACGCGGCATGACCGAGGGAGACGTACCCGGTGTAGCCGCCCATGATGTTCCAGGCAGTCGCCAGGCCGACGTACATCGCCGTGAACACGGCGATGTTCACGGTCGCGGGATCCGTCTCGAACACCGGGAGCAGTGCCGCGACCACGATCACGGCCAGCAGTGCAACCACTTTTGCGACGCGCACCGGCGACATCCGTTTCATATGCGCTCGCGGACCCGGATGCCGTACAGCCCTTGCGGACGCACCACCAGGACAAGGACGAGCAGCAGGAAGAAGGCAAAGCTCGCCCACACCGGCGAGATGACCACAGCGGTGACGTCCTCGACGACCAGCATCGCGACCGCCGCGATGATCGCGCCACGCAGGCTGCCAAGTCCGCCGAGCACGATGATGGTCAGCAATCTCGAGATGAGGTCGTAGTGGCTCCCCGGGTTGAACGCGGTGGTCATTCCGAAGATGACGCCACCCGCCGCAGCGGTCGAGACGCCGATGCCGAACGCGATGGCCGACACGCGGTCAACGTTCACGCCGACGAGTTGCGCCGCGGTCCGGTTGAGCATGGTGGCGCGGACTGCCGACCCGAAGGTCGTTCGATAGAGCACCAGGAAGATGGCCGCAAGGATCGCGATGCACAGTGCGAACCCGAAGACATAGACGTAGGCGATGTGAAAGCCGAACACGGCGAATGACGACGTTTCGTACCAGGCGTTCAACTGGACGAAGTTGTTGGTGAACAGGTAGCCGAGCAGGCCCTCGATTCCCAGCGCGAGCGCGTAGGTGACGAGCACCGAGAGCGCCTCGCGGTCTTCCTTCAACGGCCGGATGAACACGAGTTGCAGCACGACGCCCAGGGCAAACAGGGCCGGCATGGTGATGATCAGGCTGACGAACGGGTCGATATGTGCCGTGCGCATCAACTCGAAGCTGAGGTATGCGCCGAGCACCACGAGTGCCCCGTGCCCGACGTTGATGATCCGCATCACGCCGAAGATCAAGGTCAGGCCCGAGGCCATCAGCGCGTAGACGCCGCCCGTGAGGATGCCGAAGATGACCGCTTCCAGGATGAGGGTCATACCGGCCCTTTGGTCACCCTGAGAAGTCGGGCTTGGGGTACTCCGGCTGGGCAACGGCGGCAGACGCCGGGTATACCGGGACGGTCAACCGGTTCTGCCATTGCACGAGGAAGCTTGCGCCGTTCGGCTTGCCCAGCGAATCGAAGGCCATCGCTCCCTGGACCGTCTGGAACGTCCCCTTGTGCAATGCCGTGATCAGTGCCGTGTTGGCAATGCTGTTCGCCATCTTCGCGGCCTGGTCGACGACCTCGCCAACGCTGTACGCCTCAGGCGCGTCGCTCGGGATATCGCCTGGAGTGCCGCCGTACTTCGCGATGAATTCGCTGACGAAGGTCGCGTTGTCAGGTGTCTTCGCGCTCGACCACCAGCCGGCGGGAACCATGACGCCCTCGGTGTTTCCGGGACCCACCTTGTCCGCAAAGTCACTCCCCTGGTCCGGGCCCGCGGTCTCGACCAGTGCCTTCGGGTTGTAGTGCTGCTGCTGGAACGCCTTGATGAACGCCACGCCATCCGGCTCCTGCGTTCCGAGTATCACGACGTCCGCATTCGCCGCGATGACCTGCTGCGCAAGCGGGGTGAAGTCGGTGGTCTCTGCCGGATAGACCTTGTACGACACCGTCTTGACGCCACCGGCCTCGAGCAGCGCACGAGCCTTGTCCACCTGGGGCTGCGTGAACGGATCGTCCTCGGTGGAGTATGCCGCTGTCGCCGGACGCTCCGCGGCGGGGAGTGCGAGCACCCACTGCGTGAAACTGACGAGGTTGTCCTCAACGGGGGCGGGCTGCACGAAGAAGAGCGAGTGGATGCCGCGATTGAAGACGCTCGGCCCGCCGCCGGCGGGCTCGGGGAAGGCGTACCCGAAGCGGTTGGTGACCGTCGACGCCGGGATGGTGAGCAGGCTGCTGAACGGTCCGAAGACCAGCGCGACCTTGTCAATCGAGATGAGGTTCTGATAGTTGGTGACCACCTGGGTGGTGCTGCTGGCGTCATCGACGTACTTCATGGTCACGTGATGCCCGAGCAGGCCGCCCTTTGCGTTCTCGTCCTGCGCCCACAGGTCGTACCCCTGCACCAGGGCCTTGCCATCGCCCGAGAAGTCGCCGGTCAGTGAGACGGACACGCCGATCGTGATCGGAGCGGCCGAGCCGGAGATGTGCCCGCGCCGGTCGTGCTGCTGCCGCACGCGGCAAGAGTGATCGTGCCGAGCGAAGCGATCCCGCTGAGTGCCAACGACGCTTGCTTCCGCATGCTCGTCCCCCGGCTCGCCTGACGCGAGCTGTGTGCCGATGAACAAACGATTGCGCTAGCCTAGGACCCAACAGAAAGCAATGTCAAGGGCGAACGAGATGCCGGTCACCTTGAAGGAGTTGGCGGCGCTGGCCAACGTCCATCCCTCGACGATCTCGCGGGTCGCCAACAACGATCCCGGCCTCAGGATCGCAGTGGCCACCCGCTCGCGCATCGAGTCACTCCTGCGCGAGACGGGCTACCAGCCCAACGGCATCGCGCGCGGGCTGAAGCTCCGGCAGAGCAACGTGCTCGCGGTGGTGATCCCGGACGTGACCAACCCCTTCTTCGCGGCGCTGTTCCGCGGCGTCGAGGATGCGGCAGCCCCGGCGGGCTTCAACGTCCTGCTCTGCAACACTGACGGGCTTCCCGAACGCCAGCGATCACACCTGCAGGGGCTGCAGGCTCGCCGCGTCGACGGTGTCATCCTCGCCAGCAGCTTCCTGAAGGATCCCAGCGTTCGCGAGCTGCGACGGCAGCGGCGTCCCTACGTGCTCGTCAATCGCTTCAGCGACGAGGGTGAGGATCCGTTCGTCGGCTCGGATGATCTGCTCGGTGGACAGCTCGCCACCGCCCACCTGCTGGAGCTCGGCCACGTGCGCGTCGGGCACCTGGCGGGCAAGTCGACCGTCAGCACCGGGCTGCTGCGCCGCCGCGGATACCTCGCCGCGCACATGCTCGCCGGCCTGCCCTCGGACCCCAACCTCATCGTCGAGGCGGGATACACCGAAGAGAGCGGCGCGCTCGCCGCGCGGCGGCTGTTCTCGCTGGCCGATCCACCCACGGCGGTCTTCGCCGTCACGGACATGGTCGCGATCGGCGCGGCGGAGGTGGCCCGGCAGATGGGCCTCCGCGTCCCGCAGGACATCGCCATCGTGGGCTACAACGACATCCCGCTCGCGAGCCGTGTGAGCCCGGGCCTCACGACGATGCACGTTCCGATCCACGAATTTGGCTCTGTGGCGGCCCGCCTCCTCCTCGAGCAGATCGAGCGCGACGAGCCGGCGCGTCGCCGGGTCCGCTTCACTCCGGATCTCATCGTCCGCGAGTTCGACGGTGCTCGGGGCGGCGAGTTCCCGCTCGCGCCGCCCGCCCAGTCTTCAGCGCCGAGTAGCGCTCGTTGACATCGAAAAAAGTCCGCCGCTATGCTAGGCAAACGTTTGCGCAACCCCGACAGCAGGTCGAAACGGCCAACCGGGAGTGAGGACATGACCGCAACAGGAGCCGGCAGCCAGACCCTCGGCTGGATCGGTATCGGCCGGATGGGTGAGGTGCTCGCCACCCGCCTGCTCGCGCGCGGTTGCGATCTCACGGTGTACAACCGGACCGCCGCGAAAGCGCAGCCGCTGGTCGACCTCGGAGCGCGGGTCGTCGAGCACCCGGTCGATCTGGCGGACCGAGACATCGTGATCACCATGGTTGCGGGCTCACGCGACTTCGAAGCTGTGATGACCGGCCCGCATGGGCTCCTCACCCACCCGGAACTCGTTCCGGCGATGGTGATCGACGCGTCCACGGTCTCCATGGAGATCTCGAGCGCGATACGAGAGCGGGCGGCCGAACGTGGCGTGACGCTGCTGGCGGCGCCGGTGAGCGGCAACCCCAAAGCCGCTCGCGCCGGCATGCTGAGCGTTGCCGTCTCAGGCCCGCGCGACTCGTCCTCCGGCGGCCCTCCCCTATCTCGAGATGCTCGGACGGAGCGTTTCCTACGTCGGCGAAGGCGAGGCGGCCCGCCTGGTGAAGATCTGCCACAACCTCATCCTCGGGGTGGTCGCCCAGATCCTCGCTGAGACCACTGTGCTCGCCGAGAGTGGCGGCATCGCGCGCGCCGACTACCTGGCGTTCATCAACGACAGCGTGCTCGGCTCGACGTTCAGCCGGTACAAGACGCCGGCCTTCGTCAACCTCAACTACACCCCGACGTTCACGAACCACCTCTTGCGCAAGGATTTCGAGCTCGGCCTCGAAGCCGCCCGCGAGCGCAACGTCTCGTTGCCCGTGACCGCGCTGACCCACCAGATCGTGGTGAGCCTGATCGGCCAGGGCTACGGCGACCAGGACTTCGCCTCACTCCTCGAGCTGGCGGCCCGGGGCGCGAACCTCGTGCTCGAACCCGATACCCGAGTGGTTGCCGACGGTCTCGGCTCTCCGGAGGATCCCTCCGCCGAAGGCTGACCCGTCACGGCGGTCCGCCGGGACCGACCAAGTTCGTCACGGAGTAGCGCGACTGCCGTTTCGGAGCGAAGCAGCGCCCACGCTCTCCCGATGAAGCTGAGATCGGATCGATCCTCGGATGCGAGCCTTGCGAGAAGGCTCGGCAGAGCCTTCCTCGCGGTGGGCATCCTCATCGGCACGACTCTCGCGCTCACGGGTATCTGCTTTGGGGTCGTCCTCGGTCACTACGAGCCGTCGATCAACGGCCTGGTCACCGCCCGGGACGCCATCAACGGATCGCACGACGGCATGCTCGATGAGGAGACCGGCATACGCGGGTACCTCGAAACCGGCTCCCAGGCCTACCTCGCGCCCTACTACCTCGGACGTGTCGAAGTCCGCGACGGGAACAAGGGCTCGCTGATTCTCGCGACGAGCACCGACCTGGTCGGCCCGATTCTCGACCTGCGCCTGGCGCAGCAGCGATGGCTGAGCGAATGGGCAACCCCGGCGCTTGCCTTCGAGCGAGCCGTGACCGACCCGGCGGCGCTCGAGGCCTTCCTGCTGGAAGGCAAGGCGCTCTTCGACGCATACCGGGCGACCAACAACGTCGTGAACACCCTGGTCGACGGTGACATCAACACGCAGCAGAAAGCGGAGCACGACCTCGTGGTCATCATGTTGGGAGCCGTCGCCGCTGCGCTGCTCATGACCATGGCCGTCGCTCGCCGGCAATACAGAGGCTTGCGCAAGGCAGTCGTGGAACCAGTCGACGACCTTGTCTCCACCATGCGCCGGGTTGGATCGGGGGATCTGAGCGCACGACCCAGCGCCTCAGGCCCGCCGGAGCTTCGCGAGGTTGCCTCGGAGCTGACGCGTATGACCGACACGCTGCTCGACGAGCGCCAGCGGATCGCGGCACTCGAAGTCCATGCCCGCTCGCAGGCGTCGCGTCTCGGCCTCATCGTGAATGTCGGACGCGAAATCTCGGGCAGCCTGAATCTCCGCTATGTGGCTGAGGCCGTCAGCAAGGCAGCCTTGTCGATCGGCGGTTTCGAGGAAGCGCGCATCTGGCTCACCGACGACGAGCAACACACGCTGAGCGTGGTGCACGACACGGTCGCCGGCTCGGCGCACGGCGTTGATCGCGGTACGGTGCAGTTGGGAGAAGGGCTTGTCGGCCGCACCGGGCAGTACGGCCGCACGCTTGCGACCCTGACCGCGGATGCGCTCGCCACCGAGTACATCGCCGGCACTCCGGTTGCACTGCTCGCGCTGCCCATGATCGTCGGCGCGCGGATTGTCGGGGTCCTCGAGCTCGCGTCGATTGAACCCGTCGGCGTTGACGAAAGCATCCTCGATGTCATGCACAGCCTCACGGGTCAAGGGGCCTCCGCCATCGAAGCCGCGCGCTTCCATCGTGACGCCGATGAGCTGAGCCATACCGACGCCTTGACGCGTCTTCCCAATCGCCGCCGCCTGGAGCTGGACCTTGACGCGGAGGTCGCGCGCAGCAAGCGCTATGGCCGCCCCATCGCCTTCATCATGCTCGACGTCGACCTGTTCAAACGAGTTAACGATGTGCACGGTCATCAGGCCGGCGACGAGATCCTCTCGGAGTTCGAGACCGCGTTCAAGTCCTCATTGCGAGAGACCGACACCGCATATCGATACGGCGGTGAAGAGTTCTGCGTGCTGCTTCGCGAGACCGACATCGGGGCAGCAATGGTGGTGGGTGAACGACTCCGCCTCACGATCGCGCAGCGTTTTGCCGGCGAGGGAGGATCGCCCATGGTCACCGCGTCACTCGGTGTTGCGAGTATCCCGGGCGATGCCATCGATGCGCGCGGTCTGGTTGCCGCAGCCGATCAGGCGCTCTACGCCGCCAAGGCAGCCGGACGAAACCGAGTGGTCCGCGCGGGCGCCGCGGCCGCCATCACCCTGGCTGCAACAGCGGTCACGGACCCGGCGTTGGCGCCACTGCCGCGCGCGCCGCGCCGTGCGGTCGCGCTGGACGACCGGAAAGCGTCCGAGCAACAGTAAGGCGCCCGGCTCGTTGCCGGACGCCTCACCGCAGGTCGGTTGCGAGTGTCTAGTGAGAGAAGATCTTGATTTCGTCCCAGTAGTGGTCGAACGAGGTGTTGGAGCCGGCCCCGCTCACGTACGGAGCGATGAGGAAGTTGCCTACCGAGTAGTACAGCGGGATGTAGACGGCATCCTTCTGCAGGATCTGGGCAAGCTGCTTGTAGAGCGGAAGCGCCTGGTCGAGCGGCTCGGCATCGGCGGTCTTCAGCACGCTGTCGTAGGTCGGGTCGTCGAACCCGCTGGTGTTCGCGCCTTCTGACGTTGGGATGGCGCCCCAGAGGTTGTCGTACCAGTCCTGCGGGTGGTTGTAGTCGAACTGCCAACCGTCGCGCGACATCATGTACTTGCCGGAGAGCCGGTTGCTGATGAAGATGGAGGCGTCCGAGACCGAGTTGAGGGTGACGTTCACGCCCAGGTTGGTCTTCCACTGGCTCTGCAGGTAGTCCGCGACGTTCTCGTTGAGGCTGCCCGCGTTGTACGAGTAGGTGAGATGGGCGGTCAAGGTGCCGTTCGGGTCGTACTGCTTGAGCAGGCTCTTCGCCTGGGTCGCATCGAACTTCGCGAGCGGGTCGCTGTTAGGTGCGTAGCTGCCGATCAGCCCCTTGGTGAGGAGGCCGCCGGTCGCCGCGGAGCAGATCAGGTTGTGGCAGACAGTGGTTGCCAGCCCCTGCTTGTCCACCGCGAGCGCGAACGCGGTGCGCAAGCCAACCGCCGCCGCGGACTTACCGAGGAACGGGCCTCCCGTCGCCGGGTATCCGACGTTGAAGCTGACCCACGTCGTGCGTCCCTTGGGTTGCACCAGCAGGTCGGGCTTCTGGCGCGAGTTCGCCTGAATGGCGAGCACGTTGGCAAGCGGGATGTTGGAGCTGTTACCACCGTAGCCGATGAGGTCGTAGCCGCCCTGGAAGAAGGCGTCCACAGTGGTCGGCGCGGTCGAGGGATCCTTGATGTCGATGTTGATCGTCTTCAACGTCGGCTTGGGAGAACCCCACCAGTTCGCAACCTGGCTGAAGGTGATCGACTGCTTGGCCGTGTACGCGCTGACCTTGTATGCACCGGTGCCCACGAGGTTCGCGGGGGTCTGCCACCAGTTCACCGGATCAACGCCTGGGGCATTGATGACCTTCTCGTCAACGATCGCGCCGACCGTGCCTTCGAGGGTCCATGCGGTGAGGCACCAGCCACAGCCGCCCGAGAGCTTCACCTGAACCGTCTCCGGGTTGAGGGCAGTGAGGCCGCTCATCATGAATGCGGAGTTGCCCGACGCGAGGTTCTTCTCGATGTTCGCCTGGAAGGTCGTTGGGGTGCCCGACGACGGAGGCGAGCCGGCCGCAGTCTGGGCGGCCTTGAAGCCCTGAATTGCGCTCAGGATTGATGCGTATGCACCGTGCAGGTCAGTCCCGCGATTCCACGAGTAGAGAACGTCCTTCGAGGTGACCGGGTCACCGTTCGAGAACTTCGCGGCCGGGTTCAGATGGATGGTGTAGGTCGTTCCGTCCGCGGAGATCCCACCATTTGCCTGCGTCGGGACGACAGTCGCGATGTCCGGAACGATCTGCAACTGATCGTTGAACTTCCAGAGATTGTCGAACACGTTCTGCATGAGCTCGGTGTCGACTTCCGCGTCCATCTCGCCGGGATCCCATGTCCCCGGGTCCTGGAAGACCGGAAAGTGCAACACCTGCGACGCCGCGAGCGTCTTTCCAGTGGTGCTCGACGTGCTTCCGCACGCCGCGGCGGTGAGCAGACCGAGCACGCCCAGCCCGATGCCACCGATACCGAGTTTGTTGATTCGCACCATGCGATCCTCCGTGCGGCGCGCTGCCGATTCTTACGCCCTGCATGCGGCAGAGCCCATGCGACACACGTTGTGCCGCATGCAGATCCTAACCAGCGCGCGCATGCCATTCGGCGCACATCCGCACGAATTCATCCTGTTGAGGGACGCCTTCGCAATGAATTCATACCAATGAGTGAGCGCGCCACCGACGCGATCTCCGAAATTGACGCAAGTGGCTATGCGAGCCTTGGTACCAAATGGCTATGTCGCTGACCGACGTCGCACGCGCGCACACCGGAACCCCATGTACAGCAATGGCAAGTCGCTACGCTGCTCACGCGCGCGCCCGCCCGCGCGTGGCGCGGTTGCATGTGCTGCCATCACGTACGAAATGGTTTGCTCAGGTCGAGCCAAGTGGTACTTTCACGCAGCGGGACGGTGCGCAAGGATGGAGCGGCTTGGTCGTCTACGTCCGCGATTTAGCCCGCGGAAGCAGGCGAGCGCGCATGTTGCGCGGACCAGCGTAGCGGCCAAGCTCGCGCACCTCGTGTATGTGCGCGCGGGCCTCGACGTTCAGACGGCGCCGAGTCCTGTGCTCAGCAACGCCACGTGCAGTGACAGACAGGATTCGACAGAGAGATCGACGCCGAGCACGCGCTCGGTGAGTTGCAACCGGCTGTAGAAGGCGGGGCGGCTCATCCCCAATCGCTTCGCGGCCACCGAGATATTGCGTCCGCTCTCCAGGTAGGCGCGAAGCACGCGAATGAGGTCACTCCCGTGCCGATGGTCGTGATCCAGCAGCGGACCCAGCTCGCGCTCGATGAATGCGTGCACACGACCGTCGTTGCGCAACAGGTGGAGCAGTCCGCGCACGCGGATGTCGGGAAGACGGTAATAGGGCTTGAGATCCTCGCCTTCGCCGACGGCATCGGCGACCTGCTCTGCTTCCTGGAAGGAGCGACGCACGTCGCTGAGCGTGGTCACGACGGATCCGATCGCGATGACGACGTCACGCGGCGTCGTGCGTCCGCTCAGCGCCGCATGAATGGCATCCGCAACACGCGACAGTGAGGCTTCGCGGCCACGTTTGTCCTGGAGGCTGGCGAGGATGCCGATGGATCCCGACGGCATGATGCCGACCAGCGCCTCCACCCGCCCTTCCCGACACGCGGTCGCGACGCGATCAAGGTTGTCGCGACGGAGCCCTTCCTGTCGGAGCGTGTCGTGCTCTCCCGTCAACTCGCGGAGTTTCACGACGCAACCCACGAGCGGGCGGTCGGTGAGCTGCACACCGAGGTTCCGCGACCGTGACTCGATCTCCTCCTGCGACGTGTAGCTGCGATTGAGAATGTCGACGAGCAGTGATCGATGGCTCTGCCGTTCCAGGCCCTCGCGATCCCGCTCGATGAGGCGGTTGAGCGCGAGCGCGGTTGCAGCGCGTTCGAGCACTGCCCACTCGAGATCGGTCGGCTCGGACTCGTCGGCGACCATCACCAGCCGGGCCCACATCTCACCCCGCGCGCCCGACCATGGTGACCAGCCAGCGCTCGTCGCCTTTCACAAAGAGACGCGGGCCATTGCCCGTGGCCCGCCGCGACCTGCGCACCCAATCCTCGAGCAACGGTTCCACCGCCTCGCCGGCCGTCTCGTAGGCGAGGATGCTGTGACGGAGGTCCTCCAGCACCACCGGCCTGCGCAGGATCCGCGAGGTCCTGCGCACCACCTCCGAGGTGGATGCCCCTTCAAGCGTCATCTCAGTGAACACCTGATGGATCTCCACCCTGCGGCGCTGTTCGGTGAGCTGCGAATTGATGATCAGGGTGTGCGCCGCTTCGGTCACCTTGACGAAGCGCACCTCCTCGTGCAGCACGATGAGCGGCGTTCCGAGCCGCTCAGCAGCCTCGACGAGTGGCGCCGGCACGGTGCGAAACCTGCGACCCAGCTCGATCACCAGCCCGCTGGCTCGCGCACCGGCGAGACTCTCGAACCACTGCACCACCTGCCGGGGCACGTCTGGCAACCCTATCCCGGTGGTGAGCAGGAGTTCCCCGCCGTTGAGCAGCCGAGCGATGTCCGGCGGCTCCGCAACGTGGACCCAGCGCACTTCATTGTCCAGCCCACGCTTGCCGGCCAGCAACTCGGGACGCCCTACGGCAAGCTCAGGAAGTGCGAGGAGCCGTGCGACCGTCGGCAGCATTGACAGGTTGTAACAGATTGGCCGCCAGCCCTTACAGGTTGCTCTTGACACCCCCCGCGTCCCACCCCTAGAACCGTCCAATCCCAGTCAATGCGAAGAACCCGAGGTGCCCGCGCGCCTCGACACGCTCTGCGAACGGGCTCTCGCCATCAGTGGCCGCGCATCAACCTCTTGACGAGGCAACCTGGCACTACCGGAGGGACGACAGTGAGCAGCAATACAGGCGGAACCGGGACCCAACACACCGGACTCAAGGCGGGAGCCCTTGGGTTGTTCGGCGATACGATCGCATCGGTCGCAAACGTTGCGCCGTCATCCAGCGTCGCCTTCACGCTTGCCTTGCTCGTCTCGTTCGCCGGGTTGGCGTCGCCGCTCGCCGTCTTCGTCGCCGGCATCCTCATGCTGCTCTGCGCCGCGGGCTATTCGCGATTCAATGACTGGACAGCGCACGCCGGCGCTCCATATGTGTGGTTGGGCGCCGCGGTCAAGCCGTACATCGGCTATGGGCTCGGCATCATGGCGATCGTCGCCTGCACCGTGGCCAACATCGGGAACATCACGCTCGGCGGCACCTACCTGCTGTCCGGGGTCATCTCGCCTGGAGGCACCTTCCCCAACATCCTCGTGTGGGCCGTTTCGGCGCTGTTCATGGCGGCGGTGGTGTTCCTCGCGATTCGAGGTATTCGCCCGACCATCGTCGTGCAGATGACCATCATCGGCTTCGAGTACGCGATCGTCATTCTGTTCGTCATCCTCGCGCTGCACCGGGAGATCGGCGGTCTCGCGGCCGGCGTGCACGCGCCGTCGCTCAGTGAGTTCGCCTTCGGCACATCACCGAACGGCTTCAGCGGTATCGCCGACGCCGGAGTCATTTGCGGTTTCCTCTACGCGGGCTGGGAGGTGCCGCTGATACTCAGTGAGGAGACCACCAAACCGAACTTCAACCCGGGGCGTGGCGCGATTCTGGGAGTCATCTTCCTGACCATCTGGTACACGTTTCTCACCATGGTGTTCGAAGGGGTTGCGCCACAAAGCGAAATCCTCACGCACGGCACCGACGTGATGGCCTACGCCGGGTCGCTGCTCGCACCCGAGCCATGGTCGCAACTCCTGCCCCTCGCTGTGTTCTCAGCAGTGTTCGCAACCACGCAGATGCAACTCACGGAGTCGGCGCGCATCACCTATGCAATGGGTCGTGATGGACTGCTGCCGCGGCTGTTCGGCAGGATCCACGGCGTCTTTCAGACCCCCTGGGTGGCGTGCCTGATTCTCGGCTGCATTCCGCCGCTCTTCCTGATCCCGTACCTGGTCAGCTCGGGCGCGACCACGGCGATCGGCTACATCATCAGCGCCGACGGCCTCATCTACCTCGTGATGTATTTCGCGGTCGCCGTCGGGTGCGTGTGGTACTACCGGAAGGTGCTCACCAGCAGCATCGGCAACCTTCTGATCACCGGGGTCGCCCCGCTCGTGGGTGGCTTCGGTGTCCTGGGACTCTTCATCCTCGGGCTCACGACGCAGACCCCGCAGGTCGCGATCGTCGCGGGCGTGGCCGTGGCCCTCTGCATCATCAGCGGCTTCGTTGCGTTCGGTGTGATGCGCCAGCACCCGTACTTCAAGCAGCAGTCAGTCGCTCACGAGCTGACGACGCCGTCGCAGAGCGTGGACTGACCCGCCGTCACACTGTCATTCAGGCGCCCGGGGTGGTGGGAAGTCCCTCTCTCACGACCCCGGGCTTGGGGGACGACGCCCGACGCTCCGAGCGCCGGGCGTGCCCATGTCTCGGTACTCACCATCGATTCACCGGAGGTTGCACATGGAAATTCCCAGGAGACTGGTGGGCAAGGTCGCCGTCATCACCGGCGCCGGACACGGTATCGGCCGCGCCAGCGCACATCGGATGGGCCTTGAGGGCGCGAAGATTGCGGTGGTCGACCGCCGGGCCAATGAAGCCGAGCAAACCGCGTCACAGCTCAGAGAGGACGGGGTCGACGCAGCCGCCTGGACATGCGACGTCTCGATTCCCGAGGAGGTCCAGGCGACGGTCCTGGAGATCGCGGCTCATTTCGACCGTATCGACATCCTGCACAACAACGCAGGCGTCGTCGTCGCGGGCAGTGTGCACACGCTTGCAATTGAGGACTGGGACCGCGTGTTCTCGGTGAACATTCGCGGCATGTTCCTCGTCTGCAAGGCGGTGATCCCGATCATGCAGGCGCAAGGCGGCGGGGCCATCGTCAACACCGCCTCAATTTCGGGAATCGTCGGCGAACCACACCTCGCCGCGTACAACGCATCCAAAGGCGCGGTGATCAACTTCACGCGCCACCTGGCGGTCGACTACGCGCGCGACGGCATCCGCTGCAACTGCGTGTGTCCCGGTTGGATTGACACCGGCTTCAACGACCCGATCTTCGCCGCGGACCATCTCGATGCCGAAGGTGTGCGTGTGCTCGTCGAGCAGGATGTCCCGATGAACCGCCAGGGTTCTGCTGAGGAGGTCGCTCCCGCGGTCGCGTTCCTCGCCTCGGACGACGCCGCGTACATCACCGGCCATCCGCTGGTCGTCGACGGCGGACAGATGGCGCTGTGATGAAGGTCGGCGTTGTCGGCATCGGAAAGATGGGCCGTCCAATGGCGGAGCGGCTGCTTGCAGCCGGGTTCGACGTATCGGTCTGTAACCGCACGCGTGACCAGCGACTGCAATCGCTCGAAGACAAAGGCGCGACGGTGCGGGCGTCGCCGGCAGACCTGGCGACGGCGGTTGACATCGTGCTCACTGCGCTCCCGACCGAGGACTCCGTGCGCGATGTCTACTCGACGATGACTGAGGTCGCAGTCGGCGGCCAATGCTTCATCGACCACTCGACGGTCAGCCCCAATCTCAATCGCGCCTGCGCCTCGGCCCTCGCCGACCGAGGCGCATCGTTCCTCGACGCCCCAGTCTCCGGAGGTCCGGCTGGAGCGACCGCGGGCACGTTGACGGTGATGGTCGGGGGCGAGGAATCGACCCTCGCGCACGCGCTTCCGGTGCTCGAAGCTTTCGGCGGCAAGATCCGTCTCTGCGGTCCGGTGGGAGCCGGACAGGCCATCAAGCTCGTGAACCAATATCTCGTCGCGGTGCACACGCTCGCCTCGTCCGAGGCAGCCGCGTTCGGCCTGCGCCTGGGGGCTGACCTCGCGACCGTGCAGGACGTCATCGGCACCTCGTTCGGGAGCTCGGCGATGCTTCTGCGCAACCTCCCCCGCTTTGTGGCTCGCGACTTCAGCCCTGCCACGCCGGTGGGGTTGATCGCGAAGGATCTGTCGATCATTCACACCGAAGCCGCGGCTGCCGGCGTGCCGCTGCTGCTCGGTGGACTGGTGGAGCAGTGCTATCTCGAGGCGAAGGCGCGGGGGTGGACGGGAGAGGACATGGCTGCGCTGATCAAGTTCTGGGATCGCGTCGGCGACGCGCCCACCGCTGCGACGAGCGCCGGCTGACATGCCACGCTTTGCGGCAAACCTCAGCATGCTCTGGCAGGAGTTGGATCCGTACGAGCGCTTCCAGGCCGCCGCTGACGCCGGCTTCACGCAGGTCGAGATGCTCTTCCCGCACCAGCTTGATGCGGATCAACTGGAAGCGACGCTCGACCGGCTCAAGCTGGAACTGGTCGGGTTCGATCCATATCCGGGAGACTGGGCCGGCGGCGAACGAGGACTCGTCTGCCTTCCGGGACGAGAAGTCGAGTTTCTGCACTCCGTGCATCAGGCAATCACGCTGGCAGCGCGCCTCGGCACCACCCGCCTGAATGCGCTCGTGGGTGTGCGGCCCCCTGAGGTGAGCAGTGACACCGCACGTGCAACCGCGATCGCGAATCTCAAGCGCGTCGCACCGCTCGCGCAGGAAGCCGGCGTGACGCTGCTGGTCGAAGGCATCAACAACACCGACATGCCGGGATACTTCGCGAACAGTGTTGCGGCTGCGGTGCAACTCGTCGAGGCGGTGCATCACCCGCACGTGCGGCTGCAGTTCGACCAGTATCACTGCGCCATGGCCGGCGAGGATCCCATCGCCTCGTTGCACGCCAACCTTCCGCTCGTCGCGCACGTGCAGATCGCCGACGTGCCCGGACGGCACGAGCCGGGAACCGGCACGCAGCCGATCCACGCCTTCCTGAACGACCTTGATGACCTTGGGTATCAGGGGTTTGTCGGGCTTGAATACCGACCGCTCGTCGACACCAAGTCAAGCCTGCAGTGGATGAAGGCGCTGGCGCACTGAGGGCAGGTCAGCCCGCTGCGGAATGCCCGAAGCAGTCGCTGGTCGCTTGACGAGCTGCGCGTCGGAGCAACCGTCGCGCATGACGCCGCGGATCGAGCCCTGGTGCAATCCCGTCAAGGGCGATCGTGGTGTCGAAGGTGTCGTTGAGCGCGTCGACCACCGTGCCCGCGATCGCCACGCAGGGCAGGTCATGCGCACGCGCCCGGCGAGCCACCTCGGCGGGCCCTTTGCCCTTCGACGTCTGGCTGTCCAGACACCCTTCACCGGTGACGACCAGCGACGCTCCGGCGAGCGACTGGTCAAGACCGACGACATCGCAGACCAGCGCTGCACCGGGAAGCAGGGTGGCGCCAATCAGCGCCAGCCCGAACCCGCATCCGCCTGCGGCACCAGCGCCAGGGAGCGCCGCAAGGTCGCGGCCGACGGTCTGCGCCACGACTGCGGCGAAATGCGCGAGCGTTGCATCGAGCACCTGCGCCTCCTCCGGGCTCGCGCCCTTCTGCGCCGAAAACATGAGTGCTGCGCCCTCAGCGCCGAGCAGCGGACTCCGAATGTCACAGGCCACCTCAATGCGGCAGCCCTGCAGCGCCGCGGCGACACGCGACAGGTCAATGCGCGCGACATTGCGCAGCCCCGCACCACCCGGGCCGATGTCCGCGCCGCGTCCATCGGTCAGCCTCGCGCCCAGTGCTTGCAGGAGTCCGGCACCGCCGTCCGTGCACGCGCTGCCGCCCACCCCGACGATGATCGAGCGCGCTCCCGCAGCCAGCGCGGCCGCGATCAACTCTCCGGTGCCTCTCGAGGTTGCGTGCATCGCGTCGAGCGTCCGTCCGGGCACTCGGCGGAGCCCTGAAGCCTCCGCCAGCTCGACAATGGCCTCCGCCGGCCCGATCCAACCGAGACGTGCGGTCAGTGGCGTCCCATAGGGACCGGTGACACGGTGATGCGTCGTCCGCGCCGCAGTTGGACGAGCCGCAAGCAGCACTTCGAGCGTCCCGTCGCCACCGTCGGCGACCGGGACTTCGGTTGCCTCCGCACCCGCGTCGCGCACGCCCCGAGCCATCGCCGCTGCAGCGACCCGAGCCGTCAGCGTCCCCTTGAACGCATTCGGCGCGCACACCACGACAGGCGTCGAGTTGCGCATGACTCCATTCTCGAGGATGCTCACCGCCGTGCATACCTTCGCTGACAGCGTCGCTCAGGTGCTCGCGAGGCTGCCCGCCGGAACAGTGATGTCATACGGCGAGGTTGCGCGTGAAGCCGGTTATCCCGGCGCCGCGCGTGCGGTGGGCAATCTGCTCGCGCGCGGCAGCGGATATCCATGGTGGCGCGTGGTCACCAGCACCGGACGGTTGGTGCCCGGGCACGAACGCGAACACGTGCGACTCCTCCGCGCGGAAGGTGTTCCCATGAGCAGCGGTCGAGTGCTCATGCAGGGTCGACGGCCCGTGATGAGCGGGGGCGCTCGACGAAGAGGAAGCTGGTGAGGTTCTCGTCGAGGTCCTGCAGGTTGTCCTCGACGACCCGAAGCCCGTTGATGCCGGCGAGCGCCTTGCTTCCCAGCGTCGCCACCGTCGCCGGGATCTCTCCACGACCGAGGAGTTCAGCGACTTTCGCCTGATCGATCAGGTCACCCTCCCCACTGACCTGCCGGAGGTTCGGGTACCTGAGCTCGAGACTCGTGCGACATTGACGGAACACCTGCGGATGCGCCATCACCGTGTCGACGGTGGCGAGGTTCGCTTCGATGCCGATCATCAACGCGTGCGCGATCTCAATCGCGAACTCCTCCACGATCGCGAAGCGATAGCGCGCCATTGCCTCCACCGACTTGCCGACCATGCCCCCCACCGAGTTGTGAATGGCGAAGAGCCCACGATCCACCGTGCCCTCGTGCAACCCACGCAGCACCTTCTCGGTGGTGTGCAGGTACACGATCTCGTAATCGTCGTCGGGCGCCCGGCTCATCAAGGCCTGCGCCGCCTCCTCGTTGAAGCTCCCGCGACCGCCCTGAATGCCGATCACGAGGCGGTCGGTCACGAGCCTGTTGGGAAGCAACTGGTCGAACACCGCGTCCTGGGCCTCGGACAAGCGCACGCGCATCGCTCGGGTGTGCGGATTCTAGTCTGCAGGTCGAGGAACAGCCGCCAGGTGTCGTGACGCACCTGCGTGGTCACATCGTGCAGCCGCTTGGTGCCGAACGTGTCGATCGGCGTGGGGACAAACCCGAATCGCTCGAGCGTCCGGCCGACGAAATGCGTGACCCCCTGACTGGCGGCCGCGAGGCGGTCGTGTTCGTCCGCATCCATGACCACGACCGCGAGTCCCTTGGACGTGAAGTAATCCTCCCATGCGCTCAGCGCTCCGTCCGGCAACCGGAGTCCGTCGATCACCATGCTCTGGCCGGCGAGCCCGCCCGCCGCGACGCTGTCGGGGCCGAAGAGCGGGTGCGTGAGCAGAGCGTGGTACGACGGCGGCAGGTAGCGCTCGAAAACGTCGCGCGCATGCAGTTTTACGGAGAGCACGTCGATGAGCGTTCGCGTGCCGCCAAGCTCGAGAAAGTGCGGGAGATGCGAGCGCACGGCGGGCTCCAGCTCCGAAATGGGCACGCAGTAGAAGATTGCCTCCGCGGCCAGCGTCTCGCGCAGCGAGCCGACTGTGAAGGCGCTCTCGGTCGCGCGCGCACACGCCCCCGGATCCGGGTCGTACACCGTGACCGTGAAGTCGTCTTGCAGGATCGACGCCCAAAGAGTGCCGAAGCGCCCAAAACCGATCACTCCGGCTGTGGTCGGCAGTGCAGCGGCCATCAGTCGCATCTTGCCTGATGACGATCAGCCGGGTCCCGCGAGCGAATCGTTAAGAAGCCTGGAACGCCTTGATCGCCGCGAAGTTCGCGGGGTTGATTGCGTCCACGTAGTACACCTCGACAAAACTTGCACCCAACTGGGTGCCAAGTCGCAGCGCGGCGCCGAGCCCGGTGCCGAGCGCACTCGCGGTCTGGTAGCCGAACTCGATGACGTTCTGGTTGATGTGTCCGTACTTGGAGCCCGTCAATCCGTTGTTCTGCACAACGATCCTCGCGTGTTCGCAGGCGCCGAGGAACGACTGGAGCAGGTTGGGTTGTGACGGCGCACCGGTCGGCGGTGTGGCCCCCGCGAAGCTGATCTTGTGACTGGGGAACGCACTCTTGAAGTCCGCGATCTCGGTCGAGATCGCACCGACGTAGGCGGGGACGGAGTATCCGGCGGCGTGCCACAACGCATAGGAACCGGCGAGGTGCGCTTCACCCTGCGGACCGTCGCCACCGCCCTCGATGATCGCGATATGCGCGTTGTTGTTGTAGCGCGCGCCAAACGCATTGATGAACGTCTTCCAGGCCGCCAGAAAGTTCGCGTTCCACGGAATGGGCGTCCATGCGCTCCCTCCCTTGGGGTTCGGAGCCGTGATGCCGTCGGCGCGCGGCAGCCATGCGGGCGACGTGATACCCGCGACAACTCGCAGGAACACGGGCTTGCCGCCCGACTGCGCCAAGGCGTAGTCCAACTTGGTCCAGACGAAGGAACCCTGAGCGGGCTCGAGATCCTTCCACGGGAGCACCCACGAGATGCCGACGCAAGGCGACGCCTGGAGCGCATGCGCGTGCCCCGACACCGCCGTCGGCGAGCCAGAGGCAGTGAGGTACGCGAAGCACTGACGGTTGGCGGCATGGGCAACGCTCGGTGCTCCGATGCCGGCCGTAATGAACGCAGCGATCAACGCGGTTGCGAGTTTCGTCTTCAAATGTCTCCCCAAAAGGTTCCAAAACCGGGCCGGGAACATCCTACCAACGGCGTACGCTTCGCCCCTGGACGCCTTCCCTGGCACACCCAAAGCCGGAGTGTCATCACCCGCTGGGGTGATTTTCACTCGTTGGGATGATTTTCGTCCGAGGTGTTGACAAACCCCTCGGCTTGTTCAGACAATCCGTCCGCCGTCTCAAACAAGGTCGAGTGCTGAGGCGGTTGCGACGCCCGTCGCCACCGGAGCGGGGTGGCGTCGCAGAGGGTGTAGTCCGGATCTGGAGGCAATGGGCAGATGGGTTTGCAGCACAAAATTGGCCAACAGTCCGGAGGCTTGCGTACGGGAAGCCGGCTGACGGTCGTCGCCGCGGGAGCCTTGCTGGCTGCGGCATGCGGAAGTTCGTCCACCACTTCCGGTTCGGGAAGCATCCCGAACCCCGGGGTTCCCTCGTCGCTGAGTGTCAGCTCGTTCACCACCGACATCGCGGGAACGATGGGCACGCTCAAGCAGTTGACCAACTACGCCACCAAGGGCGGCGAGAACAGCCTCTTGATCGGCGTGATCCTCCCTGACACCACGTCGTCCACACGGTGGGTCGACTTCGATCAGCCGTACCTCAACGACGCGCTGGCCGACGCGGGCTTCAAGGGCTCCGAGTACCGCATTGACAACGCCCAGGGCAGTGACGCGGTCGAGCTCAACGACGCGACCGCTGACATCAACCTCGGCGCCAAGGTCCTCATCATGTGCCCGCTCGACGGACCCACCGGTGTGGCCATCGCGCAGGCGGCTCAGAAGGCCGGCGTGACCCTCATCAGCTACGACCGCGCGACCTTCCAGGGCAACCAGACCTACTACGTCAGCTTTGACAACGAAGCTGTCGGCGAGGCCATCGGCAACGGCTTCCTCGCGTGCGTCACCGCATGGAACGTCAAGAGCCCGCAGGTCTTCGTCCTCAACGGCGGTGAAGACACCGACCCGAACGCCATCTCCTTCGCTGATGGCTACAACAAGGTGGTGTGGGGCACCTCTGCCAAAACGGTCGCCGCAGGGACTACCAACAGTCAGGGGATGACCCTCGTAGGTGAGAACTACGCCCCTGGCTGGTCCAACACGCAGGGCGGCACGATCTTTCAGCAGGAATTCACCTCGCATCCCTCGATCAACGCCACCATCGAGGCCAATGACGGCCTCGGCAGCGCAGTGGTCGGCGACCTCAAGGCAGCGGGTGTCAAGGCCAAGACGATCCCCGTGACCGGTCAGGACGCAACTGCTCAGGGCATGGCCTACATCCTCTCGGGATACCAGTGTGGCTCGGTCTACAAGCCGGTCTACAAGGAGGCGCAGGACGCTGTCGCCATGGCCATCGTGCTCCTCTCCGGGAACAAGGTTCCGGCAGCACTCCTGAACGGCAAGACGACTGATCCGACCAATTCCGCCACCACCGAGCCCGCGTCGCTCCTCACCGCGACCTGGGTCACGGCGGCCAACATGGAGTCGACCGTCGTCAAGGACGGCTTCGATCCGGCGTCAGCCATCTGCGCGCTCGCCACTGCAGCCGAATGCAGCGCGGCAGGCATCTCGTAACGGCCGGCTGACAGCGACCAGGTGACATTGCCGGGCCGCCCTTCGGGGCGGCCCGGCCTCTCTTATCCCGGGGGGCGTTGGCACTCGAAATGGGGTGGGACGTCCAGGAAGTACGCAGACGCCGAAGCGATGCGATTCGACGGCGTCCACATGTGAATGCCAACGGCGACATCTTCTTCTGAGGCCACTGAGATGAACCACGAGCCCGCACCCGCTGCGGTCGGCGCAGCGGAGGCACCCACGCCCGAGCCCCGCCTGAAGCTCCGGGGGATCGACAAGCACTTCGGGCCCGTGCAGGCGCTGTACCACGTGGACCTCGATCTCCCGGCCGGGCAGGTGACCGGTCTCTGCGGTGACAACGGCGCAGGGAAGTCGGTGTTGACTCGCTGCATCGCAGGCGTCCACCAGCCCGACCACGGACAGATCTTCTTCGAAGGCGAGCCGGTCCACATCCGGACCACCCGCGACGCGGCAAGTCTCGGCGTCGAGACCGTGTACCAGGACCTTGCCCTCGCCGACAATCTGGACATCGTCCAGAACATGTTCCTGGGCCGCGAACGCCTCCGGCGAGGCCTCCTCGACGAGGACTCGATGGAGCGCGCGGCCGCGGAGACGTTGGCCAGCCTGCGTGTCACCACGGTGCGCTCCATCCGTCAGCCTGTCGCCTCACTGTCGGGAGGACAGCGGCAGTCGGTGGCGGTTGCGAAGGCCGTGATGTGGAACTCGAAGGTGGTCCTGCTCGACGAGCCGACCGCGGCGCTCGGCGTGATCCAGACGCGGCAGGTGCTCGATCTGGTGCGCCGGCTGCGCGATCACGGCCTCGCGGTGATGATGATCTCCCACAACCTCAACGACGTGTTCGAGGTAGCCGACCGCATCGCCATCCTCCAACTCGGACGGATGGTGGCCGAGGGGCCGGTGACGGAGTTCGACCGGCAGAGCGTTGTGGAATACATGACCACGGGAAAGCTCGATGGCAAGTCGCGCCCCGCGGCCGGAGTCGCAGCTGCGGAGACGGCCTGAGGAATGGCCTTGACCGAGAACGACGCGCCGACAGCGGTCCCGGAGGGTGAGCTCGCCGAGGTTCAGGCGGATCTGATCGCCGCCCAGGGCGCCGCCGTTGCCGATGTCCCAGCCGATGTGCTCGCGCAGACGCTGGGCCAGTACCTGGGTGCCTCGTGGCGACGGATTCGAAGCGGCGACAGCGGCATCCTTCCGGTGCTGCTCGGCCTGGTGCTGGTGGCGATCGTCTTCGAGGTGATCACCCCGGAGAACGCGTATCTGCGTCCCAGCAACCTGATCTACATCTTCGGGTTGAGCACCGTGTACATGGTCCTCGCCATGGCGGAGACCGTGGTCCTGCTGCTCGGCGAGATCGACCTCTCGATCGGCGCGGTCGCGCTGATGGGTGGCGCCATCGCCTTCAAGCTGGTGCAGCAGCCGAAGCCGAATCTCCCCTGGTGGCTGGCCATCGTGATCAGCCTTGCAGCCTGCGAACTCATCGGCGCGCTTCAGGGAACCCTGGTATCGCGTCTCAAGATCCCGTCATTCGTCGTGACCCTCGGCGGGTACCTGCTGTTCACCGGGATTCTCATCATCATCCTGGGCGGCGCTGACGGCTTTGTCTCGGTGAGCTCCACGGTTCCGAATCAGGCGGTCATCTTCAACCTGGTCCAGGGAGACATCGATCAGACGGTGAGCTGGGTCGCGCTGGCCGTCCTGGTGGTCATCGCCGGTGTCGTGATGTGGATGGGCAACGCGGCGCGCCGGCGCAGCGGCCTGGTGGCGCCGCCGGCGAGCCTGGTCGCGATACGCATCGTCATGCTGGCCGCGGTCGGAGTCGTTGTCGTGTTCATCTGCAGCCAGACGTTCACGCCAGGCGTACCCGAAGTCATCCCGATCGTGCTGGCGATCCTTCTCCTCTGGACGACGGCACTGCAGCGGACCCGGTTCGGCAGGTACATCTACGCGATCGGCGGCAACCCTGAGGCCGCCCGGCGCGCCGGCGTGAACCTCGCCGTGGTTCGAACCGCGGCATTCGCGCTCTGCTCGATGACCGCCGGTTTTGGTGGAATCCTGCTGGGATCCTTCTTCTTCGGGCAGTACAGCACCAACACGGCCGACCCGGGACAGGTCGTTCTCTACGCGGTCGCGGCCGCGGTCATCGGCGGCACCAGCCTCTTCGGCGGCCGTGGCAAGGCAATCCACGGCGTCCTGGGCGGGCTGCTGATCGGCGGCATCGCCTACGGCGTGTCGCTGCTCCAGCTTGGTCAGCTCTCGACCCCGCTGACGTACATCCTGCCGGGCGCCGTGCTCCTGCTGGCGGTGCTGGTCGACGTGCTCTCGCGACGTGGCTCGCGAACCGGGAGTGTGTCCCGTGTCTGAGGCGACCGGAGTCGAGATCGCACCTGAGGCCCCCGCGTCCGAGGTCGCAGCGACCGCCGAGATTGCGCCGGCCATCCTGGCGCGAACCCTGGGCGACTACGTGCGGGGATCCGTTGCGAGGGTTCGCGGCGGCGACAGCGGCGTCCTTCCTGTGCTCCTCGGCCTCATCGTCGTGGCGGTTGCCTTCCAGATCGCCAACGGCAAGTTCCTCTCGCCGCAGAACCTCGTCAACCTGTTCGAGCAGAGCTCGATCTACATGCTGCTGGCGATGGCCGAGATCTTCGCCCTGCTGCTTGGTGAGATAGACCTTTCGGTCGGTCTCGTGATGGCGCTCAGTGCGGTCATCACGGCTGAGTTGGTGCAGCCCTCGGGTGCGAACCTTCCCTGGTGGGCGGCGATCATCGTGGCGCTCTTGCTCTGCTGCGCGATCGGAGGGATTCAGGGCACGCTGGTGGCCCGCTTCAAGATGCCCTCGTTCATCGTCACGCTGGGTGGGCTGCTGGTGCTGCAGGGCATCGCGATCATCGTGCTGGGCGGCACGCTGGTGGGCATCGGCAACGGCCAGTTCAACAACGAAGTCGTGATCTACGACATCTTCTGGGGGCACTTCTCCCCACTGCTGAGCTGGATTCTGCTGGCTGTGGTCGGTCTCGCTGCGGGCGGTGCAGTCTGGGCTGCTGATGCTCGCCGGCGTCGATCCGGCCTTGTCGCACCACCGGCGAGCGTCACCGCGCTCAAGATCGCGGTGGCACTGGTCGCGGGGGTCGTGGTGGTCGCGCTCTGCAATGTGAACCGCGCGCACTTCGGGACGATCAACGGCCTCCCCTACATCATCCCGATCGTGGGGGCAGTCCTGGTGGGCTGGACCATCCTGCTCCAGCGCACCCGTTTCGGCCGCTACGTCTATGCGATCGGCGGCAACCCCGAAGCGGCGCGCCGAGCAGGTGTCGAATTGCGGCGCATCCGGACCTGGGGATTCGTGCTCGCATCCCTGACTGCCGGTATCGCCGGGATCCTCTTTGCTTCCTGGCAAGTGTCGCTGACCACCAACATCATCAAGGACGCCAACAGCTACGTCCTCCTGGCGGTCGCCGCCGCGGTCATCGGCGGGACCAGCCTGTTCGGCGGCCGGGGGAAAACCATCCACGGGGTCCTCGGCGGTCTGGTCATCGGCGGGATCTACAACGGCCTCTACCTGATCGGCGTCTCGGCGGAGTGGATCGACATCGCCGTCGCCCTGGTGCTCCTCGCGGCGGGCACGATCGACGTCCTGTCCCGACGCGGCGCGCAGGGCCGGGTATGACCGACTGCTCACTTGCCGGAGCACGGGACAGGTGAGCGCCATGGCCTCCCCCGAGTTCGTCCGGCGGCATAACCTCAGCCTGCTGCTGCGGTGCCTCCACCAGTCCGGGCCGATGTCGAGGTCCGAGATCGGCAGTGCCCTCGGGATGGCCCGAAGCACGATCGCGGTCCTGGTTGCCGACCTCCGCTCTCGCGGGCTGGTGTTGGAAGAGGACCCGGCTCGGCTGGGATCTCCCGGGCGTCCGTCGCTGGTGGTTCGCCCGAATCCTGAAGGGGCAGCGGCAATCACCGCCGAGATCGGGGTCAGCTCGCTCTCGGCCGCCGTCGTCGGCGTCGGTGGCCGCATCCTGCACCTCGCTCGGGTCGCCCACCGACCGAGCCGTCTCGCCGTCGAGCAGACGGTCGCGGACATCGGGAAGCTCATCGAGAACTGCCTGGCAGCCATCCCCGCCCGCTGCTGGGTGGCCGGCGTGGGGGTCGCCGTCCCGGGTGTCGTGCGACGCGCCGATGGACTCGTGCATTTCGCCCCGAACCTGGGATGGCGCGATGTGCCACTTGGACGGCTCGTCGCCGAGCGATTGCATTCGAGCCTGCCAATTCTGATCGCCAACGATGCGGACCTCGGTGCGCTCGCGGAGCACACCTGGGGTGCCGGGATCGGCGTCGACCACCTCATCTTCCTCTCGGGCGACGTCGGTGTTGGTGGCGGGTTGATCATCGACGGCCGGCCGCTGGTCGGCGCGGCCGGTTGCGCCGGTGAGGTCGGTCATGTCCAGGTCAACCCAGCCGGCGTGCAATGCCGTTGCGGGGCGATCGGCTGCTGGGAGACCGAGATCGGCGGGACCCGCCCTCCTCCGCCGGACCGGCCGTGTTGAGAAGAGCTACCGCCCCGAAGCCGTGAGCCGCCTCCTGCGCCTGGCATCGTCCGGCGATCCCCAGGCGCGAGCCGCTGTCGAGGACCTCGGCCGGTGGCTGGGGGTCGGCATCTCCGGTCTGGTCAACGCGTTCAACCCGCAGCGCGTGGTGCTCGGCGGGTTCCTCGGGACCATGTGGCCTCTGGTCGAGCGCGTGGTGGCCGAGGAGCTGGTCGTCCGTGTCATGGCCCCATCGCTCGAGGCGGTGGAGATCCTTCCGGCCCAGCTCGCCGGCGATGCTCCGCTGCTCGGCGCCGCCGAGCTCGCGCTGACTCGGGTCCTCGACGAGCCGACGCTGGTACCCATTCTCGCGGCGGAGCGGCGGACGGCGTGAGCCTGGTGGGCACCGTGGAGGTGTCCGCGGTCCGAAGGATCGAGGTCTCGAGGTGACGTCCGGCGCGCTGATCGGGATCGACATCGGGACCACGTCCGCCAAAGGGCTCGCGATCGACCCGGAGTTGGGCCGCGTCCTGGCCGGGGCCGAGTCGTTCTATCCGGTGAGCTCGCCGCACCCGGGCTGGTCGGAGCAGCGACCGGAGGATTGGCTGGTGGCCGCCGAGGCGGTGCTTGCGGCGCTGCGCGGACAGGTCGATGAGATGCTCGGCATCGGGTTCTCGGGGCAGATGCACGGGTTGGTCTGTCTCGACGCCCAGGATGCGGTGATTCGCCCCGCGATCCTCTGGAACGACCAGCGCTCGGCCCCCCAGTGCGCCGCCATGGAGGCGGGTGACGGCAGGGCCCGTCTGCTCCGGCTCACCGGGAATCGCGCGCTCCCCGGGTTCACCGCGCCGAAGCTCCTGTGGATGCGCGAGCAGGAGCCCGCGGACTACGCGCGCATCCGCTCCATCTCGCTGCCCAAGGACTACGTGCGGGATCAGATGATCGGCGGCCACCGGAGCGATGTCGCCGACGCGTCGGGAACGCTCCTCCTGGACGTCGAGCACCGGCGCTGGAGCAGCGAGCTGCTCAGCCACCTCGACATCCCTGAGGCATGGCTTCCCGAGGTGGTCGAGAGCCCTGACCGGGTGGGATCGTTTCACGGCGTGCCGGTGGCTGCCGGCGCCGGCGACCAGGCCGCTGCCGCCGTAGGAGCCGGCATCACCGGGCCCGGCCCGCTTTCGGTGGTGCTCGGCACGTCCGGTGTTGTCCTCGCCGGGGCCGACCGCTACCTCGCCGATGCGGAGGGGCGGGTGCACGCCTTCTGCCATGCGGTCTCGGGACGGTGGCAGGTGATGGGCGTGATGCTGGCGGCGGCCGGTTCCCTTGCCTGGTATCACGACACCCTGGTGCCGGAGCTTGCCTACGAGGCCATGCTCGAGGAGGCCGAAGCCGTGGCTGCGGGGAGCGGCGGTCTCGTGTTCCTCCCCTACCTGGCCGGCGAACGGACGCCGCACGTGGATCCGTCGGCTCGCGGCGCCTTCTGCGGCTTGACGCTGCACCATCAACGCGGAGCCCTGTCTCGGGCGGTGCTGGAAGGCGTTGCCTTTGCGCTGCGCGACTGCCTCGACGTCGTGCGTCTGGCGGGCGCGGCCGCAACCCGCGGACGTGTCTCGGGAGGAGGCTCGCGGAGCCGGTTGTGGCTGCAGATCGTGGCCAGCGCGCTCGAGATGCCGCTCGAGATCATGGCCACGGACCAGGGGTCAGCTTTTGGTGCCGCCTTGCTCGGCGGGGTCGCCGCCGGCGTCTTCCGTGATGTCGACCAGGCCGCGGCCGCGTGCGTGGCGGTCACCGAGGTGGTCGAGCCCGTCGCCGACTGGATCGAGCCGTATCGCGAGCTGCGGCATCGCTTTCGCGCCTACTACCCGGCGTTGCACGCTGTTGAGCAGGGCGGATCGCCGGTCACCTGACCGCGCTCGCCGCTCCCTACGAGCGGATGCCGAAGAGGTAGTCGAGGGCGAGCTGGTCGAGCCGCTCGAACGCCAGCCCCCGCTCGGCGGCGACGTCGGGGTCGAAGGATTCGTTGCGAATCGACGCCAGCGTCTCGCCGTCGCCGAGGGTGCTCTGTGCCAGCTCGTCGAGACGCGCCGCCTTTTGGGCAGCCTGCACCTCAGGATCGGCGCGGAACGCCCGCGTGCGGGTGCGAAGCAAGAGGTAGTTGCGCATGCAGCCGGCCGCGGAATCCCAGACCCCTTCGAGGTCTTCGGTGCGCGGCGGCTTGAAGTCGAAGTGGCGCGGGCCCTGGTAGCCGCCGGATTCCAGGATGTCGACGGTCCAGAACGCGCCGCGGGCGTTGCCCGCGCCGAAGCGGAGATCCTGGTCGTAGCGCGGACCGCTCTGACCGTTGAGGTCGACGTGGAACAGCTTGCCGTGCCAGAGCGCCTGTGCCAGTCCGTGCGCGAAGTTGAGGCTCGCCATCTCCTCGTGGCCCACCTCGGGATTGATGCCGACCATCTCCGAGTGCTCCAACTCGTTGATGAAGGACAGCGCATGCCCGATGGAGGGAAGAAAGATGTCACCGCGGGGTTCGTTCGGCTTCGGTTCGATCGCGAAGCGGATGTCGTACCCCTGCTCGAGCACATAGCCGGTGAGGATGTCGAAGGCTTCCTTGTAGCGGTCGAGCGCGGCCCGAACATCCTTTGCCGCGCCCGATTCAGCGCCCTCACGGCCGCCCCAGAACACCACGATTCCGGCACCGAGCTCAGCCGCGAGGTCGAGATTGTCAGCAACCTTGCGAAGCGCAAACCGGCGCACCTCGCGATCATTCGCGGTGAAGCCGCCATCGCGGAAGACGGGATGCGAGAACAGATTGGTGGTGATCATCGGGACCACCAGACCTGCGCTGTCGACGGCGGCGCGGAGCCGCCCGACCGCTTTGCTCTTGTCGGCCGCCGACGCGCCGAATGGAAACAGGTCGTTGTCGTGGAAGCTGACTCCGTAGGCGCCCAGCTCGGCCAGTTTCGCCACCGCGACGGGCGGATCCAGGGGTGCGCGGACGGCGCTGCCGAAGACATCGACACCCTGCCAGCCCACCGTCCAGAGACCGAAGGAAAAGTGGTCTTCGCGGCTCGGCTTCAGCGCACTTTCGTCCATCAAGGTTCGTCAGCCTCCGCGAATCGTCATGCGTGCAGACGAGCCCAGCAACCAGCCCGAGAGCAATTCGTTCGCGGATTATACATACCGGTTGGGAGCCTCCATTGGCCCTCGAGGGCTTCGGGCGACGGCCTGGCGATCGCCTCGCCCGCAGGCCACTCGGCACCTGGTTTTGGACCGCACCGGGACGTTGACGCTTGCACTGTTTGACGCGTTAGGGAATACTTGATGGATCAGGCGTGCGGCGCTCGGAAGGGATGAGTTCGACTGGGGAGTGGAATTGATGGCGACACTTGTGCATGGCAACGGCGGCGCCGTCACCGTCTGCTGCCCCGGGTGCTGGGCATGGTCGGACCTCGGCAAGACCACGACCTGCAAGAAATGCGGCATCGCGCTGATCCTCTCCGACGGCCGGCGTGTCGAAGATCTCACCAGCGCTCCTGCTGCCGAGCTCGCCGGGACACCGACGTATGCGTTCCAGCAGCCCAATCAGATGCTGGCCGCGCCGGCGTACCAGGGTCCCGACTGGATCGTGATCACCCGGTGGATCACCATTGCCTACGGTGCGCTGACAGCGCTCGGGCTGCTGCTGCTCGGTTTGCTCGTGCAGAACGCAAGCTTCCTGGTGGTGAATCCTGCGACCGGGCGCCTGCTCACCGAGACCGTCCCATTCGGGTTGCTCATGCTGATCGCCGCAGTCTTCGACGCCCTCCTTTTCACCGTGTTCGCATTGCTGACGAAATACCCGCTGATGCGGCTCATCATCATGGTGCTCACGCTGGTCAGTGCCTTCGCGACGCTCACGGGTCTCGGCGGGCTGTCCCCCGAGGCGATCAGCAGTGCCATCATCTCGGTGTTCCTCGACGCCGGCTTCGTGTTCGTGCTGCTGATGTCGCTGCTGGTGCAACCGGTGAAGGGCGTCCGCTAGGACGGCCTCGGGCTGTACGCGCACTGAGAGGGAACGGCCTTGTTCCGGACGTAACGACCGCAATCCGTCACAGCGATACGCTCGATCAGCGGACGAGCCCCGCAAGCAGCTGCTCCAGCTGCGACGCATCCGTTCCCCAGGCATCCGCTCCCAGCCGCTGCGCGGTCTGCGCGCTGATACCAGATCCCCCGACCACGATCGGCACGGCGATGTGTTCAGCGCGGAGCGCGGCGACCAGACGACGCACGGCCGCGTCGCGACGCCGCCGTGGTCACCGTGACCGCTACGGCAAGGACTCGCGGGAGCCGGCGCACGCACTCGACGAATCGAGTCCGTCGGCACATCAGGGCCGAGGTCCACGACCACGAACCCCCGTCCCCGCAACAGGTCCGCCGCCAGTGCGGCGGGCATTCCATGCAGCTCGCCTTGGGGCGCGCCGATGACGACGATGCCGCGTTTGCGCCCTGGCCGGCGAAAGAGTGGACCGGCGCGACCGATCAGGCGCTGCATGACCGCCGACGCGCAGTGCTCGTCCGCAACATTGATCTCACCTTCCTCCCATCGCCTCCCGATCAGCCGCAGCGCCGGAACGAAGGTCTCCAAGTACAGGGCCGCAGGAGTGGCACCGCCCGCGAGCGCCGACTGGGCGACCGACCATGCTCCGGGCTCGTCCCCGGCAACCAGCCGCTCGGCCAGCTCGGCCACGCGCCGTGCCGGCGAACTGCGTCCGCGGCCGGCGGAGGGCCGGACAGCGCGGTTTCGCAGCCGATCAAGGTCCCGCCGCGCGACTTCCCACACACCTCCTCGCTGCGAAGCCGGGAGCCGTCCTGTTCGGACGTATCGGTATGCCGTCATGTAGTGCACACCGAGCAGCGCGCTGACCTCGCGAAGGCTCAGCGATTCCGGAAGGGCTGGGTCGTCATGGACGTGGTTTCGGATGTGCTAATTTAGCACTAAATGCGGCGATCCAGACTGATGTTGGAGAAATTTCGTTGAGCGATCTCATCGCCGGAGCGTGGCCGACCTTCACGGCCGCCGGTCCAGCGCCCCTGGGCCGTGTTGCTCCAAGCGACGTAGCGCTCGTCGGCATGATCGCCGCGGGTCGTCCGGAAGCGCTGGAAACGCTCTACGACCGGTACGCGACCCTTGCGTATTCTCTGGCCTATCGCATCCTCGGCGACCACGGCGCCAGTGAAGATGCCGTCCAGGAGGCATATCTCTCCATTTGGAGAGGAGCTGCGACCTATCACGTCAGTCGCGGAGTACCTCGCTCATGGATCTGCACGGTGGTCCGGAACCGCGCACTCGATCAACTCCGCAACCGCCGGATGGCGGCGACCTATGACGTGCCGATTGAAAGCGTTTCATTGGACGGGGGCGATTCGGAAACGTGGGACAGCGTTGCTCAGATACTCCTCCATGACGAATTGCGCGCCGCTTTGGCACTCCTCCCCGCGCCACAGCGCCAGGCCCTCGAAATGGCCTACTACCTGGGCTACAGCCAGTCGGAGATCAGCAAGGCAACTGCGGTGCCCCTCGGTACCGTGAAGAGTCGCACCAGGCTTGCGTTGCTCAAGTTGCGCGACTGTGTTGACGATGGCGGCGCAGTGCACACAGCAGCCGCCCTCCAAGCCTGACCAACGCGGTTCGCACGCTGCGACCGCGGCCGCGTCGTCTGATGATTCTGTTCCGATTCGATCTCGACTGCCTGTCGCAAACCTGCAGCGTACGAACCGTCGCAGGACGGCCTCGATAGGATGGCGCCAATCAATCCTTTACGTGTCCCGGGAGGCGGTTTTGAAGACGAAATATGCAACGTGTCTTGTTGCCGCGCTCGCAGCGGTCGGCGTCGGCACCAGCACACATGTCGCTGCGGCAACAACGCCGCGTCAGTGCTTCGCGTACACAGCGGCAGGCTCGCCAAAGTTCACGATCTCGCAAGCACAGGGCCTGCAGTCATCGCCGTGCGCAGGTATCTCCTGGACGTTCCCGTGGAATGAGCTGGAGCCGAGCGCCGGCGTGTACAACTGGTCGTTCATCGACAACGCGCTTGCAGCGGCCGGCTCCAAGCCCAGCATCCTCCGCGTGATCCCGGGCATCACCTCGCCGTCATGGCTGCCGCGCGCCGACGGTATCGTCATACCGAATCCCAAGGGTGGCACCGCATGGATGCCGATCCCGTGGAACGCCGACTTCCTCGCATCGTGGAAGACGTTCATCACCGCGTACGGCGCACGCTACAACGCCAACACGCACATCGCCATCATCGAAGGCGGCGGTGACGGCCCGCAGGGCGAGGCGCATCTCACCGGGACGTACGCGCAGTGGGCCGCGGTCGGCTATTCCGAGCAGACCTACATCGGTGCCATCTCGACGGAGATCAACGATTTCAAGGCCGCGTTTCCGAGCCACAAGGTGAGCTTCGCAGGCGCCACGCCGCCGACCGGCTCGCCCACAACTCCGAACCTGCTGGCGGCCTTCATCAGCACCTGCGAGGCGGCGAACATCGTGATTCAGAACAATGGGTTGAGCGGCACCAAGTACGGCCACATCAACCAGAGCGTGATCGAGTTCGGGTACCAGACCTCGAACTCGCTCGGCACGGGGCTCGGTGCAGCGTTGCGCCTCGCGACCAGCCTCGGGGCGTCGTTCGTCGAGGTCTACTACGTGGACGCGACCAGCCCCGAGAACTACGCAGCGATCAGCGCATTCCAGGCGTCGTAGAGAACTCCTCGGCGCGCAGCAGCTCGCGAGCTTCGCGGGCCATCTGCGCGTCCTCTCGCGCGGTCACGACGACGACCCCGGGCCCGTCCGCGCGCGGTGCGATCACGGCGTCGCCGTCCGCCGGAGCAAGCGTTGCCGGCACGCCGAGGATGCGAAGCTGCGAGCAGATGCGCGTGCGGATGAGCCCGGAGTGTTCGCCCACGCCACCGGTGAAGACAAGCGCGTCGACGCGGTCGAGTGATGCTGTGAGCCCGGCGATACAACGGCTGAGCACGTGCACGTAGACATCAATCGCCGCAGCGCATGCGGCGTCGCCACGCGCTGCCTCACGCTCGACCTCGCGAAGATCTGACAGCCCGCACAATCCAACCAGGCCGCTCCCGTGCTCGAGCAGGCCGGTCATGTCCTCGGCCGTGACCTGATGTGCGTCCTGCAGCCAGAGCAACGCGCCAGGGTCCACGGTGCCGCTCCGGGTCGCCATGACTGCACCTTCCATCGGGGTGAATCCCATGGTGGTGTCGACGCTTCGTCCGTCCTTGACCGCACAGGCGGAGACACCTGAGCCGGCATGCACGATGAGCAGCTGCAGCTCCGCCGGCGACGTGTTGAGCAGCTCCGCGGCCCGCCGCGAGGACCACGCATACGAGAGTCCGTGAAACCCGTAGCGTCGCACTCCCCATTCACGCCAACGCGCGGGCACCGCGTAGGTCGTGGCGGCATCGGGCATCCCCGCGTGGAAGGCGGTGTCAACACAGGCGATCTGCGGGCACGGGCTCAGTGCCCGGGCCTCGTCGAGGAGCGCCAGCGCGGGCGGCATGTGCAGCGGCGCGAGTGCCGCAGCGCGCTCGAGCTCGTGGCGCACGGTGTCGTCGACGACCGTGGCGCGCCGGAGAGCGGGGCCACCATGGACCAGGCGGTGCGCTATGGCGTCCACGTCGCCGGCCTCCGCGATGAAGGCCCGGAGCACGCCGGCATGGTCCGCCTGCCCATCGGATGCACCCTCCTTCTCCACCCGGTCACCGTCGCCGACCACGCGCAACTTCAGGCTGCTCGAGCCGACGTTCACTGTGAGAATGCGCATCGTCAGCGAGCGACGGGCTGCGGCACCGACGATCCGGTCATCCGGGCCAATGCCATTGCGCGATCTCAGGCATGTCCTCGAAGTGGTCGCGAACGTAGACGTGGTGACGGCGCAACATGTCCAGGCAGTGCTCCTCGAGCTCGACGGCACCTTGGGGTGTGCGCCGCGCCCGCCGGAGCGCCTCCATCACCAGATGGAAACAACTCATCTCGTTGAGGACCACCATGTCGAATGGCGTGGTCGTGGTTCCGTGCTCGTTGTACCCGCGCACGTGGAACCGCGCCGCGTTGGGTCGCCCATGAACGACCTGGTGGAAGGCGCGTGCGTAGCCGTGGAACGCCATCACGACGTCGACATCGTCGGTGAACAGCGTGCTGAACGCCTCCGCACTCAGCGCGTGCGGATGAAACGGCGCCGGGCTGATCGCGAGCAGGTCGACAACGTTGACCAGCCGCACCCGGAGCTCCGGGACGAACTCGCGCATGATCGCCGCGGCCGCGAGCGTTTCCAGAGTCGGTATGTCGCCGGCGCAGCCGAGGACCACATCCGGTGTCTCACCGTCATCATTCGACGCCCATTCCCAGACCGACGCGCCACGAGTGCAGTGTTCGATCGCCGCCTCCATCGAGAGGTACTGCAACTCGGGTTGCTTGTCGATGACGATGAGGTTGACGTAGTTGCGGCTCGCGAAGCAGTGGTCCGCAACCGAGAGCAGGCAATTCGCGTCGGGCGGGAGATACACGCGGACGACATCGCCGCTCATGGCCATCACAGTGTCGATCAGCCCCGGACCCTGGTGACTGAAACCGTTGTGGTCGTTGCGCCAGCAGGTGGAGGTGAGGAGCACATTCAGCGATGCAACCGGTAGGCGCCAGTGAAGCGCGCGCGAAGCCTCGAGCCATTTCGCGTGCTGCACGGTCATCGAGGCCGACACCATGGCGAAGGCCTCGTAGGTGGCGAACAAGCCGTGCCGGCCGGTGAGCAGATAGCCCTCGAGCCAGCCTTCACAGAGATGCTCGGACAGCACTTCCATCACCCGGCCATCGGGGCTCACGTGATCGTCGTCGGGCAGGATCGTCTCCATGAGGCAGCGCATCTGGGTTTCGAACACCGCGCCGAGCCGGTTGCTGTTGGTCTCGTCGGGACAGAACAGCCGGAAGTTGTGCGGGTTGTCGCGGTACACATCGCGCACCCACTCGCCGAGACGCCTGGTGGATTCCGCAATCGTGACGCCCTGCTCGACGGGCATCGCATAGTCGGTGAAGGCCGGCAGTGCGAGCGGCTCGAGCAAGCGGCCACCGTTGGCATGCGCCGACGCTCCCATTCTCTTGTCAGCGCGAGGCGTCAGCGACGTTGCTTCCGCAACCGGCGCCCCAGCGCTGTCAAAGAGCAGTTCCGGGTGGTAGCTGCGCAGCCACTCCTCGAGCTGTCGAAGATGGTCCGGGTTATCGCGCACGTTGGCGAGCGGAACCTGATGGGCGCGGAAGGTGCCCTCGACCGGCAGCCCGTCGACGACCTTGGGACCCGTCCAGCCCTTGGGAGTGCGCAGCACGATGGCCGGCCAGACCTGGCGCGTGTTGTCGCCGCTGCGCGCGCGTGCTGGTCTGGATATCGCGGATGCGCTCATAACAGCGGTCGAGCGTGTGCGCGAACTCCTCATGCACCGCTCGCGGTTCATCGCCCTCCACGAAGTGCGCGTCGTAGCCGTGCGCACCCAGGAGACCGCGGATATCCTCATCGCTGCCACGGCCCAGCACCGTTGGACCGCTGATCTTGTAGCCGTTGAGCTGGAGGATCGGGAGCACGGCTCCGTCGCGACGGGGATTGAGAAAGCGCACGCCTTTCCACGATCCTTCGAGGGGGCCAGTCTCGGCCTCGCCATCGCCGACCACGCATGCGGCGATCAGATCCGGATTGTCGAACACCGCCCCAAACGCGTGGACCAGGGCGTACCCGAGTTCGCCGCCTTCGTGGATCGAACCGGGCGTTGGAGCACTCACGTGGCTCGGGATGCCACCGGGGGTGGAGAACTGGCGGACCAGTCGGAGCACGCCCGCTTCGTCCCGAGAGACGGCCGGGTATATCTCGGAGTAGCTGCCCTCGAGGTAGACGTTGGCCACGATGGCCGGTCCGCCGTGACCGGGGCCCGTGATGTAGAGGACGTCGCAATCGCGCTGCTGGATCAGCCGGTTGAGCTGCACGTAGATGAGGCTCAGCGCCGGCGATGTGCCCCAGTGACCAAGCAGCCGCGGCTTGATGTGCTCGGGCGTGAGCGGCTCGCGCAGGAGTGGATTGGCCTGGAGATAGATCTGGGCCACGGTCAGATAGTTGGCCGCACTCCACGCCGTGATCAGCGCATCCACGTCGACGGTGCCGGTCGATGGGCTGGGCATGGCCACAGAGCCATCGTAGCGACGTGTCCCGGAGGAGCGAAGCCTGCACCGGCGCCTGATCGACCGCCTCCCGAGTGGCCGCGCAGGATTGGCGCTTGATCCCCGCTCAGGTACCCGCCCGGTGCACCCAGGTTTCCAGTTCGCACCACCGTCCCTTGTTGCGCACCTGCAACAGCGGCTGGTCGGAGAGCACATAGCCCGCGTGTTGCGCAACCCCGAGACTGGCGGTGTTGCCGGTGGCGACCTGCAACGACACAACCGGCAACGACGCGGCGTCGTGCGCGTAGGCCGTGATGACACGCAGCGCCCGCGAGGCCAGGCCGCGTCGCCGATGTGCTCGCCCCACCACGTAGCCGGCGATCGCAGTCGGGAGGTCGAGCATCACCTCGCCGAGCGGCTCGCCACCATCGGTGGTGATTGCCAGCTGCATGCGAATACCTGCGAGGGTTCGAGCGCGCTCGAGATACGCGGTCGCAGCGGTTGCATCAAATGGCGATGCGAGCGGCGTCCAGTGCGCGACGTCGGGATCGTCGAACAACACCACCATGGGCTCGACATCGGCGGGGGTCCACGCGCGGAGCACGAGGCCTTCACCGACCAGCGTCATCAGGTGCCGCTGATGACGACCGACGTTCCGCCTCGCGTGGTGAGATCCACGACCGAGAGGTCGTGAGCGAAGACGATGCGTCGCGGGTCGAACTGTTGGAGGCGCGCGATCCAGTCAGGGATGGCGGGGCGTTCGTCGGCGCCGAGCTCGTCACCTGCAAGTACCACGCCGACCTCGGCAGCGTAATCCGAGGCAAAATCTCGCGCCTGCCCGGCGGCGATGATCGTGCCATCGTCGCAGCGCACCACCAGCGACTGGTGTCCCGCGGTGTGGCCCGGCGTGGGGATGATCCAGATGCCGGGCAGCAGCTCCACCTCCCCGTCGATGGTTTCGTAGGTGGCTCCAGGGAAATCGATCAGGTCCGTGACCGTGTAGTTCGCTTCGTGTGCGAGCACCAGTTCCTCTGCCTGCACGACGATCGGCCGGCCCGCGAAAAGAGGATTCGATCCGCAGTGATCGAAATGGAGGTGACAGTTGGCGATGCATCGCACCTCCTCGACCGCACCGCCCGCCTGCCGGAGCGCATCGACAAACGGCCGCCGGCGTGGGCGGTAGTGCGCGTCGGTCTCCGCGTCCGCGGTCCCCACCCCGCTGTCGAAGAGCACCAAGCCGTCGGGATGGTCGATGAGGTAACCGAGCACCGGGCAAGTACGCGGCTCCCCGCTGCTGCCCTCTGATGCCGGCCGGACGAAATAACCGAAGTCGACACGGCGCACGTGCTCAGTCGTGAGCACGTGCGTCCGCGACCCGCGCACGCGCATGTGCACGGCCCTGGATCATCCAATACTCCATCGTGGAGCAACACTACCAATCAGTTCTCGATCACTGTCCGGGCGCCGGCCTTGCGTTCACCGTCGGGATGCCGAGGTACCCAGCTTCGCGTTGTCGCCCGGTAGGTGGCCACGACGGGCTCCGTGTACATCCACCGCGATCTCGGTGAGGGCTGAGTGCCTGCCCGTCACGCGTTCGCGACGAGCGCGTCGGTCGTGACTGCCATGCTCGGAGGCCGGTCACCACGCTTTCAGGAGAGGCTCATACCCACCAGTGCCATGCACCCATAACTCCAGCGGTCGCGATTCACGCCGTTCATCGGCAAAGGCTCACCGCAGCCATGCTCCACAACACAGCAAGGTTTCCACGCGATCGTCCACCGGCCCGAAGGTCGGTCGACGCACAGGAGCGCTGGCGATGGTCATTGGCATGTCAGTAGCGATGCTCGCGCTGGTTGCCGCCCCATCCCGCGCGCTGGCAGCCGGCACGGCGGTGATCCCGAACTCTGCATTCGCCGGCTTCACCGACGTCGCGATGGGACCCACTGACGACGGCAGCTACCCCGGCGCATTTCCGTTCAACTTCAACATCAACTACTTCGGCGCTCAGGATTCGGGCGTCTTCATCAACAACAACGGCAACCTGACCTTCGGCGGTCCGCAGGATACCTTCTCTCCCTTTGGCCTCGGTGGAGCGACCCTTCCCATCATCGCGCCCTTTTTCGGCGATGTGGATACCGATAGTGGCGTCACGGTGAACATCGGGACCGGAACGCTCGACGGGTTCAAGGTTTTTGTTGTGAACTGGCCCGGAGTCGAGTGCTACCCCGCCCAGAATCCGTCAGTGCTCAACAATTTTCAGGTCATCCTTGTCGACAGGCCTGACCTCGGGACTGGGGCGAACGGCGACGACTTCCAGATCGAGTTCAACTACAACTCCATTCAGTGGGATGCCGGCATCGCGAGCGGCGGTGATGGCAACTGCACCAACTCGCCCGACTCGGATGCTGCGGCCGTGGGCTATTCGGATGGCTCCGGGATCGTCGGTCACTACTACCAACTCCCGGGCTCGCAGACCTCCGGCGCGCTCATGGACTCCAATGTCACGAGCGGGCTGATCTACAACGAATTGAACAGCAATAGCGCGACGAGCATTCCCGCATCCGGGTCGCCGGTGTTGGGTCGATACATCTTCACGGTGACCAACGGTCAGCCGGTGACACCGACCACGCTGTCGACCTCGTTGGCGGGTGGTGGTCAGACCGGCACGAGCATCTCGGTCGCGCCGAGCACGGATGTGACCGACACAGCGACCCTCGGGGGTCCGAACGTGCCAACCGCAGGAGGCACGGTCACCTACGGCGTCTATTCCGATGCTGCCTGCACCTCGCTGGTCGCATCGGCTGGGACGGTGTCGGTCACCAACGGCGACGTGCCCGCGTCGAATGCCGTCAACCTGCCAACCCTCGGTACGTACTACTGGGATGCGGCGTACTCCGGCGACCCGCTGAACATCCCCTCGACGGGCGGCTGCTCCGAGGTGGAGACTGTCGCTGTGCCGCCTGCCGCTGTTGCGACGGTGGTGGATGATGCTGCGCTCGCAAGTGCCTGGGATGGCACGGAGAAGACCGGAGCAAGCGCGCTCGATACGGCGACGGTCACTGGAACCCCAGGCTTCACGCCGACCGGCGATGTGAGCTACCAGACGTTCAGCAACGACACGTGCTCGGGAGCCCCGAGACTCTGTGAACCTCGTGACCATGAGTGCGGGAGACGTCCCCGCATCGCCCGCGACAGCGGCGCTCGGCGCCGGCGCGTATAGCTTCCAGGCTCTCTACTCCGGGGATTCGACGTATGGGCCGCAGTCGAGCGTCTGTGAGCCGTTCACGGTTGGCAAGGCATCCGTGTCGCCAGGAACAGTCGTCGATGACGCCACGCTCGGTACCGCGTGGGACGGGAACGAAACAACCGGAGCCACGGCATTTGACACGGCGACGGTGAGCGCGATCACCGGCTTCGAGCCAACGGGAAACTTCGCTTATAACTTCTTCACCAACGGCGCGTGTGCCGGTGCTATCGCATTCCAACAAGTCGTGACCATGAGCGGTGGCCTGGTGCCCAACGGCACAGCCGAGGGGCCGCTCCCAACGGGCGCCTACAGCTACCAAGACGTCTATACCGGAGACGCCAACTATCTCGGCGCCGTCGCGACCTGTGAGTCGTTCGCCGTGGTGAAAGCTCCCAACGGTGTGGGCACGGTTGTCGACGACTCGACAAGCAACGCGCCCTGGGACGGATCTGAGCACACCGGTGCGGCCGCCTATGACACCGCCAGCGTCACCACGGTCGGGGGCATTGATCCGACGGGGACGCTGACCTACAGCCTCTTCAGCAACGGGTCGTGCACGGGAGCACCAGCCACGACGAGCACCACAACCCTGAGTGGTGGCCTGGTGCCGAACTCGGCGACGACCAGCGAGCTGGCTGCCGGAACGTACAGCTACTCAGGGAGCTACTCCGGCGATACCAACTATCTCCCGGCCACGGGATCGTGCGACCCGTTCGTGGTCACGAGGGCCACGAGCAGCCTCGGCAGCGTCGTCGACGATGCTGCGAACGATTCGCCATGGGCGGGAACCGAGACGGTTGGATCGGCGGCATATGACACGTCCACACTCACCGGTGTCGCAGGGTTCACCGCCACGGGCACCGTGACCTATCACTTCTTCACCAACGGCACCTGCACCGGAGGGTCGACGTCCAGCGCATTCACCCTGAGCGGCGGCGCGGTACCGCAGTCCGCATCCACCGGCTCGCTCACTGTTGGCGGCCTGTACGCCTTCGATACCAGCTTCTCCGGCGATGCGAACTATCAGGCGGCCACCGGGAGCTGCGAGTCATTCACCGTCTTTGCGGCACCGGTCATCACCAGCGCAGACCATGTCACCTTCGTCATCGGCGCTGCCGCATCCTTCGCGGTCACCGCGTCGGGCTTTCCTTCAGGAAACGCCCTGAGTCTCTCTGACGGTGGGGCCACGCTGCCGTCCGGCCTGTCGTTCGTTGACAACAACAACGGCACCGCGACGATCGCCGGGACGCCGGCGCTCGGGACGACCGGCACGTATCCCTTCACCATCGGCGTGACCAACGGGGTCGATCCCGATGGCAGTCAGCTGTTCACCCTCAGCATCGACACGGCCGGAACCGTCACCACCCTCTCCTCGCCCACCAATCCGTCGGTGCCGGGCGAAACCGTCACCCTGATCGCGACCATTGCCGTGACTGCGCCCGGTTCCGGTGCACCGACCGGGACCGTGACCTTCAATGACGGTGCAGACCGTATCGCCGGTTGCTTCAGCCAGGTAGTGGCAGCGGACATCGCAACCTGCACCACCGCATTCACGGATGTGGGCGCACACCAGATCACTGTGGACTACACCGGTGACGCAAACTTTGCGCCGAGCAGCGGACCGCCGCTCACGCAGCACGTCGACGCGTCGGCGACGACGGCCGCCACCACGTCGACAGCGAATCCCGCCGTGACCGGACAGGCCGTGACCTACACCGTGACTGTCGTACGCACGGCACCGGCGACTGGTGTGGCTGCCGGCACCGTTACCTTCACTGACGCGGGCGTCGCGATCGCCGGCTGCATCGATGTGGCGCTGGTCGGCGGGACGGCACCGTGCTCCGAGACCCTCGCCGCGGCCGGAGTCCACAGCATCGTGGCAACGTTCACCGGGGATGCGGACGACCAGGGCAGCGTCGCGCCTGCGCTGCCGGAACAGGTCAACCCGGATGCAACAACGACCACCGTGACTTCGAGCCCGAACCCATCCGCCGTCGGCAGTGCCGTGACCATCACGGTCACCGTCAAGGCGATCGACCCCGGCTCGGGCAACCCGACCGGCTCGGTGGTGATCCTGTCGAATGGGACGGCGCTGGCCACGGTTGCACTCGACAGTACCGTCGACAGCCGGGCGGTGTTCACCACCAAGAGCCTGCCCGTCGGCACCGACATCATCACCGCGACGTATGCCGGCGACAGCGATTACACCGGCAGCCTCACCGACATCTCCGGTGACTCGCAACTCGTGATGCCTCTGGTGACCGTGCCGAAGACCGGCGGCGCCGGCGGCTGGGGCCCGATCGCAGCGCTACTGCTACTGCTCAACGGCACGCTGCTGCTCGCGGTCGCGCGACGGCGTCGACGTTGCTGAGGGAGACCGCAAACTCAGTCGCTGACGACACCGAGGGCGAGCATCGTGAGGTCGCCGCCTAGCGACGCCGCCAGGCCAGCGAGCCCCAGGCAGCGAAGAGCAGCGCCATGCCGACCGACAGGAGCAGCGCACCGTCACCCACCGCGACCTGGCTCGAGGCGCCGGTATCCGGCATGGACATGGTCACCTCAAAGGTCGCTGTGGCCCAGGTGATGCCGCAGGCGCGGGCCTGGATGCCGTACGAACCCGGGGCCGTGCCCGAGGGCACTGTCGCTGCAGCGTAGAACGAGCCGGCGCCGGTGACCGTGACCGCGAGCACTCCCCCATTCGTCGCCGCCAGAACGTCTGAGGTGATATCGACGACCGCACACTGCGGGAATGCGAAGTTGGCGGGAATCGATCCCATTCGCAGGATCACCGTGAGTTGCTGACCCGGAGCGACCACCGCAGGGAGGATCGAGAGGTGCGGGGCGTCGACGCTGGCGGCCAGTACCGCGGGCGCTTGCAGGAAGCGGAACACAGCCAGGAGGGTGAGTGCCGCGACGGCAAGCCGGCGCACTGGGACAGCTCGCTCCGAGGGCTCGCGTCGGGTTAGGCCACGCCCATGCTGTACCGGCATCTGGAAACAACTACGTTGACGGCGCGCGCGTCGGATCACCTCTCCCAAGCCTGCCGCGGGGCAAACGACGGGACGTCTACTGTTGCTGCTGCTGCTGCCAGTGCACCGCAGCGTGATATTCGACACGGTCAACCTGCTGGCTCGACATCCGCGCGACCCGGACCGTAACCTCCGGGGGTGCGCCCGTCGCGGCGCCGAAGAAGAGGCCGTGGTGCGGCGCGACGTCACCATAGTCGCGACCGACCGCAAGCCGGAGGTGATGTGCTCCGACGTACTCGCCGAGTGTGGGATCGAGGCCCATCCAGCGACCATCGGAGCCACACACCTCGACCCAGGCATGTGACTGGCCCTCGACGATCCCCTCCTCGTTCGACAGGGCCGAGGTAGCCGCTCACATAGCGCGCAGGCCACCCGGCACCTCGAACCATCGCAAGGAAGAGGTGCGTGAAGTCCTGGCAGACACCTGCTCCACCGGCCAGGAGATCGTCGATGCTGGATTCCACGGTCGTGGCCCCACTCACATAGCGGAGTTCGCGCGGGATTCGCTGCGCGGTGGCGACCACCCCGTCGAAGCTACGGTCCGAGCCGTTCCATTCCTTCCAGAGCGTACGCGTGTTGTCAGCGAGCGGCACCCGCGGACTCGGCAGGGCGAACTCGAGGCGCGGATCGCTTGCGAGCGCGTCGTCGCTCCCACCCTGGAGCCGGCGGCGACGCGGCTCGCTGTTCTCCACGATGGCGTCGACAGTGAACTCGAGGAAGTCGTGCGGCGTGGTGACGTCAACGCGGTGCACGTAGTTGCCAAAGTAGTCGACACGGCTCCGCGGGACCGCCCAGGGCGTGCTCAGCAGCGTGAACGCCAGCGTCCGCTGCGAGCCACGATCGCGCGGACGCATCCGCACCTCGTTGTAGGAAGGGTGAACTGTCTCGCAGTAGCGGAGCGCCGTGCGATGCGACACCGAGTACGTCAGCGTGTCAGTACCCATGTGTCCTTGCTCCCGCCCCCATGCGACGAGTTGACAACGAGCTCCTCAGGGTCGCCGGCGACTCTGGTCAGGCCGCCGGGCACGATCCACGGTCGCTCGTCGAGGAGCACGAACGGGCGAAGGTCCACGGCTCGAGGCTCGAAGCCGCCGCCGGCGCGCAGGCACACGGCTCGGCTCAGTTGCACTTCTTCCTGGGCCAGCCACTGCCTGGGATTCGACCTCGACACCGGCCAGGAACTCCGTCGCTCACCGGCCGACATCAAGCGCCCGAAATGGATCCCGTAGCCGCCGCTCGCATCGACAGGCTTCAACACCATCCTGCCGATATTGGCCAGAACGTGCCTTCGTTGACGTGTCGTCGGTGAGGTCGAAGGTGGCACATTGTCGATCAGCGGCTCCTCGCCGAGGTAATAGCGGATCATCGCCGGGACATACGGATAGATGAGTCTTGTCGTCCGCGACGCCGGTCCCCGGCGCATTGGCGATGGCGACGTTGCCGCGCCGCCAGGCCTCGATCATCCCGGGCGCTCCGAGCATGGAATCCGTGCGGAAGACGAGAGGATCGAGCCATTCGCTGTTCACGCGCGAGTAGATGACATCCACGCGGTGCACGGCGCCTTCCGCGTCCCGGCGGTAGACCTCGTCCTCGACCACGATGAGCTCGTGTCCTTCCACGAGGGTCGCGTCCATCTCGGTCTGCGAGCAATCGGTGCTCGTAGTACGCCGCGTTGAATGAGCCGGGGGTGAGCACGACGATATCGGCCTCCCACTGGCGTGGCGCGATCCGCTGCAGGATGCGGCGCAGCCGGCCGGTGTAGTCCGTGGATCGGCCGCACCTGCGCGACCTCGAACCAGTCCGGGCGCCAGCGCTTCCATCGCGCGCCTGGACTCGAGCGCATAGGCGATCCCGCTCGGGATCCGCACGTTGTCTTCGAGCACGTGGAACGTGCCGTGCACACGAACCACGTCGATGCCCGACACGTGGCACCAGGTTGCGCGGGGTGGCCGTATCCCCACGATGTCCCGGAGGTAGCCGGTGCTGCTGAATAGACGAGCCTGCCCGGCACCACGCCTGCTCGGATCGCGCGCTGTGCGCCATAGCAGTCGGAGACGAAGAGGTCAAGCGCCATCGCGCGCTGGGAAAGCGCGCGCGTGAGAGCGCGCCACTCACCGGCTGCGAGGACGCGGGGCACCGGGTCGAAGGGGAAGATCGGCGCGACGCCCTCGGTGGGGACGCCGAACGTGATCTCCCGATCAGCGAACCATCGCTGCGCGTCGCGCGCGGACTGGGCAGGGCGCCGGCGGCGCGCTCCAGCATGGCCAGTAGATCCGCATAGGGAGCACGCACGATGCCTTCGTGATCGATGCACTCGTCAGCGGCACGGGGCAATCGGAACGAGATCCCGGACTGGATGCCGGCCTCGATCATCATTGAGGACAGTACTCCCGCGGTCGGCACTGCAGCGCCGTTTGCACGGCGATGCACAAGGCATTGCTCTGGCGATTGTGCAGCAGGGTGGTTCGCTCGCCGGCGATTCGGCGGTACAGTGGCGGTCGTGACCGACGTACCCACGGGTCGTCAGCGGCTTCGCGTCGGCTGCGAGTTCCTGCACGAGCTCCGCTGGCCCGTCGCCTTCGTCCTCCAGGTCGACCCTCGGCGCGATGCGGTCATCGAAATCGGCCGTGCTGGCCTGGAGACATGGCCGCCGACGCCACTGCGCCAGTACACCGATCTCTACGGGAACACCTGCCGGCGCTTCGTCCTCGGTCCGGGCAGCGCCCGGATACGCTATGAAGCCGAGGTCGAGGTCGATGCGGGGATCGACCCTGCCGACGAAGGCGCCCAGCAATCCGCGGTCGACGACCTGCCGGATTCGGCCCTGCATTTCACCCTCGCGAGCCGCTATTGCGAGTCCGACCGGCTCAGCACGACGGCCTGGCGGCTGTTTGGTGACGCGGAACCGGGCTGGCAACGCGTGCAGGCCGTCGTCGACTGGGTGCACGACAACGTCCTGTTCCGGCATGGCAGCAGCGGCCCCCTGACCGGGGCCGTGGACGTCTACCTCCAGCGTCAGGGTGTCTGCCGGGACTTCGCCCATCTCACCGTCACGTTCCTGCGGGCGCTGAACATCCCGGCTCGATATTGCTTCGGGTACCTGCCGGAGATCGATGTTCCTCTGCCCGACGAGCCGATGGATTTCGTGGCCTGGGTGGAGGCGTATGTCGGCAACCGTTGGTACACGTTCGATCCGCGCAACAACGCTCGACGCACCGGACGCGTGCTCATCGGTCGTGGGCGCGACGCGCTCGACATCGCGATGATGACCAACTACGGCGAGGCGCGGTTGCTCGCCATGCGGGTGGTGGCCGAGCCCGTGGCCGAGGTGCCCTGGTCCAGCGCGCTGCGCCCTGTGCTCGGCGACTTCTCGAGCGTGACGGCGTGACCCTGCGCGACGATCTACAGCCGGCGGTGGAGGGCGCTGAGGCAACCCGGATCCGCTACAGCATCCACCAGCGCATCACCTATCGATACGACGGTCCGGTGCGTCACCTGCAGCAGCGCCTCGTGGTGCAACCGCGGGCCGAGCACGGCGATCAGCGAAGGATCAGCCGCCGTCTCCATGTCCTCGGTGCGACGCCACAGCAAATCGACGCAACCCTGGACGCCTTCGGGAACACTGTCGTGACGCTCTCCATTCCACTCGTCGAAACCGAGGTCACCTTCGTGTCGTCGAGCGTCGTCGAGCGCGATCCTCATCATGGTCCGCATCTGGTGGAACCGTCGCTGTTGCAGGATCGCCGCATGCTTGACGCCACACCGCTGACCACCGCGGATGGCCCGATCAACCGGCTGGCGCGCGAACTACAGGCAAGCGGTCTCGCGGCCGGCGCCCTCGCCTACGCCGCCAACCAACGCGTGCACGAGGTCCTCACCTACGAGTACGGCGCGACCTCGGTACGGACGACCGCAGCTGAGGCACTCGCACGTGGCGCCGGTGTCTGCCAGGACTATGCGCACGTACTGCTCGCGCTGACGCGCCGCCTCGGTCTCGCTTCCCGTTACGTGTCGGGACAGTTGCTCGGCTTCGGCGGCTCGCACGCCTGGGTCGAGGTGCTGGTGCCCGAAGCCGACGGCCGCGCTCAGGTGTTGAGCCTCGATCCAACGCACGGGTGCGCCACCGGCGAGCGGCATGTCACGGTCGCGGTTGGTCGTGACTATGCCGACGTCGCGCCACTCTCCGGGACGTATCGCGCGCCCTTCGCAGGGTCGCTCACCGCCACCAAGCGCGTCTCGATGACGTATCTCGCCGCTGAGCCCGAAGCCGGCCCCGAGCCACGCGCGGTCGCCTGAGCGTCGTCTGGGCGATCTCGCCCGGCTTGACATCGGTACCCCGACGGACCTAGCATGACCTGCCAGAGTTATGCAGGAAAGCTCCCTAACTGATTGACAGGATCCGGAGATCCGGGAGGGCAAGCAGCATGTCCTGGTCGCGTCGTCTGAGCGTCTCCATCGGTGTCATCGGCGTTGCAGTGAGCACCGGGAGCACCGGGGCTCAGGCCGCGAGCCGGCCGGTCGTCCTGCCGGCGCACGTTTTCGCGCCGTATTTCGAGACCTACCTCCCGAGTAGCCTTGCACGCCTGTCGCAGGAGTCCGGCGCTCGCTTTCTCACCCTCGCGTTTCTGCAGACGCCCGCGAAGGGCGCGTGCACGGTCGACTGGAACGGTGACGTGCACACTCCGGTGTCGGCATCGATCTACGGCTCGGCGATCGCCAGGATCCGCGCCGCCGGTGGTGACGTGGTTCCGTCGTTCGGCGGCTACAGCGCCGACCATGGCGGGACCGACATCGCAGACAGCTGCACCAACGTCTCCTCCATCGCCGGCACGTACGAGCAGGTGGCGACGACCTACAACGTCACGCGCATCGACCTCGACGTCGAGGATCGATCGCTGGGCGACGTGGCGGGAATCACGCGACGCAATCAGGCAATCGCCCTTGCGGAATCCTGGGCGCGGCAGCAGCACCGTCCCCTGCAATTCGTCTACACGATCCCGACCAACGACAACGGTATCGGCACTCAGGGCCGCCGCGTCCTGAAGAGCGCAGTCGACGCAGGCGCTCGCATCGACATCGTCAACATCATGACCTTCGACTACTACGCCGACGAGCCGCACCAGATGGCCGCCTCCACCAGGTCCGCTGCGGCGGCGTTGTATGGGGTGCTTCGACATCTCCATCCGCGTGCGACTGCGGCACGACTCTGGGGCATGATCGGCGTCACCGAGATGATCGGCATCGATGACTACGGCCCAGAGGAAACGCTCACCCTGCAGGATGCTCGAAGCGTGGAGGTCTGGGCAGACCAGCATGGCATCGCCGAGCTCTCGTTCTGGGCGCTGCAGCGAGACGACGGACGCTGTCCGGGAACCGCCGGCAGCAACACCTGTTCCGGCGTCGCCCAGCACACGTGGCAGTTCAGCCATATCTTCGAACCCTTCACGCAGCGTTCCTGAGCGAACGGGGTACCGCTGCCGGCGGGCTACCTGCTATTCGCGTCCAGGCACGTCTGCGCGTTGTTGAGAATCGTCGGGGACATCGTCTCGTAGGCCTTGAACTGGATCTCCACCGATGCGGCCCCAAGATGGCAGGCAAAGTTGAAGGTTGTGGCCGGGTCTCCCATTTTCGACGCTACCGCAACCTGGAAAGCGATCGGCGCCCCCTCGGCAGCCATCTGCGCGTACATCGTCTGATAGTTGCCGGTGCCCGACGCGTAGCTGTCACGCAGTGAGTTATTCATCAACACGCCCTGGGCGCCAAAGGCTTTTCTGAATGCCTTCATCTCCTGGACAGTGAAGGTGAGCCCACTGCTCGCCGGGGCGTCGTAGGGGTTGAACGCCATGTCGACGAGCACATGTTTCCAGATGCCGTACGCGGCGAACTCCTGCTTGATCGACGCCTCGTCGCGCGCGAGCGTATCGCCTGCAGCAGTCAGGGTTGTCCAGCTGTAGCGCAGGAAGGGTTCCGGGTAGCAGAGGGATGCGCCGCCGATGACCACCTCACGGACGACGCTGTTGCCGTCGTACTTGGCGGCCAGCTTGGCCTGCAGGTCCGCAAGCGCCGATTCGTAGGTTTTGGTCCAGTAGTGGCCAACCGCGCAGTCGAATCCAAACGCCGTTTCGGTAACGGTGATGGGTGCGCCGCCGAGCGACTGCGGCCAGGTCACCGCGGGCTGTTGACCTGGGGAATTCGAGGACGTGAAGAGCCGGATACGCAAGCCACGCTGGTCGGTGGGATGAGCGGCATTCCACGCCTGCACATCCGCGATGGCCGAATCGATGGGATTGCCGGGCGTCAGCGCAGCATCCGGTCCGCTCTGCAAGGCGTCCCAGCGGACGTTGACGACATACCCGGTCGAGTACGTCGAGTGGGGCCACCGGCTGGCCGTCCTGGTCGATCAAACCTGCGAGCGCCGCATGGAGCTTGGAGGCGGGATGCGCCGACACCGACGGATGGGTGAGCGCAGTGGAGACCACACCGAAGGCAACGACAGCTGCAGCGGCGAAAATCCCGCTCCGATACCGGAGCAATTGCTGCCAGGGTCTCATCCCGTGGCTACCCCCATTCCTGCATTCGTGGAGCGGGCGCCTTGTATGGACGACCGCGCAGAGAATCCTATCAGGACCGGTATCGTCTGAGCCGATGACCATCGACAGCGAGCGTGACGCGGCCACCACCGCCACACGCGATATCGCGCGCCGGCAGATGCCGCTCGCGCTTCGCGAGGATGTCCGTCTCGCCGGTGATCTCCTCGGCCAGGTGATCGCCGAGCACGGCGGCGACTTGCTGCTTGCTGATGTCGAGATGCTGCGCAGGAGCGTCATCCGCGCACGCACCGAGCGCGACACGCAGCGCGCCTTCCAGGAGCAATCCGGCGCGACGGTGGCCTCGTGGTCGCTCGATCGCGCCGAGGAAGTCGCGCATGCCTTCACCTGTTACTTCCATCTGGTCAATCTTGCGGAGGAGCGGTATCGCGCCCGCACGCTGCGCGAAGCCGAGCACAGCAGCCATGGCCCAGCCGAGGCGATGCGCGGCGCCTTGGAGACGGTCAGACACGAGTTCGGCGATAGCGTTGTTGCCGGGTTGCTCGCCGGGCTGCGCATTCATCCGGTGTTCACCGCGCATCCGACCGAGGCAAGACGGCGCGCAGTCACCGCGGCGGTTCGACGAGTGAGCGAACAGCTCGATCTGCTCGGCGATGCCGGGCGATCCGCTGCCGAGCAGCCGGAAGCACGCCGGCGCCTGCTGGAGGCCGTCGACGGTCTTTGGCGAACCGCCCAGCTACGAAGCCAGGAACTGCAGCCGCTTGACGAGGTCCGCACCCTCATGGGGATCTTCGACGAGACGCTGTTCCTGCTCGTGCCCGAGGTGTACCGCGCACTCGACGCGGACCTGCAGCCTGCGGATGTGGGGAGAAGCGCGCCCCAGGCCCCGGCTTTCCTGCGCTTCGGAAGTTGGGTTGGTGGCGACCGTGACGGAAACCCGCGGATCACCGCGCGCGTCACGCTCGAAGCCCTCCTCATTCAATCCGACCACGTCCTTCGCGGGCTCGAGGCGGCAGCAACCCGGATCGGATCCAGCCTCACGGCGGACACGCTGACGACACCGCTCGACCACCAGCTAGGCGAACGGCTGCAGCGCGCCCGAGAAATGTTCGGTGCAGCCTCGGGACCGATCGAAGCCCGTTCCCCCGGCGAGCCGTATCGCCACTTTCTGTTGCTCGCTGCCGCGCGCATTGGCGCGACCAGGCGAGGAGATCTATCCCTGGCATATCCGAGCCCGGGTGATCTGCTCGACGATCTGCGCACACTGCAGGGCGCGCTCGTGTCAGCGGGAGCCCCGCGGCAGGCCTATGGCGACGTGCAATCGCTGGTCTGGCAGGTGGAGACCTTCGGGTTTCATCTCGCCGACCTCGAGATCCGTCAGCACAGTGCCGTACTGCGACGCTCCCTGGCCGAGACGGAAGGCGGGGGGACGCTGTCCGCGGAGACGCAGGAAGTGCTGGCAACTCTGCGCACCATCGGGCTGATCGAGCAACGCTTCGGCGCGCAGGTGTGTCATCGCTACATCGTGAGTTTCACCACGGGCGCTGCCGAAGTGGCCGCGGTGTACCTACTCGCCGCGCGGGCGTGCGCTCCACAACGCGCCGCCAGAACTCGACGTCGTGCCGTTGTTCGAGAGCATCGCCGACCTCCGCAATGCCACCGACATCCTCGATGCGATGCTCGAGCTCGAGCCGGTCCAACGGCGTCTGGCGGCGTCGGGTCGCGCACTGGAAGTGATGCTCGGGTACTCGGACTCAGCCAAGGAGAGCGGCCCGGTGACCGCAAGCTTCGCGCTGTACGCGGCCCAGGCCGGCCTCGCTGCCTGGGCGGAGCGGCGAGCGATCGAGCTGACCGTGTTCCACGGCCGCGGCGGGGCACTCGGGCGTGGTGGCGGGCCGGCCAACTGCGCAGTGATTGCGCAGGCCCCGGGATCCGTGGCAGGGCGGTTCAAGGTCACCGAGCAGGGCGAGGTCATCTTCGCGCGCTACGGCAATCGAACCCTGGCGCGACGGCATCTCGAGCAGGTGGCGTCCGCTGTGCTGATGACCTCCAGCCGCGCCGTGCAGGCACACATCGCACAGGCCGCACTTCGTTTCGAAGCGCTCGGAAAGCGTGTCGACGTCGCGGCGCTGGCTGCCTATCAGGGCTTGATCAACAGCGACGGGTTGCTGCTTATTTCGCAGCGGTGACGCCGGTCCGCGAGCTGGCGCGACTGCATCTCGGATCGCGTCCGGCCAACCGCGGCGGCGAGACGACGCTCGAGTTACTCCGAGCGATCCCGTGGGTCTTTGCGTGGTCGCAGATCAGGCTCAACCTCCCCGGCTGGTACGGCCTCGGCAGCGGTCTCGCCGCGGCAGACCTGGATGAGCTGCGGGTCGCCTACGAGGCGTGGCCGTTGTTGAGCGTGCTCATCGACAACGCCGAGATGAGTTTTGCCAAGACCGATCGGTTCATGGCCGCTGAATACCTGCGCCTGGGTGGTCGTTCGAACCTTGCCGCGCTCATCCTCGACGAGTACGACCGCACCATCGAGCAGATCCTCGCCGTCACCGGGCAGTCACGCTTGCTCGAGAAGCGCCGCGTGCTGTCCTGGGCGGTCGACCTGCGCAGTCCGTATATCGATGCGCTCAGTCATCTGCAACTGCGCGCGTTGCGGGCATTGCGAGGTGGCGATAGCGACGACGGCGAACGGCGGCGACTTGAGCAACTCCTGCTGCTTACGGTGAACGGCATCGCCGCGGGCCTGCAGAACACGGGGTAGTCGTCGGCGCGGCCGGGCCGTGCGGTGTCAGTTGGCGACGATGGCGCTCGGTGTCGCATCTCGAGCGGCAACTGAGGCCTCACGCTCGTCGAGGAAGGACCACCACGCGTCGGCAGCCGATCGAGCGGCGCCAAGGACGAGACTCGCCGGCGGATTCAGTGCGGCGACCGCCTCGATCCCCCACCGAGCGTGATCCTCGTCCATGCTCGCGTGGAGATCCCAGAACTGGGTCCCCGCGGAGTCGATGCCGTAATGGCGGCGCAAGCCATCGGCTTTTGACGCGGCGATCGACGGCGCTTGCATCTCGTACGCGACCACAGCGGCGAGGCCCTCGGCGGCGCTCGTCTCGGTGAGGTGTCGATACGTGGCCAACAATTGCGTGGCGCCTTCACCGGCCGCCGTCTCGACAGCCCCAACCGCACGTGCGAAGCCTTCGAACAGGACGACGTGCGGCTCGGGATTGGACTCTTCGTCGGTGAGGTTGCCACGGATCAACTCCATGGCCGGGCCGGGCTCGAGGCGGTCAAGCACAGCGCGGAGAAACCCGGGCAGCGCTGCCTCGAAGTACCGGTATTGCGCTGCGTACGCGCCGAGATCTTCGCTGTCGAGCGTCCCCGCCTGCCAGCGCAGATAGAAGGGATGCTCAAGGAGTTGCCGGTCGACAAGGCCGGCGACGAACTCGCCGTGGAGTTGGTCAGGAGTCATGGCATTTCCCTGAATCGGCGTTGGATGTGCGCCCGAGGATACCCTGCTGGGCGCACCTCGACGAGCGAGGCTACCTGGGGCCGCGATCCCTGCCGCCGTGGCCATGCCGCGGTGGTTTGGGTCCGTGAGGCCGAGGCGGCGGTATCAACTCAATGCCGGGTACCTCGTCCGGCCACACCAGGAGCACGGCGCAGGGCGCATGGTCGACGACGAAACGCGTCGCGTGGCCGAGACTCCGCGGACCCAGGCGCGATCGGTCACCGTCGCGCGCCGCGACGAGGAGGTCGACGCCGTCCGCGAGTGCGCTGACCACCTCGCGCTCGAGACGGCCCCGACGATGCAACAGGTCCACGTCCTCACGGCCAAGCCGCGCGGCCGCCGCGGCCAGCAATGCCGAGCCCGCCTCGTCAGCAATGTCCTCGAACTCCTGGGCAGGTTTGTGACGCGGAAACGCCCGGCCAAACAGGCCGCCCGACGCTGCTTCGGCGACGTTGGCGACGTCGGACGGTGTGACGTGCAGCAACGTGAAGTGCGCGTCTGAAGGAAAGGTTCGGTTGGCGGCGTCGATGCACCCCTGCCACGTTCCCTCGACCAGCCAGACGACGATTCGCATGGGCGTCCCTAGCCTAGCAACTGCAACGAGGCCCAGAGCGCGACCGTCGCAGCCAGCAGCACCGGTGGCACAGTGATGGCGCCCAGGCGGAGGAACTCCGACACGGGCAGGTCGGTGCCGCGCTTCCGAAGCACTCGTCGCCAGAGCAGGGTCGCGAGCGACCCCACGTAGGTCAGATTGGGGCCCGTGTTGACGCCGACGAGCACGGCCAGCACCGGTCCCGGTCCGGCGCCGCTCACCGCCGGCAACAACAGCAGCACCGCGGGGAGGTTGTTGATGACGTTGGCGAGCACAGCGGCGACCACCGCGATCAGCAGGAGCGCGAGGAGCGAAGTTCCACTCGGGATGAGGTGAGTCACAAGTGATCCCAGGCCGTGCAGCGAGATGGCCTCGACGATGCACCCGAGCGCCAGCACGAACGCAAGAAAGGGCACGTCGATTTCGCGGCCGATATCAACCAGGGTTACTTTTTTCCCGATCAATGCCGGGACGGCAAGGGCGATAGCGCCGGCCAGCGCCGCGAATGCAGGGCTGACGTTGACGATCGACGTAACAAAGAAGCCGACCAGGGTCAGTCCCACCACCACCGACGCGAAGACCGGAAACGGCGTCGGCCGGTTGAGGACCACGTCGCCGCTGCCGATAAGATCAGCTGCGAAAAATCTTCGCAGCACCAGCCATTCGACGGCGATCGCGGCAAGCCATGGCATGGCCATGGTGGCTCCGAAACGGGCGAAGGACAGGCCACTCGCCTGGAACGCCAGCAGGTTGGTGAGGTTCGAAACCGGCAGCAGCAGCGAGGCTGAATTCGCCAGGTGCGTGCATGCATAGACGTGCGGCTTGGCTCGTAACCGCAACCGGGTCACGGTCGCGAACACGACAGGCGTCAGGAGGACGACGGTCGCGTCGAGGCTGAGCACCGCGGTGACCAGGCTCGCGACCACGAACACGAGCGCGAGCAGCGATACGGGCTTGCCGCGCGAGGCCACTGCCATCCAGGATCCGGCGGCATGGAACAGGCCATTGCGATCGGCGAGATTGGCGAGCACCAGGACCGCCGCGAGGAATCCGATGGTGGGCGCCAGGCTTCGGAACTCCGTGCCGGCTGCACCGATCGGCAGGATCCCCAGCAGCAGGAGCAGTCCGGCCGCCGGCACGGCGACCACGGCTTCGGGCAAGTGTCGGGGTCGGACGATGGCGCACGCCAATGTCGCAGCGAGGAGGAGAAGGGCAAGCGTTTCCGCAAGTGGAGTGGGCACCGTGGCACAGAGCCTACGGGCAGTGCACGGCTCGACGCCGACTACGGCGCAACCGAAAGGCGGCCGTCCTCCATCAGCATCACCCGGTCCGCCGACGCGACCGCGGCGGTGTCATGCGTGGCCATCAAGACGGCTGTTCCGGACTTCGCGACGGTGCAGAGCAGGCTGATGATCCCAGCTGCTGTCTCGCTATCGAGCTGCGCGGTGGGTTCGTCGGCGATCACGATGATCGGCCGCTTGGCGACCGCGCGAGCAAGGGCCACGCGATGTTGCTCACCCCCCGAGAGTTCAGCAGCGGTATGCCCGGATCGGCCCTCGAGACCCACCAGCGCCAGGGCCTCGACGGCGCGCGCGGCGATGGTTGCGTGCTCGACCCCGGCAACGCGGAGCGACAGCTCCACGTTCTCCTGGGCCGTGAGCATGGGCACCAGTCCGGCGGTCTGAAAGACCCAGCCCACCGACACCTGCAGGAAACGGTCGCGAGGCCGACCAACCAGCGCTTCCACCGCGACACCACCGACGATGATGCTGCCGCTGTCCGGGACGTCCAGCGCGCCGATGAGGCTGAGCAGGGTGGTTTTCCCGGCACCCGATCGGCCCAGGATCATGAGCAATTCGCCCGCCTGCACGGTGAGGTCGACACCGTCCACCGCGCACGTGCGCTCGCCACCCGAAATAAACTCGCGCCTGAGACCGCTGGCCACGATGAGGTCAGTCATTCCCGTCTCCGGCGGCGGGAATAATGACAATGCGGTCATTTTCGAGGTGGAGACGCACCCGGCCGCTCAGCCCGAGTCGCGCGATGTATGCGTGGGGCAATTGAATGCGTCCGGCGCGATCCATGATTGCCAGCTCATCGTTGATCATCTCGCCACCGCGTTCGATCCAACGCCGCTCGCTGCTGGTCCTGCCGTCACGGATCATCACCACGCGGTCGACGTATTTCTCGACCAGCGGGTCATGCGTGACGATCACTGCGGCAGCGCCCTGCTCACGGAGCACCGTGGTGAGGTCGCCGAGGAGCGCGACGGTTGCAGCGGTGTCGAGCTCCGCGGTGGGCTCGTCGGCGAGCAGCAGGCGCGGGCGGTTGGCAAGGGCGGTGGCCAGCGCCAGGCGTTGGGTCTGGTGTCCGGCGAGCTCGGCAGGACGCTTGCCGAGATGGTCGCCGAGACCAAGACGCCCGAGGAGTTCGGCCGCCGCTGATGCGCGCGCCCGCGGCGGCCCGGTGACCGTGGCCGCCTGCACATTCTGGAGCGCGGTCAGATATGGGGCCAGGTTGCCGAGGGCGCGCTGGAGCACGTAGCCGACCACGTCACGCCTGTACGCGTCCTGTTCGGCTCTGCCGATTCGCGCGAGATCATGCCCGCCGACCTGCACGGTGCCGGCGCTCGGTCGTTCCAGCCCGGCAAGGATGTTCATCAGGGTTGTCTTGCCGCTGCCGCTGCGTCCCGCGATCGCCACCATCTCGCCGGGCGCCACCTGCAGATCGAGCCCCTGCAATGCGACGACCTCGAGGTCGGCTGACTTGTAGATGTGGACCACCCCTTCGCAGTCAACGAGATGGGAGATCAGCTGAGTGCTCGAATAGCGGACATCACGTTCACGCGTGCACCGCGGGCGGCAACCATGGCGCCCGTCACCAGCGCCAGCGCGCCGGTGCCGACGACCACAGCGACCAGCGTGAGCGGGTCAACGTGGAAAAGCGATGGCGGCGTCAGATCGCCCGGGAGATTGCCCAGGTGAAACACGGGCAGCACTGCCCAGCACACCGCGAGACCGATGCAGGTCCCGGCGATGCATCCGCTGATGAGCACTGCCAGCTGCTCAGCGATCAGCGCGTTGCGCAACGTGGCGTGCGGCACGCCATTGGCGCGCATGATCGCGAATTGCGTCGCGCGATTGCGCGCGGCAGCGAGAAAGTGCAGTCCGAAATCAATCACGACGACGAGCAGGGCCACGAGCGCCCCGATGCCAAGCTCCTCCGCGAATCCGCGGCGCAGGGGGTCGTTGAGCGCCTGGGAGCGAGCCTGCGTGTCGCTGAACAGCAGGCTGTTCAGCAATGTCAAATCGGAGCTCACCGCCGTCGTGACCGCGGCCGCATCGCTCGCTGGAGCGCTCATCCAGAGTTCGTTGGCCCACGGATTCGTCACCTGGCTCCGGCCGAGCCGTCCGAGCAGGGAATTGAGGGGTGCGACCAGGAAATCCTCCTGCGCCGGGTAATACGTCGGAAACTCATCGAACGACCCCACCGGCACCAGTTGCACGTTCACGCCATCGAGGCGCAACGGGAACGGTTGACCGAGAGACAGGCCAAGGGATGCCAGGGTCTGACTGGCCATCAACACGGGCAACGGTCGCGTCGACGGCGGGGGCAGCAGGCGCACCTCATTGGTGCTGAGCAGAATGTCCACGGAGGGCTGACCCGCCTCACTATGGACCAGGCTTGGCTCCAGCGGCGCCACTCCAGTATCGGGAGCGAAGGCCTCCTCCCACCAGTTGTCGTCGGCGGCGAAGGACTCGATCACAGACCCCCTGTCGGTGCGCAGGTTGCTGACCGCCACATCGCCCGACTTGCTGATGTCGACCGGCGATATGGTGAGTGCCCGCACCCGAATCGGAAAGCGCACGCCGGTGAGTGGCGCGGTCATCTCGGTCCACCCGGCGCCCGCGGCGGTGCCGAGCGGCAGGGCTCGCACGTCTCCTGCCGCATCGGTGATCTCGACACCGATGCGCGCGCTCACTCCTGAGCTGAGGACCGAAAGCGAGAGCGCGCTGGGTGAGCCGGAAACCAGAACCCCGTCCGGATCCGCCGCATTCATTGCTGCCGTCAGCGAGCGCAGCGACTGCGACGCGAAGTCAGGTCGCGAGTACGCAATGTTCCAGAAACCGGTGCCCTGGATACCAAGCACGGTGGTATCGGTGCCACTCTGGCCGGGCTGGCCGTCGTCACGAAAGACCTGTTCGGCGTGCACGCCGGATGGGAGGCTTGCCGTGAGCGCGACTAGGTCCGGCGGCGATCCCGCCCTCGAGACGGTGGCCCGCATGTCGGCGCCAACCATGTAGTGGGCGCGGTCGACGGCGCCGGCATTGTCACTGCTCGTGTAGGTGGTGGTGAACACGCCGACGCCGACGGCAAGCGTGACGAGCAGGCTCAGGCGCGCGTACTGCCGGGGACCACGTTCGATCTCCCACCGAGCCAGCCGCCCGCCAACGGCGTCATTGACGGTGAGCACGCGTGCCACCAGGCCCACCAGTCGCAGCGAAACGCTGACGATGAGTGCGACTGCGAGCGCCAGCAGCACGAATGCGACCAGGTTTGTCTGCGTCTCGCCGGTCGGCCCCAGACCACCGTGCACGAACCAGAGGATGGCGGCGCCCGCAGCCAGCAGCGCCACGTCGAGCGCCCAACGCTGGGTTGTGCGTGCCCGCGTGGGAGCGCGGGTCTCACGTCTCGCGGAGAGCGCAGGGCTGCTGAACGCGGCTGCCAGCAAGACCAGGACGGCAAGGGATACTGCCTCGGCGGCAACAGCGGGCACCGCCACCGCTGACAAGCGCTGCCACACGGTTGCCGGCAACGCCGCAGCGCCATCGGCCGCCGCACTGATCAGCGCTGACGCGACGACCGCGAACGGCACCGCGATCGCCGCCAGGACGGCGAATTCCGTGCTGTACAGACCCCACACCCGGGCACGTGACCAGCCCCGCGCCCGCCAGAGTGCGACCTCTGCTCCGTCATTCTGCATGAAGTGGATCGCCGCGAAGCCCATGGCCGTGAGCGCGATGACCAGCAGGCCGAGCGCGGTCACGAGAATCGGGCCTGCCGCGGAGTCCTGCCGCGTGATGAAGGTCTTGACGGTTGCGTCCAGTCCTGACACGAACACCCCGTCGCTGGAGACGCTGAAATAACCGCGGAGGTGATTGACACCGGCAACAATGCGGCTGGTGTCCGCCGCACGAATGCCGGCTGTATTGGCCGTGTACTGTTGTGCCGCGCCGCCGACGGCATTGGGGATCCGGGTGAGGATCTCGAAGAAGCTGGCGTGCGTGACGACGACGTCCGTGTTGGGAACCGCACCGGCCCAATAGGGATCAGTGAGGCTGTTCGGCAGCCACGTCCCCACCAGACGTCCGCACCAGTAGTCACCTCCCGGGTGCACGCCGGGAAAGCGCTGGAAGCAATAGGCACCACCAACGTGCAGGCGAAGGGGAACACCGGTCGCGTCGGTGGCATGCGCTGACGCCGTGAACTCCCAGTCGGCGCCGGCAGGAACGTCGCTTTCCCAGCGCCCTGAGACGATGTGTGCGTGACCGCTGATCCCCGCGTACGTGACCATCGAGATGTTCCACATGGCCGGCGGATCCTGACGGACACCGTCGATGGTCCGCGCCGCAAGCGACAACGACTGACCGAATTCGGCCCCAGGCGTGACCGCGTTGCCGAGTTGAGCGTGCACACGCGTTGCGGCAGCTGCCTGGAATGCGTCGAAGGCGGCCGGTTGCTGGAGACCGTTCTGCTCGATGAACAGGTTGCCCGCGTTGCCGGCGGCGGCGATGGTGGTGCGCAGCCCTTCGTCCGTGACGTTGGCCTGGATCGCGACCACCGCGGCGACCAGCATCGCCGCCATGGCGAGTATCAACCCCTCGGCGATCGCCGGCGCCGGCCGCGACCGCAGCTGTCGCAGGGCGAGGCGTCCAAGGCCAAATCGATGCAGGACGCTGCGCGACCGAGGCACGTTCCCGCGCACCTGAGCTGTCACGCCAGCTTGCTCGCACCCGCGGAAGGTTCTGGTATGCCGGCGACCACGCCTGAGGCGTAGCGCACGCTCTCGATACCCGGTGCGTAGACCGTGACGCCGCCCGCCCCGAGACATTCCCACGTGCCGGAACGCCAGAGCGCGCAGGTGCGCTCGTCAACGCCGATGAGCACCGCTTCGGGCAGCGCAGCTCGCGCCGACGTGAACCAGTGACTACCAAACGTGTCGTGATGCGGGAGCAGCGCGCTGTTGGGAACCACGGCGAGCCCGGGAACCGCACGGCGTTCGGTGTTGCCGGGAAACGATTGACGCACCAGCGAGTGCGCGCACAGCGCCATGGCACCCGCGGAGGATCCTGCGAGGACTGCGCCGTTTCGCCAGGCAGTGACGATGGCAGTCCCTACCGGACTGTCCCGAAGCAAGGAGGCAACCAATCCGGGGTCACCGCCGCAGATATAGAAGAAGGTGGCGTTTGCGGCGGCCTCAACCAGTGACGGGTTGCGTGCTTGCGTTCTCGTGTAGATGGGGAGCTCGACCACGTCGACACCGAACCGTCGAAACCACCTTTGCGCCTGTCGCACTGCCATCTCCGGGCGTGACCTGGCCGCCGCGGTGGCGACGACAAATGCCGATTGACCAGCTCGCGCCGCGGCGCCAAGGATCTCGTCCTGTGGCTCGTTGCCCGGATGGAATTCGTCGCCGCCGATCAGTCCCAGCGCGCCCGCCGTCACGACGCCGAGGGAGCGTGCAACAACGACACCGCAGCGACGTGACATGCGGGCTTGAGCCGCCTAACCATCGACCAGGAGCCCCTTCAGCGGTCCTTTCAGGCGCGCCGATCGACGTGAGATCGCAGGGAGGGGCCGCAACGGTCGTACGTGCGGCGATGGGGCCGTCAACGCCTGACGCCACAAAGTCTCGATGATCTCCAGTGGATCGCGCCCCGCGCAATCCTCGCCGAGATGTTCGCTCCAGAGACGCTCACGCACACTCCGCGCCAGCGCAGCATCATCGGTGACGAGGTTGACCTCGGTGTCGTTGAATAACGAGTGCTCGTTGAGGTTCGCCGACCCCACCGTGAGCCATGCGTCATCGACGACGCACACCTTGGCATGAACGTAGACCGGTGGCCGGCTGCGATTGGGCGGGCCGATGGTGCCGACGAGCAGACGGCTGTGCCGATCCGCCTCCTTGAGCACACCAAGCTGTCCGCGCGTGTCGTCGTTGCCATTGTTGGGACGTTTCGGGAGCACGATACAGAGACGGAAGGCATCCGTCGGTGGCGAATCCAGCAACTTGGTGAGCACCGCAACGACCTCGGCGCTCCAGAGGAACTGGTTTTCGATGTAGATGAGTCGCTGGGCGTTGGTGAAGGCTCCGATATACCACTCGAGCACACTGAAATCGCCATGCGGCAGGGCTCGATAGGTATGTTCAGGGATGGTACGCACCATCTGCACACGGCTCGTCCCTGCCGTGCTCGGGACGTCCGTCGGGGGCAGAGCCTCGCCGGTCGTCGCCTCCCAGCGCATGGCGAAATGCGCGGCCACATCAGCGACGGTCGGACCGGCCAGACGCGCGAGCGCGTCGTGCCAACCGAGCGCAACCCCGCGATTGTGTGGTGAGAAATCGTAGCGATCCCCGTCGAGGTCGGTGAGGTCGATCCCGCCGACAAAGGCGACTGTCCCATCGACGATGACCAGCTTCTCGTGGTGACAGTGCATCGGCCGGTTGCGTTTGTCCAAGGCCCCCTGAATCCGAGTGCCTTCGACGAGCGTGCGCATGTACCGCGCCGCCTCGGCGCGTGTCGGATGCATGACCGGTGCCGGCGCTCCAGCCCACACCAGCACGCGCACGTCAACTCGGGCTGCAACCTCGGCAAGCAATGCGCGGACGGTCACCGGCGATGATCCGCGCTCGATTACAAAATGTGGAGCAACTGTCCATCCCGCGATGTGCACAAACGACTTGGCGCCACGCACAGCTTCCACGATTGCCGGCAATGCAGCGCCGCCGTCGATGAACACATCCATCTGGTTGCCATCGCGCACCGGGAGGCGCGTGGACCAGCCATCGGTGTGTCCCTTCAGGGCATGCGCCCATCCCGTGCGTGCGATCCGGCGGCGGTGATGACTGCGGCTTGCTGCCTCAATGGCGTCGCCGGCATGTCCGTCCGCATTGCTGATGATCCGACCAATCACCCCGGCAGTCTACGGGTCGAGGAGGTCCTCGCAAAGGCCACCCGGCCGTGCGATGCCTGGGTCGGCGGCGCCATCACCGGAAAATCAATCCCCTTCTACCCGCCTCGTGGGGGTTCGACGTCACCGACGACGTCCTCGACTTCTCCAAGCCTGCTTTGCAGGTGGTCCATCTTGCTGTTGAGGGCATCCTGGTGGGCGTCGAGCGCGTCGACGTCGACATCGAGATGCTCCGCGATGGCGAGCGTGGCGTGACTATTGCGGAGCAGTTCACTCATGATTCCCTCAGCGAGCTTCTCCGCCTTGTCGTTGGTGGCGGAATCATGCTCCGCGACGATCCGGTCTCGTTGCGCGGCCCGATTCGCCGACAGCAGAAGGACCGGGCCCGTATACGCTGCCTGGACGCTGAAGAGCAGGTTCAGCAGCACGAATGGGTACGGGTCCCAACGCCTCGCGAACGCCACGACATTGAGAACGACCCAGAACGACACAACGATCGACTGGATGACCAGGAATTGCCATGAGCCGATCTTTTCAGCTGTCCAGTCGGCAGCCCGCTCACCCCGCGTGCGTGCCTCGTGGAGTTCCCTGCTCACCGGGTGCTGGAGAGGAACCACAGTTTCAGCGGTCATGCATTCGTTCGTAGTCAGTGGGCGTGTTCATGCGCGGATTCTCCGCAACGGTTCCCGCCGGCGCAACCGGCGGTATCCCAGTGTGCCGGTGACCATCAGAGCGCTCAGGGTATCCGGGCTTCTGCCGCCCGGACGGCGAACGCTCAGTTGGCGTCGTCGGTATGGTCGGGCCAGTATCTGAGCACGCGGAACTCACCGTCGCTTCGCCGCCACAACTCAAGTCCAGGAGCATTCCGCCATGCAGCCACCAACTCGGCGATGGTCCGAAGACTCCGCGCAAGGGTGAGCGGTGGCGACGGGAGATAGCGGCCAAGAGGATCGCGGTTCATGTTCTCTCGTTCCGGTTAACGTCCTCGCCGGCGAGCCGGATCAATCAGCCAGTTGCAGGGCGCCAACACCGTCGGACCCGGGACACAGCGCGATCATGATAATGCTACTATCATCAATCGTGAGTGAGCGAATGACCTACCCAACGCCGGCGGCGCCCGTCGAGCTCGCATGTTGAAGCGGCTCACCTCCCTTCGCCCCGTCCAGGTAGTCATGGCATACGGGCAGAGCCAGGGCGGGAACTACGCGGCAAGCCTCGCCTACAACGGGTTCGTCTCCATGTTCCCGCTCATCCTCGGCATGCTCGCGATCGTCGGGTTCCTGGTGAACAATCCCGCGACGCTGAACACGATCTATGCGGACATCGTCTCGGTGTTCCCCAACGATGCGCACCAGAATATTCTCATGGCGCTCGAGGGCGTCAAGCAGCACGCGGGGCTCCTCGGCATTCTTTCGATTCTCGGCTTGCTGTGGAGCGGCACCGGCTTGTTCGCCTCCATGGAATGGGCGCTCACCGAGATTTTCGGCACCAAGCAACGCGACATGCTGCGACAACGCCTCATGGGCCTGATCATGATGTTGGTCTTCATCGCCGCGGTGCTCTTCGTGGTGGGTGCGAACAGCGCGCTCGCCGCGGCCCCGGGGGCCGGCATCATTGGGACGGTCGCGGGTGCGGTCGTCCTCATCGCCCTCATGACCGCGATCTACCGCTTCGTGCCCAATCGAACCTTCGCGCTCAAGGACATCTGGCCGGGGGCCGTGCTCGCCGGCGTGCTCATCGAGCTGTTTTCATTGGTGTTTCCGCTCTACGCCAAGGTCTCCAACGGTTTCGGGACGTACGGGCAGCAGTTCGCACTCTTCTTTCTCCTGGCTGCCTGGCTCGGATTCCTGTGCCAGTTCGTCCTCATCGGGGCCGTCTTCAACAAGATGCGTCTCGGTGTCCCGCGTGACGAGGGAATTGTGGCGTCGCCTGCGTCTGACAGTCGCGAGCACAAGGCTCCCGGCGATGCGATAGAGGAACAAAAGACGGGATCACCCGGACCGGCTGCGAACACTCCAAACACCGAGACCACTGGCGCTCACGCGGGTAACTTCAAGGCAGGGGTGGCCTTGGGCGCCTGCATCGGGGCCGCGACCGCCGGCACCCTCGCGCTGCGGGCTCGCACGAGGTCCCGCGCAACGCCTCGGCGCTAGGCGCTCGAACCCGATATTTCGTGGGTGCCATTGCAAGTTGTGGCGAAGCGCCACTGGCACGTACCCATGCCAATGGCGCTCCGCATGAGCAGCAGTCTCTCTACGAGGTGCCGCCGTCCCGGGCTTGCTTGGCAGCCGCATGGATATTGTCGGCGGCCTTCTCCGCATCGATGCCGGCGTTGCTCGCGGCCTTGTCGAGATCCTCGTAGGTGATATCGCCGTCGTGATGTCGAACGTTCGGGTCACCGCAGCCACAACTGATGCACATATCGACCGCCTCCTTGTAGGGTGTACTTGATAGCAGTCCTATCACAGTAAATGGTACTATGACAGTATCATTTGCAGAGGCAGGTGGGGCTGCGCTGGTACACCTCGGAGCAGATGCCGCCGCCTCACGCGGCGCGGCGGCGGACGATCCAAACGGTAGCGGCGATGAGACTGAGGGACAGCGCGAGCAGCCAGCCGGCCTCGATCCATTGGAACGGCCAGAAGTCGCCTGCCGGTTGATACGTCGTCAATTGCGTGAAGCCGTGGTGCATGAGGTACTGCACCGGGTCGCCGAGATTTGCGGGAGTTCGATGGGCCGGGTTGGAACAACTCGGGCGTCACCGCCCGGACGTCTACCCGAGCCAGGGAATTGTTGAGCATGTCGAGGGTCACTGGATTCCCGGCCCGGAACCATCCTTGACTGATCACCAATGCCTGCGCAGGAATTGTCGGGCTGTTGGTGACTACAGGTGCCGCGTAGTGGGGCCGCAGGTACAGCCCCGTCGCGAAGGCGAGTGCGCCCCAGGCGGCGAGCGTCGCAAACATTGCGGGGACCACGCGACGAACGAGGACGCCGGCCAGGGCGCCGATAGCGAACGCCGTCAATGTCCAGGCCGCAAGCACAACACCAAGCAGATCGAACAAGGTCGGAGACAGCGGTCCATTGTTGTCGCCGGCGCCGAAGATTGGCTGGATGTACCAGGAGACCAGCAGGGCGAACGCGCCGGCAGCGACCGTGACGGCGGTTGCGAGCGACACCACGGTGGCGACCGTCCATCGTCCCCGCCCGAATCCCTGAGTCCACGCGTAGCGGAACGTGCCGGTCTCCAGTTCTCGGGCCAGCATGGGCGCGCCGGCAAACGCCCCGATCAGGGCGGGGACAGCCTGCAGCAGCCCGAGGACCCAGCCAACGCCCGGCGCGTAGGTGTTCAGGAAACTACCGGCCACCTGCTGGCAAATGGTGGCAGTCGATGGACGGCAGGACGCCACGGCCCCATATGCCGCGTGCATCTGAAGGCCGGCGATCAGCAGATACGCACCTGCCGCCGCCAGCAGCGCGACGATTCCCGCAAGGGTGAGCCGGTGCTGCCGCCAGATGACCCACGCCATCCGGCCCCACGCCAGCGGCCGGAGGCTCACATCCCCTTGCACGGGCAACGTTATTGCGCTCAATTGCCCGCCGCCATCGGTTGCGAGATCGCCGCTCGCATCGGACCCGGCAATGCAGCGGCGGCCGGGTCGCGCATATAGGCGAGGGTCAGTTCTTCGAGGCTCACGGCATGGCTCTCCCAACTCGGAGGCAAAGGCTGCGGCGTGCGGTCGGTTCTTACGAACAGGTGAACCAGCGCGTCGCCTCGCCGAGCGTGCACGACGTTCAGGCCCGAGATGTACGTCTCAAAACCGGCCGCTGGGCCGCTGAGCACGCGGTGACCATCGATGAGATCGTCGACCGCTCCCGCAACCTGGACGCCACCTCCGGACATGAGAACGAGATAGTCCGCGACCCGCTCCAATTCGGCCAGCACGTGCGAGGAGAGCACCACCGACACGCCGTCATCCGCGATCGCCGTCATCACCGTGGCCATGAAGTCGTGCCGAGCGAGTGGGTCGAGCATCGCCATCGGCTCGTCGAGAATCAGCAGCTGAGGGTGCCGGGCCAGCGCCAGAGTCAGTGCGAGCTGAGCCTGCTGACCGCCCGACAATTTTCCGGACTTGCGAGCCAGTGAGACGCCCAAATCGGCCAGGCGAGCCATGGCCCACCGCTCATCGAAGCGGCAATTGAGGTTACGGGTCATATGCAGCATGTCCGCGCCGGAGAGGTTCTTGTACAGCGGCATGTCCTGGGCGACGAAGGCAATACCGTTCAACGCAGCGGGCGATCCGGGGCCAGACCGCCGAGGACCGTGAGGGTGCCCGCGGTCCGCGCCGTCAGCCCGACGGCTAGATTCAACAAGGTCGTCTTGCCGGCTCCGTTGGGACCGACCAGTGCCGCCACATGCCCGCTCGGAATTGCCAGCGTGCAATCGCGCAGCGCCCACGCGTTGCCGTAGCGCTTGCCGAGGCCATTGGATTCGAGGACGTTCACGCCACGCCCTCGGCAGAGTTGGTCGCCGCACCCTTCCGTTCGCGATGGTCGCGCAAGGCACTCATGAACAGCGCGACGATCCCGTCCTCGTCCAGTCCCGCTGCCTCGGCAGTGGCGAGCCACTTGAGGAGGGTGCTGCGCAGCTTGATCAGCTCGGGCAGCGTCGCCTGGCTGAGCGTTGCTTTGATGAAGGTGCCCTGCCCGGGATATCCGGCCGCGAGACCTTTGATCTCGAGTTCGCGGTAGGCCTTGAGCACGGTGTTTGGATTGATCGCCAGCGAGGCGACGACGTCCCTGACCTTCGGCAGGCGGTCGCCAGTGGTGAGTGAGCCGATCCGGAGCGCGTGCTCGACCTGTTGGACCAGCTGGAGATACGTCGGGATCCCTGACGCATGGTCGAGACGGAATTCGATCGGAGAGCTCGACCCGGCGCCTTCGCCGGAGCTGCTCCCTTTATCTAGTGTCATAAGACAAGACTACAGCGCGCTGGTGGCGAGTGTCAAATGCAGTCGCATGAGCGCAGCCACCGCCCAGTCGCGGCTGCCTTAACCACAGAGAGCGCCCCACGTCGGGGCGCTCTCCAGGTAGTCAGATGGTCAGGATCCGAATGCGTACAGGTTCCCGTTGCCACCGCCGGAGATGAAGAACTGGCCGGTCGACACGGCAACTGACGAGAAGAACAGCTGGCCGGTCGCGTAGCTGAACACTGTTGCGCCGGTGGCGAGATTGAACGCCCACACGTTGCCGCCGACGTCACCGACAAAGATGACTTGATTCCCGGCAGGACCTGAAACGGCCGGCGACGACACGACACCCATGGTCGTGGCCGTCGTACCCAGCGTCGCGCCATGTGTCCAGGCGGGGTTCAGCGCGCCGGTGGAGGCATTCAGCGAGAACACCCCGGCGCCGTAGCCGATATAGATGAAGTTTCCGACCAGTGCGGAGCCCGACTGCGCGGGATTCCCATGCTTGATCGTCTTCTTGATCTGGAACTGCCAGATCTGCGCGCCCGTCTTGAGGTCGAGCGCCACGGTGACAGCGTCCTTCCCGGTGTCGTACACGACGCCGTCAGTGAATGTCTGCGACCCGGCGACACCGATCGTGCCGGGCTCGGCAATGGTCGCGGGAGCTCCAATGTCGGCGTCGAAACCGGGCACGGCCGCAAACCGCCAGAGCGCTGCCCCCGTGTTGGCGTTGACCTCGTAGATGGCGTCGTCATTGTCGGTCGATCCGACCACGACCACGGGAGTGCCGGTCGCGAGCGTTCCGTAGGTGGGTGTGGAATACACACCCGCCATCCCCGTCTGGCTCCCCGCCGGGCTGCCGAAGTTATCGAACATCCACTTGATGCCGCACGCGGGGCCGCCGGTGTTGTTGACGCCGTACATGGCCCAGAGGTGTCCGCCGTCCTGAACATTGGTATCGCCTGACGGACCGGCATCGCCGAAGTACACGACGTCGCCGTGACCGTCCGGATTGCCGATGACGGGCGACGAAGCACTGATGCCACCCATCGATGGCGATTTGCAGATCAGCGCCCCGGTCGTCGCGTTCAGCGCGTACTCGTGATAGTCACCATCGCCGAAATAGACGATGCCGCCGGAGACGGCCGGCGAGGACTCGATCTCCTTGGAGAGCCCAGCAGTCTTGGTGATGGCGAAGTGCCAGACGAGTGCCCCGTTGGCCGCGTTGTAGGCGTTGAAACTGCCGGTCTGGTTACCGACGTACACCAGCGACTCGCCGAGTGTCGTGTTGTAGACGACGGCGGGTGAGCTGTAGGACTTGGTGCCGCCGGTGTTGACCGACCAGTGCAGCTTGTATGCCGTCGACGCGGTCAGAATTTTCTCAGACGACACACCGGTATGGGCGCCGTCGTGGTTGTGCTCGGTCCAGTTCTGGAAACCGGTCGGGATGGTATGCGCCGACTTGACGGCGCCTTTCGCGAGGGCACCCGACCCGGCACTGAAAACCGCTCCGGCCACAAGCGCGGTTAGCGAAATTGCCGCTCCGCCAGTGCGCAATCCGCGCTGTACTGTCCTACGTGTCATTCCTCTCTCCTCCTGATGTGCTCTCTCTGCGTCGGGCTGCGCGTGCGCAGTGACGAGCCCCCAGACCTGTACCTAACCGATGATACGCGCCAAAAGACGCAATCGCAACCATTGGAGGGCTGAACGGCCGGCTCAGCAAACCGACCAACCCGAGCCATAGGCCTGGTTGGGCGCGCGATCATCGCGATGCGTAAACCACGGTCTCATACCCATGCCTCCGTGCAGCTTGTGCTTCCCCCCCTGGCCGCGGAACCCCGGCGGCAGGAAGACCCTCTGGGCAAGGAGTTCTAGAGGCAGGTACCGTGGAAAGCGCGCTGCGCCAGGTGGTGTCCTCAGGACATGTGTCCGGGCTACGGCACCAGGTGCAGGACCTCGCGGCCGCAGGGGGCAGCGAGGTCCCGGACCGGACTGATGAGCCGTGTTCAGTGATTGGCGCTTGCGGCGCTCACTTCTGCCAACGCCGACTGCGAATCCTCTTCGATCGCGAGATCACCCAACGAGACGATCCCGACGAGCCGCCCGTGCTCAACGACGGGTACGCGCCGAACAGCTTTGGCCCGCATGATGCCGATGACGTCATGGACGCTCGTGTCCGGCGAAACCGTGGCGACATCCTCGTTGCTCACGATCTCGGAGATCTGTGTGGTCCAGGGGTCACGTCGAGCAGCGATGCCGCGAACCACGATGTCGCGATCGGTCAGGATCCCAACCACGTGGTTGTCACCTTTGGTGATCACCACGGTCCCGATATCACGATCCGCCATGACGGCCGCCGCATCGCTGACCTTGGAGGACGCGGGCAACGTCGTGGCGTCCGGAGTTATCACTTCGCGAACGATCTTTTCCATCCGAACCTCCTTGTGCACCCGATGATTCCGACACCATGTCGGTGCTCCTAGCCTAGTCCCGCCGTACTGTCCACGGCCAGGCGTCAGCGTCGAGTCCATGCCCGGTAACATCGACTTGCTGCGTCATCGGGTGGTGATATGGGGGGTATCAGCTAAACTTATACCCATCATGGTTGCCGAGAGCGGGGGCCGCGGCTGGAGCGAAATCTGGTGTGGCGCGCGATGGGCCGGGGCTCGATGAGCGTGGATGGCCCTGTCCCCTCGCGGCGCCGGGCGCGCCTCAGCAACGGCGCACGTACGCCGACGCGTGCCGCCCGATCGAACAACCCCGGTATCGGCGCCGCCGGGGCTGCGGCACGTGCCGTGCTACGCCGGAGGCGCGCGAGCGCATACCGCCATCTGCGGACTCCGCGCAAGCGGGGACGCGCTCTCCGCATCGTGCTGATCGGGGTCACGGTCTTCGCCGCCATCGGCGCCGGCACGGTGGGGGCCGTCTTCGCCGGCTACAACGCCTACAAGGGACAGCTCCCCGACCCGGCCACCGTCACCGGCATGGAGCCCCAGATCGACAGCAACGTCTACGACAACGCAGGCGGTCTGATCCACGTCTTCCACAACGCCGGCTACCGCCATATCCATGACGATCTCAGCCAGATCTCGCCGTACTTCAAGGAAGCGATCGTCGCCATTGAGGATCACAACTTCTACACCGAGGGCTCGTGGGACCTCGCTCGTCTCGTGGAGGCGGGCATCGCCGACGTGACCCATCGCGGAGCCACGCTCCAGGGCGGTTCGACGATCACCGAGCAGCTCGCCAAGATCAGCCTCTACGGGGGTGCGGATCCATCGCAGAGCATCGACTACAAGATCAAGGAAATCGTCCTCGGCAACGAGATCGCGCTCAACTTCACCAAGAACGAGATCCTCGACATGTACGTCAACCGGATCTTCTACGGCAACTTCGCGGTGGGCATCGGCTCGGCTGCCGAGCTGTACTTCCTCAAGCCTGCCAGTCAGCTCGACCTGGCGCAGGCATCACTGCTCGCCGGTCTTCCCCAGTCACCGACTGCATACAACCCGCTGACGCACAACAGCCATGACGCCGTCAATCCGCTCGCGAAATACCGCCAGAAGGCGGTCCTGCAGGCAATGGAGGCGCGTGGCTACATCACCGAGGCACAGGGCGTCGCCGCGTACAACGAAAAGCTGTCCCTCCATCCGTGGACCGCATCCGAGCCCAGCTACGATCCCGATTTCATCGCCTACCTCGCGACCTACCTCGACCAGAATTTCCCGCAGTACGTGAGTCCCGGCGGTTACGAGATTCACACCACGATCGACCAGGCGAAGCAGAATCTCGCCTACGCCACGGTGCACAACCTCGTGGCCAAAGTGCGCATCTCGGAGAACATGGGCGACGGGGCGCTCGTCAGCCTCGATCCCCGGAACGGTGAGGTGCTCGCCATGGTGGGGACCTGGAACTACGCCGATCCACATTTCGGACAGGTCAACGAGGCCGCAGCTGTTCAGCTGAACATGGGGTCGACGACGAAGCTGTTCACCTACACGACGGCAATCGCCTCGACCAAGTTCACGATGACGACGCCGATCCTGGACAGCTCGTACAACTTCCCGATCCCGCGCGGCGCCCCCTACTCGCCCGTCGACGACGACCGCCGAACCCATGGAGTTCTGCGAGCTCAAGCTCTGCCTGGGAAACTCGTTCAACATCCCCGCCGTCAAGACCGAGTACGCGACCGGGACGCAGTACATCGCCAATACCGAGCTGGCAATGGGCGTCAGGTCACTGAATCAGAGCTGCCACTACAACGGGCAGACGTACGTGAACTGGCCAACTCCGACACAGTGGGCCGCGACGCTCGGGTCGCTCACCTGCGGCATCACCCTGCTCGACCTCGCCGACGGCGCGGCCACGCTCGGCGATCTTGGCGTGCAGCACAACCCGATGCCGGTGACCAGGATCACGGCTCAGCAGACAGGGCAGACGGTATTCACCTACGACCCGGTCGCCGCAGGACGCCAGGTGATTCCCGCCAACGTCGCGTACATCATGGACGAGATCACCAGCAACGACAACAACCGCATCCGCGAGTTCGGGCGCAACGGCTACCTTGACTCTCGGATCTCGCCGGGTGAGCGCCAAGACGGGAACCGCCGACTTCTTCATGGACAACCTGACGGTCGGCTGGACACCCACCCTGCTCACCGCCGTCTGGGTGGGGAACGGGCAGCGCAGCTGCCTCCAGAACAAGGACCGCGCCTACATGGCCGCCCAGATCAGAAAGCACAACATCATTCAGCCCGGTGAGGTGGACAATACCTATCCGTTCAGCCCGCATGACCTGGCGCACTACGGGCTCAAGCCCGCGGACCCGCGCTTCCCGGACTGCGGTCACCTCGACGGCATCATCTCCGGTTACAGCGGCGCGGCCCCGATCTGGCACACGTACATGTCAGCAGCGCTGAAGGGCACTCCGGATACCTGGTACAAGCGGCCCGCCGACGTCGTGTCAGTGGGCGGCGGCGGCGATGATGCCAACTTCTACCTTCCCGGCACCCAGCCAGGCGCCAACACCAACTGCACCTACTATGGCCCGACGCCGCTCCCCACCCAGACCTGCACCTACGAAGGCCCCGGCCTGGGACGGACGCAAGTTCACCCGCGGACCAATCGATTCCGGTCCCCCTCACCGGCATGGTCATCACCGACCGCGACACTAAGCGGCTTGATTCGAGAACCACTGCGCCAGGCCGGCCAGTGTGGTGCCGAGCCCGACGCGCAAGCGAGGTAATTGCCAGAGACCTTGGGTCGTTTCCACCTCGCTATCCCTGCGCACGTCGAGCAGGGCGCCGACATAGCCGTAACCGGCGAGGGTGCTGAAGAGCGGAGCCTCCTGCGCTCCTCCCTCGCTGGCGAGCGGCCACGGCCAGATGCCGGTGTAGGCCAGGAATTGCACCGGCGCGCCGGTGAGCCGCTTCAGGGCTGTTTTGGTCGCGTTGGTGAGCGCCTTCAGCGTTCGCGTACCTGCGCCGAACAAGGGAGTTGCATCGTTGAATGTGTGGTCTTCCACGGAGAAGCCCGTGCTCGCCAGATTCTGAACCTCGCTGGATGTGAGGTACGTCTGCGGACCGATCTTCTTGCCGATCAGCCCTTCGCACGGGAAGAAGACCGCTGTGAATCCGTCCTTGCGCAGCAATGGGACGGCGTTGTACCAGGGGCTCAGGCGTCCATCGTCGAACGTGATGACGAACGGGTGGGGTGGCAGTGGCAATCCATAGAGCAGCGCGTCCGCGAGGTGCTGCAGAGAAATCGAGGTCGCGTGGATCTTCATGAGATAGCCCATCTGGGCCGCGAACGCACTGGGCAGCGTCGTCAAACCGATCTCCAGCTTCCATCCATAGGTGGAGGGCTCGATCGATCGCGGCGGGATCTGATCGACCAGGTGGTACATCAGGATCGGAACATGCACTCGTACTGATGGCATGGTTCGCGGCAGCATGATCGGCGCATCGATTGACGCGGGCCCTTCACCGACGATCGAGGCGCCCGAAGCGGTCGCGTCGGTGAGCACCAGCGGCATGGTCGAGAACAGGCTCGCGACGCCGGGTGGGCGTAGTGATTGCGGCGACCGAAACGTCACGTCGACGGGCACCGCCCATGCGCCTGTGATGTGCGCCGCCGGATCCTCGGGTTCTGTCCATAACGGCACCAAGCGCGGAGCTCCGAGCCTGACGGACAGGGTGTGACCCGAGAACTTGGCCGCGAGCATCGCTGATCTGGCGGTGTCGGATGGCCAGCGCGCCCGGGCCATCGGTGACAGCTCCCCCCACTGCGCGGCGTAGTGGCCGGCCGCGAACTGACCGATGAACAATCCTGCGAGGGTCGTGACCGCCGGTGGGGCGGTCAACAGCGTCGGGACTCCCAGTGGGCGCCACCTCGGTTGGCGCCGGCGTTATGCGCGGCAATGCACCCGTGGTGCAGCTCACCAGGAGCGCCGCCGAGCTGGCGAGCATGACCAAGCCCCGAGCAGGTCGCATCACGCCAGAGCACCCCTTCCGGGGGCGTCGACGGTCCTCGGAAATTGGGTACATGCCACTATCATGAAACCTGACTGTTGGATACACAAGGAGGCACTACCATGTCTGGTGCAGCAGAGGACCGCGAGAAAGCAGCAGCCCTCCCCGAGGGCGACGTTATCCGCATCCTGTATGAGCAGCACGCTCAGATTCAGGATCTCTTCGCGAGCGTCGAACAGGCAAGCGGCGGGCGCCGCCAGGAGGTCTTTGACGAGTTGTGCGCTTTGCTTGCAGCGCATGAAACTGCGGAGGAAACGGTGCTGCGGCCGGTGAGCCGGGAGACCGCCGGGGCTGATGTCGTCCAGGCGCGCAACCAGGAAGAGGAGAAGGCCAACCAGGTCATCGCCGAGCTCAGAGGTTTGGACGTCAACGGCTCAGAATTCGATCGGAAGTTTGCGGACTTCAAGGGCGCAGTCGTGGATCACGCCGAGCACGAAGAGAACGATGAGTTCCCCAGCGTGCTCGAGGAGCGCGACGAAGAAGAACGACGCGTTATGGGAGAGCGGCTCTCGAAGGTCGAGGCGACATCCTCGTCCCGCTAGCACCGCTCGGCACTACCGCACTCACGACCGGCCTTTCGGATGGGGTCGCGATTGGGTCAAACCATCGCACTCTTCCGGAGGCCGCCTGACCGCCGGAGTGCTATTCGAACGAGCCCACTACTGCGCTGAGCCGTTCAGTGCTGCGGCTTGGCTCGTTGAGCGTCCAGTTTCAAATGGTGCCCACCATGAGGGTTGGGGGGCTGCGACGTCAGTGGAGGTCCGCCGTGTGGGTTCGGATCATGGTCGTGGGATTTCCAAGGAGGTCCATCGTGTGACTTCGGAGGCGGGCCGTGCGGTTTGGGTGGACGTCCCCCGGGTCCGTGGGGCAGTGGGGGGCCTTCTGGTCCTGCCGGCGGTTGGACGACGGTATGAATCGGCGTATGCGTCCTCCTCGACTTCGCGTGACGCGTGGGTGACTGCGCCGTTGCCCTGACCAACACCGACTGTGCGTGCGGGCTCGGCGCTGAGCCAGTCAGGCCCGGCCCGACCACTGATGCGCCGGTCATCAAGAACAGACTTGCGGCGCCGCCGGTCGCCATCGGGCCCGCCTGCGCGCCCGCAAGAGTCAACCCCGAACTGATCTGCGGCAGGAGTGGGATCTGAGAGATCACCGCGCTCACGCCGATGGTGCGCCAAAGCCGGCCGAGCGAGACACTCAGAAATGCGCGCACCACGACGGGGTCGAATTGCGCGCCGGAACAGGCGACCAACTCATTCCGGGCCGCCTTCGGCGAGAGCGGCCGCTTGTAGGGCCGAGCAGCGGTCATGGTTTCGTAGGAGTTCGCCACCGCCACGATCCGCCCTGCTAGCGAGATCTGCTGTCCGTGCAATCCATGTGGATAGCCGGCCCCGTCATAACGCTCGTGGTGGTGATCCACGGCAAGGGACCAATCGCCAAGCCAGGTAGCTATGGGCGTCACCAGACGACGTCCATCCTCGGGATGCCGCTTCAGTTCTGCCCACTCGCTTGCGGTGGGTGCACCCGGCTTCTTGAGGAGCGCTGGAGAGACATTCAGCTTTCCGACGTCATGGAGCAGTGCCGCCCACCGGAGACGTTCCTGGTCCACTTCGGGAAGCTTCAATTCGTCCGCGATCATGTCGGTGAAGATGCGAACCCGTTCCGAGTGCCCACGTGTCGCCCGATCGTGCACGCTCAGTGCAGCAACGAGTTCGAGCACGGTCAGCGGCGCCAGTGCCTCCGCACCGTCCTTGCTGGCGGCGCGGGCTTGGTCCACCATGCGGCTCAGTTCCTTGGGACTGCTCACCTTCCGTGCGAGTTTGTATCGGGCCGGAGCCTGATCAGGAAAGAGCAAGGAGAGGTTGAGCAGTGCTGCAAGGGGGAGCAGGCGTCGGGCCAGGCGCTGCACGGCAATCAGCACCAGCAGCGAAAGGGCGCCGAGCACCACCCACCACCAGATGCGAGGTCCAGCAGCGTCCGGCGGGGGGACTACCTGGCTCGCCATCCATGAAAAGGCGAAGGCCGTCACCGCCGGCGTCAGAACCGCAATTGCGCGCACGGCAGCGCTCAACGTCGGATGTGCGTGCCAACGGCTCTCGATGTCGAGTGCTCGCGATCCTGATTGGTCCATCCCCGCTCCCCCACTCTCGCAACTGGCTGCTGCGCGTATCTCAGCGGGACCATCAAAGCGCGGACGCACGCGGGACGGAGCAATGTCCCATGAGCTGCTACGGGAGTGACGCCGCGGTTACAGCTCCTCGGCGACGTCCTCCAGACCACTTCGCGCAGCTTGGGCAAGATTGGGGTAAGGCCGGGACTACATTTCGCATTGTCCTAGTCTCGCTGTAGGGTTATGTTATAGTGTCGCTACCATGGTCGCGGCTGGAGTTGCGCAAATCGATCAGCGGCGCCTGGAAACGTTCGTGCACGACCAGTTCCGCGCGCTTGTGTTGTCGAACGACTTCCCCTGCCTGGCCGCCCACTCGGCACTGCGGCAGAACCACTATCGCTTTCGCCTCTACGAGAGCCTGGGTACGGCTGCTGCCGCGCGGACGCTGCTACGTGACCTGAGACGGTTCGAGCACACGCGTCGTGCATGGAGTACCGGCTACGCGACCTTTATTGCCGCATTCGAAGGACCAGTTTCCACAACCGAACCGGAATTTGAGGACCTGCTCTGGCGGCAGCTTCAGACGTTGCACGATCTCGATCCTGACGGCGAACGCTGGGATCCGCGCGTCAGTTCGGACCCGACCTCACCTGAATTTTCCTATAGCGTCGGTGGCCAGGCCTACTTCATCGTCGGTCTGCATCCGGGGAGTTCTCGTTATTCCCGCCGGTTTGCATGGCCCACGCTCTGCTTCAATGCCCACGAGCAATTCGAGCAACTGCGCTTGTCGCACCACTTCGAGCGGATGAGCGGGCGCGTCCGAGCCCGTGACACGGCATTACAGGGAATGCCCAACCCGATGCTCGCTGAGTACGGCGCTGCTTCGGAGGCGCGGCAGTACTCGGGGCGTTCCGTGGGCGGTGATTGGCGATGCCCCTTCGATCCCGGGCCGGTGTCGAGAGCGTAATGGGCGCCAGTCAACAGCGGATACCGCCTCAGCGAGGGATTGCGCTCACGCTCAATGCCGGCGACTTGCTGCGCATCAGTGCCCCGGATGGCGAGCAGGTGGCAGATGTCTTTGCCGCCGCGCTGTCCGAACACGATGAGGTGCTGTCCTCCGGCCGTTCGCTCGACTACGCCGGCAGGATCTATCTGTCCACCGGTGATGTGCTGTACTCGAACCGCAGCCAGCCACTTTTCACGATCGTCGTGGACACGGTAGGGCGCCACGATTTCCTGCTTGCACCATGCAGTCCCGAAATGTTTAGCAAACTCCATGGATACAAAGGCGTTCACCCGAGTTGCTTTGACAATCTTGCCAACGCGATGGCGGAGCATGGGTTTGCTTCAGACCGCATCGGCACGACCTTCAATGCATTCATGAATGTGGAGGTTGACCCGCAGGGGGCGCTGCACATCCTTCCGCCGCTCTGTAGGCCGAGCGACGAACTGGTATTGCGTGCGGAAATGGCACTGCTCGTCGGTGTGACTGCGTGCTCGGCCGAACAATCGAACAACGGTACATTCAAACCGATCGATGTTCGAATCGTGAGTGCCGGATAGTGGGCGCGCGCATCACCGCGACGTATCTTTTACCCATCCGCAGCGACAATCCGGTCGTCACCCGCACGCCCGGTTTCCGCGAGCTCATCCGATATCTTGCGTGGCTCACCGACGTCATGACTGAAGTGCTGGTCGTCGATGGTTCGCCGAGTCCAGTCTTCGAGCAGATCGAGAGCCTCCTCCCCGAACGTACGCGGCACATTGGAGTTGCGCGCAGCGCGCACGCAGTCAATGGCAAGGCAGCCGGAGTGATGGCGGGCCTGAGTGCGGCCTCTTACGCGCGAGTGATCATCGCGGATGACGACGTGCGTTACCGCCTCGAGGAGCTCGCGCGCGTCGCGGCTCTCCTGGAACACGCCGAGCTCGTGCGCCCTCAAAATTACTTTGACCCGTGTCCGTGGCACGCTCGATGGGATACTGCCCGGATGCTGCTGAACAGGTTTACCGGCGACGACTGGCCGGGAACGCTCGCCGTCAGGCGCGAGACGGTTCTGGCCGGTGGAGGCTACGACGTCACCGTCCTCTTCGAGAATCTCGAACTGGAGCGGACTGTCCGGGCATTGGGTGGTCGCACGCTGCACGTGCCCAGTTGTTACGTGCGGCGTTTACCGCCGAGTACGTCGAGATTTGTCGAGCAGCGCGTGCGTCAGGCTTATGACGAGTTTGCCCGCCCTCACCGTCTCGTCGCGCAGCTCGCGATCCTTCCGTTGATTTCGCTTGCGATCGCCCGGCGGCATAGCGCATGGCTCATCGTTGCCGCTTTGGCACTGATCGGTGCCGCCGAGATCGGCCGACGCCGCGACCGGGGTGCCGGCTTCTTCCCCAAGTCGGCGCCACTCTTCGCTCCAGCGTGGTTATTGGAACGCGGGATATGCAGTTGGCTGGCTCTGGGGTCGCGGGTAGTCCGTGGTGGTATTCGCTACAGGGGCACAACCCTGCGGTGCGCCGCCAACAACCAGCGGGCGCTCGACCGGCGCGCAGGTGTGCGGCGTCAGGAGGGCGATCCGGTGCCGGCTCCATCGACTATCGGACTACGCCACGACGCCAAGAATCAAGTCTTCTCCGCTGAGCGAACTTGAGCGACGCGGGTGGCTCGAATTGGCGGCCAGGCACGGGCTCCGCGGCTGCGGATGCACACAGGAGTCGGCCAGGCGCGACGTCCGCCCCGTAATACCCATGGTGATACCATCCATGGGTATTAGTTGATAGGAGCGCTATCAACTGCAGCAGCCAAGACCCATGCTCGAGAGGAGAGAGCCAATGGATCTCACGACTCCCGTCAGCCGTCGTCACGCACTGCCGGTGAAAGGTTCGCGGTAAGTGCTCCATCGGGCGGGATCCCGAACGCCGGCTTCCACGACTGGTCGCGCTGTTCAGCGAGAGGGAATCCCCTGAGTTCGGTTGCGTCGTCGTCGGGGCCTGGAGCCCGAGATGAGGATTGAAGTCACGGCCCACGCCTGACCACTCCCCGTTCTGAGCTCGACGCAGGGTGCCTTGGCCCGGTATGGACGGCGCCTTCGCGCCAGAGATACGGTGGAGCACGTCGCGCACGTCGGGACCGACGTGGTACCGAGTTCCAGGTGGCCTAGGCGTGATCCGGCCATCACCCGGGTGGCCTCGCGACGCTTGACGAGCGCCTTCCCACTCGCTAGCATGCCGTCTGATCCTTTGAACAGATGACGTGCAAATGAACAACCTGCCTCCGAGCCGAACGATCACGCTGCCTGTCGCCGAGCATCGGCTAGTGGCTCGCGTCGCTCGCCTCTATTACGAGGCGGAGCTCACACAGGCACAGATCGGTGAATTCCTTGGGCTCTCGCGAATGAAGGTCAACCGCCTCATCAGCCTGGCAACCAAGGCTGGTGTCGTGCACTTCCAGTTCTTCGAGCCGAACGAGCCACACGCCGAGCTATTGCACAGGCTGGAATCCGAATTCCATCTGAAATACGCCAGGATCGTTTCCGCTCCGCTGCCGGAACAGTCGCTTCAGGCCGTCCTTGCAGGTGCCGCTGCGGACTGGCTTGCCGAACAGCTCGTGGACGGTCTGGTCGTTGGCCTGGGGCTCGGGCGAACTGTTGCGCTGATTCCTCAGGCGTTCTCGGTCCCACGTCCGGTCAGCTGCCGGTTCGTCACGCTCGAGGGCGTCGGCGTCTCGCCGAACGCCGATTTTGCCGCGTACGACGTAACCAGCCGACTTGCCGAGCTGTCGGGGGGCGCCGCGGGAATCATCAGCGCCCCCACGTTCGTATCCTCGCCGGCGGTCCGAAGCGCATTGATGGCAGAGCCGTCGGTGAGTGCGGCGCTGAACGTAGCCCGCAAGGCGCCACTGATGATCCAGAGCGTCGGGTCACTGACGACGGAGGGTTTGCTTTTCCGACACGGGACCCTTCGGCTGGGCGACCTAAACCGACTGCGGAAGGCCGGCGCGGTCGGGGACGCCCTCGGCCATTTCTTTGATGCAGATGGCGAGCACGTGAGTTGGCCAACGGATGAGCTTCATGTCGGTCTGACGCTGGATGACATCAAGCGCTGTCCTACGAGCGCCTTGGTTGCAGGTGGTAAGGACAAGGTGCTTGCGATCCGTGCGGCAATCCGCGGCCATATCGCCAACGCGCTGATCACCGACACTGCGACGGCAGCGCGCCTGTTGGAACTTGGTCGATGAGTTCCCACTCCATGACCGGCGTTCCGCCACGCGTTATGGAAGCGAATCGAGACGACTCGTGAACCGGCCAGTCGGCATCGAGGTGTTCTACTGGCTCAGCCGGTGGAGTGACGATCAAGCGTCCGTTTTTGGCCGTGTCGCGGAGGCGGGCTATGACGGCGCTGAGATCTCACTCATTGCCGGGCTGGAGATGGACACGGCGGCGGTCTCCAAAGCCGCAGCCGCAGCTGGGATCGCTCTCGTTTGCAGCACAGGGCTGACACCGGAGTACGACATCTCCAGCCCGGAGCCCAACATCCGCGCAGCCGGGCACCGGCACCTCCGTCGTTGCCTGGCTCAGGCAGCCGAGCTCAACAGCCCAATACTCGGCGGGGTCACGTATGCGCCGTGGATGGCGCTGCCGGATGGCGATCTGGATGAATACCGAAAGCGCTCGGCCACTGGCCTGAACGAGTTGGCTGAATATGCCTCTTCACTCGGGATCGACATCTGTCTCGAGATCCTGAACCGGTTCGAGAGTTCGCTCTTCAACACCGTGGCTGACTGCCTGGCGTTCATCGCCTCTGTCGGACACTCGGCAGTGAAGGTCCAGGTCGACACATTCCACATGAATATGGAAGAGGACGACCTCGGAGAGGCCATACGATTGGCGGGCGGTCACTTGGGCCATGTGCAGGTTGCGGCCAACAACAGGCGTGCGCCCCAATTCGGCCACATCGATTGGAGCGCATTCCGCGAGGCGCTGGATGCAGCCGCCTACGAGGGTTGGGTTGTCTTCGAGACATTCCCGAACCCCGCCGTCGAGACGGGCCGCTCGAACTCGGGCATGGCGGCCCTTGGCACGCGACCTCGACACCGAGGCCCACGACGCCGCAGCCTTCATCAGACGGCATATCGCATGACGACGAGGACGCGCCATCTTTTCAACGATCGGACTGCCCTCGTCGCCGAAATGCTCGAGGGCTACATCGGCGCCAACAGGGATGTCGTCGCCTTGTCGAACGGGATGGTGGTTCGGGTCAGGCGGAAGCCGCAAGGGCTCGTCGGGATCGTCGTCGGGAATGGTTCGGGACACGAGCCGGCAATGATCGGGTGGGTGGGGCCCGGCCTTCTCGACGTCAACGTCCCCGGGCCGGTGTTCTCATCGCCTGGCCCGGACAGAATCGTCGCCGGCATCCGGGAAGCCGACCGGGGAGCCGGCGTGCTGCTGCTGGTCTCGAGCCACGCGGGCGACATCATGAATGCTTCCCTCGCGATTGCGGATGCGCAGCGGGACGGACTCCGTGCCCAGATGGTCGTTCTCTATGACGACGTCGCCTCCGCCCCTGGCGACCATGCCGAGGACCGGCGCGGTGGTGCCGGTCTTTTCTTCGTTTGGAAGATCGTCGGTGCATTCGCCGAACAGGGAGCGTCGCTCGACGAGTGCGCGACGTTGGCCGTTAGGGTGCGGGACCGCACCAGATCTCTTTCCGCCGCGATAGGAACAGTCACCCATCCGGTCAGCGGCCAACCAATTGGCGCGGCTAGCGCGAGCGAGCTCTCGGTCGGCATGGGTGTCCATGGCGAGTTTGGGGCAGTTATCAGCCCCGATACGTCAGCAGACGCATTGGCCGAGCTCATGATCTCGCGCCTTGTCAAGGACCTCGGGGCCGAAGCCGGTTCTCGCGTGGGCCTCCTTGTCAACAATTCGGGTTCGCTGACGTTGATGGAGCTCTCAATTCTGTACCGAGGCGCAGCAATCGCCTTGCGGGAGCGGCGAATTGACGTCGTCAGGTCGTGGATCGGCAGCTACGCGACAACGCTTGATCAGGCGGGGTTCTCATTCGCGATATCGCTGCTCGACGGACAGCTCGAGGCCTTATACGACGCGCCCGCCCACGGTGCCGCCTTTACAAAAACCGGAGATGCGTCGTGAGCGAGGTTGGCGCCCCCCGTGCCGCAGCCATGATCAAGGCTGCCTCCGATCGGCTGGTGGCGTCGGCCGATGAGTTGTCTCGACTGGATGCGGTTGCGGGGGACGGCGATCACGGCGTGAATGTGGCGACGGCCTTCGCCGACGCCAATACCCGAATCGACACCCTAAGACCCGACAACGCAGCCGGAGTGTTCTCACTCGTGGCCCAGGCCTTCAATGATTGCGGGGCGGGGGCTTCGGGGGCACTTTTCGGCACGTTCTTTGCCACCCTCGGCGATCGACTCCGCTCCGCAGCATCGCCTGACATGTCGGATTTCGTTGACGGCCTAGAACTCGGCTCACAGCGTGTGAGCGAGATAGGCCGCTCCAAGCCCGGCGACAAGACGATGCTCGATGCCCTGCAGCCTGCGGTCGACGCAGCGCGATCGGCAATCAATGAGGGACGAGACACCAGAGGCATCCTAGCCGCGGCCGCGGCCGCGGCCCGTCAAGGCGCGGATTCCACCGCCGACATGCGCGCCAAGGCGGGGAGGGCTCGATACGCGGCAACGGGTGCGGTCGGCACTCGGGATCCCGGCGCAGTGACGATTGCCGTCATCTTCGACGCCTGGGCCGAATCGGTCGCTCTGGAAGCGGACAGCGACTCCGCAGCGCATTCGCCTATGTTCGATCGGGGAAAGTCGCGAGGCAATCCACCGCTGGACGTTGTGCGCAGTGAACCTGAAAATTTCAGTGCCGCCATAGGGACCGACCGAGCCGGCAGTCCGCGCGGGCTCGTGCTGGACAGCGGCCACTTCGCGATCCTTGCTCTCGATCACGTCCGGTCCTTCGCCACGACAATGCGCCCCGACGATCCGAGACTCCCTCACGTCTGATGAGATGCGCCGGTCGAAGGAGCAACTCATTGAGGGTCTAGCACGTCGCGCAAGCGCGATCCTCGTCGATCCGACGCTCGCGTCAAACCGAATCCGCGATGTGTTGTCGAGTGCCGCCACGGGACTCATCATTGGGATTGAGGACGGAGACTACGAAGCCGCGGCAGTAGCGCCGCGCATGCTGCCCGGATGGGGGGTGGAACGTGCCGCTCGCCAGGGCGCCGACGCAGTGAAGATCTCGTTTTATTTCGACGCTGACGGGGATACGTCCGCGGCCGAGGGTTTCGCCAGGGAGACGATCCGCCAATGCGAAATGGCTGACCTGCCCCTCTTCTGCGAGCCGTTGGCGCTCATTCAAGATGGTCGTGACGCTCGCCGAAAGGTGCTGGAGGGGATCAGGCGATTTGGCAGTCTCGGGGCACACGTGCTCAAGATCCAATTCCCTTCCGACACGGTCGGCGACCAGTCCCGCGACTCGTGGGCAGAAGCCTGCGGCGAGGTAGACCGCCTGAGCCCGGCGCCCTGGGTTCTCTTGTCGGAGGGCCGGGATTTCCGCCAGTTCTGTGAACTCCTCACGATCGCCTGCAGGGCCGGAGCCTCTGGCTTCGTCGCAGGTAGGGCCATCTGGGGCGGCACCGGCGCAGATCACGACGCGATCGGTGTGGCAGCTGAGCGTTTGGACGACCTTCGATCGATTGCCGTCTCAGAAGGATCGCCCTGGAACCAACGACGACTGTCTTCCGCCCCATCAACTGGACGGGCGACGGATGACGTCGCGTAAGGGCCGCCGGACCGGCGACCACCCGCCGAGTGTGCTCGGCTTCGGATGCCGGCCGAAGGACTTCAAGAAGCACGAGCAGCGAGCATGGGTTTATTGGGCAAGACAGGAGGCGCAGCAGTGACGACGGACATACGCACGAATCAGCGACCGCCGATGGCCTGGGGATCCGGGCGAAATATCGGGACACGATCAACTCACAGCGTTTCGACGCTGTAGGAGAAAGCATGCAAATCAAGCACGCGAAGGCGCGCATTGGCGCGCTCTTGGTGACAGTCGCCGTCGGTGCCTCTGCGTGTGGCGGCTCGACGGCGGCACCGCAAAAATACTCAACGTGGTCCAAAGTCCTTGCCGCCGCAAAGGGCCAGAACGTGAACTTCTACCTTTGGGGGGGCGATCCCCTGATCAACTCCTTCGTGACCGGATATGTCGCTCAGCAGGCCCAGAAGCTCGGCATTACGATTCGAGAGGTTCAGATCAGCGACACCGTTGACGCCGTGAACAAGGTGCTCGGCGAGAAGCAAGCTGGCCAGAACTCGAACGGTACGGTCGACCTCATCTGGATCAATGGCCAAAACTTCTTCACAATGGTCCAGGCACACGCGCTGTATTGCGGCTGGGTGTCTAAGCTGCCGAACAGCAGCCTGGTGGATTACTCGAATCCGGAGGTCTCTCAGGACTTCGGACTGAATATTCAGAACTGCGAGGCCCCATGGACTCTTGCCCAATTCTGCATGATCTACGACTCGGCGAAGGTGCCGAGTCCACCGACTGACGTCGCGGGTCTAGTAAGTTGGATCAAGGCGAATCCGGGGAAGTTCACATATCCAGCCCCTCCCGATTTCACCGGCGCCGCCTTCCTCAGGCAACTCCTCTACTACACCGCCGGCGGCTATAAGGACCTCCTTGGCCCATTCACCCAAGCGAAATACAACAAGTACGCGCCGGCTCTCTGGAACCTCCTTAACCAGCTGAAGCCCTACCTTTGGCGCCAGGGTTCGACGTACCCCCAAGCGATCACTCAGCTCGACAGCCTCTACGAAAACGGTGAAGTTGCCTGGGACATGACCTACGGGCCTACCGAGACTGTGCCGTTCGTTCAGAAAGGCACATGGCCGGCGTCAACGCGCGAGTTGGTATTCCAGCCCGCGGGAATGATTGGCGATGTTAGCTACGTTGCTATCCCGTACAACTCCCCTCATCAAGCCGCCGCCCAGGTCATCGCAAACATCCTGCTCTCGGTGGAGGCTCAATACAAGGCTATCGCCGCAGGGTCGCTTGGCTACCCGGCGATCGATGTAGCCAAACTTCCAGCCGCTGAGCAGAAGCAGTTCAACAACTACCCCGTTCCAGCCGAAGAGCTTGCACTCTCAGCATTGACGCAGAACAGCGACCCAGAGCTTGTCGCCGAGTGGTCGGCGGCGCTTCAAGCCGGATGGACGAAGAATGTCCTGCAGCACTAGACCTCTCAACGGTGCTCCGTCGGCGTGAGCGTCGTAACCCAGGTAGGGGGGAGCCGGTTTCGGCTCTCCTCTACCGTCCGCATCTGGCTGCTGCTCAGCCCAGCGCTATTCGTAATCGTTGCGCTGTTTCTGGGCGGTGTCCTGTTTGGCGTTATCCAGAGCCTGAACTATTTCCCATTGATCGGGCAATACTCTTTCAACTTCAGTGCGTACGCGCAGATGTTCGCCGACCCAACGTTCCTCCTCTCCTTGACCCTGAGCCTCTGGATTGCCTTTGCGGCGACAGTCATATCAGCGGTGCTCGCCATCGTCGCAGCCCTCTTTCTGCGCCGCACCAGCTTTGGGCGGCGAGTGGGGACGTACGTGTTCCAGCTCAATCTAGCGATCCCCCACGTCGTCGGCGCCGTAGCCATGCTCACGCTCTTGTCACAGAGCGGGTTAATCTCGCGCCTGACGCACGCCGTAGGTTTGACGACGCTTACCAACTTTCCAGCCCTGACCAATGACCGCTGGGGGATTTCGATCATCGCCGAGTACGTTTGGAAAGAGGTCCCATTCATCGGGGTGGTCGTCCTCGCAGCGCTCGCTGGACAGACGCGGGAATTCGATGACCTGGCTCGTACGCTCGGCGCCGGGTGGTGGCAGCGGTTTCGTCACGTGACCCTGCCGGTGATAGTGCCCGGCGTGCTCTCGACCTCCATCATCGTGTTCGCTTTCGCCTTCGGTGCCTATGAGGTCCCGTTCCTCCTCGGACAGCCGTACCCAGCGACGCTCTCGGTTCTTGCATATCTCGACTACACCAATGTCAACCTGGATGCGCGCGGCGAGTTGCAGGCGATCAATGTCGTCATCGCGCTCATCGTCATTCTCCTGAGCGCCGTTTACCTGCGAATGAGCAATCGGTACGTGAGAGCCGAGCGATGAGCCTCAGCCGTCCACTGATTCTCCGGCCGGCACGTGCCCCGCGACGCAGACTGCGCGACGTTCTTGGTCTGAACGTGCTCCTCATCGGGGTGTTTCTACCTCTTGTGCCGATCGTGCTTTGGTCGATCAGCGCCACATGGTTCTTTCCACAGGTACTGCCCAGTCGCCTTTCCTCGCGAGCGTGGGACTACGTCGCCTCCTCGCAGAGTGGGATTGTCCCTGCGCTCGTGACATCTCTGACGATCTCGACGACGGTGGCGGTGATCGCGGGCCTTATTGGCCTTGCGGCCGGACGAGCGCTGGGACTACATTCGTTTCGCGGCAAGCTGTTTGTATATTTTCTGTTCCTTGCGCCGGAGATCGTCCCTCCATTGACGGTCGCAATGGGTAATCAGATCGCTTTCATCAAATTTGGGCTGGCCGATACCCTTCTCGGGGTCATCCTCGTGCAGCTTGTTCCCACAATCCCATACGTCACTCTCGTGATGACCGCGGTCTACTCGAACTTTGATCGGAACTACGAGGATCAGGCGCGGGTATTGGGCGCCTCCTTCTGGCGCACCTTTCTGTACGTCACTTTACCCGCAATCTTGCCGGGGTTGATCGTCGCCATGTTCTTCGCCTTCCTTATCTCCTGGAGCGAGTACATCATGACGCTGCTGATTGGTGGTGGCATCGTGCAGACACTGCCGCTCCTCCTCTTTTCTTTCGCCGGTACCGATCTGAGCATTGCCGCAGCTATCAGTGTTCTTTGCGTTGTTCCTGCGATCGTGATCGTTTTCATTTCCTCCCGCTTCCTGTCGGGAGATCGGGGAACGATTGGAGGTTTCGGCCGGCTATGAGCGTGCGAGTTGAACTAGCCGATCTGAGCCTTGTCTACCCGAAGGTAGAAATTCCCAGCGTCGATCACCTCAATCTTGCAATCGAAGCCGGATCGCTCTTCGCGCTGCTCGGGCCATCGGGGTGCGGAAAAACGACGACGCTCAAGATGATTGCCGGGTTGCTCGAGCCCACGCACGGCGAAATCGCGTTTGACGGTCGCCCCGTCGCCAGGATTCGACCTGAGCAGCGAAACACAGCCATGGTTTTCCAGAAACCATTGCTGTTTCCCCACATGACGATCGGCCAGAACGTCGCGTTTGGACTGCGGATGCGGCACGTGGCGCCAGCGACCATTCGCGAGCGGGTTGCTCAGATGCTGGACCTCGTGCGCCTCCCTAACGTGGCCGACCGGCGGCCGGGCGAGCTCTCGGGTGGTCAAGAGCAACGCATCTCGTTGGCGCGCGCGCTGGTGACGAACCCCGCCGTCCTGCTCCTCGATGAGCCCTTGAGCCAATTGGACGCCAATCTGAGGCTCGAGATGCGTGATCTCATCCGGCAGATTCAACGAGAGCTGGGAGTTACCACGATTTTCGTAACGCACGATCAGGAGGAGGCGGTCATGCTCGCGGACCGCATCGCGCTGATGCTCGGCGGCCAGCTCCTCCAGGTGGGCAAGCCTTCCGATTTCTATGAGCGCCCCGACTTCGACGGCGGTCGCCCGCTTCTTCGGCGCACGCAACTTCATTCCAGGACGCGTTGTCGATGGGCAGTTCGAAACAGCGATCGGCGTTTTCCAGTGCGGGCATGCAGCCCCGGCGGACGGGACGTTGATGACGATTCGTCAGGAGGCCGTCACGATCGGGCCCGGACCGAATTCATTTACCGCGAGAGTACGGAGATCCATGTACCTAGGAACGTTGCGACGCGTCTGGATCGAGAACTCCGATAGGGGAACTCGAATTTACCGCTGCACCGGGCACATATTTCGAGGAGGGATGCGACGTCACTCTCCGATTTCCCGAAGAACACGTATGGGTGCTCCCGGCCGAAGAGAACCAGGCATGAGCCCAGACCGAGACACCGCGCTCGAGCTCTATCGGTTGATGTCCCGAATCCGCCAGTTCGAGGATCGAGTCCACCTCGACGTCATTGCAGATCATTTCGAGGGGTACGTGCACTGCTACGCGGGTGAGGAGGCCGTTGGCGTCGGTGTCATCTCCCAGCTGCGCAGCGACGATTGGCTCACATCCACGTACCGCAATCACGGCCACGCCATCGCCCGCGGCGTTCCCCTTCCTGCCATCGCCGGTGAGCTTCTGGGGCGTGTGTCGGGTGTCAATGGCGGCAAGGGTGGGTCGATGCACGTTGCCGACCAGAACCTCGGAATGATCGGAGCAATGGGTATCGTGGCAGCCGGGCTGCCAATCGCCGCCGGCGCCGCCTTTGCTGCGGCCTACCGGGGTGAAGATCGGGTCGCAGTCGCTTTCTTCGGTGATGGAGCAGTCCATCAGGGTGCATTCCACGAGGCTCTTGACTTCGCTGGCCTCATGAGCGTGCCTGTTGTGTTCGTCTGCGAGAACAACCTCTACGCAGAGACGACGGCCGTGGAGTATCACTTGCTGACCGGGTCTGTCGCCGCGATGGCTGTCAACTACGACATGCCCGGTATTCAGGTTGATGGCATGGACGTTTTTGCGGTCCATGCCGTCGCGGAAGAGGCCATTGCTCGAGCGCGTGCTGGCGGCGGGGCTACCCTCATCGAAGCGATGACGTACCGCTATTACGGGCAGTACGAAGGCGACACCCAGACGTACAAGCCTCCGTGCGAGGTCGCTCGATATCGAGCTGGTGATCCGCTACTGCGGTTCCGGGGGGCGAGAGCTGACATCGACACCGGGCTGCTCGACGAGATCGATCGCGAGATGACGCAGGAAGTGGATGCGGCATTCGCCGCCGCAGAAGCCTCCCCGTGGCCAGACCCGAGCGCGGTCACAGCAGACGTGTACAGCTCATGAAGGGATTCACCGCATGCGCGAACTGACCATCAAGGACGCGATTAACGAAGCGCTCGCGCAAGAGATGGCTGCCGACGATCGGGTGATCCTGTTCGGAGAGGACATCGCCGGCGGCGCCGGGCGTGATGAGGACTACCCAGAAGCCGCCGACGCGTGGGGCGGGCCGTTTGGTGTCACGAAGGGCTTGCTGGGCCAGTTCGGTCGGCGGCGCGTGATCGACACCGCCATCGCAGAAACGGGGTTCATCGGCGCCTCGGTCGGTGCGGCCGTCGCTGGCTTGCGACCAGTCGCGGAAATCATGTACGTGGATTTCATCGGCACCTCATTCGACCAATTGCTCAACCAGGCCGCAAAGTTGCGATACGTCTACGGGGGCAAGGTATCGGTTCCAATGGTGGTTCGAACCGTCGTCGGCGCAGGCTTCCGAGCCGGCGCCGAGCACTCCCAGACCCTTTACTCGCTCTACACGCACATCCCCGGGCTCAAGGTTGTCGCGCCCGCGACACCCTATGACGCCAAGGGCCTGCTGATTGCGAGCATCCGCGACCCTGATCCGGTGATTTTCATGGAGCACAAGCGGCTCTACATGGTCACGGGCGATGTACCCGAAGAGCCGTATGTCATCCCGCTTGGTCAGGCGAGGATCGCTCGCTCGGGAGCAGACGTCACCGTGGTGGGTGTCCAGAAGATGGTGCATACCGCGCTCGACGCCGCCAATAAGCTTGCGGCAGAAGGGATCAGCTGCGAGGTCATCGATCCACGCACCTACTCGCCGCTCGACACGGAGACGATCTTGACGTCGGTCAGGAAGACCGGGCGTCTGGTCGTCGTCGACGAGTCACACCCTCGCTGTTCGCTTGCGACTGATATCGCGGCGCTGGTGGCGGAGCACGCGTTCAACAGCCTGTGCGCGCCAGTCCGCCAGGTTACGGCTCCGCATTCCCCGGTCCCGTTCAGCCCTCCACTGGAAGATCTTTACGTCCCAAGCGCCGCCCGAGTAGCCGACGCCTGCAGAAGTGTCATGCATCATTTGGAGGTGTCGAGGTGATCAGCCTCTTGGCCGCTTTCAGGAGAGAATCGTGATTATTCGTATCGGCTACGTCGGCGTGCACATCGCCACCTACTACGCCGAGGAACATGAGCAGCTCACGCGAGCGCGGACGGGGTTAGCGAAGCTTGCCGATCAACTCGGTTTCGAGTTGGTGGCACACGAGGGTGGGGTCATGGACGCTGAGACTGCGGTCGCTGTCGCACGTGATCTAGCAGACCAGCATTTGGATCTGCTCATCATCCAGACCGCTGCGTGTTGCATGGCGGATGCCCTGCTGCCTTTTGCAGATCTCGGAGTGAGGCTGGGCATCTGGGCCACTCCCGAGCCGCGTTATGACGGCGACATCCAGCTGAACTCGCTGGTGACCGCGAATATCTTCGCGTCCACATTGCGCCGCTACTACAGGGACCCGAAGCCGTTCAAGTGGTTCTTCGGGCATGTTGAAGAAGACTCCTTCCGTCGCCGTCTGCAGGTGACGGTCGGTGCGTTGAAGGGTTGTGCCGCTCTTGCAGCCTCTCGCGTTTCTTGGATCGGAGGCTTGGCGCCCGGCTTCGAAGATTTGCGATTCGATCAGCGCGATTTGCATCACCGCCTCCGCGGCGCCCGGGTAATTCCCCGCGAGCTTCGAGAGCTGGTCGACATCGCCAAGTCCTTCAGCGATGCCGAAGCCGAGGAGGTCGTTCGAGCGATGGTCAGTGCCGCCCGGGCCGTCAATGTCCCCGAGGGTTTCATCGAACGAAATGCGCGGCTGTACCTTGCGCTGCGTGCCGTGTGCCGCCAAGACAACGCGAACGCCGTCGCCTTACAGGACTGGCCGCAGATGCAGGACGTCTACAACATCTCACCCTTGCTTGCCCTGTGTTGGTTGGCTGAGAACGACGGCATTCCCAGCGCGCATGAAGGCGACGTGCTCGGAGCGCTAACAATGCGGATGTTAGGCGCAGTGGCGGGCACGCCGACCACGATCATGGACATAGCAGCGATTCATCCCGAGCGTGAGGCAGCGCTGCTGTGGCATTGCGGCGGCTCCCCTCACAGCCTTGCCGACGAAAGAGGGGTTACCTATGAGTTTCACTCGACCCTGGGGCGTAAGCAGGAGGCCGGCCCGTGGGGTGCGGTCGTCGATCAGATTCTCGCTCCAGGCGAATGCACGATTGCCTACGTTTCAAACGATGTGCGATCGCTATGGAACTTCCGCGCCGAGTTGTTTGCAGACCCGGAGCGCGTCGGCTTCGATGGGGATCGGGGTTGGATACGGAACTTCCGCCACGCAGATGCTCGCGTGAGCGCTCAAGATCTGCTCAACACGATTCTGACGACGGGGCAAGAGCACCACTACGGTTTCGTTCAGGGTGACGTCTCAGAAGAACTCAGCGAGTTGGCCGAGTGGATGTCCTGGCGGGAGATCGAGCCCTTGCGCTATCGAGATGCGCTACAGCGTGCGACCGATGAAGATGACTCAATTCACACATGGAGACAGTGATGCCTGACACCGATATTCCGAGTTACCTGGAGCAGTGGGCTACGAGCGATGCCGGAAGTGATGAGAAGCTCACTGAGATTGTGCGTCTCTACGCCCAGGCGCTGAGCTGCCAACGATGCATCCTCTATTGTCGCCAGCCTGACTTGCGGAGGGCTAAGACCACCCATGCCTGGTGGAGCCAGGAGAAGGAGGAGTATGCAGTTGGATGGGAGTCTTGGTTCGCTTCTGAATGGGTTGACGAAGGACCGCCGAATGCTGAGGATCCGCTCTACACCGAGGCGTTGAAGAACCCCGAGGCCATGTTCATCGGTGATATCGAGAACGATCCGACGGGCTTGGTCAATCTCGAATTCGAGCAGCGGGTGTTCAAGCACCGAGCACTCATCCATGCCCCCGTCTACTATCTCGGCAAGTTCTACGGGATCCTCGAGCCCTCGCAATTTGGCGAGCCGCGAGACTGGAGCGCCGCGGACCGCGCCATCACGACCTGGACCCAGAACCAGCTTGGCCCGATCATGGCGGACTACGTCGCGACGCACGGGCCCAAGTGACGCCCTCGGGATCTACCGCCGTCCTTATCGACGACGAGGCAATCGCGAGGTTGACAATTCCAGGGTACGTCGATTTCCTTGCGGCCGATGGACGCGCTGTTTGGGCGACGAATGACGGGCGTGTCGAGAAGCTTCAGCTGGATCTGCCCGGGCCCGTCGCGACGATCCACATGGTCTCGCCGTGCGGAGCAATGGTGGTTTCTGACGGATCGCTCTGGGTGGCAAGTTGCAAAGAGCTCTCGGTCTTTCGCTTGGACATCGAGTCCGGTAGGGTCACTGCGAGAATTATGACCGGCCTTGCCGATACGGATGGTGAGCTCAGTCTTGCTGCTGGTGAGGGCTCCATCTGGGTACTCAGTAGCGCGGAGGGAATCCTTTCGCGCGTCGACATTGAACGCAATGAGGTCGCGGCAGAGATCACTGTGCTGCCCCACTCCTACGCAGCTGTTTTCGCGTACAACGCTGTGTGGATTACCAATTCGGGACCACCAGGAGACACCTCCGGCTCGGTGCAGCGGATAGATCCCGCGACGAACCAAGTGGTTGCCACGATTCCGACCGGCCCGGTCCCTCGCTTTCTCGCTGGAGGGGAAGGCGGGGTGTGGACGCTCAATTGGGGAGATGGGTCGGTCACAAGGATCGATCCGCATACAAACCAGCGCGTCGTGGACATTCCGCTCGGGATGGAAGGTGGAGGTGGCGATATCGCCACGGGCGCGGGCCGAGTTTGGGTTCGCGGCACGAAGGTGCTGCTGGCCTCCATCGATCCCGCCACGAATCGGGTGACGACGATCTACGGCCCGCCCGCGGGGAGCGGGGCCGTACGAGTGGCGGACGATCTCGTATGGATTACGGCCCACGATACGAACACGGTTTGGGTATTACGCCCAGCGCCGTAGATGCAGCTGCCATCGTGTCGACCACAGTTGCATGCGCGTCCGCGTGCAGCGCCCCGCCCGACGGCTGCACGCCTTGACTACAACGCAAAGCCGATGGTCACGTCGCTAGTGCTTAACTTCGGCTCCGCACGCGGGCGCATACGCCTTCAGTGAGCGAGCCGGCCAGCGCCAAGCCTCGCGTTCCCTGTCAACTGTGTAGGCCGCTGGCGTGACGCTGCGAGCCAACCAATGGTCGCCGAGCCAGTCACCACGGCGACGACGCCACCTGTTGGGATAGGGCGGACTCATGGCGATCGCGCTTGCTCTTGTCGCTGCCGCGCTGTTTGGCTCGGGCGATTTCCTTGGCGGCCTCGCCACTCGCGACACGCGCTTGCTCTCCGTGCTACTGATCTCGCAGGGTGTGGGGCTCATCGGGATGCTGCTAGTCGCCACCATTGTCGGCGGCATTGTCGCTGGGAGCGACATCGCCCTAGGGGCGCTCGCAGGCATCGCGGGAGCTGTCGGTCTCGGAATGTTGTACCGCGGTCTGGCGACCGGTTCGATGTCGACCGTCGCTCCAATCACTGCCGTAGTCGCCGTGGCGGTGCCGGTCGTCACGGGCATCGGAGCTGGCGACCGCATTGCAGTGCCTCAGTACGTCGGCATCGCATTGGGTGTGCTCGCCGTAGCTTTACTCAGCGTGGGCGGAACCCGCGCCCTCCGGCCGCGTCGCGACACCTTCCTACTAGCGGTGTGCGCTGGACTTGCCCTCGGCGTGTTCTACATCGCTATTGCCAAGACATCGCCAGCGGCGAACCTCTGGCCGGTGGTCTCAGCTCGTGGAGCGTCGGTCATCGGGCTTGTGTTCGTTGCGGCCATTGCACGTCAAGCACCCCACATCGGAGCAACACGGCGGATCGTCGTCCTCGGTGCAGGCGTTTGCGATGTCAGCGCGACCGCGCTGCTTTTGCTCGCGGTGCACCGAGGGTTGCTCAGCGTTGTGGCTGTACTCACCTCTCTGTATCCCGTCTTCACCGTACTGTGGTCGATGCTTGTCCTCGGTGAACGCCTACGGATGCAGCAGACCGTAGGTATAGGCATTGCAATCGCGGCCGTCGCGCTTATCAGCGTGGGGTGAATGCACTCTGCCCCGATGCGGCACTGTCACGCGCAGCCGGCGCTGTGTCGGCCGCTCCCAGGAGCTCATCCTGTGGTCGAAGGCCAAAATCTTATCGGGGAGCAGCGGGACGCCCTGAGCTGCAGCATTCTCATAGTGCTCGAGCGTGTACTTGAACCAGCTGGCGCGATCGGAGGCTGACCTCGGATATCCGTCTCACCGAGGATGATGGGTAGCCGGTACCTGTCCCAGTACTCGACGATGAGGTCGTCGAGTCGGCCGGGCGTCGGTGAGGTGCCCATCCCGACGCCGGGTCCCGTGAACTGCCATTGTGAATGCGCGTAGCAATCGAGCCGCAGCACGTCGATGTGTCCCGGCGGGATCGTAACGATGTCTTCTCCCCTCTTCCGGAGACGATGTCGCCGGAAGGGACGCTCGCAGTCCATATGCAACAAGGATGAGATCAGTGATCGCGAAGCGGTGGTCACGGTGAGCAGCAGGTATAGGCAGGCGTCGTGGCGACCTCCGCAGGGAGCTGGGAGCGGCGGGGCAGCGCTGGATTTGACGCCGTCAGCGCTACCTTGGCAAGGCAGGCGTGGCTGGAGCTCGCGACCTCCCAGCGTGGCCGGGCGGCCTCGGATCTTCGACATCAGGGTCGGTGTGAACTCGGAGGTCGGGGTCCACCTGGCACGCGTAGACTGCGGTTCTCCATGACTGCGCTAACGCTGAGCGCGACAGACTCACCTGCCGAGAGTCGGCGTCTGGAACCGATCGCGTGGGCCGCTTGCGCCACTGCAACGCTCCTCGGAGTCGCGGGTGTTGCCATGATCGCCATCGGAGGCTCATGGCGCGACTTTCTCAGCGCCGGCCACGCCGACGCTCCTGTGGTCGCCATCGTCGGATCCTTCTTGGGCGCCGTGATGGTTCGACATCGTCCGCGCAACCCGGTCGGCTGGTTGCTGGTGGTCAACGGCGTGGCCCAAGGTGCACACGTATTCTCCGACCGCTACGCCTACTACGCCCTGCGCCATGGCGCAACCGGAGGCGACCTCGCCGCGTGGGTGGGACGGCCGACTCTCACCGTTGCCGCGCTGACGCTGGTACTGGCAATTCTGCTGCTTCCTGACGGCCGGCTGTCGTCCCCGCGCTGGCGGCTGGTGGCGGGGGCGGCAATCGCCGACGTGAGCGCAGCCGTGGTCCTTATCGGCGCCAGCAGTTGGGAACTTCGCGGGCAGGCGCTCCTCGACGGCCATGCCCCGCCAACCGGAGGCGTCGGGCACGCACTCACGGTCATCAATGCCGTAGGCCAAACGGTGATCGCCGTCTGCGGGCTGCTTGCTGTGGCTTCCGCTGTGGGCCGGTACCGACGATCGACCGGCATCGTCCGCCAGCAGCTGCGCTGGTGCACGTTCGGGGCGGTGCTTTCCGTCGTGCTCGTGGTGGTCAGCCACGTCGTAGGCGGGATCCGAGGCGGGCTGGTTGCTGTGGTATCTCCGCTGCCGATCATGGTCGGGGTTACCGTCGCTATTCGCCGTTACCACCTCTACGACATCGACCGCCTCATCAGCCGCACCGCGAGCTACGTGACGCTCACTGCGGCGCTGACCGGCACCTACCTCCTGCTATCCACCGTGTTGGCCACGGCACTGGGGAGTGTCGACCACGGCTCGACCGTGGCAACGGCGGCGGCGGCGGTGGTGGCGACCGCGCTGTTCCAGCCGCTGCGCCACCGATTGCAGGACGTGAGCGACCGACGCTTCCGGCGACGGAGCTACGAGGCGCAACTCGTGATCGCCCGCTATCTGGATGGGCTGCGCGAGCGCGACCCAGCGCCGGGGGCCCTGCGCAATGCACTGGCCACGGCGTTGGGTGATGACACTGTGGCAGTTGCGTTCTGGATGCCTCGCTACGGCGCCTACGTCGATGAGGACGGCCGCACGGTTGACGTCACCGCCTCGACGACTGCGGATCGTGCGGTCACGCCGTTGGTGCGCGAGGGGGAGCGCCTCGGCGTGCTCATCCACTCGCGGCGCGTTTCGGACGAGGATCCCGATCTGCTGGTGACCACCTCGCGGGTTGCCACGGTGGCGCTCGACCATGGGCGGCTGCGGGCCCAAGTGATGACGCAACTCGGCGAGGTGCGCGCGTCCCGTGCGCGCATCATCAGCGCCGGGGACGACGAGCGCCGGCGAATCGAGCGCAACCTGCACGATGGGGCACAGCAGCGCCTGGTCGCACTGGCGCTCCGCCTGCGCCACGCCCGCAACCGTGCCCGGCGCGAGAGTGCCGGCGCGCTGGCGGACGAACTCGAAGCCACTGCCTGCGACGTCGACGCTGCCCTCGCCGACGTGCGCTCGCTGGCGCAGGGATTGGTACCGCAGATCCTGGCGGATAAGGGCGTCGGCGCCGCTGTGGTGTCGCTCGCTGAACGATCACCGGTGCCGGTGACGCTTGACGGCGTGGACGACCGCCGGCACTCACCTGAAGTGGAGACAACGGCGTACTTCGTCGTGGCTGAGGCGCTCGTGAATGTCGCTAAGCACGCACGCGCGACCCGCGCCTGTGTCACTCTCTCAGTGGCGAAGAGCCGGCTGAGCGTCGTGGTTACTGACGACGGCGCGGGCGGTGCAGCGCTCGGCTCCGGCTCGGGTCTTATCGGTCTGCGTGACCGGGTGGAAGCGCTCGGCGGCTCCCTCGACGTGCTAAGTCCGGCAGGCGGTGGCACGCTGCTGGGTGTCGAGCTGCCGCTGCCATGAGCCGCCACACCCTGTCCGTTCTTTTCATTGAATTGGTGCAGTCGACGGCGGTGATGACACGCATGCGTCCAGCAGAGGCCGACGTCGTCCGCCAAGAGCATGTCGCGTTGCTGCGCGAGGCGGTCGCCAAGCACGCGGGGAGAGTGATCAAGCACCTCGGTGATGGCGTGATGTGCGTCTTTGATAATGCCTCCGACGCGCTCACGTGCTCGATCGCCATGCAGCAGATGGTCGCCGAGCGCACATCGGGTCCCGGCGCCTTCGCCGGGATGCGAGTCGGCATCAGCATCGGTGAGGTCACTGTCGAGGAAGGCGACTGTCACGGCACTGCCGTGATCGAGGCGGCACGACTCTGCCGGCTTGCTCGGCTCGGCCAGATTCTCGCCGGTCGCGCTGTCCGCCTTGTGGCGGGCCGGGTTGAAGGCGTCGCAGTCGTCGAAGTCGGGCCGCAGTCGTTTCGCGGCCTGCCACACCCGATCGATGTCGACGAGGTGCTGTGGACGCCGACGATGAACCGAGCCCTGCGCCTGCTTCTCGTCGATGACGCAGCGCTCATCCGCGAGGGCCTGGCCCGACTTCTCGAAGACGAGGGCTTCGCGGTCGTTGGACAGGCGGCCGACGCGAGCGACCTCGCCGTACTGGTGGACGAGCTGCGCCCCGACGTGGTGATCACCGACGTGCGCATGCCGCCCACCTTCACGCTCGAAGGGCTGCACGCGGCGTTGCAGATTCGCGCTGCGTTCCCTGACGTCGCGGTCCTGGTTCTCTCACAGCACCTCGAGACGCGCTACGCCGAGGAACTGCTCGCACCCCATGCCCGCGGCGTCGGCTATCTGCTCAAGGACCGCGTGGCCGCCACGGACGAGTTCGCCTCGGCGATCCGCCGTATTGCGTCCGGCGGGACAGCGGTCGATCCGTCGATGGTCGAGCTGCTGATTGCGCGCTCACAGCGGGAGGGTGATCTCGACGAGCTGACGCCGCGCGAGAGCGAGATCCTGTCGTTCGTCGCGGAAGGTCTGTCGAACGCCGGCATCGCCCGCCGATTGACGCTGGGCACCCGCACGGTCGAATCACATGTGAGCAGCATCCTCTCGAAGCTCGGTCTGGCTCCCGACCTGGGTGCGGACAGGCGCGTCCTGGCCGCCATCCAGTACCTGCGCGGACGCTGACCTCCGAGTCGACCCGGACTGGCGGCGGAGACATTCCGTGGTGGCCCCGACGACAGAGCGTCGAGGTCGTCCTAGCGTGGGCTCGCCGGTTGGTGCCGCACCGCAACGCGGCCCGGCACAGGAGGACGCCGTCAATGGCTGTGACACCCGGGACACTCGACCGACCACGGGCGCTGGTTACGTGGATACGTTCCGCTGCCCTCGCCCTCTTCGTCAACAGCGTCGTGGCCGCGTACCTGGAGGTGCGTCTCTACCAAGAAGGCGAGAGGCTGATACCGGCGACGGCTGTCATCATGGTGCTTGCCGCCGCGCTCGCTGCCGCGATTGCGGTCACGGGCCGGCGCACGCTGATCGGACTCGGCGCGCTGCTGATGCTGGTTGCCCTGGTCGGCGCGTCACCACACTCCGTCGGCAACCTGGTCAACGGACCGACGCTCGAAAAGCACGTGTTCGGAGCCGTCGAACTCATCGCCATCGTTGCAGCCCTTGTTGTCACCACCACTGCTTGGTGGCAGAGTCGCCGGACGGGCAACTCTCACCGAGCCAGCATCGAGTCACGTTCGTGAGCAGCACGCTGCGAACCACGAAGACCCGGGAAGAGTCGCTCATCCTTCTCATCCAGGCAGCGATTGGTCTCACCTGGCTTCGGTCGGGCGTCGAGAAGGTGACCGACCCGCACTTCCTGGCTGCGATGGCCCAGACCCTGGGCCTCTTCGCCTCGCACAACCCCAACGGCTGGTATCGTGGCTTCCTGATATCGTTCGCCATCCCGCATGCATCGGCGTTCGGGTCCGTTGTTGAGGTCGGCGAAACGCTCGCCGGTGTCGCGCTAGTTGCGAGTGCTGCCGTTGCCTTCGTCACGGCCGTGCCGTGGCGTACGGCCGCGGCTCAGAGCGTCGCGCTTTCCGCCATCGTCGCCGGTACGCTGATGAGCCTCAACTACTGGTTCGCCGCAGCATGGCTGACACCGGCCGACGATACCGTCAATCTGCTCATGGCCGTCATGCAAGTCCTGGTCGGCATTGCCATAACACTCCGAGTACGGGGTGGTCCCCAAGCGGAGTGGACAAGGGCCCACGAGGCCTCGACTTCCAAGTCGGGCGCAACCAGCTAGAAATGGAGCAGCTCACAGCGAAAACGAGCGGCGCCGCCTACGTGACGTCGCGCCGTTGGCCCCCACCAGGGGCGGGCTTGCACCATTGGGCAGTCCGGACGCGTATTGCGCTACTGCTGCTCGCTGGGACCGCGTGTGGCTCAGCGATGCCACATTCGACCAGCTCGTCAACATCCGCTCAGCATTCGACACCACCTCCACACGCCGTCTGTCCGAATCCTGACGGCGGAGACTGCCGTGGCCCCCTCGCAGCTGGAAGCTATACGACAATCTCCTTCCAACCAAAACTCACCTACCGGGTTCCCAGCGGCTGGAGCAACCTCGAGGACCTGCCCGGCAACTTCCTGCTCGTCCCGCCGGGCGGCAGCCTTTCAGGTGTCAACGACGGCACCAGTGACTATGTCGGTGCGTATACGAGCGTCGCCCCGGATGCCCAGGACTGCAGCGGCAAGCCCGCCGCCGGGGTGGGGCCGTCAGCATCGGACATCGTGGCGTGGATGGCGCAGCAGCCGGGTCTGACTATGACGGGCCGCAAACCCGCGCGGGTTGGAGGGCTGCAAGGCGAGGTGGTTGACCTCAAGATGAGGGCCTCGTGGCCGAAGGCATGCAAGATTGGCGGCACGGCGTTTGTTCCAGTGATCATCGGGACCGGGACCTCACAGTTCGAACATGCGCTCGCGGGTGTGGGCGCGATGCGCCTGTACGTGCTCGATCGCGCTGGAGGAGTTCTTGCGATCGAGATCGACGACGTCAGCGGGGGCTCGCATCTCGACGCCTATTCGCAGATGGTCAGCACCTTCCAGTTCGCGGGTTGATGGTGACTGTCACTCGTAGGCGCAAGAGGTGATGAGGCCGGCTGTCCAGGCTTATCCTGCGCAGATTGAGGCAGCGGTCGGCCGGGCCGCGCTCAACTTCGAATTCTCCGCGGAGGCACAAGGGTGACGCCGAAAGAGATCGTTCAGGAACTGTTCTCGGCAAGCCGCGTGCGTGGCTACGCCGATGGTGATCAGTCGGCAATCGACGAGCTGATCTCGGAGGATATGGTGAACCATGCCGCCGGGCCGCAGGGTCGCCAAGGGTGGAAGCAGATTATCGCGGCGATCACAAATGATCTCGGAGAGTTCGACGTCGAGCACCACGCTTTCATCGCTGAGGGTGACCTGGTCGCGCACCACATGACCATAGTGGGCACCCACCAAGCCTCGACGATGCCGCTGCTGGCCGGGGTACCCGTCACACGGAAATCAGTGTCGTGGACGTACATTCACATCTGGCGGGTCGCTCACGGCCAGGTGGTCGAGCATTGGGCCTGTCGCGACGACGTGGGCCTGCTGGCGCAGGTCGACGCGTGGCCGCCGACGTAGGCCAGCCAAATCCCGGCTCTATCCGCGGAGGAGGGTGAGCAACTTCCGGCGCCCGTTGGGCGAAAGTCCGCCGAGCGCATCCGTGGCTTGCATCACACCGCGTTGGTCCGCTGTGCTTCGTCGTACGTTTTCGACCACACTCAGGCGGCCGCTGACGAAGCGATCGCCCGCGGGCGGCGACACATGAACCGTGCCGCCGCCCGTGGGCCGGCGCCTACGCAGTCGTCAAGCTGCCCCGGGCGGCGTGAACTGCATACCGGTCAAGTCGAGGAACTACCAAGGCGCTCTCCGCAAGACCAACTACCCGACTGCCGCGTGGCTGCCCGATTCGAACTCGAAGGAGGGCCGATACGCCCGAAAATGTACCAGCCGGTCATTGCTGTTGTGGTCCGTCCTGCGTTTGCAATGATTTTTAGTGTCACGACGGCGCGCGAAGACGACTACCCGCGCGCCGTGGCGAGCCTGGTTTCACCCCACAAGGGCAGGATCTTGGGCCAGAGCTCGTTGCAGCGCTTCGTCAAGCCCACCGGGTGGATGCCAAATCTCCTAGCTGGTCGACGATTGGTGACGACCGTCGGCGCCGAGGCCCTCGATGAGAGCACGAGCGATATCGGCGTCGACGGGAGTCAACCAGTCCAGTCCACAGTGATGACAGCCAGGGGTCAGGAAAGGCACGGGCACCAGAGGGCGACGCCACACACCCAACGCATCCGCCATGGCGTCGAGTATGTCGCCATGGCTCCGAGTGCTTGGTCATGGGGGCATGCCTGGAACTCTGGCGGTGCCCAGAATTGGCACTCACGAATCACGGTAGTTTGCGGAATCATCTGTGCGTGCTGGTGCTATCAGCCGCTCGTGAAGGTGGACACCCAGCGTGTATGCCGAGACAGCGCGGATCGGTATCGGGCTTCCCGTATTTGGTGGCAAAACCCACCCCTCGGATGGAATCTAGACGGCGACGCGCTGGCTGAGCGGAAGGGTCGCGCTCAGCGACGTACCGCGACCGCACCGGAACTCGATATGCAGCGTTCCACCCAGCGCGTCGAGACGGTCTTCCATGTTCGTGAGACCGCTGCCTCAACTCGTTGCTCCCACGTCGAAGCCACGACCATCGTCGATGACCTCCACCGAAAGTTGGTCCCTCTCCACGCGAAGTCGGATAACCGCCTTCGACGCATCGGCGTACTTCTGGATGTTCTGCAACGCCTCGAGGGTGCAGAAATAGAAGGCGGACTCGACGTCTTGCGGGTATCTCCCGATGTCATCGGCCTCGATCGTGACGGGCAGCGTTGCTTTCCGAGTCTGAGCTTGGAGGGCTGCGGCTAGCCCCTGTGCTGCGAGCAAGGGTGGATAGATCCCACGAGCAAGATCACGCAGCGTTTCGAGTGCTTCTTCGGCATCGGACTTCAGCTGTTCCAACATTGACATCGCCATGCCCCGATCGCGACCGAGCATGCATTTCCGCAATCCCGAGCTTCACCTTGATGGCCACGATGTGTTGTTGCGCGCCGTCGTGGAGGTTGCGCTCCAACCGGCGGCGCTCCTGATCCTGCGCGGTGACCAGTCGCTGTCGCGACCTTCGCAACTCATCGACACGGCCTCGCAGATCTGCCGTCAGGCCTACGTTCTTGAGGACAAGTCCCGCCTGTCCAGCAAGGTGCGACAGCAGGTTCTCCTCCATCGGCGTCAGCAACTCGCCGCCGCGCTTGGTCACGCTGAGCACACCGAGCAGGTCACCCTGATGACGCACTTCGACCTGCCGATTCGCGCCATTGGCGGGTGGCAGCGCACCGTCGATTGCCTCGAACGGTTCGGACGTCGCTGCATCGGCCGGCCACACGGCCGCCTCGCGCCACACGGCTCCATTTCGCAACCACACGTCGGCACGCTCCGCGCCGGTCCCCTCCGCGAGCACCTGCGCCATGCGGGGCATGAGGTCATCCGAGGCGTATAACTCCGCGACGCGTAGCGAAAACTGCGAGAGGACTTCATATGGCGTTGCCCGTCGACCGTAGACGAGCCGATTGGCCACCTTCTGCACCGCCTCACGAACCGGCTGGAACCCCAGCGCCACGATCGCGGTGGCGAAGATCGACAACCCCAGATTGGGCTTCCCACCACCACCGATCAAGGCGCCGATGCCCACCGCGATGCCGACATACACCGCGGTGATGAAGGCCGCCAGTGCGCCGTACACCAGCGTTCGATTGATGACGATGTCGATGTCGAAAAGCCGGTGCCTCAGCATCGCGACACCGATTGCCGCGGGGAGCCCGATGCCGAATCCGACGATCACGATGGCGTTGGAGAGAATATTGTTCTGCAGTGAAGGCGCGAGCAAGCCGGCAACCGTATACGTGAACGACACCAGTACGGTCGTGCCCAATGCATAGGCAACCCACCGCACTTGCTCACGTTCCAGCCCCCTCGCTTTCCGCAGCCGGACGATGAGGGAAGCCGCCGCGGCCAGGACCACCACGAGACCAGCCAGGTAGATGAAGTAGCCCAGAGGACCCGTCTCGAGGCCCTTGATATGGGCGAGCACCAGCGGGTTCGGGACATTCGGGCTACCCGGTGACTGCAGCGGCGCAGGGTCCAGGAAGCCGATTGCCGCGTTGCCGGAAGTCAATGCGATGTCCAACCACGCGATCAACCGCCATCGCCGCGAAGGCAGCCGGCCGTCAGGGAACAGAAGAAGAACGAGGGCGACCACCCCCGGGTAGATGAGACCCCCGAACGTGGAGCCGATCCACGCGACCCACTCGACTGCTGGTAACGATCCTCTGTCGACCACCAGCGTGTGCACGACGTCTCAACTCGCGAGCCCCTGGATAGCTGAGGCAGTTGAGCCGGACAGCAGCAGCCAGCCGATCGGATTGCGCGATCGCCGCGATGCGATGAGCCCACCCACAAGCGTGATGGCCAGTGACGAGACCACGTCCTGCAGGAACGCACCGACGAGGTCGGGGTTGCGCAGCGCAGGTCCATTGGTGGTCGCCAGCGCGATCGTCAGGCCGGTGATCAGATAGGCGAATCCCGCCACTGCCCATGCCAGGACTGCTGCACGTCGCGGCGCCGTTGATCGCGATCCGGCCACTTACAGCCCGGAGAGCCGGTAGATGGCTACAGCGGCATTGGCGACCCCGAACAGCAGCATGATGAGGATCACGGCGCGGGAACCCTTGCCCCATATGGCAATCGCTGTGCCGATCAGCCAGACGGCACCCGGAATCGTCTCGAGTGTCTGCCACATCCCCACGACGACGGCACGGTACAGCGCCGTGAACACCAGCTCGATGCTCTGCTTCTCAGTCGATGATGCCGCGTGATACTGGTCGATAAGATATGGAGCGGCCGTCGCCATGACCACTGCGCCAATGGCGCCAATGACCACCAGCGCGAAGCCCGCGACGGCGTAGAGATTGATCAGTCGGGCGCCCGCATGGCGGTCCCGGAGGTGGAGCACGACCGGTGCGATGCAGAGGTAGCCGAACATGTCGACGATGCTTCCCCACTGGATCAGTCGCGTCGCATCCGAGTGAGATGCAGAAGGGCGGTCGGTGGGACGCTGAGGCTGGTGGAGAAACCGCTCGCCGCGGAATAGAACACGAGTGAACCCAACTCCAAGACGACTGCGAGGACTGCAAACACGATCGCGGCCTGGACAGGCGCTGTAGGTGACGCCCATGCTCTGCTCATGGCCACGATTCTCTCGGGAGAGAAAGGCGCGTGCAAGAGTGGCTGCCGCCCGGATCTGCGGGAAGCCAGCACCCCCGACGACCTGGGGGACGGCGCGCAAGCCGACCGTCCCGGTGAGGGCTGGGTTGCAACTGGCATGCCTAGGTCGGCCAGCATCGCCAGATCTGCCTCGGCACTTCGTCCGAGCGTCGTAGGGAACCTCCCGCGTTCCTACTTCTCGAAGTACAACTGCGAGGCGCCGACCCAGACCGTCTCGGTCAACATCCCACGTGCTGCGGAGGCCCACCGCCGGGTCCGGAGCAGGACGGACGAGCGCGGACTCGAGCCCTTCCTGAACTCACAACCGTCGCGCCGACTGCCTGGAGCCCAAGGTGAGGATTGAACTCACGGCCTACGCCTTACCAAGGCGTTGCTCTACCACTGAGCTACTTGGGCTGGACAAGGGTTTCCGAACGCGGGGCGGGATCTACTAACGCGCGATCACACTAAAATGGCCGCCGCGTCGGTGCTTGAGCATCCGATCGCGCGTGGCCCCTAGTCTAGGCGACCGGTGAAGGCTGTCAGCCCGATCGCCGACTCGGCGAACACGCGTTCGCGGCGGCGGCGCTCCTAGCTCTGCTCGTCGACCGCTGTCGCAGGAAGCTCCGTCGTCGCCTGAATGGTGATGAGCCCGCTTCCGTATCGATCATCGAAGAACGCTTGGGCATCCTCTATGTAGTTTGGGGAGGGACTTGGCGGCGGCTGGAGCGTCACGCTGACGGTGTTCGAGTTGGTGTCTGGACCGAAGTGGTCAAGGGGGAAGCCAGCTCCCGCAAGGGTTGCCTCGTCCTGCGCCAACCGCATCGTCAGGTCGCGCAACTGCTGGATGCTGTGTGTAACGGGGGCATAGCGCACGATGATTACGCTCCCCAAAGCAGCGTCCTGCCGAGTGACCAACGCATCTACCGCAGCGACTAGGTCCTGATCGGGTCGAGCGACGAGTACGGTGATCTCTTCCGGACCGTTGATCCTGATGCCACCGTACGTCGACGCGAAATGCTGAGAGCCCAGTGCGTTGACCAACCCAGAGACCGCGTTGGAGGGCGAACTTTCATCGACCGACGACGCGGTTGCGGGACGGCCTACTGACAGGAGCACAACCGCCGCGGCAGCGATAGCAGTAGCTGCAACTACAGCAGCAACTGCGAGGCGGCGGAACCTGACGGCGGATTGGGTCGTGCTCTCGAGGCGCAACGGCTCGTCATCGATGCGATCTACCGGCGGAGCTGGGCGCACGGTCACGGCGAGCTGGCGCGTGGTTGCTTCCGCGCGTTTCGATTCAGCAGCGAAGACTTCATACGTCCGAACCTAGCACCGAAGTCGCTCATCGACATGATCGTCACCCATGCGTCGCCTCAGGACGCGACGTCTGCGGCCCGATCTCCCACTCCAAGATCGAATCGAGCCATGCCCTGACATTTGAGCGCTTCATCGCACGCTCGGGTTCAACCTGTACGCAGACTTGGTCTCGTCCACGTCGTGGGCTCAAGAGGTAGTCACGCCCGAGCAGAACGATCCTCGCCCAGGCCAGCGTCCGCCAATGTCCCTCGAGGCTTCAAGGGGTCGCGCTGGCTTACCCTAAGATCGCTCTCTCGTGATCCCACTAGCCCAACTCGTCGCCTGGCAGATAGGAAATTTCCGTTTTGGGGGCACGACATTTGTCCTGGCCGCGTTTCTGGTTGCGCTTGTCGTCTGCGTCGTGGTGGCGATCCAATTTATGCGGCACTCTAGGCAAGTAGCGGGACGATCTCCTCGATCTTCCAGACGTGATCGTTGACGTGGGCGATCGCGCGGAAGTGCGGAAGATAGCGGTTCGCGAGCCTCATATATGGGCCGAGCGACGTTTCGTACATTGCCAGCGTCAACTTCCGGGTCACGGGGCGGCATCCATTGGAGACGATTGCGACCATCTACGACGTATGCGGAGGAGCGAGTCCGCATAGCCGGGGATCCGTCGTCAGGGTCCAGCGGGATTGGCCTGTGCCGGTGGTGCGGGTGCTACGACTGGCAGTGTCTAGGCTGAAAACCTCAGTGTTTGAACCATCTGGTCAACTGCACTCGTCTTGTCTGACCCCTCACTAGGAATATAGAGGTACAGGATGTTGTAAGTCCGGCCACCCGTGTAGAACGAATAGTCCAGCGCATGCTCGACTGGGTGCCGGCAGTCCTGGTACACGGATGCGGAGTAGTCGATGTACTCACGCGTCCCAGCGACGCCATCGACGACCACGCTCGATGACGTCGCTGCGGGTTGGCTCGGATCGCATCGTAGGTCAGTAGCGGTTGGTGGTTGGGCAGATGGCGCCGAATTAACTCCGAACGATGGTTCAATCTGCCCACAAACGTTGGGAGCAAAGACAACCAGCGGAAAGTCATTCGATGGGCATTCGATCGGCTTCCACGTTGGGTCATATCGGAACGAGAGCATCCCCGAGGCGCTGCTAAAGCTCAACCAACCTGCCGTTGGGCTCGGGGCGGTCGATGCGCTCGGAGTTGCCGCTGCCGATGTCGAAGCCGAGACCTTGGGAGTTACGGACGCGAAGGACCCCGAGGCGGTCGCAGCACTCGTGGCACAAGCGGCTACACCGGCTCCGAGAAGGATCAGGACCCCGGCGCAAACGATGGCGCGAACGCCTGCGGTTCTTCTCGTCGCTTGAGTTCTCCCGGACACCCGAACAACCTCCTGTGCCGCCGGGGTACCCGGCGCGCAGTCCGCATCTATGAGTACAACGTCCCTAGCGGGGGTCCAGATACGCGGTTATCCGCGGCGGCTCACTCGGCGGAGGGTCGAGCAGCCCGGCACAGGTGAGGACTTCCTCCCTTGGTGCCCTTCCGGGGGCCTGGAATCTCGGCCCACCCCCGAATGCTCTTGTGCGGAGAACATGCTCAACTCCACCAACATCGGTTACGTTTTCACTCCCGCACGGGGCCAGCCCCAACATAGTTCTGCGTTCACCTGCACCATCGCCGGCTATCCCGTGGTTGCGTTGTATGACGCTGCTAACCGCACCATTCCCGTCACGCTCGAGCATGGCGGCTTTGGCGCACTGACGATTCACGATCCGGGCATACACACCATCGACCTGGCGCCCAATGCGGCGGCCTACTTCGGAATGTCCTGGTTCAGCACCGGTGGGAGTTGCAGGGCCTCGGTCCGTTCAGACGTGACGGTCCCCGGTGATCTCGAACCACAGAGGGTTGCGATGACCCTGGTCGAGTGTGCGGTCGGACTCAATCCCGGGCCCCTTGCGGTGAGTGCAATCGGGTCCGCGGCGGCGTTTGCAGGCGGCAACTACGTCCCGTAGCTCGCGCGCAACCGGGCTCGGATGGGCGTGGGCGTCTGCTCTAGGTCATTTGCGGACCCTAGCCTGGGCGACGGTAGCCCGCGAACAACGGCCGACGCGCATGGATTGCTGCGCTTCGAAGAACCAATAGCGTGGGCCTTGCTTGGAGGAACGCAAGTTCGCACTCGCCTTTCTCAAAACCGGCCTACTGGCATTGCACGGACTTCAAATCGCCCCACTACCCGTGCGGGAGCACGTTGCATTTCTCCTCGCAGCGCGCCGTCGAGAGGTCATCTATCACGGTACGATCCACCGAGGATGGAAGTGGAAGTCAGGCTGGCGACGCCGGTGATGCGCTCTCGCCTCGCAACCATCAACTCAATCGTGCAGTGGGCGGTCATAGTCACTCTCGGCGTGGCGATCGCAATCTACGCATACATCGGTCGGTACACGAGATATGTAGCCGACGACTATGCGATGCAGATCGCGCTCCGCGTACGCGGCTACTGGGCGACACAGGTCGCGGAATACGCGCGAAACGGCGGCAGGTTTTCAGCGACCGCGCTGATCGGCGCCGGCTCGCTCCTGAATGAGGTCTTCGTCGAGGTCTTGCCTGGTCTCTTGCTCCTCGGATGGGCTGTCCTCGGCGCCCTCGCGGTCAGGAGGCTGATTCCTGCGGCAGCATGGCCCTCCTGCGTGGCATTGGCCGCGGTCGTCATCGTCACGACCGTGGCGATCACGCCGAGTCCATTCCTCTCCGTGTACTGGATGACCGGCTCGATGACCTACACGGTGCCACTGCTGCTGGGAACCGGACTGGTGTTTCTGACGGCACCGCATGCACTGCCAAGTCGGCTGCGTCTGGCCTCCGTCGCCGGGATGGCGTTCGTTGCGGGAGGGTTCAACGAGACCTATGGCGCGGCACAACTGCTCGCCTTCGTCCTGCTGTTGGTCGCGACCATCACAATGGGTCGATCGGCGGTCCGGCATCGCCGTGGTTTGGCAATTTCCGGGATCATCGGCGCGGCCTCAGCTCTCGCCGTTGTCGCTGCTGCCCCAGGAAATGTCATCCGCTTTCGTGCCATCGCTGACGGCATTGGTGTGCGGCCCACGATCCTGACGTTGCCGGGATTTACGCTCGGGAAGGCGTGGGAATTTTTGAACAATGTGTTCATCAGCCACTGGTTTGCGGCTACTGCGGTTGCTGTGCTGGCGGGGGTTCTTGCTGCTCGACTACCTTCTGGCACTGCAGGACGCGCTCGTTTAGGGACAGCCGCCATGTATGTGGCGGCGACGGCCGCGGTCGTGATCGTCGCGTCACTTGCCCCTGCCGCCTGGGTGGAAGCAGCGCTGGCGCAGCCCTACGCTCAAATCGTCCCAACGTACGCGGGCGTCTGCGGCATCGCTGCGCTGGGCTTCATCGCCGGACTCACCATCCGACATAAGTTTGATGACCAAATTGTCACTCGGCGCGTCCCACCCCGAAGTAAATCACTCGTCGTTGCTGTTTCCTCGTTGGTCGCCGCGACGGTGGTCATGGTCACCCCCGCTGCAACCGCGATATCAATTTGGGGGTCGCGCGACGCCCTCCACGACTATGCCGCGACCAAAGACGCTCAGGCACACCTTGCTCGCGTTGCGGCGGCGGCTGGACAGCCCTCCGTGGTGGTGCCATCGGCGAGCGCTATTCGGGGCCTCGGTGTGTTCTACGACGCGGACAATGAGGAGTTGGTCGCGGACCCACGGTACTGGGTCAATGTCGACGAGGCTCTGTACTACGGGGTCGGATCCGTTGTCGCCTCTCGAACGTTGACCCAACAACCTCGCAGAGGAGGTCTCTAGTGAGATTCACGGATGCTCGTCTGAGCCTCGGAACTCTCACAAGCGTGGTCAGCCATCACCGGCGCATGGCCTCAATGTGACCATCACGCAAACCATGACCCCGCGATATGGGTGGGGCCGCGACCAACTATGGCCAATCGGCCATGTCATTGCGATCCTTACAGCGCTGCACAAAGCCAAAATGAGCGGGTGACGCAGGATCCAGTAGTCCGGAAAAGTCAAGGCCGAGCTGCCGTGCTCTTCGCGGTGATCACATCCGTCCTGGCTGTCCTCGCTGCGGTCCTGCTAGCCACTGAGTTGCGCCAGCCGGCCTACGTCATGCCCGCCTGGGTCGTCGTTGTCGCCGCGATCTGTGTCGTGCTGACGGTGATCGGGGGTGCAGCCGCAGCCCGCCGCCGCCGGGTCACCCCCTGGCTGGCACCAATCATCACAACCGTTCTGCTCCTGGCAAGTCTTGAACTGTTTATCGTCGCTGTCCCCCTCGCCCTAGTACTGCTGGTGCTCATTGCCGTACGTCCGCTGCGCCGCGTCTTTGGTCGCATTCCCTTCGATCTGACGGTGGGCGCCCCGGGCCTTCTGCTGACTGTGGGGCTCGTTCCGCTCTTTCTCCTGATCTTCCTCGGCCGTCCGGTCGTGGAGTGCGCTCCCGGCGGCGTTAGCAGCGGCATCCCGATCTGGGCTTGGTTCGGCAATGGGGTGGTCGGCGGCGCCATCTCCAGCTCTGGTTCCGGCACATCCGATTCGATCGTCTCAACGGGCACAGAAACGGTGGGCGGGACCACCTACTCATGGATCTGCCGCGGCAGCGCGATAGTCCAATTCACCCCGCACCTGTAACCACCGGGCGGGCGGAGGAGACCTCGTGTCCCCAGCGACATTTAGAGAATGCTCGCCTGGGTGAGAGATTTCCCGCCGCGGGCGGCGCTGACTCGCTCATGGCCCAAGGTCAAGTCTCCTCCACACCGATCCCTCCCACGCCCAGACGTGCACAGGTTGCGGCAACCCCTGGGCTGATTGCACCGCGTTGCCGAACATCAGCATGCGGCCGCTTTCGGGATCGGTGACCACTCCCCCGGATTGAAGTGCGCCGGAGAAGAGTCCGAGCAGTTGCCAGTCGAACCCTGTCCACGTCCATACCTCGTCGCTGCTCGACTGGTTGTCCAATGGGTCACAAACCAGAAGTAGTCTGTCGCTAATAGGATCCGATCCCACCCCAGCGACAAGGGACGGCGGACTGTGGCTCGTGGAAAATTCGCGCCAGACGCTCCCGTCCCATCGGAGCATGACCACGCTGGACGAGGTCGCGGTCTCGTAGCGATCGCCCACCCCGAGCAGTGAATTGCTCACCCGATCAAAGGCGAGGGCACCGAGAGAGATGTTCGGGGGAATGTCACCGTGGGGTCGACGGGTCCAGTCCGTTCCAGTCCAGGTCCAGGTTTCGGGCTGCGGGGAGTCCACCGATGACCCGGGGACTACCAACACCATGCTCGCGAGTCGGTCATCCCAGGCCATGACAGCTCCGTCGACAGGTGGGGGATTGCCCGTACCGGTGTCGAGTTGCCTCCAGGTCTTTCCGTCCCATGCCCAGGTGTCGTCGACCAACTGTCCCGGAGCGAGCCGCCCTCCGTACATCATCACCATATGCATCACTGGGTTGTACGCAATGGCTGCGTCGAATCGACCTGGTGGGCTGGCAGGATGCGCGTGTGTCCAACGATGGTCGCTCCAGAGCCAGGTGTTGTCGTAGTTGTCGACCCCTCCGAACAGCAGCACCTGCTGCGACGGCGGGTAGTACGCGAGGGCGTAGCCAAAGCTCGACATCGGACACAGAGCGCAGGATTCGTGCGGCGGGAGCGTTGGGCCGGCCGAAGGTGGGATTGTGGTGATCACTGGCGGTGAAACGGCCCGGCCGGGCGGGGGCGGCTTGGGCGCGTTCGCTCGCGACAGGATGAACCCGACGGCCGCCGCGAGTAGAACAGCACACGCCAGGAGCGCGGCCCCTTTCCGCCGGGATCGGCCCTCAAGAGTCACACCCGAGAAGGCCTCCTACGGCTCCGTAACCCGGAGGCTCACGGTGGCGGTCGCGCCATTGTTGACTGTCACCGTGGTGCTGTAATGACCCGGCTCGTCTTGCTGCGGGGCGGCGACCGTATATGTTCCGGGCGGCACCTCGAAGCTAAAGAGGCCGCCGGCATTCGTCGTTGCCGTAGCCGCCACGCTTCCATCGGGACGCGTTAGGGTGATCGTCGCGTTCTCCTCAGCTTGCAAATAGCCGGATGGGCACGGAGGCGGTCCCGTGCACGCGGGAACGGGTCCCGCGGTGAGCGTGAAGGTTCCGTGGATGTACGACTGAGCCCGCGGTCCCGTCGCCGGCGAACTTGTGGTCGCGTACGGCGAACTTGTGCACCCAGCAGTCGCTACCGCGATGACGACGAGACTCAGCGGTCGGCGTTGCACTCAATAGCTCCCTGACATGGCCCAAAGCGGCGTTGTCCTGATTATCGCTCGGTTCCTTGACCGGGTCACCGACCTGCTTCGAGCACGCGGGAAGGGTGCCTGCCTTGCGATCTCGCCGACGGCAGTTGCTCACGCCGCCGCTGACCCGGAGTCAATGCGAAACCGCGATCGACAACGGTGTTGGATGTTATGGACGCCGCATGCCGTCACGCAATCAACTGCCCGAAGGGAAGCCGTTGCGAACATAGAACAACAAACCACCGGCGTGGATGAGTCGGAAGTTCGCAATCACGTATGCACGTAGCGTCGCGTCGGGTGGGATATACCAACGAGCGAACAATGTGCTCGTGACGATGTAGTCCGAACGTTCGATCGTCACAGTCCACAGGTGCAGAGCGCCCGAGGAACCGTATCCATACGAGAGGGTCGCGCCCTCTGGATCGATCATGTCGTTGCACCCACGAGCTGTCGCCGCGAATCGATTGGTGGTCATCAGCTTGGCCGGCGCATCCGACAGTGTGCATCCACCGGCAGGAATCACAGCGTCGACAACTCCAGCGATGTCGGGCGTCGCCAAAGTGTCGATCGTGTACAGCTGGTGGACGCAGAGACCTACAAGACCAGTTGCCACGATCGCCATCGTGATTCGCCGCGAGTCCTCATGCGTGAGTCGCGCGATAGAGAGCCCGAGAAGCAGACCGAGGAACGGTGCGACAAAGGCTGTGTAGTTGGCATAGTAATAGGCCGGACCGAGTTGAGCGATTACCGCCAAGCCTGTGGCTGCAATGGCGAAGGACTCCAAGGTTGATCGCCGCCGTCGTCGCAGGACGAATGCAGTGACGACAACCCCTACGATCACGGCGCTCGCGATGATTGTGGCCGTAGCTCCGCCACCAAATTCCGAGGTGCCGGTGATATCGGCAAGCCGCGTGAGGATAGACACTCGATGCCCTGCTGGGATGCTGCCGAGCGCCGTGGTCACAACGTCGCGGATGAAAGGTCCTGGCGCCAGGAGAAAGAACGGCAGCGTCGGAATGCCGAAACCGGCGACCACGCCCACGCAAAAGGGAACTAGTCGATGGCGTGTGTCGGGAAAGCAGAGCACCGCGAGCACGACGACGGGAACGATGGCCGGTGCCTTGACCGTCCCTGCGATCCCAAAGGCTACGCCGCCAAGAAGGATGCGACGACGCGACGCAGAAAACGAGTCGCCCTCAAACATGAGTGCCGCGCCCGCCAGACAGAAGACGTCGACGACCGACTCAAGCAGCCCGCTACGGAGCGCGTACAACTCAGCCGGGTACAACGCCATGACCCCACATGCGACGGTCACCGCGACGCGTCCGTGATGACGGACCAGTTTCCCAATGAGCAGCACGCTCGCCGCCGCTAGAAGCGGTGTACAGAGGCGGAGGACGGCGAGCGCATTGCGCGTGCCGATCCACTGGGAGAGGAGGCCGAACGGACTCGCCAGCAGGGTGAATCCCGGCGGTTGCAGCAAATCGAAGTCACGGTACGGAATCGCGCCATGCACGAGCCGGACCGATGCGCCGAGCCATGCGGAAATGTCAGGCGTGATCCCGAACAGGAGTCCCGGGCGGCTCAATTGATAGAGCGTGATTCCGGCCGCGGCCGCTGCGAACACCACGATAGTGACCGTGTCGGACCGATTGAATTCTCCCTTCATTCGACAAGTGGAATATTGTCACGCCGACGGTTGAATCATTCTCACTACGACCCAGAGGCAGGACAACTCGTGCCGTCTCTGCTTGAAGTCAGCGTGCCCAACTGGCCCGAGATTTGCGCGAGTACTGCGACCGGATGGCGCCTACTGCTCCGTCTACGTCCGGGGCAGTGACGCCAACCACGCGACCGCAAATACAGCCGTTCCGACTGCCAGAATCGGAAAGGGTCGCGATGACCTGGACACGACGACCACGAGCAGCGCCAGCGCCAGGATCGCCGCCCCACCGACGAGTTCCCATCCCCACTGACCCAGCGGGCCCGCCAGCGCCAGTGACAGCACCACCGCGGCACCGAGCGCCGCCGGGCCGCCCCATCGAGAGCCGCCCACCCCGACGATGACCGGCAGGCTGTGCCGCCCCGCAATGCGGTCCGATTCGATATCAGGCAACGCATTGGCGAGATGCAGGCCGAGCGCGACCAGTCCGGAGAGCGGGATCAAGGCCAGCAGCCGCGACGGGATGGATCCCACCGACGCATAGGCCTCGAGCGGCAGCACCGCCATGCCGCCCCACCACGGCACCCACGACAGGGGCGTCGTCCGTAGTCCGAGGTCGTACGCGAGCCCCGCGCCGAGCGCGAGCGCGTCAAATCCCAGCGTTGCCACGTTGATGGTCGCCGCACAGGCGAGGCCGAGAGCGCCAAGGATCACACCGAGCACCGTTGCATTTGAGCGGCTGATCACCTTGCGCACCAAGGGTTTGTGGGGCTTTCCCGCAGCGTCGGCGGGAAGATCGACAACGTCGTTGATGACACCGATGCAGAGCTGCACCGGGAGCATCGCGCCGACCAGCTGCAGGATCCGTGGAGCGTCGGGCACCCCGCGACCGGCCAATCCCGCGACCGCCACCAGGACGATGGTCACCAACACCGATGGACCGGGATGCCCGAGGTAGATGAGGGAGCGAATCGCCCCTCCCGGTTTGCGTTCGTCCCACCACACGCGGCGGGTGCTCCTATTCCTTCGGCGGATCAGGCGTTGGGTCGGCTGCCTCGGCCGCTTCGGCCTCGCGATTCGGATTGACCGCGCTCTCGGCCGCTTCTCGTGCGGCAGTCAGCGAACCGTAGCCGGCCGCCTCTTCAGCAGCGACCTCCGCCGCAACGAAGCGTTCGTGGACAGCATCCTCAAGCCGATGGAGCAGGCTCTTGTCGTGCTCAGGAGGCAGCGCTTCGGGTGACGTATCGGTCATGTGCTCACTTTTCGGCAAGGTCTGGCGCGGACAGCGATCGCATCGCAGTATGGGCGATCACGGCTGGCGACGACGACGCGACTTATTTCAGGCTTCCCTCACGTGACCTCCGGACGGGCTCTCGCCCCGGAGTTCAAACGTAGGAACTAGTGTACCGCACTTCGGCAGTCGAGTCAAGAGTTTTGTTTTCTGATGACTTAAGCAAACGAATCTCACCGGGCTATGGATCTGCGAGCGCCAAAGCGACCGCGAGCCCGCGGCGACCTTCCCGGTCGGTCGACAGATGGCCGTCCGCCGTCCGGCACATCTCGCCCGCGACGACACCTTGCCGGGACCCACGTCCCCCGCTGCTTCCGCACGTCCCTGATAGGCGGGTCAGTCAGTCGAGGTCGACGAGGCCCTCGGCGACGGTGCGATCTCGTCCCTTCGCCTTCGCCTGCAGGAGGCAGTCGTCGGCGCGATCGACGAGCTCCTCCACTGTTTCGGTTCCCTGATAGGAGGCCAGGCCAGCGCTGAAGGAGTGTCCATTGGGTGTCGCCTCTCGGAGGCGCCAGCAGAGTTGCACCGCGCTCACCGTGGTGCAGTTGGGGAGCAGGATCGCGAACTCGTCCTCGCCCCAGCGACCGAGCAGATCCTCAGTGCGGAGCACCTCGCGCCACCGAGCTATTGCCTCGCTGAGGAAGGCATCGCCATGCCGGCCGTGATCGAACGCGATGACCGCGAAGCAGAGTGGATGCTTGTTGCGCCGTGCGAAGGAGACATGGCGTGTCGCTTCCGCTTCAAAGGCCCGACGATCCGGCAGCGCCTCGAGAGTGAATTCCTCGCGGGTGTCACGGCCGCCAAGCTCTGCGACGGCCTCGCCGGTAAGCTCTGCCGTCGATTCGTAGGCCGCGCTCATGCGCGCGTCGCCATCCCAGGAAAGCTCATGCGACGAGTTTGCCGTCCGGGGCGTGCAGGTTCCCTGGCACTCCGGTCACGGGCGTGTATCGGCTGCCCCACGCCGCATCAGACGCTCTCACCCGACAATGAGCCGCGTGAGGTACCTGCGTTGAGGGTGGAGGCGGTGGTCGCGGACCTCGACGGCACCGTCGTGCGCCCCGACTTCTCGATCTCGGAGGCAACCCTCGGTGCACTGGACATGCTTCGGGCTGCAGGCATTCCCTTCGTCGTCGCGACCGCTCGCACGCCGCACGGTCTCGAGCACTTTCAGGACATCGCACAACGCAGCGACATGGCGAATTGCTGCTCGGGGTCGATCGGCTGGAGTTCGCGCGAGCGGGTGACGATGTGGATGGAGATGCTCACGCCCGGCGCCATCCGTCGTGTGGTGGACATCGCCGTCGACAACGGCGCCGGCGTGGCCAGCTACGACGGCCTGCTCTGGCGCATGACCGACGAATACTTCCGGCTCAGCCCTACGCAACCGCACGGCCCGACGCGGGTAGTCGTGGAGGCGACCGTCCTTGCGGAGACGCCCTGTTGCACCATGGCGTTGCGTCATGCGACCGGGGACATCAACGCCATCGCCGCAGTCGTCGCGGCGGCCACGGGAACCGGAGCACTCAGCCATGTCGGACGGTCGACCGTGCTCGATGTCACGCGCGAAGGCGTCGACAAGGGCACGGGCACGGTGCGCGCGTTGCGCGAGCTCGGCATCGACCCGCACGCAGCGATCAGCTTCGGCGACATGCCCAACGACCTTCCGATGTTCCGCGTGACCGGACGGAGCTACTCAGTCGGTCGCAGTGACCCTGAGGTCATGCGGACGGCGAACGAGGTGTTGCCGGGCGTCGAGGATGACGGGTTCGCCGGCAAGATCGCCGAGCTGGCTCGCGCGGGATGGCACACAGACTTGATCAGACCAGCTGATTCCGTACCTGCAAGCCCGGTGGACGATGGTTGGAGTCGCTAGCTGAGGCTCTAGCTGGATTCAGCTGTAGTAGCCGAACACGTCGACGATGAGGTCGACCGAGCCGACATTGTTGGCGAGCTTGATGGTGCCGGTGGCCGGGTCGATGCCCACCACCACAAGGTTGGTCACGGGACTGACGCTGACCACGTTGAGATCCGAGGCGTTCGGCGTCAACAGGTTCCCCGGATAGACCGTGATGTACGAGCTCGTCGTCGCATCGACCGCGGTGATGTTGGCCACGAGCGCGACCGGCGAATGGGCGCTGCCGAGCGCTGGGATCCCGTCGATGCCGGTGACAGTGAGTTGGAGCGGACTGCCCGCGAGCACCTTGCCGGGATTCGGGCAGCCCGGAGCGTTGCCACCGCCTCGTGTGTCACAGATGCGCACCGGGCTCGCCAGGGCGGTGAACTCCGAACCGCCGGAGGTCCCGAACCATCCGTCGATATCGACGGCGACATTCACGGTGCCGATGCTGTTCCAGAGCTTGACGGTGCACGTCGCACCGCTGCAGCCACTCGGGACTGGCACGATCACGCGATTGGCGACTGCCCGTCCGGCTGCAACGTTGATGTTCGACACAGTTGGGTGATGCGCCAGGTTTCCGGGGTAGGCAGCCAGGTCCGTCGCCACTGATGGGCCGATCGCAGTGAGGTTGAAGACCACGGCGGTCACGCCCGACGACGGGACCGGACTCCCGGCGCCGGAGACGCTGAACGACAGCACGCCGTTCGCACCGAGCGGATGTTGCCCGGGTGAGGAGTTGTTGCACCGGTTGCTCGGAACGCCGCCGCCGGATGCGCGCGTGTCGCAGATTCTGGTGGGCGCAGTTGGGGTGAAGAGGCCCGTCGACGTCGCATCAACGTAGCCTTGAATGTCCATTGCGACGTTGGTGGTGCCCGCGTTGTTGTAGACAGTGATGTCGCCGCCGGCTCCGATGCCAACCTCAACGAGCACGGCCACGACCTGACCGGGTTGCGGATCGACATTCGAGACGACGTGGCTGCCACCGGTCGGGTAGACGGCGAGGTAGGTGGCGGCTGTGGGCGCGATCGCCGTGAGGTTGATGACGACCGCGGTCGCCGTCGATGGCACCACGCCACCAGTCACCTGGACAGCGCGGCTTGCGTTGCTCGTGATCGGGCCGCGCGGCGATCCCGTATTGCACTGGTTGGAGGCGATCCCCGGTGCCACCGGCCGCGTGTCGCAGACGCGGAACGGGGCGACCGCGGTGTAGGCCCCCCGGGCCGGCGGTCCACTCGTCCCGATCGTGAAGCTCGTGCTCGACGACCAGGGCAGCGAGCCATCGGACGCGGTGAGCGTGTAGGTCCCCGCCGTGTCCACGGCGCAGCCGCTGAAGTGTGCGACACCATTCACCTCCGCAACGGTGAGCCCACTCGCGCACGTCAACTGCGCACCTGGTGCGCCAGCCAGCGCGATGGTGACTGACCCGGTGTCACTCGTGACCGCGTTGCCGTGTGCGTCCTCGACCGTGACGACCGGTTGCGGCGCGAGGTTGTCTCCAGTGTCGGCATCGCCGGGTTCGGTGGTGAACGCGAGCTGGCTCGCGATGCTGAATTCCTGAACGCGGTTGTTGTACGTATCCGCGACAAACAGCGTGGTGCCGTCTGGCGACACCGCGAGCGAGTGCGGTGCGTAGAACTGCAAATCGCCCGTTCCGGGACCTCCGAAGCTACCGCCGAGCAGCGTCAGTGACGACGAGAGATGGATGATGTCGTTGCCGTTGCCGTCCGTCTGGCTGGTTCCGGTGTTCGCGACCCAGATCGACCCGTCGTGCGCGAGCGCGACTCCCTGCGGTTGGTCGAGGCCGGTGTAGCTCGCAACGTAATTACCGCTGAGGTCCAGTTCAACGACGCGGTTGTTTCCGGTGTCCGCGATGTAGATGTCGCTCGCCGACGCCACGACCGATTCGGGTTGGAAGAGTTGGTTGGTGTTCGGCGTTGAGCCGGCGGTCCCGAATGCCGCGAAGTGCTGCGTCGCGGGGTTGTAGCTCTGGACGCGATCGTTGATCGTGTCGGCAATCCAGACCACGCCGTTTGCAGCTGCGCTGACGCCTTCGATCAAGTTGAACTGCCCGACGGCGGTTCCGCTGCTGCCGACGACCGTCGGCGTCCCTGTCAGGTTTGGATTGGTGAAATGCTGCAGCCGGTTGTTGCGCGTGTCGCCAACCCACACCGATTTGTCAGGGGTGACAGCGACCGCTTCCGGCCACGAGTACGACCCGACTGCTGTGCCGCGCGACCCCTGTTGCGTCACGAAGGTACCGTCGGCGGCAAACACCTCGATCCGCTGGTTGAGGCGATCGGCGACATAGGTCGTGCCGTCGGGCCCAACCGCGACGCCATACGCTTCGGCGAATCCCGATGCCGGAGCGGGGCTGCCGTCAATCTCATACATCCCGGAGGTCGACCCGGCTGGGTTGAACTCATGGATGCCGCTGCCCCAGAAGTCGGCTGCCCAGATGTTGCCGGTGGCGGGATCGACCGCGACCCGCCGGAGCGCGTCGAAGAAGCCGGCGTTGTTCGGCGGCGCCGGGCAGGCGCTGGGGCAGCGAGCGCCGTAGTTGGCAATGAAGGTGCACTCGTTTCCCTGGCCGTTGAGTGTGCCGTTGCAACTCGTGACATCGAACACTCCGATGCGCTCGTTGCCGGTGTCGGCCACATAGCCGATCTGCCCGTTTGGACTGAAGGCGATGTTGTACGGCGCGTTCACCTCACCGTTGCTGTGACCGGCGGCGAGCCCGTCGCCGATGACCTTGTTCGCGGTGGTCACCCACGCCGTGCCCACCGATGCCGATGAGGTGCACGTGCACTGGAAGGCGCGAACCTCCTCGTCGTGGTAATCCGCGACCCAGATCTCGCCGTCAGGCCCGCGGCGTGCCTCACGCGGCGACGTCATCACGCCCGCGGGCGAGGCCCAGATATACGTCCCCGCGGTCAGACCGAATGCGCCGCCGACGGCCGCAAACGCCTTGACCTCGGAGTGGCCGGTATCCGCTACCAGCACCTCGTTGGTGGTCGCGTCATAGCTGATGCCGATCGGCGTGCTGAGCTTGCACACGGCGAGACTTCCCGCAGGCGGCCGCGTCACCGGCGCTCCACAGCCAGGTGCCCTGGTAGTTGAAAGCCTCGATGCGGCCGTTGGCGGCGTCCGCGACGTAGATGTTCGAGTTCCCGTCGACGGCGACGTCGCGATCGGTGTCGAACTGGCCATTGCTGACGCCGTGGCTGCCGAAGGTCTCGATTGGCGCACAGGTGGAGGTGTCGGGCATCGGGCAGGCGGTCGGGTCAAAGACAGTCACGCGGTTGTAGCCCGTGTCGGCCACCACGACGACGGGAATCGGCCCGCCGGCTGTGGGAAAGCTCGGATCCCAGATCAATCCGCTCGGATACATCGGCGCCTCTTCGGGACCGGCGAGCGTCTTCAGGAACGAGGCCTGGTTAGAGCCCGGCGGTGGGCTCGACAGGGCCGCTGCGAGTGCCGGGGGCGCGACGAACGATGACGTGAAGCTGGCCAGTGACGCGCCGGCGATCACCAGGGCGCCGACCCGGCTGAGGTTCCGGACGTGTCGGCTGCGACCGGCTGCGCCGATGACGTGGCCGCTCATCTGGAATCGCCGGATGCGTGGTCGGATGCCGAGCACGCCAAACAGTGGCGTCGCGAATTGCTACCGACGTGAGTTGCCAAAATCCCTTCTCGTCGTCCCCCTGCGGAGCGTAGTGCGCCCCCGTGCAATCCATGGTACCAGTCCGGGCGCGAATAGCCACCACAACCCAGTGGTGGGCGATCAGTTCGATATTCCAAAGGGACCGGCGCAGCCGGCGGGGAGGCTCGACCTCCCGACCAACGCTAAAAGGCGCGGGTCCACCAAAGTGACCCGATTTGACCTCAGCGGTTCCGACCTGCTCGCCGATTTATACCTGGCGGCCGACCGCCAACGAGAGTACAGGCCGTTATGGTTCAGCCTGATCCCGGCTACGCAACACCGCTGGCCGGCCTCAGAGCTGAGTTCCCCGGGATAGCACGGGATAGTGCGTTGTTCCCAGATCTGCGCTCGTTCAACACAGCATCCACCGCGTCGCGAAAGCGCCCCCACTCGAGAGTGAAGCGCTCCAACGACTTACGCCCTTTGTCAGTGAGGTGGTAGTAGCGGCGTGGCGGTCCCGAGTTGGACTCTGCGCCAACATGTCTCCACCCGTCCGTCCTTGCGCAACCGGCTGAGCAGTGGGTAGACCGTTCCCTCCGTCGTGACGACGCCATCGAAGTCGCGGAGAGTTTGCACCAGCTCGAAGCCGTAGCGCTCTTGGTCGCTCATGAGCGCCATCACGCAGTATTCCAGTGCGCCCTTTCGCATCTGCGCGACCATTGCCTCGTTGCCCTGGATGTTGTCCGCTGCGATGCCATCCCGTCCCGTCTTCACGGCGCGGGGTAAGGGGTCGGCGCGACCAGTGGGGATGCCGCAGTCACGGAACAGGCAACGCGGCTCGTCGCCGATACAGTGGGTCGATTGTTGAGACGCTGCCACGGCTCCCCATCCCCCGGCGGTGCGGGGATGGAGCTGCACGACGTCTGCTGGAAGATGCCCTTCGGCGTGTCGACGGTGCAGCTGTGCTGTCCGTTCACGGCGATCGCATAGTCATACCCCGTCGTGAAGCTGTTCTTCTCAAGATCGCTCCATCCGCCATAGGGCGGCGGGACCGAGTTGCAGGCAACCTGCTTCTCATTGTCGGAGCTGGTCCCCACCCAACAAACGTGCCGTCCATTCACAACCATGTAGCTGTTGCCGCTCGATATTCCGGCTCCGGCTATGAGCGCCCCGACGCTAGCGACGATGACCAACCCGAGTGGAATGACAGAGACGAGCAGGACTGCGCGCGACCGATGGCGCATCCTGACGGCGAGATAGATCGGGGCCACGATAAGCGCGAAAAGCAGGAAGGGACGCGCCCCCGCGATCCACACGGCAGGAACGGCAAGGAGCGGCGTCAGAGTGCCGATGAGTTTGTCGAGACGTCGCCACGCCGGTGATCGCCAGACGAGCACCAATCCGACGATGTATCCGACGACAGAGAAGCTGAACAGCAGAAGGATGATCGCTGCGATCTCGATGGTGCCAGCTTGATAGGACGTGAGTCCGAAACGCTCCCGGGCATCGTCCGCAATGCTCTTTGGATCACCGAGCCGGCTGAGCACCGCCAGCATGTCGGCATCCGACTGGACAGTTGCTCTGGAATCGGCGATGTGGTCACGGATCTCGTCGAGTACCTCGTTCCGATTGACGGCCGGTAAGTCGCCGAGTTCCTTGTGCAAGCGATTGAGATAGCGCCGTGTGATCTCATCTGTTTCGCGGGTCGTCATGGTTGTTCCCGGCCTCGTACCAAACCAAGTACCTTGGATAACAAGGTAGCAGGCATAGGAAGGAAAGTCAAACGGCAGGCCGCAGCTTAGCCAGCTACTAAGCCACACGGTATAGCGCAAGACTCTCTTGTCGACGCTGGTCACTGCTTGTGCGGACATCGGACATGCTAAGTTCTGATCATGAGTGAGTGATTGATCAGAGCGTTACATCGCGACGAATCACGGCAGCAGCGTGTAGCGTCGAGTTGGATGGAAGAAGCCGCCGCTACGCCACGTCAGTGTTCACGCTTGGGTACACTATGGCTAGCGTGAGCACGCGTCGCCGGATTGGCGCTGCGGCCGGAATAGGATTCTTGCTGGCGATGGCTCGTTGGGCCGGGTTGATTTGGTCGATGCGTTGCCTTAACATCTGCATGGACGGCATATGTGACTAATCAGCACTCGAATAGCGTCACACCATTGACACGCGCGAGAAAGATGGCCGGTACGCGATTCGTTGGGAACGTCACTAGGATTCATCGCCATCACGCCGGATGGCAGGACTGCGTATGTTGCCGAATTTGACGCGAATGAAGTGACGCCGATATCGACTGCCACTAACACGCCGGGCACTCCAATTGCGTTGGTTTCTTCTCTCGGGCAGCGATCGCTATCACTCCCAACGGCAAGACTGCGTACGTCACAATGCGTCGTCGAACAACGTGACTCCCATCAACATCGCCACAAACACGGCCGGAACGCTCATCTCGGTTGGGGATAACCTTCGGGATCGTGATTACACCGGCGGAACTACTGCCTACGTCGGCAACAACGGTGGCGACAGTGTCACGCCAATTTAATTCACCACTGGTGTAGCCGGGACGCAATTCCTGTCGGCACAAGCCCCGACAACTCGCGATAACGCCAGACGGCGCGACTGTCTACGTGGCGAATGAACGTTCGAGCAGCGTGACGCCGATCGCCACCGCCACGAACACGGCCGGCAGATCCGATTTCGACCGGTCCGAACCCCATCGACATCGCCATCACGCCAGATGGAACCACAGTGTACGTAACCGACCAGGGCAACGACACAGTGACACCGATCGACACGGCCACAAAGACCGCCGGCGCAACAATCTCCATTCCCGGCAGCCCCGCAGGCATCGCCGTCACGCCAGACGGCACCACCGCCTATGTCAGCAGCCTCGACAATGGCACGGTCACGCCGTTCGACACCGGCACGCATGCGGTCGGGACGCCGATCACTACCGGCTTGTGGGCCGGGGGTATCGCGATCACTCCCGACCAGGCGCCCGTCGCGAAGCTCTCGGTCGCGGATGCACCCCTCGGAAGCGCCAGCGTGTTGGATGCCTCAGCTTCCACCGTCGCATACGGGACAATCAGTACCTACGCCTGGAACTTCGGCGACGGCACCACGCTGAACACGACGACGCCCGCCACAACTGATACGTACGTGTCGGCGGGCCAGTACATGGCCACAGTCACCGAGACGAGCACCGGCGGAACGTCCACGACGCAGGTCTTCACGGGAAGAACCATGAGTTGAAACGGCGGACTCTCGGCAGCAACATCGCGAAATCGCCACAGTGGTTGCGCCCGGTGCGTATAGCGCGCTCTCGCCCTTCCGCATCTGCGATACGCGAGCCGGAACCGGCAGCGAATGCACGTCGCACCCGCTCGGCGCCCGAGGCACGCTCGTGGTGCAAGTCACGGAAGTTCGCGGACCTGCGCTACAGACAGTTCCCGCTGGAGCGCTGGCCATCGTCGTCAACCTCACCGGAATCAATCACGGGTCGGGAGGCGACGTACCTGGTCGTCTTCCCACGGGGGGCCCGACACCCACGGCGTCCAGCGTCAACATCGGCGCGAGCGTTGCTCAAGCGAATCTCGCTGTGGTCCCGCTCAGCGCGAGCGGCCAGATCACCGTCTTCAACGCCGTCGGCTCCGCCGATGTCATCGTCGATGTCCAGGGTTATTTCGCAGCCCCCGCGGGCCTCTGGCGAGGCGCCGGGTGAGTCTCAATCGGATGCCACCGCTGGCGTATCTGTGACACTCGGGCCGGCCAACACACTGTGTGTGCAGGCACGGTCGACGCCCCGTGCGAGCCTAACACCTGGCGACGGACAGTGCTTTCGGGCCTACCAACGGGCGCCACTGGCGGCACTCCTTCGATACCGACCGCTCATGCCGCGGCCGCCGCGTTCAACCTCACCGCAACACAGGCCACCATGTCGACATATCTAGCTATCGCACCGCCGAATATGGCCACCGACGCCTGCCCGACGGCCGCCCCCGCAGTGTCCAATGTCAACCCTTCTGCCGGTGAGGCGCTTCCCAATCGGGTCATCTCGGATCTCGGTCCCCATCAGGACGTCTGCATCTACAACGCCGTCGGCAGCGTGGACTTCATCATCGATGTCAATGGCTGGTTAGGCGATGGAAGCGAGACCACATCGCCGCCTGGTGCGCTCTTCTACGCCGTGCCGCCCGACCGCATTTGCGACACGCGCACTGGCTCCGGGACGCTCTGTGCCAACAAGCCGTTAACGGGCAACTTCACGGAGACTGTTCAGGTCGCCGGCGCTGGAGTGCTGCCCGCGCTCGGTGGCGCTTCGACGCCGGTGGCGATAGTAGCCAACCTGACCGCGGTCGCAGGGACAGCATCTACCGTCCTCGTCCTCTACCCGAGTGACGCGACGAGCCGTCCCCGCGCATCAGATCTCAACCCACGCGTCCATGAGGTTATCGACAACCTCGCAATCGTGGCTCTGGCGTCGAGCGGACCGTCGGCCGGTGATGTGGACGTCTACAACAGTACGGGCACGGTCAACACGATCCTTGACGTCGCAGGCTGGTTCCAGTAGATGGTCTACCTAAAGGTCGCTTTCGGTGTGCTGCTGGCGCTCTTTGGGGTCATGTGCGTCGTAGTCGCGATCAGGTCGAGACCTTCGCCGGATCACGGCTAGACCGGAAAGCGCCAATCCTCCGGCTCGTATGTTCACCCCGCGATCAACTGATCGAGGGCCAGGAGATCGTCAGAGCTCAGTGGCTTGCTACCAACCACCCCCGCGCTCGGCTGAATCATCAAACCTTCGGGCCGCACAATCGAGACCAAGACTTCGGGGATGCCGAGCGCATCCTTGAGTGCCGTGGCTACCGCGGCGCGCAAGGTCTGGACGAGCGCCGGCAGTCGCTCGAGCTTAGTGGAGTTGAAGTCGGTGGCCCCGTGCATCATCTGCCGCATGGTCCAGAGTTCCTTACCAGTCCCGATATCCACGCCTCCGGGCTCCTGAAGAAAGGATCGAAGGGTCTGCCCTCTGACTTCCTTCGCCGTCGATGTGTGGCACGTTGGGCACTCGGGAATAGCATGGCCTTTGGGACAGAAATAAGGTGAGATGACCTTCGGCCCCGCCAGATCGCAGAGCACCTCCAGCGCGATCCAAAGGAACATGAACTCGTCGTGGAGCAAGTCGGTGCTCAGCGATTTGACAAACCAACGCAACGCAGCTGCCTTACGGGGAGCGAACGACGGTACGGCATAGGGGAGCGCTAGCAAGGAGAAGCCGACAATGGACTGCATCGAGATCCCTCGGAGGTTCCTATCGAAAGGCGCGGAGCTGTAGATCTGGAGATCACGGGTTTCTCCCAGAGCCCGTGGCGGAGAGATGTCGACGACCTGAACTTGCCCCAGAGTGACGTCGCGCCGAGCAGGAACGAGGAATGTCGAGGATCGGCCAAGGACCGCGCCGAAATCTTCAAGGGCCGTCATCGCCCCATGGTCTGTGCGGACATCCGCGATGATCTCCATGACGTCCAGTTTGGATAGTGCGGCGGAACCCCCGGCCACTCCGCAGGAGTAGTGGGTGTCCGAAGTGCGACGTCATACCAGCGTAGTGGGCGACACTGGGTATGAGCGAGGAATCGGCTCGAGCTTGGAGGGCAAACGCCGCCAGCGGGCATTGCGAAAGCGGTGGGTGTGAGCACAGAGCCGGTGACACGAAACACCGTTGTGAGGTCATCTCGGAAGCTTGTCATGACCGACCGGCACACAGACACCCGAGAACCTCGAGGCGCCGACCTCGACGAGTTTTGTGCGGATCCAGCTTCACCTTGCCGCTTGACCAGGTCGATGCCAATTAGTGAACAGCGCTGAGCTCACTGGATACCGACAGCCGCACCGCTTCCAGTAGGTGATCCTCGGGCAGTCATGGTCTGGCTATCTGACGACCGGGCAGCTAGCGGAGCTAGTCGCCGATCTGAAATGTTCCATTCGTAATCTCGGCCACAGCGTATATAGGGCTTCGCGAAAAGTACGGAGCTAGCGGGGCAGCTCAGGAGTGCGGCACGCGCCTCGTTGCCAAATCCTTGAGCGAAAGATCTACCGCCGCCGGTGTCGGCATGTCGTCGCGTGGCTGGAGAATGCGCGTTATTCAGTCGGTCGCCAGGCGGTAACGCGGCTTGCGCCAGCGACGAACAGAACTCTTTCCCGAGCGCGATGAAAGTCAGTGCCGCGACGATCATCCAAAGCTTGCCATTGCGTGCTTCCGAAGATGTGGATAAATACCGTAGTGAGCAGATCAAGGTTTCGGTACGGTGATTGGAATGCCCTCTCCGGAAGGCCGGCACGTCGGACATCGACACCAGTCGCCAGGGCGATCACTGAACGCACGAAATGCGGCGGGGAGCGTCTCACCCAAGGGTAGCCGGAGCGAGCATTAGCGTGCGCGCCGCGATGTTCGCGAGCGATGACCACATCCGAGGATCTGTTGCGTCTGAGCCTCGGTGAAGAAGCGCTGTGCAAACGTACTGCTTGGGGAGGCTACGGTCGCTGATCGCTCGCCGAATACACTCGATCTCGACTTCCGTAGAGCGGCAAGGAGCGCGAACTCCGCGCAGCTCCCATCAATATCGGTATCTCACGCCAGGCGTCGGGATGGCCACCTGTCGCTCTGTTCAGTTCCAGGAGAGAGCGAGCGGCGCGCTGAAACTGCTATGTCTCGCATTCTTCAACAAGGGGACTAAGCCAGAGCCTCGAATGTGGGATCGGAGCAGATTGCCTAGGTGCGGAGAGACGTGGAAGCCACAGACTTCCGACTGGCGGTGCTGGTTGGTTACCCGAGTGTCTGCATCGCCGCGCTCCTACCATGCCGTCCATTTTGGAGGGGCGCGGATATTTGATCAACGCCGAGCGTCCACGAGAAGATCTTTCACAGCGGTTTCTGGTTGTCAGATGGAACTATTTGGTTCGTACAGCATGGTTCGTCACTCGTCAGGCAATCTGCTCGACGTTCTCGTACTCGGCACGCTCCGATATCGACCTACATGAGCATGAGCGTGGCGCGGCGGATACCTGAGTAGACGTCAGTACTTGCGGGCTTGTAGTAGAGCCTGAAGGCCGTTGGGAGAGTGGTGCTGAGCGTTTGCGGGCGGCTACTGCGACCACGCCCTTCCCGATGCACTGGAAGGGCTCACCGCCAGCCGCCGGCCTACGTGAGCGCGCGCTCGCGGAGCTGCCCCGGGTTGAGGGGTTGGGGGCGGTGGGTGAGCATGGATGAGCGACTATGGTGTGACAGCGAGAGACTGTAGCGATGATGATATGGGGGTGTACTTGCGCGCAGCTGTTTAAGCTGCTCAGCGAGCAGAGCACGGCATGAGTTACACTGACTAGTGTGATAGGGCTGGTAATAGGATGCACTTGGAGGGTGGTGATACTACTGCAGTTGCAGCACAGCGTTGACGCTTAGCGCACTGATTGTGAGCTACGCTGATAACGCGATGGGTGTGGGTATGGAAGTTGATAGCGCGTGTGGAGGTGGATGAACTAGCATTTACGCTGCTTGACTAAGAGTTTAGGGTGGTGAGCTGCTCTCAGCTGTTGTGGCGTTGTGGGTGCTGCAGTGTGGGTGGCAACGGTAGATTTGAGGTTACGTGAAGGAGTGCGTGGTTAGCTAAGCTAAGAGTGATTGGAGGTGGAAGTTTAGATGCGGCAGGTGAACGTATTGGTGGTTTTGTTTTCTCGAGCACGGCTGGCTGCTCTCTCGAGATTTACTGTATACTAGATAGATGCCAGTGTGGCGTTGACGAGCGGTTGACATTCAGTTTGGGAGCGCTGAGGTTAAGGTCAGTCTCGTTCACCATCGCGAGCGACGTGTGACCAACGATCTGTGCAGCAAGGATGGGATTCCGCCGGGAGCGTAAGTAGTTGGTACGAAGGAGTGTCGGAGGAGATGTGGGTAGACGCGCTGGTGATACCGGCGTGCTCGGCGTTGTTCGAGCATATGCTCGACAGCAGACTGCGTCAGGGCTGTACTCTCCACTTCAGGTAGCTGCTGAAGAGCGCGGAAGAGACGCTCCTTCGCAGTGCCATGGCCGGCGAAACGCTGGAGGCGACGCGAGAGTTGCGGCGTGAGCGGGCACGAGCCGCTCGCGATCACCCTTGCCGAGGACGCGGATGAGGTGCGTGCCGTGGATCACTTCGATGTCAGCCCGGGGTCAGCGCAGCAACTCGCCAAGCCTGATGCCCGTATCGCCGAGCAGCCGCACGATCAGCATGTCGCGGTCGTTGCCCGCAGCGTTCTCAAGGGTCGCAATCTCCTGGCGCGAAAGCGTGTCCAGCGCTTTCTTTCGCTGCCGGGGCACCTTGGCTCTTGCGGGCGACTTTCTGCCGGCTTCCCGCGCAGCCACACTAGAAACGTGTTCGATCGCCCTCGAGCAGAGACGAGAGAACGGTGCCTTCGAGAGTGGCTTGCCGGATCGCGATAGCGTGCCGTCGAGCAAGCCGCTCGTCAAATGGTTCAACGCGCGAGCGTCGAGCGCTTCGGGTTCGGTGAGCCCGACGGTCAGCGCAGAACGGCGGCAGGACTCCCTCGACAGCGTCGCGATAGAGCTTGATCGTCTTGATGCTCATGCCCTGTGCTTTGCGGTCGCTGAGATAGTCGTGAAGGAGCGTCGAGCTCGGTCGCCACGACACTCGGAACGACTGACTGTCGCAGCCGATGGGGAGATTCGAACTCCCGACCAACCGCTTACAAGGCGGTTGCTCTACCCCTGAGCTACATCGGCATGGCCCCGATTCTCCCATGGGCCTTCGACCCGCAGGACCAGGGGATCGGCGCGGTCGAGCCCTGTCTGAGTCTCCGCCGGGAAGGGGACCGGTGGAGTATTGTCGGAACAAGTCGATGGGAAAGGGCACTTCGCTCACAGCACCGGCAGGGAATCACCTGCTCGACGCGCTTCCGGCCACGGAGCGCGATGCACTGCTGCCGCATCTCCGGCCGGCGCACCTCACGGTGAAGACGGTGCTGTTCGATCCCGGTCAGGCGGTCGCGCACGTCCACTTCCCGATGGATGGCGTCATCTCGCTCGTGACACCGCTCGCCGACGGCAACATCGTTGAGGTCGCCACCATCGGCAATGAGGGCATCGTCGGCGTCCCGATGGTGCCTGGCGGATCGCTGGCGGTGCGAGCGATCTCGCAGGTCGGCGGACGCACGCTGCGGATGGAGGCAACCGAATTCCTCAAGCAGTTCGAGCATCTTCCCGGTTTCCGCGAGCTGGTGCAGAAGTACGTCCAGGCGCTCTTCGGCCAGATCTCGCAGGCCGCCGCGTGCAATCGCCTCCATTCCAACGAGGAACGGTTGAGCCGGTGGTTGCTGATGAGCCACGACCGCGTGGGGACAGACACTTTCCCGATCACCCATGAGTTTCTGGGACAGATGCTCGGTTCGCGTCGCGCAACCGTCACCTTGTCGGCGGGACTGCTCCAGTCGGCGGGCCTGATTCGATACCACCGCGGCCGGGTCACGATCGTCGATCGCGAGGGCCTCGAAGCAGTGTCCTGCGAGTGCTACGGCATCATCAAGGCAGCCCTCGACAGCGTCGTGGCGAACGCCGGCTAGCCCGCGGTCAGCCGGGGGGCGGTCCTCCGGCGAAAATCAGGCAGGCGTTGTGCCCGCCAAATCCGAAGGACGTCGTCATGGCCACATGCAGGCTCGCGGCGCGGCCGACGTTGGGGACGTAGTCAAGGTCACATTCCGGGTCGGGATTGTCGAGGTTGATGGTCGGTGGGATGAAGCCCTCGCGCATCGCGAGGATGGTGACCATGGCCTCGAACGCGCCGGCAGCGCCGAGCATATGCCCGGTCATGGACTTGGTCGAGGAGATCGGCACCGCATGCGCGTGGTCGCCGAAAACCTGCTTGATCGCGCGCGTCTCGGCAAGATCGTTCAGCCCCGTCCCCGTGCCGTGCGCATTGATGTAGTCGATGTCCTCGGGCTGCAGCCCGGCGCGCTCGAGGGCTCGGCGAACGCAGCGGATCGCGCCGTCGCCGCTGGGCTCGGGAGCGGTGATGTGGTACGCGTCGGCTGCCGCCGCGTACCCGAGCAACTCCGCATAGATCGTGGCGCCGCGCGCCAGCGCGTGCTCGCGCTCCTCGAGGACGAGCACCGCGGATCCCTCAGCCGCGACGAACCCATCGCGGTCGCGTTCGAACGGACGCGAGGCGTGCGCCGCGTCGTCGTTGCGCGTTGAGAGCGCGCGCGCCGCGGCAAACATCGCAATGCCCGTCGAGGTGATCCCGGCCTCGGTTCCACCGGCGAGCACGGCCACCGCATCGCCCTGGCGGATCCAGTTCGACGCCTGGCCGATCGCGTCCGCGCCCGACGCGCAGGCGCTGACGACCGCCATGTTCGGACCGCGCGCACCGAGGTCGATCGAAACCATGCCAGGGGCCATGTCGACGAGTGCCATCGCCGCCGCGAACGGCGAGACCCGGCGTGCACCCTCGGTGTCGAGCACGCGCGTCGTGTTCTCGATCACCTCGAGCCCGCCGATCCCTGACGCAATCAACACACCGACCTCGGGCGAGATGGCGGCGATGTCGAGCCCGGAGTTGCTCAGGGCCTCGCGCGCCGCAGCCATTGCGTAGTGCACGTGGGGCGTCCCCCGCCGCGCTTCCTTGGTCCCGAAGATGGCGGCGGCATCGAACCCCTTGACCTCGCCGGCAATGCGGACAGGCAGCTTCGAAGCGTCGAAATGCGTGATCGGCGCGATGCCGCCCCGGCCGTTGCGCAGCGAATCCCAGCTTTCCGCAACGCTGTTGCCGACCGGCGAGACGGTCCCCATGCCGGTCACCACCACGCGGCGCCGGCCTGTCGTCTCACTCATCGGAGCAAGGATCTCACCCTGACGCCGCGACCCGCCTGAGCCGGTCGCCACTACGACTGCTCGCCCCGGCGGATCCGTTCCAGCTGCTCGCGGACCAGCGGCGAGAGCCCGTCCTCAACCCGGGTGCTTCGCCGGCTGTCGTCCCGCATCCGCCGGGTCTCGGTGTCGACACCGCCCGCGACCCGCGCGACCTCCATTTCCAGCGCCCGCGCCCCCATGGTGGCCACGCCCATGCCCCCGACCACGTCACGCTCGAGACGGTCGTCGGTGGCAACGACGACATCGGCGCCCTCACCGCGCTGCGACGCCCGATAGGCAGCGCGCTCGATGACGTGGTCGGCGCTCGCGAGCTTCGACCCGAAGAGCACGGTCACGCCGTCGTGCTGCTCGGTGGACGGCAGCGGGCCCTTGCGCGCGGCACCGTCGAATACGACGGTCACGGCGATACCGGTCTGCGCCGAATACTCGGCGAGCGCGATGATCAGCTGCCGGCGGGCATCCTCGAGGCCGCGATCCCGCAGCGTGGACTTCAGCGCCGGCCACGCATGAATGATGTTGTAGCCGTCGACGATCAGGGCTCGCATAGCCTAATCAGCGGGGCGCGAATCCGCGCTGGCGTTGCACTTCGAAGAGCAGCACTGCCGCCGCCGCACCGGCATTGAGCGACGCCACGTGGCCCATCATCGGGAGTGACACGAGGACATCGCAGCGTTCGCGCGTCAGCCGCCGCATCCCGGCACCCTCTGCGCCGACGACAATCGCGGTGGGGCCGGACAGATCCACCGTGTCGTAGCGATGCGGTGCATCGGCATCGAGCCCGACCCGCCAGATGCCTGCGGCGCCCATAACCTCAAGCGCCTGCGCCAGGTTGGGCACGGTCACCATCGACAGGTGCTCGGTCGCGCCGGCGGACGCTTTCACGGCAGCAGCGGTGAGCGGCGCCGCGTGATGACGCGGCACGACGATCCCGTCGGCGCCGCATGCCTCAGCACTGCGCGCGATGGCGCCGACATTCTGGGGATCCTGAATGCCATCGAGCACGACCAGGAGCGCCGGTGCGCGCGCCTCGTCGAGCAGGTCGTGCAGCGTGAGCACCGCGCGCGCATGGAAATAGCCGGCGACGCCCTGATGATGTTCGGTGTGCGCGATGTCGTCGAGCCGTTGCCGCGACACCTCCTCCACGAGGATGTCGCGCGCCTCAGCGAGCTCCAGGATCTCGGTCATGCGCGCCTCGGGGCGGATAGCCGTGGCAACCACGATCTTGCGAACCGTGCGTCCCGCACGCAGCGCCTCGAGCACCGGGTTGCGCCCGTAGAGGATGTCCACGCGATCAGCTGCGCCGCGGCGAGATGCGCTTCCAGCGCTGTCCCTGTGGCGTGTCCTCCACCTCGATGCCGCGGGCCGCGAGCTGCGAACGGAGATGGTCCGACTGCGCGAAGTCACGCGCGGCGCGTGCGGTCGCGCGCTCATCGAGCCAGCGCTGCTCTTCGGCGTCGGGCGCGGCCAGCCGGTCTCTGCGCACCAGCGCGAGCACACCCAGCACGCCGTCAACCTCCTCGAGCAGGTGCTGCAGCGTGCGTTGCGTCTCCCCGGCAACCGGACCGCTATCGAGAAGACGGTTGACGTCGCGCAGACCCGAAAAGACGATGCCCATCGCCTCGGGGAGGTTGAGGTCGTCGTCCATCGCCTCCTCGAAGCCGATGCGCATGCCGCGCACTGACGCGAGCACTGCATGGTCGCGGTCGTTGTCGTCCGATTCGAAGGTGTGCAGCGCAGCCACGCGAGCCTCGAAGTCGACGAGCCGCTGCACCGCGGCGCTGCTGTCCGCGAGCAGCTCGTCGGAGTAGTCGAGCTGTTTGCGGTAATGGGTTCTCGCGGCCAGCAGGTAGCGCAGCGACGCAGCGCTCGCGCCTTCCTCGAGCACCTGGTTGACGGTCGAGAAATTTCCGAGCCGCTTGGCCATCTTCTCCCCGCTCACCCGCAGATGCTGGCTGTGGCACCAGATGCGGACAAACGGTTTGCCGGTGGCCGCTTCTGACTGCGCGATCTCGTTCTCGTGATGCGGAAAGATGTTGTCGACGCCGCCGCAGTGGATGTCGAAACTCTCACCGAGCAGGGCCATGCTCATGGCCGAGCACTCGATGTGCCATCCCGGATGACCGCGGCCAATGCGCGTATCCCAGCCGATGTCGTCAGGTCCGACCGCCTTCCAGAGGGCGAAGTCGCGGACGTCCTCCTTGGTGTAGTCGTCGGCGTCGATTCTGCCGCTCGCTCCACTGACCAGGCCCTCGGCGCTGGCGCCACTCAAGCGCCCGTAGGCGGGGAAGGCCGCGATGTGGAAGTAGTAGCTGCGGTCACTCTCGTACGCCGCGCCGGCGGTCACCAGACGCTCGATGAGGTCGACCATCTGCTCGATGTACTGCGTCGCCCGCGGATAGAAGGTTGCGGGCCGGATGCCGAGCGTCTCGCGATCCTCTGCAAAGGCGGCGATCCAGGGCGCGGTCTCCTCGTCGAGCGTCGCTCCGTGGTCGACTGCGTTCTTGATGATCCGGTCGTCCACATCGGTGAGATTCATCACGTGCGTCACCGTGGTGAAGCGCCGGTCCAGCCAGCGACGCAGCACGTCCTCGAAGATGAAGGTGCGGAAGTTGCCGATATGGACGCGGTTCCACACCGTCGGTCCGCACGTGTACAGGCGCACGTGGCCGGGTTCGATCGGCTCCACCGCGACGAGCTCACGGCTCATCGTGTCGTGCAGCTGCAGTGTCACTTCCGGTCCAGGAGCACCGTCGCCGACGCGGCGATCCCTTCGCTGCGGCCCGAGAAGCCCATGCCGTCAGTCGTCGTCGCGCCCACCGCGATCGTGCCGGGCGGAAGACCGAGCGCGGTCGACATCGCCTCGGACATTGCGGGCAGATATTTGGAGAGGCGGGGTTCCTCGGCGATGGCGATCACGTGACCGCTGGTGATCATCCACCCCTCCTCGTCGAGCTTGGCGGCGACGATCTTCAGGAACTCACACCCGGACGTGTCCTTCCAATGGGGATCGCCCGACGGGAAGTGGCCGCCCATGTCCCCGAGCCCGGAGGCGCCGAGGATGGCGTCCACCAGGGCATGCACGACCGCATCGCCGTCGGAGTGACCGAGCAGGCCGCGGCTGTACGGCACGAGGACCCCTCCCAGCATCAACAGCCGTCCTGGGATGAACCGGTGGGCATCGATGCCATGACCGATACGCGGCGTCATTGAGCCTCCTCCTCGAGCAGAGCGCGGAGCAGGACGAGGTCCTGCGGAAACGTGACTTTGAAGTTGCGGGGATCGCCGGGGACCACAGTGACCGGCTCGCCGAGAGCTTCGACGAGCGTTGCATCGTCGCCGGCGTTGATCCCATGTGTCGCGGCGCCGGCATGCGCCCGGCGCAGCAGGTCGGCGCTGAAGGATTGTGGCGTCTGTGCGGCGACCAGCGACGCGCGATCGAGGGTGGCCGCGACCCGGCCGTGCTGCTCCTGCTTCACCGTGTCCACGCAGGGTACCGCTGCGATTGCCGCCCCATCAGCCCTGGCTGCGGCCAGGACGGCGTGGAAGAGCGCTGGTGACGCAAGCGGGCGAGCGGCGTCATGGACGGTGATCCAGTCCTGATCGCTGCAGCGCTCCAGCGCCGCAGCGACGCTGTCCTGGCGGCGCTCGCCTCCCTCAATGAGCTCGAGCCCGGCGAGGAGATAGGCGTCGGCGAACCCTCGTATCGCTTCCCAGCGGTCTTCCGGGGCCGCCACGACGATAAGGTCGAAGCACTCGGCCGCCGCGATCGCGCGGAGCGTGGTGGCGAACACCGGGCGACCACCGGCCATCGCCCACAGCTTGTCCTCCCCCATCCGCGCCCCGCGCCCGAAGGCGGGCACGATCAGCGCGCTGCTCAGCGCTGCGCGACCTTGGCGCGAGCCGGCCGCTGGACCTCGAGGCCTGGCCGGTTCGTCATCGTTGAGCGTCGCGAAGATCATCCGGCCCGCGGTGGTCTGGAGGACGGTGGTGACGGTGACGGTGACGGTCTGGTCCACGTGGCTCCGGCCATTCTCCACCACCACCATGGTGCCGTCCTCGAAGTAGCCGACACCCTGGTGCGGCTCCTTGCCTTCCTTGACGATCGTGATTGCCATGCTCTCGCCGGCCGAGACGATCGGCTTCACCGCGTTCGCGAGGTCGTTGAGGTTGAGCACGCGGACGCCCTCGATCTGCGCGAGACGGTTGAGGTTGTAGTCCTGGGTCATCAACGCCGCCCCGCGAGCACGGGCCAGCTTGACCAACCGAGCGTCGACGTCGGGAGTGCCGGGGAAGTCGAGATCGACCAGCTCGCAGACGACGTCCTCGCCCTTCTGGAGGGCATCGACGACGCCGAGCCCACGGCGACCCTTCTGACGGCGGAAGGGATCGGCGGAATCAGCGACCCGCTGCAGCTCCTCGAGCACGAACCCCGGGATGAGCAGGCGTCCGGGCACGAAGCCGGCGGCAGCCACATCCACGATGCGGCCGTCGATGAGGACGCTGGTGTCGACGATCACTGGCTGGCCGTCGAGCGGGCTCGGACCGCCTTCGTCGATGTTGACCGGCTGGGCGCGGCCGAAGACCACCGCAAGCGCATCCCGGCGTCTGCTGCCGGTGCGGACCCCGACGTAGACGAGTGCCGTGGCGAGGATCAGTGAGATCACAACGCCAAGACCCCAGGGCAGGGGATTCAGGAGCACGGCAAGTAGAGCGGCGATCAGCAGCGCCGCGATCACGCCGAAGACGGCGCCCACGATCTGCACCGCCGGGGCCTCGTCAAGGATGCGAACCAACCAGAGGTAGGGCTCGACGGTCAGGAGCGGCGCGGCCAGTGCCAGGGAGGCGGCCCCGGCGGCACCGGCAGCCAGGAGCGTTGCGCCGGCGACCGAGGTGTTCTGGTTGAGCACGGTCGGCGACTCCGAGAGGATGAACACGCCGTACAGCACACCGAAGACAAACCCGAAGCCGGCGCCGACGATTCGAGAGAGGTTGCGTGCCCGATGGGCAGACCGATTGGCGTGCGCGTGCATCTCGCCGATTGAACCACACGATCTCCGCACCAAAATACGGCGCGACACGACGGTCACCCGAGTAGTGCAACTGCCTCATGCAGGTTGGAGACCCGATGGCACCGGAGCCCGTCCGGAACTGCGCCTCGATAGCTGTCCGGGAGGATCACCGCCTCCATGCCGACGGCCGATGCCTCGGCGAGCCGAACGTCCGTCCGCGAGACCCTTCGCACCTCGCCGCCGAGGCCTAGTTCGCCGATGACCGCGCAGTGTCGCGAGACGGCTCGGTCGACCGCCGAGCCGGCGATCGCCAGTGCCACGGCGAGATCGGTTCCGGGATCTGCCAGGCGGATGCCGCCCGCGACGTTGACGAAGACGTCCAGCTTCGGCACCGCGATCCCGGCTCGCTTGGCGAGCACGGCGAGCATCAGATGCAGGCGGTTGAGCTCGAAGCCCGAGGCGGTCCGCCGCGGGAACTCGAACGGCGACGCCACGGCCAGCGCCTGAACCTCCACCGCCATGGGCCGGAGCCCGTCGCATGTCACGGTGAGCACGCTGCCCGAAGCTCCCAGTGACGCCGCATCGAGCATCCCGCGGTTGGGCGCGGCCAGGTCACGCATGCCGTCGCGCTCCATGGTGAGCAGGCCGACCTCCCCGGTGGCACCGAACCGGTTCTTGATCCCTCGGAGCATTCGATGCTCGCCGAGCCGCTCTCCCTCGAGGTAGAGGACGACGTCGACCATGTGCTCGAGGGTCCGCGGCCCGGCGATCGCCCCTTCCTTGGTGACGTGTCCCACCAGCAGCACGGGGACGCCGGTGGCTTTCGCCACGTCGCTCATCCGGAGCACCGCCGCGCGCACTTGCGAGACGCTCCCCGGCGGTCCCGGCGTTCCGGCATCGCGAAGGGTCTGGACCGAGTCCACGACCACGAACGCCGGGCGCTCCGACTCGATGGTCGCGATCACGGTGTCGACGTCGGACTCGACAAGCAGGCGAACCCTGGCACCGGTACATCCAAGCCGCCGAGCTCGCAGGGCAAGCTGCTCAAGCGACTCCTCACCGGTGCAATACAGCGCCGGCGATCCTTCGCTGCCGCAGCTGTGCGACAGCTGCAGCGCAATGGTGGACTTCCCGATGCCAGGGTCACCACCCAGCAGCACGACGCTGCCGGGAACGATCCCCCCACCCAGGACACGATCGACCTCGAAAGAACCCGTGGCCTGCACGCGAGCAGGTACCGCCATGACCGCCTCCATCGCGGTCGTCTCGGCCGGGCGCGGTGCGCGCCGGCTTGCGAACCGTGAGATGGACGGTGTCCTCGCTGAGGCTGTTCCACGCCTCGCACGAAGTGCAGCGGCCCTGCCACTTGGGCGCCTGCGCCCCGCACGCCGAGCACACGTAGTGAAGGCGGGGAGCGGCGCGCTGCAGGTCGGTTGCCATGGGCGACGGATGGTACCGAACAGATGTTCTTGCTGTCTACCCCCGTTGCCGCGGCGCCTGGCCGCGCAGCCCGCTACCGGGAACGGACGGGTCGGCCCCTGCCGCGATGGGTCTGTGCCGCCTCGGGCTCCTGCTCGCCTTCCAGGTTGCGGCGCAGCTGCACCAGACGATCGCGCAACTCCGCCGCGCGCTCGAACTCCAGGTCCCGAGCAGCGCGGAGCATCTCCTTCTCGACGTCCTTGGCGAGGCGCAGCACCTCGTCGGGCGGCAACCCCGAAGCCTCCTGGAAGGCGGCGGCGCGGAGCGACTGCTGCTCGCGGTGCGACTCCATCTGGTAGACGGCCTTGACGATCGAGAGGGGCGTGATGTCGTGCTCGACGTTGTAGGTGACCTGGATCGCGCGGCGCCGATCGGTCTCCATGATGGCGCGCTCCATCGCATCAGAGGTCCGGTCGGCATACATGACCACGTGTCCGAAGACGTTGCGCGCCGCCCGCCCGATGGTCTGGATCAAGGAACGGTAGCCGCGAAGGTAGCCCTCCTTGTCGGCGTCGAGGATGGCGATGAACGAGACCTCGGGGAGGTCGAGCCCTTCACGGAGCAGGTTGATGCCCACCAGCACGTCGAAGACGCCGAGTCGAAGGTCGCGGATGATCTCCACGCGCTCCAGGGTGTCGATATCGCTGTGGAGGTACCGGACCTTGATGCCCGCCTCGCGCAGGTAATCGGTCAGGTCCTCGGCCATCTTCTTGGTCAAGGTGGTGATGAGGCAGCGCTCGTGCCGCTCGATCCGCCTGCGCAACTGCGCGATGAGGTCGTCGATCTGCCCATGTGAGGGCTTGATCTCCAGGGTGGGATCGACCAGGCCCGTCGGCCGGATGATCTGCTCGACGACCTGCGTCGAGTGCTCCTGTTCGTACGGCCCCGGGGTGGCGCTCACGTAGATGATCTGGCCGACCATCGAGTCCCACTCCACGAAGGTCAGGGGCCGGTTGTCGAGCGCGGACGGCAGGCGAAACCCATATTCCACCAAGGGAATCTTGCGAGCGCGGTCGCCCTTGTTCATGCCGTCGATCTGCGGCACCGCAACGTGCGACTTGTCGACGATCATCAGTGCGTCGTCGGGAAGGAAGTCGAGCAGACAGTGCGGTCGCTGCCCTTCCTCGCGTTGGCTCAGGTGCCGCGAGTAGTTCTCGATCCCGGCGCAGGTGCCGGTCTCGCGCATCATCTCCATGTCGAAGTTGGTGCGCTGGCGGAGCCGTTGGGCTTCAAGGAGGCGTCCGCGAGTTTCGAGCAGCTTCACGCGATCCTCGAGCTCGGTCTCGATGGTGACCAGCGCACGGTTCAACTGTTCCTGCGGGGTCACGTAGTGCGTCGCAGGGAACACCGTCAGCTCGTCGCGCATGGTGAGGATCTCGCCGGTCAACGCATCGAAATCCTTGATGGACTCGATGGTGTCGCCCATGAACTCGATGCGGGTCGCGATCTCCTCGTAGGCCGGCTGCACATCGACGACGTCGCCGCGCACGCGGAAGCGCGTGCGTCCGAAATCCATGTCGTTGCGGGCGTATTGCAGGTCGGAAAGCTTGCGCAGCAGGATGTCGCGGCGCCACGACTCACCACGTTTGACGGTGATCGACTCGCCGAGGTAGTTCTCCGGGGAACCGATGCCGTAGATGCACGAGATCGACGCCACCACGACAACGTCACGCCGCGTGAGCAGGGCTCGCGTCGCGCTGTTGCGCAACCGGTCGATCTCGTCATTGCGCGACGAGTCCTTCTCGATGTAGGTGTCGGTGCGCGGGATGTAGGCCTCGGGCTGGTAGAAATCGTAGTAGGAGACGAAGTACTCCACGGCGTTCTTCGGAAAGAATTCGCGGAACTCGGCCCAGAGCTGTGCCGCCAGGGTCTTGTTCGGCGAGAGCACCAACGTGGGCCGCTGCTGCATGGCGATGACGTTGGCGATCGTGAAGGTCTTTCCGGACCCGGTCACGCCGAGGAGGGTCTGTTCGCGCTGGCCTTCGGTGAGGCCGCGGTTGAGCGCTTCGATCGCCGCGGGCTGGTCGCCCGCCGGCTCGAAAGGCGCCAGCAATTCGAGGGCAGGCATAGATCGAGTCTAGCCGCTGCCGGACTTTCGCCGAAGCGGGCTCACGCGGGCTTAGCCTCGGCACCGTGGCCGGACCCGAGCACCGCCGCATAGATTTCCTCGAGACGTGCGCCGATCGCGTCCCAGGAGTGCTCGGCGAGCACCACCTCGCGGCCCCGCGCGCCAGCCTCGGCGCGACGTGCCGGGTCGTTCAGCAGCGCAATCGCCGCGTCCCGCAAGGCGGTCACGGCCCCCGGTGGCACGAGCACGCCGCCGATGCCCACGGCGTCGCGCAACCCGTCGACATCGAAACCGACCACCGGCGTCCCCGCGGCCTGGGCCTCGAGCGCGACCATGCCAAGACCCTCGAACCGCGAGGGCATCAGCACGATCGCAGCCCGCGCGTACTCCCGATCCAGTTGCTCGCGCCCGAGGGCACCGAGGTATTCGATCCGTCCCCCGCTCGCCGCGGCGGCCTGGCGCACTTCCGGTTCAAGGCTCCCGCCGCCGACCACAACCCCCTGAGTCCCGGGACGAGCCCTGACGAGCGACTGCATGGCCGAGAGTGCCTCGAGGACGCCCTTCTCCTTTTCGAGCCGGCTCACAAAGAGCACGCGACCGTCCTCGTGCTGGACGTCGGGGAGATCCACCGGGTCGACGCCGTTCGAAAGGACCTCGATGCGCGCGGCCGGAATGCCCATCTCGAGCAATGAGTTCGCTGTCGAACGTGAGACCGGGAGCACCATTGCGGCGTGGCGGTAACAGCGAGCCTCGACGCCGGTGAGCAGGCGCTTGACCGAGCCCCGTGCGTGCGCCTGCCGGTAGGTGTGATGCGCCGTGTAGACGATCGGTACACCGACAGACTTCCAGAGGAGCACACCGCCCGGGCCGCCATGGGCGTGCACGACATCCGGAGCTGACCGGGCGACGATCTGCGGATAGCGGTTGAGCTGCAAGGAGAAGTCGAGCGGCGCTCGTCCGGTGCGGCGCGCAAACGCGATCGCGTGCTCTCCCCTTCCGGAGATGGTGTCGACATGCACGCCGCGCCGTTTGAGCGCATTGCGCATGCCGTGGACGACGACGCCCTGGCCGCCGAGCGGCGGATCGTCGTCGTAGCTGGCGATCGTGACCCGGGTCATCGCTGGCAGGTCGTGCAGTGCACGGTGGTTCGACCTGCGTTCACGGTCTTGCGCAGTTCGATGCCGCATCGAAAACAGGGCTGCCCGCCGCGCCCGTACACCTGCAGGCGCTCCTGGTTGCTGCCGCGCGCGTTCCACGCGTCGCGATAGTCGTCCACGCTGCTGCCGCGATTCGCAATCGCCGCGGTGAGGACGCGCTGGATGGCGTCGAGCAGCGCGGCGCGCTCGCGACGCGTCAGCCGGTGGCACCGGCGCGACGGTCGCACCCCCGCCATGAAACACGCTTCGTCGATGTAGATGTTTCCCAGGCCGGCAACGCCCTTCTGGTCGAGCAAGGCTGCCTTGACGCTGCGGGTCGTTCGCTGGAGCACCGCGTCGAGCCGCGCCTGCGAGAAGTCGTCCGACAACGGCTCAACGCCGAGCTTGGGCAGCACTCGCGCTTCGACGAGTGCCGCACGCGAGCCATAGGCAACCCTGCCGAAGCGCCGCGCGTCGTCGAAACGGAGTTCCCTGCCCGTCGTCCAGCAGCGCGCGGATGTGGGTGTGCTTCGCTGCCGGCGCATCGGCATCGCAAACCAGCAGGTGCCCGGTCATCCCAAGGTGCACCATGAGATCGTCGCCCGAGTCCAGGCCGAGCAGCAGGTACTTCCCGTGCCGCTCCACGGCCTCGAAGCGCTGTCCCTCGAGCAGTGCGGGAAGCATCCGGCCGTCCGGGATCTTGACGACATCGGGCCGGTCGACGGTCACGTGCCTGATCCGCCGCCCCAGCACCGCGCCGCGCAGGTCGCGCGCCACCGTCTCCACCTCCGGAAGTTCCGGCACGTCAGTTCCTCGAGATGGGCGTCATGTCCCCCCAGTTGTCGCCGACCTTGACGTCAACGTCGAGCGGCACCTTGAGCGCTTCGGCGGCGCCCATGCGCTCGCGCAGCAGCGGCACGAGGATTGGGATCTCCTCCGCCGGCGCCTCGAGCAGGAGCTCGTCGTGGACCTGCAGGAGCATGCGGCCACGCAGCCCCGCCTCACGAAGCGCCGCATCGACCAGGATCATCGCCTGCTTCATGATGTCGGCGGCGCCGCCCTGGATGGGCATGTTGACCGCCATGCGCTCGGCAGCGAACCGGAGCTGCCGGTTGGCCGCCCGGATGTCGGCGATGTACCGTCGCCGGCCGATGAACGTCTCGACGAACCCGTACTCGCGCGCATGGTTGCGCACCACCTCGAGATATGCGGTGACCGCAGGGAAATTCCGGAAGTACGCGTCGATGAATTCGTGGGCGTCCTCACGGCTCATCCCGGTGTCGCGAGCAAGCCCGAAGTCGCTCAGTCCGTAGACCACACCGAAGTTGACGACCTTCGCGATCCGGCGCATGTCCGACGTGACATCCTCCGGGGCCACTGCGTAGACCTGTGCAGCGGTTCGGCGGTGGATGTCCTCGCCGCGCTCGAACGCCGCGATCAGCTCACCTTCGCCGGTGACGTGCGCCAGGACCCGCAGCTCGACCTGCGAGTAGTCGGCGCTGATCAGCTGCTGCCCCTTGTCCGCATGGAAGGCGCGGCGGATGCGCTGTCCCCACTGCGTACGCACCGGGATGTTCTGCAGGTTGGGGTCCGACGACGAGAGGCGTCCGGTGGTTGCCACCGCCTGATTGAATGAGGTGTGCACGCGTGAGTCCGAGGTGCAGATCAGCGGCAGCGCATCGACGTAGGTGCTCTTCAACTTGGTGAGCTGACGCCACTCGAGGATCAGGTCAACGACCGGATGCTCACCACGCAGGGACTCGAGTGTGTCGGCATCGGTGCTGCGTCCGGTCTTGGTCTTGCGGCCGCTTGCGAGGCCGAGATCGTCGTAGAGAAAACGCGCGAGTTGCTGCGTGCTCCCGGGGTTGAAGGTGTAGCCCGCTGCTTCCTGCATCTCAGCTTCGATGGTGGTGATGCGCGTGTGCATCTCCGCGCTGATCGAACCGAGCAGGTCGCAATCGACCGCGACGCCCTCCACCTCCATCGCAGCGAGAATCGGCACGAGCGGTAGCTCCATGGTGTCGTGCAGGCTGGTTGCCCCGGATCGCTCCATGTCGCGAACCAAGGCGTCGCCCACCGGATCGAGCAGACCGATCCACACACCGTAGTAGGCCGCGGCCTCCTCGACCGGCACGTCAGCGATACCGCGCTTGGAACGACCAGCACCGACCAGGGTTTCCTCAGCCACAACGTGCAGCGCGCACAGGTCATGCGCGAGCACCGGCAGCGTCGGAACCTTGAGGCGGGAGTTGGTGAGGTATGCCGCCAGCAGCGCATCGAACTGCAGTCCACCAATCGCGATACCGCGACGCCGCCAGGCAAGCACCTCGCGTTTGAGGTCGTACCCGCGCTTGGGGATCGTGGGGTCGGCGAGCAACTCCTCAATGGCTGCGACGGCGGCCGGGTCGGCATTGCGCTCCACCAGGCCCGCGTGCCAGACCGGCAGGTAGTAGGCGGTGTCCTCGCCCTTGCCGGCGAGTGCCACACCGATCAGGTCACCGGTGCGCGGACTGCCATCGATGATGGTGCGCACCGCGACCGACCCGGTTGCACGCATGCGCTGCACCGCCAGATCGGCTTCGTGCGCATCGATGATCACCTCGACCTCGGTGGCGGGCGTCTGCAGTTCGCCGGGTGCGACCGGGGCATCGTCGGCCGAGGGCGCCAATGGCGGGAGGTCGTTGTCGGCGCTCTTGCCGGGCAGGCGCGTGAGCAGGCTGCGAAATTCGAGACGGTCGAACAGGTCGCGGACCGCGGCCTCGTCGTAGTGAAAGAGCCGTGCCTCCTCGAGCGGAAGGTCGGCATCGACATCGACCTTGATGGTCGCCGTCCACTTGCTCAACCGCGCCTGATCCATGTGCTCCGCGAGCGCGCGCTGCACGCGCCCCGGCTTCATGGTCGGCACCGCCGCGAGCACGTTCTCGAGCTCGCCGTACTCCTGCACCAGCGCCATCGCCGTCTTTTCGCCAATCCCCGGCACGCCCGGGATGTTGTCGCTGGCATCCCCCTGCAGCGCCTTGAAATCCACGACCAGCGGCGGCTCGAATCCATAGCGTTCGCGCACCTTGTCGAGGTCGTAGATGATGGTGTCACTGATACCGCGCCGGCTCGCAAACACGCGGATGTGTTCGGTGACGAGCTGCAGCGTGTCGAGGTCACCGGTGAGGATGATCACGTCCAATCCGGCTGCTTCCGCCTTCAGCGCGAGTGTGCCGATGACGTCGTCGGCCTCGTAGGTCGGGAGCTCGATGATCGGAATGCCGAGCACCTCCACCACCTCGCGTGCCCACGGAAATTGCGTGCGCAGCTCCTCCGGTGCCCGCTGCCGTTGTGCCTTGTAGTCCGGGAACTTTTCATGGCGGAACGTCGGTCCGGGCGGGTCGAAGGCGGCGACCGCGTAGGTCGGCGTCGTGTCGTTCAACGCCTTGAAGAGCATCGACGTGAAGCCGTACGCGGCATTGGTCATTTCGCCGCGGCTGTTGCTCAACGCCGGCATCGCGAAGAACGCGCGATAGACCAGGTTGTGCCCGTCCACCAGCAGCAAGGTCTCGCGAGCCACAGCGAGCCATGGTAGCGGCGCGGCGGGTATGACCTCGACGGCGCGCCCCCGGGGTTATGATCGGGCCATGGCCGACTTGGTTGAGATGACCGTCGACAGCATCAGGGTGCACATGCCGACCGGCCAGCACGTCGTCATCCTCAAGGAGAAGACGGCCGACCGCTACCTGCCCATCTGGATCGGCATCAACGAGGCGAATGCGATCGCGTTGAAGATCACCGGGATCACTCCGGAGCGACCGATCACGCATGACCTGCTCGCCAACCTGCTGAGCGCCGTCGAGGTCACCGTCGAGCGCATCGTCGTGACCTCGCTCAGCAACGAGGTCTTCTACGCGCGGATCCTCGCCCAGGTAGACGGGAAACGCCTGGAGATCGAACTCGCGGCCCTCGGATGCGATCGCCGTGGCGGTGCGTGTCGGCGCCGGCATCTTTGTCGCCGATGAGGTGCTCGACAAGGCCGGCGTGCTGCCCGAGGCCGACAAGGACGGCGAGCTGGGTGATGCCGCCGACCCCGAAAGCGAGGAGCGTCTCGCCAAGATTCGCGACTGGGTGAACACCCTGAACCTGCCCGACCTCGGCACCGGCGCCTCGGAGAGCTGACGCTCTAGAAGAGCGACCAGAACCTCGGGTCCTCGAAGCCGAGCCGCCAGGCGGCGATGCCCGCGAGGCCGAAGCTGTGGACCAGGGCGATCTTCCGTGCGAGGCTGTCCGCGTCGTCGAAGTAGCTGGTCATGCCCCCGCTGGCCGACACGACGAACGGGGTCTGCGCGCCGAAGTCGTAGCTGACCCGGGCGCCCCGCTGGGAGAGCGCGTTGTACAGGACATTCGAATAGGCGGAGGCGCCCGCGAGGTTGCCCCAGGCGCGGCCGTAGAGCGGCATGCCCAGGAGCACGTGCGCGGGCTTCAGGTCCGGCAGGGTCGCCTCGAGGATCGCTTTGTCCCAGTTCAGCCCCGCGACCGGACCCGGCGTGCCGCCGTCACCGTGCTGGTCGTAGGCCATGACGTCGACGTAGTCGGCGGCCTTGCCGATCGCGGCCACGTCGTAGGCCGCGGAGTACTGATTCACGCCCGAGAAGTCGTGAGGCACGATGTCGACAATCAGCTTCGCGCCCCGGGCGTGGACCGCGGTCGCGAGCTCCTGGACGAACGCGGTGAAGGGTGCCTCGTCGCTTCCAAGCATCCCCTCGAAGTCGACGTTGATCCCCGTGTAACCATCGTATTTGATTGCGGCGGTCATGTCCCCGATGAGTGCCGTCACGGCCTTCGGGGTGTTCAGGAGCTTGTCGGTCGCTGCTGGGTTGGTCGAATCATTGGAAAGCGACGGCCAGATCGGGAGACCCGCCTGACCGGCCCGCGCGACCGCCGACTGGTCAGGGGTCCCGAGCAGCGAGCCGTCCGATTGCGCCTGCCACCCGGTGGGAGTCACCTGGGCAACGGCGCCGATGTGGAAGGCGAATGCGCTGTTCGACGCCGCGGTGTTGATGACGAACGCATCGATGGGAATGCCCTTGACGCTCGGGGCCGCGGGCACCGTGACCCGGCGGACGCTGTCGCGCTGGATGCCGACCAGGGACAGCGTGATCCCGGGGTCGAGGTGCGATTCCGTGGCAGTCGGGATGCTCGCGGGCAGAGAGAACGTCGCCGGCGCCTTCCCGTGCCAGCTGATGCGTGCGTGGGTCCCGTCGATCCAGGTCACGGTCGCGCCCGGGAGCGCCGCCGCGATCGCTGTCTGGCTCGGGGCGTCGTCAAACACGGCGTCGACCACCAGCCCCTTCGACGGATCGATGTGCGCTGCCACCATCGCTGCGGTCGGGGCGATCACGGTGAACGTGATGTTCTGGGTTGCCAGGCCGGTCACGGCGACCTGCAAGTGGTGCGTGGAGTCGAGCGGCATCGGCTTGACGGTGGCGAGCACGTCCTTGCCCTGGGAGGCCAGCGACAGGCCGTTCCCGTCGAGGCGCACGGTCACGTCGGACTGCTTGAGTGGCGCCCCTGTGGCGTGCAGCCGGAGATCAAGATTCGGTGGGATGCCGGTGTCGCCGGTGCGCAATCCGACACCGCCCGCCGTGATCACGAGGTAGTTGTATTGGGGGGGTGGACTGGATCCGGGGAGGCTGCAGCCGGAGACCAGCAGCGCCACGGCCAGGCACGCCATACGGCGGTGCATCGCCCTTCAGTCTAGAGAGGTTGCATGCCTGCGCCCGCGTCCGCGGGTTGGTCAGTGGGTCGTGAGGGTGAGCGTGGCGGTCAGCGGCGGGCTGCCGACCACCGTGTATCCGGGCGGAACCGTGGCGACCACATGGAGGATGGTCCCGGGCGCGAGGCCTGCCGGGACGGTGAACTGCACCAGGGACTGCTGGGACGTCGCGGGCGATCCCGGGACGGGCTCTGCGTCGGGGATGCCGGTGTCCTGCTTCCCTCCCGCCGCGGTGGATCCGATGCCCTGAGCATTGCCGACGGTGACCGAGACGCAGGGGCGGAACGATATCGCGGGCGCCGGAGCCGGCGTGGCACCCGGAGCTGACAGTCCGGGCTCGGGGACGGTGAGCTGGGCGTACACCCTGACGGTTTGTCCTGGCGTGACCACCAGCGACGGCGTGGCGAGCACGAGATGGAGGGCCGGGCGGGCGGCGTCGGTCACCGAGGTCGCCTGACCGAAGTCCACCGGCGGGGGTGCCCCCACGACCTTGGTGACCGGTTGCGAGCAGGCCGAACTCGGCGACCGGCCCGGGAGCAGTCACTGGAAACGACGAGCCGCCCAAGGTCGGGTTCTGCACGGTGGGCGAACCGCCGTGCACGATCGCGATGACGACGATGACCGCGACCACGCCACCCGCCAGGGCCGTCGCCGGAAAGCGGCGGAGCAATTCCAGGTTGAACCAGCTCAGTCCAATGCGCGGGCGTCGCGGCAGCTCGGCGATCGGCGGCGTCGACGGGAGATGCACGACATGCGGCATGCGCGCTTTCGGCAGCTCGCGCAGCGATTCGACGCTTGCCCGGAACTCCGCGTAGGCCTCGGCGCAGGGAGCGCACTTCTGGATGTGCGACTGGAAGCGCGCCTCGTCGATCGGCGAGAGTTCATCCTCGTAGGCGCCGGAGAAGAGGTCATCGATGTGCAGTCGCGGACTCATGCATGCTCCTCGGCGAATCCTGGGAATGCGGCGGTGCCACGAAGCGCCTTGGCGAGCATCATCCGCCCACGATTGAGACGGGATTTCACGGTCCCAATTGGGATGCGCAACGCTTCGGACATCTCCTCGTAGCTCAGGTCGTTCACGTCACGCAGGACGACGGCGGCGCGGAAGTCGGGCTGCAGTGCCAGCAGCGCCTGGCGGACCGCGTCGACCCGCTCGCGGGCGAGTGCTGTCGCTTCGGGCCCCATCGCTGGATCGGGCAGCTCCACGATGTTGCCCTGGTCGTCCTCGAGTGGATCCGCCGGCCGTCGGACGGTTCGGCGCTGGACGTCGTGACTGCAGTTGATGGCCACCCGGAACAGCCAGGCGCGAATGGTCTGCCCGCGCAGCACCGGAATCCGGACGTAGGCGCGCAGAAACGTCTCCTGGACGACGTCGGCGGCATCTGCCGGGACCCCGAGAATTCTGAGTGCCATCGTGTAGAGCTCGTCCTGGTGACGGGTGACAATTGCGGCAAAGGCGTCGCGGTCGCCGCGGCGTGCCCGCTCGAGGAGCGCCTCGTCGTCCATGCACTCGAGAGTACGCGCCGGGACGCGTTCAGGTTCCCGTGTTTGCCATATCGGCCGCACGCACCGAATGCAGCGGGGAGCCGGTACGCTGTCGGTCCGGCCGGGGTGGCGGAATGGTAGACGCAGCGGTCTCAAAAACCGCCGAGGACAACCTCGTGAGGGTTCGAATCCCTCTCCCGGCACGTTTCTTGCTTTGCAAGGCGACGGTCTTGAGTGGAGTGGACATGCCGGCAGCGAAGAGGCAGGAGTGGGAGCACAAGGTCGTCGTGGCGAGAGGCATCGTCAACGGTGAGCTCGAGATTCTCAACAGCTCCCTCGGTGACGAGGAGGCCGGCGGTTGGGAATTGGTTTCGGCGGTGTCTCGCCGCGCGGGCGATACCGAGGTGGTGTGGCTCTTCTTCAAGCGGCACTCGAGCCGGACCACCAAACCGGCCGCGGTGAGTAAGAAGGTCGCCGCCGTCACCGAGGACGACCGATGGCGCCGGCGCGAGGCGTTGAAGGCGGAGCGTGCGTCCTGCCTGGACGACCGGGCATTCGGGGGCACGCACCGCTGGCTCCTTCCTGACAAGGACCGCTGCTCGCTCTGCGGCCATACGAAAGCCTGGGCGAATGGCGAGATCGAGGATGAAGGCTGACGAGACACCCGGTCACGCTTGCGGGCATCGGCCGTATCGAACCAACCGCCGCTAATTCGGTTTGCGGACAGACGGGAATCCACGTGGGTGGCACGATCTCGACGTTGTGCTTGTCTGCCCCGCGTGCCACGCCGATCGGCTGATCCCCCTGACGTTCGCGGTCTACCAGCGCAAGGGCGCGCGCCCCGGACAACCCGAGCGCATGGTGCGCCCCATCGCCAAGTGCTCAGGCTGCGGCAAGCGGATCTTCGCTCACGTCGTTGCCCGCCCACGCATACCCAAGTCCAACAGCCAGCGAGGCTCGTTCTAGCCGAACGGGGCGGAGCTCCGAAGAGCCCCGCCCCAAAAGGGATGACGCTGTTTTCGGATTAGACCGCCGGCTCTCCGGTCGTCGGATTGAGAATCAGCGGCGCGCTGATCCGGCGCGAGAAGTTGAACATGCCGTCCAGCGTCCCGGCGATGGCATCGAACGAGCCGCCACCGATTGGCGGTACGCCCCAGTTCTGCTCGATGAATTTGATGATCGAGGTCTGGTCGATGATCGCGCTGTCCACGGAGTTCCGACGGGCCCAGGGCGAGATCACCAACAGCGGCAGACGCTGCCCGTAACCGCACCGGTCCTGGAACCCGCCCATCGGGGTGCCATTGCCGCACTGGCCCGTTCCGGTGAGCGCGTCCTCGACCGATGCGGACGAGTTGACGATCGGCGGCATCACGTCGTCGTACCAGCCGTCCGAGTCGTCGTAGGTGATCACGATCGCAGTCGACTTCCAGTCCGGAGACCGCTCGATCGCGTTGATCGTCTTGACGAGGAAGGTTTGTTCGTCGAGTGGGTCGGAGTATCCGGCGTGGCCATCCTGGTATCGAGAGGCCTTGAGGAAGCTCACCGCCGGAAGGTTGCCGTCGGCCAGCGCCAGGGAGAAGTCGGACAGGTCGTACTGATGATTGGCCTGGCCGTTGTGACCGATCTCGGCCTCGGTTGCCGGAGGCAGATGCGCCGGGTTCGCCGTGCTCGCGTAGTACTGGAAGGGCTCGTGATGCGCGCTGTAGTCAGAGACGGATGCACCACCGATGTTGGTGTGAGCCGCACCGCAGACCACCGTGCCGTTCATCTGTCCGGTCGGCGCGAAGCCACCCTGGAACCATCCCCAGGTGACCTTCTTCGCGTTGAGCTCGTTGCCGATATTGGTGCCGGTCATCGCGATTGTCGATCCCCCCGAGCACTCGTCGAAGGTCGGGTCGGCGTCACCGTACACGGTCCCGTTGTCGGACACGCCGGCGAGCACCGCGGGCGTGGCCCCGTGGGTCTGGCCGGAGATGAGATTGAGTGCACCCGGGGTCGAGGGTCCGAACTCGGTGTCGAACATGTTGTCGCTCATCGCGAAGCGTTGTGCGTAGTTCCAGAGCGCGGTCACGGTATTCCCGTCGTAGTAGTCCATGACCAGGCCGGGAGGTGCGGTGTCGGGAGGCGAGCAGCTCTCCACCCCGGTGAACGCCGGGAACTTGTCCATGAGCCCGCGGTCGAGCGCCTTCTGTTCGTCGGTGTACGCATGATCCTGGTCGCAGGTCAGGGCATTTGCCGGGCCGAGCCGCGTCGGGTTGACGCCGTTCGGATTGGCGGTCAGCAGCGCCGGGCTCAACCCGTTGACGACCTGCGTGCCGGGTTTCGCCGTGAACGGCTGGCCGTCGCTGTTGGTGGCCTTCGGATAGGTGCCGAAGTAGTGATCGAACGAGACGTTCTCTTGAAAGATGACGACCAGATGCTTGATGGGTGTCGTCACCTTCGCGTTCGACGTGACCGTCGCCGCGGCGCTGGCGCCGACGGTGGCCAGCGATGCGCTGGCAATCGTGGCCGTTCCCACCACTGCCAACGTGATCATTGATCGTCTAGCCATATAGGTCCTTCCTTTGCGCTATTCCCCGGTCCATGGCGAGCACGATGCCGCTGCGGCGGTTAAGGCCGATTTGTGGACGCGGTAAGGCTTGGCAATGCCCTGATCACGGAAATGACGCCGCAGTCGCGGCGAAGCTTGCCGCGCACCACGGCGTCAGGGAGCGCGGTCTCCATGGGGACGTGGAACGCCGAACCACCGCGCTGCACCCAGATCGTGTCCCTCAGCCGTTGCTGGTCGACGAACAGACCCAGGTGCCTGACACGTCGATGGGGGTCGACACCGCGCTCCCCGGACCGGCGATGAGATGCAACGCAAGCTGGCCGCCCTGGCTACCGTTGATCGTCAACGTCCCGGACCCCTTGTGCGCACGCGGGTCACCACCCCCAGTTGGACCCGGCGGGCAGCTGCGCGAACAACACGACAATATCCTGAGTCGTCGGCGTGGCAAGGTCGGTGTGCCCGGTCGGTGCGTCGAACTTCAGCGCGTAGGTTGATCCCGAGACGGATCCTTGCATGGCGACCTGAAAGCCGGCTTGTCCTTCATCCACGCATGCGGCGCTGGCGCCGGTCAGCACGCCATTGGGGCCGCCTGACGTGCCGGCTACCGTGATGGTCGTGACCCCTTTATTCGATGCGGGCGTGGGGGTCGATGCACTCGAGCTCTGACCCGGTCCGGCGTTGCCACCGCAGGCAGCGCCGAGGAGGCATGCGGCGCTCGCGACCGCTGCCGCCGCCCATCGCGCCGGATGAGACATCTGGATCTCCTTCGATATGAGCCGCTTCCGACGCTGATTGTAGGGCGCGACCGGTGACGTCGTAGCGTGCGTTTCGAAGGTGGCCACTGCTCGCTTTGGGTGCGGTCTGTAGCAACAGCAACCTGCCACGAGCAGGCTCGAGGCGCCTTCCTGCGGAACCGACTTCGACCCGGAGGTCGCGCGAGTCTCGGCTGCACAAAGGCGCAGCGTTGCACGCCGGGCTCGACGGAGATGAGGTTGCGACCTTGCGGCGGGCCTGCCAGGTGCACGACCTCGTCGACACCGGCGCCCACTGACAACCAGGGGCGCCGTGCCTGACGTCTCGCGGTTCAGACGAAGAACTGCACGGTGAACAGACTGTCGATGTCGGCGGTGCCGTCCGAAGCGGTGCACGTGACGTAGACGTCCTCCGTCCCTGCGTTGGCATACCAACCGCTCGAGTTGCACACAGCGTTGCCGTTGCCATACGCGCTGACCTGCACGTCGCCCCGGCTCTGACTGATTCCGGCGAAGTGCACGACATACTGGCCGGTGCCCAGATAGCCGACCGTGACCGGGGCATGAGCCAGTTGAATGTCTCGAGCCCACCTGCCGTGTAGCTGCCGTTGATGTTGTAGTTGAAGAGGTACGCGTTCTTGTGTCCGCTGACACCGATCAGCGGCAGGCGGTTCACGAAGCTCATCGTGAACGCCGCGTCCTTGGGATGAAAGAAGGCATCCGAGCAGAAGATGCGCACCGTGGCGCCGCCCCAGCCGATGACGAAGCATTCGGTGTCGGTCGGTCCATAGGGAGTGACCTTGACGGTGCCGTTACTGCCTGCCAGGTTCGGAACCGTCAGCGTGTAGTTGCCGGTGCTCGTGTGCTGGCTGTAGATCGAGCCGCCCTTGCCATCGAACGACCAGTTCGACGACACATAACCGGAGGCGGTGGGCAGGTTGTCCCACGCGTATGCCAAGGCAGAGGTCCCCGCGCCCGCTGTGAACATGACATTGAAGTACAGATCGGCCGGAACCGCGCCCGGGCGAAGCAGATCACGCTCGCCACCACGTTGCTACCGGAGTTGAACCATCCGTCCGACTGGCATGCGCCGTTCGTGTCGTACGCGGTCACCTGCACGACGCCGCCGCTGGTCGGGCTGGCGATCCCGGGGAACGTGACCACGTAATCACCGGTTCCATTGCGATGCACCGAGGCGTGCTGGCCGTTCGACTGGCGCTGATAGGCGGTGGTCGGCGTGTAGTCGGTGGTGGTAGGCAGGTTCGCCCAGGCGTAGCCCCACGTGGACCCGACAGCGGCGGCTGCCGTACCCGGGAACGCTGCCAGCGCAGCGATCGGCATCGCCAGCATGACTGCGACCAGCGATAGGGAACGAAGTCCGTGACCCATCAGCGTGCCTCCGTCGGAAGGAAGTCCCGAACAGAGCAGGTCGATGTGGGAGATGCCCTCCGGCACCACGTCGGCGAATCGCTCGAAATCCCGTGATGAGAGCGCAGCAAGAAGGGCGGTCGGTGCGTGGGGTTCGTTCATGCGCCGAATCTACGAGCGCGCCTCGCACTGCACATCAACCGTTCGGTCGATCTTTTGTACTGCGCGACGTCCGGCACCACCCTCGGCGCCCTCAGGTTTGACGCGATGGTTGCGGTGCTCGGGGTTGCCGGACAACGGCAGGGGCTGCACAATCCAGTGCAGCCCGCCCATTGCTTTGAGCCTGACGCGCGGATACGTTCCCCAGCGCGCACCATCACGGAGGACAACCGATGCTGATCAGCACCGCCAACGATCTGCCCGGCTACGAGATCACTGAATGTCTCGGCGAGGTCTTCGGGCTCACCGTCCGTTCCCGGAACATCGGGTCGCAGTTCGGCGCCGGTCTCAAGTCGCTCATGGGCGGCGAGCTCAAGGGGATGACCGCCAACCTCGCGACCAGCCGTCAGGAGGTCATCCAGCGCATGTGCGACGAGGCAGCCGCGAAAGGCGGCAACTCCATCGTCGGGATGCGCTTCGACACCTCTGAAATGGGAGGTACCTGGACCGAGATCTGCGCGTACGGGACGGCCGTCAAGACGCGGAAGCTGTACGCATCGGTCGGAGCTACCCCGCCGCCACCGGCTCCCTGAATCGACCGAGTCCGAAGGGCGTCAGATCCGCGTCGCTCGTGCCCGTGGTGACGCGTTGCGCGATTGCCTCGCCGAGTCCCGCCGAGTGCTTGAACCCGTGTCCCGAGCAGGGCGACGCCGGAGCACGCCGGCAAGATCGGGATGATCGTCGACGATGAAGTTGACATCGGGCGTCACCGTGTAGAGGCATCGCACCGCGCGGACGCATCGACCGGTCACTCCCGGCAGGCGTGGACCGATGAGCGTGTCATGCAGCTCGCGCGGTTCCGCCGGATCGACCTCCAGTGAGGCCGTGTCGGCGGTCGTCGGCGTGTCGAGCTGCTCGGTCGCGACCTTGAGCTCGCCTGAGCCGTCGATCGACGGAAACCCATAGAACGAGTTGCCGTCACTGAGGCCCCAGATGAAGACCGGCATCGCACCGGGGGTGTGATCGACCGCGGTGTCGCCCAACGCAAACCACGCGAGCACCTGCCGGTAGATCGTGAAGAGGCGCAGCTGGTCCGGCTGCACGAAGTCCCTGATCCAGGGCCCGACGGCGAGCACCACGCGCTCCGCATCGACGACGCCGTGATCCGTGCGAATGCGCACCGCGCCACCGGTCGGTTCGACGGCGAGGACACGCTCGTCCCGGCGGATGTCCGCGCCAAGGCGCGCAGCCATGGTCAGCTCCGCGTCCACGCAGCGCTCGGGGCGCACGAATCCCGCGCCCGGTTCGTAGTAGGCGAACTCGTTGCCCTCGAGGACGAACTGCGGGAAACGCGCAGCGATGTCCGCCGCGGCGAGAAGCTCGTGGGGAATCCCGTATCGATTCGCGCAGGCGATGGTGCTCGAGAGGAAGTCGTGGCGATGGTGACCGGCGGCCCCGCCGCCCGCGGCCTCGACGATCAGGCCGCCGCATTGCGTCAGCAGGTCCTGGCCCGTCTCGGCTTCGAGCTCGCGCCAGATGGCGTGCGAGCGGCGAACCAGCGGCGTGTAGCACTCGCCCTCGCCGATCGCCTCGCGCGTGATCCGGGTGTCGCCGTGGGTGGATCCCAGGACGTGGGGCGGCGAGTGGCTGTCGATGCCCACCGTCCGAACGCCACGCCGCGCGAGTTGGTAGAGGGTGGCGGCACCGGCAGCGCCCAGCCCGACGACGGCGACGTCATACGTGCTCACCGCCGCAGCCTACTACCCTTCGATGGTGGCTCAGGATCATTACTTCTCCACCGACCCGAAGGTCCCCTCTCGCCCGCGGACGATCCGGCTGACCCTCCCCGACCGCAGCTTCGAGCTCGATACCGACCGCGGCGTGTTCGCGAACGGCCACATCGACTTCGGCACCGATCTCCTGCTCCGGAGCATCCCGCCGCCGCCGGCCGGCGATCTGGTGGACGTCGGCTGTGGCTACGGGGCGATCGCCATCACCGTGGCGCTCCGGCGTCCGGATGCCCGGGTATGGGCGGTTGACGTGAACCGCAGGGCGCTCGACCTGTGCGCTCGCAACGCCGTCCGGGCGGGCGCGGGCAACGTGGTCGTGGCCGCACCCGATGCGGTTCCCCCGGACGTTCGTTTTGCCGCCCTGTACTCCAACCCCCCGGTGCGCCTCGGGAAAGCCGGCCTCCACGAGTTGCTCCTCACGTGGATCGAGAGGCTTGCACCCGATGGCGTCGCGAACCTGGTGGTGCAGCGACATCTCGGCGCCGATTCGCTGGCGGCCTGGCTCGGTGGGCTCGGTCACCGGGTCGAGCGCGCCCGCTCGAAAGGTGGATACCGGATCCTCGAGGTGCATCCATCAGCCGGGACCCCCCATGATGGCAGCCGTGTTGGATAGCCCTGGCCTGCTCGGGATCATCAAGATCAACATCGACCCGGTCATCAAGATCGGGCCATTCCCGATCCACTGGTACGGGATCATGTACGCGCTCGCGTTCCTGGCCGGGTATCAGTTCGGGGTACTTCCCTACGCGACGCGCCGGGGGATTCCCAAAGCCGTCGCCGAGAAGATCACGGTCTGGACGATCATCTTCGGACTGCTGGGCGGCCGTCTGTACTACGTGGTGCAGCAGCCGAACCTGGTGCACAACTACCTGCTCGATCCGATCAACATCATTGCCTTCTGGCAGGGCGGGATGGCGTTTTTCGGGGCCATCATCGTCGGCTTCGCGACGCTCGCCATCTGCGCATGGCGCTATGGCTACAACCCCTGGCTCGCACTCGACGGCGGTGTGCTTTTCGCAGTGGTGGGACAGCCGATCGGGCGCATCGGCAATGTCATCAACGGCGACATCCTCGGCTCGCAGAGCACGCTCCCCTGGGCCACTGCCTACCAGAATCCCGCTGCGATCCTGCAGTCCGGTTTCAGTCTCTGCACCAACGTGTCCTGTCCGGCCTATCAACCGGCGGCGGTCTACGAGGCGCTGGGCACCATCGTCATCGGGGTGATCCTCTTCCTGCTGATGCGACGCAATCCGCGCGGCGGCGTGCTCGCGATCACGTACGTCGCGCTCTATGCGGTCAGCCAGCTCATTCTCTTCCAGTTCCGCGCCAGCGAGCCGCCCGGACCGCTCGGCTTGCGCGAAGCGCAGTGGACGGCGATCGTGATGCTCGTCATCGTGGTGCCGGCGCTGTATGTCCTCTGGCGTCGCACCATCGCCACGTTCGACAAGCGAACGCCTGGCGAGGCGGCCACTCCCCAGGAGCCCGCGGCAGTCCATTGACCGCTGATCTGCTCTACAACATCATCGGGTTCGTCGAGACGGCGCTTGTCGTGCTCATCTTTGCGCGCATCGCGGTGTCCTGGATCGGATTGATCCCTGGCACCCGGTGGTCAAATGGCTGCGCATCATCGTCGACCCCATCCTCGCGCCGTTCCGTCGCATCCTCCCGAACTTCAGCGGGATCGATTTCTCACCGATCCTCGCCATCGTCGTCATCTACTTCGTCGCCCAGATCCTGCAGACGCTGGTGCTCGGTGGCGGCATCGATCCCGCCGGCGCGGTCGTCGGGCTGGTGGAACAGTTGGTCGTGGACATCGCGATCGCCATCGCCGTGCTCGTGTTCATCCGCGTGCTGTTGGCGTTGTTCCATGCCGATCCGTGGCATCCGATGGTGCAGATGGTGCGCACCATGACCAACCCGCTGGTCGCGCCCTTCGGAGGTCTCCACCGCGGTCGCGTCAGCGCCGGGATTGACTACCCGGCGATCGTCGCGCTCGTCGTCTACGTCGTGCTGATCTTCGTGATCAGACTGGTCTTCGGCTTCCTCCTGCAGTCGATCTGACCGCGACCGGGATCAGCGTCGTGCCGGGGCTCGCTCGCGTTCCGGCGCGCGAGTGCGACGCATCTCGATCCGATATGAGGTTTCGCCGATCAGGTGCTCCACGGCGCGCTCCAGCGCGGGAGATGGATCGACCGAGTAATCGACAGCGAGGGTGATCTCGTCGACACTGGTACCGAAGTCCACATGGAGGACCACCGGGCAGTCGCCCTGATGCTCCTCGGAGCGCGTGCCGCAGTGCCCCGAGGACCGGAATCTGCCGGGCGCTGACGCTGATGTGCACCGTGCTGTCCTTGCGCCAGTTGGCGAGACGGGGATCGTCATACGCGTACACGGCCTCAGCGAGAATCTGCGGTGGCTCCACCTCGACCCGGTCGTCGTCCTCTCCAACCGGCGGCGTCGCGCCGTTCGCGCCCCGTCCAACCTCCACCTTGCCGCGCACCACGATCACCGCGTCGGGGCGCAGGACCGCAACACACTCCTCGAAGACCCGTGCGAACACGACAACCTCGACCGTGCCGGTCAGGTCCTCGATCTGGAGGCGCGGCCATGCGCTGCCCGGTCGTGCTCCGCCGCGGTACGAAGGTGCGCACGTCGCGAATGGCCCCGCCCACCTGCACGATCAGTCCGTCCAGGTGCGCGCCCAACTCGTTGATGGTCGTGTCGACGCGTTGCTGCAGACTCCCCGGCGATGCGGCGGAGTGGATGGTCGCTCAGGTACATGCCGAGAAACTCTCGCTCCCAGCTCAGTCGCTCGTCCGCCGCAATCGCATCGGTCCCCGTTGTTGTCCAGGCCCGTCGAGAGGATCCTCCGCCGGCGGTGCCGTCTCGACCAGGACGATCGTCTCGCCGAACAGTGACGTCTGTCCCGACTCGCGCTCCCGGCGGATCGACGCCGCCCGATCGATGGCACGGTCGAGCACCGCGAGCATCGCGCCCCGCTCGCCGACGAAATCGCACGCGCCGCTGCGGACCAGCGCTTCGAGCAACTCGCCGGTTCAGGTCCCGGCTGTTCACTCGCAGGCACAGATCGAACAATGACGTGAAAGGCCCCGCCGCCTGCCGCTCCGCGACGATCGCTTCCGCGATCCGTTCGCCGACATTCTTGATATGCCGGAGGCCGTAGAGAATCTCGCCGCGCGTCCGCATCGCCGACGTTGAAGTCCGAGGCGCTGCGATTGATGTCCGGCGGGCGGACCACGAGGCCGCGGGCATGCGTATCGAGAATGCGTGGTCTTGAGCTTGTCGAAGTTGTCCGCCCGGCTGTTCAGCAAGGCGCACATGTACTCGAGTGGATAGTTCGCCTTCAGATATGCGGTCTGGTAGGAGATCAGTGCGTAGCAGATGGCGTGCGCGCCGTTGAAACCGTACCCGGCGAAATGCGCCATCAGCTCGAACAGTTGCATCGGTGTCGGGTCGCGATGCCCACGCTCGGCGGCGCCGGTCAGGAACTGCTCACGCTGCTTGGCCATCTTCGCCTTGTCCTTCTTGCCCATCGCGGCGCGAAGGATGTCCGCTTCACCGAGTGTGAATCCCGCAACCGCTGACGCGATCTTCATCACCTGGTCCTGGTAGATAATCATTCCGTAGGTCTCGGCGAGAATCGGCTCCAACTCCGGGAGCATGTAGGTCACCGGCTCCTCGCCGCGCCGGCGCGGCATGTAGATGTCGGCGACGCGACCCTCGATCGGACCCGGACGGATCAGCGCCGCCGCGACGCTGAGATCCTCGAGCGTCTTGGGTTGGATATCGATGGAGGATGCGTTTCCCAGGTTGCCTCGAGCTGGAAGATGCCGTGCGTGTCGGCCTTGCCAGAGCAGCTCGTAGGTCTTGGCGTCGTCGATGGGCAGATGATCGATGTCCACGTCGATGCCGCGATTCCTGCGCACCGTCTCGGCAGCCTCGGCGATGACCGTGAGGTTGGACAGTCCGAGGAAGTCGATCTTCAGCAGCCCGATCTGCTGCACACCGTTCATGTCGTACTGCGTCACCGCGGTTCCGTCGCCCGCTGGTTGATCGCTGCAGCGGCACGATGTTGGTGAGCGGCTCCGACCCGATCACGACGCCTGCCGCATGCGTGCGAGGCATTGCGGCAGATCCCCTCCAGGCGTTTCGCGTTGTCGATGATCCGTGCCGCCCAGTCCTCCGACTCGTAGAGCGCGTTGAGCTCGTGGCTCTCCTTCAGCGCGCGGTCGAGCGTGATTTCACCGACCTGCGGCACCAGCTTGGCCAGACGATCGACGTCCGGGAGGGGGACGTTGAGCACCCGCCCCACGTCGCGAATCGCGGCGCGGGCCGCCATGGTGCCGAAGGTGATGATCTGCGCGACGCGGTCGCGACCGTACTTCTCCTGCACATAGGTGAGCACGCGGTCGCGCCCGCGGTCGTCGAAGTCGATGTCGATATCGGGCATCTGCACGCGCTCGCGGTTGAGGAAGCGCTCGAAGATGAGCCCGTAGCGCAGTGGCTCGATCGCGGTGATGTTGAGCACGTAGCTCACCACCGAGCCGGCGGCACTGCCGCGGCCGGGCCCAACCCGGACGCCGTCGTCCCGTGCGGCCCGGATGAGGTCCCAGACGATGAGGAAGTACGCCGAGAAACCGGTCTCGCGGATGACGTCGAGCTCCATGGCGAGGCGCTCGTGTACCTCGGTGGTCACGCTCTCGCCGTAGCGCTCACGGACGCCCGCTTCGCAGAGGTCGCGCAGATAGGCGTCGGCGTCGAGCCCTTCCGGGATCGGCGAGTAGGTCGGCAACAGGTTGCGCCCCAAGGGAATCTCGACATGACAGCTGTCAGCGATGGCGACGCTGTTCGAGACCGCCTCGCCGTAGGCTGCGAAACGATCGCGCATCTGCGCCGTGGTTGCGAAGTAGTACTCCGGCCCTGAGAAGCGGAAGCGCTTCTCCTCCTCGCGCCGGGCTCCGGTCTGCAGGCAGAGCAGGATGTCGTGCGCCTCGGAGTCCTCGGGCCGGATGTAGTGCGCGTCATGGGTGGCGACGAGCGGCAGCCCTGTGCGCCGCGCGATCTCGACCAGTCCCTCGCGCACGGTGTCCTCCTCGGGGATGCCGTGGTTCATCAGCTCGAGGAAATATCCGTCGTGCCCGAACATCTCGCTGTGCTGGCGCGCCACGCTTTCGGCGACATCCATGTCGCCACGAAGGATCGCCTGCGGGAGCTCGCCGCCCAGACACGCGGACAGGCAGATCGAGTCCCTCGGCGTGTTCCGCAAGCAGCTCGTGGTCGATGCGCGGACGGTAGTAGTAGCCCTCGAGGTGCGAGATGCTGACCAGCTTGATGAGGTTGCGATACCCGACGTCGTTGCGCGCAAGCAGGATCAGATGGTTGGGGTCGCGGTCCGCGCGCCCCTCGCGATCGTGTCGCGAACGCGGTGCCATGTACATCTCGCAGCCCAGCGCCGGGTTGATCCCCGCAGCACGCGCGGTTGCATAAAACGCAACCGCTCCGTAGAGCACGCCGTGGTCGGTGATCGCCAGCGATTTCTGGCCCATTGCCTTTGCACTGTCAACCAGTTCGCTGATACGAGCCGCCCCGTCCAGGAGCGAGAACTCACTGTGCGTGTGGAGGTGCGCGAAGCCACCGTCGAGGATCTCGTCGCCGGTCACGGACGGCTCCTGCACTCTGCCTCCTGGATGCGGTCGGCTGACACGAACAGACGTACGCTACCACTCCGCAGCGACCCGACGCCGCGCCCGATGAGGGTACCGCTCAGCGGGTGGCGCCGTGCTCGCCGGGAAGGTCAACCGGCGCGTCGGTACGCGTCAAGGTGACCACGCTCTCGACGTGATACGTCTGCGGAAACATGTCGACGATGTCGAGTCCATCGATGCGATACGGCCCTGACGCGACCAGCGTGTGCAGGTCGCGAGCAAGTGTCGCCGGGTCGCAGGAGACATAGACGACGCGCTCCGGACCGGCGAGCGCGAGCCAGCCGGTGACGCGACCGGAGCACCCCGCGCGGGGTGGGTCGAGAATGATGACGTCGGCCATCTCCGCAGCGCCCACACGGGGTAGCGCGTCCTCCACCGGCGACAGCACGAAATGCATGCGATCGGACACGTCGTTGACTTGCGCGTTCAGGACGCCGAGTTGCGCTGCGCCGCGGTTGCTCTCGATGCATGCAACCTCACGCGCCTCGGCGGCGAGATGGCACGCGAGCACACCGATTCCGGCGTAGGCGTCGACGATGCGCTTCCCGGCGTGACCGCCGATGGCATCGATGACGCATTGATAGAGCACATCCATCTGCGCCCAGTTCACCTGGATGAAGGCGTCGGGCGTGACCCGGAAGGTCATGCCCCGCCAGCGCAACGTCGTCGATGTGGTGCTGACGCGGCCCTCGTCGGGAAGGTCGAGACCGTTGTCGAGTGCACCGCTGGCCAGACCGCGCTCGGGCTTGGCGTGAATCAGCAGTTCCTGGCCGTCCTCACCGACCGTGAGGTGCAGGGTGCTGAGCTCGTTGGTCGCGCTCGACCCGAGGAGCCCGCGCAGCGCCGGCATCGCCGTGGTGATCCGGGGGTGATGGATGAGGCAGTCGTCAATCGCGATCGGCCGCCAGCTGCGCGCGCGGTTGAAGCCGAGCGCGGGAGGCGCGGTGCCGTCGCCCGCGATGACGTGAAACTCCCCGCGCAACCGGTATCGCCAGGGATCGAGCACCGAGTGCATGCGTGGCGCCGGATGCTCGACCTTCTGGCGGTGCAGCGCGTCCAGCACGATGTCGCGCTTCAGGTCGACCTGATGCGCATAGTCGACGTGCTGCAGCTGGCAGCCCCCGCACGCCGGGACATATTTGCAAGGCGGCGTCACGCGATGCGGGGAAGGCTCGATTACCTGCACGACCTCGGCAAACGAGGTTGAGCCCTTGCGATACCGGATCGAGATCTCGACCTCCTCGCCCGGGATCCCGCCCTCGACGAGCACGGTCGCGCCCTGTTCATCATGCGCGAGGCACAGCCCACCATGGACCATGCGTCCGAGACGCACCGGCGCGACTACCCCGAGAGCCGGTCGCGCAGGAGGCGGTTCACCATCGGCATGTCGGCCTTGCCGCCTGATGCGGCCTTCACGGCACCCATCAACTGACCGATCGCCTGTTGCTTGCCGGCGCGGAAGTCCGCCGCCGCGCCGGGGTTGGCCGCGATGGCTGCATCCACCAGCGCCGTCAACGCCGCCGTGTCGCTGACCTGGCCGAGACCGCGCTCACGAACCGTCGCCTCGGGATCACCACCCGAGACGTAGAGCTCCGCAAGCAGCTCCTTCGCCGTCGGTCCGTTGATCGTGCCCGTCTCGACGAGGCGGAGCAGGCTCGCCAGCCCGGCGATGCCAAGGCCGCTGCGTTGCAGGGGTTGATGGTGTTCATTGGCGAGTGCCGCAACGTCACCGTTTTGCCAGTTGGCGGCAAGTTTGGCCGGAACGCCAGCAGCCACGAGCGCCTCATAGGCGTCCGCGCTCTCGCGCGTGTCCGTCAACACCGCAGCGTCATAGGCGGTGAGCCCATAGGCAGTCTGGAAACGCTGTGCACGCGCCTCGGGCAACTCGGGAAGCGTCGCGCGCACCCGCTCGACGAACGCCGCGTCGAGCCGGAGCGGCGGCAGATCGGGCTCCGGGAAGTAGCGGTAGTCATGCGCCTGCTCCTTGCTCCGCTGGGAGATGGTGCGCCCCTGCGTCTCCACCCAGCCGCGGGTCTCCTGCACGAGCGTCCCGCCGGCATCCAGGATCGCGGTCTGCCGCTCGATCTCGGATTCGAGAGCGTGTTGCACGGCACGGAAGGAGTTCATGTTCTTGACCTCGACCTTCACGCCCAACTCGGTCTGGCCGTGAGGACGGAGCGAGACGTTGGCATCGCAGCGGAAGGAGCCCTTCTCGAGGTTGCCGTCATTGACACCGATGTAGGTGAGGATCTGACGAAGACGCACGAGGTACTCGCGCGCCGCCTCGGGGGTGCGCAGATCCGGCTCCCCGACGATCTCCATGAGCGGCACACCGCAGCGATTGAAATCGATCAGCGACGATGCGGCACTCTGGAGCACGTCACCTGCATGGTGCATGGTGCCCGTGTCCTCCTCGAGATGCACCCGCGTGATGCCGCAGCGAACCATGGTCCCGCTGACGGGGAACTCGAGGGTGCCATTCAGCGAAAGCGGCAGGTCGTACTGCGAGATCTGGTAGCCCTTGGGCAGGTCCGGGTAGAAGTAGTTCTTGCGATCGAACTTGGTGAACGCCGGAATATCGCAGTGCAACGCCAGCGCGGTGCGAACCGTGAAATCCACTGCCTGCTGGTTGATGGTCGGGAGGACACCGGGAAGCCCGAGACAGACCGGGCAGGTGTTCTCGTTCGGACCGGCGTTGATGTAATCCGCCGGACACGGGCAGAACATCTTGCTGCGCGTGAGCAGCTGCGCGTGCACCTCGAGCCCGATCACGACCTCGTATCGATGCAGCGCGGGTGCGGGCGCGGGAGCGATCTGGGTCATGCCGCAGCGCCTTCGAACGGCGATGCGGCGCGGTGAAAATCGGTGGCCTGTTCGTACGCGTGCGCCACCTGGAACACGCGCGCATCCTCGAAGCGCGGGGCGATCACCTGCAGCCCCACCGGCAGACCGTCGACGAACCCGCACGGGACGGAGATTCCCGGCAACCCGGCGAGGTTGGTCGGCAGCGTGCAGGCGTCGCAGAGGTACATCGACAGTGGATCGGAGCGCGACCCCATCGGAAAGGCGACGCTCGGCGAGGTGGGGCTGATGATGGCGTCGACGTTCTGAAAGACCGCGTCGAATTCCTGGCTCACCAGCGTGCGCACCTTCTGCGCCTGACGGTAGTAGGCGTCGTAGTACCCGCTGGAAAGTGCGTAGGTGCCGAGCATCACGCGCCGCTTCACCTCGCGACCGAAGCCGGCTTCACGCGTTTCCAGGTACATGTCGGTGAGTGAGGGACGGTCCGCGCGGACGCCGAAGCGCACGCCGTCGTAGCGAGCGAGATTTGACGAGCACTCGGCCGGGGCGATGATGTAGTAGACGCTCAACGCGACATCCGTGCTCGGCAGTGAGACCTCGTGCAAGGTCGCCCCCTGCGCTTCGAGCACCGCGAACGCGGCTTCAACCGCGGCGCGCACTCCCGGCTCGGTGCCTGCTCCCAGATATTCGCGCGGAATCCCGAGCCGCATGCCCTCGACCCCGGCATGGAGCGACCCCAGCGGATCAGCGACTTCGCGCGGATCACAGGTGCTGTCGCGCGGGTCGCCGCCGGCAATCGCAGAGAACACCAGGGCGCAATCCTCGACGGTGCGCGTGAAGGGCCCGATCTGATCGAGCGACGACGCGAACGCGATCAGTCCGTAGCGCGAGACCCGCCCATAGGTCGGCTTGAAACCGACAACCCCGCAGAGCGCCGCGGGTTGGCGGATCGAGCCACCGGTGTCGGTGCCCAGCGAATAAGGCACGGTTCCGGCGGCGACGGTGGCGGCGCTGCCGCCACTGCTTCCACCGGGAACTCGCTCAATGTCCCACGGGTTGCCGACCGGTCCGAACGAGGAGTTCTCGGTTGAGGAGCCCATGGCGAACTCGTCGCAGTTGGTCTTGCCGATGCACACGGCACCGGCGTCGAAGAGTCGCTGCACAGCGGTTCCCGTGTAGGGCGGCTTGAAGCCGCGCAGGATCTGTGAGCCGGCGGTGGTCTCGATGCCGTCGACGCAGAGCACGTCCTTGAGCGCCATCGGTATGCCGCACAAGGGAGATGCGGTGTCGGGATGCTGCTCGAGGGTGAGCGCCGCAGCGTCCGCCTGCTGCTCCGCCAGCTCGCGAGTCACCGTCAGGTAGGCGTTGAGGTCCTTGTCACTGTGCTCGAGATGCGCGACAGCATTCGCAAGCAGCACGCGCGGCGTGGTGCTCCCGTCCCGCAGCGCCGCCGCGAGCTCGGTGATGGTGCTAGCCGTCAAGCTCGCCGCCCTGGATCGCGCCGACCATGAAGTAGCTCCCGTCGGATACCGGCGCGTTGCGCAGCGCTGCGGCAGCGCCGATCGGCGGCTCCGGCACGTCGGCACGCATCACGTTGACGAGATCGCCGACCTGCGCCGTCACGGCGAGCTTCGACGTGTCCACCTGCTGCAGCCTCCCGATGTGATCGAGGATCGCCTCCAGCTCGCTGAGCAGGCGGTCCTTCTCCTCATCGGTGAGCCCCAGTCGAGCCAGGGTTGCAACGTGATCGACGTCGCTTCGAGAAAGCTTCATGGAGCGGCTATTATCCCGACCTCTCGATTATTCAAGCGGGAGCCAGGTCAAGACGGTCTGTTCGGTCGGCACGAATCCGGCTGCGACATAGGCCGCGACCGCAGCGTGATTGTCGCCACGGGTCCACACACAGGCAAAGGTCACCTCGCGGCCGCGGATCAGGTCCATCGCCGCCGACATGAGGCGCTTGGCGACCCCTTGCCCGCGCCCGTCGGGCCGGACGTACAGCTCCGCGACCTCGGCCTCGAGACCCGTCCCGGGGTCGAAGAGCACGACCCAGCACAGGCCGAGCGCTGTGCCGTCGGGCGTCCTCGCAACCAGGATGTGGTTCTCGCCGGAGAACCGCGGCGCTGTCGCAAGCCGGGCGCTCAGCTGCTCGGACGTTTCCTGCGGGTGGTCGAAATGGCGTTGCTCGGCAAGCGCGAGATCCACGAGCATCGCCTTGACGGCTGGGTCCTCGTAGTTCTCGAGGACTGAAATCCGGACGTCATCGAGATCTCCCATCGCCCCAATTGTGGCGAGTCAGGGAGCGACGGCCCCGCTGCGGCCAGCGCCGGGGTGCCACCGGCACTGTCACCGCCTGAGCACGCGATCTGGGTCTGCGGGATTCCGGGACCACCGGCCGCGGGTGCCGGCTCAGTCGGGCAGGGCAGCGAGGGAGGAACGCTCACCGGCGACGGGATCGGGATGCTGATTCGCGGGCCGGCGCTCCCGCCCCGCATCGTCCAGCTTGAGCCGTCCCAGGTCCAGGTCTGGTCGTAGAGCCCCGAGGCCGTGGCTGTCTCACCAAGGCCGCCGAAGAGCACCACCTGGCCGCTGGCGGCGTCGTACGCTGACGCTGCCCCAGCCAGCGCTGACGGCGTCGAACTCGGATGCTCGCGCTTCCAGACGCCCGTCCAGACCCAGGTCTGCCCAGCGGAGGTGAGTGCGACGTCGCTGTGGGTCGCCGGATCGCCGACCAGGATGCCGCCAAATCCCGGAGGACCATCGCTATACGTCGAGGAATGCTTCCAGCCCGTCCCGTTCCAGATGCTCTCGGTCCCGGAGCAGCACGCTGTGCTCCCCTTCTCGGGGATGCCGACGCAGGTCGGGCACGGCGCCGGCGTGGTGGGAATGAACCCTCCGGAGAACACCGCGAGCTTCCCGCTGACGGCGTCGAGCACCACCGGCCAGCCGCCCCCGAACCCGGTGTCGACGGACCTGATTGCCATCGCTTTCCAGGCGGTGCCGTTCCAGGTCCAGGTGCGCGGCGCGCTGATCGGGTACGGCCGGCACGTGACCGGATCGCCGGTGGTGGCGACGCCGATCGCCGGGCAGGCGATGTCAGGTTCCGCGAACAACCCGCCCGCGTCCAGCAGCACGGCCCGGCCCGAGACGGGGTCGGTCGCCAGGGTCCCATTGCCGAAGCCGGCAAACGGTGTGGTGCCGGACGCCTTGCTCCAGTCGCTGCCGTTCCACAGCCAGGTGGCTCGGTTCGAGGGATCCTGAATGGCGCATCCTGTCGCTCCGGAACTCGCTCCCTTGTCACCCGGGACCGGGGCGAGGTCGGGAATCGGTGTACCCGAGGGGATCGCGGTGTCGGGGATCGGAGCCACAGGCGGAACGAACGTCGATGTCGACGCTCCGCCCGAACCCGAGGCTCCCGACGACCCTGATGAAGACCCGGACCCGCCCCCGGAGCAGACGATCGGGAAGCCGATGTTGGAAATCTCGGATCGCTGGCCGCCAACCAGGAGCAGGTCATGCGTGACCGGGTCGTAGGTCATCTGCGCACCCGCGATCGGCGGCGGCGACGTCGCGGGATGGGCCTGGTTCCATGCGGTGCCGTTCCAGATCCAGGTGTCGCTCAGGCTGCTCGACCGGCTCTCGCCTCCGAAGAGGACGACGGTCCCATTGAAGGCGTCGAACGCCATCGCCGCGCTGGTCCGAGCGGGCGGCTGTCCAGCCCCGGGCGCGGATCCCGCTCCTGCGACTGCGCGAATGCCGAAATACGAACCCAGACCCGCGCCGATGACCGCGACCATTGCAAGTCCGGCCATCGGGTGCGTCCAGATACGGCGTCGAAGTTCAGTGCCCATGGCTGTATGACGCGGGCACGGGCCGGCAGGTTCCCATCGCACCTGGGCTGACTAGACTCATCGACGAATGGCAGACACCAAAGCCCAACCCAAAAACCCCGAGCGGCTCGAGCTGGAGCAGCTCACCGCCTTGCAGCCGGGCCTCGCGCGGCTGATGCCGGAAATCGGCGCGCGCTTCTGGAAGGCCTACTACGCGGCCCACGCGACCAACTGGCCGCTCGCCGCCTGGCAGCTCCGCGAGATGCGCAAGCTGCTGCGGCTCTGTGAGGTGACCCGGCCGAAGTACACCGACGACATCGAGGAGTGGATACAGGACGACCTCGATCCGCTCATGGCCGCGCTGGATGCGCATGACCTGGTCGCCTTCGACAAGCACTACCACGAGGGCGTCAACTCTGCGAACGAGCTCCATCGCCGCTGGCAGAAGGAGTGGATCGTCTGGAAGCTCCCGGACATGCCACCTCCCGACCTCGATCTCACCCCCCGAGGCTAACCCAGACGTCCGATCGCGATCGCATGATGGCGTTACTCATCGAGCACGGCATCCGCTCGACGGCAGTGCTCAATGCCATGGCCGGCGTGCCGCGCGAGGAGTTCGTGCTCGAGAGCGATCGTGGTCGGGCCTACGCCGACCGAGCGCTCCCCATCGATGCGCCGGGGCAGACGATCAGCCAGCCCCTCATGGTTGCGCTCGTCGTCGAAGCGCTCGAATTGCAGGATGGAGACCTCGCGCTCGACGTCGGCACCGGCTCCGGATACCAGGCGGCGGTGATGGCGGCATGTGGCGCACGCGTCATCAGCGTGGAGCGCATTCCGCTGCTCGCCGACGCTGCCAGGGCGCGGCTGCGCCGGCTCCGCTACGAGGTGGAGGTGATCACCGGAGACGGCACTCTCGGCGTCGCGGATCGCGCGCCCTTCGACGCCATCGCGGTCGGCGCGGCGGCACCCCGGCTTCCGGTCGCGCTGGCCCGGCAGCTCGTCGAGGGCGGACGCCTGGTCCTCCCGATCGCCGACGGCCCGCAGGCTGAGGAGCTCACGCGTCTCCGCCTGGTCAACGGCCGCTGGGAGACCGAGTCGCTGGGTCCGTGCCGGTTCGTTCCCCTGATCGGGGAGGACGGCTACGAGGACGCCGAGCCGGCCTCTTCCTGACCCGGCCCGGCTGGGACCCGGAACATCCGGATACGGGATGCGCCGCCCGACCGCTCGACCGCCTGCTCCGCAGCCGAGCCGAACGCCGAGGTCAGCACCAGGGCTACCTCCTGCACGCCGGGCGGTCGATCGAGATCCGGACGCGAGAGCGTCACCGCGTACTGATCGACGCCATCGGGGCGGTTCGGATAGCGCGACCGGGTCACGCTGACCCGTAGGCCGAGCTCGGGCAGATCGAGCTGATGCCGCCCGGGCTCGCGGAGCGCATCCGGGTGCTCGAAGTCCTCGTCTGCCCGCTCGCGGAGGGCACGTAGCTGCTGCTCGATCGGTGCTGAGCGGTCCATCGCGCTACGTTTAGCATGTCGGTCGCGCGAGGTATTCGATAGAGGCGCCCTGCAGGCGCACCGAATCCTGAATCACACAGTCCCGGAGGACCAATTACATGGCAAAGACCGTCGGCATCGACCTCGGTACCACCAACAGCGTGGTGGCCGTGATGGAGGGCGGCGAGCCCGTCGTCATCGCCAACGCCGAGGGCGGCCGAACCACCCCGTCCGTCGTCGCGTTCACGCGCACCGGCGAGCGCCTGGTCGGGCAGCTGGCCCGCCGCCAGGCAGCAGTCAACCCCGAAAACACCGTCTACTCGATCAAGCGCTTCATGGGCCGTCTGCTCAGTGAGGTCGGCACCGAGGCCAAGCAGGTCCCGTACAAGGTCGTCAGCGGCAAGGACGGCCGTGTCGAGGTCGAGGTGAACGGTGAGAACTTCACGCCTGAGCAGATCTCCGCGATGATCCTGCAGAAGCTGAAGACTGACGCGGAGACCTATCTCGGCGAGAAGGTCACCGACGCGGTCATCACGGTTCCTGCGTACTTCAACGACGCGCAACGGCAGGCGACCAAGAACGCCGGGCAGATCGCCGGTCTCAACGTGCTCCGCATCATCAACGAGCCCACCGCGGCAGCGCTCGCCTATGGACTCGAGAAGAAGGAGAACGAGAAGATCCTCGTCTTCGACCTCGGCGGCGGCACGTTCGACGTGTCGATTCTCGAAGTGGGAGAAGGCGTGTTCGAGGTCAAGTCGACCAACGGTGACACCCACCTCGGCGGTGATGACTACGACCGTCGCATCGTCGACTGGCTCGCCGACGAGTTCAAGAAAGACCAGGGCATCGATCTCCGTGGAGACCGTCAAGCACTGCAGCGTCTGACCGAAGCCGCGGAGAAGGCAAAGATCGAGCTGTCGCAACGGCAGGAGACCGAGGTGAACCTCCCGTTCATCACGGCCGATGCGACCGGTCCGAAGCACCTCGCGATCACGCTGTCGCGCGCGAAGTTCGAGCAGCTCACCGAGGACCTCACCGCGCGCTGCCGTGGGCCATTCGAGGCCGCGCTCAAGGATGCGGGCTTGACCGCGCGTGAGCTCGACGAAGTGATCATGGTCGGCGGATCGACCCGCATGCCGGTGATCCAGGAGCTCGTCAAGAGCTTCACGAACAAGGACCCGCACCGCGGGGTGAACCCCGATGAAGTGGTCGCAATCGGCGCCGCGATCCAGGCCGGCGTGCTGAAGGGCGAGGTCAAGGATGTCCTCCTCCTCGACGTCACACCGCTGTCGCTCGGGATCATGACCGAGGGCGAGGTCAACACCAAGCTCATCGAGCGCAACACCACGATTCCGACGGCGAAGACCCAGGTGTTCTCAACGGCGTCCGACAGCCAGCCATCCGTGGAAATCGTTGTGCTGCAAGGCGAGCGCCCGATGGCGCGCGACAACCGCATCCTCGGTACCTTCAGCCTCGACGGCATTCCACCCGCACCGCGCGGCATGCCGCAGATCGAGGTCGGTTTCGACATCGATGCCAACGGCATTCTCAACGTGAGCGCGAAGGATCGTGGCACGGGTAAAGAGAACAAGGTGACCATCACCGGATCGACCACGCTCCAGAAGGACGAGGTCGAGCGCATGGTGAAGGAAGCCGAAGTCCATGCTGATGAGGACCGCAAGCGCGCGGAGTCCGTCGAGACCCGCAACCGCGCGGACCAGCTTGCCTACCAGGCCGAGAAGGCACTCGCCGACGCGGGTGACAAGGTGCCGGCCGAGCTGCGCACCGACATCGAAGGCAAGGTCAAGGCAGTTCGTGACGCTATTGCCAGTAACGACTCGGACGCGATCAAGAGGGCGCATGACGACCTGGCTTCGTCGATCCAGAAGATCGGCGAGGCGGTCTACGCGCAGACGCAACAGGCGCAGCCCGGAGCGGGCGAACCGCATGCCGGCAACGGCGACGGCGGTGCTCCGGACACCGGTGCCGGCGAAGCCGGCGGGCGCTGACGACGTCGTCGACGCAGAATTCAAAGAGGTCTAGGCCTCACAAAGGCGCAGGGGCGGGCGCGTTGGCGTCCCGCCCCGGCCGCCTTCCGTAACCAGCGAACGTTTTTGTTGCGCTGATGCACACCGCCGCGGGACGCGGTAGGCTGCTGCCCACGCGCGTCGTGATCGCGACGGGCGGACGGTCAAGGGAGTTGATTGATGCGGAAGCGGATGTTGGTCGTTTCGACCCTCGCAGCCACCTTGACGGCCACCTCGCTCCAGCTCGGTCTCGCAACCGTCGCGGGCGCCGCGCCATCCATCGGCCCAGTCGCGAGCTACGTGTTCAGCGTTGGCACGACGATCGCTCCCACGAACACGCTCGGCACGGGGGACGCGCAGCCGATCCCCTTTACGGTGACCGCCGAGGACAGCCACCATCAGCCCATTCCCGACGCCGTCATCTACCTCTCGTTCACCACCACATCGATATACCCGGGATCGTCAACGCCCAGCCTGACCAGCACGCCCGCCCCGATGCAGGCAACGGCGCAGGGGACTGTGGCGATCACCTATTCGCCCACTGCGCTCTTTCTCCAGGTGCTGGGCACCGACACGATCACGGCCCAGGACCAGCCCACGGCCACCGTCGAGTCCTCGACGAGCTACACACGAGGCACGATCGGGACCTACACGCCGATCACACCATTCCGCATCTGCGATACGCGGCCGGTGGCGCCTGGGATCGCCTCGAACCAGTGCAACACCGGCGCCGCGAGGGGCCCGCTCCAACCCGGAGTGAGCCGCTACCTCACGATTGACGGCCGCGATGGGCTCCCGGCGACCGGCGTTACCGGGGTTGCGCTGAACATGACTGCGATCGCGCCGACCCGGGGCACCACCATCGTTGCCTTCCCCGATGACCTGTTTGGTGGTCGACCCGGGAAAGCCGCCGGGGCCCAGATGAACGTCCCTGCCGGCTCCGTGATTGCCGACATGGTGGAGATCGGCGTCGGCACCGATGGCCGCATCGAGATTGCCGACAGCCTGGGTGCGGCCAACATGGCCATCGACATCGAGGGGTATGTCGTGCCGTCCACGAGCCCCGTCACGGGCTTCTTCGGCCCTGTCGAGCCCACGCGCATATGCGACACGCGCGCCGCAGGACCAGGGATCGCCAGTAATCAGTGCGATGCAGGTGGCGCCTCGCCAATCGGTGCGGGCGCAACTCTCACGTTCAACGTGCATGCATCGGGTAGCCCCGTTCCCGCGTCGGGAGTCAGCGCCGTGTCGTTCTCCCTGACAGCGATCGGGCCCACCGCGTTCACGGTGCTCACGGCGTACCCGGGAGGCAGCGCCCGTCCCGCCGCCTCCAACCTCAATGCGCCCGCGCGTGCAGCGGTGAACAACCACGTCATGGTCCCCGTGTCCTCGAATGGCACGGTCAGCATCTGGAACAGCACCGGCTCGATCAACGTGGCGGTCGACGTCGACGGGTGGTTCAGCACCGCGTCCGGAGCGGTGGGACAGTTCGGCGCCTTCCCGCAGTACAACCCGCTGTACCTCTGTGACACGGACGAGATCGTCGGCGCCGGCACGTCGCCATGCCAGCTCAGCGGTCACGTCCTGAATGTGACCGTCGCCAACCAGGTGGCCCCTCCCTTGTCGTATCCCCTGCCGCCGATCGCCGCGGTGATCGAGGTGACCGTGTACAGAGCGGCCGCCCCAACGTTCATCACCGCCTACCCGGGGCCAATCACCTCCGCCCGTCCAACGACGTCCGAGCTCAACGTGCCGTCCTCAATACCCATCCCGATGCTCATGGTGGTCCCGGTCGGTCCGGACGGAACGATCAATATCTACAACGCCGTCGGCAACTTCGGATACCCGACGGGGGTGCGCATCAGGGTCGACTTCTTCGGGTACTACGCCGGCTGACGCGCTCGGGGGGCACAACACAAAACTTCGTGTGCGTCGTCGCACTATCGGGTGCGCCGCCCCACCCCCACCACGGCAATCGCGAACAACGCGGCTGCCAGCCCAATGAAAAGCGCAAATTCGATCCACTGGAATGGCCAGTACCGGTTCGCGGGCTGATAGCTCGCGACCACGTAGACGCCGGCGTCATGGATGCAGGTCTGCAGCGTGGCGGGATTCGGCATCGCGTCGGTTGGGACGGCCAGGTTCGGGCAATCGCGCACGATCAAGTCGTAGTTGATGCCGACGCCGTTGCTCACCAGATGGCCTGCGCGATCGAGTGTCTGCGCGGAGAGTTGCCAGTCGCCGACCGGTCCAGTCTCCTTCGTCACTGGCGTCGCCGCCAGCGAGTACGAATATCGCAGGGGCTGCTGAAAATTCGGTCGGAGGAAGAACTCGACGACCACGCGCACCGCCGCATACCCCAACAGCGTGACTCCCATGGCAGGAACCGACCTGCGCATCACGACCCCGGCGGTGACCCCGAGCGCGAACGCGAAGACCGCGTAGGCGATTGGCACGACGCCGAGAAGGTCAAACACACCCGGCACAATCCGGCCGTTGCCGGTGGCGGTGATCAACGGATTCGACCACCATTCGAGCGCCACGGTCAGCAGCGCTGATGCGATGACCGCACCGATAGCGAGACCGCCGAATTTGAAGAGCAGCCAGCGCGTCCGGCTCACCGACTGAATCCACACCATCCGGTGCGTCCCTTGTTCCAGCTCTCGCGACACCAACGGGCTGCCCCAAAAGACGCCGATGAACGCCGGGACGACGAGAAACAATGGAATCAAGAACTGGTAGCCGCTGTACTGGCTCGACCACTGGCTGGCGAGGGACGAGCAACCATCCGGTGTACGGGCGACACATGCAGCCAGCCCTAAGTCCGTGAACGACGAGCGCATCCCGATGCCGGTCACCAGCAGAAAGATGCCGATGACCCCGAGCAGTGCAGCGCCCGCAAGCAACTGCGCGCGATGCTGCCGCCACATGAGCCAGATCACGCTCCAACTCCAGCGGACACGACCGCGATGCGCGGGGGTGGCAGCGCGCTCGCGGCGGGATGTCCCAGGTACGCCAGCACGAGATCCTCGAGGCTGAGCGTGTCGACCGCCCATGTCGGATCGAGGATTGGACCGTCGGTTCGTACGAGGAGCGTCGTCTGGCGATCCGTGTGCTGCTCCTCCACCACCGCGGCCACGCCGGTAATGTGGCCGACTTCAGTCCGCACACCGCTGATCACGCAGTGAGCGTTCAGCAACGCATCGATGTCTCCCGACACCTGCACTCGGGATGCTGCGAGCAGGACCAGGTAGTCGCAGGTGCGCTCGAGATCGCTGACGAGATGCGATGAGAGGATCACGGTCATGCCGGTATCCGCGGCGCTCTGGAGCAGGGTTTGCATGAAATGGCGACGTGCCAGCGGGTCCAGATTCGCAAGTGGTTCGTCGAGAAGCAGGACGTCCGGGCGCTTCCCAAGGGCCAGCGCGAGCGCAACCTGCGCACGCTGACCGCCGGACAGTGCGCCGACACGTTGCCCCATGGGAATCGCGAGCTGGTCGAGGCGAGTTCGCGCGACCGAAGTCATCCCAGGCGGGGTTGAGATGCCGACCCATCGTCAGCGTTTCCGCGACGGTGAACGAGCGGTAGAGCGGTACGTCCTGCGCGACCACGCCGATCTTGGCGTTCAGACCGCGGTCGCGCCCCGGTATGGCGCCCTGGATCCGGATCGCTCCTTCGGTCGGCTTCAGGAGGCCCGCCGCGAGATGCAGCAACGTCGTCTTGCCGCTTCCGTTCGGCCCAACCAGCGCAACGATGCGCCCACGTGGGATCTCGAGGTCGCAGTTGCGGAGCGCCCATCGCACCCCATATCGCCGGCCGAGGCCAACGGCTTCGATCTCGTTCACGCCACACCCTCTTCCTGCGCTGACCGCATCGCGGATTCGAACATCGCTTCCACCGAATCGGCATCCAGACCGGCGGCAAGCGCGTCGCGCACCCATCGCTCCAGCGCGTTGCGCAGCGCCACCTGCTTCGGCGACGCGACACCCTGCAGGGATCGGATCACGAAGGTCCCCTGTCCTGGCCTGCCCTGGATCAAGCCCTCTAACTCGAGGACGCGATACGCCTTGAGGACGGTGTTGGGATTGATGGCGAGGCTTGCCACGACATCCTTGACGGTCGGGAGCTGATCGCCCGGCTGCAAGGTACCCAGGCGCAGCGCTTGCCGCACCTGCTGCGCGAGTTGGAGATACGTCGAAAGGCCCGAGGTCGAGTTGAGCCGAAAGGCAATCATCGGCGCTCCGTGGATGTTTATCTATTACTCTAGATATTAGAATGAATGTCGGCAGCACGTCAAGCTCCTGCGGCTCTGGCGCGGCCGATAAGTGACGAAGCCTTGTGCTACTTTTCGCTGCCTCGCCGGTACCCGCTGGTAATCGCAAGGCAGCGTCGGGGCCGCCTGGCGAGGGGGTGGCCCTGGGAGGAGGACCGTCATGGGAAGGATCAATGACGCCACGTGGTCGCGCTCATGGAGACGTGCGCTGCTGTTGACCAGTGCCGGTGTTGTGATCGGAGGCACCGCCGGGGTTGCCGCGGTCGTTCACGCCGCGCCCGTACAGAAATCGGCGCACGTCGTGACCTCTTCGGCCAACATCCCGCTCGCAGGCAGCTGCACCGCAGCGACGTGCAAGGCAACGCTGTCAGTCAACCCCGGACTGACACCCGGTCATCCCTTCGCGTGCCCTGCGATCCAGCACGCCAAGGGTTCGATCTCGGTGACCAACCGCTTCGCGAAAGGCACCTTGAACGACACCATGACGGTCACTGCCACAGGCCTGCCGGCGAACACCGGCTTTGACCTGTTCCTCGTCGAGCACTCTCCGTTCGACAGCGGATTCACGGCCTTCGGTTTCGGCTGGTATCAGTCGGATGTCCAAAGTGACAGTAGCGGGAAGGTGAGCGTCAAGGTGGTTGGCATCTTCGACAGCGAGACCTTCATCGAGAATCCGTCGTCGCCGACCACACCGGTGCACACCTTCAACGTCGGCTTCTGGTTGAACTCGCCGGCGACCGAAGCGAGCAAGTGCGGGAGCGCGGCACCGGCCGCGACGCCGTTCAACGGCGAGCAGAACGCGGGCCTGCTGGCGATGGTCACCACCGGCGCGCCGCTCGGCAACATCCACTAGTCGAATCGTCGAAGCGTCTAGGGGGTGGTCTCCGCCGAGACCGCCCCTCGACGCCTCAAGGCCGAGGGATCGTCTGCCGCGTTGACGCGGAGCTCGGCGGGGTTGGCATGCCACCGGGAGACAGGCCGGCAACGGTCGTCACCGTGGATCCTCCCCGGCCGCCTCGCGGCACACCCCGGTGGAAGGCGGCCCGCAGCAGGATCGGCACCGCTGCTGACAACACCCCGGTGAAGAAGGTGAGCGCGTTCGGCAGCTTGCTGTAGTCGGAGAGCCCGAGGTAGCAGAACAGCGCGGTCAGGAATGCCGCGACGATGATCACAGCCATGCCGACCACAAGGACGACCTCCTGGTTGCGTTCGTGCACGAGCGCATGGTCCGGGCGCCGTTGCTGGAGCATGCGGTAGATGTTCAGACCCGCCCAGGAGTTGAGCATCAACCCGCTGACGAAGGCGAGGATCGAGATCGTCCACCGGAACTCGGTCAGGTTCTTGGCGATGAAGATCGAGATGTTGACGACGATGAGGGCCGTCGGAGTCAGGGCCCCGATGATCGGGATCGTCCACCGCTTCAGGAACGCGCCGAGGCCGTGTCGGTCCGGCTCGGCGGTGACGTAGCTCGAGGGCTGTCGGCGCCGGAATGGCATGGCATAAGCGTACGGGTCTCAGGCCCTCGGGGAACGCCCGATCTGCCTGAGAATCGGGATCGTTCGTGACCAGCCCGTTGCCGGACTGAGAGCGGTCCCCCAACGCGGCGCCGCATCTCGCCCCATAGGCTCGACCCATGGGTTCGCGTCGGTCGGGCGACAGTCTCGTCGTTCGCAGGTTTGGCCTGCGGACCAGCCTGGCCGGCCGGATGCTCGCCGGGGGGATCGTGTTCACCGCGCTGGTGATCGCAGGCGTCAGCGGATTCCTCCTGGTGAGCCGGTCGCAACAGTCCAACGCCGGGGCGCTCTCCAACGCTGACAACCGCGCAGGCGTCGCCGGGGAGCTCATCTCCCGGGTGATCCAGCCTCAGGCCCAATACGCGGCGACCGACGTCGCCTCGCTTTCCTCGCTGCAGCTCGCGCTGAGCGGCACCGCCCCGACCACCCTGGTGGCGGCGGAGTTCACGCAGAAACGAATCCTCGATCTGCCCGGGCTCGGTGTCGCCATCTTCGACAAGCACGGGAACATCCTCTACACGAGCGAGTGCGACGGCACGCTCCTCACCGGTACAGCCACGCATCCGGCAACCAGCGCGTGCGAGCAAGGTGACACGCCGCATGTCACCGCGAGCCTGGCATCCGTCGCCGACGCCCTCCGCGTCGGGACGAATGTCTCTTGCCAGCAATCGAACACGGTGATCGCCGCGAGCGCATCGCTGCGAGCGACCTGCCCCTCCGGCGTCGAGGGCGTCGAGCTGCTCGCCGGCGGGCTGCCTGCGCTCGATGTCGCGGTCCCCGTGTTCAACATCCAAGCGGGCACGTACGCGCCGCTTGGTGTGGTCGTGTACAGCGCGCAATTGGAGACTCAGTTCACCCGCTACGACCCCGTGATCGGCTACACGCCTGTATTCGTCGCCGCCGGCAAGGGCACGCAGTTCACGCGTTTCACCGGCACCGACGCAGAGCCGACCAGCGGGAGCGTGCCGGCTGCCATCGCGCAGGAGTTGAGCCATCCATCCAAGAGCAGCGGCGGCGTTGCGGCGCATGCCATCTATCCGGTCGCGGGCACCGGCTCGGTGGCCGGAAGCTTCGTTCCGCTCGAGGCTCCCGGTGGCACGCACATCGCGGGCTACCTTGGCGTTGAGGTACCCCTCTCGATCTTCGCCGCGGGCACCGCGCAGGACGAGCGGACGATCGCCCAGATCGCGGTCACCGCCCTGGTGATTGTGTGCATCCTGGTGCTGCTGTTCGTCGATCGTTTTGTCCGCCGGCCGGTCTCGCGCCTCGAACGCGGAGTCAAGCGCATTGCGTCAGGTGACTACACCACCGATATTCCGGTCACCTCGCGCGACGAGCTGGGACGCCTCGCCGCCGGCGTCAACCGCATGCGCGAGCAGATCGCCGGCTACATCGAGCATATCGATGGATCGGTGGGACGCCTGCAGGAGGTGTCACGCGCTCTGACCACCACGACCGGTGGCATCGAGCAGTTGCAGGACGCCGTCCTCGGTGCCGCCGACGCCATCGCAGGGGGATCGGCCAGCGGGACCATGTACACCAGACGTGGCGCCGAGTTTCTGCGGATGCGCAGCCGCGGTCCGGCGATTGCCGATCTCAGCGATCAGATGCCCGTCGAGGAGCTCTCCGCCGGTCGCGCGGTGCGCATCGAGCTGAACAGTCGGGCGGTGATCGCGGTGCCGATGCTCTATCAGGACGTGCTCACCGGCGTGCTGGTCGTCGCCTCGGACCGTCCGGTCGCCGAAGGCGATGAACGGGCGCTCATCACCCTCGCCAACAATGCCGCGGTTGCGATCGAGAACACGCGAACCCTCGAGCAGGAACGCGAAGCGGTGCGGCGGCTCAAGGAGTTGAACCAGTTGAAGAGCGACTTCCTGGACACTGCGCAGCACGAGTTGCGCACGCCGGTGCTCGCGATCCAGGGGCAGATCGAACTCCTCAACGTCGCCTGGGGCAAGTGGGATGATGCGACCAAGCTCGAGATCGTGCGGGACGTCGACATCTCGGTGAAGTTGCTGAGTGAGACGGTGGAGAACATCGTCGACTTCGCGCTCGTGAACTCGGACACCATCGATGTGCGCATGACCGCTGCTGATGTTGCCGCGGCGGTCACCGACGCCACCAACGACGTGCGCCGGCATTTCAAGGACGGGCTGCCCGTGGAGCTCAGCGTCGATGTCCGCGGATCGCCCGCGGTCACGGCTGATCCGTTCCGGCTCCGCCAGGTGCTGCGCGCGTTGATCGACAACGCAGTGAAGTTCACGCCGGCAGGTGGGCACGTCACGATCACGGCGTGCCAGGTGAAGGGCACGGGGCGCTGCCGCATCGATGTGGCCGACGACGGCATCGGCATCAGCGCGGAGGCGATTCCGCGACTGTTCGACCGCTTCTATCAGGAAGACAACAGCCGCACGCGCCGCCACGGCGGTATGGGCATGGGCCTCGCGTTGGTGCGCCGTCTCTGCGACGCCCACGATGCGACCGTCCGCGCGCACAGCGACGAGCAGGGCGGGAGCAAATTCACAATCCTCTGGCCGCTCGCCGACGTGCAACCCGAGCCCGCGCCCGCGTCGCTCATGTTCGAGCAGGTCAGCCGAACGGGCTGATCCCGGCCGAGGTGGTCAGCGGGCTGCGAAGGCTGGGAACACAGGGCCGGCATCGGTTGCCGGAAGCCCGTCTTCGAACACCACGTTGTTGGTGCGCACCGAGGTGATTCGCGGCCCGGGCAGCAGGATGCCTGCGAGATTCAGCGGGTCGGTCGCTGACACACGCACCATCTCCGACGAACGCTCGCGCCGGCGCACACCGCGCAGCTGGTCGACCGCTTCGGGCAGCGCGTACTGCTCGCCGGAGAAGCCGGTGACGAAGCGCCCGCCCCGCGCGGTGCCACGGGCTTCCATGCGGCGGAGTGCCCACACCACATCGCGCCACGGCAGCGCGATGGTCTCGCGCGCAACCACATCGCGGAAGACGACACCCCATCGCACCAGCAGTTGTTCGGCAATCGCCTCGGCGAGGGCATCGCGTTCATCGATGCGCATGACCCGGGGAACGAGTGACCAGCGTCCTTCGCCTGAGGAATATCCGCTGACGCCATGACGCAGCCCGCGATGGTACGGGCGCGATCGACCGAGCCTCCGGCTCACCAGCAGCCGGCGCACCGCGCTGAATCCGTCAGCGGTGAGCAGGCCGCGTGCAACGCCATCCCACAGTGCCGTCTCGACCTCACTCGGGAGCCTGCGCGTCAGCGTGACGATGTCGCTGGTGAACAATGCCCCGTGCTCGCGGAGGGCCTCGAGCACATCGAGGGTTGCGCCCGAGGTTGGCTCGAGTGCCTGCGCCTCGCCGCGCACCGATTGCAGGAGCCAGGGCAGATCCGAGCGCATCACCAGGGTGACCGGCGTCGCCCGCGATGCTGACGAACTGCTGCGCGGCGCCGAGGCGGGGTCGCTGTCGTCGCGAACGCGCAGCCGCGCCCAGGCGACCTCGCCCGACATGCAGAGCTCGTCAAGCCAGGCGCTGCGATATCCGGAGACCCGGCTCGGCAGGACCGTCTCCTCCCAGACGCCGGCGGGAATTTCGAAGCCCTGCAACTGCGCGATGGTGGCAGCCACACCGGCGCGACCCTCCCGCTGCGTCCCGGGAGCGACGCGCTGCCAGCGGAGGAGGAAGCGCATGAAGTCCTGGGCGGTGACGGGCTCGATCTCCTGGCGCAAGCGTTGTTGCGTGTAGCTGTGGATGCGAACCAGGAGGCGGCGCGCGCAGAACTCCTCCTCGGTCACGGCGGCATCGAAGTGCCCGCGGATCGCGAAGCCCTCGCCTTCGGTGATGGCAAGTCCGAGCGCAATCTCGAACTCGCGCAGCCCGGTCTGCGCTGACAGCTGGGCGGCGGTCATCGGACCACTCACCTCGAGATGTCCCCGAAGCACCGCGGCGATGAGCGCATCGCGGTCCGGCGTCGCGGTCGCCAGCGATGCCGGCAGCGCCGCCGGCCGCGAAGTCAACGTGGCGTCCGGCCAGAGCACGTCGATGCCCGGAATGCGCTCGGTCGCGGACCAGAACGCTTCTCCACGCTGCGTCACCGTCACCGCTCGCCCGCGTTCGACGAGCTCGTCGAACCAACCCGCCCATGACGGATTGGGTCGCATCGCCACGAGCGCGACGAGCAGGTCATGCAACTCGTCACCATCGCGAGGGTCGGCCGCGGCCTCGCCGCGAACGCGGGCGATCGCGTCGGGATCCAGCGCCGCGAGGTCGCGAGCCTCCACCGGGAGTCCACGCCGCAGCGTGATCGCGCGGCTTCGACGCTCTTCGAGGGGCGCGTCGTCGAGGAAGGTGTACGGCCTGCCGTTGACGATCTCGTGCGCCAGCGGCGAGGGCTCGACGGTGTCGCGGTAGCTGATCTGGACCTCGTTGCGCTCGATGCGCCGGATGAGCTCTCGCAACGAGTCGACGTCCATCACCTCGTGGAGGCAGTCGTACATCGTCTGGTTGACGAGCGGATGATCGGGCGCCTCGAAGGGACCCGTCGGGTTCTCGTTCTGACACGCGACCAGCTGCGGAAACACGGCGCCCATGATGTCGTCGGCCTCGAGCCGCTGAATCGGCGCCGGATTCTTGCGACCACCCTTGAAGCGCAGCACCGTCAGGGAACGATTGAGATTCCAGCGCCAGCGGACCGCCCACATCGGCGCGAAGATCGCGGCACTGCGGAGCACATGCTCCACAGTGTTCGATGAGAGGAATTTCGGAATGTCCTCGAGCGGAAAGCTGTGTTGGGGACCGAGCGACAGCAACACACAGTCATCGCTCGCGGCCGCCTGCAGCTCGAAGTCGAAAGTCGCGCAGAATCGCTTTCGCAAGGCCAGGCCGAGGGCGCGGTTCAGCCGTCCCCAAAGGGTGCGTGCACCACCAGCTGCATGCCCCCGCTGTCATCGAAGAAGCGTTCGAGCACGATGTGTTCAAGGGTTGGCACCACACCGAGTGCCACCCGCCCCGCAGCGAGGTAGCGCACCACCATCGCAGCGACGTCGTTGTCGACGCCGCAGCGTTGCTCAACCCACGTGATCGCCTCGTCGGCGCCGCCCTCGGCGAGCAGTGCCTCGATCCCGCTGCGCAGGTCGGAGACCTCGCGCGACAGCTCCTCGGTGCGCGCCGGTGCCTCACCGAGCCAGAACGGCACCGACGGGGGTGCGCCATGCGCGTCGACCACACGCACCGTCCCCGCGACCACCCGGCGGATTTTCCACGAGGTGCTGCCGAGCAGGAAGATGTCGCCGGCGGACAACTCGACTGCCCAGTCCTCATTGACGGTGCCGATGAAGGTGTCGTCGGGTTCCGCGAGCACCCGGTAGTCGCCGGTCTCCGGAATCGCGCCGCCAGAGGTCAGTGCCGCAAGACGCGCGCCGCGCCGCGCGCGAATCTCGCCGTTGATCTGGTCGCGATGCAGGTACGCCGCGACCCGACCACGCCCGGTGGGGATGCCTTCAGACACCAGGTCGACGATGCGGTCGAAATCCTCGCGGGTCAGGTCTTCAAAGGGCGCTGCCTTGCGCATCAACTCGAAGAGATCGTCCTCGCGCCACTCGTCGGCGGCGCACTCCGCGACGATCTGCTGCGCGAGGATGTCCATCGGCAGCCGCGGCGGATGGACGGCGTCAAGCGCACCGCTTCGCACGCCCGCAAGCAGCGCGGTGCACTCGACCAGCTCGTCGCGCGTCATCGGATAGAGGCGACCCTTGGGGGTGCCGCCGCGACTGTGGCCCGAGCGACCGACGCGCTGCAGAAAGGTCGCGATGCTGCGCGGCGAGGCGATCTGACACACCATCTCAATGGGTCCGATGTCGATGCCCAGCTCGAGCGACGCGGTTGCCACCAGGGCACGCAGCTCACCCGCGCGCAATTGCAACTCCACACGCTGGCGGCGCTCTTTGGAAAGGCTGCCGTGGTGCGCCGCAACAGCGTCATCACCGAGTCGCTCTGCGAGCAGATGCGCGGTGCGCTCCGCCATGCGGCGCGTGTTGACGAACACCAGCGTGGTGCGATGAGCCTTGACATGCATGGCGATGGCATCGAGCACCTCGCCCATCTGCTCGCGCGATGCCACTGCCTCGAGTTCCCCGGACGGCAGCTCAATGGCCACGTCGAGCGCACGCCGGTGGCCGACGTCAACGATGGCGCAGCGCGGACTGCCATCGGGATTGCTGCGCGATGGACCAGCGCCCACCAGCAGACGGGCAACGGTTTCGATCGGTCGCTGGGTGGCGGAGAGACCGATCCGCACCGGACGAGTGGTGCAGAGCCGCTCGAGTCGCTCGAGCGTGACCGCCAGGTGCGAGCCGCGTTTGTCACGAGCCACTGCGTGAATCTCGTCGACGATGATGGTCGTCACCGACGCCAGGGCTGCTCTGCTCCGCTGCGCGGTGACCAGCAGATACAGCGACTCCGGTGTCGTCACCAGGAAGTTCGGCGGTCTCTTGATCATTGCGGCACGCATCGATTGCGTTGTATCGCCAGTCCGCACCTCGGCCCGAAGATTCGGCAAGGTCATGCCCATCTCGGCGGCCACCTCGGCGATCTCCCGAAGTGGCGTCTCCAGGTTCTGTTGCACGTCCACGGCAAGTGCCTTCAGCGGGGAGACGTACACGACCTGTGTCGCCCCCTCCACCACCTCGCCGCGCTCAGCGGCCCGGTAGAGCGCGTCGATACAAACGAGGAATCCCGCGAGCGTCTTCCCCGAGCCCGTCGGGGCGGCGATGAGCGTGCTCCGGCGGGCCGCGATCTCCGGCCAGCCGCCGCTCTGTGCGGGCGTCGGCCCCTCCGGGAACCGGCGCTCGAACCAGGCTCGCACCGCGGGGTGGAACGCAGGCATATCGCTCATCTGGGACCGCCAATTCTACCATTCCACCCAGAACATCTGTTCGACGATGAGATCGGTTGGGATTTCATCGTCACGCCTCCCGTGCGTGCGAGCAACTCCCTCCCTGACTGCGTTCGGCCGAAGTCTAGCCGAGGAGCTGGGTAGCCAATGCCTCGAGTTGCGAGTCGCTGGCGGCCGGATTCACGAGAATCGAGATGCCGGTCTTCCCCGAGTAGGCGAGCAGATCGTCCTCGGTTGTGACGCCTGCTTTGATGAACGTGAGGATCGCCGCTTGCGTGCCAAGACCGGGCACATTGCGGATGGTGAGCGTCACATGCTGCGCCAACGCGGCCTTCTTCTCGGCGGCCTCAGTCTGCGAGATGAACGGCACGGACACCGGACCCGTGCCAATGGCGAGGATCGTGATGGAGACTGGCGCGGACTGCTCGAGGTATTCGCACGAGACGCCGACGTCGCCGTTGGGAAGATTGCTCGGACGCGAGATCGGCGCCGCGTAGGTGTGACCGAGCGCCGTTCCGACGGCGCTTGCGCTCGGGCACGTCAGGCTTGCTGCGGTTGACGATGTCGGAGATGACTGTGGTGGTGTGGGCGACGACGCGCCCGCCGATGGTGTTGTGGTCGAGCCGCCACAGGCGACCATGATCAGCGCGACGCCGGCTCCCAGGAGCGCGAGCGGAGTCCTGCGAGCCCTATCCACGCCGGCAGTGTACGCGCGGCCCAGGTTGAGGCAGCTGAGTGGGTGAGCCACCGGCTGCTCAGGGTAGGGTCGGCGGCGGACCGGCGAGCTGCAGCACCTCCGCGTCGAACGCGGCAGTGGTATCAAGGAGCGCCAGGGAGTGCCCCGCGCGACTGACCAGCACCTTGCCGCAGGCCACGTCGTCGTTGAACACATCGGGCGTGCCATCGACGACGGCGACGGCAATGACGCGGTACCCGACATCCAGGCCGCATCCTCTCGCGCCGCCGTCATCAGTGGGCAGGCTGTTCAAGTCGGTGATGAACGCGTTGCCGTCGGCAGTGTCCAGAAGTTTGGTGAACAACGGGTGCGAGCTTGCAGGAAAACCTTCATCGGCCAGCAGCGTCACGTGGGTTCCCAGCGCGACGATCTCGTCCGGCGACCTGGCCGGAATCCAGACGTCCTGGGCGTCGACGCGGACATCAGTGGTGCCATCCCCCGCATCCGCGACCTCGATGAGCAACCCGGGCTCGCCGTACGCACGCGTACCGGTGGCCGTGTACTTGAGGATTGCGTTGTCGGGCACCATCGGTCCGCCAAAGGACCCGCCCCCTGACTTGGCAAGTCCCATCGGGGGATTGGCCTGAATCCACGACTGCGTGTCGGCCATCGGCTCGTCGACCGTCCACCACTCCGTCAGGCTCTCGAACGCCGGCGAGCCGATCGTCTCCGGCGCCCGATCGAGGTAAGCAATCGGCGACCGGGTCACCCGCTGCGCTCCGGCCGGAAGACGCAGGCGTGACATGAGGTTGTGCAATTCGGCTTTGGCGGCCTCACGATTTCCAGCCGTTGTCGCTGACGAGGTGCTTGCTGCGGCACCGGGAGTCTGAGCGGTTCCCAGGGCCCCGGCCGCACCGCAGCCGGCGGTGGCGAGCGCCGCGACCAGAACCACGAGCGCAGCCGTACATCGATAGTGCCCGGCGGCGCTTGCCATCCCTGTCCTACCAATCAACGAGTGACCTCCACGCCGATCGTACGCGCTGCGCTTCTCGAAGTTCCGTCTCTCGACAGACCTGTGTCAGGCGTCCGTCGATGCGTGCGGTGGACCCGAAGCGCCCATCAGATGATGCGCGGCCTAGAGGAGTCGCGTGGGCAGCGCAGTCTCGACCGCCCTGTCCCCTTCGCGACGAATCTCGTACGCGAGCGCTCCGTCTTTCTCGGTGATTGCGTCGTGCAGCTCGGTCCCGTGATAGATCAACCCGGCGCCGTTGTCGGTCGCGTAGGACAGCGGGAGCGTGCCATCAGCCACCAGGCGATGGATCAAGGGCCGGCGCTGTTCTTCGCCGTCATGGTGCGGACTGTTGCCATACGGCAGAAAGCCGAGGGCGTTGGTCACTGGTTGCAGCGTGGGACCAAACGAGTCGGTGGTCCCGCCGACGTGCCAGCAGAGCGAGCCCGCTGAGACGCCCATCAGCACCACGCCGCTCTGCCAGACGCGACGGAGGATCCCATCAAGTCCATGCAGCCGCCAGAGCGCAAGCAGGTTCGCCGTGCTCCCGCCGCTCACCCAGATGATGTCCTGTCTGGCGAGGTGTGCTTCCACGTCCGCGAAGTTCGGCATGGGGAACAGGTCGAGATGCGATACGACCATGTCGAGCTTCGAGAACGCGTGATGCATCGACGTCAGCCACGCGAGGTTGTCGCCCACCGCGGTGCCCACGATGCAGAGCCTCGGATGCGTGCCCGCGTTCGCGATCTCCGCGGCGAGGGTGTAGGCGGGGCCGGGGCGGAAATCCCATGGATCGCGGCCTTCCGGTTGAAACCCGATACTCGTTGCGATGATGGTTGGCTGGGAAGCAGGCATTCGAGCGATTGTCCTGGTTGTGTCACCGCCGCGGCGCGCAACTCCGACGAGCGCACGGGGTTGAGACCGGTCGTCGTTCTCGGGGCGCTGGTGGTGACCCTCGTCGGCGCGGGTGCCGTGCTCTCGGTCGCGCAGCGCCCGTCGACATCGGTCGCGCCGGCGGCCACCCATCCTGCGGCGCCGACCCCCATCCCGAGCCAGCCGCTCGCGGGCATCGGCTTCACCGTGGCGGACGACCCCGGGGCACGCGACGTCGTGCTCTTCGGAGGGGTCGACAACTACGCGAACACGTGGCTCTGGAGCGGTGCGAGCTGGACGCTGGCCAGTCCCGCAACCAGCCCACCAGGACGGTTGGATGCGTCCGCGGCCTACGACCCCGAGACCCGGCAGGTGATGCTGTTCGGGGGGAAGCGGGCGCCCGTGAGCGGAGGCTCCACCCTGCGCGACACCTGGGGGTGGGACGGCACCACCTGGCAGGAGCTCGACGATGGCGGCACGACGGCCGGCGGCGAGGGCTCCTCGATGGCCTGGGACGACGCCCTGGACGAGATGGTGTTGATCACTGCCGCGAGCAGCAGGTCCGGCGGCGATCAGACCTGGGTCTGGGTCCACACCCACTGGGTGCTGCAGCCCAAGGGCGATGTCTCCCCCGGCGCCTTTGCGCTCCCGATGGCATACGACCCGATCACGCGCTCGCTCATCGCCGAAGGCTGTTGCTACTCGCCCGCCTCGCAACTCGGTGCCCTCGACACCACCTGGCACTGGGACGGCAGCCGCTGGCTGGAGTTCTCGACCACGCGTGATCCCTTGCCGGGCTCGTACCTGGCACTCGACCCCCCGCTCGGGCGGCTGGTGCTGTGCAACTGCGGTCCGTCGCTGAGCCTGCCCGCACTGGCCTCCTGGTCCGGCGCAACCTGGTCGTTGATGACCGTGGCCCACCTCCCGGTCGAGCCCGTCGCGGAGATCACCGACACCACCACCCGGCAGCTGCTGGTGTTCGGTTCGGCCACCCCGACCAGCCCGTTCGCCGCGCAGCCGGTGCATGTCTGGGCCTTGAACGGATCCAGCTGGAAGCGGCTCGATTCGCCGGCGACCATCGGCTGATCCGTCCGTCGCCCTGATGCAGGTGTCACGGCGTGATGACGGCCTGCCGCGCCGGCGAAAGACCGCGCACTTTGTGGTGACAGACCGTCGGTCAGAGGCACGCGCGCGAAGGCGTGAATCTATCGTCGGTCATATGGCTCCTCAACCGGCGGGCGCCGCACCACTGCTCCGGGTTATTCCCGGTCCCACCGACACCGACGAGGCCGACCCGGCCGCAGTGTCACCCGTGTCGCCTGCTGCCCAGCGACGCCAGGAACGTCTCTCCATGGAGCTGGACGTCCTCGAGATGCTCCCCTTCTCGGACGCTGACGCCGCCTATGCGCCTGCGGTCGCCCTCGAACGGCGAGCCCGAACTCTTGGTGACGAGGTCGGTCAGAAGCGGGCGCAGCTGATCCAGGCCGACGTCCTCTGTCGCAAGGGGAAGCACACCGCCAGTGGCCAGGTGATTCGAGAGATCAACGAGTGGGCGACCGAACGTGGGCATCGTCACCTCATGGCGCGCAGCCACCGGCTCCTCTCGGTGTTCTTCGATTTCATCGGCGACGTGCCCAGCGCCTGGGAGCATGCGGTCCCGGCGGTCGAACTGCTCGACGACACGATGCCTGAGCGCATGCGCGCCGACCACCTCTTCGGTCTTGGCCAGGTCCTGTTGCGGACCGGTGCCTGGGACGCGGCGCGCGAACGCTACCGCACCGCGCTGCAGCTTGCGGATGGGCTCGACGATGTGCCCTTGCGGCTGAAGATCCTCAACAACCTCGCGTGGCTGGAGGACGACGCCGGCGACACGCACCAGTCGATGGAGATCGCCAAGCGCATGCAGGCGTTCGCGGAGCGTCACAACGTCGCGCTCGACGCCGCCTGTCTCGACACCATCGCCAACGCGCAGCTGAAGCTGGGCAAGTACACCGACGCGGAGGCCACCCTGCGCCCGATCCTGGATGACCCCAACCTCGAGCAGCGACCCATCGAGGGCCTCGCGGAATCGCTGAACACCGCTGCCAGCGCGCAGCAACTCCAGGGACACATGGCCGAGGCCGGCGCGACGCTGGACCGCTGCATCCGGCTCTGCGAAGCGCGAGGGATCAGCGCCATCCGCGTGGAATCGCTCGAGGAGCGGGCGCGACTCTTCGCGGCTCAAGGGCTGTTCCAGCGAGCGTACGAGCAGTACATCGAATTCCACGACGAGGATGCGGCGTTGCGCGCGGCGCAGCGCGAGGCGAACGCGCGCACGCTGCAGGCGGTCTTCGAGACCACCGAAGCCCGGCGCGAGGGCGAGCGGTTCCGCCAGCTTTCTCTGCGCGATGCGCTGACCGGCTTACGCAACCGGCGCCACGTCGACGAGGAGCTCAACGTCCTGCTCATCCGCTCACGCGATGACGGCGTCGAACTGGCTGTCGGTCTGGTCGATCTGGATCATTTCAAGGTCGTCAACGACACCTACTCGCACCCCGTTGGCGACGAGGTGCTGACCAAGGTTGCCGGCGTCCTGGCCGCGGCGACTGCGGAGTCCGGATGGGCGGCACGCATGGGCGGCGAGGAGTTCCTGCTGGTATTTCCCGGAGTCGGGATGGACGAAGCGGTGCGACGTTGCGAGGACGTGCGTCGCGCCATCGAGTCGTTTCCATGGGATGGGGTGATGCAGGGCGCGACCGTCACGGCGAGCATCGGCGTGACCGTTCGTCAGCTTGGTCGCACCAGCCAGGCCGCCTTGCTGGGGCAGGCGGATCGCAACCTCTACGCCGCGAAGCACCAGGGAAGGAATCGGGTAGTCTCAGACTTCGCCTGACGGCGGATTCTGGATGACGACGCTACTTCTCGTTCACGCACATCCCGACGATGAGTGCATCGCGACGGGCGGCGTCATCCTGCGCGCGCATCAGGAGGGCATCCGCGTCGTGCTCCTGACAGCGACGCGCGGCGAGGAGGGCGACATCCACAACATGGATGCGGATTCCGTCCGGCCGCGCAACTCGCCGAGGTCCGCACCGCGGAGCTCATGCGCTCGTGCGAGATCCTCGGCGTCGACCGTCAGGAATTCCTCGGCTACCGGGACTCGGGAATGACGGGGTCGGCGGCGAAAGCGATCCGCGCTCATTTCAGGTGGCTCCGCTGCACGAGTCCGCCGGACGCGTCGCAGCGGTATTGCGCGAGGAGCGGCCCGACGTCGTGGTGACCTACACGCCGGACGGCACGTACTGGCACCTGGATCACGTGAAAGCGCACCAGACCACCGTCGCGGCGTTGGATCTCGTACAGCTCGAGGGCTGGACGCCGGCCAAGTTCTATCTGCACGCGGTGCCGCGCAGCGCTGTTGAGCGGATCGAGCGCCGCGCAGCCGACGCCCATGCCGAGCTGCCGGTCGAGGTTGGAAGTCATCGTCGGCATACCGGACGGCGACATCACCACAGATGTCGACGTGTCCGGCTTTCTCGAACAGAAGCGCGCTGCATTTCTCGCGCACCGCAGTCAGTACGAGGTCGACAGCCCCTTCTCCACCATCGCCGCGCAGATCTTCGAGGCCACGCTTGGGCTGGAGCGCTTCATCCTGGCGCGCGGAGCGCTCGGCGAGCCACGACCAGAGCGCAGCCTGTTCGCCGGGATCTAGGGCTCAGTGGGTCAGCGTGACCTTGGTCAGGCCTGCGGGGGCGTCGGGATCGAGCTGGCGCGCCAGCGCTGCGTAAAGAGCGATCTGCTGACCGCGCACCGACGCCACCACCGGTTGCAGTGCCTCGGGAACTCCGCGTGGCAGCGAGAGGTCGGAGTCCGGCTCGGGGCTGATGACGCTCACCCGCGCGCCCCGGGCCCGTAGGACGGTGCACAGCTCGGCGAGGTCCTCGGCCGCAGGTCCCGGGACCGTGAAGGCGAGCACCGGAACATCCGCCGTCACCGCTGCGATCGGTCCGTGACGGAGGTCGGCTGCGGAGTACGCCTCCGCAAAGATTGCGGAGGTCTCGCGAATCTTCAGTGCCGTCTCGCTGGCAGCCGCAAGCAACGGTCCGCGCGCGACCGTGAGCACGCGATCGGCGCCGTCGAGCCGGCGCGCCACCGCCGCTGCAGGGTTCGAATCGGCGAGCACGGCCGCGATGTGCCCGGGCAGCGACTCGAGCTCTGCATCGGACCACGGCAGCGGGCCGGTCGCCGCGGCCGTGAGCGCCAGAGCCAGCAGGGTGGCGGTGAAACTCTTGGTTGCGGGAATCGCAACCTCGCCGCCGGCGGCAAGGTCGATCACCACTTCGGCAGCGTCACCGAGTGGGCTCTCCGTCGAGTTGACGATCGCCACGGTTCGCGCCCCAGTCGCGCGCATGCCCTCGAGCACAGTCACCACCTCCGGCGTGCGACCTGACTGGCTGATGCCGATCGCCAGGTAGCCGCGATGGTCGGCACGCAGCCCATAGAGGGTGTGCAGGCTCGGCGAGGCCAGCGCGACCGGCCGTCCGGTGGCCATCTCCAGGAGGTAGCGACCGTAGAGCGCGGCCGTGTCGGACGATCCGCGCGCCACCAGGATCGTGCCGCAGTGATGGTCGGGCATCAGCGCGCGAATGGATCGCATGATCGCGGTACGGCGCTGGATGAGGCGTTCCAGCACCGCGGGCTGCTCCGCCATCTCGGCGATCATGTTCTGGCCGTTCACGGTGGCCCTGCGGCCCAGCCCTCCTCGAGCGAGGCCCGAAAGCGCGCAATCGCCGCGTCGGTCGCGCCGGCCAGGGCCATCCCTGCAAGTGCGGCACCGACCACGGGGCGCGCAGTGCACAAGGTGATCTCGGCCAGGGGCGCTTCGGCACGAATGCCCGCTGCGATGAAGTCCGTGAGCACGCGGCTGCTGGACGCCAGGATCGAGCCGCCCAGGACGATCGGCACCGGCTGGTCGCGCATGTCGAGCTGATCGAGCGCCGCGATCGCGAGTCGCGTGACTTCCGCCCCCTGGTGCTGGAGGATCGCGATCGCCTCCTGGTCTCCGTCCTCTGCCGCGATCACCACGAGCGGCGGCAGTTCGATGAGACGCGCAGCGTCAAGCCGTCCCTGGTGAATCGCAACTGCCACCTCCAGGGCGCTCGCGCAGCCGAAATACTTCGCAACCGCGTCGGCGAGTGCGGTCGCCGGCCCGCGACGATCCTCGCTACGCACCCCGGCGCCCAGCGCCGCGATGCCGATGTCCGTCCCACCTCCCCAGTCACCGGTGATCGCCCCGAGCGCGGGGAACCAGGCTCGGCGCCCCGACGGCGAGCTGCCAACGCAGTTGACGCCGCCGCCGACGGTGACCGCGACCCCGTGGCCGGAGCCGGTCGCCGCCCAGAGGATGGCGAAGACATCGTTGGCGACGTTGCTGCGCTCCGCCCAGCCCTGGGCGTGCACCGCGTCCGCCAGGGCGACCTCTTCGGCGGGAAGGTCCGCCCCCGCCATGAACACTGCGGCCACCCCCACCTTGCTGCTCCCGCGCGCCGGCAACCCGGCCGCCAGCCAGGCACGGTCGACGAGGTCACCCGACGACGGCAACCGCGGCGTCGAGCCCGAGCTGATGCGGGGACGAGCCCTGGCCGCGGACCGAGGCGAGCACCGACCCGTCGGTGCGCAGGAGCACGAGGTCGGTCTTGGAGTTGCCCCCGTCGACGGCGACGATGAGGTCCTGGGTCGTCATGCGAATGCCGGCAGCAACGCGCGGTTGGCGGCGAGGATGTCCTCGAGCAACTGCTCGGCAAGCGCACTCTGCCCGATGAGGGGATGAGTCGAACAGGGCGCGAAACGCCACCTCGCGATCGCCGCTCACCGCTGCGCTGGCGGTGAGCGCCTCGTAGGCGGCGGTGTGGGCGATCAGCCCCGACTGGTGCGCGGGCAAGGCGACCACGGGCAGCGGCGCCGCCCCGGAGCGGGTCACGTGGGCGGGGACCTCGATCACCGCATCGGCAGGCACCGCGGGGATGATCCCGTTGTTTCGGACATCAACGACCTGAACGCTCGGGTCGTCGCCAAAGAGCGCGGACAGCAGGTTGAGCGCGGCCTCGCTGTAGTACGCACCGCCACGCTGCATGAGCAGATCCGGCTTGTCGTGCAGCTGCGGATCGCGGTAGAGCTCGAGCAGCTCACGCTCCACGTCCATGACCTCCTCGGCGCGGCTGCGCGAGCCGCGTGACTCCTGGACGACGCGATCGTGTTCGTAGTAGTAGCGCAGGTAATAGGACGGCACCGCGCCGAGGTTGTCGATGATGCGTCTCGGGAGCTCGACGTGCTCCGCAATCTCGTCGCCGTGGACGCGCAGCAGCTCGGGAAGGACGTCCTCGCCGTCGACATGCACGGTGCGGATCCAGGTGAGGTGGTTGAGGCCGGCATGACCGAGCAGCACTGACTCGGGGTCACGTTCAGCCATCCGGCGAACAGTCGCTGAAAGCCGATCGCGACATTGCAGAGCCCGACGGCGCGATGCCCGTGGTCGAGGAGCGCGCGCGTGACGATTCCCACCGGGTTCGTGAAATCGATGAGCCACGCCTGGTCGGCGCCATGCGCCCGCACCCGCTCTGCGATGTCGAGGACCACCGGTACGGTGCGCAATGCTTTGGCGAAGCCGCCCGCGCCGGTGGTCTCCTGACCGACGCAGCCACAGCGCAGCGGAATGGTCTCGTCGCTATGGCGCGCAGTCTGACCGCCGACCCGGATCTGCAGCAGCACCGCCGAGGCGCCGTCGATCGCCGCATCGAGGTCGCCGGTACAGACGAGCCGCCCTGTATATCCATGGGCACGGGCGATGCGCTCCGCAGCGCCGCCGACGACGGCGAGCCGTCCCTCGTCCGTGTCCTGCAAGACCAGCTCGTCGACGCCGAGGCGTTCGCCCATCTCGCCGAAACCCTGGACCAGCTCAGGACTGTAGGTGCTTCCGCCGCCGATCACCGCAACTTTCATGCGGTCTGGTCTGCCGCGATGTCCTCGATCCGGCGCTGCTCGCGGACTCGCATGAGGTCGATCGCGGTCCGCGCAATCTGGGTGTCGGACCCGAAGATGCGATCGAACGCCAGACGCAACCCGGTGGTGGTGCATCCGGCGATCACCGCATCGACACCAAGGGTGGAAACCTCGAGGCGTGGCGAGAACGGCGATATCGACGCGAGCGCCTCGGCAATGGGGCGGAGCAGGAGATCCCCGCCGCCGGTACCGATACCGCCACCGAGCACGACCAGCTCGGGGTCGAGGACGGCGGCGACGGCGGCGATCGCATGCGCGAGACGCCAGGCTTCGACCCGCACCACGCGTTCGGCGTTCGGGTCGCCGCTGCGGGCCGCGTCAAAGATGGAGGCGACCGAGGTCGCAGGCTCGAGGCCGTTCTCGCGCGCCAGCGCGACGATCGCGGCGGACCCGACCAGGCTCTCGAAGGCGCCGGTACCCCAGGTCGCGCGCTGTCCGGCCTTGACCTCGCCGTTGATGTCGAGGTTCAGGAAACCGATCTCGCCGGCAAGACCGGCGGCGCCCCGTCGGAGGGCCCCATCGACGAAGACGCCGGTGCCGACGCCGGTCCCGACCGAGAGCAGCACGAAGTCCTCACTGTCCTGCGCCACACCCTGGATGTGCTCCCCGACGGCCGCCATGTTCACGTCGTTCTCGAAGATCACGGGCGCGACCAGCGCCTCGCGGATCGCCGGAATCACCTTCGGGCTCTCCCAACCGACGAGCTGTGGCGCCAACGACAGGTGCTCGTCGCCGGGACGTAGCACGCCAGGAGTCCCGACCACGACCTGGTCGATGTCGTCGAGGGTGATCCCCGCCTCCTCGGTGAGCCGGTCCGCGGCTTGGCGTAGCTGGGAGATCACGGCCTTCGCAGTGCTGCGAGGGGTTCGCATCGCGCAGCGCCCGACCATCCTGCCGGTCAGATCCACGAGCGCTGCGCGCACCCATTCGCGGCCGACATCGAGGCTGAGCACCCACCCGGCGCGCGGGTTGACCTCGTAGAGCTGGGCGCTCGGACCCGGCAGGCCCGAGGTGCGCCCCACCTTGTGGATCAAGCCGAGACTGACCAGCTGGCTCAACACCTCGGACACCGTCGGCTTGGAAAGGCCCGTGCTGCGAACCAGACTTGGCGCGGCCACGGGTCCGCCCGTATGCACGAGCTCGAAGGTTGTGCGCAAATTGATCGCGCGAAGCAGGCTGGGCCTCGCGGACTCCGGTGCCGGCATCGAGTGTGTCTCCCGACGAAGGTTAGTAAGGGTGGTTATCTCCGGCATCCTGCCGGACGGTTGTCAAGGAACCCTGGGGGCGTTGTTGATCTGCCACGCAAATGCCATCGAGGTTGCGGCGCTCAGGTCGAGCGCGGGCTCATCGGTCGACCACGACTGCACGTTGTCCTGGAACACCGCGGTCGCGCTGTTGAACTGCGCAAAGGTGTCGACACCGTTCGGAGGGCATGCGCGCATACCGCCGACGACACCGGTCGCCGCAAATGAGTTCGGGCCCTCCACCGCGGCGCCGGCGAGCACGGGAGCGCTGCCGTCGAGCGAGCCCGCCAGGTTGGCGACCTGATGTTGCATGCAGTCGGGGAAGGTGGTGCCGTCACCGACGATGAGTGACGTGCCCCAGGCGTTGGCGCCGAGGATGTTGGCGAGCCAGCGCGAGTCGTCGTGCGCAAAGGTGTCGGAGCCGGTGAGCTCGTCGTACTCCGCAGCCATCACCACGAGACCTGCACCGTGGCTTGTGGTGTCGAAGGTGTCCCACGGGAAGCCGAATCCAAAGGGGTCGGCCTTGCTCTGCGTCATCGCATGGTCGAGCTGCCGCTTGATGTCGGCCAGCAACAGCGGACGGGTTACCTCGAGCGATGGATCACCGGCGTGCCGTATCGCGTGGGAGAGATCGTAGTGCGCGAGTCCCGTGACGTCGTAGAGGTTGAGCGAGTTGAGTGCGTCGTACGGTCCGGTGATGTACGCATGCGCCCAGTGCGCGGCCTGCCGCAGGTAGTACATCGCATTGCTGTTCGGCATCCCGGCCGGCACCGGCGCGGCGGCGAGCGCGTCGTAGATCTCGGTGGCGCCCCACTCGAGGTCGTCACGCCACTCCTTCTCGGGATAGAAGTCGTACGGGATGACCGTCTCCAGCTTGCCGGGATGCGTGTCCGCGAGCCCGTAGATGTCTTCGGCACTCTTGAGGCACGACGCCGCCTGTGCCGGATCGCTCACGCGATCGATCTGGTAGCAGAGCGCGAAGTCCGCGGCAAGACGTCCCGCGAGGTTGGGACTGATGAGCGAGCCCGGAGCACCGGCGCGGAAGACCGGGCGGTTGCGGATGTAGCGATCCTGCGGGTTGGTACCGCCGTAGGTGTCGTCCGCTTGAGGAAGCCGCCAGATGTCGTGGTCACCGACGATCTGGCTGTTGCCTTCGCCGATGCCGACCTGCAGATAGAGCGTCCTGGTGTTGTCGTTCCACATCTGCTGGAGGAACTGCAGACCGAACCGCGCTTCCGCTGTGTAGTCGGCATTCGCCGAACCCTGTCCGAGTTGATCCGGGAAATCGCGCACGTCGGTCTCCATCATCCCGACCACGTAGCTGATGGTCTCGGTGAACTTCAGATAGTCGCCGGCGTCCCACCACCCGCTGGAAGCGTTGATCCTGACGCCGAGCGGTGTGAGGTCACCCTGAAAGTTCCCGTTGCTGTCAACAGAGGGGATCAGGTAGGTCATCGCGGTCTGGTCGTTGAGGTGCGCGGGCGCGGAGCGCAACGCCGACGGGATGTAGTTCGGGCCGTCGCGCTCGTTCTGATAGAACGACAGCGAGTTGGCCATGGCACTCGCATACAACGAAGCAGGCGCGGCGATGCGAAAGGCGGGCGAGTTTGCCGGCATTGGTCCGCCGCCGACGACGATGTGGTACGACCCCACCCGGTTGAGACGGTTGAAGTCGAGCGCGTAGACATGCGGGTACGATGCGCTCCACGCGCCTTGATCGCTGCCGATCACGCCCTCGAATACCGTGCGTCCGTTCGATGCGACCACGCGGAAGGCCGCCGAGCCTTTCGGGGCAGAGGTCATGAGGTAGGCGCGCTTTGCAGTGTTGGTGGCGTAGCCGATCTGGTCGACCCTGACCTGCGCGGTCGCGCCGCCTGATGCTCCCACCGCCCGGGATTGCGCCAACCCCGGGAGCGTCACCAGCAGGCACACCACCACGAGGAGCCCGGACCTGAGGGCGAACCTACGCGATTGGCGGGGATCGGTGGAAACACTCATGGTTAGGGATTCTTCCTATCAACCCGTACCGCTGTCAAGCCTGACGATCGTTCCAAGATCATCGAGCGGCCAACCATGCCTCGTTTGCCGCCTCGCGTGGGTGGTTGACCGACGGGCTGATGTTAAGGTAGCTTTCCTATAAATTACCGGCCGAGGATCACTCCTCACCCGACTTGCCGTTACAGCCAGGCTTCGGAGGAACCCCGATGGTGTGGACTTTGCGACCGCACGGAACCCAGGGCGGTCGGTCGATGCGACGCCTGAAGCCCATCACGGTGATGGTTGCAGCGGGAGTGGTGGCTGCGGCCTGCGGCTCCAGCACGACCAACAACAACAACAGCGGCAGCAATGCCAACACCGGCAAGGTCGGCGGCAAGCTCGTCGTTGACAACGAGAGCGGCAGCACGTGGACCTGCCAGTTCAACCCGTTCAACCCGGCGGTGAACATCACCTCGCTCGGTTTCGTCTACGAGCCGCTCGAGTTCGTCAACATCCTGCAGACGAACCCGGACGGCAGCCCGAAGGTGACGCCCTGGCTGGCAACCGGATCCACCTGGGGGCCCGGCTTCACCACGCTCACCATGACCATCCGCAGCGGCGTGAAGTGGAGCGACGGCACACCCTTCACGGCGAACGACGTGCTCTACACCTTCAATGCGTTGAAGGCCGATCCGGCGCTCGACCTGAATGCGCTGTGGTCGGTGGACAGCGGCCCCCTCACCAGCGTCGCGCTGGGCGGCGCCAATCAGGTGGTCTTCACCTTCAACGCCCCGGCACAGACCGTATTTCTACTACGTCGCCGATCAGACCGTCATCGTGCCGCAGCACATCTGGGGCTCGATGAACCAGAGCAAGCTCGACACCTATGCGGACACCACGCCGGTCGGCACGGGTCCGTACCTCATGTCGAACTGCGCGCAGAACAACATCAAGTACCTGCGCAACACGCACTACTGGCAGAGCGCCCCGGGGCATCCGGTGCCGCAGATCGCCGAGGTCGACTACCCGGCGTTCCTCGACAACACTCCCGCGAACCTCGAGCTCGCACAGGGCCAGGCGCAATGGGGCGCGCAGTACATCCCCAACATCCAGTCGTACTACATCGCCAAGGATCCGACCAAGCGTCACTACTGGTTCCCGCCGACACTCAACGTCTCGCTCTTCCCCAACCTGAACAATCCGCTGCTCGGCAACCTGGCGGTTCGTCAAGCCATCTCCATGGCCATCGACCGGAAGTCAGGTCTCCCAGCGCGGTGAGAGCGGCTACGAGCCGGCCGCCAACCAGACCGGCATCGTCCTTCCCACCTACCAGAGCTGGTACCAGAAGTCGCAGGACACCGTCACCTACAACCCAAGACAGGCTGACCAGGTCCTCCAGTCGGCCGGCTTCACCAAGGGGTCGAACGGCATCTACCAGAACGCGGCGGGCCAGCAGCTGTCCTTCACGATCAAGACGATCAGCGGCTACACGGACTGGGATGCGTCGCTCCAGGTGATCACCCAGGAGCTCGCCGCCGTCGGCATCAAGGTCACGGTCCAGGATGAGGACAGCGATCCTTACACCAACGACACGCAGGGCGGCAACTTCCAGCTTGCCTACGGCGAGATGCCGGTGGCGGGTCCGGGGCCGTATTACGAGCTGCGTCAGATGCTCTTCAGCGGCAACATCGGATCGACCAACTTCTCGCGATACAAGTCAAACTCGACCGATGCGCTCTTCAATCAGTTCTCGTCGGCGACCGCGGCGCAACAGGTCTCGATCGTCAACCAGCTTTCCGGGGTGATGGTCCAGGACGTTCCGGTCATCCCGGTGGTCGAGGGTGTCGACTGGTATCAGTACGACACCACGAGCTTCGGCGGCTGGCCGACGCCGCAGAACCCGTACGCGCAACCACCGGTGTGGGCAACCCCTGACAACGGCGTCGTGCTCACGCACCTCTATCCCGTGAGCTAGCAGGTCGCATGCGGAGGGATCGGATGCGGTCGGCGCGGCGATGAGATACATCAGTCGCCGCGCCGGCCTCTTCGCCATCACCCTCTGGGCAGCGCTCACGGTGAATTTCATCATCCCGCGAGTCATGCCCGGGAACGAGGCGTCCGCGGTGCTCGCGACTTTCCGTGGTGTCAACCCCGCGGCGCTGCACGCCCTGCAGATCGAGTTCGGCATCAACGTGCACGAGAACATCTTCGTCGCGTACTTCCAGTACCTCGCCAACTGTTTCACAGGTCAATTCGGGCTCACGGCGCAGCGCGTTCCGGTACTGACCGCGATCGTCGAGAAAATCCCGTGGACGCTGGGACTGGTCGGTGTGACCACGGTGATCGCGTTCTTCCTCGGCACGGCGGTCGGTGTGCTGAGCGCGTGGCGCCGTGGCGGCCGCCTCGACGGATTCCTGCCCCCGCTCCTCTTCATCGTCGCGACCTTTCCGGTCTTCTTTGTCGGCCTGCTGCTGCTCTACGTGTTCGCGGTAACGCTCAACTGGTTGCCGCTCTCCTCCAACTACAGCATCGGCGCGGAGCCGTCGCTGTCCTTGTCGTTCATCGGTGACGTTCTCGTCCACGCGATCCTGCCCGGTCTCAGCCTCGTGATCGTGACCTCAGGGTTATGGATCTACTCGATGCGCAACAACATGATCACGACGCTCGCCGAGGACTACGTGAAGATGGGCCGTGCGAAAGGGCTGCGCACCTGGCGGATCATGCTCGACTACGCGGCGCGCAACGCGATCCTTCCCAACCTGACGGGCTTCGCGATGCAGCTCGGTTACGTGCTCGGTGGTTCGATCCTCGTCGAGTACACCTTCTCGTATCCGGGCCTCGGCTACCTCTTCTACACGAGCACGACCGACCATGACCTGCCGTTGATGCAGGCGTTGTTCCTCGTCTACACGCTGGCGGTGCTGGTGTGCGTCCTGCTTGCCGACCTCGCCACCGCCGGACTTGATCCGCGGACGCGAGCGGCGTAGGAGCAGGTCGTGGCGATTCCCGCTATCACTTCCGACGTCGTGCTCGTAGGCCCGGTCGCGTCGACGCGACCGCAGAGCCGGCTGGGTCGTTTCGGCAGGGCCATCCTCGGCAATCGCAAAGCAACCGCCGGCGTCGTGATCCTGCTGATCATCACCCTGGTGACCATATTCCCCGGTGTCATCGCGCATGACGATCCGCAGGCCGCCGTGTATGCGCAGGACGCGGGGGCGTCGTGGCAGCACCTGCTGGGCACCACGCAGCTCGGTCAGGACGTCTTCGCCCAGCTCATCTGGGGAACGCGGCTCACCTTCATCATCACGGTCGTCGTGAGCGCGATCGCCACAGTGATCTCGATGGTCATCGGCGTGACCGCCGCGTACGTCGGCGGTATCACCGACCGGGCGCTCTCGTTGCTCACCGACGTGTTCCTGATCCTGCCGACGCTCCCGCTGCTGATCGTCCTCGCGACCTATCTGCCGCCGGGCGCCGTGACGCTGATAGTGGTCCTGACCCTGACGTGCTGGGCCTTCCAGGCACGCCAGCTGCGCTCGCAGGGGCTCTCGCTGCGAACCCGCGACTTTCTCGTCGCCGCGCGCGTGCGCGGTGAGCGGACGTCGTACATCATCCTGGCCGAGATCATTCCGACCATGACCTCGCTGATCGTCGCGTCCTTCCTCGGGCTCTCCGTCTTCGTCGTCGGCTTCGCGGCCGGCCTCCAGTTCCTCGGGCTCGGCAACAGCACCGAGCTGACCTGGGGCACGATGCTCTACTACGCGCAACAGGGCGGCGCGCTCGAGGCCGGCAACGCCTGGTGGGCACTCGCTCCAGGGGCCGCGGTCGCCTTCATGGGCGCCGGGTTCGCGCTCGTCAACTACGCATTCGACGAGATCGGCAATCCGGCGCTCCGGCCGGTGAGAAAGCGACGTGCCCGAACCACTGCTTGAGGTCGACGACCTGACGGTCGCGTACGTCACCGACACGGTGGACGTGCAGGCGGTTGACCGCGTCAGCCTGACGCTCCACGCCGGAGAGTTCCTCGGCATTGTCGGCGAGTCCGGTTGTGGCAAGTCAACCCTCCTCTTTGCGATTGCGCAGCTGCTCTCTCCCCCGGCGGAGATCGTCTCCGGGCGAGTCGTGTTCAAGGGCCAGGACCTGGTCACGCTGAGTGACTCCCAGCTCCGCCATGTGCGCTGGCGCGACTACTCGGTCGTCATGCAGAGCGCGATGAACGCGCTCAACCCGATGAAGAGCATCGGCGCGCAGTTCAAGGACACGATGCAGGCCCACGTCCGCATGTCCAAGGACGCGATGCAGACCCGATCGGCCGAGGTGCTCCACCTCGTCGGCATCGATGCCGAACATCTCGGCAGCTACCCGCACCAGCTGAGCGGCGGGATGCGCCAGCGGGCGATGATCGCCATGGCGCTGCTCTTCACGCCGCAGCTCGTCATCATGGACGAGCCCACCTCGGCGCTCGACGTGGTCGCCCAGCGGTCGTTGATGACGCAGATCAAAGACCTGCAGCAGCGTCTCGGGTTCGCCGTCATCTTCGTGACCCACGACATGTCCCTGGTTGCGCACTATTCGGACCGCGTGATGGTCATGTACGCCGGTCAGGTCGCGGAGATCGGTGCAACCGGCAATATCTTCGAGCGTCCGATGCACCCGTACAGCAAGGGACTGCTCGACGCATTTCCCGCGGTGCGCGGCCCGCGTCGCCCTTTGACGGGGATTCCCGGCAGTCCCCCGGATCTCTCGCGACCGCCATCGGGGTGCCGATTCCATCCGCGCTGCAACGTGGCGATGCCCGAATGCAGCACGACCGAACCGGAGCTCTACACGGTCGACGAGATGGAGGTGCGCTGCCTCCTCTACACCGAGGAGCGCCTCCGCCGCGCGGTCTGAGCCATGAGCGCTGCCGAGACGTCCACGCCTGATGACGGTGCGCTGCTGCGCACCGTGCGCCTGAGCCGGCATTTCCGGCTTGGTGGATTGTTCTCGGGTCGTGTTCTGCACGCCGTCGATGATGTCGACCTGGTCATCAACGAGCGCGAGATCGTCGCCGTGGTCGGCGAGAGCGGCAGCGGCAAGACGACCGTTGCGCGGCTGCTCGCGCGGGTCTACCAACCGACGCAGGGGCAGATCTTCTATCGCGGGCGCTCCGTGCACCGCCTCCGCTCGCGCAAGGATGTCCTCTGGTACCGGGGCGAAGTGCCGATGGTGTTCCAGGACCCGTACAGCGCGATGAATCCGGTGTTCCGTGTGGCCCATGGGGTGATGCGGAATCTCAAGCTGCACCGACCCGAGCTCGACCGCGCAGGACGCCGCCTCGAGGCCGAGCGCGTCTTCGACGTTGTGGGACTCAACCCCGCAGCCGGCATGCTCAGGAAGTTCCCCTACGAGATGAGCGGCGGCCAGCGCCAGCGCGTTGGGTTCGCGCAGGCGCTCGCGGTCAAGCCGAAGCTGATCCTCGCCGACGAGCCCGTGTCGATGCTCGATGTCTCGATCCGCGCAGGGATTCTCAACCTGATGGCGGGGTTGCGCGCGCAGGAGGGCGTTTCCATCCTGTACATCACGCACGACATCGCCAGCGCCCGCTACGTCGCCGACCGCATCGTCGTCATGTATGCGGGCCACGCCGTGGAGCAAGGACCGACCGAGGTGGTCCTCTCCAATCCCAAGCACCCATATACGCAACTGCTCCTCTCGGCGGTGCCCGACCCCCGCGAGAAGGTGGTCCGCGTGTCGGCCGACAGCGGTGAGCCGCCGCGTGTCATCAATCCGGGCGAGGGGTGCCGCTTCCGGCAACGCTGTCCCTATGCGATCGATATCTGCTCGGAGGTGACGCCCGTGCGGCGACCAATGGGGCCGGCGCACGACGCGGCGTGTCACGTTGCGACCGCCGATGCCGACGACACTGCGAGCGAGCCGGTGGCCGTTGCCACGCCGGCATCCGACAGCGTCGCCTGAGAGCCGTCGCCGGCTCAGTCGCCCTTGACGTTGAGGATCTGGTGCAGCGTGTGCGTGATGCTGACCAGCTCAGCCGCGTCGCGCATGACGACGTCGATGTCCTTGTAGGCGAGCGGATGCTCGTCCAGGAACGCATCCGTGTCGCGATACTCGATGCCACGCATCGCCGCTCGGAGATCCTCGACGGAGAACCGCTTTCGTGCGGCGTTTCGCGAGAGGTTCCTGCCGGCACCGTGTGGGGATGAGTTGAACGCGGCGGCGTTGCCGAGACCTTCGACGACATAGCTGGCCGTGCCCATCGAGCCCGGCACCAGCCCGGGACGGCCCGCGTCCGCCTGGATCGCACCTTTGCGCGAGAGCCACACCAGCTCACCGAAATGCTCCTCGCGACGCGTGAAGTTGTGGTGGCAGTTGATCCGCTCGCCCTCCACCACCGGCTCGCCCATGAACTCGCTCATCTGGCGCGCAACGCGATCCATCATCTCCTCGCGGTTGAGCAGCGCGAACTCCTGAGCCCAGGTGAGGTCGGCGATGTAAGCGTCGAAGGTGCGCGTGCCTTCGGTGAGATAGGCGAGGTCGCGATCCGGCAGGCCGGCAGCACTCTCGCGCTGCGCCTGGGCGATGTGCTCGGTCGCGATGCGATTGCCAATGCCCCGCGAACCGCTGTGCAGGAAGAGCCAGACACGGTCCAGCTCGTCGACCGTCACCTCGATGAAGTGGTTCCCCGAGCCGAGTGTGCCGAGTTGCAAGCGCCAGTCCCGGCGCCCGGCCGTCGCCGTGTAGTCGCGAGGTGCCTTCGCTTCCAGCTGCGTCAGGCGCGGCGCCGCAGTCGCACTGATCGAGGTGTTGTAGTGACCCGCCGACAGTGGGATCGAACGCTCGATCGCACCACGCAGGATCGCGAGGCTTCCGCGCTCCGCCACCTGCTCGCGCGTGAACTGCGTGAGCAGCGCAATCATGCCGCAGCCGATGTCGACACCGACCGCCGCCGGCATGATCGCCCCGACAGTCGGAATCACCGAACCGACGGTCGCGCCTTTGCCGAGATGCGCATCGGGCATGAGTGCCAGGTATGGACGGACAAAGGGCATCTCGCTCGCGGTGCGCGCTTGCGCGAGCGTGTTTTCCTCGGCGATGCTCGCCCAGCTGTAGAGCTTGGCGGTCACGCGATGGGGCGATTCGACGGCCATGTGGTTTCGACCCCTAGACAACGGAACGGCGGCGGAAGGCTGTGGCGTCCGTCGGAGCAAAGGGCCCCGTGACGATCAGTATCCGTCGCCGTTCGAGTGAGGCGAGGGAAGCCTGGTCGCGGTCATCTGAGCAAAGGGCCCGTGACCGTGAGTACTTCCGCCGCCGGTTCAGTTCGAGTGGTCGGCGCAGAGCGCATCCCCGATGCGCTCTGCGTCTCCGCGTGTAGTGCTCAGATGTCGATGCGACGGCGGCGGCGGATGCCGACGACGCCGGTGCCTGCGCCCGCAACCAGCAGGAGCGCGCCCATGGTCATCCAGCCACCGCCGGCTCCTGTCGACGGAGTTGTGATGCCCTGTACGCCGCCCTGCGGATGGCTGGTGGTGCCGGAAGGAGACGGGCTTGGCGAAGGCGTGGAATTCGTCTCGCAGCCGAGGATGCGGACGAAACCGGAAGCCAGCGTTGCCCGGGTCCGGCCGGTGTCGTGACCCTTCCAGGGTGCCCAGACGTCGAGCTGGAAGTAGCCGCACGACGTGAACGTGTAGCTGAGCTGCAATTCCTGGCTGCCGTTAGCCTCCCAGGTCTGATTGAAGGACTGCGTGCCGGGCATCAGGGTCTGCGTCGTCCCGGCGGGGCCCGCGAACGCGATACCGGCTTGACCCGGCTGGCCGTCGGCGACGTTCTGACCGTTGTCGGTGAGGATGTGGTCCGCGGAGAAGTTCAACGCGACCGTCTGGCCTTGATCCGTGAGATTCCACGCCTGGACGTCGAAGTTGACCGTGACCGAGCCACCCGAGAGGTCGTACGTATTCGGGCTGCTCATGAATCCCGTCGGCGACGACGCCGAGAGGATGTTCTCGAAGTGGGTGTTCCCAGCAGCCGACGCTGCCTGGGCGGTGAGCACGACGCCCGCGAGTGTCAGCGTGCTTGCGAGCCCGGCGAGTTCCCCGACGCGACGATGGACGCGTCCCATGTCCTGGTTCATCTGAATTTTCCTTCCTGAGCGGAGCGTCCGCAGCCCCTTCCAGCATTATCAGCGAGCGGATCTATCGCGTCAAGCGCGCCGTTAGCGTCAGCGCACAGCCGGCTCAGGCAGGAACCTACTGAACACCCCCGTGCGGTCATTGCAGCGATTAGCATCTCGACCGACACGCTTTCGAGTCGTGTTGCGGCAGCCGTCGCACGACGCGGAACTTGGGGAAGAGAAGTGCTGGCTCGGGAGAACGTGGCCGAAGGGAGCGACCTTCGATCGATCTCTGACGTGGCGCCGGCAGCCGTATCACTGGTCGGGCTCACCAAGCGTTTCGGTGACCAGGTCGCCGTCAGCGACATCTCCCTCGACATTCCGGACGGCGAGTTCTTCTCGCTCCTGGGACCGTCGGGATCGGGCAAGACCACGACGCTTCGCCTCATCGCGGGCTTCGAACGACCGACCAGCGGCAGCGTGCGGCTGCACGGGCGCGACGTCACCAAGGTGCCTGCGTTTGAGCGGAACGTCAACACCGTCTTCCAGGACTACGCCCTGTTCCCGCACATGACCGTCGGTGACAACGTCGGTTACAGCCTCCGCGTCCGGCGGGTCCCCCGCCGCGAGCGCGCTGCGAGGGTTGCGGAAACGCTCGAGACCATGCGGCTCGGCGGCTTCCAGGAGCGCAAGCCCGGAGAGCTCAGCGGTGGCCAGCGTCAGCGCGTCGCGCTGGCTCGCGCGCTGATCAACCGCCCCCGCGTCCTCCTGCTCGATGAACCCCTCGGTGCGCTCGACACCAAGCTTCGGGGGGAGATGCAAGAGGAGCTGAAAGAGGTGCAGCGCGGCGCGGGCATCACCTTCATCTTCGTGACCCACGATCAGCAGGAGGCGCTGGCACTCAGCGACCGCATCGCCGTGTTCGAGGCCGGACGTATCGAGCAGGTCGGCACGCCGTCGGAGATCTACGAGCGCCCGGCCACACCGTTTGTCGCGGGGTTCGTCGGCGCATCGAATCTCATCGAAGACGACCTCGCATCGCGCATCCTCGGCGAGCGCGGCCGGTTCATGATCCGCCCCGAGAAGATCCGCATCGTCGCGGTTGCCGAGGCGGTGGCCAACGATGAGTGCTCAGTGGTCGGCACGGTCCGCGACATCGTCTATCTCGGGGCGCAGACCGTGTACGTCGTGGCCTTGGCACCCGATCGCGCGCTCAGTGTCGTCGCTCAGAACGTCAACGCCACCGCAACAGACGCGCAGGCGCAGAAAGGCAGGGAGGTGCGCCTCGTCTGGCGACGGGATCAGACCATGGCACTCAGCCCGGGCTCATTGGCAATGCAATCGGAGGTAGACACATGATCACTCGCCGGTCACGACTATGGGTCGGCGCGGCGTGCGCCTCCCTGGGGATCGCCGCGTGCGGTTCGGCAACCACGGGCGGCAGCAGCGGCACTGCAGCGCTGACCAAGATCGGGGCCGGCGAACGCGCCCTCAACATCATCGTCTGGGCCGGGTACGCAGAGGCCGGCCAGGACGATCCGACAGTCGACTGGGTGACGCCATTCCAGAATCAGACGGGCTGCAAGGTCAACGCCAAGATCGCCAACACCTCGGACGAGATGGTGGCCCTGATGGAGACCGGGCAGTACGACGGCGTGTCGGCGTCGGGCAACGCAACGCTCCGGCTCATGGCCGGCGGCACCGCGGCTCCCATCAACACGAACCTGCTCACCAATTACCCGGACATCAACCCAAGCCTCAAGGACCAGCCCTACAACACCTATCAGGGCGTGCATTACGGAGTGCCGCACGGCTGGGGCGCCAACCTGCTGATGTGGCGCACCGACATCGTCAAGCCCGCGCCCGACTCCTGGAGCGTGGTCTTCGATCCGAACTCTCCCTACAAAGGAAAGATCACCGCATATGACGACCCCATCTACATCGCAGACGCGGCGCTCTACCTGAAATCAACGCGCCCTGACCTGCACATCACCGACCCGTATGAGCTGGACACCACCCAGTTCAACGCGGCGGTCAGCCTGCTCAAAATGCAGCACACGGTGGTCGGCACCTACTGGTCGGACTACACCAAGGAGCAGTCCGCGTTCGCCAATGCCGACTCCGTCGTGGGGACGACATGGCAGGTCATCGCCAACCTGCTGCTCACCGACAAGACGCCCACTCCGGTCTCGGTCACCGTGCCCAAGGAGGGGTCGACCGGGTGGTCGGACACCTGGATGATGTACTCGCACGCCGCGCATCCCAACTGCATGTACCTCTGGATGAACTGGATCACCACACCGGCGGTGCAGGCACAGGTCGCGCAGTGGTTCGGGGAAGCACCGGCGAACCTCAAGGCGTGCGACATCATCGCCAAGGACGACCCCACGTTCTGCACGACCTATCACGTGGGTGACGCCATCTACCTCCACGACCTCGCGCTCTGGAAGGTGCCGCTCACCAACTGCGGCGACAGCCGCGGCAACGTCTGCAAGGGATATGCGGATTGGCTGCATGCCTGGACCGATATCAAGGGATAGGCATCACGACTCGGGTGTTGAGATGAGTGCCGGCCAGCTGTCGACCATCCGGCCGACGCTGAGCCGCCGCGCCGCCCGGATCCTCGCGCGCTGGCCGAGGATCCGGGTAGCCGGCCTGCTTGCGGCGCCGGTCGGGTGGCTGGTGGTGTTCTACCTCGGCTCGCTCGCGGTGCTGTTTGCGGCTGCCTTCTGGCACTACGACGCGAACATCACGTTCACGATCACCAAGACGTTCAGCTTCGAGAACTTCGTGGCGCTGTTCTCGGACCCGGTGTACCGAACCATCGTGGGCAGGACGGTGATGATCGCGGTGCTGGTCACCATCACCGACGCGGTGCTCGCCTTTCCGATCGCGTTCGTCATGGGCAAGCTCGCCGGACCCAAGCTCCGCTCGGTCCTGGGTGTGCTGGTGTTGATGCCGCTGTGGACGAGCTATCTCGTGAAGATCCTGGCCTGGCGCCTGATCCTTTCTGACGGCGGCGTCCTCAACTGGTTGTTGAAGCCGCTGCATCTGTCCGGCCCGGGGTTCGGTGAGGTCGCCGTCTATCTCGTCCTGTCCTACATCTGGCTCCCGTACATGATCCTGCCGCTCGCCGCCGGCTTCGAACGCGTGCCCACCTCTCTCCTGGAGGCATCGACCGACCTCGGTGCGAAAACCTGGCAGACGTTCCGTTCGGTGGTCCTGCCCCTGGTGTTTCCCGCGCTGGTCGCGGGGTCGATCTTCACCTTCTCCCTGACGCTCGGCGACTACATCGCGGTCAGCCAGGTCTCGAGCACGCAGTTCATCGGGAGTGTCATCTACGACAACCTCGGGGTGGTGGGCGACCTCCCGCTGGCGGCGGCGTTTGCCACGATCCCGGTGCTGGTGATGGTGGTGTACCTGCTGCTCGCTCGCAGAGCCGGCGCCTTCGAGGCGCTGTAGCAGTGCAGCTCTCGCGATCGCTCCGCGCTGTCCTGATTGGCTCGTCGGGCTGTCTGCTGGTGGTGATCTACGTGCCGATCCTGCTGATCGTGCTGTACGCGTTCAACCCATCCAAGAGTCAGAAGTGGCCGATCACCGGGCTGACACTGCAGTGGATCCAGGCGGCGATCGGGAACCCGGGAGCGCGCAGCGCGCTGGTGCTCTCCGTGCAGGTGGGACTGATCGCCACCGCGATCGCGCTCGTGCTCGGCACGCTGCTCTCCGCCGCGGTGCACCGCCATCGCTTCTTCGGTCGCAACGTCGTGTCCTTCCTGGTGATTCTTCCCGTCGCGCTCCCGGGCATCGTCACCGGGATCGCGCTCAACACCACCTTCCGCACGCTGTTCGGCGGGCTCAGTCTCTTCACCCTGATCGTCGGCCACGCGACCTTCTGCGTGGTGACCGTCTACAACAATGTCATCGCGCGAATGCGTCGCACGCCGGGGTCGCTGGTCGAGGCCTCCGCGGATCTCGGCGCCGACCCGTTGCAGACATTTCGTTTCGTGACGCTGCCGGTGATCAGGTCGGCGTTGATCGCCGGGGCACTGCTGGCCTTCGCGCTCTCCTTTGACGAGATCATCGTGACCACGTTCACCGCCGGATTCAACGAGACCCTGCCGATCTGGATCTTCGCGAATTTGTCGCGGCCGAATCAGCTGCCCATCGTCAACGCGGTCGCCCTCGGCGTGATCATCTTCTCGGCGATCCCTGTCTATCTGGCGCAGCGCGTTGCGTCCGACGCCGCCGGCTACGGCTGATCCAGGCGGTTTTCCCCCGGGGCTTGCATTTTCCTAGTCGGTTATATAACCTACTAGTAATGTCTCGTCATGACCGCCTGAGCCTCGCCTTCGACGCCCTTGCCGATCCCACTCGCCGGGCGATCCTCGAGCGCCTCGCGTCAGGGGAGGCCGGGGTCGTGGAGCTCGCAGCAGCCTCGACCCTGACCCAGCCCGCCATCACCAAGCACCTCAAGGTGCTCGAGCGGGCAGGCCTCATCGGCCGGGCTCGCGACGGCCAGCGCCGCCCGGCGCGACTTCAGCTCGACGGCCTGCTTCCAGTGGACGACTGGCTTCGCCGCGCGCACACCGAATGGTCCGACCGCCTCGACCGGCTCGAGGCACATCTCGCAGCTCAGACCGAAGCAACCACCAACGAGGAGAACCCCAATGCCTGAGACCCGTGCCGCCGTGGACGTCCGATCAGCGATCCCGACCAAGCAACTCGTCATCGAGCGCAGCCTCGAATGCCTCGCCGGAGCAGGGTCTTCGACGCATTCACCGATCCGGAACAGCTCAAGCAATGGTGGTGGCCCAACGGCTTCAGCTGCCCTGCCGCGGAGGTGGATCTTCGCGTCGGAGGAACGTACAAGCTCGCGATGGAGTGGCCGGACTTCATTCCCCGCGGATGCTCAGTTCTCCCACTACCTCGGTGGTGAGTACTACGAGATCGATCGTCCGCATCGCCTCGTCATGAGCGGCCGGGCCATCAACGACGACCAGGGCGAGCTCTTCGCGACGCTCATCGAGTTGACCTTGGAGCCCCGCGACGGGGGTACGGCACTCATCGTGCGCCAGTCCTACTTCGAGCCGATGCCGCCCGCCGACGCGTTGGCCGGTGCCGAGCAGGGCTGGTCCGAGCAGCTCGACAAGCTCGAGCGGCTCCTCGCCGGCTGACCGAGTCACATCCGAGCACCAGGAGACGACGATGCCAGAGCTGCTGATCGACTTCATCACATCACTGGATGGCTATGCGGCGGCCGACGGCTGGCCGGGCTGGTGGGGCCTGCAGGGACCCGAGTATCTCGCGTGGCTGAGCGAGCAGCCCGAGGGGGCCTACACCGTCCTGATGGGTGCGACCACCTACCGCGTCATGTCGGGATTCGCCGCCGGCGGTGAGCCCGGTACCGATGCCCTGGCGGCCATGTCGAAGGTGGTGTTCTCGAAAACGTTGAGCGAACCACTTGCCTGGCCGAACACGCAGTCTCGTCGCTCAAGACGCCGCCGAGGCGGTGCGAGAGATGAAGGACAGCGGCTCCAAGTCGATGCGAACCATCGGAAGCCTGACCCTTTGTCGCTCGCTGTTGAAGGCCGGTCTCGTCGATCGCTTTCGGGTGGTCGTCTTTCCCGTCATCACCGGAAGCAGCGGCCGGGAGCGGATCTACGACGGCTATCCCGATGTTGGTCTCGAGATGGTCAGCAGCCGCACCTTCGATGGTCGCATCCAACTACTCGAGTACATTCCGACGATTCTGGCTGGGCCGCCTGGGACAGCAGGCGTCACCGCCTGACCGGCACCTTCCGAAACCCCTCGGCCGCGAATCCCGCGGATCGGGGCTATTTCGGAATTGTGGTGGAGGCGCCGGGGATCGAACCCGGGTCCAGAGCCGCGTTCCATGCGACATCTACGAGTGTAGTCCCGGTATTGATCTCGCCAAAGCCGCGCCCTGGGACCAGGCTCGGCTCCGGCCAGCCTCGGTGTATGTCCCGCCCGGCGCCGAGGCGCCACCGGGCGGCGAGGCTGCTTGCATTAACGTCGGGTCCGTCTCCCACAGCCGAGAGGACGGTCGACGTCAGGCCGAAGCCTGAGCTTTTTTCGTCTCTGCTACTTACGCAGCGAGGGCGAGGGGTGCGTTATTCGCACGTATATTTTTCCCGGTTTTACGAGCCCGGGGCTCGACTCGCATTCGCACGACCCACGACCCCGTCGAAACCAGTACGCCCCCATGGGAACGCAGCGATCCGAGATCAGCGTGCTCCCCAATTCTAACGCGTTGCTAGGCTAGGGGCTGTGCGTCCGTCATGGCGTGCGCCCGCGCGCGCTCACGCCGTCGACATGTCCCTGGGTCGCACCGTGCGTGAGCGCGACGTGACCTCGCGCCCGCGGTCGCTGCCAACCCCTGCGTCGTACGGCCGGCTGCTGCGCGTCCCCGGCTTGCGCGCGCTGCTCGTCAGCTCGCTCCTGACGCGCACCGCGTCGCAGATGTGGCTGGTCGGCATCGTGCTGTTTGCGCTGCAGCGATACCACTCGCCGAGCGTTGCCGGCCTGAGCATTTTCCTGCTCATCTTCCCGGGGCTGACGCTGAGCCCGATTGCCGGCGCGCTCCTCGACAGGCATGGGCGCAAACGGCTGATGGGGCTCGACTTCGGCGTTGCTGCCACCTGCCTGACCGTCATCGTGCTGCTCGCCGCCACCAATCATCTGCCGGTCTGGGGCTTGCTGCTCCTGCTCGTCGCCGGCTCGGTGACCAGCACGCTCAGCATCGCAGGCGCCCGTTCGATGTTCCCCCTCCTGGTCCCACGCGATCTCTGGGACCGCGGCAACGCAGCGGACAGCATCTGTTTCGGCACCTCGGCGATCCTCGGGCCCGGGCTCGCCGGCTGGCTCATCGCCACCCTGGGCAGTGAGGCGGCGCTGGCCGGGGCCGCAGTGGCTTACCTCGCCGGGCTCGTCGCGTTGCGCTGGGTGCGCGAACCGGCCGTGACGGGTGAGGTCTCCGGCCGGATCTTCCACGAAGCCTGGCGTGGTCTCCGGTATGTGGCCGCCAACCGGACCCTGCGCTGGGTCGCCGTCTCGATGTCGACCCTCAACGTGGGGTGGGGCATGGTGGTGGTCGCGCTCCCGGTCCTCGTCTTCCGCCAGCACGGCAACGCGGCAGCGGTCGGGACCATCCTCGCCATCCAGGGTGCCCTCGGCATCCCCGCGGCCCTGGTGTTCGGCAGGGTTCGGACCGACGGCCGCGAGCGACAGATGATGGCGATTCTCGGCGCCATCATGGGTATTGCGACCCTCGCGCTGCTGGCGCCGTCGATCTTCTTCATCGGCGTCGGGATCGCAATCATCGGCGCTGCCGATGCCCCGTTCAACATCTGCACGTTCTCGCTCCGGCAGCGCCGCACCGCCCAGGCCTGGTTCGGCCGTGCGTTCGCCATCTCGATGAGCCTCAACTTCGCGGGCGTGCCGGTCGGGTCGGCGATCTCCGGACCGCTGCTCGGCGTCTCGACGTCGCTGGCGATCGTGCTGGCGGCGACCCTCATGATCGGCGGCGGCATCTTGATGGTGCTGAAGATTCCCGCCACCGACGGGCGCGTCGAGGCGCCCGAGCCGCTCAGCAGAGACGACGGCCTCGTTGGTAGGCTGATCGCATGAGCCAGGGCGCCCTGCGGCAGGTCACTCGCTAGTTGCCCCATTTCGACGCGCCCTCTGGCGCCGACCCCGCGGTCGGCAGGCAGCTCAAACGGGTGATCGTCATCGGGACGGTCATGCGCCGCGAGGAGCGCGAGCAGCGCGACATCGAACTCGATGAGCTCGAAGAGCTCGCGCGCACCCTCGGCACCGAAGTGCTCGAACGCAGCCTGATCTCGCTGCGCGAGCCGCATCCGGCGACCTTCTTTCGCTCCGGAATCGTGGCGGCGTTCGCCTCGCACCTCGCCGAGCTCGACAAGCCGGCCGTGCTCTGCAACGACCAGCTCACGCCGCGGCAGCAGCGCAACCTCCAGGAGGAGTGGGGCGTCCCGGTGCTCGACCGCACCGAGGTCATCCTCGCGATCTTCGCCCGTCGTGCCATCACCGCGGAGGGGCGCGTGCAGGTGGAGATGGCGCAGCTCGAGCATCTCCTCCCCCGTCTCGCCGGCGGCTGGTCCCACCTGGAGCGGCAGCGAGGCGGCGTCGGCATCCGAGGGGGCGCCGGTGAGAAGCAGATCGAGGTCGACCGCCGGCTGATCCGCCAGCAGATGAAGCGTCTCCGCGAACGCCTGGTGGTGATCGAACGCCAGCGCAGCACGCGACGATCGGCGCGCACCAACGTGCCGCTCGCGTCCTGCGCACTGGTCGGCTACACGAACGCGGGAAAGTCGACGCTGCTCAACGTCCTCACCCACAGTGAGGTGCTTGCCGACGATCTGCTGTTTGCGACGCTGGATCCGACCTCACGACGACTGGAGCTGCCCTCGGGAAAGCTCGTCATCCTCACCGACACGGTCGGTTTCATCCAGAAGCTGCCCACGGAGTTGGTGGAGGCGTTCGCTGCCACGCTGGAAGAGGTGCGACAGGCGCACATGCTCTGCGTCGTGGTCGACGCGTCGCATCCCGATGCGGAGCAACAACTCGCCACCGTGCTCGAGACCTTGCGATCGATGGAATGTGACCAGCCGATGATTCTCGCGCTCAGCAAGGTGGATCGCGCTCACCGCGTCGGAAGTGCGCGCGGCTCGTCTGCGACTCGGTGATGTCGCCGGCGTATCGGCGCTGGCGGTGAGCGCAACCAAGGGCACCGGGACTTCGCGAGTTGCGCCAGCGCATCGATGGCCTGGCCGCGGCGCTGGTCCCGGATATGAAGGCCAACCGCCCCAGCGCAGCGTCAGCTCCTGATCAGCCCGACTCCGAGTGGGACATCGCCGCCGGCGTCTGACGCACCCGGGCGTCAGTGTTTGATCGCACGCTCCATATCGCGTTCGGCATCGCGCTTGGCGACGTCCTGCCGCTTGTCCCACAACTTCTTGCCGCGCGCCAGCCCGATCTCCACCTTGATCCGGTTGCGCACCAGATACAGCGCAACGGGATGATCGTCAATCCCTGGGTGCGCACACGACCGTCGAGGTACTCGATCTCGCGCTTGTGCAGCAGCAGCCGGCGACGGCGCTCAGGCTCGGGATTGTTTCGGTTGCCGTGCTGGTACGACGCGATGTTCACCTGCATCAACCAGGCCTGGCCGTTCTCGATCCGCACGTAGCCGTCGCGGAGTTGGATGCGGCCGGTGCGGAGCGATTTGACCTCCGTGCCCGTCAGCTCGATACCGGCTTCGATGGACTCGACGATGCTGTACTCGTAGCGCGCGCGGCGGTTGTGCGCGATGAGCGGGTCGTTGGCTCGTCTGGTGGCCGGCATCAGCTTGTCCCGCCCGGGCGACGACCGCGCAGGAACGCCGCCGGTGTCATGGATCGCTTCCCCGGCGGCGTGATCAGATCCACCCGATAGGCGCCTTCGCGTGCGGCGATCACCAGCGACTCTACCTTCGTTGCGCAGCACGCGTTCCGGGCGTTGCCGGCACCAACAGAGTCTCGGCAACACCGCCGCCCTGGATCTGCACCTCCACGCCCCCGACCGCTGCAACCACCCCCGGCCACGGTTGCAGCGCGCGCACCATCCGATCGACCTCGATCGCGCTGCGTGCATGCCAGTCGACCCGGCCGTCGTCACGGCCGAGTCGCGGTGCGTAGGTGACGCCCTCGTCGGGTTGCGCAACCGCGATCGCGCGGCCCGCCTCGAGGTCTGCGAGCACGCCGATGAGCGCCTCGGCGCCGAGCGTTGCGAGTGTCGTGGTCAGCGCCGGTGTCGTCGCGTCGGCGCTGATGCCGACGCGCGATGTCGCGTAGACGGGACCGGTGTCGAGACCGGCCTCCATGCGCATGATCGATACGCCCGTCTCCGTGTCGCCGGCGAGAATCGCGTGCGCAATCGGCGACGCACCGCGCCATCGCGGGAGCAGCGACGCATGGACATTCACCGCGCCGAATCGCGGTGGTGCGTCAATCAGCGCGGTGGGCAGGATCTGGCCGTACGCGGCCACCACGAGACAATCCGCGCCGAGCCCGAGCAGGTCCGCCGACGACATCGGGTGCGCCGATTTTCACCGGGGTCACGACCTCAATGCCGAGCTCGCGAGCTGCATCGGCAACCGGGCGAGGCGCAGGCCGTCCACGATTCCCCAGACGATCAGCCTTGGTGACCACGGTCGCGACGTCGTGCTGCGACGCACATGTCCTGAGCGACGGCACCGCAAACGCGGCGGTACCACAGAAGACGAGCCTCACACAGCGCTGACGACGCCGGGCTCCTCAGCCTCCGTTGCAACCTCAACCTCGCGCAGCGTTCCCTCATTCACCTTGCTGGTGAACAGGATGCCGTCCAGGTGATCGAGCTCGTGCTGGACTGCCCGGGCCAGCAAGCCATCACCCTTCACGCGAACTTCCTTGCCATGCCGGTTGAGCCCCTTGGCCACCACCCGCATGCGTCGCGTGACCTCACCGACCCACCCCGGCACCGAAAGACATCCTTCGAAGCCCGTCTGGTCGCCGGAGTTGCGAACCATCTCCGGATTGGCGAGTTGATAGATCTGATTGTCGACACGCAGGACGATCACGCGCAGGGAGACACCAACCTGGGGCGCGGCGAGTCCGACGCCATTGGCGTCGAACATGGTCTCGACCATGTCGTCCATCAGCCGGCGAATCTCGTCGTCCACCCGCGGCACGCGAACCGCCTTGGTGGTGAGCACGTCGTTGTGGTCCGAGACCAGAACGATGGGAAGGACTGCCACGCTAAGTCTCCGTATCACGCCCCGGGGTCGACATCGATGCTCCAGCCCCGAGCCTTGGGAAGGTGTGGAAACGCCCTCTCGATGTCGGTGCCCCGCACCGTGATCTGCCAGCGGTATTCGCCCCGGAGGCGGTGCATGAAGGCGGGAGTTGGACCGAGGACGTCGAGCCCGGCTTCGCCTTCGAGTTTACCAGAGAGCCGTTCAGCCTCCCGGCGCACCTCGATCTCAGCCTCGCCGTCGTCGCGATGCGTGAAGGTGCAGACGCAGAGGCGCGCGTACGGGGGGAAATCGCAGTGCCTTGCGCACACGGATCTCATCCCTGGCGAACCCGAGATAGTCGTGTGTGGTGGCGTGGCGTACCGCGTAGTGGCCGGGGCTGTAGGTCTGCAGGACGACACGTGCAGGCTCGTCGCCGCGCCCCGCGCGGCCTGCCACCTGGGTGAGCAAGGAGAAGGTCAACTCACCGCTCCTGTAGTCGGGGAAGTGCAGTGAGGTGTCGGCATTGACGATCCCGACCAGGCGCACGTTGCCGAGATCCCAGCCCTTGGCGACCATCTGAGTCCCGATGAGGCAGTCCGCCTCGTGCTTGCGAAAGCGGTCATAGATGTCGAAGTACGCGTCGCGCGAACGCGTGGTGTCGCGATCCATGCGGATCAGCCGCAGGTCGGGAAAGCGGTCATGCACCTGACGCTCCAGACGCTCGGTCCCCATTCCCAGCGCGCGAATGGCACGTGATCCGCATTTCGGACACACGCTCGGCATCGGGATGGACAGCCCGCAGTAGTGGCAGTCGCAACTCGACCGCTCGATGTGATGCACGAGCGACACGCTGCAGTTGGTGCAGTTCACCGCCTCGCCGCAGGTCCGGCACAAGACCACCGTCGAGGTCCCGCGCCGATTGAGGAAGAGAATCGACTGCCCGCCTTCGGCATGACACTCCTGCATCGCGGCATCGAGCGTCATCGACAGCGCGCCGGTGTTGCCGGCGTGCAGCTCGTCGCGCAGATCCACCACTTCGATGGGTGGGAGCGGGCGACCGCTCACACGCTCCGGCAGCGTCACCAGCTCGAGGTCGCCGGTGTGCGCGCGATAGAAACTCTCCACGCGCGGCGTGGCGCTGCCCATCACGACCGGCGCATCGCAGAGCGCCCCCAGCATGAGCGCCACGTCGACGGCGTGATACCGGGGGATGCGGTCCTGCTTGTACGCGGGTGCGTCCTCCTCGTCGACCACGACGATCCCCAGGTCCGCGACCGGCGCGAACACGGCGCTGCGCGAGCCGATCACCACCGAGTGCTCGCCGCTGCGAATGCGTCGCCACTCGGCCGCGCGCTCCGCGTCAGTGAGTGCCGAGTGGACGACCGCGATGCGCCCCGGGAATCGCGCCGTGAAGCGGCGGATCATCTGCGGTGTCAGGGCGATCTCGGGCACGAGCACGATCGCGCCGCGTCCCGCCGCCAGCGCTGCGTCGATACCGGCGAGATACACCTCGGTCTTCCCGCTCCCGGTGACGCCGTGCAGCAGCACCCTCCGGTGGGTGCGCGTCGCAATCGCGTCGAGGAGCGGCACCACCGCCGCGGCCTGCGCGGCATTGAGGACTGGCGCGGGCTCCGGCGGTCCCACCGCACCCGCTTCCGCGACCGCTCGGGATGTCGAGCGCGGGCCTGCCCGTCGCGAGGGACGGGTACGCACGCCCTTGGGCAGCATGGCGCGCAACACCTCGCCAAGCGGAGCGCAATATCGGTCGGCGATCTGCCGGGCGAGCGCCAGGTGGTGTTCGAGAACCAGCCGCGGCTCATCGATGACGCGGTCGATCGGCCGGACATCCGCAAATTCGGACTCCTCGGAACGCGTGAGCACGTAGCCGAGGATCGACCGCTTGCCGAACGGGATCTCCACCCGGACGCCCGGGAGCACGAGCTCGGTCAAGGCGTCGGGGATGGAGTACGTGTAGGCGTCGCGAGGCAGCTGTGAGCGCGTCTCTGGAACAACCGTCGCGAAGGTCATTGCAGGCGGCTCGCGATGATGCGCACGACCGCATCCGCAACCTGCGCTTTCGGTGCGCGCAGGATGGTTTGCGCGACGCCATCCCGGTCGATCACGGTGACCTCGTTGTCGTCGGCGCCCATGCCGATGTCATGGCGCGACACGTCGTTGACGACGATGAGGTCGAGGTGTTTCGAATCCAGCTTCGCACGCGCGTTGTCGAGCACGTGCTCGGTCTCGGCCGCAAACCCAACCAGGAACACGCCCGCGGCGGCATCCAGGTCACGCAACGAGCGGAGGATGTCGACCGTCGGCACCAGATCGACGGTCATCGAGTTGACGCCACCCTTCTTCAGCTTCTGCGATGCGACCTCGAGCGGCCGCCAGTCCGCGACCGCCGCAGCCATGAGCAGCACGTTCGCGCCCACCAGCGCCGCACGCACGGCGTCGTACATCTCCGCGGCGGTCTCGACCGGGACGACCGCAAGCCCCGGTTGTTCGAGCGGCGCTGCGGCGGCGGTCACGAGCGTCACCGTCGCGCCGTACTGGAGCGCCGCGACGGCAAGCGCGTTGCCCATCTTGCCGCTCGACCGATTGCCGATGTAGCGCACCGGGTCGATCGGTTCTCGAGTGCCTCCGGCGGTGACCACGAAGCGCAGGCCATTGAAGGAGGGGTCAGGCCCCGGCGCCAAGGCACTCCTTCACCGCGGTGACGATGGCCTCCGGCTCGGTCATGCGTCCGGTGCTCTCGTGGCCACTGGCAAGCCGCCCGTGCACCGGGCCGACCAGCTTCACGCCACGTGCGATCAGCGTCGCCACGTTGCTCTGCGTCGCCGGGTGCTCCCACATGGCCGCCTCCATGGCGGGTGCGATGACCATGGGGGCGCGGCAGGCGAGTGCGGTCGCCGTGACCGGGTCGCCGGCGAGACCGAGTGCTAGACGGGCGAGGAGGTCGGCAGAGGCGGCGACGACGACCTGGACTTCGCACCAGGACGCCAGGTCGAGGTGGCTCATGCCATGGCCTGCTTCGGCGCCTTCGTCGTCCCACATGCTCGAGGCGACGCGGTTGCCGCTCAACGCGCGCAGCAAGGTTGGGGTGACGAAGCGGGTCGCGGCTTCGGTCATCGCGACCCGGACCTCGGCGCCTTCACGGCGCAGGTCGGTGACCACCTCGCATGCCTTGAAGGCGGCAACGCTCCCACCGACGCCGACCAGGATCCTGCGGTCGTGGAACGCCATGGTCACGACGTCGCTCCGGCGTCAGCCCGGGCGGCATTGATGATGCCCTCGATCTCTCGAGCGGCTCGATTGGCGTCGTCGTTCACCACCTGATGATCGTACGTGTCCTTGAGGGCGAGCTCGGCAACCGCGAGTTCCTGCCGGGCCTGCAGGCTCGCCGGATCCTCGGTGGCCCGCTCCACCAGGCGCTGCTCGAGCGCCTCCATGCTCGGCGGCAGCAGGTAGATGTAGATCGCGCGGTCGCCGATGCGCTCGCGAACCTTGGTGGCGCCCTGCACATCGATCTTGATCACGGTTTCCTTCCCCGACGCCAGCGCGTGGTCGATGGACGCATAGGTGCGGCCCTTCAGCTCGCCGTAGACCGTGGACCACTCGAAGAACTCGTCGCGGTCGATCATCGCCCGGAACGTGGGCTCGTCGACGAACCAGTACGAGACCCCGTCGATCTCGCCGGGGCGCGGCGCGCGGGTCGTATACGAGACGCAGTACTCGAGCGCCGGGTCAAGCGCGAAGAGCTCGCGGAGCACCGTGTCCTTGCCGACACCGCTTGGTCCGGTGAGCACGATCAGCCGCCCGCCCACGGTCACTCCGGCGCCGGACGGAGCCGGACGGCGGCCGCGACGAGTTCGGCGGGCACCGGGGATTCGTAGGAGCGCTCCGTGCCGTCGCCGGGATGACGCAGCCGCAGGCGCATGGCGTGCAGCGCGGGCCTGCCGAGCAAGGGGTCGGGCTTGCCGTACACACCGTCGCCGATGATCGGGTGCCCGATGGAGGCGAGATGGACGCGGATCTGATGCGTGCGGCCGGTGCGCAGCGAGACCTCGAGCACAGTCGCGCCACTGAGGCGCTCCACCACCCGGAAGTCGGTGACCGCCTCGCGGCCGCCCTCCACGATCGCCATGCGCCGGCGGTCACGCGGGTGACGGGCGATCGGCCCGTCAATCGTCCCGGTGTCCTCGCGGAAACCCCCGTGCACGAGCGCCCAGTAGGTGCGCCCGAGCGAGCGATCGCTCAGCTGGCGGGCGAGATTGCGATGCGCCGCCTCGGTCTTCGCGACCACGAGCAGGCCGCTGGTGTCCCGGTCAAGGCGGTGGACGATCCCGGCGCGCTCGACGCCACCGAGCAGCGACCACGTCGTCCCCCGCTCCTTGAGGGCGTCGGCGAGGGTGCCGGTCGGGTGGCCCGGCGCCGGGTGCACGACCATGCCCGACGGCTTGTCGATCACGGCGAGCCAGTCGTCCTCGTCGACGACATTGAGCGCCGCCATCGGTGTCCCGCTGCGTGTGCCGGGCCGCTTGGGCGTCGCTGCCGGCACCGGCGCCACCACGACATCGGCGGTGTCGCGCACGCGCTGCCCGGGCCGTCCCTGCTTGCCGTCAACGGTCACGAGCCCCGCATCGATGAGCGTGCGCGCGGCGTGCCGGGTGATCCTGCGCGAGCCGGCGAGCCAGACGTCGAGACGCGGCGTCGCCACCGCGGCGCTGCCGGCGCTCACGACGTCGCCGTTGAGGCCGGTGTCGCTGGGGTCGCCGGTGACGGCGAGGACGGCACGAAACTCAACACCAGCAGCACGATGATCGCGACCACGATGCAGCTGTCAGCGACGTTGAACACCGGCCAGAAATGGAAGTCGATGAAGTCGACGACCGAACCCTGCAGCAGCCGGTCGACGCCGTTCGACAACGCACCCCCGAGGATCATCCCGAGGAGCACCTGGCGATACCAGGTGTTGCCGTACTTGTAGCCCGCAAAGATGATGTAGAGGCTGACGACCAGCGCCACCGCCAGGTAGAGCCAGTGCAGTTGCGGCAGGACGCTGAAGGCGGCGCCGTTGTTCTCGACATGGTCGATGGACACGAACGCGCCGGGCCAGATCTGCTGGCCGAGGGCCAGATGCGACGCCACCAGCCATTTGGTGAGATGGTCGAACGCCGCAACGATCACCGCGGTGCCGAGCATGACCGCGTAGATCCGCTGCCGCGACACCCGTGGCGCGCGTGCTACCGCTGTACCCCCAGCCAGCATCGGGAGCCTCCGAGCTCGCCTTCCCAGGCGGTGAGCACCTCGCCGCGCACATCCTCGATGGAGGTCGCGAGCGTCTCGGCCTTCAGCCAGTCGCGGTGGGCGTCGACGGCGCGGCGTGCATCACCATCTGCATCGACCAGGAGCGTGATCCGATCCTCGACCCGCAGCTCGGCCTGCTTGCGCAGCTCGTTGACCTTACGGCTCACCTCGCGGGCGAGCCACTCGAGCCGAAGCTCGTCGGTGATGGTGGTGTCGAACACGACCGCCGCGTGACCTGCCGAAGGATCCACGTAGGCCACGCTCTTGACGTTGAGCTCCTCCATGAAGATCGCCTCCAGCTCGGCGCTGAGGGGATCACTGGCGAGCGTCGCTGACGCGAGCGGCTGTCGCACGCGGACACCAGCGGTGGTCCGCGCCGCGAGCCCATCTTCGACGAGACGTCGCAACCGGCTCATCTCGACAACCACCTCGGAGTCGCGCCAAACCCCTTTGACCTTCGGGAAATCCGTGAGATGGACGGAATCAGGGACGTCGCGCGGTGCGGGCGGGTCGCCGTTGAAGCCGTTGAGATTCCTGTACATGCGGTCAGCCATGAAGGGCATGAACGGCGCCACCAGCCCAGCGAGCGTGACCAACACGGTGTTGAGGGTCGCGAATGCCGACTGCGCGTCGTCATCAGTCCCGGAGCTCTTCCAGAAGCGCCGCCGAGAACGTCGGACGTACCACTTGGAGAGATCCTCGACGTATGTCTCCACAGCCTTGCACGCATCCGACGCGTCGTAGCGCTCCATCGCCTCGCGGACAGCCTCGACCGTCTCCGCCAACCGCGACAGGCACCAGCGATCGAGCACCGGGCGTTCGATGACGGCGGGGGCAGCTGCCGCAGGGTCGTAGCCCTCGGTGAGGGCATAGGTCACGAAGAATGAATAGACATTCCAGAGGGTGAGCATGAACAGCCGGACGACATCCTGAAACGATGCCGGGCTCACGCGGAGCTCCGCATTCTCGACGCCCTGGACGAAGAAATACCAGCGCGCCGCGTCCGCGCCGAACTGGTCGAAGATCGAATTCGGTTCGATGGTGTTCTTGCGGGACTTCGACATCTTCTTGCCGTTCTTGTCCTGCAAGGTGCCCACCACCACGCAGTTCCTGTAGGCAGGCAGGTCGAAGAGCAGCGTCGACTCGGCGAGCAGCGAGAAGAACCATCCACGCGTCTGGTCGACGCCTTCACAGATGAAGTCGGCCGGGTGCGTGGCCTCGAAGAGCTCCTTGTTCTCGAAGGGATAATGCTTCTGGGCAAAGGGCATTGCCCCCGAGTTGTACCAGGCGTCGATCACGTCGGGCACTCGATGCATCACGCCATTGCAGGCGCCGCACGGCACGGTGACGGCATCGATGTACGGACGGTGCAGATCGTCATCGAGGGTGAGCCCGACGTCGGCCGCGCTGCCCGCACAGAATTTCTCGTCGCAGTCATCGCACGCCCAGATGGGCAGCGGCGTCCCCCAGTAGCGGCTTCGCGAGAGGTTCCAGTCGATCAGGCTTTCGAGCCAGTTGCCCATGCGACCGTCGCGGATGTGTGCGGGCTGCCAGTGCACACTGCGGTTGTTCGCCAGGAGCCGGTCCTTGACCTGGGTGGTCTTGATGAACCACGACGTGATCGCGTAGTAGAGCAAGGGCGTGTCGCACCGCCAGCAGAACGGGTAGGTGTGCAGGATGCGCTCCGCGCGATAGAGGCTGCCCTGCTGGGTGAGGTCTTCGATGATCTTCGGGTCGGCGGCCTTGACGAACATCCCCGCGTAGCGGGAACCCTCGAGGAACTTGCCGTCGAGGCCGACCACATGCCGAATGGCAACGCCGTAGCGCTGACAGAGCTCGAGGTCGGCAACTCCGTACGCGGCCGCGGTGTGCACGATGCCAGTGCCCTCGTCCATGCTCACCAATTCCGGGGCGTCGAGCACCACGAAGGCGAGGCCCTCGGGGGGCATCTCGGTGTACAGCGGCTCGTAGGTCAGGTCGACGAGGTCACTGCCGTCCATCTCGTCGAGGATGGTGTAGTCGCCGTCGAGGATCTCGAGGCGTTGTTTCGCGAGGATGTAGGTCTCATTGCCTTGCGCAACGCGCACGTATCGCTTGCCGGAGTGCACCGCCAGCGCGACGTTGCCGGGGAGCGTCCATGGCGTTGTCGTCCAGGCCAGCAGAAACGTCTTCCCGTCGGAGTTGTTGAGCCGGAACTTCACGTACACGGAAGGATCCGACGTGTCTTCCTTGTATCCCTGGCTCAGCTCATGCGACGACAGCGTGGTCTGGCAGCGCGGGCAGTACGGCGTGACCTTGTACCCCTGGTACAGGAGACCGGCGTCCCACAGCGCCTTCAGGCTCCACCACACCGACTCGATATAGGTGCCGTCATAGGTCCGATAGGGGTGGTCGAAATCGAGCCAGTACCCGAGACGTTCACTCATCGTGCGCCACTGGTCGATGTACTCGTTCACCGACTCCTTGCAGCGCGCGTTGAACTCCGCGATCCCGTATTCCTCGATCTGCTGCTTGCCGCTGATCTTCAGCGCGCGTTCGATCTCGAGCTCCACGGGTAGTCCGTGCGTGTCCCAGCCGGCCTTGCGCTGCACCGAAAAGCCGGTCATCTGCTTGTAGCGAGCGAACACATCCTTGTACGAGCGGGCGAGGACATGGTGCAGACCGGGCAGGCCATTGGCCGTCGGCGGTCCTTCGTAGAAGACGTAGGGCGGAGCGTCGCGACGCATGGCCAGGCTGCGGTCGAAGACGTGGGTGCGCTGCCAGAACTCGAGGATCTCGAGCTCTGCATCCGGAAACCCCGCGCGGGCGCTGACGGCTGAATACCTGGCCACGGCTCAAGGATACCGGCAGATCGTTCGGAGCCGAACCAGGCCAGCGGTCAGTGCGTGCGCTCCCCGAAGATCGCCCGACCCACCCGGACCATGGTCGCTCCCTCTTCGATTGCCACCTCGAAATCGTTGCTCATGCCCATGCTCAGCTCCGGCAAGGCCCACCCGGTGGCGTGCTCCATGTGGTCGCGCAGACGGCGCAGCCGCGTGAAGCACGCCCGGGCGACCTCGGGATCGTCTGAGAACGGCGCGATGGTCATCAGCCCCATGAGGTGGATCGCGGGGACGTTGACGAGTTGCTGCACCAGTCCTTCGACGTCCGCCTCGATGACGCCGGTCCTGCTTGCCAGACCGGTCAACTCCACCTCGAGCAACACGCCGAGCGGATCTCTTCCGGCAGGGCGATGGGCCGACAGCGCGTCTGCCACGCGCCGGCTGTCGACCGAGTGCACGTAGTCGAACAGCGCTGCCGCTCGACCCGCCTTGTTGGTCTGGAGATGCCCGATGAGGTGCCAGGTGGCCACATTGCGCACCTCACGGTGCTTCTCGTCAGCCTCCTGGATCCGGTTCTCACCGACATCCTCGACACCCGCGGCAATCGCCTCGTCCACCATTGCAGCCGCGGTGCCCTTGGTCACCGCGATCAACTGAATGTCGGATGGATCGCGATCCGCGCGCTCGGCTGCGGCCGCCATCCGAGCGCGTACCGCTTCGATCCGGTCCGCTACCGGCAGAGGTTCTCCATGTGGCATCTCACTTGCCGAGGTCGAGCGGGAGCTCGCGACCGTCCGTGTCCCGGCGTTTACGCTGACGGCGGGCGGAGTCGGGCGAGTCCCGGGAGGATGCGCGAGCACGTCCTCGATGGTTGCGCGCATCTCCTGCGCGTCCTTGAATGATCGATACACGGAAGCGAAGCGAATGTACGCGATCTCGTCAATTTCGCGCAGGCGCGCCATCACCATGGCACCGACCTCGTGGCTGGGGACCTCGGTGAGGTTCCGGCTGCGCAGTCCGTTCTCGATCTCGGCGACCATCAGCTCGAGATTGGCGGGGGCCAGCTTGGTCTTCTTCGCAGCCATGACCAGCCCCGACAGCATCTTCTGGCGGCTGAATTCCTCCCGCCGGCCGTCCTTCTTCAGGACGTAGAGCGACGGCACCTCGACGCGCTCGTACGTGGTGAAGCGCTTGCCGCAGCCGAGACATTCCCGGCGTCGGCGAATCGCCTCACCCGTTTCCGAGTCACGCGAGTCGACCACCTTGATGTCCGTCTCGCCGCAGAAAGGGCATTTCAACGGACTGACCCTGGGTGAATGCTATCGACGGTCCCTGAGGAACGCCGGGATGTCGAGGTCGTCGACGCTGTACGGGCCGGTCGGGCGTCCGCCCACCGTGAACGCCGGCTGGCGCGGGTCACTCGACACGGGTCGCGCGGACGGCTCGTAGCTCAGCGTCCCCAGGACGTCGATCTGCCCGGTGAACCCGGTGGCGATCACGGTGATCTTCACCTCGCCCTTCATGTGCTCGTCGATGACCGTGCCGAAGATGATCTGCGCATCCGAATCCGCCGACTCGCTCACCAGCTGCGCGGCCTCGTTGACCTCGTAGAGCGTGAGATCGGGTCCGCCGGTGACGTTGAGCAGGATGCCCTTGGCGCCGGCGATCGTGGTCTCGAGCAACGGGCTTGCGACGGCATCCTTCGCCGCGTCGGCCGCGCGCGTGTCGCCGCTGCCGAAGCCGATGCCCATGAGCGCCTGTCCCTGGCCTTGCATGATCGTCTTCACGTCCGCGAAGTCGAGGTTGATCAACCCGGGGAAAACGATCAGATCGCTGATGCCCTGCACGCCTTGACGCAGCACGTCATCAGCGACCTTGAAGGCATCGCCGATCGGGGTCTTCTTGTCGACCACCTGCATGAGGCGCTCGTTCGGGATGGTGATCAGCGTGTCCACGCGGCCCTGGAGATTCGCGATGCCCTCCTCCGCCGCTCGCTGACGCCGCAGACCCTCGAAGCGGAAGGGCTTGGTCACGACACCGATCGTCAGTGCGCCCGACTCGCGAGCGATCTCGGCGATGATCGGCGCCGCGCCGGTGCCGGTCCCGCCGCCCATGCCCGCCGTGATGAACACCATGTCGCTGTCGGCCAGCGCCTTGGTCAGCTCTTCGCGGGATTCCTCGGCAGCGTCCTGGCCCTTCTGCGGATCGCCGCCGGCGCCGAGCCCACGGGTGAGCTTGCCACCGATGCGAATCTTCAGATGCGCGGACGAGGAACTGAGCGCCTGATGGTCGGTGTTGATGGCGATGAACTCAACGCCCTTGAGGTTGCTCCGGATCATGCGGTTCACAGCGTTGCTGCCGCCGCCGCCGACCCCCACGACGCGGATGCGGGCGTTGCCGTCGAGTGTCCGGTCGAGGTCTGCCATGACTATCTCCTCGCGTTGGGTGAGTGATGCTCGGTGTGGGGTCGAAGACTTTCGGCGCGCAAGCGCGTCTCCCGGCTGGTCGAGTCCGTGCGTGCGCAGATGATCAAAAGAGGTCACGAAACCACCTCGAGAATTTGACACCGGCGGCAGCGGTGCCATCCGATGTCTTGCGGTTGGAGCGCACGGGCTTGCCACTGAGATTGCTCCGAGCACCCCAGCGCAGCAGGCCCACCACGGTTGCGTGATCGGGTCCGCAGATCTCGTCGTTCATCCCGTGCAAACCCTGCGGCGCGGCCACACGTGCAGGAAGATTGGTCTGCTGTTGCACCACTTCAGCGAAACCGCGGAGCAGCGCTCCACCGCCGGTGATCACGATACCGCCGGGAAACATTCCGAGTGGCCCCGCACGCTCCACTTCGGCGGCGATCAACGACGCCATCTCGCGCGCGCGAGGTCCGATGATTTCGGCGAGATAGCGTTGCGGCACATTGACCGGCTCGTCATAGCCCATCGGCGTGAGCGTCACTTCGGCGTCCGCCGGCAGAGTGAGCTGCAGGCAGTGGCCGAAGTTGCGTTTCACCAGCTCGGCGGTCTCCAGGTCACAGCGCAAACCGACCGCGAGATCTGCGGTCACATGATTGCCACCGACAGGAATCACGCTGGTGTGCACGATGCTGCCGCGTGCGAACACCGCGATGTCACTGGTGCCGCCGCCGACGTCGACCACGACCACACCGCGCTCGATCTCGTCCTCGGTGACGACGGCCTCCGCTGACGCGAGCACCTGCAACACCATGTCGTCGACGTTGAGGCCGGCTTTGTGCACGACCTTGACCACGTTTTGAATCGCTGTGTTGGCGCCGGTGATGATGTGCGCGTCAACTTCCAGACGGTTGCCCGCCATGCCGATCGCGTCGCGCACGCCCTCCTGGCCGTCGATGGTGAACTGCTGGGGCAGCACGTGCACGATGCGGCGCTCGGAAGGCACGCTCACGGCGCGGGCAGCGTCGATGGCGCGATGCACGTCCTGGTCCCGAACCTCACGATGCCCTGCCGCGACGGCGACGACCCCACGGCTGTTCTGCGAGGTGATGTGCCCGCCGGCGATGCCGACCACCGCCGAGTCGATGGGCACGCCCGACATCTGCTCGGCCATGTCCACCGCCTCGGCGACCGCCTCGGCAGCTCGATCGATCTCGACCACGGCGCCCTTGCGGACACCTCTGGAAGCGACCATGCCGACACCCAAGACTCGGAGACCGGTGCTCTCAAGGTCTGCTACTGCACAGCAGACTTTGGTGGTTCCGAGGTCAAGTGCGAAGACGCGGCGGGGACGTGGCACTGGTTCGGTCTCCGAGTGTAACCGTCGCGGGTGCGCCCTTCAAGGGTTTTTAGGCGCAAAACCGCAAGATGCTGGGTTCGCAGGGTCAGTATGCCACAACATGTTGGTTGTCCCGGAGAGGGTCGCGGGCGCGGAATCGCCCTTCCTGGAGACGCAAACAGGGCCCCGCCACTGCACCTTCTGGACGGGGCCCTGCACACCGCGGTCTCATCGGACCGGCGAAGTTGCGCAACCGTAGCACCGCTTCGCTGTGGCGTCTACGCCATCAGGACGATCTTGCCGCGCAGATCGCCGCCCGCCATCTCCTGAAAGGCGACGGCAGCGTCGCGCAACTGATGGGTGGAGCCGATCAGCGGACGCAACGCGCCCGTGGCACAGAGGTCCACGAGATGCCGCAGTTCCCCGCGCGTGCCCATGGTCGTCCCGGCGACGGTGAGGCTCCGGAAGAAGATGCGGTTCAACTGCGCCGGCGGGTTGGGGCCTCCGGTCGCTCCCGGGACAACCACGACCCCGCCCGGCTTCACGGCTTTCAGGCTGAGGTCCCAGGTCGGCTCGCCGACCGTGTCGACGACGGCGTCCACACCCACGCCACCGGTCGCTCCGATGATCGCGCGCGTCGTCTCGCGCTCCAGCGGAAAGGCTGCCTCGGCACCCAGGTCCACCGCCAAGGCGCGCTTGGCCTCATCCCGCGATGTCGCGTAGACCGTGAGGCCGGACAGGCGGCCCAGGAGAATGCAAGCGGTTGCGACGCCGCCGCTGGCGCCCTGGACGAGAACGCTCATGCCCGGCCGCAGCCCTGCGCGCACGAAGAGCGCCCGGTAGGCGGTCAGATATGCGGTGGGCAGGCACGCGGCGTCCGCAACGCTCACCTGATCGGGCAGCGGCACCAGGTTCGCCGCCGGGATCTCCACGAACTCGGCCAGCGCGCCGGCCAGGGGTGCCTCGCTGAGCATGCGGAAGGAACGGCAGCCCAGCGGCTCGTCAGCGAGGCAGGCGGCGCAGTGCCCGCAGGTGACGATCGGATAGACGACCACCCGAGCCCCGACTGGAGGCGCGCCCTCGGGTGGCTCGCCCCCGTAGGCTGCGACCTCTCCGGCGGCGTCGCAGCCGAGGATCTGGGGCGGCACCACCGGCGCTGAGGACACGCCACGCAACGTCCAGAGGTCGTGGTGGTTGAGCGACGCGGCGCCCACCTTCACCAGCGCCCAGCCCGGGCGCACCGACGGCGCCGGCAGGTCGCCGACGCGCAGATTCGCGAGTGGGTCGTCGCCGCCGACTGCCGACGCATACGCCGCAAGCATTTGGCGGACCGTAGCATGGTGTCCACGATGCGTCTTGACACCGTGCTCGAGGGGCGGCAGCAGCCGGCCTTCTCGTTCGAATTCTTTCCCCCGAAGACCGACGACGGCGTGCGTCAGCTCTTCGAGGCGATCTCGCACCTGCGCGATCTCGAGCCCACCTTCGTGTCGGTGACCTACGGCGCCGGTGGATCGGTGCGCGCGCGTACCGTCGACTTGGTCGCAAGGATCCGTCGCGAGCTCGACATCGAGCCGGTGGCGCACCTCACCTGCGTCGAAGCGACGGTCGGCGAGTTGCACGGCATCCTCGACGGGCTGCGCGCAGCGGGTATCGACAACGTGCTCGCGCTCCGCGGCGACCCTCCCGACGGTGCCGGGCCTTTTGTACCGACCGCCGGCGGCCTCTCCCATGGCAGCGAATTGACCGAGCTGATCGTCGCGCAGTACGCCTTCTGCGTTGGCGGCGCCTGCTACCCGGAGAAGCATCCCGAGTCGGCGAGCACGGATGAGGACGTGCGCTCCGCGAAGCGGAAGGCTGACGCGGGCGCCAGCTACCTGATCACCAACCTCTTCTTTGACAACCGGTTGTACTTCGACTTCGTGGCGAGGGCGCGCGCAGCCGGTGTGACCGTGCCGATCATCCCGGGCATCATGCCGGTGACCAACGTGGGTCAGATCACGCGATTCACGACCAGGATCGGCGCCAGCATCCCCGAACCGCTGCTCGATGCGTTGCGGTCACGCGAGACCGACCCCGAAGCGGTCCTGCAGCTCGGAGTCGCATGGGCGACGTTGCAATGCGCCGAGTTGCTTGCCGGCGGAGCGCCCGGCGTGCACTTCTACACGATGAATCGCTCACCGGCGACGCGCGCAATTCTGTCGGCGCTGCGCGCGGCGCGGCCCTGGGACCGGGTGCGTTAGCGCCCGAGGCTAGGGTTTCGGCGACGGCGTGGACGAGGGTGTCGCCGGGGGCGGCGTGATCACCACGATGCCGGATGTCGGGCTCGTGCCTGGGGACGGTGATGCCGGAGGGGTGGGCGTGGGCCGGGGCGTCGGTGGCGGCACCGCAGAGGCTGCCTGCGGCGGCTGCGTCGCCGGTGCGACCGGCTGGAGCGCGGCCAGCACTTCCGAGGGCAAGCCGGGCACGCCGCCGCTCACCGGGTCGGCAGGTGACTCGACGTCGATGTAGCCGAAGGTGGGCTTGACGAAGCTCAGCCGGCCCTCGAGCGCCGCAAGCGTCTGCATCTGGGCCGGCAGCCCTTTCAGGGCGTCCTCGGTGTCGAGGTGACCGAGCACCGCGCGCCAGCCCGCGCTGGTCCAGAGGCTGACGACGTCGTCGGCTCCCCACAAGTAGGCGGCAACGGCGCAGCCGAAGACCGAATGGAAGCGCTCCGCGATGGTCCCGAGCAGCTGGACGAGTTCGGGGTTGATCGCCTGCGGGGTGCCGGCCCGGTCGTCGATGAGCACCGGGATGCCGGTGCGCGCCGCCGGCGTGGCATCGATCCCGGGCAGCGTGGCACCGTCGGACGCGACCAGGGTGTCCACCCCGTTCCGGCGTATGCGCAACACGGGAGCGCGCTCGACGATCGAGATCTCGACGGTGGCGGGCAATTGGGTGGTCACCACCGCGCTGGCCACCCAGGGCAAGGCCAGCACCCGGTTCTGGATGGCGGCGCCGTTGATGGTGAAGATGCTCTGCTCGGGCACCTCGGCAGCCGCAACCACCGCGCCGTCGGTGAGGAGGTGAGCGCCCAGCACCGTCACCTGCCTCACCTGGAACCCCGGGAGCGTCAGCGCCAGCGCCAGGAGTCCCACCTGCACCGTGAGGGCTCCGAGCGCAATCCATCGACGCTTCCACGAGGTATGTCGTTGCTTGACGACGGGCGGCCGGGGCTGCGCACTCCGGCGGGCGTGACGCCGCTTGCGCGGCGACGCTTGAGCCTCGATTCCCGGCGTGAGCAGGAAGCGACGCACCGGGGTCGTCCTGTCGGCGATCAGTGCGCCTGGGCGCGTACCAGGGCGACGTGGTGCGCGCGCTCGTCGAGCACCTCGGTGCTCACAGGGCGTGCTCGGTGCGGTGAAGTACGATGCATGAACGCAGGCTGAGACGTGGAGTGAGACGTTTGAGACCGCACGGGGCCGCGCCGATTATCCCCCAGGAATCGCCGCCGTGACCGGCCTAGTTGTGCGACCCACGTACGGCGGGCAGATAGGTGTCCGGAAGATCGTTGGCGAAGAGGACGACATCGCCGGGCTGTGACAGGCGCTGGAGCAGTGCGGTTGCCTCGTCGAGCGTGTCGACGACATGGATGTGATCCTCGGTGATGCCACCTTCGCGGAGGCCGCGCACAGCGCGAAGCTGGTTTTCGCCGACATCACGATGACGTGGTCGCAGACCCTGGCGGCGTGCACGCCATAGCGCCGGTTCTCCTCATCCTCGACACTGCCCAACTCGACAAGCCCGGGCGTGATCAGGAACTTGTGACCGGGCATGGCGGCGAGCACGTCGAGTCCCGAGTGCACGCCGACAGGGTTGGCGTTGTACGAGTCGTCGATGACCGTCAGCGGGCCCGGCGTGGCCATCAGCTGCAGGCGATGCTCGATCTGCTCCAGCGATGCCGCGGCGGCCACTGCCGCATCTCGACGGAGTACCCGAGCACGTGCACGGCCGCAAGTGCGGCGCTGACGTTGGCGACCTGGTGCCGGCCGAGGAGCGGAATCGACACCGAGCGGCGCAGATCCTCCGCTTCCCACGCCACTGAAAGGTGGCGCCGTGGAAGTCGATGAGCACGGAGGATGCGATCACGTCGGCATCCACGGGTGGTTCGCCGTCTGCGATTGCATAGCGAATGACCCTGCGGTGCTCGGCAGCGGCCCGCGTGCGCCAGCGCAGCGGCTCCGGCGCATCACCCGTGTAGACGATCACCGCACCATCCGCCGGGAGCGCCGTCACGACCTCGTACATGCGCGTCGGCAATGTGGTCGAGCGTGCCGAAGCGCTCCAGATGCTGCGGTCCGACAGCGGTGATGATGGCCACGCGAGGATGCACGAGGTTGCTCATCGCCGCAATCTCTCCCTCGCCGTAGGCGTCCATCTCAACGACGAAGACCCGATCCTCCGGCTTCAGGTCCTCGTTGATGACCCGGGTCACCCCCATGAGCGTGTTGAAGCTCTTCCGTGTCGGCAGCGTGTTGACACTCGGTTGCAGGAGTTGCGCGAGGATGTGCTTGGTGCTGGTCTTGCCGTAGCTGCCGACGACTGCGACGACGGTGGGATCGACCATGCGCGATCCGCGCTGCGGCCAGCGTGAGGTAGTGCCGCCGGATGCCGGCCTCGGCCGGCTTGGTGACGACGTTGGCAGCAACCAGCAGGATCTCGCTGAGGCGCGTGACCAGTCCGGCGGCGATCAGCACCAGGATCGACCGAGGCCACCGGATGCAGGGCTCGACGATGCCGAGCGCGAGGCGGCAGCGAGGATCACGGCGATGAATGCCACCGGCGATCAGCAGGCGGCGCATGCGCGCGGTCATCACCAGCGGTCGTTTCGGCGACGTCCAGCGCCACGTGAACTGCGCCGCGGCGGCGGACACGAGCCACGCGATCGCGATCGCGATCGGACGCCCCGCCGGAAGGATCGCGGCCACGCTGAGCGCGACCGCGCCGATGAGGAGCGCCGAGCCACACGGCGCGGTGGGCCAGCCACTCGCGGGTCAGCCCCCAGCGCAGGAACCGGATCGATTCGTATTCCTCGATCTGGAACATGCGCGCCGCCACCAGCACGACGCGAAACAGCAGCATCACCCAGACGATTGCCGCCAGCGCGACCAGCGGACCCACAAGCGGGCTCACGCCTGATCGCTCACCGGCTGTCGTCGTGGCAAGAAACACGTCGACGATCCTGCAAAAGCGATCTGGCTGTTCGAGATAGGCGAAGTGACCGGCGCCCTCGAAGACCACGAGCCCCGCGTCGGGAATCAGCCGCTCCATGAGCTCGGCCGTCATCGAGCGGCGTCTCGGTGTCGTGCTCACCCCAGATGAGCAGCACGGGGAGCTGCAGGGCCGGGAGCAGCGGCTCGGAGGTCTTCGTTGACCATGCGGACCAGCGTGCCGCGCATGACGCCCGGTCGCTGCACGATAGTCCGCGGATCCGCGCTGGTCGGCACGCGCGCCTGGCGATCCGGCGCAGCGCCGCGGGCATCGACGACCGGATCGCTCGATGGCGCGCAGCGCCTTGTACGAGCGCACGCGAGCCGACGCTGCGCAGCGTGCGGCGCGGCCGGATTCCCGCGCTGTCCGACGAGCACCATCCTGGCGACACGGTCCGGGATGGGTCGCGGCCAATCGCGATGCCGATCGCGTCCGCCGTTGGAATGTCCGATCAGATCGAACTCTGCGATCCCGAGGCGGTCGAGCAGGGCGATGCACCACGACGCGTAGTCGTGCACCGACCACGGCGCCGGGGGCTCGGGCGTCGCGCCGAATCCGGGCAGGTCCGGGACGATCAGACGGCGGCCCTGCTGCAATGCGTCGAGGATCGGCGCGAAGAGCTCGGACGACACGCCCCATCCGTGCAGGAGCAGCAGCGGCCGCCACTGCCGCGCACGACGCCACCGCCGCGCGCGGGATCTCTCCCGAGACCTCACCGGCTGCTCGCCGCGATCCCCGCTCAAGTCGCGTTCAGCCCGGCCGCCCAGTGAGCAACCACGTGTCGATCGACGACGTGGTCGCCTGCTGCTCGCGGTGGCGCGTCGAGCGCCATGCTCGACGAGACGGGTGAGCAGGGCGTCGAAATGCAATCCCGACGCCTCCCAGAGGTAGAACGACAGCGACCCGGGCAGCGTGTTCAACTCGTTGACAACGAAGGAGTCGCGTTCCGGGGAGACCAGGAAGTCGACGCGGGTCACGCCGGCCGCGCCGATGGCGCGAAACGATGACATCGCGGCTTCCTGGATGCGCGCTGGTGAGCGACTCGGAGATCGGAGCGGGGATGAGCCGCCGCGAGCTCTTCATCCCGGTGGCGGGCGCCTTCGCGCTGCCCTTGCCCTTCGCGCCGCTGAGGTATTTGTCGGCATAGCTGAGCGTGCCGCGTGGTGACCGGCTGCTCGCACACCGACGCGCTGCACATCGTCGCCCCAGCCCGAGCACCGAGCAGTTGATCTCGATGCTGCCGTCCTGCGCGGGCTCGGCGAGGATCGACGTGTCGTAGCCGAACGCCACGTCGAGCGCGTCGCTGCAACTGTTCCTCGCGTCTCCGACCCGCGCCACGCCGATGCTCGACCCGAGCCGGCGCGGCTTCACGTACATGGGGAAGCCTGGGAGCTGCGCGAGATTGGCGCAGACATCGATCCGGCTGGGCCAGCCAGCGCGCGCGCGACACCATCACGTCGTCGAGAACGGGGATGCCCGGCGCCGCGCAGCGTCGTCCGCGCGAGACGCTTGTCCATGCTCACCGCTGCAGACGCGACGTCGCACCCGCAGTACGGCAGTGCCGCAAGCTCGAAGAGCCCCTGGAGGGTGCCGTCCTCGCCGTTGGACCCGTGCACCAGCGGCATGGCGACATCGAATCGATCAGCCGGACGCGAGCGACGCCGCCAAGCAGACCACGGCGTCGCGCTCGACCTCGATGAGCTCGCCGCCGCTGCTCGGGATCCGGGCGCATCGTGACCCTGGTCGCCGAAGCGATCAGCCGATCGATGTCCTTGTAGCGCTCGAGCTGGAGCAGCTGATCGCCCGTGTACCACGCTCCCGATTTGGCGATGTAGACCGGCACCGGCACGAAACGATCCGCGGGCAGAGCCGCCATCGCCTGCTGCGCTGTGATGACGGAAACCTCGTGCTCCACCGACCGGCTGCCGAAGAAGACACCGACGCTGAGACGCTCAGGCACGATCGTCGCCTGCCACGTCGTTCCGAGCACGATGATCTCCCGCTCGAGATCGACGCCGAACCGCTCGTGCACCGTGTCGTGCGCGACGCGGATCAGCGCCAGCACGTCGGCTGCGGTTGCGTGGTCGACGTTGACGATGAAATTGGCGTGCTTCGGCGAGATCTGCGCACCACCGGCTCTGCTGTCCTTTCAGGCCTGCCGCCTCGATCAGCCGGCCCGCCTTGTCCCCCGGCGGATTCTTGAACACACTCCCGAGACTGCGAATCCCGTATGGCTGCGTCGCCTTGCGCTCAGCTTGTATGGCATCGGTCCGCTCGCGAACGCTCGCCGGATCATCAGGGTGCACTCGCAGCCGCGCACCGACCACGACGTGATCGCGGAGGTCGTCCTTGAAGCGGGAGTGGCGATAGCCAAAGTCGCACTCGGCGGCGGGCAGCGTGCCCGAGCGCCCCGTTGGGTCCAGGGCGGTGCAATCGATGAGCACGTCCGCGATCTCCGTTCCGAACGCTCCGGCGTTGCCGTAGACACTTGCGCCGCAGGTGCCCGGCACGCCGATGCCGAACTCGAGCCCGGCAATGCCGCGGCGATGCGCAGTCGAGCGCAACGCGCGGCATCATGCAGCCCGCGCCGAGCTCGACGGTCGTCGGTCGTCGACGACGCGGAACCGGCGGTCGTCGTGTCGGACCACCAGTCCATCGATGCCAGCGTCGCGAATCAGCGTGTTGCTGCCGGCGCCGACCATGGTCACGGCGATCGCCGATTCGCGTGCAGCGGCGCAGCAGTTCCCCGAGCGTCCTGGCGTCGCGCGTGGTGATGAACCACCGCGCCGGGCCCCCAACGCCGAACTGACTGTGGCGGGCGAGGGGCTCGTGGCTGAGCACGCCCGGGAAGCTGCGTCCAGCCAGTCACCTGCGGACACCCTGTGCCTCCAGGGCATCGCGGAGCCGCGGCGCCAGCTTGTCGAACCCTCCGAGGGAGAGCACCAGGAGCACGTCGCCGGGGCGCACGATTCGCGTGACGAGGTCGAGCGCCTCGTCGCTCGACGCAACGACGTGCACATCGCGCGCGGGACGCGCGCGGTCGGCGACATCCTGGCTGGAGACGATCTTCGGCATGCCGCGCTCGCGCGCTTCCTCGATGGGGCCGATGATCACCACGTCGGCGCCGGTGAAGCTGTCCGGTAGTCCTCGAGCAGGCGGCTCACCCGCGAGTACGTATGCGGCGTATGGATGGCGATGAGCCGACGCCGCGGATAGCGCTGCCGCGCCGCGTCGATCGCTGCGGCAACCTCTGTCGGGATGGTGCGCGTAGTCGTCGACAACGGCGACGCGACCGACCTCACCGAGAATCTGAAAGCGCCGCGCGGGACCACGAAAGTCGGCACACGCGGCCACGGCTGTCGCCGGCATCCACGCCTGCGAACTCAGCGAGGATGAGCGCGGCGCACGCGTTCTGCGCGTTGTGGAGCCCGGAAAGGTCAGCGCGACGTCGCGAGCAGGCGCGTCCGAGCGCTCCACACGTGAAGCGCTGCATCCCGCCATGCTCGTCGGGGCCGCACGATCCGCCAGTCACTGCCTCGGTTTCGTGCCATATGTGACGGTAACTGCGCGTGGCCACATCGCGGAGTGCGAGGCACTCCGGGTCGTCCGCGCAGAGCGCGAGCACGCCGTCGGCGGGCATCGTCGAGGCGAGCTCGACGAAGGGCTCGCGGTAGGCCTCGAGGATCGCGTAGACGTCGGGGTGATCGAGCTCCAGTCGCGTGACGCACGCGCCCTGTGGCTTGGTGTGCAGGAATTTCGGGCGCGGATCCCACGGCGCCGACGTGTATTCGTCGCCCTCGAAGACGAACGGACCCGTCCCCAGCCTCGAGGTGGCGCCGAGGTCGAGCGATGTCGAGCCGAGCCGGAACCCGGGATCCATTCCCGCGCGCTCGAGGATGTGCACGAGCAGCGCCGACGTCGTCGTCTTGCCATGCGTCCCGCACACGGTGAGGCGCGTGCGGTCGCCGGCCAGCGTCACGTAGAACTCGATCTCGCTGACGCACGGGATGCCCCGCTGACGCACTGCCTCGAGCTCGAGGTTCGCCGGGCGCGTTTGGTTGCCGACGACCACCAGATCCGGGACGCCCCAGCGATCGAGGTTGGCAGGGTCGCTGTGGTTCGCCCACTCGATGCCGGCGGCAGTCACCGCGTCGCTCATCGGCGGGTACGCGTGGTCGTCGGAACCCGTGACCCGGTCGCCGCGCTCGAGCGCGAGTGTCGGCGGCACCGAAGGTCGCATAGCCGCAGATGCCGAGCACGTGCACGTGCATCGTCATGCAGCGTGGCTCCGGCCGACGGCCCCGCGGCCTCGACGATGAGACGCACCACCGAGTCGGTTGCGTCCGGGAGGCCGAGCGCCGGCGCTCGCGACGGCCATCGCGCCGCCAGCGCGTCGGGGTCGGCGACCAACGACGATGATCTCGCAGCTCGAGCCGCTGCGGGGTGCAGTCGGCGTCATCGATGAGCAACGCGGCGCCGGCTTCGACGTACGGGCGCCGCGTTGTGGACGCTGATGGCCGCCGGCGTGCGGGTACGGGAACGACGATCATCGGACGCCCGAGCGCCGAGCACTCGGCGATCGACGATCCCCCGCCGCGCATGACCACGAGGTCGCTCTGCGCGATCCGTACCGCCATGTCGTCGAAGAAGGCACGCGCGGGTGTACCGCGCCGCAAGTCGCGGCGGCAGCGCCGCGGCCGCCGTCTGCCACTGCATCGTAGTCGAGGCTGCCGCACTGATGCACGATGCTCAGCTCCGGGTCGCCGATGAGCAGGTCGACCATGCAGCCGGCAACCGCGCGGTTCAGCCGCCGCGCGCCCTGGGACCCGCCGGTGACGAGGATCGAGCGCAGGCGGTCACCGAGCGGCCGCGGGCGTGATCGCGCGCACCTCCTCGCGGATCGGATTGCCGGTGTGCACGACTCGGGCGTGGGGAAGGTGGGCGGCGGTTTCCGCAAACGAGGCGGCCACCACCCGTGCTCGCCGGGCGAGCATCCGGGTCGCCCGACCCGGGATCGCGTTCTGCTCGAGGAGCACGACCGGGATGCGCTGCGCGAGCGCCGCGACGACCACCGGCACCGAGACGTAGCCCCCGACGCCGACGACGACGTCGGGGCGCAGCCGGCGCACCAGCCGCCGCGCGGCGATGGTCGCGCGGGTCAGCTGGGTGGTCGCGCGAGCGACGCCCGCCTGCGCTGCCCGACGTCGACGCCGCTGATCTCGAGGGTCTCGAGGCGCAGGCCGGCGGCGACCACGAGGCGCTCGGCGACGCCGTCGCGGCGGCCGACCACGGTGACCTCGTCGTCAGGCCGATCGTTTCGCAGCGCGAGCGCGACCGCCAACGCCGGGGTCAAGTGGCCCCCAGTTCCCCCCCCAGCGATCAACGTGCGCACGATTCGTCGTCCCTTGCCGTCGACCCTGGGCGGAGATGTTGAGCAGGATGCCCATGCCCACGAGGGTGGTCGCGAGGCGAGGTGCCACCGTAGCTGATGAAGGGCAGCGGGATGCCCGTGGTCGGGATGACCCCGGTCACCGCCATCACGTTGATGAAGGCCTGCAGGCAGATCCACGAAGTGATGCCTCCCGCGAGCAGGGCGCCGAATCGATCCGGCGCCCGAAGCGAGGCGCGGACTCCTCGCCACGCCAGGAAGAGGAACGCTCCGAGCACCGCGACAGTTCCGATCAGGCCGAGCTCCTCGCCGATGATGGCGAAGATGAAGTCGGTGTGCGCCTCGGGGAGCCACTCGTACTTCTGCACGGAGTTCCCCAGGCCGACGCCGAAGATGCCCCCCGGACCCGAAGGCGTAGAGCGCCTGGCAGTTCTGGAAGCCGGAGCCGAGAGCGGCGGCGCACGGGTTGAGGAAGTGGACGAGGCGGTCGGCGCGGTAGGCGACCAGTCCGACCAGGGCGACGCTCGACGCTCCGAAGCCCACGACGATGAGCAGGAGGTGGCGCTTGCGGGCGCCGGCGAGCGCCAGCAGGATCAGCCCCGTCGCCGCGATGACGATCGAGCTGCCGAAGTCGCGCTCGGCGAGCACCAGGCCGAGCAGCGCCGCCAGCACGATGACGTAGTCGCGAACGCCGCGCAGGCTCCGGACCGAACCCTCGCGATCGGTGAGCCAGCGCGAGAAGAACACGACCGCGACGCCGACGGCGATGGCCGAAGGCTGCACCGAGAGCGGTCCGACCTGGAACCAGCGCTGGGCGCCGAAGTGCCGTGCACCCGACGTGCGGGATCAGCACGACCACCAGCAGGACGCAGCATCCCGAACATCGCCGGACGAGCTAGCGCGGACAGGCGGTGGTAGTCGAAGCGCGCGCCGACCACGAGCCCGACGCCGCCCAGGGCCGCGCCGATCAGCTGATGCGCGAAGAAGTAGTTGGGATCGTTGTACCAGAGGAAGCCGAGCGCCTCCGAGGCGCTGTAGACCATCACCAGCCCGAATCCGACCAGGCCGACGACGATGATCATCAGCCAGCCGTCGACCCCGGCGGCCGCGGCGGCGCGATCGGCCGACGCGAAGGCGCCGGCGACCCGCGAGCTCGCCGCGCCAGCGCCGTTCCCGGCGAGACCCGCGGTGAGCTTGCCGGCGCGCGCCGCCATCAGGCGTTGCCCACCGGGCGCCGTCCGAGCTGCTCAGACGGCGCCGCCGAACGCGTGGCCGCGATCCTCGAAGTCGCGGAACTGGTCGAAGCTCTTGTAGCCGGGCGCCAGCAGCACGACGTCGCCCGGTCGCGCAACGCTGCCGCGCGTCGCCACCGCCTCGCCGAGGGTGGCGACCACCGTGCGGGCGGCGAACGCCGCGCCGCGCGAGCGCCTCGTCGAGCTCGCCGGCGCTGGCGCCGTTGAGCACCGCGTGGCGTGCGCGAGCCGCGACCTCGTCGGCGAGCCGCTCGATCGAGGTGCCCGCGCCCTTGCCGCCGCCGATCCAGACGATCGTCCGGCCGGGGAAGGAGCGCAGCGCGGCGATCGCGGACTCCACGTTGGTCGCCTTGCTGTCGTTGATCCAGAGCACGCCGTCCTCGTCGCGCACGGTCTGCAGGCGGTGCGGCACCGCCTGAAAGTCGCGCACCGCTCCGGCGATCGGCGACGGTGCCGACGCCCGCGGCCCGCGCCACGGCCACGGCGGCAAGAACGTTCCGGAGGTTGTGCTCGCCGAAGAGCGGGATGTCCGCCGACGGGAAGCACCGGCGTGGCCGTCCCGGCCTCGACGGTGACGACGTCGTCGCGCCTGCGCGTCGCTCCGTCGGTGATGCCGGGGTCGAGGCCGAACTGGCGCACGCGGCACTGCGGCGACGGTGGCCATCTCGCGCGTGACCGGGTCATCGAAGCCGAGCACCGCGTCGTCGAGCGCAAAGCGAACCAGGCGGCGCTTGGTCTCGGCGTACGCCGCGAAATCGCCGTGGCGGTCGAGGTGGTCGGGCGTGACGTTGAGCACGCACGCGATCGCGCAGCGCGGTTCGCGCACCGACTCGATCTGGAAGGACGAGAGCTCGAGCACCACCCAGTCGGTCTCGCCGCACCTGTCGAGCCGGTCGAGCATGGTCATGCCGATGTTGCCGCCGAGATGGACGCGCTCGCCTGCACGCTCGAGGATTGCGGCGACCAGCGCTGTGGTCGTGGTCTTGCCGTTGGTGCCGGTGATCCCGCAGATGCGCGCGCGGCAGCGCTCGAAGACGAGGTCCATCTCGCTGCGCACGGGGACGCCGTGCGCACGCGCGATCTGCGAGCTCGGGCGCGTCCCAGGGCACGCCCGGGCTCGGACACACCATGAGCGCGTCGGCGGCGACGTCGTCGGGATAACCGCCCAGGCGCACCTCGATCGTGCGCGGGCAGCAGCGCCGTGCGTTCCCGGATCGCGAGCGTGTCGGCACGATCGACGAGCACGCACCGCGGTGTCCTTCGCGCGCGAGGGTTCGCGCGCAGGCGAGACCGCTGCGCCCCGCGCCGATCACCACCGACCGGTGGCTTGTCGGTCATGCACGCCGAGCCGGCGACGTGCGCGAACAGCACGGTGATCGCGGTGCCGAGCGCCGCCGCCGCCGGCGAATGCGGCGACCAGCCGTTCGCTCGCGCAGCCCGAGCTCCTCGAAGTGATGGTGGATCGGGCTCGCACGCAGCACGCGCCGTGCCGAACCGGCGGATCGCGGTGACGTTGACGACAACGCTCGCCGCCTCGACGACGAACACGATCCCGAGCACCGGGAAGCAACCAGATGAGATGCAGCTCGGCGGTCAGCGCGACGATCGCGCATCCCGAGCGCCAGCGAGCCCGCGTCGCCCATGAACACGCGAGCGGGAAACCAGTTGAAGAGCAGGAACGCCACGACGGCGCCGGCGAGCGCCGCGGCAAGTGACCGCCACCGGGAGATTGCCTCGCGTCACCGCGATGATCGTGAGCCCGACGAGCACGAGCGACGTGCACGACGCTGCCAGCCCGTCGACGCCGTCGGTCAGATTGACCGCGTTGCTCGTGGCGACCACCGCGATCGCCGCGACGACCGCGATGCCCCAGCCGAGGTTCGGCGCGCCGAGTCCCGGAAAGAACTGATGCGTGAAGCCCGTGATGGTCAGCCCGACCCCGACGAGCACACCGGTGACACCCTGGAGCCCGAGCTTCTGCCAGACGGAGAGCCCGAGCCTGCGTGACGTCGCTGATGTTGACGACGTCGTCGAGGCCGCCCGCGATCGCACCGGCGAGCAGCGCGAAGATCGGGACGAATCCCGTCGCGCGAACGATCCACCGCGAGCCAGGCCGACCAGCGCCACGAGGCAGAAGAGCACGCCGCCGAGGGTCGGGGTCCCTTCCTTGGCGCGATGGCTCGCCGGGCTGTACGAGGCGACGTGCTGGCGAGCGCCGAATCGGACCAGCAGGCCGATGAACGCCGGGTAGAGCAGCAACGCCCGCCACGAATGCGAGCACGCCGACGGCGATCGCCTGCTTCACGGTTCGATGCGCCAGGCAGTCGATCATCAACTCGGCCATCTGCTTCCAGATCGGCGCCGCGAGGATCGAGCCGAAGCGGTTGCCCGCGCTCACCTGCGGGTTGTTGAGGATGACCATCATGGTGAACTGCGGGTTCGTCGCGGGCATGAAGCCGACGAATGACGCCACCACGTTGGGGCCGTAGCCCCTGCCGTTGGGCAGCGCCACCTGGGCCGTCCCGGTCTTGCCGGCGATCTCCATGCTGTAGCCGGGGATCTTGGCCCGCTTGCCCTCGCCACCCGGGTCGTTCACCACGCCCACCATCATGTGCGCGAGGGTATGCGCGGCGGTGGCCGAGATCACGCGGCGGGTCACCGGCACGAACGGCGTGGTCGTGCCGGTGTTGGGGTTGACGATGGCGTCGACGACGTGCGGTTGCACCCAGACGCCGCCATTGGCCACGGCGTTCACCGCGGCGAGCATCTCCACCGGCGTGGTCACGAGGCCCTGTCCGAAGGTGGCCTCCGCGTAGTTGAGCGGCTTCCACGACGCCTGCGGGGCGCAACGGGTTGTTGACCTCGCCGGCCAGGTCGATCCCGGTCGGGGCGCCGATCCCGAAGGCGAGCAGGTTGTTGTAGAAGGCGTTCTCGCCCTCCATCTTCATGGCGTCGATGGCACCGTTGTTGAGCGAGTTGTCGAGCACCCACTGCATCGTCACGTTGCCGTGGGAGCGGCGATCCCAGTCGTGGATGAGGTATCCGTCGATGCGTTGCTGGCGTCTCGTCGATGACCGTGCTCGGCGTGAAGGCGTTGTTGTTGAGGCCACCTGCGAAGGTGATCGACCTTCATGACCGACCCGGGCTCGTAGGGCTGCGTCACCGCGAGGTCGCGGAAGTCGGCGATGTTCGGCCGAGGCTGTAGTTGTTGGCGTTGTACGACGGGTACTGCGCCCACGGCGTCGATGGCCCCCGTCTTGGTGTCCATGATCATGAGCGTGCCCGACGTCGATCGTCGACGAGTTCACCCCGTTGGCGAGCGCCACGCTCGGCCCAGTACTGGATCTGCGAGTCGAGCCCGAGCTCGAGGTTATCGCCATTGTGGGCAGCAACCTTCTGCTGCTCGCCGAGGACGATGGCGTTGCCGTTGACGTCGGTCAGCGTCGACTTCGTGCCCGTTCACCCCGGCGAGGATCGAGTTGTAGTAGCCCTCGAGACCGTACTGGCCGGCACCCTCCGCGTTCGACGAAGCCGAGCAGGTTCGCCGCAAACGAGATGCACCGGGACCGACGACGGGTTGTAGACGGTCTGCTCCGACGGGATCGTGCCGATGCCGCTGAGCCCGAGCGCCTGCAGCTTGTCGTTGACGTCCTGCGTGACCCCTTTGCGAGGTAGTCGAACTGGTTGGGCTGGTTGAGCGCGCGCAGGACCTGCGCGGCGCTCTGCTGCAGGATCGGCGCGAGCATGCCCGCGACCGGCGGCCGGTCGGCCGGCGGCGACCAGTGCCGGGATCGGCGAACACGTCGAAGACCTGCACGTTGCTGACCAGGACGCGTCCGCTGCGGTCGAGGATCACGCCGCGAGTGGCGTGGAGCGTGATCGAGCGTGGTGTGCGACTGGCCGCGGCTCGCGCGCAAGCGACCTTCCCTGGATCACCTGGACCTGGACAAGGCGGCCGAAGACGGCGGTCGCCATCGCCAGGAAGCGCGAGCACCAGCCACATGCCCCGGCGGCGCAGGTCGGGGGCGTCCGCGAAGACGCGCGTACGCCCGAGGACGCGACGATCCGGTGAGCGGCGGCGCGGATTCATCGACCCGAGCCGCTCCCACCGAAAGCGCCGTCGAGCGCGCGCGACCAGCTGCTCGCAGCGTGCTGTTGCTCTCGCTGGCCGTGAGCTGCTCGGCGGCGGCGAGGTGATCACGTGATGCGGCGCTGCGGCGACAGAGGCCCAGTTCCGCGGCGGGACGCATGCCCATCTGCTGCGCCGCGGCGATGATGCGCTCCGAGGCCTGCAGGCGCGACAGCTCAGCGGTGAGCTGCGCGTCCTGGGCGGCGAGCTGCTGCTGCTGGGACGCCAGACGCGTCGCCTGATACGTCGCGGTGGTCACATGCGCCGTCTGGTTGACATACGCGATGCCGATGCCCGCGGCGACCGCGATCACCGGCAGCAGCGGCAGCGGCGTGCGCGGTCCGCCACGACGGATGCGCAGCCGGCGAACCAGCGGTTCGAAGGGAACGTCGTCGACGCCGGCAGCCGTCGGGGTCGACTCGCGGTCGACACGATGGTGCGAAACGTAGGTTGGGCACTGCCCTGATCTCCAGTGGTGAAACGTTGAGAGGGACGATGGAGGGGCACCGACGGTGCCGGGCCGGCGAAGCGAAAGTGATGGCGGGGGGAGCCGCGCCGTGCGCGGCTCCCCCCTGGGGAGCGAGGTGAGATACGAGAGGTGCGGCCGCTCGTTCACCCGTCGGTGGCGAGCTTCTCCGCGACCCGCAGGCGTGCCGAGCGCGATCTCGGATTGGAGCCAGTTCGGCCGGCTCAGGCCGGATCACCTTGCGGGTGAGGAGAAAGAGTGTGGCCCGGTGGACGCAGGTGCAGTGGGGCTGTTGGGGCGGACAGACACAATTCTGAGCTGCGACGTGGAGTGCGTTCTTGACAAGGGTGTCCTCGAGAGAGTGGAAGGAGATGACCCCAAGACGCCCACCGGGCCGGAGGATGCTGATTGCTGCCTGCAGGCCTCGTTCGAGGCTTTCCAGCTCGTGGTTCACCGCGATGCGAAGCGCCTGGAAGGTGCGCGTCGCCGGGTGAATCCGCTTGGGCCAGAACCGCCGCGGGACCACCTGTTCCACCAGCTCGCGGAGCTGCGTGGTGGTGGTGATCGGCGCAGCGCTCGCGGGCTTCTGCACGATGCGAGTTCGCGATCGACCGCGCGAAGCGCTCGTCGCCGTAGTCGCGGATCATCGACGTCAGCTCGTCCGCGGTCAGCGAGTTGACGAGCTGCGCGGCGGTGACGCCGGAGCTCGGGTTCATGCGCATGTCGAGCGGCCCGTCGAGGCGGAAGCTGAATCCACGGGCGGGATCGTCGAGCTGGAGCGACGAGATGCCGAGGTCGAAGACGACGACATCTGCGGCCGCCACGCCGAGTGCGTGGACGATGGCCTCGAGGTCGGCGAAATCACCCTGGGCGATCTCAACGGCGCCGCCGGTGCGCCGAATCGGGCGCGCCCGGCGTCGACAGCGCTCTGATCGCGATCGATCGCAATCACCCGGCCGCCCGGGGAGACGCGCTCGAGGAGCGCGGCCGTGACCCCGCCGGCGCCGAAGCGTGGCGTCGACGGCGATCTGCCCGGGCCGGGGCTGCAGGCTCTCTATGAGGGGTGTGAGAAGGACCGGCCGGTGGCCCGCGCCGTCAGGCGCGGGGCACCGGGTGTGGCTCGTCGAGCGTCCCCATGCCGGCCACGAACGACAGGGGGATGGTCATGGATCGGGGCGGATCCGTCTGGGGCGCTCACGCCGGCGACGGAGATGCGGACGTGCCGCGCTGGTGGACAAGGTCCCAGACCTGGGTGAACTCGTCGGGGCTCGAGCTCCGCCTGCTCCGACTGCCAGAGCGCGTCGGCAACGATCTCGACGCCGGTGTCGAGGCCCGACGAAGACCACCTTGTCGACGATCTGCGCGAACGCCCGTTGCTGCGCCGAGAGGAGCAGGCGGCCCTGGGCGTCGACCTCGAAGCAGCGAGCTGTTCCCGGTGAGCCAGCGCAGGAAGCGGCGCTCCTGAGCAGGCGTTTCGGCGGTGCGCCGGAAGAGCTCCTTCTGCACGCCCATTCGTCGGGCGGCCAGATCATCAGGCGGCGCTCGGGGCCGGGAGCGACCACGCTGCCCTCGGGCAGGAAGCGGCGCAGCTGGGCGGGAATCGCCACCCGTCCCTTGTCGTCGATGCGGTGCCGGTACGTGCCGCAGAACGTCGGGCCGGGCGTTGCACCTCGACCTGCGCTTGCTCGAGCCTCACCGTTGTCACCTCGCTTTCCCCACTACTCACCATTTTTCTCCACCGGCGGGCCGAACCCTAACAGGTGTGTGGTGAGGCGTCAACGCAAACAAATGTACGCTTCACCTCCTGCCTGAACTGGATCAGGCGTCGTAGCGCGGGATTTCACAGGAGCAGGCCGACAGATCGGCGCCGCCGTCCAGCTGCCGGGGTTCGACACCACGCCGGAAGAGCACGGCCCCCGCGTGCCCCCGCAGCGACATCGGCGCCCCCTCGACCACCAGCCAGCTCTGCTCGCGCAGCGCCACGACGATGGCGTCGTTCTCCTCGAGGAACTCCTGGAGGCGCTCCTCGCGGGTCTCGCCGATGCGCGCTTCCGGCGGCGGCGGGTCGATGTAGTGCGGGTTGATCTGGAACGGCACCAGCGCGAACGACGTCGAAGCTTGGCGGTTGCACGATCGGCATGTCGTTGGTCGTGCGGATCGATGGGCCGGCGACGTTGGCGCCGGCGCTCGCGCCAAAGTACGGGGTACCGCCGTCGATCGCCGATCGGACGGGCTCGATCAGCGAAAGCCGATGCAGCGCGGTCACCAGCCGGAAGCTGTTGCCACCAGTGACGAAAATCGCCTCCGCGGCGAGCGATGGCTGCGGCGCGGCATCGGGGGTGTGTGCACCCCGACGATCTCGACGCCGTGCGGCGCGAGCCAGTCGGCGAACCGTGAGGTGGCGCGATCGTGTTCGCTGCGGCGTACGGGATCATCACCGCGTGCCGGGCGCCGCGCAGGTGCTCGATCACTCCGGGCGAGCGGAGGTGACGTCACCGCCGGCGTGGAGCATCAGGCGTCTGTGCATGAGTGGCACGACCTCCTCGTGGCGGTGTTCAGGTGGAGCAGCCCCAGAGGATAGACTCGCGAGGCAAGCCGGCCAGACGGTCGCGGATGGTTCGCCGTCCGAGGAAAGTCCGGGCTCCGCAGAGCAGGGCGCTGGGTAACGCCCAGTCGGGGTGACCCGAAGGAGAGTGCCACAGAAAGGACACAGCCCCGGACTCGTCCGGGGCAACGGTGAAATGGTGGGGTAAGAGCCCACCGGCGGCCGGGTGACCGGTCGGCCAGGTAAACCCCGCCCGGAGCAAGGCCAAACAGAGACCGAGCGTTTCGGCGCTCAGGAGTTGCTCGCTTCTCGTGTCTCAGGTGGGCCGCTCGAGGCGCCGGGTAACCGGCGTCCCAGATGGATGACCGTCCCCCGTCTGCCGCGCAGGCGAGGACAGAACCCGGCTTATCGGCCGGCTTGCACTGCCCTCACCTGCCCCAGCAGCGCCACGATCGTGGCCTCGCCGTTCGGCAACAGGTGCGCCGCCGGAAGCCGCCGCAACAAGTCGCGTCCATCCCGGTTCGCGTGCGGCGATGTCGATCAGCATTGCTCTCGCCTCCTCGACCTGCCGGCATCCGGCCATGAGGATCGCAGCCCAGAAGGCTGCTTCGTCGTTGCCGGCAAGCAGCCGCGAGCATGACGAATGCCTCCAGGGTGCCATGGACATCTCCGGCCATCTCGCGTTGCTCCGCGACCTCCATCTGCTGGTAGCCGCGGTGCACCGACAGCAGGCGGCGGAGCTCGCCAAGCGGATCGACCGCATCCTCGACGCGCAGATCGACCACCTTATCCTGCCATGATTGGCCAGAACTCGTGCCCTTGACGATCAGCATCGCAGCCGACTGACGACCACGAATATCGCCGCCCGCTGCCTCGGCGGCGTCGAGCGCGGCCATCAATCTCTCCGCGAGATCGCCCTTGACGGCATGGTAGGCATCGAGCATCGCGGGCCAGACGCCGGGACCGCGCATCATGTTCGCCTGGCAGGACACGCCCTCTGCCGTGACATGTCCGGCGGCCTCGATGCAGAGATCGCCGGTATGCACCGCGACCCGTCCGGAGCCGTCGACAAAGGCCACCTGACGGCGGCGCCTGCTCGGCGTCCGCGGCGGTCAGCGCCGCAAGCGCCGTGACCGGGTCGACGCCGAGCCGCAGCAGGGCCAGCCCACGCGGTCCGTAGGCAGGCTCGGCAAAGGACTGTGTGGCGACGGCGCCCACGCCGGACTCCGCCCAGGTCACCACCGAACCCACCGAAAAGTAATGCGATTGCACCGCAACGCCGAGGTCGCCGTTTTCCGGGTCGCGCGCAACGATCGAATAGGTCATCCCATCTCACCCCACACCGGCTGTGCCGGCGATGATCCGCTGCGTCTCCCCGACCGCGAGGCTGTCCACCCGCTCGTTACCGGGTTCCCCGCTGTGCCCCCGCACGTGCTCGAAGCGCACGCGTGAGTCGACGAGGGGATCGATGTCCGGAAAGAGGTCGAGATTCTTCTTGCGCTTCCACGATCCTTTGAGCCAGTTGATGACGCCGAGGCTGTCGGTGCGTATCACGATCCGCCAATCGGGATCGGCACCGACGCGAGCGCGGAAACGCAGCAGTGCCTCGCGAACTGCTTTCAACTCTTCGCGGTTGTTGGTCGTCAGCGTTTCCCCGCCGGCTGCTTCATCGATGGTGCCATCGGGCCACTCCAGGCGGTACGCCCATGCTCCGGCGCCGGGGTTTCCCGAGCAGGCGCCGTCGGTATAGGCAATGACGGTCTTGGTCATGGCGCGAGAATACGGTCGCAATTCGCGCACTGCGTCAGACCGGTCCCGGTGCGTACAGCTCGGCGTTCCTCATTGGACACCGGCATGTGGCATCCGGCGCAGAACTCGCCTTCGAGGCCTGTGACCGCTGGCCTGCGATGCGCGGCAATCCGCTCATAGAGCTTCAGGTCACCCGGCTCCGCTTCGGCGCGGAGCGCGTCGCGCTCCTCATGCAACACGTCGAGCTCCGCGCCCAGCGATGCGCGGCGCTCGCGCATCGGTTCGAGCGAATCGGCGCGTTGCGCTTCACGCGCGGCGACGGCCGCGGTTGCCGCGCGCAGCGCGGTCTGTGCCGAGTCCACCTGCTCCATTCGCTCGAGCGCATCGTCCTCGGCGGTCGACAACCTGGCTCGCATCGCGTCCAGCTCGCGCTGCATCTCCATCAGCTCGGCTGGGTTGCGCACCGTGCCCCCGTACAGCTTCCGGTCCAGGTCGCGGATGCGTGCCTGCAACGAAGCCGCCTCCAGCTCGGACAGTTTCGCGTCCGCGCCAATGCTCCGATGCTCGTCGTGCGGCTGCGGTTTCGGCGGCCCGGAGACGGTCGAGCTCGGCATCGCCGCGCAGGGACGCGTCGACCGCGGCGATGTCCAGCGTGACGGTCGCAATGCGCGAGTCGAGTTGCTGCAGGCTGAGCAGCGCCGACGCGCGGCTCACGCGGCCATCCCGCGCGACACTCGGACGAAGGTGTCGAGCGTTCGCCGAGCGGCACCGGAGTCGATCGATGACGCGGCGAGCGCGACCCCATCGATGAGTGTGGTGACGTGATCGGCCGCGAGCAGCACGGCGGCTGTGTTGAGGAGCACCGCATCACGGCGCGGCCCGGCTTCACCGTCGAGCACCGCAAGGATGATCGCGGCGTTGGTGGCGGCATCCCCGCCGAGCACCGCGTCGAGCGGTGCGACGTCGAGTCCGGCATCACGGGGATCGAGGACGAAATCGCGGATGCCGTCGGTGGTCATCTCCCAGCAGTGCGCGAACCCGGCGACGCCAAGCTCGTCGATGCCGTCCGGGCCTGTGAACACCAGTGCGTGGACGTGGCCGAGGCGTTGCAACACCTGCGCCATCATGGGCGCGAGCCTCAGATTCGAAACCCCGACCAGCTGGTGGCGCACCTGCGCGGGATTTGCGAGCGGTCCGAGCACGTTGAAGACGGTACGGATGCCGAGCTCGCGGCGCACCGAGCCGATGTGGCGGAGCGCGGGGTGAAAGTCTGGAGCGAGCAGGAACCCGATGCCTGCGTCCTCGACACAGCGCCGAACATCTCCGCTGAGAGTGAGATGACCACCCCGAGGGCTTCGAGCACGTCCGCGCTGCCGCATCGAGACGATTGCGCGCGGTTGCCGTGCTTGGCCACCGGACAGCCGGCGCCGGCTGCGACGATCGCCGCGCAGGTCGATATGTTGAAGGTCCCGGCGCCATCGCCGCCGGTGCCGCACGTGTCCACAGCGTCGACACGGAGATGCACCTGGGTTGCGTGCGCGCGCATCGACTCGACCATGCCGGTCAGCTCGTCGACCGTCTCACCCTTGGTGCGCAAGGCCGCGAGCAGCGCTCCGACCTGGGCAGGGGTCGCCTCGCCTTCCATCATGGTGTCCATGACGGCTCGTGCGGTCTCGACGTCGAGGCCGTGACCGGATACCACCGTCTCGAGTGCCTGCCGCATCACCTCCTCGCCCATCTCGGGCGACGGTAGCACCGAGCGCGGCGAGGGCGACCCATATACTCGGAGGCATGACCGCACGCACGCTGCAGCCTTTCGATCCAGAGGCGGTGCGTCCCTGGCGGCTCGGCGACGGACGGCGCGGCGCCCTTCTCATCCATGGGTTTGCGGGAACCCCGCCCGAGCTGCGCCGGCTTGGGGAGGTGCTTGCGGACAACGGATTCCGTTGCCACGCTCCTGCCCTCCCCGGCCACGGGACGACGCCACAGGACCTCGAGCGCACGCGCTGGCAGGACTGGGCGGAATGTGTGAGCGCAGCCTTCGACGATCTCACCGGGGAGTGTGAGGAGGTGGTGGTCGCCGGCCAGTCGATGGGCGGCACCCTGGCACTCAACCTCGCGGCCCACGACCTTCGCGTGCGCGCCGTGGCGACCCTCGCCGCACCCATCTGGCTGAGCGGCCCACTGCCGCCGTTGCTGCCGCTGATCAAGCGCGTGGTGCGCTGGCATCACGCCGGTGACGATGTCGACCTCTGGAACCCTGACGCGGTCGAGGAGCTGCACAGCTATGGGCTCCGGCCGACGCGGAGCATCGACGAGCTTCGCAAGTTGTGCGCAGTGGTTCGGCAGGAACTTGCCGAGATCCGCGCGCCGGTGCTCGTTCTGCATGGCGAGCGCGACCGCTCCATCGATCCGCGGTGCGCGCGAGAGATCGCGCGGCGTCTGATCGGCAGTGCCTCGGTTCGTCTCGAGATGCTCCCGCGCAGCGGCCATGCCATGTCCGTCGACATCGACCGCGAGAGCGTGAACGCAGATATTCTCCAGTGGTTCGAGCAGTTCGCGCCGGTGACACGTGCGGTCGCGACTGCGGGGGTCTGACTCAGTCGGATTCGCGAGTGGATTCGAGGAGCCGTGCGGCGAGTTCCGGATCGATGACAGGGTTTTCCAGCGGACCCGCATCGAGGTCCCGATGACGCTTCGAGATGTGCCGTTGCTTGCTGGGTGCCGCTTCACGAGCGGAGTCACGAATCACGTCGCCGCACGCCGTGCAGCGAAGCACGGCGGAGGACGTTCCTCGTCCTGCATATTCGCGATGCGAGAAGCGCAATTCGCCGCCACACTTCGCACAGCGTCGCCGCGGCTTGCTCTCGGTGGCGATGTCAGCGCTCATCACGCCAAGCCTACGACCTTGCCACTCTCATCGCAGCGCGCGCGCTGATGGCCGAGAACCGGCCACTCGTGGATCGGCTGCGTGCGGTGGTGAACGCCCCGGGGACGGTGATGCTGCAGGCCCCCGAGGGACTGCGTCCTGCGTCCGTACTTCTCCTGTGCGATCCATCCGAGCCCGGCGTGCCCTTGCTCTTCGTGCTGCGCTCGGCCGACCTTCGCGAGCATGCGGGTCAAATTGCCTTCCCCGGCGGCGGCACGGAGCCGGACGACGCCGATGTGGTTGCGACGGCGCTGCGCGAGGCCAACGAAGAGCTCGCCATCGACCCCGCGCAGGTCGAGGTGCTGGGCACCCTCTCCCCGTTCTCGACCGTTGTCTCCGGACGCTGGCTGACTCCGGTGGTCGGCCTGCAACGCGGGCCGATCACGCTGCGTGGCGACGGCTTCGAGGTTGCCGAGTGGTTTCGCATCGATATCGCCGCATTGCTGGTGGCGCCGCACAGCGTTCGCGTGTTGGAGCGCGATGGCATGCCGCGCCGCGTCCATTACTACGAGGCTTCGGGCCGGGTGATCTGGGGAGTCACGGCGGTCATCGTCCACGAGCTGCTCACGCTGCTCGGTCGCACCGACTGACGAATCAGGTCGCCGCTGCAACGATTTTCTGATCCTGTGCCTGCGCTACGGCGAGGGCGTACGGGGCGTCGACTTTCCCGGTCGAGTTGACGATCAACAGGACGGCGATGATGTCTCCCTCCTGGAACGAGATGCCGATTTCACTGTAGCCGGTCGTGGTCGTGCCGATGTACTCATCGGCCTGGCAGCCCAGCCCGACCGGAGAGGATGTGCTCGCGACCGTGGTCGCCTGACCTTGCGCGGCCGCGCGCAACTGTGGATAGTCGGCGGTCGCGGTTTGGGTCGATGCATCGATGACGACGTCATCCTCGATTCGAAAGGTGTTGGTGCTGTTGGCGAATCCACGCTGATCCGTGTTCGGTGTGCTGTTCATCTTGCCGTCGCTGATCTGCGCGAGCGTGAGACCACCAGGCGGGAGTTGGTCGACGGTGAGCGCGAGCGAGGTCACCGCAGCAGTCGTCGGACTACGTCAGGATTCGCGCACGCAGCGGGCGTCGCGGAAGGCGACGATCCAGGTGCTGTGGGACCCGCAACCGAAGTCGCAACCGGTGTGGGGCTGCCGCAGCCGGCGAGTGCGAGCGTCGCAATGGTCGCGCCGAAGACCAGTGGTGTACGCGTGATATTGATCATCTTCATCGCCCCTCGCCTCCCACCGTAGCACACGGTCCCGGCGTCAGCGGTAGCGCTGATGCACCACAAATGGGTTATGGCGCATCTCGTCGTCAACCGTCGTCCGCTGTCCGTGGCCCGGATACACAACCGTGTCGGGGGGCAGCGTGTAGATGCGGTGCTCGATCGAAAAGACGAGCGCCGGCCACGATCCGCCCGGGAGATCGCACCGCCCGACAGCCCTGTGGAAGAGCGTATCGCCGGACAGCAGGTCGGGGCCGACGCGAAAGCACACCGAGCCGCGCGTGTGGCCGGGCGTATGCACCACTTCGATGTCGAGGCCCTGCCAGCGGAACATCTCGCCGTCGCTGAGATCCTGCTCACAGACCACATCCGGCAGATCGTCGGGCACGCCCGGAAGATAGTGCACAGCTTCAAGTTGCTCGCGGTCATCGGGATGGATTGCCGCTTCACACTCGAACGCCGCTTTCAATGCCGGGACACCGTTGACGTGGTCAGGATGGCCATGCGTGAGCAGAATGCGCTCACAACGCAGTCCACGCTTCTCGAGCAGCTCGATGGTCTGCGGATGCTGCAATCCCGGATCCACGACGAGGGCGTCGTTGGTGTCGCGACGCCGGAGGACGTAGCAGTTCTGATCGAATGTCGGATCGACCACGATTGCCAGTTCGACGAGGTCCCGCAACGTGTCGGTCACGGCCGACAGGTTACGCGCTGTCGGCGTTGATCGGTCCGACCACGTCCGCGCTCGTGATCGGCAGCACGAATCCAGCCTGCCGTTCGCGGCGTCGAGGCGCATCCGACTCGACGAGCGCGCGTTCGAGCACCTCACTGACGTTCTCCACCGGCACCACCTCGACCGCGTCGAGAATTTCCTTGTCGACCTCCCAGAGATCGCGCAGGTTCTTCGCAGGAAGGATGAAGGTCTTGAGCCCGGATCGGTGCGCAGCCAGGAGCTTGTCCTTGACACCACCGATGGGCAGCACCTTGCCACGCAGGGTGATCTCCCCGGTCATCGCAAGGTCGCGCCGCACGCGCCTTCCCGCCGCGACCGACACCATCGCCGTGGCCATGGTGACTCCGGCCGATGGGCCGTCCTTGGGTATGGCACCGGCAGGAACGTGCACGTGAATCGCATGGGTGTCGAAGAAGTCGCGGGGGGCGCCGTATTCCACGGCATGCACCTTTGCCCATGAGAGCGCGGCGCGAACCAACTCCTCCATCACGCTCCCGAGCTGACCGGTCAATACCAGGTCCGGCTTGGTCTCGATGGCGAGGGCCTCGACGGTGATGATGTCGCCGCCGACTTCACTGACGACCACGCCGGTGACGGCGCCGATCTCGTCCTGTTCCTGCGCCTCGCCGTAGTCGTGGCGGCGAGGACCGAGCAGATCGGTCAGGTCCTCGGGAGTGATGACCACGGGCGGTGTCGCACCCGCGGCGAGCTTGCGCGGCACCTTTCGGGCCACTTCGGCAATGGTCCGATCCAGCTGGCGCACGCCGGCCTCGCGTGTGTAGCCGTGGAGCATCGCGACAATGGTGTCGCGCGAGATCTGCAGCTCACCCGCGTCCAGCGAATGCTGATCGAGCTGCCGGGGCACGAGATGCCGCTCAGCGATCTGCACCTTCTCCTGCTCGGTGTATCCGGTGATGCGGATGATCTCCATCCGGTCGCGAAGCGGCGGGCTGATGGTCTCGGCAATGTTCGCTGTGGTGATGAACAGCACCTGCGAAAGGTCGTACGGCACTTCGAGGTAGTGGTCGCTGAACTCCCAGTTCTGCTCGGGATCGAGCACCTCGAGCAAGGCTGCGGAAGGGTCGCCGCGGAAGTCGGCACCGACCTTGTCGATCTCGTCGAGCATGATCACCGCGTTGCGAGTTCCCGCGGTGCGCATCGACTGGATGATGCGACCGGGCAGTGCGCCGATATAGGTGCGCCGATGACCGCGTATCTCCGCCTCATCGCGAATCCCACCCAGCGACATCCGCACGAACTTCCGATCCAGCGCACGTGCGATGGAACGCCCCAGCGATGTCTTGCCAACACCCGGCGGGCCGACGAAACACAGGATCGGTGTCTGTAACGTGCGCCGCTTAGCGGGCGCGAGTGCGGCGGGTCCTGTCGTCGCGGGGACCCCTCGCCGCTCTCCAGCCGGGTCTGACCCGTCTTGCGTTTCGGGAGCATCCTGTGGCTTGCCCGGCCTGCGATCGGCGCTGCCCCCCGCGCCGCCACCCGCCTCCTGGGTTGAGGCTTCGCCGACGGTCGCCTCCTCCTCGGCTGAATCCTGCGTGCTCTCCGACAGGGCCTTGATGCGAATTCGATCCCGAACCGCCAACCACTCGAGGATCCGATCCTTCACCTTCGAGAGGCCGTAGTGGTCCTCGTCGAGAATCGCCGCGGCACGCTCGATATCGAGTGTCTCGGTGGGAGGATCGACCCAGGGCAGATCGAGAATCCAGTCGACCCACGTGCGCACCATCCCCATCTCGGGAGAGGCGCTGGGGATCTGTTCCAGGCGATGGACTTCCTTGAGGACGCGCTGCTTCACGTTGTCGGGCATTCCGGCTTTTTCAACGCGCGCGCTCAGATCCTCATCATCCTCACCCGCGTCGTCGAGGTCCGACAGCTCCTTGCGGATGGCGCGCAACTGTTCGCGGAGGATGTGTTCGCGCTGCGAGTTGTTGATCGTCTTCTGGACGTCTTCGTGAATCTTGGATCGCAGCTGGGCAACTTCGACCTCGCGCGCAAGCAGCGGTATGAGCGTGCGCAATCGCGCGATGGCGTCGGTTTCCTGGAGCAGCGCCACGCGGTCATCGAAGCTGAAATCGGGGCAGGTGCTGGCGATGTCCGCGATGAGATCGGGTTGCGCGGCACGCGCCATGGCAACCGCGGTGTCCGCACCGACCTGCGCGCCTGCGTTGACGTACTCGGCAAAGAGCGTCCGCACGGAGCCGAACAGCGCGTCCACCTCGGTGCCGTCGACGGCATCGACCGCGATGGGCGTGACCGTCGCGATCCAGGCGTCACCGGAGGCATCGAAGGCGTCGATGCGGACGCGCTCCTTGCCCTCGACGAGCGCGTGCGCCCCGCCACCGGGCAGGCGCCGGAAAGCGCCCACGTGCGCGATGACCGCGATCGTATGGACGTCATCGATGGTCGCCTCGTCGCGCTCGGCATCGCGCTGAATCGCGAGGATGACACGGCCGTCGCCGTTGACGGCCGCTTCGAGGGCCGCCACCGAGCGCGGCCGGCCCGCCGCCAGCGGAGCGAGCTGCGATGGGAAGACCACGTTGTCCCGAAGCGGCACCGCGGGCAGCACGATCTGCGTGGACCGGGGCGCCGGCGTCTCCGGGTCGGCGGGCGGGGTCAGCTCCTCGTCAGGCATCGATTGAGAATAGCCTGGCTCAGCACTCTCAAACCTCCACCGGCAGCGCTGTGTCCCAATCTCGACGCCAGGCGGCGGCGTAGTACGCGGCGGCACCGGCATGTTCGATGTGCAGCGCAGCCTCCCAATTGCCGCCCAGCCCGGCTGCGCTCCAGTTCGCCGACGAAACCATGACCGACCCGTCGGCGACCATCCCCTTGGCGTGCCCGGAGGTCGATCGGACCGGGTCCATCTGCCGCACCGCGAACGGCAACGTGGCCAGGATTGCAGCCTCGCCGGGCTCCGGGGGCCCGCCGAGCAGCAGCGCGCAGGCAACACCTCGCGATGAGGCTGCGCTCATGCGGGTGAGCAGCTCGCGCACCGCCGGCGCCGCCGGTCGCGCGTAGGGGGCCGTGACCAGCACCCGCCGCTCGGCGGAGGCGACCATGGAGCCGAGCGCCTCCCCCACGGCCCGTCCCCCGACGATCAGACGGAGCCGGCGCGAAGCGACGCAGCAGATGGCCGGAGCAACCTGCGGTCGGGGCGTCCCCACCGGTGGGGCCGTCCGCTCTGGCATGGCCGACCACCCGGCGGGTGGCGCACTCGCGGCCGCCCAGTGCGCGGCGAAGATTTCGGCACCGGCGTGGTTCAGACGCCGCGAGCCCGCCGCGGTTGCCCACCACTCACGGGTGCCGGTGAGCGGCGTCGCGGCGGGCGGATAACGCAGATGAGCATCGCGCGGGGCATCGCGCCAGATGAGGTTGCCGGTACCGACGGCGACCGTGCCGTCGACGAGCAACAGCTTGCCGTGCGCTGCCTCGGGACCCACACCGGCGACGCGGCACTCCCCGCCCGCAGCGATCAGCGCTCGCGCTGTTGCCGCATTGCCATCCGAGGCGTGCGCATCGAGCACGACGCGGACTCGGACACCGCGTGCAACCGCACGGCCCAGCGCCCAGCGGTACGAAGGACCCGCTTCATAGATGGCCGCGTCGATGCTGTGGCGCGCGCCGCCAAGAAGACGCATGAGCATCGTCCCCGCCGCATCAGGACCGAGCGCGCAGGTCAGTATCGTCATGCGATACGTCGGCCGGCACGCGGCACAGAGCGCACCCCACCACGCTACGTGTCGTGTACGCCGGTGACGCGTACGGTGTCATGACGCGACGCGCGTCACCGGATGTCGGCGCGACGAGCTAGGCCGTGGCCGGTCCCTGCTTGGCACTGAGCGCTCTGAGTGCCTCGGCGTGCTGCTTCACGTGGGCGACGACATCGTCGAGCACCGTGTCCTGCGCCTGAAGATGTTGCTGCAGCTGGAGGCATTCGCTGAGGATTGCCTCAGCGTCCTTGTAGGTCTGCTCCGACCGCTTGTCAGACGCCTTGCCTTGAATGTTCTGTCCCACGATGATGATGGGGAGCAGGACCAGCTGGATGAACGTCTGCGCGATCCACGCGATGATGACGATCAACGATCCGCTCTTGATCGCCTCGGGAAGGCTGATGAACGCGAGGATGGTGAACGCGTACGCGCACCACATCGTTCCGACGACCGCGGTGATGATCAACGCCACTCTGCCGTTGACACCCACGCTCTCGTCCTTGATCTTGACCGGCTTGTCGTTCCTGCGCTGCGCGATGCGCGGATGTTCGATGTGGTGGAACAGCTCCTCGACCTTGGGAATCGAAGGTGGCTTCTGCATTGGCTGATCCGTCATCTACCGTCTCCTGACACTGGGCACCCTGAGGTGAGCGCCCGATTCGCGCGCAATCGTGCACGATGCGATCGGGTTTGAGTGGGGTCAGCGAGTGCGCCGCTTCAGGGGCGGCGCCGCAACATCGCCGGTGGTCGCGACCGGCGCAGGCTCCACGCGGGCTGTCGCTCAACGAATTCATACATCGCCGCGGGGCGACCCGGACCACCTTTCGCGAGAGTCCCGGTGGCGCGCACCAGCCCTGATGATTCCAGCTCACGCCGGAAATTCGAGGGCTCGTAGGTGACGCCGCTGATGGCCTCGAAGACCCGCCGCGCCTGCGGCATCGTGAACTGCTCCGGGAGCAGTCCGACGGCGATGTTCGACCACCAGAGCTTGCCGCGGAGCCGTTCGACGGCGTCATTGACGATGCGCGGATGGTCGAACCCCAGCGGTGGCGACGCATCCACCGGCTCCCACCGCGCGCCGGTCCCCTCGGACCGGAGCACCGTCGCATCGATGAGGGCGAGATAGGCGACCGTCGGAATCCAGCCCCGCGGATCGCGGTCGGGATCGCCATAGGTTTCGAGCTGCTCGAGGTAGACCGCACCGACGCCGGTTTTCTCGGTGAGCTTGCGTTGCGCCGTCTCCTCCGGCCGCTCGCTCGGGCTCATGAAGCCGCCGGGGAGCACCCACTTCCCGGCGAAGGGCGCCTCAGCCCGTTGCACGAGCAGCACGTGGAGCCGGCCCGAGAGTGGCGCGAGCACGACCGGCACCGCGTACACCCCTGCGGGGGCGGGGAACCCCGCGGAGTTGACGGCGGTCCAGTTGGCGTCGGTGGATGGCATCGCGATCGATTGTGGCGACGCGCTAGGCTGCGTTGCGATGGAGAGCGGGAATATCACCACCGCGAATGGCTTCAAAGGCGCCTACGCGGAAGTGTTCTCGAGAGTCGGTGCGCTCGCGGCGACACTCGACGATCGGCGCGCTCTGCTCCCGACCGGGTGCCCGGGTTGGACGGTGCGCGACCACGTGGCCCATATCGTCGACCTGGAAAGCGTGCTGATCGGCAGGCAACGCGCCGATCACGACGTGCCCGAGGGCCTTCCCCACATTCGCAACAAACCCGGGGAGTTCATGGAGATCGGCGTCGATGTCCGCCGCGCAGTCCCCCTTGCCGATCTGCTGGCCGAGTACCGGGAGGTCACCACCGAGCGGCTCGCGTCGCTCGCCACCCTCAACGATGCCCAGCTCGAGGAGATGGCGCCGGGCTTCTTCGGCACCGGAAAGCGCCGCTCCCTGCTCGCCATCCGCGTCTTCGACATCTGGGCGCACGAGCAGGATATTCGCCGCGCCCTCGGCGAAGCCGGTGGGCTCGACGGCATCGCGGGCCCGCACAGCCGCGAGCGGATGTTGATGGGCGCGGGGAGCGGGATTCAGGAGCGCATGGCTCCGCCTGCCGGCACCGTCGTCATGTTCGAGGTCACCGGCGCGGGTGGCGCGCTGCGCTCCATCGTCTTCGACGGCGAGCGCGGGCGCTCGGGAACGAAGGTACCCGAGGCAGCGAGGTCGACCTTGCGGCTTGACCTGCCCACCTTGACCGTGCTCGCCTGCGGTCGTGCTGACGATCCGGATGCGCGCTCACGGGTTATCGTCGAGGGTGACCAGAACTTTGGGCGTCAGGTCCTCGAAGACCTGGCGGTCACGCCGTGAAAGGTGCCGTGCTCGCCGCGCTGGCGTCAGCGGTGATGCTCGCGGGCTGTGGTCTCCAGCAGGATCTGTCCAACGTGCCCTTCGGCAACGGACCGGTCGGCCCCGCACCACCGATTCGCGCGCCGACCCTCACGGGGCCGCAGTACGACTGGTCGTCGACCCGGGGACATGTGCTCGTCGTCGATTTCTGGGGCTCGTGGTGCGAGCCGTGCCGTGCCGAGCAATCCGAGTTGAACAAGCTGGTGACCCAGTACGCGCCCAAAGGCGTGGTGTTCGTTGGCGTTGACCTCAAGGACAACAACCCCGCGGGCATGGCCTACGAGCGCAGCTTCAAGGTCGCCTATCCAAGCGTCAATGACTCGAGCCAAGTGATCGCCTCGGAGTACAACGTCATCGACCCACCGACGGTGGTCATCGTGGACGCCAAGGGCAACATCGTGGATCGGTTTCTCGGCACACTATCGGGCGTGAGCAACGACCTCAACCGTCTCCTGCCGTCGTGACCCAGATCACCGTCTACGGCGCGCCGTGGTGTCCTGATTGCAAGCGCGCCAAGAAGTTTCTCGGCGAGCAGCGGGTCATGTTCGACTGGGTCGACATCGACCAGGACGCCGCCGGACTAGCGCATGTTGAGGAGTTGCAGAAGGGCGGACGCACCATCCCGACGATCGTCTTCGACGGGGCGGAGATGCTCGTCGACCCGACCAACGAAGACCTGGCGCGCAAGCTCGGCCTCACGCTCGAAGCCAAGCGCGGCTGCTACGACCTCGCCATCATCGGTGGTGGGCCGGCCGGGCTCGCCGCGGCCATCTACGCGGCCCGCGAAGGAATCGACGCCGTCGTCGTCGAACGCAGCGGGCTCGGAGGACAGGCCGGCGTCACCGAGCGCATCGACAACTATCCAGGCTTTCCCGACGGTGTCGGCGGCGCCGACCTGGCAGAGCGCTTCATCGCCCAGGCGCGGCGCTACGAGGTCGAACTGCTGAGCGCCGTGAGCGTTGAGAGCATCGCAACCGGAGGGTCCGAGAACGGCGACGTATGCCTGAAGCTCGCGAGCGGTCAGGAGATCGAGACCCACGCCGCGCTCATCGCGACCGGTTCTTCGTATCGGCGCCTCGGCATCCCCGGCGAGGAGGACCTCATCGGCGCCGAAGTCCACTTCTGCGCCACCTGCGACGGTCCCTTCTACCGCGGCGCCGAGGAGCTTCTGGTCATCGGTGGCGGTAACTCGGCGCTCGAGGAAGGACTCTTTCTCCTGAAATTCGCGAAGCAGATCCGCATCGTCCAGCGTGATCCGGAGCTGACCGCGTCACGGCTGGTGCAGGACAAGGTCAACAACGACCCTCGCTTCATCGTGCACCGCAATACCGAGGTGGTCGAGCTCACCGGCAAGGGCAAGCTCGAGTCGGTCCGGCTCCGCGACCGGGCCACCGGCGAGGAGCTGGTGGTCCACCCTCGCGCCGCGTTCGTGTTCATCGGCCTCGACCCCAACACTGCCTTCCTCCGCGGCAGCGTCGACCTCGACGCCCGCGGCTTTGTCGACGACAAGGGCGGTTTCAAGACCTCGATTGCCGGGGTCTTCGCCGCCGGCGACGTCCGGCGTGGCTCCACCAAGCAGCTCGGGTCGGCCGTGGGTGACGGCATTGCGGCGCTGATCGCCATTCGCGAGTATCTCCAGGAACACCACGACGTGGCTCCGCATCCCGAGGATTGAAGCGGGCGCGATTGCAGGGTGCTATAGTGCGCAACGCAATATGGAAACCCGCACGCAACCGAAGGACATGGTCGCCCTCACGACCCTGGGACTGCTCAGCGAGCAGCCCTGCCATCCGTACGAGATCCAGCGCCTGCTGAAGGAACGCCACAAGTCGTACGCGGTCGGCAAGACCAGGACCCTGTATCGAGCCATCGATGAGCTGGAGGCCGCCGGCTACATCGAGCCACTCGAGACCAGCCGCGAAGGGCGGCGGCCCGAGCGCACCGTCTACCGGATCACCGTCGAAGGGCGCGAGGAACTCGAGAACTGGCTCGGCGACCTGCTCGCCACGCCGGTGAGCGAGGTACCGGTGTTCAGCGTCGCGGTCGGCCTGCTTGGGTACATCGGCCAGGACCGCGCCGAATCGGCGCTTGCCAGCCGGCTGGTGAGCCTGCAGGCACGCAACCTCGCGCTCGAGGCGACCCTGCGCCTGGCCCAGGACGACCTCGGGCTGCCTCGCCTCGTGCTCCTCGAGCTCGAGCACGCGATCGCGCTGGGAACGGGCGAGCTCAACTGGGTGCGCTCGTTGATCGCCGACATGCAGTCCGGCGCGCTGGTGTGGAACGAGGCGCTCATCCGGGCCCACTTCGAGGCGATGCACGCCGCGGACGCGGCGCGGCGCGCTCGCCACGCGGACCATCACCTCACCAGGCTCCCGCACATCGCGGAGCCGCACATACAGACAGCCGGCAAGCGGGAGGAAACGCAATGATCGAAACCCACAATCTGCGAAGAACATTCAAGAGCCGCAAGGGCCCGGTGGAGGCGGTCGCCGGCGTGGACCTCGACGTCAAGAAGGGCGAGATCTTCGGCTTCCTCGGCCCCAACGGCGCCGGGAAGACAACCACACTGCGCATGCTGTCGACGCTGCTGCCGCCGACCTCGGGTGAAGCAACGGTCGCGGGCTTCGACCTCCGGCGCGACGCCGCCAAGGTGCGCTACGAGATCGGCTACGTGAGTCAGGAAGGCAGCAGCGCGCCGGAAGTACCGGGGCGCACCGAGCTGATCATCCAGGGCCGCCTCTACGGCATGACCAAGGTGCGCGCCCAGGAACGCGCGCAGGAGCTCATCACCTCGCTCGAGCTCGAGGACTGCGCCGACCGGCAGACCAAGACCTACTCGGGTGGGCAGCGGCGCCGGCTCGATATCGGTGTCGGGCTCATGCACCTGCCCCAACTCCTGTTCCTCGACGAGCCCACGACGGGTCTCGATCCACAAAGTCGCGCGCGCATGTGGGACGAGGTGCGCAGGCTGCGCGACACCGGTACGACCGTGTTCCTCACGACGCACTACCTCGAGGAGGCGGACGCGCTCTCCGACCGCATCGCGATCATCGACCACGGCAAGATCGTGGCGCTGGGCACGCCCGACGAATTGAAGCGGCAGGTGGCGGGCGACGTGGTCGTGGTGGGCACCGACAACGCGAGCGATCGCGTGCTCGAGCTGCTCAAGGGACAGCCGTTCGTACGAGAGGCAACCGCCGGCGAGGGAGTCGTGCGTTTCTACGTCGATCGAGGCGAGACCGCCATGCCGCAGATCATTCGCGCGCTCGACACCGCCGGGATTCCAATCGCATCACTGTCACTCAACCGACCAAGCCTCGACGACGTGTTCCTGCGTCAGACCGGACGCTCGCTCCGCGAAGCGGCCTAGGAGATCCGCTCATGAAACTGCTCAAAGACACCTGGCTGATGTTTCAGCGCTATCTCTTCGTGTTTCTTCGCAATCCAGCGTGGGTCGCGATCGGTGTCATTCAGCCGCTGCTGTACCTGGTGCTCTTCGCGCCGCTCTTGAAGTCGCTGGTCAACGTGCAGGGCTTTCCTGCCGGAGGTGCGTACAACGTGTTCGTCCCGGGCCTGCTCATCCAGCTCGGACTCTTCGGTGCGAGCGGCGTCGGCTTCGGGCTCATCGCTGAGCTGCGTGCCGGCGTCATCGAGCGATTCCGGGTCACGCCGGTCAGCCGCTTCGCGCTGCTGCTCGGTCGCGCGCTGCGCGACATTCTCACCATGGTCGTGCAGTCGTTGATCCTGTTGCTGCTCGCGATTCCGTTCGGGCTGAAGCCCACGTTCGTCGGAATCGTGATCATGCTCGGGCTGGTTGCGCTGATCGGTCTCGGCATGTCATCACTCGCCTATGCCGCGGCGCTGGCCTTGAAGAGCGAAGACTCGTACGCGCCACTGATCTTCACGCTGTCCTTGCCGCTGCTGCTCCTGAGCGGCGTGCTCCTGCCCTTGAACCTCGCACCGCAGTGGTTGCAGGACATCGGGAAAGCCAATCCGCTCTCCTACGCAGTCAATGCCGCGCGCGATCTCTTCAACGGCAGGGGAGCCGACGCGGCGGTGTTCGAAGGGCTCGCCATCATGGCCGTGCTGGCACTGGTCGGTGTCGTGATCGGCGCGCGCCGGTTCAGCCGGGCGATCGCCTGAGGAACGCTCTCAACTCCTGAGCGCGGGAGTGTTCTCGAAGCACGAGCGGACCACCGCGCCCAGCCCTGGGAGGCTGAAGGGCTTGGTGATCAGGTGGTTCGCTCCGGCGAGACGCGCGCGCTCCACGTCGGCATCCGCCGACAGCGAGGTGAAGACGAGCACCGGCATCGACTGCGTCTCCGGTTTGGCGCGGATGCTTCGACAGACCTCGATGCCGTCGACGCCCGGCATCATGACGTCGAGAATCGCAAGGTCGAACTGCTCACTCTCGAGCACGGACAGCGCTTCGGTGCCGTCCTGTACCTCTCTGACTTCGAATCCTTCCATGCTGAGATACAGCCCGACGACGTGCAGCAAGCGCGGTTCGTCGTCAGCGAGAAGGATGCGCTGCTGGGTCAACGGATGCGGCCTCCCGGGCGCGTGGACAGGTGCGTCATGCCAGTATCGAGCGGGGCGCCCAATCGAATTGGGGGACCATCGTTCCGTCACCGGGCGGCGACATGTGGCCGAGGTGCGCGCGGCCGGGGACCCGACTGTGCTGGATGATGGCGCGATGGTGGTCGAACGTGCGTCCGGCGAGCGAGGACTCACCGTCTGTGGCTGATCCCGACGCACCACGCCGCGGGACGCGGAGGATCCTCACCGAACCGCGGCGTCCGGCCTGGATCCGCGAGATGCCCTCGGCACCCTGGCTCGCGGTGGGCACCGTCTGTGTCGGTGCGTTCATGGGGCAGCTCGACGCCAGCATCGTCACCACCGCGCTGCCATTCATCCAGGCCAACCTACACGCATCCATCGCTGCTGTCGAATGGGTCGTGCTCGTCTACGTGCTGGTGCTGGCTGGGACGGTGGCGGCCGTCGGCAAAATCGCCGATCGAATCGGCCGCAAGTTGCTCTACACGTATGGGTTCGCGATCTTCGTCGCGGGGTCCGCCGCGTGCGCATACGCACCCTCGCTTGGACTGCTCGTGGCTGCGCGATTGGTGCAGGCGATCGGCGCTGTGATGCTGCAGGCGAACTCCTACGCGCTGATCCGTGATGTGTTGCCCACCTCGCGGCTCGGCGCAGGCCTTGGCATACAGGGTGCCGCGCAGGCGATTGGCTTGAGCGTCGGGCCGGCACTCGGCGGCGCGCTCACCGCCCTGGGTGGCTGGCGGCTCATCTTCCTGGTGAATGTCCCGATCGGCCTCATCGGGCTCGGGCTCGGATGGTTCCTGCTGCCGAGGAGCACCCATCACGACCGCGAGAGTCGCATCGATCCCTCGGGGACGCTGCTGCTCGCCGCGATCCCGGCCGCTGTCCTTGCGGGACTCTCGTTCGCCGCGCAGGCCGACAAACCCGCATGGACCGAACCGGTATTGATCGGCATCGCGCTCATCCTCGTCATCGCGGCCGTGCTGCGGCAGCGAGGGGTGCCGGGCTCGGTGGTCGATGCAGCGCTGATTCGGCTTCCTCCATTTGTCGCCGGCGTCAGCGCGGCCTTGCTCTCCTACACCGTCCTGTTCGGGTGCCTGGTCGCGGTGCCGTTCTCGCTCGAGAAGACCCAGCATGTCGGGGCCCTGACCGCCGGGCTGGAGCTGAGTGCGCTGCCGGTGGCGCTGGCGCTGGTGGCGCCGCTCGGCGGGCTGATCCGCGACCGGGTGGGGCCGCGGGTGCCGACCGGCGCCGGGATGCTGCTCACGGCCGCCGGCATGGGCGTGCTGGCGGCGTCGGAGACACGTCCGGGCCTGCTGGTCGTGGCGCTGGTCATCGCGGGCGCCGGGATGGGACTGTTCGTCGCCGCCAACAATGCCTCCACCATGTTCGCGGCGCCGCGACAACGAGCTGGCGCGGCAGGCGGGCTGCTCAACATGGCCCGCGGGCTGGGCACCGCACTCGGCGTATCGGTCACGTCGCTGGTGTTCGCCACCGGGCGAGGCTTGACCTCAGTCGCGATCCTGCTGCTCGCCATCGCGCTCCTGACCGGCGCGGTGAGCGTCACCTGGACAAGGTCCGGCGCCTGACGCGCGACTGACTTAGCCCGGCTCCGCCGGATACCACCTTTCGGGCCGTCCAGGTTTGCGCCGCGCCCGGCCGGTGCTTTCCAGGAGGACGAGGTGGGCGAGCGTCTCCCCAACGGCGGCGCGCCGCATGAAACCGCGGATCTGAACTCCAGTCCCGCGACCAGTGCATATGGAGGGTGATGTCCCAGCAGGTCGCGCCCGGCGATGCCGCGATGACGGCCGCTGCCTCATCGAGCCGGTTGCGGTGGTGAACGAGCAACTCGTCGACCCGTGCGTCCAGCCCTCGGAAGCGCCACTGATGGGCCGGAAGCACTTCATCAACGTCGAGATCGCGCACAGCACGCAGCGCATCGAGAAAGTCGGCGAGCGGGTTGGTCGGCTGCTGCACGTGCACGGCCACGCTGGGGCTGATCCGCGGGAGGACGTGATCGCCGCTGAACAGCAAGCGTCCCCGCCGGTCGAGAAAGCAGACATGCCCTGGCGAGTGTCCCGGCGTGTGCAGAGTGACGAGATCCCAACCCGGGATCGCCACCGCCACGCGGTCCTCGAGCAGCACGTCGGGATCGGCGACGGCGACAAGCTCGCGAATCCCCAGCGACGCGCTGGTGAGATCGCCTCTGATTTCCTCGGGCACCCCGGCGACGACCAGGAGATCGTCCATGTCGGCCATGAGCCGGTCCATGCCGGGTCCATATCGGCCCCCGATCAACGCCGCGTCGGCGGGGTGGAGCGCCACCCAGGCTCCGGATGCCTCGCGCAGCCGGCCCGCGAGTCCGTAGTGATCGGGGTGGATATGGGTGACCAGGATCGCCTGCACGTCGCTCGGCCTGTAGCCGGCGACCGCCATCCCGGCCACGAGTTCGCTCCACGCCTCCTCGGTGCTCCACCCCGTGTCGATCACGGCGAGGCCGCGGTCGAGCTCGAGCAGGTAGACGAGGACGTAGCGCAGCGGGTTGTTCGGAATCGGCACGGGCACCGACCACAGGCCTGGGCGCACGCGCTCCACCTCCGGCAGCCCAACGGAATCCCAGGAGCGCCGCTGGGCGATCCCGGTGACTTCGACGCCGCCCATGCGTCCGGGCTCAGCCCCTGCCGGTCGGGTGAGCGTCGAGGTGGTCGAGCACCACGTCCGCAACATCGTCCCAGTGCTCGTCAGGGATCCAGTGGGAGCCACCCTCGAGCTCGAGCAGGTGGTAGTCGCCGGTGCAGTGCCTGGCGGTGAGCTCGGTTGCCTCGCGCGTGAACACGGGCTCCTGGTCTCCCCAGATATGCAGCACCGGGATGCTGACCGGACCGGAGGGCACGAGCTCGGTGCCCATCGCTCGATACCAGTTGAAGGCGCCGGTGGGGCCGATCGCTCGGAGTGCTGCCACGTCGCGATGCGCGTGTTCCGGGCTGAGCCCGGTGGCCGTGAACAGGGTCTCCGCGATGATCCCGCCCGCGGCCTCGAACAGCGTCTCGGCAACGTAGGGCAGGCGCACCGCGCCGATGTACGCGAGACGGACTCGCTGGTTCGCGCTGTGGAGCGCCTCGCGCAGCGCGGCGCTGTGGGGTGTGGCCACCGCGATCAGCGACGCCACGCGCTCGGGATGCGTGCCCGCGAGGGTCCAGGCCACAACGCCGCCCCAGTCGTGGCCGGCGAGGTGGAAGCGCTCGCGTCCCAACGCTGACGCGATGGCGAGCGCATCCGCGGCGAGCTCGCTCATCCGGTAGGCGTCGACCTCGGCTGGGTACGCACCGGCCGAATACCCACGCTGGCTTGGTGCGACCGCACGGTAGCCCGCCGCCGCAAGCGTGTTCAGGGCGTTGTGCCAGCAACTCCCGGTCTGCGGGAATCCGTGCAGCAGCAGGACCAGCTCGCCGCTCGCGGGACCCGCGACGAGCGCGTCGAAGCGCATGCCCCGTGCCGCTATGGTCGTGCGTCGAACCGCCACTGCGACCCAGCGTAGCAGGCACGGCGCGCATCCAATCCGCGCACCGGCCGGCATCCTGCACCATGCGGACATGACCGACGCGCTGTTCACGCCCGACAAGGCTCGATACATGCCCAGCGACCACACGAGAGGTCCCTGGGACCGCGCGGCGATGCATGGCGGTCCACCGGCGGCGCTGTTGGGCCGGGCCATGGAGTCGCTGCCCACGGATATTCCGATGATGGTGGTCCGCACCACCGTGGAGATCTTCCGTCCGGTTCCACTCCGGCCGGTGGAGATCAAGGCTCGCATCGAGCGTGAAGGACGCCGCGTCCAGTTGCTGAGCGCGACGCTCACTGACGGCAACACCGAGCTCTGCCGGGCCACTGCATGGCGCATGCGCACCGCCGAGCTCGGTCTCGATGGGACCGAGTCCGCGATGCCGTTGACACCTCCCGCGGAGTCGATGCCCCACGTCCCCGAAAGCGACGATCCCGCATTCCACCGCACCGGCGTTGAAATGCGCTACGCGCACGGCTCCTTCGCCGAACAGGGTCCGGCCGCGGCGTGGATCCGCCTCGCGATGCCGCTCGTCGCCGGTGAGACGCCGTCCCCGTTGCAGCGCACTCTCGCCGCTGCCGACTTCGGCAACGGTGTCAGCTCAGCGTTGCCCTGGGGTCAATTTCGCTTTATCAATACCGACCTGACCGTCTACCTGCACCGCCTGCCCGACGGCGAGTGGGTGTGCCTCGACTCCGCAACCGTGGTCGAGTCGCGCGGCATCGGTCTCGCGCAAAGCCAGCTCTACGACGAACGGGGAACGGTGGGTCGCTCCCTGCAGGCCCTGTTCATCGACCGTGTCACGACCGCGCCGCCTGGTATGTGATCCGCTGACGATCAGGTGGTTGGGATCACGCGAGCCATCCCCAACTCGACGCCATCGTGGCAAGGTCCGCTTCGCCCTTCGAACGCAGGGCCGGCGCCACATCCAACTCAACGACGTACACGACCGCCTCGTGCTTGACGAGGATGTCTTCCTGGATATTCGAATCCCCCGCATCTGCGTAGCTGAACTCCGCCTCGAGCCCGCTCTCGCTGCCGACTGCGATGGCGCGTGCGTGTTGCAGCCCGACGACGTTCGTCACGCCTTTTGGAATGCCGACAAGATCGAGGGCCAATGCCGAGAGCGTGAGCGTCGACGCATTCTTGAGCCCTTCACTCTGGAGCGCTGCAATGGGGATCGTGGTCACCGAGATACCGATGGCGCCGGTCACCGGAATCCCCAATGGGCTGAGGGTGCCCTTGGAAGCAAGGGCATACCGCGTGGCGCCGTGGACCTGGGTCACCTGCTTGCTCCATCCGCTGGGATACGCGGCGATGAACGTTGAGTCGCTGAGCCGCTGTCCCTGAGATTGAGGGATGCCGGTGGCGGCCGCGGTGGAGGCTGCACACGCGGTCAAACCCAACGCAGCGCAGGCGGTCACGATCCGGAGCATCGAGTCGCACTCTAGGCAAGCAACCCCGATCGACTGGTCACGACGCTGCGACAGATCGCCTCCGGTCGGCGTCCAGACCTCTGGAGTCGATTCGCTCGCCGGGTGGCCGTCCCGGCGCCTGTCGGTCAGGCCCCGAGCAGGGTCTGCACGCGTGGGTCGCCGCGGATGGGCGTCAGGTCCGGGTCCTCGAGTGCGAAGGGCACGAGGTCAGGGCTGACGCGCAGCGCTTCGCGCAACAGCGGGAGCGCCTCCTCGGCGCGTCCGTTGCGCGCGTAGAAACAGGCGAGGTTGTAGTCGGCGATCACCTGCTCTTCGGGGAAGAGTTCGACACCGATCTGATGCGCCCACAGGGCGACCGCCTCGGCGCCCTCGGGATCGTCATGCTCGCCAGCCCAGGAGGACACGTGCTGGGCGACATGTCCGTGCCCGTTGCCGGGAATGAGATGCCAGAGCGCTGAACCCTCCGGCCGCTCCCGAAGCAGGTCGTCCGCGCTGCTCGCGGCCACTGCCTCCCTCAATGCTGCGTAGCTCGTGGTCACGCCGGCACGAACGTCGGCCGCCGTGTCGTCGCGGTGCGCCTCGTAGATCACCGCGTTGCGCGCGTCCAGGTCGCGATCGTCAACCGGTCCCTCGGGCTCTTCGCCGCGGCCCACGGATTGCAGGATGTGTGCCGCGTGTTCGCGCCAGGCGTTCAGATGCGCAACGTTGTCCTTCGCCGTCCACTGCCCGGCCACCGGCGCCGGCTGGTCATCACACAATGCGATCAGCGCCTCTTCCTGGGCGCGCGCACGATCGAGCGATTCGAGCAGGCGGTCGCGGAGCGATGCTTCGGTCACGCGGGCAGCATAACGGCGCCCACCGCGACATCGCTCCACTCCGCTGCCATCTCGACGTACCGGCAGAGCGCATTGACCAGTCGCATCTGCTCCGGCGTGTGACAGCGGGCGCGGAGCAACTCCGGTGAGCACACCAGCACGGACACGCCGCGTGCGCGCGACACGGCGACGTTGAGCCGGTTGAGACTGAACAGAAACTCGAGGTTTCGCGGCAGGTCCAGGACGCTCGAGGTCGCCATGGAAAAGATGCTGACCGCAGCTTCCTGTCCCTGGAAACGGTCGACAGTGCCGACGCGTGCGCCGGCTGGCAACGCTTCGACCAGACACGCCACCTGCGCGTTGTAGGGCGCGACCACGACGATGTCGTCGAGCGTCAGGCGGCGCTCCGCACCTGCGCCGTCTCGCCAGATGGACCCGGTGAGTTGATCGACGATCTCGCGGACCCGCGAGGCTTCCGCCTCGGAGTGCACACGGTCACCGGTATGCACGACCTGCGCCGTGCGCAGGCCGGTCAGGAGGTTGCCATCGTCGAGCACTGCCTGCGTGGCGCACGAGGGCTCCGAGCCGAGCCTGCCGCCGTAGAACGAACGCGACACGAAGGCGCAGACGTCCGGATGCATACGCCAGGTGCGGTCCAGGAGCACGCCGCGGTCGGGCGCGATGGTCACGTCATCACCGAGCAGATGGTCGAGCGCCGAGACACCGACACCGGGCGGGTGACTTCCCTGCAGCGGCTGCGCAAGCTGGCGTGGGTCGCCGACGAGCACCAGGTGCTGTGCCGCACGTGAGACCGCGAGCACGTCGGCCAGCGACATCTGGCCCGCCTCGTCGACGATGAGCGTGTCGAAACGCTGCTCGACGCCGGGGCGCGCGAAGTGCCACGAGGTCGCGCCGACGACGTCGACGGCAGCATCGTCGAGTGCGGTTTCGACGTCGCCATTCGTCCTCGCCATCCGAATGCCGTCGGTGCCGTCCCCCGATCCGCGCAGATGGAGCATCCGCGGCATCCAGCCGCGTGCCGGTGCCAGCTCCTCGACTTTGGCGAGGAGTGTCCGGATCGCGTTGTGCGAGAGCGCCGTCACGCCAATCGGCCCGCGACCCTGCTGCAGCAAGGCAAGGATCGCTTCCGCAGCGGTATGCGTCTTCCCGGCGCCGGGTGGGCCCTGGATCGGCAGACAGCCCTCGTCGAGCGAGAGGATGAGCCGGATCGCCGCCGCACTCGCTGACTCGTCCGGCTCGCGGGTCGCACACCCGGCACCGTTGAGCAGTCGCGGCGGTACGCGAAGCAGCAGATCTCTCGCGGGCCGCCAGTCGCCATCAGCGGCGATGCCGTTGGCGACGATCCACCTGCCGAGGTCGAGCAACAACTCCTGCTGCGCGTTGGTCGGAATCGGCCGCGAGGGAATCAAGAACCGCACGAGGCCCGAACGCGCATTGGCAGCGGTGCGCGACAAGGTGACCTCCCCGCGGCCCGAGTCGATCTCGATCACCTCCCCGACGGCGGTTGCGCCGCCGCTCCTGGTCTTCGCTTGCGGATCGAGCGGGTTGTCACCGCTGCTGATGTGGTGCTCCTGAGGCTCGAACCGGTAGCGCTCGATAAGACGCCCGTCCTGATCGTGGGAGCCGATCAAGGTGAGGGGTCCGAGCGCGTAGGTGTCGCGCTCGAGTTCTTCGGGAGTCATGGCGAGCTGGTCGAAGTGACGCCACCATCCAACCTTGCCTTCGCGACGGTGAAACGAGAGCAGGGGCGCGAGCAGCCCGGCCCCACGCTGCACGTCGTTGCGTTGCTCAGGGTCCTCGGGTATCGATGCGACCAGCGCGTCTGCAACCGCTTGCGTCGCGGCGATCTTCGCGTCCTGCGTTTCCGACGTCTCGTCGATCGTCACCGGACGCTCGATCGGGGCGCCACGGAGCGCCTCCTCAGCGACACGACGTGACTCGAGCCAGTCGCGCAAGAGTTCAAGTCGAACTCGCAGTCGCGCTGGTTGTACAGAGCGATCTCGTCGAGGAGCGCACCGTCGCCGCTGCGGCCATCCTCCCGGCTGACCAGCCAGCGCTCGTACATCACCATGCTCCCCGCGGCATCGGCGATCAACTCGACGCGCGGCGGCATGTAGAGCCGCTCCACTTTCTTGAGCGAATACGAGTCGGTGGAGAGGCGTATTCCCTGGCGGACCACGCGGTAGAGATCGACGAGGATCTCATTGCGCAGTAACCGGTCCACCTCCTCCTCGCGCGTGCCGTGACGGCTCATCAGCCGGCGCAACGCCGTCTTCTCGTAGGCGGCGTAATGGTAGATGTGCATGTCGGGAAAGCGATTGAGCTTCGCGATGGCGAAATCGACGAAATCCTCGAACGCCTGCCGTTCTCCGGCGTCGTCGTGCCCCCACCAGGCGGAGTACGTGCCGCCGGCGTCGACTGCCCCAAAGAGATACTCGAGGGGCGTATCGCGCGCAAGGCCGTCGCCCTCCATGTCGAAGAAGACATCTCCCGGCGACGGCGCGGGCAGCGAGCACAGTCCGCGTCCCACCTCCCAGGCGTCGAGGAGTTGGTGGCGCGGCGAGCCATCGGAATACGGGCCCTCGTGCTGCAACGCCGCCTGGGCTCGTAGCTCACGAAACGTCGCCACGTCCATGTGCGCCGGCGGCTCCCGGTCGGGTGACTGCTGCGCGAGCGCGGTCATGGTCGGGATCCCGTCCGACCGGAGCGCGAGCACCTGTCCGGATCGCATGCGCGCGACCTGGGACAGATGGTCGTCCTCGCGTCGCCGCGCCACGCAGCCTGCGTTGTACCCGCAGGTGTTGCAGTGAGCGACCGGGTCTGGATAGGTTTCCCCGACCTCGGCGAGCATCGTGGACTCGAAATCGCGCTTGACGGTCGCGTGGTAGGCGGAGAACTCATCCAGCCGATACGAATGCTCCACACCGTCGCCGAGGATGACGTGCAGCATCGCCGGTGTCAGCCCTTGCAGGCGCTCGAGATGCGCTGAGTATTCGCAGAGCTGCAGCAACGCCTCCGAGCGCACGCGGCGAGCCAGCTTCGCGTCGGCGGCTTCGTACGAGAACGGCCAGCGCGCACTCGGCGTCTCGACCCGGATCAGGAAGTCTGCCCGGCCCATCCAGCGGCCGTCGAAGAAGGTGGGCTGGTAGATGACGTCGTAGCCGGCGCTCATCGCCTGGACGGTGTCGGCTTCGAGCGCGTGCAGCTCGGATGCCGAGCTCGCGAAGCGGTCCTGTTCGTCGTCGAACGCCTTGATGCGAAGGCCGCGAGCTCGGAGGGCCTCGAGATGGCCCTGTTCGTGCCCGGCGCCGAGCCGGGAGAGCACCTCGCTCAGCGCCGACTCGTCCCGCTCGATGACCTCGCCTCGTGCGGCACGCCGCTTCAGCGTCACCAGATGGCCGCAGGCGAGGAAGTCGCAGAGGTCAGTCGCGGTGTAGACGGGCCTGCCGTCCTTGAGGAAGCGCATCAGCGCACCATCCTCGCGCGCCGGAGGCTGCGCTCGCGCGGCAGCGGCAGGCTGAGCTGACGGCTCGACCGCCGGTCCAGCGGCGCTCGATCGGGTGGCGGGCCGGCGATACCGGCGGGCCTGGTCGAGCGCGTGAATGCCGAACGCGAAGAGGTCCGACCTCGCTGCGAGCAGCGCCTGAGCACGCCCGAGATAGGACCCTTCCGGAGGCGGTGCGGGAGTGACCATGCGGCGACCATGCCGCGAGGCCGCGACAGGTGCCTGTCGCGATAGGGTGCGCGGATGCCCGTGGAGATCGAAATCCGCCCCGTTCGCGCCGCCGAGTACTCCGCCGCGGGTGAGGCGACGGCCCTCGCGTATCAGGAGTTCGCAGCGTCGAGATCGCCGGGTTGGCACGCCTACATCGCGAGGATCGCCGACGTCGCCGCCCGGGCTGATCGGACCACCGTGCTGGTCGCACTCGCCGACGGCGTCATCGCCGGCTCAGCGACACTCGAGCTCGACCAGCGCATGAACGCATCAGCCGAACCACTCGCAGGCGACGAAGCGCACCTCCGGATGCTCGGCGTCCACCCGGCCCACCGCGGGCGCGGCATCGGACGGGCCCTGGTGACAGCAAGCGTCGACCTGGCGCGAGCACGCGGAAAACGCCGCCTCACCCTGGACACGTCGCCGGTGATGCTCGCCGCCCAGAACATGTACGCAGGGATGGGCTTCACCGCGTCAGGCGCACACCGCTCACCCGACGGCGTCGACCTGCTCGGTTACACACGGGACATCGTGTCAGAGCCCTCGATGAATCGCTAGGCTCATCGCGTGCCAGGCGACTACGAGAAGGGAGAGAAGGAATACCGCGTCATCAAGCTCTTCACGCGCCTCTGCGAGACCGCGGTCGGCTTGTCGACGCGGCAGCTGGCCGATGAGCTGGAGGTCGATCAGCGAACCATCCAGCGCTACGTCAAGACGCTGCGCGACAGCGCCGGCATCGACATCGAGTCGCGTGGCGGCAAGTGGCGCATCGGCAAGCGCAGCCTGCTCCCACCGCTGCAGCTTGATCAGTATCAGGCGACCCTGCTCCTGGTGGCGGTTCGCCTGCTGCAGCAGGTCCGCACCGAGCAGGACCCGGCCCTCATCGGCGCCCTCGCGCAGCTGTCTCGCGCGCTGAGCATCCCGATCGTCAGCGAGTACCTCCTGAGCACGCTGGCCGCAGCCGAGCGACAGCCGGCGAACAGCGCGCGCCTGAAGGTGGAGCGCGCGGTCATCGACGGGTTCGTACACCATCGCGAGGTCGAGGTCCGCTACGTCGACGGCCAGGGCCACGAGAGCAAACGCGACCTCCGCCCCTACTTCATCCAGCCCACTGCCGAAGGCCGCCACATCTACGTGCTCGCTCTCGACTCGGTCTCACGGGAGGTGCGGTCACTGCGTCTCGATCGCATCCGCGACGCACGCGTCCTGCCGACGACGTTCACGGTTCCCGAGAGCTTCGACATCGACGCCGCCCTCGGCGCCTCGTGGGGATCTGGCAGGGTCAGGGTGGCGATCGAATCGTCCTGCGCTTTCCCGCCGCGGTGCGTCAGTGGGTGGACGAGAGCCCGTGGCCGCCGAAGACCAAGCGCAGGGATCTGCCCGACGGCAGCCTCGAGGTCCGGCTCGAGGTGTCCGGCGAAGCCGAGATGCGTCCCTGGCTGCTCCGATGGGGTGAGAACGTCGAGGTCATCGCGCCCGAATCGCTGCGGACCTTCATGGCCCAGACCCACGCGGCAGCGGCGGCACTGTACGCGTCGAATCACGCCGATCGGGGTAGAAAATAGCCATATGGACGAGAAGATCAAACTCACCGACGACGAATGGCGCCAGAAGCTGACCCCGGAACAGTTCAACGTGCTCCGTAAGGCGAGCACCGAGCGCGCATTCACCGGACAGTACGTGCACGTGGACGACAAGGGCGTCTATCACTGCGCGGGCTGTGGCGCCGAGCTCTTCAACTCCGACACCAAATTCAACTCCGGCACCGGCTGGCCGAGCTTCTACGAGCCGATTTTCGCGGGTGCGGTTGAGAAGCACCGCGACTGGAGCATGGGGCTCCCGCGCACGGAGATTCGCTGCGCAACCTGCGGCGGCCACCTGGGGCATGTGTTCAACGACGGACCGCAGCCCACCGGCGAGCGCTACTGCATGAACTCCTGCGCGCTCAAGCTGGAAAAGACCCCCAGCTGATCACGCAGCTGGAGCCCTCGCCCAGGGCTCGCGCTGTCCTCGAACAGACCTTCGGCTTTGCCGACTTCCGCCCCGGACAGGCCGACGTCATCGCCGCGGCGGAGGCGCAGTCGGACGTCCTCTTCGTCGCCCCGACGGGCTCCGGCAAGAGCATCGCCTACTGGGTGCCGGGGGTTGTCGGCGGCGGGCTGACCCTGGTCGTGTCACCGCTCATCGCGCTGATGGTCGATCAGGTCGCCCGTCTCAACGCGTTGGGCATTCCGGCCGCCTGCCTGCACAGTCAGGTGAGCGCCGCGACGCGGGCGGAGGCCATGCGTGCCGCCGTGGCGGGCGAGTTGCGGTTTCTCTACCTCGCGCCGGAGCGGATCGGCGCGCCCGGCGTGCTCGACAGCCTCGGCAAGCTCACGGTCGCGCGCTTCGTCGTTGACGAGGCGCATTGCATCTCGAGCTGGGGGCACGACTTCCGCCCCGACTACCGTCGCCTCGGGGACGCGATCACGGCCTGCGGCCGGCCGCCGGTCGGCGCGTTCACCGCGACCGCGACGCCGCGGGTTCGACAGGACATCGCTGCGAGCCTCGGGCTGCGCAGCCCCGTCGAGCGCGTCAGCGGATTCGTGCGCGAGAACTTGACGATGTCCGTGGTGCGCTGCCGCGGTGCGGCGGAGAAACGCAGCGCACTCGCGGGACTGGTCCGTCGCGGCAGTGGCCGCGCACTCATCTACTGCGGCAGCCGCAAGACGACGGAGAGCGTGACCGAGACGCTCTCCGTGGCGGGCGTATCCGTCGCCGCGTACCACGGAGCGCTCGACGGCGACACGCGGCAGCGCGTTTACGAGCGCTACGCGTCAGGCGCTCTGCACGTCATCGCAGCCACCTCGGCGTTCGGGATGGGAGTCGACTTTCCGGATATCCGCCGCGTCATTCATCACGATTTCCCCGGGAGCATCGAGGAGTACTACCAGCAGGCGGGGCGAGCGGGACGAGACGGCGAGCCGTCCGAATGCATCCTGCTCTACAGCGCCGCGGATCGACAGCTGCAGGAGTTCTTCATCGAGCAGGCATTCCCGGAGCGCGACACGGTCCGTTCCGTGTATCGCGAGTTGTTGCGCGAGGGCAGCGATGCCATCGATGACTGGGACCGTCGCGGCGTCGCTGCCAATGCAGCGCGTGCCGCGCTGGACCTTCTCCGCCGCGCCGGCGTGATCCAAACCGACGGCAGCATCCGGCGGCTGACCGGCGCGCCGGTCGACTTCGACGAGCAGGCCCTGCTCAAGGCCAACGCCTACGCGCGCGTCAACCAGGTGATGGACTACGCGGGCTTTCGCGGCTGCCGCCATGCGCGCATCGCTGATTATTTCGGCGAGGAGGGCGTCGCGAGGACCTGCCACGCCTGCGACAACTGCCTCGACGAGAACCGCACGGCCCTGGTGGTCGTCGATCCGGCCGATGTCGCCGCAGTGCTCGCCTGCGTGGCGAGATTCGACGGCCACCTCGGCGGCGTCCGGCTCGCGTCGATCCTTCGCGGCACCACCGACACCTGGACATCGTCGCGTCAGTGGGTCACCGAGCTGGCGTTTTTCGGCGCGCTGCGCACGTGGGACCTGGAGCGGATTCGCGATCTGCTCGAGCGGCTTGTCGAAGTCGGCTGCGTCAGCCGCGGGCACGGCGAAAAGCCCACCCTCGGTATCACCCAACGCGGCAGCGCGGTGCTGCGCGGCGACGAGGATGTCGAAGTGGATATCGCCGTACTGTCGCGACGCCCGCAGCCGGCAGGTCGCGTCAAGGGTTCCGGCGGCAGCGCACTCGACAGCGATGCCAGCGACCTGGTCCGCGCGCGCTTCGAGGCGCTGCGAGGCTGGCGCCTCGAAGTGGCACGTCGTGCCCAGGTACCGCCATACGTCGTCTTTCACGACCGCACGCTCGCGGAGATTGCGCAGCGACGGCCGGGTTCGATGGCGGCGCTGGGAACCATCGCCGGAATCGGACCCGCAAAGCTGGACCGTTACGGCGAGCTGGTCCTCACCGTCCTCCGCGACGGCGACTGATCGAAACGCACCGCTAGTGTGCGGCGAGGGACAGCTTCACCTGACCGGTGGCATACGCCGGCGGCCAGACGACCACGCTCACTCGCGGCGCCTGCCACTGCCAGACGACTGCCGCCGCGCGCGTGTTCTGCCCGAGTTGATCCGGGGCCCTCGAGAAGCGCACCCCGCCGCCGTTGGACAGGCTGCCATTGGGCAGGTCAAGCGTGCGCGCCGCAGTGGCGATGCTCTGCGCGCTGCCGCTGGTTGCCCTGCCGAGCACATCGGCAAACAGGACCCAGGCAGCGCTGAAACCGGCGATGCCCTCCTCGTCGGGGACGGCTTGACCGGTGCGCTGGTGCCACATCGCCGCGAACTTGTTGTAGAGGGCGCGCGCATGCGGGTCGAGCGCGTTCGGGTTGAAGTTGGCCTGCGGGCGATCGGACGCGAAGACTCCGACTGCGCCGGATCCGAGCACGTTGCCGAAGTCCTGATCGCACTGCGCCATGGTGGTACCCATGAAGACTTTCACCTGCAGCCCGGCGGCGAGGAACGCGCGCCGGAACGCGATGCCGTCCTGGATGTGTGAGGAGAGCACCAGGATGTCCGGCTTCTCGGTGGCCAGTGCCTGCATGACAGGCGCCCAGTCCGGCGTGTACGGGTTGTAGACGGACTCGCCGCTGATGGCCAGGCCGCCGGACTCGAGGGCGACACGCGTGGCGTCGGCGACCGAGTGCCCGTATTCGTCGTCAGCGGTGACGAACGACACGCGCAGCCTCGTGACGGGAATGCCGAGACGGGGCACCAGCTGGCTGATGATGAACTGGCCCGAGTTGCTGCCCAGCTCCGCACCGTCGACGCCGACGCGGAAGACGAGCGGCGAGCCCTGTCCGGTCACGCGGTCGGCGACCGCTCCGGTCTCCCAGTAGACCATGCCGTCCGCCGCAACCGCGGCCGCCGCGGGGATGGAAAGCTGCGACGAGTATGCGCCAATCACGGCAGGAACTCCGTCGGCGTGGAGGCTCGAGACTGCAGCGGCGATCTGGCCCTGGTCCTCGACGTTGCGCACATCGATGGAGACGGGGTGCCCGTTGACACCACCGGAGGCGTTGACCATCTGCGCGGCCAGCGTCGCGCCGATGTACTCGTCGGTGGAGCCCGGGGTGGTGCTCCCGGAGAGCGGGAAGATCGCGCCGATCCGCAGCGGCGCCGGCCCTGCCGCGGCGGCGCTCGCGCAGGCCGCCACCAGACCCGGCAGGATCAGCGCGGCGAGCAATCCCAGGGAGCGAGGCCGTCCGGCGCCGGAATCCGGGTGCACCGGGCGATCTTAACCCTCGACGCCCTGGGGCAGCGTCGGTTCGAGTTCGAGCCGCCGGGCCATCGCTCTGCTCCGGCGAGCGCCGAGGCTCTCGGCAACACGAACCACGACGTAGAGGCCGGTGGAGATGGTCGTGATGAAAAAGCTCACCGGATAGGGCGTGAAGTACGCGACGAAGAGGCCGATCCAGGTCGAGGCGAGCGCAATCACCACGCCGACGACCAGCGCCTGCAGCGGGCTGCGACAAATGCGTTCGGCGATAGCCGCCGGGGTGACGACCAGCGCGAAGATGAGCAGGATCCCGACGACCTGCACGGAGACCGCAACCGCGAGCCCGACGGTCATGACAAACGCGATCGACAGCGCTTGTACGGGTACGCCTCGCGCCTCCGCGACGTCCTCATCGATGGACGCGAAGAGCAGCGGCCGGTACATGGCCGCGATCAATATCAACGTGAGCACGCCGATTGCGAGCGTGAGCGCGACCTGCCCCTGCTCGACGCCGAGGATCTCCCCGAAGAGGATGGAGACGACGAAGTTGGCGTTGAATCCTTTGTACAGCGCGAGAAACAGGACGCCGAGGCCGAGCGCGAAGGCGAGCACGATGCCGATCACCGTGTCGCGGTCATGCAGGCGACGGCCGAGTGCTCCGACAACCCCACCCGCGCAGACGCAGGACACCACCAGCCCGACGATCGGCTGCAGCCCGATCAAGGCCGCACCTGCAGCGCCCGCGAAGCCGATGTGGGACAGCGCATGCGCGGCGAATGCCGTGCGCCGCAGGATCACGAAGTAGCCGACCACCCCGGCCACCACCGACACGATCGCGCCGATCTCGAATGCGCTGACCATGAACTGGTACGACAGCATCTGGCCGATATCCGAGAAGAGATTCCAGGTGAACATCGCGTCAGTGCCCGTGCGCGTGCGGGTGCGCGGTTTCCTCGTCGAGCCCCACGACGAAGCGACGGCCACGGCTGTCGGTGAGCACCTCGATCGGAGCGCCGTACAGTGCTGAGAGCACGGGGCCGGAGACGACCTCATCCGGCGTGCCGGTGGCGACCCCGCCCCCGGCCACGTAGCAGACCCGGTCGATCACGCGACGCAGCGGGTTGAGATCGTGCGCGACGAGCATCACCGCGATCCCGCGATCGCGAGCGACGTCCTCGATGACCTCGACCATCGCCGCCTCATTGCGCACATCGAGGTTGGCGAGCGGCTCGTCGAGGAGCAACAATTTCGGATCGCCCACCAGGGCCTGCGCGAGCAGCAACCGCTGGCGTTCGCCGCCCGACATCTCGCTCACGCGGCGCGCCGCGTATTCGGTGGCCCGCACCGCGCTGACCGCCGTAGCGACCGTCTCCTGCAGGTTTCGCGACTGCATCGGCAGGCGGAATCCCCAGCGGTGGCCGTCGATGCCGAAGCCAACCAGGTCGGTACCGCGCACCGCGGCCCCGGCATCGAGCGTGCGGCCCTGGGGGACGTAGCCGATGTCGGGGCTGCCTCGACGCGGTGGCGACCCCAGCACCGTCAATTCGCCGGCCAGGGGCGGCAGCAGCCCGAGGAGCATGCGGAGCAGTGTCGACTTGCCCGCACCATTCGGCCCCAGCACGGCGACGAACTCGCCCTGGGCGATCGAGAAGTTCGCGCCACTCCAGACTGTGTTGCCGGGATAGCCGGCGGCGAGGTCCACTGCGGTGATGACCGGCGTCCCCATCGTCGGCGCGATCGACCTCACCGCCCGAGCAGGCCGGCGTTGAGCCCGTTGATAAGCGCGTTCAGCTGACCGTCCATCCAGTCCTCGAACGTCGCGATCGGAGGCTGTATGGTCTCCGACACGCCGACGAGGGGAATGTCCTGCTGCGCCGCCTCCTTCTTGAGCTGGGTGGTGAGCGGGGTCACCGTCTGGCTGTTGAACACCAGCACGCGAAACGCCTTGGCCCGGATCTGGTCGGTGAAGGTCACGACACTCGACGCCGGAGGGTCATTGCCCTCTGCGACCGCATCCATGAAAGCGGGTGGAGTGACCAGGTCGAGCTTGGTTGCCTGCGCCATGTACTGGAAGATGCTCTCCGTCGACGCCACCGGGACTCCCGCGAAGTGCTGCTGGATGTAGGCGACGCTCTGTTTGTATGGTGCCAGCAGCGCCATGAAGGCCGACGCCTGCGCCGCGAAGTACGAGGACTGGGCGGGCCGGAGCGCTTCGTAGTCCCTGGTGATCCGCGCGATCACCTGATCGACGAACGCCGGGTCGTACCAGAAGTGGGGGTTGTCGCCGGCAACCTTGCCGACCAGCTTGGCGACGTCGAGCAGTTTCCGGCTCGCCTCCGGTTGCGCGGCCAGCAATTGGTCAGCCCAGGTGTCGTATCCGGCGCCGTTCACGATCACGTAGTTGGCCGTCGCCATGAGCCGGGCGTCCTCGGGGCTGCTCTCGTACTCGTGAGGATCGGCGTTCGGGTCGGTGACGATGCTGGTCACCTCGACCTGATTGCCACCAAGCTGCGCAGCGATGCTCCCCCAGGTGTTCTCGGCGGCGACCACGACCAGGCGGCTCCCCTGCGATCCATGACCGGCACCGCCCCCTGCGGCGCAGCTCGAGATCAGCGAGGGCACCAACAACGCTCCGAGCAGTGTCAGGAAGCTCTTCGATGCAGTCATGAGACCGAAGTCTACATGACACTCAGTATCGTTTAGCTTGCGCCGCTCATCAACGCCACCAGCCCGTCATGGAGCACCCCGTTTGTGGTGACCACGTTCCCGGAGTCGATCCGGTCCCTCCCTGCGAAGTCGCTGAACCGTCCGCCCGCCTCGGCGATGATGACCTGGATCGCAGCGACGTCCCAGGGGTGCACCCGAGCCTCGAGCGCGACGTCGATGACCCCTTCCGCGACCAGCATGTGCTGCCAGAAATCACCAAAGCCACGAAAGACCCGGGCGCCTTCCAGAAGCGTGCGAAAGCCGGGGCCGGCCGGGCCCGAGTCGAAATCGCGAACGTCGGTGCACGAGACATACGCGTCCTCGAGTTCGGGCGGTACGGGACACATGGACGCGCTGCTTTGAGTCGGTGAAGGCGCCCTGACCGGTGGCCGCCCACCAGCGCCGGCCCAGAGCGGGTGCGGAGACGACGCCGCAGACGGCGCGCTCACCCCGTACCAGTGCGATCAAGGTGGCCCACACCGGAACGCCATTGGCGTAGTTGACGGTTCCGTCGATCGGGTCGAGCAGCCAGCGCCACTCCGAATCGCCGGCGCCCCCGTACTCCTCGCCGACGATCGCCTGCTCCGGACGCAAGCGCTGGAGGGCGTCACGCAGGGCTTGCTCGGTGGCCGTGTCCGCGTCGGTCACCGGGCTGCTGTCGGACTTGGTCTCTATTCGCAGATCGGGAGCGCGGAAGCGCGCAAGGGTGATCGCGTCAGCGATATCGGCGAGCTCGAGCGCGACTTCGAGGTGGGATTTCATGGCTGGCCCACCAGTTTCCCGACCGGCATGGACACCAGGTCGGTGCCGGTCCGCACCTCGGCCGGCGCGGAGCCTCGGAGCAGGTCGGCTGTCACCAATGCGATCACGACCGCGACGATCGCCGAGGACAGGACGCCCTCGACACCGACCCATGGGCCATCAAAGATCCCCACCACCGTGTTGGTCAGCAAGGTGCCCGCAGTGAGCAGCGCCGGGACGGCCAGGCGCCAGTTGAGCGCGGTGCCGGGGCGCGCCAGCCACCAGATCGTCCCGAAGACATACGCCTCGAAGAAGTAGTACGGGAAGACAGCCTTGGCGACGAGCGGGAAGCAGCAGGACGAAATCACCAGCAGACCGATCATTCCCGTTGGGGTCGTCGCCATGGCGCGGGTTCCGTCGCAGCACCAGCGCGGCGAGCACGAACGCGATCGCTGCCGCGATGTAGACATCGCCGCGCTGCGCGGCCCCGGCGAGTATGGTCTGCCGCAACACGAACCAGAACGAGCCACCTTCGATCGGAAGACTGCTCCGGTACGTGAACAGCGAATGCACCACCGCTCCCCCGTCGGCGAGGAGCAGGGGCACGAGAGCGGCGGCGATGGTGATCCCCGCGACGACCACCGTGATCAGCGCCGACCTCGGGCGGCGTGTTCCCAGCGGGAGCAACACGAACGGGATCACGCAGAACGCCGCGGTGGTTCGTGCGAGCATCGCCGCGCCGAGCGCAACACCGGCTCCCACCGATCGATCGGCGAGGGCCCACCGCACGGCCAGCAGGAGGAGACAGATCTCCACCGGCTGCTCGACATGACCGTACTCGAGCACGGCCATCCAGAGAGTCGGTGCAAGCAGCAGGGTTGCCGCGACTGCAACCGGCCACTCGACCACGCCACGCGCCAGTGTGATCAGACGGACTGATTGGTAGGCGAGCAGGAGCGCAAACAGCGCGACCATCGCGTCAGTGATGGCGGCGCGCGGACCCAGGCTGCTCGCCCACCCGAGGGCGTTGGCCAGGGCCGCGACCGGTACCAGTTGCACCAGTCCGAGCGGGCCGTTCGCATTGGGGTAGATGTCGTGCGCGTGCGCGGCGTAGATCTGCAGCGGGTGGCCGGCGACCACGGTCTCCGCCGACGGCCAGAAGAAGAGGTCGAGGTCCGATCGCGTGGTCTTCAGCACCAGCGCGATGAGCGCCGAAGCCAGGACATAGCCCACCGCGAGGCCGGGGGTGATGAAGCGCCTGCCCACCGGCGCATTCTGCCCGGTGCCGGTCACGGTCGCGATGCGTGGGTTTCAACCGGCAACCGGTTGCGCCTCGTTCTTCGTACGCTCCTTGCAATGAGTGATCGTCCCGGTGACCAGCTCACTCCCGCGAGCACGGTCGCGCTGCTCCGCGATGTCGAGGGAGGTGTGGAGGTCTGCATGCTCCGCCGCCCGAACCGGAGCAGTTTCGCTGCCGACGCGTTCGTCTTTCCGGGCGGGGCGCTCGACCCGGGCGACGGCATTGGCGATGCGGCCTATGCGGTAGCCGGAATCCGCGAAGTCCTCGAGGAGGTCGGCATTCTCATCGGCGGCCCAGCGCCCGGAAGCGGCGATGACAAGCTCGACGAACGCATCGCCCTGGCGCGTGCCGAGGTCCTTGCGGGGTCCGATTTCGCGGAGGCGCTCCGCGCGCACCAGCTGGTCGTCACCCCGGACCTCCTCGTCTACATCGGGCACTTCATCACGCCGCCACGGGAAGGGCGCCGCTATGACACCCGCTTCTTCGCGCTTGCCGTCACCGATCGCCGAGAGGTACGCGTGCACGCTGCCGAGGCCGTGGAAGGCGGTTGGCACCGTCCCGAATCGATGCTCTCGCTCACCATGCCGGCGATCATGCCGCCCACGCGAATGATGTGCCACGAGTTCGCGCAACTCGGCTCAGTGCAGGCGATCGTGGCCACCCTCGGCGCCCACCCGATCGAGGTGACCAGCATCACGCCGGAGATCATCGCCACCTGGCTCGCGCTCGAGCACGAGCGGCCCGCGCCCTCATGAGCACGACGACGCGCGTGCTCGCGCCCAATCCGTCCGTCTTCACCGGACGCGGGACCAACACCTACCTGGTGGGCGGCGGACCGTCACTGATATGCATCGATCCCGGGCCGGATGACGATTCGCACCTCGCCGCCATCCACGCTGCGACCGAGCAACGTGGCGCGCGTATCGCTGTCATTGCGCTCACCCATTCGCACTCGGACCACCGCCCCCTCGCGGCCCGGCTCGCGCAGCAGACGGGAGCAACCGTGCTGTGCTTCGACCCGTCCGCCGGTGACGACCACGCAGTCGCGCTCGCCGACGGCGACGTCGTGGACGGCGGCGACGCACAGCTGATCGCAGTGCACACGCCAGGTCACACCCGCGACCACCTGTGCTTCTTCGAGCCAGAGTCGCACACGCTGTACACGGGCGACCACGTGCTCAATGGCACCACCTCGGTGGTGATCCCCGGCGAAGGCGACATGAGGGACTACATCGAGTCCTTGCGTCGCATTCAGTCGCTCGAGCCGGCGAGGCTCTTTCCCGGGCACGGTGAGCGCGTCGACGATGCGCCGGGTCTGATCGCCGAGTACATCGCGCATCGACTGGAACGCGAGGCGCAGGTGCTCGCCGCCGCGCAGGGCCGTGACGAATTCATCCCGATGGATCTGGTCCGAACTCTCTACGCAGGCTATCCGGAAGCGGTGTATCCGCTCGCCGCGATGACGGTCCAGTCGCACCTCGAAAAGCTCGTGCAAGACGGACTCCTCGATGCGGTCGGCGCCGCGAATCCTGACGCGCCGCCACGCTTCGTGGCGCGTCCCGACTGATCAGCTTCTGCGGATCTTTCCGAGGGCCGTGCGATCGAGATGGTCGACGATGATCATCTCCTGCGGGAGCTTGTGCCTGGCGATCGTGGTCGCCGCGTGCTCACGGAGCAACTCGAGTGTTGGCAGAACGCCGGGACTGCGGGGCACCACGCGTGCCACGACGCGCTCACCCCAGTCGCGGTCGGCCGCCCCGGACACCAGCACCGCCTCGACATCCGCATGTCCTGACAAGGCGGCCTCGACCTCTGCCGGCCAGATCTTCTCTCCACCGCTGACGATGACATCGGCAAGCCGGCCCTTCACGACGACGGTCCCGTCATCCGTGACCTCACCACCATCGCCGGTGCGCAGCCAGCCGTCCTCGGTGAACGCGGCCGCGGTGGCTTCAGGATCCAACCGGTAGCCGCGCATCAGCGTGGGGCCGCTGATCAAAAGTTCACCGCTCGGAGCGCAGCGAACCGCAACGCCCGCAAGCGGCCGTCCCCCGTACACGACCCCGCCGCATGTCTCCGACATCCCATAGGTCTGCACCGCGCGCACGCCTGCCTTTGCGGCGCGAATCGCAAATCCGGCGTCCATGCCCGAGCCGCCGACGAGCACCGCGCGGAAATGGCTGAGCTCCGCGTCGGCATCCAGCAGGCGAACCAGTTGCGTGGGGACCATCGACGTGTAGCGCGCGTCAACCGTCGCGGCAACCACCCTGGGGGTGAGCCGGCGGCGAAAGGTGATCGGCGCGCCCAGGAGCAGGTGCCGGTACACCACGAGCAGTCCACCGATGTGCGCCAGCGGCAGGCATGAGAGCCAGCGGTCCTTGAGGCGTGCTCCGATGGCGCTTGCGGATGCGGTGATCGCCGCCTCCAGTGCTGCCATGCTCAGCTCGGCGAGCCGGGGTTGCCCCGACGTTCCCGAGGTCGCAATCACCAGCGCCATCTCCGGCTCGATGCCGACACCTTCGACCCGACGCGCCTCCTCAGCGTCGATGACGACCGTCGGTCGTGCTCGCGCGAGCAGTGTGTGCTGCTCGGTCAGCGTCAAACGCACATCGATCGGCAGCACGGCGGCGCCAACCTCGCGGGCCGCACGCAGGATCGGAATCCACGAGCGCCCGGGGGCCAGTGCCACCGCGATGAGATCCCCGGATCGCACGACGTGCCCGAGCGCAGACGCTGACATCGTCGCCGAGGGTACCCCGGGCGCCGCCCCGAAGCCCATCGGGATACCATCCGAAGCGACTGTTCGAGTTCAGCATGAGGTGTATCGCATCGTGGAGTGGGTCGCATCCGGCGAGTGGGAGGACATCCGCTACGAGACCGCGGGCGGCATCGCCAAGCTGACCATCAACCGGCCGGAGGTTCGCAACGCCTTTCGACCAACCACGCTCTTCGAGCTGAACCGCGCCTTCGAGACTGCCCGCGACGACCCGGAGATCGGCGTGATCATCCTCACCGGCGAGGGCACCAAAGCCTTCTGCTCCGGCGGTGACCAGCGAATTCGTGGCGACGACGGCTATCGCGATCCCGCGGGCATCGGCCGGCTCAACGTGCTCGACCTGCAGGTGCAGATTCGCCGGTTGCCCAAGCCGGTGGTGGCGATGGTGGCCGGCTACGCGATCGGTGGCGGCCACGTGCTCCACCTGGTCTGCGACCTGACCATCGCCGCCGACAACGCACGTTTCGGACAGACCGGGCCAAAAGTGGGGTCGTTCGACGCCGGCTACGGCGCCGGGTTGCTGGCACGCACCATCGGCCTGAAGCGCGCCAAGGAGATCTGGTTCCTGTGCGAGCAGTACGACGCCGAGACCGCCGAGCGCTGGGGTCTGGTCAACCGCGTGGTGCCGGTCGACAAGCTCGAGGAGGAAACCGTCGCGGTCTGCAACCGGATGCTCGAAATGAGTCCATTGGCGCTGCGCCTGCTCAAAGCCGGTTTCAACGCGGACAGCGATGGCCTCGCGGGCGTCCAGCAGCTTGCCGGCGATGCGACCCTCCTCTTCTATATGAGCGAGGAGGCGCAGGAGGGCCGCAACGCCTACGTGGAAAAGCGCAAACCTGACTTCGCGAAGTTTCCGCACCGGCCGTGATCGCTGAAGCGGCGCCCACACCGGGACCGCTCGCCGTCTGGTGGATCGGTGCGCGACCGCGCACGCTGGTCGCCGCGATCGTGCCGGTCCTGGTCGGTGCCTCCTGGGCAGGACGGCACGCGATCTCGATTCCGCGGTCGCTCCTCGCGCTGCTGGTCGCGATCGCCCTCCAGATCGCCGTGAACTACGCCAACGACTACTTCGACGGCGTCAGTGGTGTCGACACCGCGGCGCGCACCGGCCCGCGACGGCTGGTGGCTTCCGGGCTCGCGCCCCCACGTGCGGTGGCGACGGCTGCCGTTGTGATGGTCTGCATCGCCGCGGTTGCCGGCCTGGTGCTCGCATACCTGACGACCCCGTGGCTCATCGCGGCCGGTGCTGCGGCGGTGGTCGCGCTGGTGCTCTACTCGGGCGGACCTCGTCCCTACGCCGCCAGCGGCCTCGGCGAGATATCGGTGTTCGTGTTCTTCGGCCTGGTGGCGGTGTGCGGCACCGCGTTTGTGCAACAGGACCGTCTCGACGCGAGTGTCCTGTGGCTTGCGGTGCCGGTCGGCCTCCTGGCCTGCGCGCTGCTCATGGCCAACAACCTGCGCGATATCCCCACCGACGCCGCCGTGGGCAAGCGAACCCTTGCGGTCCGCATCGGCGCCCAGCGCAGTCGCGTCTTACTGGTGGCGACGGTGCTGATCGCCCTGGTGCTGCCGTCGGTGGGTGCGCTGGTGCGGTCCTTGCCCTGGCTGGTCCTGCTCAGCCTCGCGACGCTGCCGCTGGCGATTGCCCCGCTGCGCACCGTGCTCACCGCAGAGGGGCGTGCGCTGGTCCCGGCGCTGATCGGCATCACCCGGCTGCAACTCGCGTTCGGCGTTGTCCTCGCCGGAGCGTTGCTCGCCTCATGAGGCGTCTCCAGTTCACTGTCGCCCTGCGCCACCCGGTCATGGGCGTCACCGAGCGCATCGGGTGGCTCGTCGAAGGACCGCTTGGGTGGGGAGAGTTCTCCCCGCTCCCGAGTTGGAAGGAGCCCGAGCGTTCGGCTGCGATGCGTTCTGCCGTCGAGGCGGCCGAGGTGCCATTTCCCACCGCGTTGCGCGATCGAGTCGCCGTCAACGCAATGGTTCCTCGGCTCCTTCCCGACGTTGCGGCGGCGCTCGCGTTGCGCTCCGAGTGCGGCACGATCAAGGTCAAGGTCGGCGACGAGGACTCGGTTGACCGCGTCGCGGCAGTTCGCTCAGCCTGCGGGCCCGGGGTGCGCATCAAACTCGACGCCAACGGTGCCTGGGACGTCGACACCGCGCTGCGCATGATCGGTCAGCTGCGCACCTATGACATCGAGCTGATCGAGGATCCGGTTGCGACACTCGAGGAGCTCGCCGCCATACGTGGCCGTGCCGGCATCCCGGTCGCGGCGGAGTCCTGCATCCGCACCCTTGCGGACGCGCGCCGTCTGCGTGAGCTCGAAGCCGTTGATGCGATTGTCCTCAAGCCACAACGGATCGGCGGTGTGCGCGAGGCATTGCGCGCCGCCGACGTCAGTGGTGTACCCGCGATTGCGTCGAGCGCGCTCGAGACATCGGTTGGTCTTGCAGCGGTGGTCGCGCTCGCAGCTGCGCTGCCCGAGTCGCCGTTTGCGCACGGCGCCGGCACGGCGCTCCTGCTGGCATCTGACGTGGTCACGGATCCGCTCATCCCCGTGGACGGGTGGCTCAAGCCGTACCGTCCTGATCTCGACCTGGACACGCTGCTCACCGGATGATCGACCCGGGCGAAGGCGACGTCGCACTGTCCTGCGTGACGGCGCTGCTCGACCAGCTGGTGCACGGAGGCGTGGCGCACATGTGCATGACGCCCGGGTCGCGCTCGACGCCGATTGCGCTGGCCGCGGCGCGTCACCCCGGCATCACGCTGCACGTTCACGTCGACGAACGTTCGTCGGCGTATTTCGGGCTCGGGATCGCGCGCGCATCCGGCGCTCCGGTCGCGATGTTCTGCACCTCCGGAACAGCGGCGGCGAATCACTTCCCGGCGGTGGTCGAAGCCGCGATGTCCCGCGTGCCGCTCATCGTGATCACCGCCGATCGGCCCCCGGAGATGCACGGTGTCGGCGCCAATCAAACCATTGACCAGCAGCATCTCTTCGGCACGTACGTCAAGTGGTTCCACGATCCCGGAGTGCCGGAGGCCGGTGAGCGAGCGCGACAGCAGTGGGCCATGGTCGGCAACAACGCGATCACCCATGCCGTCCTGCTTCCGCCACCCGGTCCGGTGCATCTCAACCTGCCATTCCGCGAGCCCCTGTTGCCGTCGCGACGGGATGGGTCAATCGAGACGCCAATCGCCGCGCCTGCCCAGTACACAGTGAGCGACACCGGCCCCGATCGCATGTCGGCGTTCGCACGCGAGGTGAGCACCGGGCACCGCATCCTCGTCGTCGCGGGCGGCCTTCGAGTGTCGCCGGTGGGGCTTGCCGAACTGTGCTACGAACGCGGCTGGCCGCTCCTCGCCGAACCGCTTTCGGGGGCACGCACACCTGCGGCGCCGGATGGTTTCGGCGGTGCACTGACGGCCGGAACTTTGCTCGCCGCCGACCTGGGTTTCGCCGCCGGCCATCGACCGGACCTCGTCATCCAATTCGGCGCTGCGCCGACGTCGCGAAGCACGCAATCGCTGGTGCGCGCGGCAGACCGTCTGCTGATCGTCGACCCGGACTCGATCGTCGGGGATCCGGATCGGCGTTCGACGCTCAGGCTCGAGCGCGACGCTGCCGAGGTCGTCACATCCCTGCGCGCCAACCGGTCGACGTTGCCGCCGATCAGCGCCGATTGGTACAGCGACTGGCACAACGCCGACGCCACCGTGCGAATCACGGTGGACGCGTTGCTCGACGACTGGGAGGAGCCGTTCGAGGGACGCATCGCGCGCGACCTGACTGCTGCCATCCCGGAGTCCGGCCTCCTGTTCGCGGGATCCAGCATGCCGATTCGCGACCTCGACGCATACATGGCACCGCGTGCCGGGATGCGGGTGCTCGCCAACCGCGGTGCGAGCGGCATCGACGGACTGGTGTCGACGGCACTCGGCATCGCGGCGGTCGCGCAGCCCACCTATGCACTGATTGGTGATCTCTCGTTGCTGCACGACGCGGCCGGGTTGCTCTGGGGCGCTCGGCGCTCTCGAGGGGCGGTGATCGTGGTCGTGGACAACGACGGTGGCGGCATCTTTTCGATGCTGCCGCAGGCGTCGCTTGCGCACGACGAGTTCGAACAGCTCTTCGGGACGCCTCACGAACTCGACATCGAGTCGATTGCGCGCAACGCCGGAGCCGGAGTCCGCACTGTCGATCGGGCGCAGGTGCTTGTTCCGGCTCTCCACGAAGCCGGGATCGCCGGCGGCGTGCAGGTGATCCGGGTTCGTGTGGATCGAGCGCGCGCGGTCGAGCTGCGCAAACAGGTCACCAGCGCGGTCGCGGCCGCACTCGCGACCTAGCCCGGCTCAGTCCTCGGCGGGCTCCACTCCGAGTGCGCGCAGCATGATGCCGAACTTTGCCTCGGTCTCCAGGTCTTCCGCGGCCGGGTCCGACCCGGCAACGATGCCCGCGCCGGCATGGAGGCGTGCTGTCGCGCCGGAGACTTCAGCGCATCGCAACGTGATCGCCCACTCACCGTCGCCGTTCGCGTCCACCCATCCAACCAGCCCGGAGTAGAAGCGGCGTTCCACGCTTTCCAGTCGCGCGATCAGCGCAGCCGCTGCAGCCCGCGGCGTCCCGCAGATCGCGGGAGTCGGATGCAGCGCTGCAGCGAGTGTCAGCGCGTCCGGCGCGTCCGGCTTGAGCGTGCCGCGCAGCGCTGTGCGGAGGTGCCACAGCGTTGCCGTTGGCGACAACGACGGCTCCGCATCCACCACGAGGTTCGAGCAGAAGGGTGCGAGTGCGTCCGCGACCGCATCAGCGACAAGCCTGTGTTCGCGCTGCTCCTTCAAGGTGCCGAGCAGCTGCCGGGCAATCTCGGCGTCCTTGACCGGGTCGGCGCTCCGCCGCGCCGTGCCCGCCAATGGCTCGCTGGAGACGAGCCGACCCTCCCGGCGCACCAGCAGCTCAGGTGACGCGCCGACCAGGGTCGACGCACCAGGCAGGCCGACCAGGAACACAAAGCTCCCGGGCTCGGCCTCGCCAAGACGCCGGGCGATGACCCGCGGATCGATCGGCGAGCCGGCGGTGACCACGAGCGATCGAGCGAGCACCACCTTCTCGACGCCGCCGTGCTCGATCGCCGCCAGCGCAGCTTCGACGGCCGCCTCGTATTCAACCGGAAGTGGATCGGGAATCAACTCCGTGACCTTCCAGTCGACCTCTGGGCTCACGCGGCGCAGGGATCGAATCCCCCCGAGACCGGGGATCCGGAGCACTGCGTCACAGGAGCCGTCGTACGGCAGCGCGCCCATCGCGATTCCGGTTCCCCCGATCTCGGCCAACGCGCGCTGCGCGAGATCCGCGGCGCGCCCGACGTGGTCGGCGCCGGCCGGCACGACCACGCTTGTGCTGGAGCTCTCCGCGCTGAGCCGCGTCGCCCCGTGCTGGAGCACGACACCCTGGCGCTCGTCGTACCACTCGAAGGGATCGCCGGTGTCTCGCCGCTCTCTCACGTCCTCGGGTGCGGGTCGCGTTGCGCTCACGGTCGAGCTCCGATCAAGAGTTGGGCGGCGCCGAAGCCGAGCGAGACCCGGCGGCAGTGGGTGAAACCGGCATCGCTGAGGAGTTGGACGAGCTCCTTCGGCGACGGGAGGTACGCGGTCGATGCGGGCAGGTAGTGATAGGCGCGTCGGTCGGAGATCAGTCCACCGACCAGTGGGACGATCCGTCGGAAATAGAGTCCATGCAGGAGGCGCACCAGTGGATTCGGTGGTTCGGACACTTCGAGAAAGACGGCCCGGCCCCCTGGGCGGATCACCCGGGCCGCCTCGTTGAAGCAGGCGCCGATGTCGACAACGTTGCGCAGGGCGAAGCCGCTGACCGTGCCATCGACCGAAGCATCACGTAGCGGCAGCTGCAGCGCGTCGGCCCGAACCAGGGGCGCCGACGTGTGTGCTTTGGCGAGCATCCCTGCGGCCATGTCGACGCCAACTGCCCGGTGCGCTTCGCGCCCCAGGACCCTGCAGAAGTCGCCCGTCCCGCAGCCGATGTCCACGACCTGGGAACCGGGTTCGAGGCGTAGCTCACGGACAGCGCGACGACGCCAGCCCGCGTCCAGGCCAAAGGTCATGATCCGGTTCACCAACTCGTAGCGGGGTGCGATGCGGTCGAACATCTCCTCGACGGCTCGCGCCTTCCGCTCGCCGATGGGAAGTTCGGCCGCGGTCACCAATCCACTCTATCAATCGGTCCCCAAACCACTGCAGTTCCCGCAGCACTGCGCGGTATGACCGATTTGCGATTGGTACCATTCGCCACCGGGCGGGGCGGCACGGTTGCGGACAGGAGGGCTCGGCTCACCATGAGTTGACTGGCGCGAGCGCTCACCGGCGCTGCATGGGCGTTGGTCGCATGTGGCGTTGCGATGACCTCGGTCGACGCCGGAAGCCTCTCGAGCCTCAGCTCGGGAAAATTCGTTGCGGTTCCGGAATCCATGCTTCCCTCCGGCACGGCTACCTACGACGACGCCACCTGCCCCAGTGACACGCGGTGCTATGCCGTCGGTGTGGGCGACGGCCACGGCGTCCTCACCACCAGCGGCGACGCCGGTCGTACCTGGAGCTCGTCGGCGTTGCCCAACACCAGCGGCCAGACGGACTTCTCGATCTCGTGCCCGTCAGCCGCGGTCTGCTACGTCGCCGGCACCAACTACTCGGGTGGGACCACAGTGCTCAGCACTGCAAATTCAGGCGCGTCGTGGTCCGTCGGCACGGTGCCAACGGGTCAGATCATCACGTCGATCGGCTGCGGATCGGTCAGCGCGTGTGTCGCGCTTGGGAGCAACATCCCAGCGAGGGAAGCGACATCGGTGCTGACCACATCGGACGGCGGAAGGACGTGGGTGCTGCGCCCCTCTCCGACCAACGGCCTGGTCACGGTGCGGTGCGCGGACACGGAGCATTGCTGGGCTGCTGGTGACGGCGCCTGGTTCAGCGCAGATCTCGGCGCCAGCTGGCAGGACCGCTCACCGCCGGCCGGTCCACCATGCAACACCGCGATCTGTGATGTGTACTACAGCAAGACGATCGACGTCGAGTTCCAGTCTCACACCGACGGTTGGGTGGTTGGGGGAGATCAATGTGGTGGCGTGCAAGTGACGTCCTGCCATGGCGTCGCCTTTCACACCACCGACCTGGGTGCGACCTGGTCGGTCTCCAGGGCCTCGCTCGGCTTTCCGTTCGGCTGGCAGATCGCCTGCCAGGGCGCGACCTGTGTGGTCGTGGATCAAGGTTTCACCTTCTCGGTGATTGCGACGACGACCGACAACGGTTCGACGCTCAGGCAGATGCAGCAGGTGCACACCTCGATCAACGCGCTTGCATGCACCCCATCGCGCTCGCTGTGCATCGCTGCCGGTGGCAACGGAAAGGTTCCCGCGCTCCTGACTCTCGGCGTGATCGGCGCAGCGACCCCGCCGGCATCGATGCTCTCCACGGTTGGTGGTTCACTGGCGACGCCGGCGACGCTGCTGGGCGCATCGCTCGGCTCCCTGGTCAGCGCCCTCATCACCGTCGCGTTGATCCTGCTGATCACGTTTCCATCCCAGCTGTTCAACCGCACCTACGACGAGAATCACACGCGGATCCGCGCGTGGTGGGAGCATCGAATGCGCTGGCTCGGACGCATGCGAAGGCGCGACGCGCATGTCGATCCGTCGCTGCGCGGACTGCTCAGCTTCACCGTGGTCCTGGCTGCCGGCGGCGTGCTGGCGGCAACCCTCGACCCAGGGTTCGGTATGAATCTCCGCTCGCTCGCACTCTTCATCGGCGCGGTCCTGGCGATCGTCGCCGGAGTCACGGTTAGCGCGCTTGCCGCCGGCATCTACCGGAGCACGAATCACCATGTCGGTCATTGGCGACTCCGCGCGTTGCCGAGCGCGTTGCTCATCGCAGTTGCCTGCGTGCTGGTGTCACGCATCACGGACTTCCAGCCCGGGTATCTCTACGGCCTCATCGGTGGCGTCGTGTTCACAGGCCGCCTGAACGCCGTGCAGGAAGGACACGAAGTGGCGGTCGCGTCGCTCGGCACGCTGGCGGCCAGCATCGCTGCGTGGTTGCTCTGGGTGCCGGTTTCGAGCGCCGCCGCTGCCGACCCATCGAACTTCGGACTCGCGCTCAGCGAAAACTTCCTTGCGGCGCTCTTCCTGAGCGGCATGGTGGGGCTGGTGATCAGCCTGGTCCCCTTGCGCTTTCTCCCCGGCGAGCGCCTGGCGCAGTGGCATTGGGGCGCGTGGGCAGCGCTGTTCGGCGTTGCCTGCCTGGCAGTGATCGAGGTGATGCTGCGCCCGCAAACGCGACCCGCGCATCAATCCTTCGCGCCCTTCTGGACAACGCTTGGGTTGTTCCTCGCGTTCGGAGTCGCCTCGGTCCTGTTCTGGGCCTACTTCAAGGTTCGCAGCGCTTGATCTGATCGTGCGCTGGCACGACAGACGGTCGGCATGATCCCGCGGTTCGTCTACCCTGGGACCGTGATGGCGGCGATCGCGAGGCAACTAACCTGACAGTCACCGAGGCGGCTGGCGCGTCCACCACGGCGCCCGACGCCCGGCCGGTCGCGGCGCGAACCACCGACGCGGTCAAGGAGTACGGCCGGGGCGATGCCATGGTGCGTGCGCTGGATGGGATCAGCATCTCGTTCGCGAAGGGCCAGTTCAGCGCGATCATGGGGCCGTCCGGATCGGGCAAGTCCACGCTCCTGCACTGCCTCGCCGGGCTCGACCGGCTCACGTCGGGGACGATCCACATCGGTGACGCGGAGCTGGGGACCCTCAACGACCGTCAGCTGACCCTGCTGCGCCGCGAGCGGGTCGGATTCATCTTTCAGTCGTTCAACCTGGTACCGACACTTTCCGCTCTCGACAACATCGTGTTGCCGCTGACGATCGCGGGACGCAAGCCCGATCCCGCGGCGCTCGCCGACGTGGTGCGCATCACCGGTCTCGGCGATCGCCTGAAGCACCGGCCCAATCAGCTCTCCGGCGGACAGCAGCAACGTGTCGCCGCCGCACGGGCGATTGTGAGCCAGCCCCAGATCATCTTCGCGGACGAGCCCACCGGGAACCTCAACTCCAAGGCCAGTGCCGATCTGCTCGACTTCCTCCGCCACGCGGTCAACGACCTCGGGCAGACGATCATCATGGTGACGCACGACCCGCTCGCCGCCGCGCACGCCGATCGCGTCGTGTTTCTCGCCGACGGCCATGTCGTGAGTGAGCTGCAATCACCAACAGCGGACAGCATCCTCGACGTCATGCGCCATCTCGGTGGTTGACGCGTCCGCGAGGCGCTGACCGATGATCGGCGTCAGCCTGCGAAGCCTGCTGAGCCACAAGCTCCGGCTTGCGCTCACCACGATTGCGGTGATTCTCGGCGTGTCCTTCGTCGCCGGGACGTTCATCCTCACGGACACCATCAACTCGACCTTCACCAGCATCTTCGCGACCGCGAATGCGGGCGTTGCGGTGACGGTGCATGGACACGCGATTGCAGGCGATTCCGGCGGCATCGGCGGCGGACAGAACCATCCGGTCCCCACCTCGCTGCTGGCGACCGTGCGCGCGGTTCCGGGCGTCAAGGACGCGGTGGGCAACATCTTCCGCGAGGGCGCCACCCTGATCGGCCACGACGGCAAGCCGATCGGCGGCAACGGCCCGCCCACCTTTGGTGCCAACTGGATCACCGACACTGCGATCTCGCCATACCACCTGCGCAGCGGCACGCCACCGGTGGGAGCGAACGATGTCGTGGTCGACGCGGGTACCGCAGCCAAGCACGGACTCGCCGTGGGGCAGTCGCTCCCGATCGTCTTCCTCGGTGGAGTTGAGGAGCACTTCACGATCACCGGGATCGCCGGGTATGGCAGCTCGGACAACCTGGCGGGCGCGACCATCGCGCTCTTCGCGGAAGCGACAGCCCAGCGCGTGCTCGAAGGTCAGGGCAAGTACGACAGCATCCTCGTGAGCGCGCAGAGCGGCGTCACCGACGTCGTGTTGCGCGAGCGCCTCGCCAAAGCGATCCCAAGCTACGCCGAGGCGGAGACCGGCCAGCAGGCGGCGGCGGCGGCCGAGCAGAGCACCGAGTCCACCATCAGCACGTTCATCGGCACGCCGCTGCTCGTGTTCGCGTTCATCTCGCTCTTCGTGGGCAGCTTCCTGATCATCAACACCTTCAACATCCTGGTGGCGCAGCGCACGCGGGAACTGGCGCTGCTGCGAGCGCTCGGCGCCACGCGCGCCCAGGTGATGACCTCGGTGCTGGTGGAGGCCGCGGTGACCGGGCTGGTCGCCTCGATCCTCGGCTTTGCCGCGGGCATTCTCATCGCCCGCGCGCTGCTGTCGCTGTTCGGATCCGCAGCGACCGGCGGGGTGACCCTGCTGCCGCGCACCTTCATCGTCGCGGTGCTGGTGGGCACCGTCGTCACCGTGATCGCAGCAACGCTGCCCGCGCGGAGGGCAACGCGCATCGCACCTGTGGCCGCGTTGTCGGAAGCGCTGCCGGAGACGCAACCGCTCCCACGCCGTCGCGTGCTGATCGGCCTGATCATCTTCGTGCTCGGTTGCGCGGCGCTGGTCACCGGGCTCTTCACCTCGAACAGCGTGACCCTGCAGCTCATCGGCGCCGGCTTCCTCGGCGTCTTTCTCGGCGTCGCACTGCTGGCGCCGCTGCTCGTGGTCCCGGTCGCCTCGGTGATCGGGTGGCCGGTGCGACGGCTTCGGGGGGCGTCCGGTCTGCTCGCCGGGGAGAACGCACGCCGCAACCCACGACGCACCGCGCTGACGGCGGCGGCACTGATGATCGGGCTCGCCCTCGTGACCTGCGTCGCGGTGCTCACCGACTCGGTGCGCGTCTCGACCAACAACGCGATCGAAGGCACATTGAAGGCGGACTACATCGTCTTCGCTGAGGGCCCTGACTTCAACACGCAGGCGGCGCAGGCGCTGGCCACGGACTCGGCGCTCACCGACGTGACCGAGGTTCGCACCACCTCCGTGCTCATCGGGGGAAGCTCGCAGAGCATCTTCGCCATCGATCCTTCGAGCCTCGCGTCCGTCCTCTCGCTGACGATGATCTCGGGCGACCCGTCGGCCATCGCCTCCACGAACACCGCGCTGCTCGACTCCACGGAGGCGGCCGCCGCCGACGTGCACCAGGGACAGATGGTGACGTTCAACTTTCCACAAGGTGGCGCCGTTCGCGTGCGGGTCGGCGGTATCTACACGGCCAATGCGCTGGTGAGCGGGTACATCGTCTCACTGGCGACGATGCAACCCAATGTGCCCGACGCACGAGACGACATCGTGCTTGCCAATGCCGCGCCCGGCGTCTCAGCAGGCGCCGCGGAGCGCGCCTTGCATCAGGACGTCGGTGCGTTCCCGCTGCTGAAGGCGATGAGCCGCTCGGAGTACCGCACCTTCGTGGGCGCCTCACTCGACAGCTTCCTCAACTTGATCACGACGCTGCTCGCATTCGCGATCATCATCGCCGTGCTCGGTATCGCCAATACGCTCGCGCTGAGCGTGCTCGAGCGCACGCGCGAGATCGGTGTGTTGCGCGCACTCGGCATGACGCGCTCGCAGACACGATCGATGGTGCGTTGGGAGTCGGTGATCATCTCGCTGCTCGGGGCGGTGCTCGGGTTGACCGTGGGTCTCGGACTCGGCGTTGTGGTGGCGGGTTCGCTGCACGATCTCGGCATCACCAACGTCGCGATACCGGGTGGCAATCTGGTCCTCTACGCGATCGCCGCAGGTGTGTTCGGCGTGCTGGCGGCAATCATCCCAACCATACGCGCAGCGCGAATCGATATCCTCCGAGCGATCGCGACAGAATAGCCACCGGTCAGGAGGCGGTGTGGCCTCGATCCGGCACGAGCCGTTCGACCTGCAGGAATTCGGCCGGAGCGTGGTCGACCTGCAGCGTGGTGTGCTCGACGTGAAAGCGCTCGTCGAGGAAGCGTTCGAGGTCGAGACGGATCAGGTGGCAGTCGTCCTTGGGATGCACCAGGACGTGCGCGGACAGCGACGGGAAACCCGAGGTCAGCTCCCAGACATGCAGGTCGTGGACGTTGACGACGTGCGGGTGGGCGGCCAGCGCCGCGCCGATCTCCTCGGGATCCAGGTCGGCCGGCGATGCTTCGAGGAGCACGCGACCGGCTTGCCCGAGGAGCCGTACGCCCGCATAGATCATCAGTGCAGCCACCACCACCGACGCGATGGCATCAGCACGCTGGAATCCCGTGGTCACGATGACCACGCCCGCGATGAGCGTGCCGATCAGCGCGTAGAGGTCGGTGAGAATGTGGCGAAAGCTCGCCTGGATGTTGAGGCTCCGCCGGCCGGCGTGCGCGAGTTCGCGCGTCACGGCGAGGTTCACCACGATCCCGACAGCGGCGGTCGCGATGACCGCCCCACCCTGCACCGGCGTGGGCGCTGCAAGGCGAAGCGCAGCCTCGAAGATGAGCACCGCCGCGAGCACGAGGAGCGTTGCACCGCTGATCAGGGCGGCAAGAACCTCGGCGCGCTTGAGACCGAATGTCAGTCCGCCCTTCGGCGGGCGTTGGGCAAGGCGGAGCGCCACCAGCGAGACGCCGAGCGCCGCAACGTCGGTGAGCATGTGCCCGGCGTCCGAAAGCAGGGCGAGCGAGTGCGCGAGGAATGCCACCGTGACCTCGCCGACGATGAAGACGCCGATCAGACAGAGCGCGACAACGAGTGGTCGCTGATCGGCCCCAACCTCGACCGGGTGTCGATGCATGCCGTCATGCGGCTCGCTGTGCACTCCTTCACCCTACTCCCGTGTCACGACGCGCGAAGGGACTGATCACGCCCCGGCGACAGTCCGCTCCACGTCCCACCAGAGGGTGACCAGCGGCTCCGGTGCGCCCGCGGCCGACCAGTGGTTGCCGTGGCGCGCCAGGCGGTCCCCAAGGGCCTCAGCGACTGCCTCATCCTGGGCGGCGTCGAGGCAGAGACGGCGACGGACCGAGGCCACCGCATCCTCGCGGCGTCGGAATCCGCCCGGTCGATGGGGCACGACGGCTGCATGGCGGCGAACGTCGAAGCCGAGCCCACGAATCAATGACGCAGCATCGTCCGAGTCCGGCCGCGTGGGCCGCGCCAGCGCGTGAAAGCGCAGCCACAGGTCTGCCATCCACGCGGTCGGATGCCGGTTGGTGAGCTCGATGACGACACGTCGTCGCGCGTGCGCCGACAGCGCCACCACAAAGGGCGCAAGGTCGGCGACGTTGTACACGACGTGGTTGCACACCACGACATCGGCGACCGGTACCTGCGCAGCAACCTCCGGCCAGCTCCCGGCGATCGGCTCTGCCACCGCGCCGGCACGACGCGCCTGGTCCTGGAATTCCTCGAGCAACGCCGCCGACGAATCGACGCCGATGATCACTGTGCAGTGCGAGTGCAAGGGGATGGATGCGGCGCCGGCGCCCACGCCGACGTCGAGCACGGTCCCTCCCGGTGGCAGGGCGTCGCGCGCAGTGCGGTTCGCGAAGGTCAGCGCACCCGGCGTCGCCAGCTCGGCGCGCGAGCGGAACAGCTCGGTCGGGAAACCCCACGGCGACTCCGGCGCGGCGGCGAGGATGCTCTCAGGGAGCGCCCACTGCAGCATCGCAGCGCGCCATTCTTCAGGACTCACGCTGCGATCATGCTCCCGAGGCAGTCGCCTGTTCCACACGCCGCCCGTAACTCGGCGCAGCATGCACCGTTCCAAACACGCCGCGGGCGTGCAACACGCGCCGGGTCGCCGGAGGTCGTGTCATGTCCCAGAGGAAGCGAACCGGAATCGTTGCGATTCTTGGCGTCCTCGGCCTGGCCGGTTGCACTCCAGCGGCAAGCGTCTCGAGCCCGACCCCAACTCCCACTGCATCCTCTTCGACAACACCATCCCCGGTATCGACGCCTGCATCCCCCACGCCCACGCCCTCCCCGACGGGAGCCGTTCCCGCCAACTTCGACCCCGAGGCGATCACCGCGATCAGCCACAGCGAATACTGGGTGCTGGGATCAACGGGCTGCACATCGGGCAGCTGCCCATCAGCGATCCTGCACACGACGAATGCCGGCGCGACCTTCCAGCCGATAGCAATTCCCGCGACCACCTCGGCGTCGGAATATCACCTCGACGTGCGTTTCGCCAACGCCGACGATGGTTGGGTGTACGGCAATCAGCTCTGGTCCACCCACGACGGCGGTGCCACATGGGAGCGCATCGAAACCAGTGTGACCAACATCCTGCAGCTCGAGCCCGGAGCCAACGGCAACGTCTATGCGGTGTTTCAGACCTGCACGACGGGCCAGACTGCATGTGCCGGCACGCTGATGCGCTCACAGGCGAGCACCGATACCTGGACACGTGTTGTGCCACCCGGCAATCCACTCACCACGCCCGTCTTCGGCGTTCACGGCGACACGGTGTGGGTGATGTACTTCGGTCGCAGCACGCGACTTGCATACACCGGGTACAACGACGCCACCACCTGGTACTTCGGCTCGATGCCTTGCGAGCCGGATCTCGACGGTACGTACGACCCGGTGAGCAACAGTGTCGTCTGGGCCTTCTGTGCCACCGGCAACCAGGGCAACCCCTGGATCTCGACCAACGGCGGCGCGGGCTTCCTACGTTCACCATCGCTCTTCGGCTTCGGCAACGGCGGTATGGTGGCGGCCACGTCACCGCAGCGCGCCTTCGTGGTCGGCCCCGGGATCGTCAGCGCACTGACGACCAACGGTGGTCAGACCTTTGTGGCCGCGCCGCAACTCGCCGGCGCGGTCTGGGCCGGCTTCACGGACGCGGAGGTCGGCTTCGCGGTCATCGTGCCGGCGACTGGCACCAACACGCTGCTCCGCACCATCGATGCGGGCGCGACCTGGTCACCGGTCGCCTTCTCGTGATCCCGGGCTAACGCCGGGCTGGAACCACGACCACCGGGCACGGCGCGATCTGGAGCAAGCGATGGGCGACGCTGCCGAGCAACAGCCCCTTCAACGGTCCGCTCCCGACGCTGCCGAGCACGATGAGGTCGGCGCCGGCATCCATCGCCGCGTCGGCGATCGCGTGGGCCGGTCCGCTCACCTTGACCTGGTGCCGTTCGAACGTCGCGTCGAGCCCGTCGGCGGCGAGTGCAGCGACCTGGTCGCTGATCTTTTCGGAGATCTCCGGCTCGAGGGCCTGCACGTGATGAGCACCGCCGTGACCGGGCACCAGTTCGTCGACGTACACGACGATGACGCGGGCCTTCTGGTCGATCGCGAGATCCTTCCCGAAGGACACTGCGAGATCGCCGGCGTCTGAACCGTCGGTGGCAATCAGCACTACCTTGAACATGGCTTCACCTCAATGATTTCTCGATCGAGTCTAGCCCTGGCGCTAGAGGGCATGCACCGCCGCCGCGGTTGCACAGGCGCCAATCACCACCACGAGAAAGGGCGCCCGGATCGCAACCAGAACGAGCGCGACTCCCAATCCCGCGGCGCGTGAATCCAGCAGCAGGTGATTGCCGGTCGCGAAGGTGGAAACGGCGATCAACGCGCTCAGCAGCGTCACGGGAAGGGCCTCGAGCACCCGCCTCGCGACCGGCGATTCGAGGAATCGCGCCGGCACCACGAATCCTGCGAGCTTCAGCCCCGCGCACCCCAAGGATGCGATGAGCACGGTGAGCCACAGTCTCATCGGTCCACCGCAAGCAGGATGGCAACCGCCGCAAGGCCGCCGATGAGGATCGGCGCACCCACAGGCACCAGGGGAACGGCGGCGAGCGCAATCAGCCCGGCGCCCAGGGCTCCGAGGCGGATGCGCGTGGTCGTGAGACGCGGCGCGAGGAGCGCAACAAACGCTGCCGGTCCTGCGACATCAAGCCCGGTTGTCGCAGGCGACCCAAACGCATTGCCGGCCAATGCGCCGACGAGAGTCGACACGTTCCACAGCACATAGACACAGATGGCCGTTGTCCAGAAGGCTCGGGCCGCGTGACCCGTAGCCGCCTTCACTCACCGCCATCGCGGTGCTCTCATCGATGGTGGTCTCCGCCATCACCAGCCTGCGCCAACCGGATGGATGCAGCAACGCGTTGATGCGCGCGGCATACAGGCCGTTCCGCGCGCCAAGCAGCAGCGCGGTCCCGACCGCAGAGACATAGGAACCGCCACCACCGAGCACGCTGACCAGCGCGAACTGCGAAGCACCCGAGAAGAGCACCAGCGACATGAAGGAAACCTGCAACAGGCTCAGATGTGTCTCCACCGAGACCGCGCCAAAGGACAGACCGAAGGGCACCACGCTTACTCCGATCGTCAGGGCGCGGTTGCGGATACGGCGGCGTGCCGCCTGCTCCGATTCGACTTCGACTGGGTTGTCGTCGGGTGGTGCTGCCATGGCCGAGCAAGCCTAGGGAAAGACGCCGTCGCGAGCGCTGCCCGGTATCGCAAGCAGAGCTCACCGGCGTTGCGGCAAGCTCACACACCGCGTGCATTGAAGACCGGGCCTACCTGACGCGGGTACGCGCATTTTCTTGGGAGCAGACGACCTATGAGCCGCGAACACGTGATCGACCCGCGCGTCATCCATCACGACTGGGACGAGACCGTCCCGCCACTGCTGGAGATCGAGTCCGGTGACGTCGTCCACTTCGACCTTCTCGAAGCAGGGAACCGTCAGGTCAAGCCCGGCGATAGCTTCGCGGATGTGACCTTCGATTTCGACACCCTCTACAACCTCAGCGGCCCCGTGACCATCGCCGGGGCCGAGCCCGGCGACACGCTCGCGATCGACGTGCTCGACCTGGAGCACGGCTCCTGGGGATGGACGGCAATCCTTCCCGGCTTCGGGCTGCTCCCCGACGATTTCCCGGACGGCTACCTGCGGACCTTCGACCTCGAAGGCAAAGAGGCGGCGGACTTTGGCGGCGGCATCACGGTGCCCTTACGGCCGTTCATGGGCGTCATGGGCGTGCAGCCCGGCGGCGGTGCCCGGCTCTCACCATTCCCACCGCACGCGGGTGGCGGCAACATCGACAACCGCCATCTCATCGCGGGCTCGCGACTGTACCTCCCCGTGTTCCTGCCGGGTGGGCTGTTCTCCTGCGGCGACCCGCACGCCGTGCAGGGCGACGGGGAAGTGTGCGTCTCAGCCCTCGAGGGACCGCTCAAGGGCAGCCTGCGGTTGACGCTGCTGAAGCGCACCATTCCGGGCCCGGCGTACGTGACCGCACCGCGCACGGCGCGGCCGGCCGGTGGCTCCGATTACTGCACCATGGGCATCGCCTCGGACCTCATGGAAGGATCGAGGATGGCGGCCCGCGCCATGGTCGCGTGGTTGGGCGACGAGCACGGCCTTGCACCGCGCGACGCATATATGCTCTGCAGCCTCGCGGGGAACTTGAAGATCCTGGAGGTCGTCGATGCAGGGATGTGGAACGTGGGGATGTCCATGCCGCTGTCGATCTTTCCGGACGAAGCAGCAGGCTGATCGCGAGCCGGCGCTGCCATGAGCGGTCGCACGGAACCACCCTTTCGCGCCGACCACGTCGGCAGCTTGCTGCGTCCCACGCGCTTGATGCAGGCGCGCGCACGCAGGTCAGCAGGCGAGATCTCCGCTGACGCGTTGCGTGACGTCGAGGATGATGCGATTCGCGGCGTCGTCGCCATGCAGCGCGACGTGGGGCTGCAATCTGCAACCGACGGGGAGTTCCGGCGTACGGCCTGGCACATGGACTTCATCTACGCGCTGGGCGGTGTCACGCAGGCCGACGAGAAGCTGCACGTGCAATTCTTCAACGACAAGGGGACGCTCGATTTCGCACCTGCCGCACTGCGAATCACTGACCGCATCCGGCTCGGTGACACGATCTTCGCCGACCACCTTCGCTTTCTGCAGTCGACGTGCGCAGCCGGAGTCACACCCAAGCTCACCATCCCCTCGCCGAGCATGGTGCACTACCGAGGCGGGCGGGCCGCCATCGATCCCACGGTATATCCGGACATGGACGCGTTCTGGGACGACCTCATCGCCGCCTACCGTGACGAGGTCACGCGTCTCGGCGAGCTCGGCTGCACGTACCTGCAGCTCGACGACACCAGCCTCGCGTACCTCAACGACCCGCGTCAGCGGGAGCTCATCGCCTCGCTCGGCGGTGATCGTGAGCATCAGCACGAGGTCTACATCAACAACCTCAACCGCGTGCTTGCCGCCAGGCCGCCGGGCATGCGCGTCACCACGCACATGTGTCGCGGCAACTTCCGTTCGTCGTGGGCCGCCGAGGGCGGCTATGACTTCGTCGCCGAAGCGTTGTTCGGTGAGCTCGACGTCGAGGGTTTCTTCCTCGAGTACGACAACTCGCGCTCGGGTGGCTTCGAGCCACTGCGCTTCGTGCCCAAGGACAAGTACGTCGTGCTCGGACTGGTGACGACCAAGCGCGGCGCCCTGGAGACCAAGGACGCACTGAAGCGACGCATCGATGAAGCTGCGAGGTACGTGCCACTCGAGCAACTCTGCCTGTCGCCGCAATGCGGCTTCTCCTCCACCGTCGAAGGCAACGTCCTGACGTACGACGAGGAAGTTGCCAAGCTGCGACTCATCGTCGAGACGGCGGCCGAAGTCTGGGGATAGGCGGCATCGCGGGCACGCGGCGCACCGTGACCATCGCGACGGTGCGGCGCATGGCGGTGGCGTGTCAGCGCCTGAGCGGGCCGACGCCGGCGCCGGTGACCACCGAGGTCATCGTCGACCTGGTTCGCGCCATCGGCTGCCTGCAACTCGACCCGACCGCGATTGTCGCGCGCAATCACCTGCTCGTCCTCTTCAGCCGTCTCGGTGTGTTCGATCCGAAGCTGGTCGACACGCTGCTCTGGGATCAGCGGCTCCTCTACGAGTACTGGGCGCACCAGGCGTCGATCGTGCCCACCGCCGACCGTGCCCTCCACGCCGCACTGCCACCTCGGTCGGGGGATGCCCACCAGACCGAGCAATGGCTGAGCCGGCACGCGGACAAGGTTGACCTCGTGCTCGAGCGCCTGCGCGGCAACGCGTCGGTGCGCGCGTCGGATTTCGAGGAACACACCGAGAAGTACCAGTCGGGCTGGGGAGCGCGTAGCCGGATCGCCGACTCACTCGGGTTGCTGTGGCTGCTCGGCCAGATCGTGCCCGCTGGACGCGACGGCGGCGGCAGGCGCTGGGCGATGGCCGACCGGTGGTTCGGAGCGCCGGTCGCCGACGTTCCCTCTCCGCACGAGGCCGTCCGCCGCGCCGCGACCCGGTCGCTACGAATGCTCGGGATCGCCACCAAGCAGCAGGTCCGAAAGCACTTCCTGCGCCGGCGCTATGCGGGATTGGACGGGATCTGGCAGGACCTCGAGCGCGAGGGTCTGATCGTTCCGGTCGACCCGGGTCTCCGGGGCGCGTGGTTCGTCCACGTCGACGATCTGCGCCTGCTGGATCGCATCGAGGCAGGCGAGTTCGAGCCGCGGACCACCTTCCTCTCGCCCTTCGACAACCTGATCTGCGACCGCGACCGGACGCTGGCCATCTGGAGCTTCGATTTCAGGCTGGAGATCTACGTGCCCAAGTCAGATCGATGGGGCTACTTCGTGATGCCGCTCCTGCACGGCGACCAGGTCATCGCCCGCTTCGATCTCGCGGTGCGACGCGATCCTCGCCGGCTCGAGGTGGTCGGCGAGCGTTGGGAGCCGGGATGGTCGGGCCGCAGACGACCGCTGCTGCCGGTTCGGCGCGCGCTCCGGGATCTGTCTCGATTCGTCGGTGCGTCGCCAACTGCTCCACCACAGCCGAGGCTGTTGCGCACAACCGCGAAGTGGGGTCCGGAGCCGTCACAATAGCGCGGGCTTGACGCTGCGGCTTGTATCCCGCAAAGTAGAGCAAGGGCGTCAAACGGGGCAAAGGTAGGAGGTCGTCGGGGGGTGCACATCGATCTTTTCGTCGCTGTTGCGGGTCTGATTGTCGGGTTCGCCGTCGGGTTGACCGGGATGGGCGGGGGCGCTTTGATGACCCCGATCCTGGTGCTCATCTTCGGCATCGCGCCGCTGGCCGCCGTGTCGAGCGACCTCGTCGCCTCCCTGATCATGAAGCCGATCGGCGCCGCCGTCCACGCCGGACGGGGCACCGTGCGCTGGAACCTCGCGGGCTGGCTCGCGATCGGCTCCGTCCCCGCCGCCTTCCTGGGCGTCGTCTTCCTGAAGTCGATCGGCAACGCCACGCGCATTCAGCAGGTCGTGAGCATCGCGCTCGGCTCGGTGCTCCTGCTCGCGGTCGGCGCGCTGCTCTTCAAGATGTATCTCGATCACCGCAACGGCACTGCGCGTGGCGTCGACCAGAAGTTGCACGTGAAGAAGGTGCCGACCCTCGCGATCGGCGCGTCGATCGGGTTCATCGTCGGGATCACGTCGGTGGGATCCGGAACCCTGGTCATCATCCTGCTGCTGTTCCTCTACCCGCGCCTTCGTGGGTCGCAGATGGTGGGCACGGACCTGGCGCAGGCGATCCCGATGGTCGGCTCCGCAGCGCTGGCGCACATCGTGTTCGGGGACTTCAAGCTCGGGCTGACGCTGTCCATCCTCATCGGCAGCATCCCGGGCGTGCTCCTCGGTGCCAGCGTCTCGTCCTACGCACCGACGGCGTTCCTTCGCGGCGCGCTGGCGGCGGTGCTCCTCGTGTCCGGTCTCAAGCTGGTCAATGTGCCCACCCTGGTCATCGGCGTCGTCCTGCTTGCATCGCTGATCGTGCTGGCCGGCGCCTGGCTGTACATCCGGTCGAGCGGTCGTACGCTTCGCGAGATCTCCGGCGAGACCGCGATCGAGGCGACGCCGGCGGCGACCGCACCCGTGCACGCCCCGGAGCCGGCACTGTCCCGACCGTAGGGGTCAGCGCGAGGGCGGACCCGCCTCGAGGCGACGGCGCACCTCGCGCATCCGCTCGTCGCTGTGATGGGGGAGCTCCCAGCGGGTCTCGAGCCACCAGGTGGCGCCGGCGTCCGCCCAGGGTTGGACTGTGCTGATGGCGGCCTCTCGATCGTCAGCAGGGGTCTCGCCGTCGAGGACCACGTCGAGGTCATCGCGGCCGCGCTCGGCACACCAGGCACGAAGATCGCGGAGGTCGTCAGGAGTGCCGGCGCGACCCTCGATCTGCCACTGCGGCACCACGCCGTCGCAGCGCAACACCCGGGTCATCGATTTCGGGCGCGGCCACACGCCGACCACCCAGATCGGAATCCGGGATTGCACCGGACTGCCGGCCTCGGCGAGGTCGGAGCGTACGGTCGCGTAGTTGTAGTGGCGTCCTCGGTAGCTCGTACGGCCTTCCCAGAGACCGCGGATCAGATCGATCCCTTCGTCGAGGTACTCGGCGCGCTCCCGAAGGCCGAGCACTTCGCCGGTGAGCGGCAGATCGGTCTCGATCGCGCCAAGGCCGACGGCGAGCATCGCCCGGCCGGCGGAGATCTGATCGAGGGTGACCACCTGGCTGGCGACCTTCCAGGGACGGCGCCAGGGGAGCGGAGTGAGCATGGTGCCGAGCCTGATGCGGGAGGTTCGGGCGGCGATTGCGGCGAGCAGCGACCAGGCGTCGACGCCGTAGGCAGCCTCCCAGACGAACACGCCATCCCAGCCCGACTGCTCGGCGAAGATCGCCTGCTCGAGCTGCTGGACTGCGGTCCCACCCGGAAGCACAACCCCGAAGTGCATCCACTCCTCCTCATCCGGCCCCAAATGCGAGTGCGACGGTAGCACCGGATGTGGTGAACAGCGTTCCTTTTCCGGGTAGGCTCGCGTATCACCCCCGTGCTCAGCACTCACCCGCGCCCCCACCGCCGTCTCGCCATCGCCGCTGTCTTCGCCGCCGCCGTCGTCGCCGCCTGCGGCAGTCCGGGGGTGACGTCGCCAAGCGCGGCTCCGCCCACACCGACCGCGATCCCGACGCCGACCCCCTCGCCGACGCCGACGGCCGTGGTTTGCTCCAACGCCACGGTGCTTGCCACCTGGAGCCTCACCCGGCTCGCCGAGCAGACGCTGGTCATTCCGGTCGCGGAGACGGACGTGCCGTCGATCACCACCGAGATCGCAGCGGGCGCCGGCGGCGTGATCCTGTTCGGATCGACCGCTCCCTCGAACCTGGCAGCTGTACTGCACACCCTCGACGCTGCGGCACCGGGCGGCATCGCGCCGTTCGTCATGACCGACGAGGAAGGCGGCGTGGTCCAGCGGATGGCCAACCTGGTCGGGTCGATCCCGTCGGCGCGCGAGATGGCGGCGACCATGTCCGCCGCTCAGATTCAGGCGCTCGCGACCACCGTCGCGAAGCGGATGCGCGCGGCCGGCGTGACCATGGACCTGGCCCCCGTCCTCGACCTCGACAACGGTACCGGCCCCAACAACCAGGATCCTGACGGCACGAGATCATTCAGCCTCAACCCGGCGGTCGCTGCCGCTGACGGAACGGCCTTCATGGCAGGGCTGGAGGCGGGTGGGATAGTGCCCGTGATCAAGCACTTCCCCGGACTCGGGCAGGCGAGCCGGAACACCGACGTCGGACCGGCGACGACGCTCCCCTGGAGCACCCTCGAGCACGCGGGGTTGCTGCCCTTCGAGCACGCGATCAGCGCCGGGGCGCCGGTGGTGATGGTCGCCAACGCGGTGGTCCCGGGCCTCTCAACGCTGCCGGCGAGCATCTCCCCCGCCGTGATCACCGGCGAGCTACGGGGACAGCTCGCCTACAAGGGTCTGGTCATGACCAACTCGCTGTCCTCCGGCGCACTGGTCGACATCGGATACTCGGTGCCAAAGGCGGTGGTTGCGGCCGAGGCGGCAGGTGCGGACATCGTGCTCTACACCGCGCCGGCGGCACAGGTTGCATCACTGACCAGCCAGACCGCCGCTGCGCTTGTGGCAGCCGTGGACGCGAACACGCTCAGCTATACGAAGTTGCTCAGTGCTGTCGAGCAGATTCTCGCCGCGAAAGGCGTCAACCTCTGCACCGGTTGACGTCGCGCCATCGTCATGGTGCAGCGTCGAATCCGCGCCTAGAATGCGCGGTGGGCAGAGGCATCGCGACGATCGCGTTTGGAGCCGTGTTGCTCTCCGCCTGTGGGTCCGCAGCGAAGACGGTGCCCTCGGTCTCACCGACGCCATCGCCGGTGCTGACGCCGCCACCGAGCGCGACGCCGGCCGGCACGCCATCACCCGCGCCGCCGGCGCTCGACGTCACGCCGCTTATCCCGGTGCTCGGCGCCGATGGCACCCTGCACCTGCTCGGCGAGGACGGCACGGCGTCGGCGTCGATCCCGGCCGCGACCAGCCTCGAGCTGTTCTCACCATTCGGGAATGCGTTCCTGGCCGGGAAGGTATCGAACGGACAGCTTTCGGCATTGGTCGCGCTGCAGCCCGATGGCATGATGCAAACCCTGCAGAGCATCTCTGATCCGTCGAAGGTATTCACCCCGACCGGAGCGGTCGACGGGCACGCGTTCGCATGGCTCGCCGGGACGGCATACTCGAGCCCCTGCAACACCGGCATGAGCAGCGGAACGCTCGACGTCGAGACACCAGGCGGATCACCGACTGTCATCGCGCAGCTCCCGAGTGGCGGCGCAACGTCGGCATGGACGATCGGCGGATGGGTGGGAGACGACGTCTGGCTCGTGGAAACGTCGGGCTGCGTCGCTGCGGGCGGTGGCGGAACAGCGGCTGGTTTCATCGCCCATCGCTCCGGCGGTGCACTCACTGCAGTGCAACCCCAACTCGGTGGAGGCTGCGTGCTCGCTGCAGTCGCGGTCAACACGTCGATGCTGTGCGCGACGCAGCCCAAGTCGCCATCAGCAACCACATGGCGCTTCCTCAACACCGCAGCGGGCGTCACGCGGAACTTCAACGTCGGCGCGCTCGGCACCATCTGCACCGGGCATGGATCGCTCCACGATTTCGAGGGGGTGACGCTGTCGGCCGACGCGGCCTACATGACCGTTGACGCCGGCTGCCTGCTGGGCACCAAGCGCTTCGACCAGCTGTTCATCGTCACGACCGCAACCGGCGCCGCACGACCGGTCGCGACCAGCACCTACCTGGCGGCGGAACTCGTGGCTGCCCGACGACACCCTGCTGTGCGACGACCTGAGCAATCCAGGTGGCGCACTGGCCTACCTGGTGTCACCCACAGGCGTGGTCAGCGCATTCACCTCCGGCGACGCCACCTGGGTCGGCGGCGGAGTCGACTGGTAGGCGGCGTCAGCTGTTGGTGTCTTCGGGAGGGACCAACGCCGGGTCCGGAAACTCGGCTGCCGGTGCCGTCACGTCCGGATGCGTCGGGCAATTCGCGTCCAGTGTGTAGGACGTCATCGACAGCGATCCGTACGTATATCCGTCGACGAGCACGTCAAGCGTCTCAGCGGTTGCGCCGGCGACGCCCGCCAGGTACAGCAAAGGCAGAAAGTGGTCAGGGGTCGGCACCGCGAGCCGGAACTCCGGCCGCGCGTCGACGGTGAGCACATCGGTCGGCGCGTCCTGCATCTTTTCGCGCACGGCATCGTCAAAACGGTGCGCCCAGTCGAAGCCGCCGTCGGGGTTGCGGAAATCCATGCCGCCCAGGTTGTGCACGACATTGCCGCTGCTCACGATCAGCACACCCGATGTGCGCAGCGGTGCCAGTCGCGCGCCGATGTCAACGTGGTAGTCAAAAGGTTTGGCCGCGTTGATCGAGAGCTGCACCACCGGGATGTCGGCGGCGGGAAACGCGTGCGCCAGCACCGACCAGGTGCCGTGATCAATACCCCAGCTGTCGTGGTCGAGCCCCACCCACACCGGTTTGACGATTTCGGCGACCTCTTCGGCGAACACGGTGGATCCGGGTGCCGGGTACTCGAAATCGAACAACGCCTGCGGGAAGCCGTAGAAGTCGTGAATGGTGCGCGGCGTCGGCATCGCGGTCACCGCAGTCGAGCCGATGTACCAGTGCGCCGACCACGAGAATCGCCCGCGGACGGGGCACCGACGCACCGAAGCCCGCCCACGCGGCGGTGTAGCGGTTGGTCTCCAGCGCGTTCATCGGGCTGCCGTGTCCGAGGAACACCGCCGGCATCGGCTTCTCAGCCATGCCCGTATCCTACCGGCTGGTCCGGGGAGGCAGATTCAGCTCTGGCGCTGCAACGCGATGGCGTTTCCGCCGGCTGCGATCGTCAGCGTGCTACCCGCGACCCATGCCGGAGCCGTCTCGTCCTTCCCGAACGCATCGGAGCGCAACTGCCCCTGCGGGTCGACCGACCAGTGGCCGTTCACCTGGTGCCCGTTCGGCAACGATCCGCTGAGGGTCCCGTCGGCGCTGAACACGACCGAGATGAAGCCGTTGCTCCACGAGCCGACGATCGCCTCCGCGAGCGGACGCCGGTCCTGCTGATCGCCGGGCGGCGGTGTGGTCGAGCCGAGTACCTGCGCCTTGAATTGATCACCGATCGCCTGCATCTGCGCACGGGTCTCTGCCATCGAGACCTCGTCGTGGTGGTGCGCGCCTGCGGCCATGGTCTGCATCATCGAGCGCACCGAGGCGGCGTCCAGCTCCGGAATCACGGGGCCGGGGAGACGCTGCAGGTTGACGACGCGTTTGCTGCGCGGCAGATAGAAGACCCGCACGTAGCCCGCGTCCGGCGCCGCGTGGAACCCCGCGCTCCCAGTCTGGAGCCGCTTGCCGGCAACGTCCAGGTAATAGCGCTCAGTGGAGCTCGAGCCTGCGCTGGTCGTGGTAACTCGCTTGGTGATTGCCCCATCGACCGACACCACCGTGCCGTCCCGCACGTCGTTCGTGATCGAGTCGCCACCGGTCAGCGCGCGCACGATGAGCAACGCCGCAATCACGAAGCAGACGATGCCGACAATCGGCTTGAGGGTCGCGTCCTTCGCGGGCCCGGAGCTGAATGCCACCAGTGCGCCGATGATCACCACGATCGCAGCGAAGCTCAGCTCGGTCTTGCGAACTCCGCGCGACCGGCTTCGCCAGTTGCTTCGTTGCTGCTCGGTCAGGCGTCCGGCCTGATTGGTCTCGATGGCGCTTGAGGGGAACGGCCCCTCGTCACTCGCGGTGGTGGTCATTGGACGCTCCGTCAACGAATCCGGCGAGACCCATACGCTACCGAAATCGGGGCTGACACATCGCGCCTGGTCGGCCCCGAGCGGGCAGGTCGATCCCATAGCGCGTCTCGGGGATCCTGTTTCCAGCGCGGTCTTCATCGCGCTCCTCACCGGTCACCAACCATCCTCGCGCAGCATAGAAGCGTCGGGCGTTCTCGTTGTCGCGGAGCACCCAGAGCACTACTCGCGTGAAGCCCCGGGTCTGGAGCCGCAGCAGGGCGTCGTCGAGGAGCAGCCGGCCGATGCCCTGGCGCCACACGTTCGGATCGACGTGCAGCGAATAGATCTCGCCGACCGTGGTGGCGCGCGGCTCGACCCTCGGCCCGAAGCTGCACAGCCCCAGGATCCTGGTGCCTTCAACCGCGAGGGTCGTCTCGGTAGCCTCCACCTCCTCGGGCCCGAAGGTGCGCGCCCACCGGTCGACGCGGTTGTCGTGGGTGACGCCGTCGAGGTATTCGTCCGAGACGAGACCGCGATACGCCGCCAACCAGCTGGCGAGATGCATGGTCGCGATCGCGTCGACGTCGGCAGGGGTTGCGCGGCGGATGGTCGCGTTGGGATGGAGCCGCGGCATGCGTCCGATCCTACCCAGTCGCCCGGGGCGCCTTCCCCGGCGTTCCGCGGGCCGCTGGTAGCATGACCCGGCTGTCGGGAAGTCCCGATCCCGCGACGATGACCTCCAGGAGGCCCGATTCTTGGCTCACCGCGGTGCGCGGATCGCGAGCGTCGCGATCGCACTCTCGACCTTCGGCTCCCTGCTGATCGCTCAGCACGGTGACGCGGCACACCGCGCCACGCTCGAAGCGCAGGTGAGCGCGACCTCATCAACTGGCGCGTGGTGGGGCATCGACACCGTCGACAACGTGCAGACCGGCAACATCCTTGCGCAAACCACCAGCGAACTCGGCAGTCCGCAGTTCGTCGGCCGTTACCTCATCTACAGCAGCAGGATCGCCAGCGCCGAGGCGCAGTACATCCACGCGCAGGGACTCTCGATCCTCCTCATCGATGACCCGAACCGCGCCTTCACCGGGGGCACGGTGGACGCGCAGCAGGCGATCGCGCAAGCGCACACGCTCGCCGTGCCGCAGGGCGTTGCCATCTTTCGCGATGTCGAGACCAGCGATCCCATCTCGTCGGCATATATCGCGGCCTACATCGCGGCGTTCACCGGGTCCGGCTACATTCCGGCGTTCTACGAGAATCCGATCAACGGGGCGTTCGCCGGCGCGTACTGCGGCCTGGTCGCAGCCAATCCCGCGGCGGTGCGCGGTGCGCTGCTGTACTCCAGTGAGCCGGAGCGCACTGGGAGTGACCCGCACCGCGCCGTCCGCCCACGCTACCAACCGAATCAACCCGGCTGCGCCAACCACACCGCTGCCTGGCAGTACCTGGAACGTCGGCCTCTTTCCGTCCGGCACGTTCCCGAACGTCGACGTCGACGAGTTACCGGCGCGGTTCTCGCACGTCCTCTGGTCCTCAGTCCGCGGAGGCTTACGCGGCGTTTCGCCGTGGACGGTAGATCACGATCAGGGTTTCGCCAGCGGGGCGTGACGCGGCCAGATCAAAGTGCATCGGCCGGTCGGTGTCATTGAACAACCGCTTGCCCTTGCCGAGCACCACCGGATAGACCATCAGGCGGTACTCGTCGATGAGGTCGTGCTCCTGCAGCGTGCGCACGAGCTGCCCGCTCCCATTGATCAGGATGTCGGCGTCGATCTCGTTCTTCAACGACCGCACTGCAGCCGGGATGTCACCGTTGATCACTGTCGTGTTGTTCCAGGTGCCCTCGGTGATGCTGGACGACACCAGGTACTTCGGCATCCCGTTCATCTTGTCCGCGAACTCGTCGTGCATGGTGGGCCAGGCCTTGGCGAAGCCCTCGTAAGTCTGACGACCGAGCAGGAGCGCGCCGGCCGCCATCACCTCGTCGAACTTGAACTTGTCGCCCTCCGGACCGCGGTTGAACTGGAAGGCCCAGCCGCCGCGCTCGAATTCACCGGCGCCCCGGGATCCTGAAACACCCCGTCCATGGTCACGAACTGCGAGACGACGATGCTGCCCACTGCGCACCTCCCAACTCATTGGCGTTGTTGCTGCGCCCTCGTCTGCCGTGCGCACCCAACGCACGCGCGACGTCCGCCCAGCCGGAGGCGTCATTCTGACCGGTGTGAGCACCGTCGACATCGTCCGCGGCATCACCCGGCCCAACTCCGCTGCCGCTCGTGCGTCGGTCGAGGTTGCGACAGCGTATTGCTCGCCTGCATTGGTGAACCATTGCATTCGCTCGTACGTGTGGGCCGCGTTCTACGCAAGACGCGAGGAGATCACCTTCGACGCCGAACTGCTCTACGTCGCATCGATGCTGCATGACATCGGGCTGATGGCCGCGTTCGACAGCCACACCATGCCGTTCGAGGAGGCGGGCGGCCACGTCGCCTGGGTGTTCGCCGCGGGCGCCGGATGGCCCCCGGAGCGTCGCACCCGCGCAGCCGAGATCATCGAGGCCCACATGCGCGGCACCGAGCGCGAGGACGACGTCGAGGGCTTCCTGCTTGCGCTCGCGACCAGCCTCGACATCTCCGGCCGCCATCCCGAATGGTGGCCGGCGGACTTCCGCGCTCAGGTGGTCGCACTGTACCCGCGCCTCACGCTCCGTGACGAGTTCCTGCGCTGCTTCGAGGACCAGGCGGCGCGGAAGCCGGAGAGCTCAGCCGCATCAGCCATGAGGAACGGCATCGCCGGCCGCCTGGCGGCCAATGTGCTCGACCACCCCGACCCCGGTGCGCGGACTTAGCAGTCCACGCACGGGGTGAGGTCGTTGGACTTCAACTCACCGGCTGACGAGCGGGGGATGAGCACGACGCCACGCGGTGCCCAGAAGGCGCTCCAGGCGCGTGCAAAACGCCCTGGTCCAAGCAGCGCACGCGCTGCACGACGCTCCTGCGCACGGGTCCTCGCCATGAGGGCCTGGCGCATGTGCTCCTGCTCGGCAACCTGAGCCATCTCGATCAACTGGGGTCCGTACATCTCACTGCCTCCGGGTTTGAATCACCATCTAAGGTGGTTTACTGGTGACATCTTACCGCAGCCACCGTAACTTGTCAAATGGGTATACTGGTGACGATGAACACCGCAAGGAGCGCTGTCTGACATGAGCGAAACCGAGGCCCGCGAGCCCGCGCCCGGGACGCTCCGCCTGGTCCAACGGTTCATCAACAGCGACGACCTGCTGGATGGCGTGGATCAGCTGCGCACCGTCCCGCTGGCGACCGAGTGGTTGCACGACGCCATCGGCGTCTGGCTGAAGCTGTCCGAGAAGGATCGCGAACGGCTCATCGCCACCCGCGAGTCGCTTCGCGATCTGCTTGAGGCTCACAACGGAGAGAACGTCGATCCGGCCGTGACTGTGAGACTGCAGAAGCTGCTCGGCCGCGCACCGCTCCGTCCCATCCTTTCGGCCGACGGCGCCGCCCTGGCGGTTGACTGCGCCGGCGTGAATCAGTTCCTCGGGATGATCTCCACGGCGATCGTCGAGGCGACCCTGATGGACACGTGGTCGCGATTCAAGATCTGCAAGAGCGAGCCCTGCCGCTGGGCGTACTACGACCACTCCAAGAACGGCTGCAGCTGCTGGTGCTCGATGCGCGTGTGCGGCTCGCGCGAAAAGGCACGCACCTACCGTGCGCGCCAGAAGGCCGTGGTCGCCCACGAGCCGTCGGTTGAGCCGTTAGCTCAGAGCTGAGCGAGGATCTCCTTCGCCGCGCGACCACCCAACTCCACGGCGCCGTCCAGGAATCCCTGGTTGTTGATCGAGGTGTGCTCGCCCGCGAAGTGGACACGGCCCGCCGGCGCGGCGGCGGTTGCCCCGAAGGTTGCGTACTGGCCGACCTTGTAGAACGAGTAGGCGCCCTTGACCCATGGGTCGCGGGCCCAGTGATCCTCGTAGGAAGCGCCGGTGAACGCCGCACGAGTGCCCGGGAAGATCGGCTCGACACGATCGAGGAACCAGCTCGTGTCCCTGGCGGGCGATGGGCCGTGGGCGTCCCCGGTGAGCGTGTTCCGACCCACATCCGCACCTGGGAAAGCGAGCAGCAACGCCGGAGCTCCCTCCGGACCGAGCGGCACCGAGCTCGTCCCAGCAGACGTCGAAGCTGTCGTGCGACGTGTACGCGACGCCGTTGAAGCCGTGCCGCGCCCAGGTCTTCTCGGCCACCTCGAGATGGATCTTGGCGTTGGATCCCATGCCCATCGTGTCGATCACGCGCAACTTGTCGGCGTCGAAACCGGAGCGGCTCAGGTCGACGTCCCGCAACAAGGTGAAGGGCAGCGCGAGCACCACGTAGTCCGCAATCACGTCGATGGTCCGGCCACCGACCTCGAACGTCAAGGTGCGCGATCCATCGCTGTTCTCGCCCAGCGCGGTCAGGCGATGGCCCATCTCGATCGATCCCTCGGGCAGCTGCCCGGCCATGCCGTGGACCATCTGATCGTTGCCACCGACGACGTGCCACCGCTCGTCGTAGCCGGGGAGGGGATCCAGCGACGTCCGGGGGTTCGCGCCGGTGAGACCGATCAGGTCGAGCGCCGACTGCTCCCCGGGATCACCGCCGTTCTCGGACACGGTGTTGGCGAGCATCAACTGCCCGAAGCGCGAGGTGCTGCCGATCGGCGTCTCGTCCAGCCACTCCGGCGCCGAGAGCTGATCCAGTCGCGCCAGCCCGCGCGCGGTGTTTCCCTCCTTGAGCGCGTGGTGGAACGCCTTGTAACCGAAGTGCTCCCAGTCGGCGCTCGCCTGCGCGTAGGTGTAGTAGCCACCGTTGAACCAGTAGATCTCCGGGAGTCCGCTGAGCTCACCGCCGTTGCAGTCCTCGAGCTCGAGCCCCAGCTCCGAGACGAGATTGAGCGCAGCGACCTGGTTGGAGTCGATGAACGCGCCGCCGTGCTCGGTGATCAGCCCGTTGGTGAAGTAGTCACGAAGCGACCAGCAGCGGCCGCCGATACGCTCGGGATGTCCTTCGTAGAGCGTCGACTGCAGGCGATGCCGCGTCCAGAGCACCTGGCTGCAGCGCAACCCGGCGAGACCGGCGCCGACCACCGCGATGCGCGGCCTCGCGCTCGCTGACCGACGCGACGCTGCGAGCGCACGCGTGGCGGTGGGCCCGAAAGCAATTCCTGCTCCGGCCAGCGCTGCGCCGGCGAGAAAACGACGCCGCGACACCGGCCGCGAGGCGCTCTTCCGCTGCTCGAGTTCCTCGAGGACTGCGTCGACCGGGAGGCTCCTGGCTTGGGCTGACGCATGGACGGCGAACATGCGCCGCATCGCCGCTGTCAGCGGCGTGCGCGACGAGCGCCGTCCGCCGATATTGCCATCGAGTGGATCACTCATCCGGATCACCCCCTGCCGCGCAGCGCATCAACCGCCGGAGGCCAGGATAGCCAACGCGCGGCGCTGTCGTGACCACGATCCCGCGGGTCAAGCCGCTGCGGGCTTGCTGACGGGTCGATCAGACCTCTCTGCGCCTGAAGCTCCAGACCGCGACACCGACGATCGCGATCACCCAGCAGGCCGTCCAGAGGAGGAAGGCGATCGAGGGCGGTGACTGCACGAAAAACGGGTTACCGGCGCGCTCCGTGGTCGCCCCCAGGACGTCCCGGTAGAGCACCGGCTCGAGCTCGTACACCGAGCCGCGCCAGAGTGCGTCGGTGGGCAGGAGCAGCTGGCTCACGGTGCCAGCGTTGGAGATCCCTGCGTTGCCGAAGACCTCCCCGATTGCGCCGGCAACGCCGCCGATCCAGGCAAGAAGAAGAGCACGAGCGCGACCACGCCCGCGGTCATCCCGGAGAGCAGCGTGCTGAGCATCAGGGTGAGTGACATCACCACGATCCCCTCAGCGCTGAGGTAGGCGGCGAGCGCCACGGGTCCGGGCGGCACATAGCCGGTGGTGAGCCCGACGACCACCAGCTCCAGCGCTGTGGTCGCCGCGACGTAGACCACGATGAGCACGGCGAGCCCGAGCCACTTGCCGAGGACGACCTGATAGCGACTCACCGGACGCGCGAGCACCGCAAGCGCAACGCCGGACTCCAGCTCGCTGGAGATCGACGGCGATGCGACCACCACCGCGCTCAGCGCGAGCACGCCGCTGAACATGAATTCGACCAGGATGAGCACCTGCGAGGTCGCGAGACGCAACTCCGAAGCCGGGATCGGTGTGCCGTCCGGATTGCTCAGCGTGGTCAGATGTTGAAAGCCCCAGCCCGTGAGACCGATCACGATAACGGTGAGCATCGCCAGCGCCAGCAACAGCTTTCGCCTCGAAGCCTCGCGAATCGTCAGGCCTGCGATGGTCAGCGCTGCCATTCGTGCGCCTCCGCGCCGAGGAGTGCGAGAAAGCGCTCCTCCAGCGTCTGCCGCACCGGTTCGACAGCGTAGACACGCGCACCACCGGCGACGACCTCCGCAACCAGGTCTGGCACCGTCGTTGCGTCGACACCGTCAACCACCACCCAGCCCTCGTGTTCGGCGACCTTCCCCGGCGCGCGAGGGCGGTCCGCATCACGTCGGTGAAACCGGTCAGCCGCATGCGCACGCCGCCGGTGCCGAGCAGGTCGTCGAGCTTTCCGTGGCCAGCACCCTGCCGTTGGAAACGATCGCGGCGCGGTCGCAGACCTGCTCAACCTCGCCGAGCAGATGTGAGTTGAGAAAGACTGCCGATCCGCGGTCGCGCAACTTCCGAATGATCGTGCGGGTATCCGCACGACCCACCGGATCGAGTGCCGATGTCGGCTCGTCGAGGATGACAAGGTCGGGATTGCCGAGCAGTGCGACGCCCAGACCGAGTCGCTGTTGCATCCCCTTGGAGAAGGTCTGCACCTTCGCGTCGGCATGCCCGATCAGCCCCACGGTCGCCAGGGAATCCTTGATCTCACCGGCCCACTGCGGGCGCGCAATGCCGGCTAGTTTGCAGTGGAGCGCCAGCACCTCGCGCGCGCTCAGCCAGCTCTGATAGCGGAACAGCTCGGGCAGGTAGCCCACGCGGCTTCGTGTGCGGCGATCACCGGCCGGATGACCCAGCACCCAGGCTTCGCCGCCAGTCGCACGGGTAAGGCCGAGCAGCAACTTGACCGCTGTCGTCTTGCCGCTGCCGTTGGGCCCCAGGAAACCGAACACCTCGCCGCGCGGCACGACCATCGACAGCCCGGAGAGCGCGACCTCCGAGCCGTAGTGCTTGGTGAGCTCGAGCGTGCGAACGGCGGGCTCGTCTGACGGCGCAACCGCCATCAGTGCACGGAGCGCGCGACCGCGAGCGCCTGGTCCCCGCTGAGCGTCCCGGCGACGGCATACACGATGTGATTGTGCTGCCAGAGCACTGCGCTCCCGAGTTGCGTCGAATCCCCGATCAGCAGGCCGGCGGCGCCGTTGATGTTCGCAGGGGACGCGCTCGCGAGATCGATCGGAATCGGCACCGGAATGGTCTGCTCGGGATCACCGAGGGCGCGAATCTCGGAGGCGACGCCGGCCGGAATGCCGGGGAGCGCAAGGAGATAGTGCTCGAGCTGCTGCACCGTCACTCCGGTGGACGACACCATCGGCGTGCGTGAGGCGACGACCACGAACGCGTCGCCGGTTGGAATCCCACCGCCATGCAGCAGGGCGCTGACGTCGAGGCCGTACGACACCACGACGGCCGGTGCGATCGTGACCGTCAGCGTGCTGCCGTCCAGGCCGCGGGGCAGCGGCGGCAGTTGCTGACCGGCCCTGGCAGCCGCGGCACGCGCGAGTGCCGCGTTGAAGGTGAAGGACACCACTGTCCCCGAGATGTCCGCGTACGACGGCGTCGACGCGATGCCAGCGGGCACCTTGCCGACACTGAGCGTCGAAAGCCCCGCGGCCCGAGCGGCGCTTGCGGCATCGGCCGACGGCGTGATGTTGAGTGGCGATGAGCCCCCGCTGACCGTGCCGTAGCTGTCGAGACCGGCGAGGGACCGACATGTCCGCGCTCGTGACCGGCACGGCCGCGAAGCGCGATGGCTGAAAGAGACTGAGGAAGTCCTGCGCGCCGCCGGTGACCACCAGCAGCGCGCTCGCCACGCCGGCCACACCCAGCCCTGCGAGCGCACGCTGGGCTCGCCGGGTGCGAGCGCGCGGGGGTGCGACGCGCGCGCGCCCGGGACCGGCACCTGACACGCGTTCCTCGGTGCGCGCCAGACGCTCACGCGCCGCAACGCTGTCGACGGTCGTGTCCGGCGTCGCGAACAGCGACCACGCAGCATCGGCGTCGGATCGCACCTGCGCCATCCGGCTTGCGCACCGCGCGCAGGTCGCCAGATGCTGACGCTGGGCCGCGTCGAGCGCGACCGGCTCGTCGATCGAACGCCGGAGCGTGCCACTAGACGGATGCATGATCAACCTCCTGTCGAAGACGCGCCTCGGCGCGTCGCAATCTTGTTCCCACGGCGTTCACGCCGATCCCCAGCGCGGAGGAGATCTCCGCGTAGCTGAGGCCGCTATAGCGCAACGCGAGCACCGTGGCATGTCGTTTCGGGATCCGTGCCAGCGCCGCACGGATGGCGTTGCCGGTCTCGGCGGCTTCAACCGCGACGGTCGGGTCTTCGACCGCATGCGGCTGGCGCGCGTACTGCTCCTCGCGACTGGAGCGGCGCCGGTCGGTCCGGATCTTGTTCAGCGCCGTATGCGCCGCCGCCGTCCGGAGCCACGCCGGCGCGTTGGCGCCCGGGTCATCGCCGAACCGGCGATGGAGATCGAGAAAGACCTCCTGGGCCACATCCTCGGCGGCGCTGGGGTCGCCGAGCACGCGGCGCGCGATCGCCGCGACCTTCGCGTACTCGTCAGCGAAGAGCCGATCGAACGGCGACTTCCCCCGGTCCTCGACCGCCGGACGGCCCTGGCCGGTCACGCGCTGCAACTCGAAGGTCTGGACGGCTCGGAGTTCGACCACATCATGTCAGCACCACGGAACTCCCATTTGTGACATTCAGGTCCGAAGGCCGGGGCGATCGTCCCACTGAGTACCCTTCGGCGTGATGTCCGCCGCCGTTGGTCAACGGATTCGACGCATCACGCCGGAGCAGATCGTGGTGATCGCGGCTTTCGTGGTGATTCTCTGTGTGCTGGTCCGCAGGGGTGGCGACCCGGACGTCTTCTGGCACCTCATCACCGGTCAATGGATGGTCGACCACCACCAGGTGGTGTCACAGGACCTCTTCACCTTCACTGTCGCCGGCAAGCAGTGGATCGACCCCGAGTACACCACCGAAATCCTCGCGTACCTGTTCTTCAAGGTCGGCGGCCTGACTGCGGTGTCCCTCGCCTTCGGCGCGGTCACGTTCATCGGCTTCCTGCTCATGTGGCGCCGGGTTCGCCTCGAGAGGACCAACCTCTTCATCGCCGCACTGGTGATCGGCCTCGCCGCGCTCGGTGGCGCCGAGGTCTGGGGCCCGCGCCCGCAAATGATCACGTTCACGTTCACGTGCCTCGAGTTGTTCTGGCTCGATCGATACCTTCGCGGCACGTCGCGCGCGATCTACTGGCTCCCGCTGGTGATGATCGCCTGGGCGAATCTGCACGGCGGCTTCCTCTTCGCACTGGTTCCGGTTGGGGTCGCTGCCTTCGTCGAGGCGGTGCACTGGATTCGTCGCGTCGACGGCGATACCCACAAGCGACGCACTCGCAACCTCGTGCTCATCTTCGTCGGCTGCATCGTCGCCGCCATGGTGAACCCGCACGGCATTCACCTCTACGGCTACGTGATCCAGCCGCAGTTCTCGGGGGTCCAGCAAAACTTCATCGCGGAATGGCAGTCGCCGAACTTTCACGTGCTCGAGGAGCGCGGGTTCGAATTGATGCTGTTGCTCGTGCCGGTGGCCTTCGCGTTGCGCCGACCGTCGCTGTGGGAGGTGTGCCTCACCGCGGTCGTCACCTACGCCGCTCTGTCGGCAGTGCGGCATTCCGCGCTGTTCGTTGCGGTGGTGGCCCCACTGCTGATCTGGTCCTTCACGGTGGGCTGGGAGCGCATGGCACTCGCGCGACGAGTCGGTGACTGGCTCGCGCCGAGAGGCAAGGCGTTACTCGGCGGCGCCATTGCAGTGTTGGTGGTGGCAGCCGCGGGAACCGGACTGTTCGTGCGTGCGACGCTGTCCAATCAGGCCAGAGCGACTGCGGAGAACTTCCCGGTGGGCGCAGCCAACTGGCTCGACGCGCACCCCACCGTCGGCACGCACATGTTCAATCAGTACGGGTGGGGTGGATATTTGATCTATCGCTTCTATCCCGAGGTCAACCGGCGGGTGTTCTCGTTCGGTGAGGCCACCTTGCTCGGCAACAAGGTGATGCAGCAGGTGAGTGACGTCGAGACCGGTAATCCCGACTGGCTGCAGATCTTCACCGAGTACGGCATCGACTACGTGATCGATGTGCCGGGTGCACCCGCGGTGCTCGCGCTCGAAGTGGATCCGCAGTGGACCAAGGTGTATGACGACGGCCTCGCCGTGATCATGGTGAAGAACTCGGCGCTGGGAAGCCTCGCCACCGGCTGACCGTTGCCGCTCAGCGACCGGGAGCGTGCGGCAGGACTTCGTCGGCCACCAGGCGCAGGTGGTCGAGGTCGGTGATGTCGAGCACCTGCAGGTAGAACCGGTCGATGCCGTTGGCCGCGAAGCGCGCGAGCTTGTCCAGCACCTCCTCGGGCGTGCCGGCGAGGCCGTGCTCACGAAGCTCGGGAACCTCGCGTCGGATGGCGGCCGCACGCCGTGCGATCTCAGCGTCGGTTCGCCCGCAACACAGCACCTGACCCGCTGACCAGGTGAGCGTCGACGGATCCCGGCCGTCACGCTCGCACACCGTCCGGACGGAGTCGTGGATCTCGCGAGTCTCGATGTCGGGCCGGAACGACACGTTGTATTCATCCGCGTACGCCGCGGCGAGCCGTGCCGAACGCGGACCACCGCGACCGCCCATCACGATCGGCGGGTGCGGGCGCTGCACCGACCGGAGCGTGTCGGCTTCGAGGCTCACGCTGGTGGTGCGCCCTTTGAATTCGAAGGTTGCGCCCGGTGCGGCCGTCCACACGCCGTGCAGGATCGCGAGCTGGTCCTCGAGCAGGTCATGCCGCGCGCGCATGTCGGGAAATGGCAACCCATAGGCTTTGTGCTCCGCTTCATACCATCCCGCGCCCAGCCCCACCTCGACACGGCCGTTGCTCATCTGGTCGACCTGCGTGGCGGTCACGATGAATGCCCCGACCGATCGGAAGGTCACCGGGGTGACCAGTGTTCCGAGGCGGATGGTGGAGGTGTCGCGGGCCAGTCCCGCGAGCGTGATCCAGGCGTCGGTGTAGCCGGGCATCCCTGACGCCGAGCCCATCTTCAGATAGTGGTCCGACCGGAAGAAGGCGTCGAAACCACACGCCTCCGCGGTCTGCGCGATCGCCAGCAGCTGGTCGTAGGAGGCGCCCAACTGCGGCTCGGTGAAGATGCGCAGGCCCATGCGTGCCCCTCGAGAGTTTCGGACTGGTATCGCGGGAAATCCTACGCGGCCGGTGGTGCACTCCCGGCGCGATGCGCTCTGGGAAGATGGCGGCCGTGAACACGCCGCCTGCGCATCCCGCCTTGCGCGACGCCGCCCCGTCGGTGTTCTGGCTCGACGACCCCGATGCGCCGCCGGCCGCCCCGCGGCTCGCGGCGCACACTGAGTGCGACCTCGCTGTCGTCGGCGCCGGATTCACCGGACTGTGGGCGGCGTTCCTGGCCAAACAACGCGACCCGTCGCGCGACATCGTCGTGCTCGAGGGACGCACCGCCGCAGCTGCAGCATCAGGTCGCAACGGCGGCTTCTGCGACGCCAGCCTCACGCACGGATTCGCCAACGGGCTGAGCCGTTTTGCAGGCGAGCTGGACACCCTCGATCGCCTCGGCATCGAGAATCTGAACGCGATCGAGTCGACCGTGCGCGAGCACAACATCGACTGCAACTTCGAACGTAACGGGATGCTGGACGTCGCCACCGCGCCGTATCAGTACGACGAGCTCACCGAGATGGCGAGTGCAATGCGCGAGCACGGCTACCGCATCGATGTGCTCGATCCCGAGGCCATGCGCGAGCAGGTGGCGTCCCCGTCGTACCACGGTGGCGTGTGGATCCACGATCAGACGGCGATCGTCAATCCCGCGCGACTTGCGTGGGGACTCCGACGTCTGTGCATCGATGCCGGCGTGCGGATGCACGACCACTCGGCAGTCACCAAACTGCGTTCCCACGCCGATCGTGTGGTGCTCACCACTCGCCGCGGCAGTGTCTCGGCGCGGCGAGTGGCCCTGGCCACCAACGCCGATCGCCCGTTGCTCGCGCGCCTGCGTCCCTTCATCCTCCCGGTCTACGACTACGTGCTCGTCACCGAACCGCTGACACCGGCACAGCTCGAGTCGGTTGGCTGGAAACATCGCCAGGGCATCGGCGACAGCGGCAATCAATTCCACTACTACCGGCTCACCGCCGACCAGCGAATCCTGTGGGGCGGCTACGACGCGATCTACCACTACGGCAACCGCGTCGGCCTCGAGCTCGAGCAACGCGCGGCGACGTTCGACAAACTTGCCGCGCATTTCTTCACGACCTTTCCGCAACTGTCAGGAGTCCGGTTCACGCATCGGTGGGGCGGCGCCATCGACACCTGCAGCCGTTTCTGCGCGTTCTGGGGGACGAGCCACAAAGGTCGCGTCGCCTACGCGCTCGGGTACACGGGACTGGGCGTTGGTGCCTCGCGCTTCGGAGCGCAGGTGATGCTGGATCTGCTCGAGCAGCGTCGCACCGAGCGGACGGCATTGCGCATGGTGCGGACCCGGCCACTGCCCTTTCCGCCGGAGCCACTTCGCTACGGCGTGGTCCAGATGACCCGCTGGTCGCTGGATCGGGCCGACCGCAACGCCGGGCGGCGAAACCTCTGGCTGCGCGCCCTCGACCTGGCAGGGCTGGGTTTCGATTCCTGATCTCTGAGGGCGGCCAGATGCTTCATGGCGTGTAATATCCGTGGCATGAAGCAATGCGCCGTCCCCCTGCGCGCCCGGCTGATACCCCTGCCCATGGTCGCGCCGGCGTCCGACACCACCGAACGAGGGCGAGCATGACCAGCCGGATCTTCAGTTCGATTGGCGGCTTCTCGGTTCGCTTCCGCTGGCCGGTGCTGATCGGGTGGCTGGTGATCACCATCTTCTCCGTCAAGGCGTTCCCTGGTCTCTCCGACGTCGCCAAGGACTCGCAGAGCAGCTTCCTGCCGGCCAACTCGCCGTCGGTGCAGGCGGAGGATCTCGCCCAGCCGTTCCAGGATTCCCAGCACGGCATCGCCACGTTGATCGTGGCGCGCGAAGGCGCAGCCCTGACCGCCGCGGACACCGAGGAGATCAGCACCATCGAAAGCAGGATTCGGGGCCTCACACACGTGTTGCGGCTGCAGGACTTCGGACTGTCGCCCGACAAGCACGCCGAGCAGGCGCAGGTGGTGACGACCCTTCCACCCTTCAGCGCCGGCAGCGATGCCATCGCACTGGTCGCCGCCATCCGCGCGACATTTCCGAGCGCTGCCGGCGGATTGCAGTTCCATCTGACCGGGACGATCCCTGGGTTTGTCGATCAGCAGAGTCAGTCGAAGAGCTCGCAGGGCGACATTCAGGAGTTCTCGCTGCTCTTCATCATCGTGCTGCTGCTCATCGCCTTCCGCGCGCTGCTGGCCCCGCTCATCACGCTGATGCCGGCTGCACTGGTGCTTGCACTGGCCAGCCCGGTCATCGCCGCGGCCACGCATATCGGCGTGCAGGTATCGGCGATCACGCAATTCATCCTCATCGTCCTGGTGCTCGGAGCCGGGACCGACTATGGACTCTTCCTCGTGTTCCGAACCCGCGAGGAGTTGCGGCGTGGGCTCGAGCCCAAGGATGCGGTGCGCCGAGCGGTTGCCACGGTCGGCGAGTCGATCACGTTCAGCGCGCTCATCGTCATCGCGGCGCTGATGTCGCTGATCATCGCGCAGTTCGATTTCTACCAGAGCCTGGGTCCGGCGCTCGCAATCGGGATCGCGCTCATGCTATTGGCGGGACTGACTCTCCTCCCCGCGCTGCTGGCGATCTTCGGACGCGCGGTGTTCTGGCCGTCGCGCGCGCGGCTGGTTGAGAACCCACGCGCGAACATTTACGGCCGCATCGCCGCGGTGGTGGTGCGCCGCCCACTGCCGGTCGCGGTCGTGGGGGCAATCGTCTTCGGGGCCATTGCGCTCGGGCAGATCGGCACCACC
>CAVVJH010000004.1:0-362818 GCA_963748505.1 Candidatus Dormiibacterota bacterium
GCGCGAGCCTCGCCTCCCTACGTGAGCGCGAGGGCTCGTCGCTCTGCTGCCGCTGAAAGGTCAGGCCAGCCGAGCTCGGCGTGAAGTCCTTCCAAAATCCGATCCGAAGCCTGACAGCGCTGCCCGGCCTATTCACCGGCCGTGCGTCCGGGCTCTATGAACCACGTTGCTCTGAACGGCTGAAACCCGAGGCGTTCGTACAGATGTCTGGCTGGGTTGCCCTCAGTTACCGTCAATCCGAGGCGTTTGTAACCACCGTCAGCGCACGCTCGTAAAGCATGTCCGAGTAACAGCGCGCCAAGTCCGTGCCCCTGGAGATCGGAGACGACGAATAGCTCCGGAAGCCACGGATCCCCCGCCCACCACTCAGTTGCCTCCATGTCGGTGACGACCACCGCGCCCACGATGCCATCGCCCGCACCACGGAGCAGGCCCGAAGGCTCAGGCAGGATTGAGCCGCAGGGGCCCTTCCCGTCCAGGAGCCGCCTCCAGTACTCGGCGCGATCCATCCCAGACCAGATCGCGAAATCAACGTGGTCGGGCGTGGTAGCCGCCGCTGCGGCGACGGAGATGCCTTCTACGTCGCAGTCCAAAGCTTGGAGGAGCACGCCTGCCGAAGCTGCGAGGCGCGAAGTGACATTGACCGCCGCGAGATCGACCACCATATCGTGGGCAAGCCGGCGGACGCGACCTCCGGTCGCGAGAAGCTTTGCCGCTTCTGCGCGGTCATCGAGTTCGGGCTACCTCCACGACTTGAGCCTAGCGGAGTCTCCTCCACGCGGACTTACCGAAACTGGCAATCGAGTTACCCGAGCCCACTGACTCGAGCGCCGCCCCGGTAGTGCGTCGGGTAACAAAGTGGCACGCTCGGGTGTAGAGGCCTCCCCTACCTCGTGGCTAGCGAGCTAGGTTGAGACTCAGAGGCTTTCGATGATGTCCCTCGAATCCGCGCAACCGCGATCGCCGCCAGCAACCTCCCAAATCCGTGCGAGACGATCACATCAAGCGCGTCTTGCGACCCCCTACTATTCACTGGTAAATGCTCACGGAAGTCGCGCCTGGAGTGCACGTCCGCCAAAGTGCCTTCGGTCAAAGCAACGCAGTCGTGGTCCGGGATGCGGGTGGCACCCTCTTGGTCGACCCCGGCATCAGCGGTGACGATCTCGACGAGCTGAGCGACGATCTCGACGCCCTGCGAGTTGTCGTGACCGTGGGTTTCTCGACGCACCCGCACTGGGATCATCTTCTCTGGCATGAGCGCTTTGGCGATGTCGCTCGTTACGCGACTGCCAAGTGCGTGGCCACGGCCCGAGCAAGGCTCGACGGTAACCGCGAGAAAGCCTCTCGTCTCGCCCCCGGTGCGCCGCTCGACGCGCTTGGCGTCGTCACTGCGTTGCGACGGGGCACGACCCGTATTCCGTGGCGGAACCGCCTTATCCGGATTCTCGAGCATGACGCTCATGCGCCTGGCCACGCCGCACTGTTTATCGAAGACGTGCGAGTGCTCATCGCGGGAGACATGCTCTCCGACATTGAGATTCCTCTCTTCGATCCTCGCGGCACGGATCCGTGTGGTGATTATGTGGGCGCACTTCATCTATTGGCCTCGGTGTCCGCGGATACGGTCATTCCGGGTCATGGCGGCGTGGCTTACGGCACCGAGGTCGGCTCGCGAATCGATGCGGACCGAGCGTACGTCCGCGCGTTGCTGGCCGGCATCGACCCTGCCGACCCGCGGATCGGGAGCGAGGCTACTTACGGCGTGGACTGGCTTCCGGAGGCGCACCAAGATAACGTCGGGCTCGCGAGTCAGAAATCCCTAGGGCAACGCTGATGTGAGACTTTGGGAGGCAGTCGTCCACAGGCTGGACCGTGGTCGCTGGAGTACTCACCACCGCTGAGGGCGTCCTCATGGTCGTTGCTTCAATTTCGACATCACGACGGCACCGACAGGCTCAGGCGCGGGTAACTTTGGTAACGGGTTGCACGATCTCGGGGATGTGCGGCTACCGATAGGACTCCTCAGCTTCGCTGTGGGGACCGTGCTCGTCTACGCCGGAGTGAGGCTTCCATATCACCGCGCGGGTCGGCGCGGGTCATCAAGGGTGTGCAGGTAGCTCTGCTGTTCATTGCCTTGTACTTCATTTCCGTGGGCTTCGTTAGTTGGTACACCCTTGCGCAGCTTGGCTTTGCGATTCTGCTGCTCATTGCCCTCACGCCCAAGAGAGCATAGGCGGGATTTCGCCCACCGGGGGGACGCGGCGCGCGCCACCTGGCACCGGCCCGCGAGATCGGCTCTGGTGTGTTTATTGCACGCTGGGGTGCGCCAGAGTCACCTCCTTCGGCTGACGCAAAGAATGGTGCCGTTGAGCTGAACGCAGGGCGCCGCGACCTCGCAGCTGTGCCAGCATCCATCAGGCCGATCCGCGCTCGAGCGGACTTCGCGGTGGCGTTCTCCTCCGCAACCGGATGCACGACATCTACTTGGTGCTGTCTCGCGTGGTTTGTCACGTGTCATTGTCGGCGAGCACTGCCTCGACGGTGCGCGTCGCCATGGTGACGAACGCGGGATTCGTTTCGGGGTAGTAGGGGATGATGAGAAGGGCCTGATGGAGGGCAAAGCCACGGCCTCGGGTCCACGTCGCGTCGTCGATATTTAGGGCACCGCGGAATGCTTCGCGCCCATCGTTGCTAAACACGCTCCACGCCGGGATCACGTCGACTGCAGGATCGCCAATGCCCACGTTTCCGAAGTCGAGGACAGCGCTGATTCGGCCACCCGAAACCAGAAGATTGGGAGGCAGCAGATCGCCGTGCGTCCACGCGGGGTTTCCGTCCCACGCGGGTGCCCGGAGCGATGTCTCCCACGCCGCGGTTGCCGCGACTGTATCGACGACGCCGCGGAGTGACCCGATCGCAGCCCGCGCCTCGGCGTCTCGCAGCCGCATTGGTGTGTCGCGGCGAGATAGGGGCGCGCCAGAGGGGTTGATGCGCCGCAGTTGCCCAACAAACCGGGCCAGATCCGCGGCGGCTTGGCCTTCATCGCCAATGCGATCGCTGGCGAAGGTCTCGCCTTCGAGCCACCGGTAGATCGCCCAAGGGAATGGATACCCGACGCCGGGGTCGCCTCTGGCGATCGGTTCGGGCACAGCAAGTGAAAGATGCGGCGCGAGTGTTGGCAGCCACTGCAGCTCCCTCTCCAAGTCACCGGCCCACCGCTGGACGCGAGGCAGCCGCACGCACATCTCGTCGCCAAGGCGATAGATCGTGTTCACGGTTCCCGTCGAATGAACTGCATGGAGGGGCAGCGCGGCCCAATCGGGGAATTGCGTCACGAGCAGCCGGCGAACCTGCTCGACGTCCGCATCCACTTCGCCGTCATGCATCTTCGTCGCAGCCAACGCTCATATCCCTTGTCAGGTCGATGACTTACTTACCGTAACGTGACTCCATCGCCACGAGGAGGCGGTCGTGCCCCCGGGCCTCCGGCCGTCGAATGCCCGGGCGGCATGGTGTGGCGTCGTCAAGGGTGATTGACGGATACTCGCATGCGCCAGGACGGTCGCACTGGGTTGCTCCGCGGACGCACACTTGGCGATGTGGCGACCGTGGACTCCGACGATGACAACATCCAGCGCTACGTGGTGCGCCACTATGCTCACGATCAGGAACGTCACGAGCGCCGCCATCAGTTTGTTGCTGCGTTCGACAATGAGCGGGAGTTCCTGAGTCTCCTCCGATGGCTCAACGCGGACCTTGATCGGCGGCGAGAGGGGGGTGACGCGATTGACCTCTCTGAGCACTACAGTGGCGTCATGCTCGAGCCTGGTTACCGTCGCCGGCAAAGAAACGGCCGGATTCTAATGCGGCTAGTGACGATCTAGAGGGGCGATCTCCGATGATCTGGTCAAGCGACTGGATCTGCCTCGGGGAATGTACGTCTCAAGTCAACCCGCTGAGAAGGACGGCTAGGCGCTCGCTATAGAGGTCCCATCGAGCGCCATTTCGACAATAGTTAGCAAATCCTCTCTGGGTACATTCACGGATGCTGGCCTGGGCTGGAACGATCACCCTTGATACCTGCAGTCGGCGCTACTTAGACCGGCCCTTTCGGGTCTTCGACCACACCTTCTTTTCGGACTGCCGGATTGCTCGGGGGCTGACTTATGAAAGCATCCAGCGGTATCTCGTCGAGCCGATCGATCTTCTCATCAAGACGTTCGAGGTCGCGAGCGTTGCGCCCGTCATAGACGATCCGCGGGTCTGGGTGGAACTTACGTGGTGGAGTCTCGGGCATGCTCATAGCCTACGGGAGAGACGAGAGAATCTCTCCGATCTTCACGTGCGAATGCCGTTGTTCCGGCGCGAACCTGTGACAGTCGTCTGGCGACATTGGCGGATGCTGGCCTGGGTGGCTAACGTCACTCTTGGAAGTCAGCTTTTGCGTGACGATCAGCGAGTACATCCTTGTCGTAGGCCTCTGCCCATAGCGGATCGGCGGCATATAGCGCGTCTGCGATGTCGGTGCTGTGACAACCCAGGCCCGGCAACTTTTGAAAAATCTCCCGCGCGGTTACCGACGACGAAGAGCGCCAGTGGTCCCTTCAGGAGGGCTGACGGCAACTTGGTAACGTCCTTCTCCGTGCCTCAGGACAGTGATAGGCATCCCAGCAGATTACTTGAGGCGCCGCAACGCCGCATCCCTCGAGAGACATTGGCGGGCCCTCGCCTGCGCGAGTTGCCCTTTGTTGGGCGGAAGGTCATCCCTCGCGGCGGTGCGCTCCCTCCACGGGCGCGGCCGCTGATACAGACTCCCCTTGCTCAGCCGCGTCGTACTGCGATCCCCATGTCCCGCAGCCTGCGCGACATCCCCTTGACGGCCTTTCTACGGCGCCGAGGGGCGCCGACCAGTGTTCGCAGAAGGCCCGCGTTCGCTTGTTCGTCCAAAAGTTCAGTTAGAGCCATGAGTTCGGATTTGTACAGGTAGCCGCGCCACTTCGCGGTGTACATGAGCGCCTCGAAAGGGGACCTCGCGCGCTCATCTGGGCTCCCGGAATCCTCAGTGCCGGGTGGCGCGGGGCGGGTTTCCCCCGGGGGGTGGCCTGTGTCCGTTCGGAAGGGGTTCCAGCGGCACGTGGTCGTCGCTCGCGACGTTCAAGCGACCATCAGACATACGTCTAGCGTAGCTAGCCCAACGGGCTTGTGTCATTAGACCCGCATTGGCGACGGCCTCGGCAGGGCGCCCGAGCAAACGAACGAAGAAGGACCGAGCGTCTGGGTACATCAGCGGATCTCGCCTGTGCGAGGCCAATCCCGCTGGACCCTGACGACGGATACCCGGCTATGCGGACTCGCTCCTCCGCATACGTCGTAGATGGTCGCAATCGTCTCCAATGGATGCCGCCACGTGACCCGGAAGTTGACGCTGGCAAGATACGAAACGTCGCTCGGCCCATATATGAGGCTCGCGAACCGCTATCTCCCGCACTTCCGCGCGATCGCCTACGTCAGCGATCACGTCTGGAAGATCGAGGAGATCGTCCCGCTACTTGCCTAGAGTGCCGCATAAATTGGATCGCCACCACGACGCAGACGACAAGCGCAACCAGGAACGCGGCCAGGACAAATGTCGTGCCCCCAAAACGGAAATTTCCTATCTGCCAGGCGACGAGTTGGGCTAGTGGGATCACGAGAGAGCGATCTTAGGGTAAGCCGCCCGAGTTCGCGTCATTGCCCCTGGTCCCGGGTACTGATGGTTCATCGCTATCGAGAATAGCCTCTAGCCAGCGCGACCCCTTGAAGCCTCGACGGACATTGGCGGATGCTGGCCTGTGCCGCTACGATGTCCTCCGGATCGTGCGAGCGCGCCCTTCGAGGTTGCTGCGTGACGCGGCCCGCCACGCTGGTGCGAATTAGTAGCAATAGGAAGGCTGCGGTCCACCCGGAGCATAGTCCGACGACGTGAGTGGTGACTGCGTGCACGAGACGTCATCGACGAGCCAGCGGTTGCCGACCTTGACAACCGCCAAGTCGTACTCCGATGTGCCGCTGCCGATGCCGATCGCAATGGTGAAGGTCAGAAACGCGGTGGCGTGAGCATCGGCGCCGGCAGGAACGTGACGGATTGATATGAGCAGCGGCGGACCGGTGAAAAATTGCTCGCGCAGTATTGGACGCCCGCCAGCGCAACACGCACGGAGTTGAGACACGAGACGCGACGTCACGGGACACGACATCGGCGGTGGGAAAACCGCACGGGCAGGGCACTCATACCAGTACTTGGGGTCTGAGTATGGTGCGACACCTTTCTGGACGAGTTGACCGAGTAGCGTGTCTGCGTCACGCAGCGTCAGGCCGACCGAGGGGTCGATCGGTAGCGTCGCTGCCGGGCTCGACGTTGTCGGAAGGAATGGAGTGGTATCCGCCGGAACGGCTGGTGGCGACGCCCGTGTCGTCGGGCGCGGAGGGTTCCGTGCGGTAGGCGTACCGTGCAAGGCGACGACGACAGTTATCGGCACCAGCACGATGACCGCCAAGGCCGCGAGGGCAAGTCTCCGATCACCCGCGAGGCCATTCACGCTGAGCTCTCCTGTCCATTGGCTGTCCGCCCCAACGGCGGGCGCGTCGAGTCATCGAGACCCCCAGCAGGGCCGACACGACGTTCGCGGGGGGCATCAGTTCCCCAGTCTAGGTCCATTCTTCGCCCTGAAGCCAATCACCACAAGGAGCGCGCGGACCTCCCCGGTAGCACAGCCGAAGCACACCGGTGCGGCTTTGCCAAGGTGTGCTCTTGTCGCCGATCCGGCCGGGTGTACCTCAGGCCCGGGGCGGAAGTGACCCAGCGGGAAGCACATTCAGTCCGAATGTCGAGTTCTCGGTAGATCCCGTACCCCACGAGACATTGATGCGCCAGCAACCAGGGGTCGGCAAATCGACAATCGACGGAAACTGCTGGTTTTCCTCGACCCGCGGAAACCTGAGGCTGACAACCGGCGCCGCAGACTGAGCCGGTTGCGCTCGTAGGGTCAATTGATTCGGTGGGGTTGGCAATCGAGTCAACCACAGAATCTTGTTTGCGCTTCCGTCGGGTCGCTCGCCCCTGGCCACCAGTTCTGTTGCGAACATGATCCCGACTACTGCTGGCGGTTGCCCCAGTGCCCACGGGATACGTCCCCCTCCGACTTCGGCCCACGACGGCAGTCCTGGGCCTGTGTCAACCGCCGTACCCGCACAGCCGGCGCCCGTGTTTCGCGCGCTAGGAACCGGTGTCGAGGGAGGGGCGGAGGGCAGTGTCGTACGGCTGAATCCCGATGGGGAAACGACAGGACTTGATGAGCATCCGGCCAGGATCCCGCAGAGCGCCAGGGTAGGTAGAACGGCGAAGCGAGGAGACATCGCTTCCTAAAGTATCCGCCTGTGCGCTTGGTGCCACTGTGCCCTCGAGGTTTGCAGACCTCGGATGGTTAGGGGTCATGTCCCTCGCATCAAGACTTCTGTCTCATCAGGCGGTAGCTGATCCCTCGTCGTCGATTCGCACGGCTGTAGCCCGGTCCGTGTGAGTGGCGTCGAGGGACCATGCTCAGCGCCCGCTACATCGACAGAATCGGGTGCACCTCAACGCTGCCGCCGTACGCCGCCGGATTCTTCTTCGCCCACGCCTCCGCGGCAGCGCGATCCTTGCAATCCAACACGAAATAGCCGTTGAGCCAGGGCACCGCGGAGGTCAGCGGCCCGGCCGTGGTCTTGGCCTCACCGTCGCGGACCTGAACCACGAACGCTTCGGATGAAGGCTGGCACGGGTCACCGTCGACGAAAGCCCCCGCCGCCTTGAGCTCTTCGAGATAGGTCGCGAAGGCTTCGATCACACGGTCCAATTCCGGCGTCCCCGGCTTTGGTGCTGCCGAACTCCTCGATGTACTGCAGGAAGATGTACTTGGGCATGTCACGGGCTCCTAGTCGAATTTGGTTCCAACACTCAGACGACGAACGAGCGAGGGCAATTTCGACACGAGTGCGAGACAAGCCTGCACATCAATCGCGTGCGTCGACCAGGATCCTCAGCCGGACTCCGCGCGGGGTGGGAGGGAAACCGTTGCGCCGTAGCGGTCTCCAACAATGGTGACGGTCACGCCCTGTGCGGCGTCGAGCGCTGCCGGGACCTTGAGAACGCTGGTCGTGGGCGCGAGGTCGGTCGGGCAGGCTGCGCCGGACGGGTTGTAACGCTGCACCGTCACCCTCAGAACGTTGTTGCTCGCCGGGACGTCGACGCGAGTTCGGCAACTCTGGACATCCTGAGCTTCCCCAAGTGCTCACCTCGATCTGGCCAGATGCTCCCCAGCTCGCGTCGTCGCGAGGCAGGAATCTCGATACATTCGATGGGACGCCGAGGGAGTGGCGTACCAACCACGGAGGAAGAGTTGTCGCGCCGCAGCCGCTCACGGCCACCACCAGCACCATCCCGCCCAGGAGTGACGAGATACGGCGTTTCACCTGTGTAACGTCCGCTCGCCCAGCGGGCCTTTACGCCAACTCCAAGGTGGGGAGCGGGTTTCGGAAACCGGTCACGCGGCGCAGCCGCCCATCCTCAGACTGCTCACCAATGGATTGACCGTCGCCGGCAGACGATGCGTCCGGGAGCACCATGGACCAGGCCACGCGAACCCGTCCGTGATGTTGCTCGACGCCGCTGAGCATTTCGATCCTGGCGCCGGGATTGTCGATGTGGAATTGCGCGGCGAGGGTCACCGCGTCGTCCCGGCTATGGGCTTCGAACGTCGGATACAAGAGAACGGCATCCGCGGTGAGCGCTTCCTCGGCACGTTCGCGACGCTCGCGGTCACCGGTTGCGTTCCACATCGCAACGTACGCTTCGACCGCTCGGGTAGGTGTCGTCGGCATCGCCAGCTCCTCTTGACATGATGGGTCGGCTCGAATGAGGGTATCGAACCCATGCGTGCGGGCGAGATCGACATTCGTGACAGCAGTACCAACGCATTCTGGCCATACTCCTTGCCAATGCGGCTCACACGGAAGGTCTTGGCTTTCAGCGCGCTGGCGGCGTCGGTCGTCGTGGGATGCTCCCCCTCCCGTCCGACGGCCAGCGTCAGCTTTCAGCAGTTCCAGTTCACGTGCTGCGCCAATGCCGAAGCACTGACGCGGGCGTGGCACCCCGGCCAGGTCATGAGCTTGCAGTGGTCGGCCGTGAGCGCGGGGATGACGGCTACCGATGTTCAACATGGGATTACCCTGACGGCCGTCTTGACCGGTCCATATAGCAGCGTTGCGGCCGTGAAAGCACGCGGCCCCCACTCGCTGACGCTTTCCTCCTCAGCCTTACGCGTGACTGATCGAACGTCGGGCACGGAAATCAGCACCATCACCCTCCCGGTCGACCTGGCGGCCGGTTGGTACGACCTGGTCACCTCCGTGGCGTCGGCCGGGGGTCGCACCGAAGGAGCGACCGTTCTCCAAGTGACGCCGGTCGGTTCCTAGAGGCCAACCGGGACCCGTCGCATACCATGAGCCTGTGGTCGAAGTCTCTCCGCCTTTGGTGAAAGTCGCCTTCGACAGACTGCTCAGCGGCATCTTCCTCGTGATCACGCTCCCCGTGTCGCTGGTGATCGCCGCCGCAATCGCTATCGAGAATGCCTTGTGCCCGTCGAACCGCGGTGGAGTGTTTCATTCAGAGCTCAGGGTGTCAGCGGGTCGACCCTTCCGGCTCTACAAATTTCGCATCCTGACTCCTGGAGGCGAACAGGAAATCAAGGCCGGCGGGATGCCCAAGCATGTTGAGAACACGCCTGGCAATCTCACCATGGTCGGCACCGTCCTCAAACAGATTGGGTTGGACGAATTGCCTCAATTCTTCAATGTCATCGCGGGGAGGATGAGCCTTGTAGGGCCCCGCCCCAAGCCGCCCGCCGAGTACAAGGAAGAGATCAAACTTGGCCATGCGTTCCGCGCCCAGATTCAAGCGGGCCTGACTGGCCCGACACAAGTGCTCAAGGGTACGGTTCGCACCGACAGTGACTCCTTGCGCGCCGACATGGAGTATGCGGATCTGTTGCGCACGGGATCACAACTTCAGATCCTGGCGTACGACGCAAGGACGCTTGTGAAGACAGTCCGCGTGCTGTTCAGAGCCACGGGCGAATAGGCGACCCCGCAATCATCAGGCCACCCAGGGGGGCTCAGGCCTGTACGTTTGCGGACAGACCGCTGACGCGCGGACTCGTTACCGTAGGCTGCCGGTCCAAGTGCTCCGGTACGGCCAAGCGATCGGGGGCCGCTGCACGCGGACCCTTTGATCGAAAGAGAAGGTGAAACGAATGCGCTACACCCCCGCGGCCACGCTCCAAGTTCCCTATCTCAAGCTCCATCAGTTCGTCTACCGTCACTCTGCGGGACTCATCGGCTCGCGCATCGTCGCTGGGCAGTCCTTGCTCCTGACGACCACCGGGCGCAGAAGCGGCGAACAGCGAACCACCGCGCTCATCTATTTGAAGGATGGCGAACAGTTGGTTGTGGTGGCCTCCAACGGAGGGAGCGATCATCCGCCGTCCTGGCTGCTGAACCTCCAAGCCAATCCTGGCGTAACCGTCCAGATTGGCCGAAACAAATTCCCAGCGCGAGCCCGCGTTGCGTCAACTGAGGATCGCGAACGGTTGTGGCCGCGCGTCAACCGCCACAACATGGGCTTGGCGCCGATCATGCACCCAGGCACTCGCGGTCGATACGACGTGTACCAGCGGCACACCACGCGGGTGATCGCGCTCGTGCTGCTGGAGCGAGATACGGTGCAGTAGGATGCATCGGTCATGGCTGTTGACGACCCCAAATCAGACCTGCGGAGCTACCTTCAGGAAGCACGGGACGCGGTCCTGTGGAAACTCAACGGCTTGTCGGAGTACGACGCGCGGCGTCCCATGACCTCGACGGGAACGAATCTCCTCGGATTGGTCAAGCACCTCGCAGGCCTCGAGGCCGGCTACTTTGGCGCGACGTTCGGCCGACCGTTCCCCGAGCAGTGCCCGGGGTTCGAAGACGGAGCCGAGCCGAACGCCGACATGTGGGCAACGCCCGATGAAACGCGGGATCAGATCCTCGGTCTCTATCAGCGCGCTTGTGCGCATGCGGACGCCACATTCGACGCGCTGCCGCTCGAGGCCATGGGCAGAGTTCCCTGGTGGGGAAAGGATGGTTCCCCGGTGTCGCTCCACAAAATCCTCGTGCACATGGTTGCCGAGACCCATCGGCACGCCGGCCACGCAGACGTAGTGCGCGAACTCATCGACGGCAGCGTGGGGTACATGCAAGGCGACTCGAACATGCCCGAACAGTGACCAAGCGTGGTGGGAGAGCTATCGCGCCGCGTTGAGCAGGGCGCTCGCAAGTCAGCCGAACGGGCCAAATAGCGGCGAATCGCGCTTCCCTCAACGGAGCGGCTTCCAGTCCAAGTTGGGGAGAGGGTCGGTGTGCAATCATCGGGTTTCATCGCCCAGCCAAAGAGGATTGGGGGTGCGTATCCAACTCCCTGGCGTTCTCGTCGCAGCGGTTGCGATGACGATGGTGGCTGCAAGCGGATGCTCCGCCACCTCATCACCCGGCGCGTCAGCGTCGTCGGGCGCAACCCGAGGGACGGCGACAGCCTCCCCGACTGCGGCTTCGCTGGTCGACACCTGCGCCGATACCCCCGCTGCGGTCCCGCCGGGGTCGACGACCGGAAGCGTGGTCGGTTCCGTTCGGCTGGGCCGGATCCTCATCGCGATCGAAGCGACCAGGGAGCAGGAACCATCGCTCTTGCATACATAAGTCCAGCGGGCTTACGTGATCCGCGGGCCGTCGACTTACTCGACCGCCCACGCCACGTGGGACCCAACTGGCACGATCGTCTTCGACAGCGAGCGGGCCGGCGGTCGCCACTATTCCGCGTGAACGCGACGGGACTGGCCTCGTCCAGGTTACGAAGGCGCCGGGGAGCGCGGAGCAGGTCGCTCCGTTTCGCCGGATGGTCTCGGGATCCCGTATCAGCATTAAGCTGACCGCTGAGCTGGACTTCGGCATCCAGGTCGCCGCGGCCGACGGCAGCGGGGCCAAGGCGTTGAACAAGCCATTCCCAGTGAACAGCAAGGCCTACGAGCAGGATGCCGCCTTTTCCCCAGACGGCACGCGCGTCGCATTCGTTCGGGGGGTCGACGACAGCCGCGCTGCCGTCTGGGTCGTCCCCGCGTCCGGAGGTCAGGCACAGCGGCTCACCAGCGACGATTTCTCGGCCGCATACCCCCGCTGGTCGCCGGACGGCAAATCGATCTTGTTCCAGGGGTTGGCGTCGCCGGGTTCCGTCGTCGACAAGCTGTACGTCGTCCCCGTGGCGGGCGGTACGCCCCGCCGCGTATTCGCGCGGGACCCCGCCAGGGACGAATTCGAGGGCGACTGGTCGCCTGATGGATCGCAGATCGTGTTCAAGGTGTATATGGCCGGCTGGGACCACAATGAGCTGCGGATTGCCTCGGCCGACGGCACCAAAGAGCGACCGTATGAGTCGGCACCATGTCGACCACCGAGACCCCGCACTGGGGACCGTAGGACCAACAGGCCGCCTATGGGCATCAGGCTGTAGTCGCGTCCGCAGCCGCGGATGCTACCTGCCGACTGACATCTCCGCCCCATTCCTCCGGGGCAACGTCCGCCAGCGTCTCGGAGAAGGTCCATTGGTGACCGGCGAGGTCCTCGACTTCGTACTGTCGTTCGCCAAAGGGCTGATCGGCCGGCTCCTTCCGAATCCGCGCCCCATGTGCGCGGGCACGCTCGCAATGGCCTCGTGCGTCGTCCACACGAACCATCACTGAATGCGTGACCTCACCTGCGCGGGGCGGCCGCCGCTCGCCGCGCACATCTCCGACGATCACGGCGCCGTCGCCGAAGCTCAACTGCGCGCGGTGGTTGTCAGGGATCCGCACGCGTTCGACAAAGCCGAACGCGGCTGTCAGCCACGCCACCGCCGCCTGGACGTCGGGATAGATGAGCACCGGGATGACCGTTGCTCGCGGGATGGACCGATTCGCCTTCACGTCAGCCGTGATGGTACCGGTCCATCCGCAAGTTCCTAGCGCCTGGCGTCAGCGATCAGGGCACCGACCACTGACTGACGCGCGCGTTGTTCTCCTCGACGACGTACAGGAAGCCATCCGGCGCGAACGCGAGGCCCTGCGGCGTCCGCATCTGCCCGATGCCCGAGCCCGCACCGCCGAAGGTCGCCTGCAGCACTCCTGCTCGGGTGTACTGCCCGACATCGTTCTTGGAGCTCAGCGCGACATAGATGTAGCCCGTATCGATCGCGATGCCGAACGGGTTCTGACCCGCGCCGACACTGAACGAGCCGAGTGACGCGCCACTCGGAGAGAAGTGATCGATCGTGTTGCTGGCGCCGATGCTGACCCAGATGGAGCCGTCGAGTCGGGTCAACCGCGATACCGCGCGTAAAGCCGAGATTGCTGCCGATCGTCGCCGGCGATCCGACGCTGCCGTCGGCATTGAAGACCGCGATGTCCTTGTCGTTGCTGTCGGCAACGTAGATCTCACCGTTCGGTGCGCAGGCGACGCCGTATGGATCGCTGAGCCCCTGGGACTTGCCACCCTGTGGCCAGACCTCCCGCGGGGGTGTCTGGGTGACATCCCATGCGACGATGACACTCGAATCGGTATCAGCCACGATGAGGTAGCCGGTCACCGGGTCCACGCAGTCGAGGCGTGGGTAGTTGAACGTGTTGGCGGTGTCACCGCGGATGCCCCATGCCTGCGTGAAGCTGTAGCCGCCGGAGCCGTTCGGTGAGAACTCCTCGACACGCTCGTTGTACATGTCGGTGACGTACATATTTCCCGCAGCGTCAAATGTGGCACCGCGGGGACCGTTGAAACCACCGGTCGGCGGCGGTGTCGGCGTGCCCGGCACGGCGAACAGGAAGCTGCCGCTCTCGTCGAAGACCTGTGCACGGAAGTCAGCGAGGTCGCCGACCCAGACGTGGTCATTGCCATCGACGGCGATGTCACGTGCGCCGTCAGCGAACTGTCCGTTGCCCTTGCCGCAATTGCTGATGCCGGTCGCGACGCCGTTGAAGTTCAGGACGAACGTCCCGTAGGTCTTGTTGCCGATGTCCGCCGGGTTGGCATCAAGTTCCTGGACGTAACAGCCCTGGCCGTTGGCGACAAACGCGAGGTTGGTGTGGGTGTCGATTGCGAGGCCGCGCATGTCGAACGTGGTGCTCGAGCACGCGGGCGCGGACGGGTCGCACGCCGGCGCCTTGATCTGGTACTGGGGAGCGACGTTCATGTTCAGCCCGCTGCTCGCGTAATAGACGTCGATGCGCTTGTGGCCCTCGTCAGCGATCCAGAGGTTGCCGGCGCTGTCGAAGGCCATGCCTCGCGGCTGGATGATGGTGTTCGGTGCGGGCGGCGACTCGAACTTCGCGGCTGCACTCGGGTTGGCCGGATCGATGACGACGATGCTCTTGCCCCACTGGTTGGAGATGTAGAGCAGCTGGGTTGTCGGATCGACGGCGCACTGCGAGGGATAGGTGAACTTCACGAGGTTGACCGCCTGATTGCTGCCCCAGCTGGTGATGAAGGCGCCGGTGCTGCTGTACTCGTTGACGTTGTACAGGCTGCCCTCGGTCATGAAGACGTTCCCGTTCACCGGGTCGACGCAGATGCCGAAGGGCGCCTGGTTGGTACCCGGACCGTTGCCCTGGTTGCCGGCGAAGACGTAGGGGGTTGCGGGCGTGCCGTTCGCGTTGAAGTGGACGATGCGGAAGTTCCAGTAGTCGCCCATGAGGATCGAGCCGTCGGGCTCGGTTGCAGCTCCCCATCCGTAGAGGCCGGCTCCGGCGAAGCTGATCGAGAAGACCGCTTTCTTCGACGTCTTCAGCGCAGGCGCTGAGAGCGTGGCGGTGGTGCTCGACGTGACCGCGACGATCGTCTCGCCGGTTGGGAGCGTCGCTCCCCCGGTGATGCCGAAGCCGATGTCGGCCGACGTGAAGTTGCCGTCCGCGGCGCTGATGTTCGCGCTACCCGCGGTGGTGAAGCCGTCGTTGCTCGTGATGCGCGAACCGATGGTCACACCGGTTGCGGTCGGCGTGCTCGAGGCGCCGGCGAACGTCGGGAACGCGGCCGCACCTGCGGCTGCCATCGCCAGGGTGATGGCGAGCGTTTGCCAGCGGACGCCGGCGCTGCGATGTGCGGTCAACCTCATTCGGCGGATCCCCTTCCTGTGATTCACGAAGTGTGCGTCGTCAACACGAGCACCCTGTTGTTCCAGATATCGGTGAGATACACGTTGTTGCTGCTGTCAAAGGCGACCGTGTACGGGTAGATCGTCTGCGTCCCGTTGATTGCAGGAACGCCGATGGTGGCGCCGGTCGCCGAGAAGATCAGGTTGTCGTTCTGGTCGATGGAGACGAGCGCGTTGTTGCCGGTGACCGACACCCAGAGGCTGCCGTCAGGAGCCGCGGTGATGCCCCAGGGCACGTTGAAGTTCGGTTGCTGCACCGACGAGATCGGCGCCGTGTACTTGGTCCATACGCCACCCGGGCTCATCTTCTGCACCGCTTTGTTCAGCGTGTCGGCAACCCAGAGCGTCCCGTCCGTCGTGAAGGTGATGCCGGTCGGCTGGTTGAGGAAGCCTGCACCCGAGGTGCCCTGCTGACCGTACGAAGTCAGATACGTCGGGGTGACCGTGTTGTTGGCGTTGGAGATGCTGAACTGTTCGATGCGACCGTTGGTCGTGTCCGCGACGTAGAGCGTCCCATCAGGGGCGAACGCGATGCCCTGCGGCAGGTTGAACTGCGATGGTCCGCTGCCGAGCTTGCCCCAGAGCGTGATGAAGCTGCCCGTCGAGGTGAAGACCTCGATCTGGTTGCTCTCACGATTGGCGACGAAGATGTCGCCGGTGCCCGGCTGGATCGCCATGTCCCAGGCGAAGTTCAGTGCGCCCTGCTGGGTGCGGGAGCCACGGAAGCCAAACGCAACCGGGTTGCTGCCGTTCGGATTCATGTACTCGATGCGCTGATTCCAGTAATCCATGACGTAGATCTGCCCGTTCGGCGCGACGCGGACCTCACGCGGCGCGTTCACCCCGGGCACGGCCGGAAGGGTCGGCGTGGAATTCCAGGTCGACGTGAAGGTGCTGGTGCCCGGCACAAAGCTGAACTCGTGCACGTCGAATCCCCACTCGTCGGTGAGCAGGATGTGGTTGTCAGCAGTGACCGTGAGTCCGCGCGGTCCGACGAATGAGCCATTGCCGGCGCCCGAGGGAATCGAGTACAGGAAGGTCCCGCCGGTGTACTGACCGCCGCTCATCGCCAGCGAGAAGACCTGGATGCGCTTGCCACCCGAGTCGGTGGCGAAGGCCATGGTCCCGTCGGAGCTGATGTCGATCCCGCGGGGATCCTGGGTGAAGTAGCTCGCACCGCCGAAGGTCGCGAGCTGGGTCCCGGTGGAGTCGAAGATCACGACCTGGTGGTTCCGCGCATCCATCACGAAGACTTCGCCGTTGGGTGCGATCGAGACCTGGCGGGGCTGGTTGAGGGTTCCCTGTCCGAACTTGAACATGTACGTTGCCGACGACGCCGTGAAGCTCCACTTCTCGATCCACCCGGAGCCGTCACTGACGTACGCCCACTGGTTGGCGGCATCGACGGCGACGCCGTAGGCATTCTTGAACTGCCCGTTGCCGGTTCCGGTCGTCCCGAATTGATAGACAAACTGGAAGGCCGAGGTGGAGCTGGGAGTGCATGCGCTCGCTGTGAACGACAGCACTTCGACGCGGTTGTTCGGCGTGTCGGCGACAAAGAGGTCGTTGTTGGACTGATCGAACCAGAGCGCTCGCGCGTCACCGATCTGACCGGGGCCTCCTCCCTGGATCCCGCCGATCGTGCAGGCGATAGCGTGCGTTGTGCGGTCGATGGCGACGATGCGGTAGTTGCCGGCATCGAGCACGAAGTAGTACTGGCTGTTGTTGCTGGCGTCCACCGGGTACATGGAGGCGAGACCCGGGCCGACCAGCGTTGACTGATAGGTCGGCGCGACCAGGAAGTGCGAGCCGCCGCCACCGCTGGACAAGGAGTAGACGAGGATGCGGTCGTTGAAGGTGTCGGCGATATAGAGGTTGCCGTCCGGGCCGAATGCGACGTTCTCCGGGTTCAGCATGTTCGTCGGACCACCGCCAGTGACGTCGGCTCCGGTGATCACCGTGCCAAGGCTGCCGTCGGGGTTGAGCACCACCACGCGGTTGTTGCCGCGGTCCGCAACCGCGATGTCACCGGCAGCATTCGCGGCGACCCCGTACGGCTGCTTGAAGTTGGTCGGACCCGCATTGGTGAAGGTCGCCAGCTGGCTGATCGACGCGCCATGGTTGTCGGTCAGCTCGACGATCCGATTGTTCAGGCTGTCGGCGACCAGCACGTTGCCGTTCAACTGGTCGATTCCGACGCCGGTCGGTTGGTCGAGCTGACCGTTGCCGGCGCCGAGCGTGCCGTAGGTGCTGATAGCACCTGCCGCGGTTGGGTTCGAGAGGTTCCAGGAATCGACGCGGTCGTTGTTGTTGTCGGCAATCCAGACGGTGCCATCACTGGCGCGGATCGCGATCGAATACGGATAGTTCATGGCGCCGAGCGCGGAGCCGGCGGTACCGTCGAACTGGGTGACGGGGTCGCAGGATGCTGCGTTGTTGATGATCTGGATGTCGCTCTGCTTGGTGTCGGCGATCCAGATGTGATTGTTCGACTGGTCGACGGCGACGCCACGGGGCCAGTTGAAATCACCGACGCTGGTGAAGCCGCGCTGGCCGCACATGTAGAGGATGTTCCCGGTGGGATCCATCACCACCACGCGCTGATTCACCGTGTCCATCGCCACGATGTCACCCGATGCGTCGAAGGAAATGCCCCGCACCTGGTTGAACACCGAGGTGTTGGTGCTGCCGGGCGGCACCACCGGGCTAGGGATCGTAGCGGCGTACGCGTAACCGGATGCGCTGCGCGTGAACTCTTCGACGCGATAGCCCCAGAGGTCCGCGCCCCAGACGTTGCCGGCGGCGTCGACAGCGACTCGTCGCAATTGCGTGAACGTCCCAGCCGTTGTCCCGGGTCCTCCGATGTTGGCGACCCATACGCCGCCCGCCGTGAATTCCTGGATGCAGTCGTCGTTGGAGTCAGCGATGTAGATAGCCTCGGCGCCGAGGATCGGGTCCGTGCCGATGGCGACGCCGTAGGGATTGGCGAACTTGCCGTTGCCGTTGCCGTCGCAGACGCCGTTGGTGTTGGCGGTGCCCTTGCTGCCCCACGAGTTCTCGCACGTCCATGCCGAGCCGTTCCAGCCGAACTCGAGGATCTTGTCGGTCTCGTAGTTGGCGACGAACACGTTGCCTGAGGCGTCGGCCGCCGCGTCGCGCATGCGGTTGAGCACGCACGCGCCCGCGCTGGTGATCGTCGAGATGAAGGTACCGGTCTTGGTCCACACGGTGATCTGGCTGCGATTGCCATCCGAAACGTAGACGCGCTCGCCCGCCGGTAGACCCGGCAGCGAGGTGGTGGTATCGCTGACGGTGATGCCGATCGGCGCGGCTGACCCGTTGGGATTGCTCTTCCACTTGGTGACATAGCCACCCGAGGAGTTGAGCTCGACCACGCGGCCGTTCCCGTTGTCGGCGACAAACACGTCCCCGGCGGCGTCGACGCCGACGTCCCGCGGCTGCTGGAACTGCACGGCCGTGTTCTTGCCGGTGGGGCCGGTGCCTTCCGTGCCCACGCGCCAGACCGGAACCCCGGCCGGGGTGTACTCGGCGACCTGATCGTTGCCGGTGTCCGCGATGATGACGTTGCCGTTCGGAGCGATCTCCATGCCCGACGGGTACATCGCCGCATGACCCGGTCCGCCAAGGGTTCTCAGGTAGGTCGCGCTGAGCGTGTCAGCGTGCGCGGTGATCGCCCATGGAGCAACCGACGCGAGCAGAACAGCAGATACCACGCCGACAGTGCAATTCCGAAGTCTCAAGCCTTCACCCCTGTGCAATACGCCCCCGCACTGGGGGGCCCTTCCCGCCGGCGCGAACCCGCGGTCGTCGCCTGCTCTCAATAGTATAAGTTGCCTGTCCCAATGGCAAGTTTGACGCGTTTGGAGCAGTGAGAGGGCTGTGCCGACGGCCGCTCCGAGCTACTTGGAGGCTCCGCGCACCTTCTTGTAGGCAATCGTCCAGGTGCTCGACCAGGTTTCCCCGCCGTCCTTGGTCTGCTCGTTGTCCCACATGAGCGCGTCCTCGCTGATCTCCCGCCAGACGAGCCGTTTGGTGCCCGCCTCGTGCCCCCCACGCCCGGCGATGTCGAGGATGAATCGGTCTCCTTGCCAGGCCCCCTCGTACCAGGCCCGATAGCCCTGGTTGTCCCAGTACTCCTGCACCCAGATGCCGCGCCTGCGATCGTGGCGGGTGATGCTGGCGCCGACGTACACGTCCGCACCGTCGGGGACGGTGAAGAGCTCGAAGATCCGGCCCGCGTGCTTCGAGACCGTGTTGGTCCCGGCCGTCTCCCTGCCGTCGGAGGTGAACGTCACCTCCCAGTGGCCAAGCCAGAAATCCATCTCGACCGCTACCCGACCAGGATCGCGGCGACGGTCGCGGGATCGAAGTTGCCGCCACTCAGAATGAGGACGGTGGGCTGCTCGGCGGTACCGGCCGGCACCTTCCCGGCCAGGTAGGCGGCCAGGGCAAGGGCAGCGGTCGGCTCGATGGCCAGACGCAGGCGCCGCCAGGCAACGCGCAGCGCATCCCTGAGCTCGATCTCCGACACCGTGACGATATCGCGCACCAGGTGGTGGCCCACGATGACCTCGAAGTTGCGGGCGCCGATCGCCTTGCTCTTGACCCCCTCGGCCAGGGTCGCAGGGTCGGAGGTGAGCGCCTGGAGCGTTCCGCTGTGCAGGCTCCGGGCGGCGTCATCCGCGGATTCGGGCTCGACGCCGATGACGGCCGTCTCCGGCGAGAGCACCGAGAGTGCCAGCGTGGTCCCGGAGATCTGGCCGCCGCCGCCGATCGGCACCACGACCGCTCCCGGCGCCGGCAGGTCTTGGTGGATCTCGAGGCCGACCGTGCCCGCGCCATGAACCACGTCCCAGTCGTCGAACGGGTGAATGAGGCGCAGACCCTGGGTCCGCTCGATCTCCTCGGCGATCGCCTCGCGGTTGTCAAAATTCACGCCCTTGGTCACGACTGTTGCGCCGTAGGAGCGAATGCCCTCCACCTTCGCCGGGGTGACCCCTTCGGGAACCACGATCGTGGCCCGCACCCCTGCGCTCCTCGCCGCGCAGGCCAGCGCCTGCCCGTGATTCCCGGAGCTGTGGGTGACCACACCGCGCACATTGGGCTCGCGCTCGAGGAGGCTCAGGACGGCATTGAACGCACCGCGGGCCTTGAAGGAGCCCGTGACCTGCAGCGATTCCGGCTTGATCATCAGGCCGGGCGAGATGTCGGTTCCGAGCAGCGGGGTCCGTCGCACGTGCCCCGTGATTCGAGCAGCTGCCTCGCGAATCTGCGCGAGATGACCGTCACCCCAGGATTGCGCGGTCACCGGCGACGTCCGGTCAGGACGAGACGGCGGCGACGGGGAGTTCCAGCGCGAGCTTGTCCATCTCGAGCTGCGCAGGGACGTCCACCGGGTAGGAGCCTGTGAAACACGCGAAGCAGAAGCCGTTGCCGTCGGGCTGCCCCATGGCGCGGCGGAGGCCCGCGAGGCTCAGGTAGCGCAGCGAATCGGCGCCGAGCATCGCGCCGATCTCGCGCTCGGTGTGGCCGGCGGCGATGAGCTCGCGGCGTGACGCGATGTCGATGCCCATGAAGCACGGCCACGCGATTGGCGGCGAGGCGATGCGCATGTGCACCTCGACGGCACCGGCGCGCTTGAGCTCGTCGATGATCCGGCGCGAAGTGGTGCCGCGAACGATCGAGTTGTCAACGAGCACGACCCGGCGACCCTCGAGCACGTGGCGCATCGGGTTGAACTTCAGCCGGATGCCGGCTTCGCGCAGACGCTGTGTCGGCTGGATGAACGTGCGCGTGATGTAGCGCGACTTGATCATCCCCTCAGCGAAGGGAATGCCCGATTCCTCGGCATAGCCGATCGCCGCCGGGGTGCCGCTGTCCGGAAGCGTGATCACGATGTCGGCATCCGCGGGAGCCTCGCGCGCAAGCTCGCGGCCCATCTGGCGGCGCGACTTGTACAGCGATTTGCCCATCATCACGCTGTCCGGTCTCGCGAAGTAGATGAACTCGAACGAGCACATCGCGCGATGCGCGGTGGTCCGTTGAATCTTGGTGCTGCGCATGCCCGTCGCGTCGACGGTCACGATCTCACCGGGCTCGATTTCGGTGATGAAGGTCGCGCCGATGACATCGAGCGCGCAGGTCTCGCTCGCCACCACGTAACCGATGCCGCCCGGCGCGTCGATGTCGCCGAAACGGCCGAGGCAGAGCGGACGGATGCCGAGCGGATCCCGCGCCGCAACAAATGAATCCTTGGTCAGGAACACGAGGCAGTACGCACCGTCGACTTGCGGCAGCGCTTCCGCGAGCGCCTGCTCGAGCGAGTCCGCTCTCGTGTGCGCGAGCAACGCGCCGAGCACCTCGGTATCGCTGGTGGTTGCGAAGTCGAATCCCTTGGTGATCAACTCGTCGCGGAGCTTTCCCGCGTTGACGATGTTGCCGTTGTGCGCGATCACCACCGGTCCCAGTGTCGGATGCTCGACCGACATCGGCTGCGCGTTGTCCAGCTTCGGACTGCCCGTCGTGCTGTAGCGCGTATGGCCGATCGCGATGTTGCCTTTGAGGTCGTCGATGATCTCCTGGTCGAACACCTGTGAGACCAGACCCATCTCTTTGCGGATGCGAATCTCACGCCCATCGCTGACCGCGATGCCGGCGGACTCCTGTCCACGATGTTGCAGCGAATACAGACCGAAGTACGTCAGGTTGGCGACGTCTTCTCCCGGGTGGTACACCCCGAAAACACCACACTCCTCGTGAAGGTGGTCGTCGTCGAAGGCGTCCATACCGGCCTGATCACTCACGTTCGATCAAGGCTCCCTCGTGCGCACGGCGCACGTCCTCCAGTGCCAGGTCAATGCACGCCGTCACGCGAAGCCGCTGGCCCCCGACGGAGCCGAGATCGCGGAGGGGGACCGAATGCCGCCCTGCCAGCTCGTGCAATCGCACAAGTGCCTCCCTGGCGAAGCTGATGAGAAACCGAGATTGACTTCTCACCGAACAGTATACCGGCCGACCCTGGATTCAACCCCGGATACTGCCCGAGTTCGTCAAGAGCCACGGTTGCGCCTATGTCGCCCAGCAGACATGACTCGGCGAGTGCGATCGCGAAACCTCCCTCCGAGCAGTCGTGCGCGGAGCGCAGGAGGCCCTCGTGCATCGCTTCGAGGATGAAATCGTCGACGCGCCGCTCGAGGTCGATGTCCAGCTTCGGCGGCGCGCCCGCATTCGTCCCGTGGGCGAGCCGTTGGTATTCGCTCCCGTCGAGCTCGCTGTCACGTGGCCCGACCAGCGCGACCAGGTCGCCCTCGGTCTGAAATCCGGCGGTGCATCGGCTGCGCGACGTCATCGATGAGACCGACCATGCCGATCACCACCGTCGGATCGATCCCGGTGCCACCGGTGTCGTTGTACAGGCTCACATTGCCGCTCACCACCGGAATCTCGAGCGCCCGGCACGCTGCACCGATGCCCTCGATGGCGTCGTGCAGGTCCCACCACACAGCGGTCTGCTCGGGATTCGCGAAATTCAGGCAGTTGGTGACCGCGACAGGTCGCGCGCCGGTGGCGACGACGTTGCGCGCAGCCTCACACACCGCGATCATCGCGCCCTGGCGTGCGTCGAGCTTCGCGTAGCGAGCGTTGCCGTCGGTCGCGAGCGCCAGGCCGGACGAGGTGCCCTCGACGCGCACCAGGGCGGCGTCACCGCCAGGAAGGATGATCGTGCCGTCGCCGACCTGGTGGTCGTAGCGGCGGTACACGGAGGCGCGGCTCCCCAGGTTGGTGCTGCCGATGAGCTTGAGCAAGGCTTCGTCGGGCGTCCACGCCGGCTCGGCGACCGCGGGCCGCTCCGTGACCGGCCGTGCCGGTCGCGGTCCGGGCGCTGTTCGCGGTGGAGCACCGTCGACGAGCAGGTCGAGGGGCAGATCGCAGACCTGCTCCGCCGCGTCGCGAACGACAAACCGTGGCTCCGCGAGAATCTCGGCGACGACATCCGAATGCAGGTCCCAGCGCTCGAAGACTTCCTGCAGCGATCGCACGTCATCGGGCTTGCAGACGATGAGCATGCGCTCCTGCGACTCGCTGAGCATGACCTCGTACGGCGTCATTCCCGTCTCGCGACGCGAGGCGTGCGCGACGTCGACTTCGATGCCGCACCCACCTCGATGGGCAAGCTCCGAGGTGCTCCCGCACAGACCGGCTGCGCCGAGATCCTGCATCGCGATCACGCGCGGGTCGCCCGCAAGCTCGAGACACGCCTCCATGAGGCACTTCTCGAGAAAGGGGTTGCCGACCTGCACCGCAGGCCTGCGCGCCGCGCTGCTCGCGTCGAGGACCACCGACGCAAAACTCGCGCCATGAATGCCGTCGCGCCCGGTATCGGCCCCGACGAGCAGGACTTGGTTGCCCGGACCGCTCGCCGTGGCCCGCATGATCCTGCTCTGCTCGACGACGCCGACACACATCGCGTTGACGAGACAGTTGGTCCGGTACGACTCGTCGAAATAAAGCTCGCCTCCCACTGTCGGCACGCCGATGCAGTTGCCGTAACCACCGATGCCCGCCACCACACCATCAAAAAGATGACGCTGATGCGGCTCATCAAGCGGGCCAAACCGCAACGAGTTCGAGCAGGGCGACCGGCCGTGCCCCCATGGTGAAGATGTCACGCAGAATGCCACCCACGCCTGTAGCAGCGCCCTGATAGGGCTCGATTGCGCTCGGATGATTGTGCGACTCGATCTTGAACACGCACGCGAGCCCATTGCCGATATCGACCGCCCCAGCATTCTCTCCCGGCCCCTGCAGTACCCCTGCACCCGATGTCGGCAGTGATCGCAACAGCGGCTTGCTCGTCTTGTAGCTGCAGTGCTCGCTCCACAGCGCCCCGACAATCCCCAGCTCCAACCGATTCGGGGTACGCCCAAGTCCCTCAGCCAGATGCCGATACTCACTCCGAGTGAGCGCAACCTCAGCCAGCTCGGCGTCGGTTGGCGCGTCGAGCACAACCCCGGTCACGACACCCCGACAGGCACAACACCGTTGCGTGCGAACGACGTCGCGACACTCTCAATCAGACGCATCCCATCCTCGGATCCCAGCAGCGGCTCACACGCGCGCTCCGGATGCGGCATCATCCCGAGCACATTGCGTCGCTCGTTCACAATGCCCGCAATGTCGCGCATCGATCCGTTCGGACTCTGATCCCCCGCCGGCGAACCATCCCGTCGCACATATCGGAACGCAACCCGCTGCTCACGCTCCAGCAAGGCGAGCGTCTCCTCGTCAGCGACGAAACGTCCCTCACCATGCGACACGGGGACCTCGAGCACGTCACCCAGATCGCAGCTCGCGGTAAAGGCGGTGTCGACGCTTTCAACCCGAAGCCAGGTCGGCACGCATCGAAACTCCAGAGAGCTGTTGCGCGTCAACGCTCCGGGAAGAAGATGTGCCTCGCAGAGCACCTGAAACCCGTTGCAGATGCCCCACACGAGCCCGCCATTGTTGGCGAACTCACTGACCGACTCCATCAACGGCGCAAAGCGAGCGACGGCCCCCGCACGCAGATAATCGCCGTAAGCAAACCCACCCGGCAGGATGACGCAGTCAACCTCCTGCAAGTCGCGATCCTTGTGCCAAAGCATCACGGCCTGATGACCGGCAAGCTCAACGGCGTATCGACAATCGCGATCGGACCAAGTACCGGGGAAAACCGCGATGCCAAAACGCATCAAGGCTCTTCGCGTGCGAGGGGTGGGGTGGGCATGGACTGCGCAGGGCACGGGTCGGGACGCCTTCGCCGTCCCGCCCTCTCGCTCGCCCGGGGAACGCCCGGGCTCCGCGACGGCCCTGCTCCGTCCATGCCCACCCCACCCCTTGGCATGCTCATCGCTGAATGCTCTCTGTCATAACGCGTAGAGAACCGATCGTCGAATCCTCAATGACGGTATTGCGGAGCAGTTGCTCGCACATGGCCTCGACCTGTGCACGAGCCGTTGTCTCGTCATCAGCCTCGACCTCGAGCTCGAGATGCTTGCCGACGCGGACGGCACGCACGCCGGCAAACCCGAGTTGGTGGAGTCCGTCGCGCACCACGAGTCCTTGCGGGTCGTTGACCACCGGTTTGAGTGCGACGACGACCTCGACCGCGAAGATCATCCGCCGATGGTCTCGCTGAGGTCGATGCCGCAGATGCGGCGGGCTGCTTCCACGTAGCGCTCGGTCGTGCCCTTGACCACGTCGTCGGGGAGCTCGGGTCCTGGATCGGTCTTGTCCCAGCCGAGCTTCTCGACGTAATCACGGACGAACTGCTTGTCGAACGAGACTGCGGGTTGTCCTTCCTTCCACTCGGAGATCTCCCAGAAGCGGGACGAATCCGGAGTGAAGATCTCGTCGATGAGCGTCAGCTTGCCGTTGATGAATCCGAACTCGAACTTCGTGTCGGCGAGGTAGATGCCCTGGCTCTCGCAGCGCACGGTTGCGAAGTCGAACAGACGCAGCGATGCGGACTCGAGCTGGTTCGCGAGGTCTTCGCCGACCAGGCTGCGCAACTCCTGACGGGAGATGTTGACGTCGTGTCCGTCGTCCTTCTTGATCGCCGGCGTGAACCGGGGCGATGGGAGGCGCGACGAGTTCCTGCAGACCGGTGCTCAGCTGTTCGCCGGCGAGGGTGCCCTTCTCGCGATATTCCTTCCAACCGGATCCGCTGATGAAGCCGCGAACCACGCACTCCACATCGATGCGCTGTGCGCGCGCAACGTGCATTGAGCGTGGAAGCCAGTCCTCGCGAACGGATTCGGGAATCTCCTCCTCGACGTCGGCGAGCAGGTGGTTCGGCATGATGCCCGCGGTCTGCGCGAACCACCAGCGCGACATCTGGGTGAGCACCGTGCCCTTGCCCGGGATCGGAGTCGGGAGCACGACGTCGAACGCGCTCAGGCGGTCGGTCGCGATCATCAACAGCGTGCCGTCGGCGAGCTGGAACGTGTCGCGAACCTTGCCGCGTCGAAAGAGGTTCAGGCCCTCGATATCAGCACTGCTCAATACTTGCATCAGCTCATTCTCCCGCCGGCAAGACCGGCCTCAGCAGACAGCTCGGACGGCTGTGCGTCCTGGGTCTCCGCCTGCAATGTGGTTGTGGACAATCCGAGACGGCGATAGGTCTCGTCGATGTGCGCGAGGTAGGGCTCGACGTCGAAGCAGTGCGCAATCGTCGACTTCGTCAGTGCGCTGACAATGTCGGTGTCGGCGGCGACGAGATCCCGAAACGGCGCCTCGTCGTCTCTGGCGCGTGCGGCAAGCCCTTGCACTGCACGGTAGGCGCGCTCGCGGGGCCATCCCGCTTCCACGATCAGCGCAGTGAGCACCTGCTGTGAGAAGACGATGCCACCGTGCAGTTGCAGGTTGGCTTCCATGTGCTCCGGCTTGACCCGAAGCCCTTCGACGATTCGCGTGGACAGACGAACGATGTAGTCAGTGAGCGCGCACGCATCGGGAAGGATCACGCGCTCCGCGGATGAATGGGAGATATCGCGCTCGTGCCAGAGTGCAACATCCTCCATCGCCGTCGACGCATAGCCGCGAAGGACGCGCGCCAGGCCGCAGACACGCTCGCACAAGATCGGATTGCGCTTGTGCGGCATGGACGATGATCCTTTCTGGCGCGCACCGAACGGCTCCTCGACCTCATCGACCTCGGTGATCTGCAGCAACCTGACCATCGTCGACAGCCGTTCGAGCACACCGCCGAGCAGCGCGAGCGCAGTGACAAACGACGCGTGCCGGTCGCGCGCCAGCACCTGCGTCGCCACCGGCGCGGTGGTCAGCTTCAGACCGGCGCAGACGTGCTCCTCGACTTCCGGCGGCACACTCGCGTGGGTGCCGACGGCGCCGGTGATCTGCCCGACCGCTATCTCCGCGGTTGCGGCCGCGAGCCGGGTGCGCGCGCGGCGGACCTCATCGACGAAGTTCGCCAGCTTGATCCCGAAGGTCAGCGGTTCTGCATGGACCCCGTGGGTGCGACCCATCATCACCGTGAGCCGGTGTCGCTCGGCCTGCTCGACCAGCGCGCCGACGAGCGAATCGATGTCCGCATCGATGACACCGGCGGCATCGCGCAACTGGGTCGCCAGGGCGGTGTCGACCACGTCAGAGGACGTGAGTCCGAGGTGGAAGTACCGCCCGGCGTCGCCGACCGTCTCCTGGACCGCCGCCACGAACGCGGCCATGTCATGCCCCTGCTCGGCCTCGAGCTCGGCGATCCGATCGGCATCGATGCTCGCGCCTCGCAACGTGGTCAGCGCCTCGACCGGAATCCGGCCCATTTCCGCCCATCCTTCGCAGGCGAGCAACTCGACATCCAGCCAGCGTTGCAATCGCGATGCGTCAGAGAAGATCTTCGCGATCTGCTGCGGGGCGTACCGGGGGATCACGTACGTTCATTCTATCGGGGTGACCGGTGGCGCCTCCTTGCCCCTCGTTATCGCGCATCGCGGTGCCTCCCGGGACGCCCCAGGAAACACCCTCGCCGCGTTCGAGGCGGCGATCGCGCTGGGCGTGGACATGGTTGAGCTGGACGTCCGGCGCACTTCGGACGGCGTGCTCGTGGTCCATCACAACGCCTCCCGCCGTGGAGTTCCGGTCTCGATGCTCACCTACCCGGGCCTCGTCCGCCTCAGCCGCTTCGAGCCGCCCCAGCTGGACACCGTGCTCGATCTCTGCGCCGGCCGGGTCGGCCTCGACATCGAGATCAAGGAGTTGGGCTACGAGGAGGAGGTGATCGCGGCGGCATCGACACGCTTTTCGCGTGAGCGACTCCTGTACACGTCCTTCGAGGAGCCGGTGGTCAGCACGGTCAGGCGTCTGGATCCGAATGCCCGCTGCGGCCTGCTGCTCGGGCCGGGACGGCTGCGAAGCCGCGCGCAACGCTATGAGGCGCTCCCGTTTGAGCTCGCGGAGCGGTGCGGCGCTGATCTCCTCGCCGTCCACCAGTGGCTGGCGCCGGTGAGGCGTCGAAGCCGGAGGACACTCGGGACCGGCCTGCTCGCCGAGGCCACGGCGCGCGGCTTCCCGCTGATGGTCTGGACCGTGAATGGACCGCAGCGACTGCGGGCATACCTTGCGGACGGCCGCGTGGCCGGGATAATCACCGACCTACCCGGACAGGCACTCGAAACCCGGCAGGACCTGGCTTCGAGCCCAGATCGGGACACCGACCTCGGCGATCAGGAAGGGGCGATGCGACCGCTCGTAACCGGACTACGGCGACCACCGTTGGATGATCGAGTGCGCCCGGTGATCCCGAGATGACGCTACCTCGGGCGTATGAGGATCAACTTGTCGAGCGTGCCAAAGAGAACGCTGACGCTTTTGGGGAATTGTACGACCACTACTTCGGGCAGATCTACCGCTTTGTCTTCAGCCGGCTGCGAGATCAAGAAGCCGCTGAGGACGTCACCTCGGAGGTCTTCTTCAAAGCACTCCGGGCAATCGGGCGATACAAGCCGTCGGGCCACCCCTTCAGCGCCTGGCTCTATCAAATCAGCGTCAACGCCATCAATGATCATTACCGCAGCCGTAAACCGACCACCAGCCTCGACAACGCGATCGCTGTCGCTGATCCTGCGCGCGCCGTGGACGACCGGGTCGTCGACAGCGCCGAGGCTGCTCGGGTTTGGGCTGCCATCGACGACCTCCCGCCTCAGCAGAGGGCTGCGATGACGCTCAAGCTCGGCGAGGACCTCAAGCTCGCCCAGATCGGCGAGATCCTGGGCAAGAGCGAGGGGGCGGTGAAGCTCCTCATTCATCGCGGGATGATCGGCGTCCGCGCGCGCCTGGGCGTCGTCATTGCCGTCGTCGAGGAGAACGGCTGATGTCCTGGATGGGCGGCTGGTTCGATCCCGAGCTCGAGGAGCTGTTCCAGGATGACCCCGCGCTGCTCGAGACGGCGAAGGTGGTTCGTGCATCTCGCCCGGCGGTCGAGCCGGATCCTCGATTCCAGAACCGCTTGCGCGCCCAGCTGGTGGCCGAAGCCTCGCGCGGTCGTGCAGCCCACGGCGTCCGGCGCTGGTGGCAGCTCGGCCCGGCGCATTTCGCCTGGGGCGGAGCAGCGGTCGGAGTTGTGCTCATCGGGGCGACGGTGATCACGCTGGTCGCCAACCACCCGCGGGATCAGACGATCACGGCGTTCTCCGAGCTCACCGCGCAGCACTCGGTGAGCCCTGACCAGGTCATCACCGTGGCCTTCAACCAGCCGATGAATGAGACAGAGGTCGAGCAAGGTGTGCACATCCAGCCCGCCACCAAAGTCTCGTTCGCCTGGGTGGACAACAACCTCGTGATCACCCCGGCGTATCACCTCTCGGGCAATACGCCCTACACGGTCACCATCGCGAAGAAGCACCTCGTGGCCACGTCGGGGGCATCCGCCGCCGCGCCCATCAACATCACCTTCGGGACGGCGCCCGGTGCGCCCGTCGGCCCGGTGAGCCCGCCGGCCCTGACCTCGACCGCCCTCGGTCAGAACGGCACCGGCGGCTCGTTGCTGTTTGCGCCCGATGGATCTTCGGTGGTGAGCACGACCGGCCTGGCACCGCCGCCCGCAAAGGCGAGCGTGACGCCGCCGACCAGCGCAGGGGCGACACCCACCGCAACTCTCACAGCGCCGCCCGAGGGCGTCACCGGATCACCTGACGTCGCCGCCGCGCTGGTCGAATACAAAGGCGCCGGCGCGGCGCCGATCCGGCTCGGAAATTCGCCGACTGCGGTGGCATTCACCTCCGACGGATTCACGCTTGGCACCGCGGTGGACGACGGCAACGGCGGCTCCTGGGTGTCGGCAAGCCAGAGCGATGGCACGCTGCGCCAGCATCTCATCGACTCGCCGACGCAGGTGACATCGCTGGTCTGGTCCTCGAACGCTCGCATCGTCTACACGGACGGCACCAGCATCAACTCCGTCGACCTTTCCAAGGCGACTGCGTCGCTGTACACGATTGCGCCGGGAGCGGGCACCATCGCGCTGCTCGCGCCGGGCGGCGCGTATGCGTACATCGCTCCCGAGGCGGGCGCGCCGGGAGGGCAACTGCTCGACATCGCGACCGGCGCCGAACAGGTGCTTCAGGGTGCGGCGAGTGACGTTGCCTTCAGCGGTGACGGTTCGACGATCGCGTGGGTCGACGAATCCCAGAGCACACCTCGTCTACTCGTCGAGCCGGTGACCCAGAAGGCGCAGGCGACGGTGTCGACGCTCGACGGCACCACTGCCATGGCCGGCGTCACGCTCGACCAGGACGGTGACGAGGTCGCGTACCTCACGACCAACGACGCGGGCGCCACGCAAGTGGTGGCGGCGCAACTCCCGGGCGGTGCGCCGCTGGTGGTCGGATCCCCGCCGAGTCCCTCGAGCACTCGCGCTCTCGCCGGGCGGTGATCGGATCGCATTCATCTCCGACAACGCCGCCGGACCATCGGTCGAAGTCGGCGCGGTGCCCGGTGCGGCCGCCGGCCATACCGGGGTGCCGATCCCGGTCGCGGCCAACTCCACACTGCACGCGTTCGTCGAAGCGCAGGTGCGTGATGACGTTGCGACCCTCGCATCGCTGAGCGGCGCCGGCGTGAATGCCGCGTCGAGCACGCCGCAACGACTCAGCCGCGCCTATGTCATCAGCGTCTATCTGGACGCACAGGGCGCGCGTGGAAGCCAACGTCGAACTGGTAGTCGATCCGAATGCCAGCCACACCACCGCGAGAGTCGCGAGTGAGGGCCTGACCCTGACCAACGACCCTGCGAGTGGTGGATACCTGGTGACCTCGGTGTCCACGACGCCGTTGCGCGACGAATCATCGGGACCGCATGTCGTTCAGGTCACCTCGGCAACCGTGGCCGGCGTCACCACCCTGCAGGTGACGTTCGACAGCGATCTCAAAGCAGCCACGGTGTCCGGCGCGATCTCGGTGGTGTCGGCTTCGGGAACGACACTCACGTCCACGACCGTCTACGACCCCAACTCGAGGACGGCAACCGTGACCATCACGCACGCCCCGGCCGGGACGTTGATGCTCAACATCGCCACGTCGCTCAGCGACGTCAACTCGCAGCCGCTGCCCAATCCCTTCCAGGCGAAGGTCGGGGCGACTTCCTAGCGCCTGATCAGCGCACCAGGCGCCAGAGCGTTGCACGCACGGGGAAGCGGATGGTTTCGTCGGCGGCAGTCCAGGGACGCAGCGCCGTCTGGCACGCACTTCGGACCGCCAACAGGGTCGCCAAGGATTGGCCGGCGATTTCGGATGCGATCGGTCGCTCGGTGACCATCGCGGACCAGTACTGAGCGATCCCGTCGAAGCGCACCACGTCGTGCAGCGGCTCGCTCCGCCATTGCCGGATCGGGGCGGCTTCGGGAACTCGCAGGCAGCGCCTCAGGAAATCTGACTCGAGGCCGGCGACATCGTGCAACGCATCCATGAGCACGACCTCGTGAAGCGGTGGCGACGCCATCTCCCAGGTCACCACGGCCGAGGCTCCGTCAGTGCCGGTCAGGCGCTGCGCAGCGTCGAAGAGTGATGGGCCGTCCCAGAACCCGAAGGTGCAGAGCGACGCGACCCGATCGAACGACGAGGGCGCAGCGATGATGTCGCCACCACGCACCACCTCGGTCGAAACGGCGCACCCGGTGGCCGCCACGTCGCGCGTCGCAGCAGCCAGCACCCCTGCGTCACTGTCGAAGAGGATGACCTTCCCGCCGGCGCCCACCGCCCGTCCGAGCGCGACACCGAGCGTCCCGCCGTCGCAGAGCAGGTCGGCGGCAGCGTGTCCGCGTCGTACCTCAAGCGCGTCGACGAGCTGCTCAGCGAGCGGACGGAGCACCGCGCCCGCGTAGAGCCGCCCGAATCGCGGCTCCACGATGTCAGCCGGAGACGACGACTGCGGCGGCGATGGCCGCTGCGCGCGCGGGGTCGCGAACCACACGACGCAAGGGTTCCTGCAGCTTGCCCCACTCGTCGGCGGCCGCAACCAGTTCGGGGTGCTGCTCGATGAACGCCGTGCTGTAGTTTCCGGCACGGAAGTCGGGGTCGGCGATCACCGCAAGGTGATAGGGAATGTTGGTGTGGATGCCGGTGATCACGTATTCGAGCAGCGCGCGACGCATGCGGTCGAGCGCCCCATCGCGGGTCGGCGCATAGGTGATCAGCTTCGCGATCATCGGGTCGTAGTTGGGCGAGATGAGGCCGGCGCTCACCAGGGCGCTGTCAACGCGCACACCCGGTCCGGAGGGCTCGTGGTAGCCGGTGACCTGACCCGGCGAGGGGAGGAATCCGCGCGCGTAGTTCTCGGCGTTGACGCGGCATTCGACGGCGTGCCCGCGCGGCACCACATCCTCCTGGGTCCATGTCAGGCGCTCACCGGAGGCGATGCGCAGTTGCTCGGCGACCAGGTCGATGCCGTAGACGAGCTCGGTGATGGGATGCTCGACCTGCAGCCGCGTGTTCATCTCCAGGAAATAAAACTCGCCCTCGCGATAGATGAACTCGACAGTTCCGGCATTGACATAGCCCACCGCTTTGGCCGCCGTGACTGCCGCTTCCCCCATCTTCGCGCGCGTCGCCGCGTCGATCACCGGCGACGGCGCCTCTTCGATGATCTTCTGGTGCCGGCGCTGGATCGAGCATTCACGCTCGCCGAGATGGATGACGTTGCCGTGGCTGTCGGCCAGCACCTGTATCTCGATGTGCCGCGGCTCCTCGAGGTAGCGCTCGAGAAAGATCGTGTCGTTGCCGAACGCGCGCTGGGCAGTGCTCTTCGCGGTGTCGAACGAGCCGCGCAGCTCTTCCTCGTCGCGCGCCACTCGCATACCGATACCGCCGCCCCCGGCACTTGCCTTGATGAGCACGGGGTAGCCGATCCGCGCTGCCGCGGTCACGGTTTCCTCAATGTCACCAAGGGCATCCGTGCCCGGGACGATCGGAACGCCCGAGTCACGCATGCGCTCGCGCGCCGGAACTTTCTCACCCATCGCCGCCATCGCTTCCGGCGGCGGTCCGACGAACACGATGCCGCTGTCGGCGCAGGCGCGCGCGAACTGCTGGTTCTCACTGAGGAAGCCGTAGCCCGGGTGGATCGCCTGCGCGCCCGTCGACCTGGCCGCCTCGATGATGCGATCCATGACGAGGTACGACTGCGCCGCAGGAGCCGGACCGATCTCGACCGCCTCATCGGCGAGGAGCACGAACGCCGCTGTGCGGTCGGCTTCGCTGTGCACCGCAACGGTTCGCACGCCGAGGTCGCGACAACCGCGAATGACACGAAGCGCGATCTCTCCTCGGTTGGCGATGAGCACCTTGTCGAACATTTTGATGACCTCAGCGTGCGCTCATGCGCCGATTTGAACGAGTGGTGTGCGCGGGCTCACCACCACTCCTTCCTTCACGTACACCTCGGTGATGGTTCCGGCGCGCGTGGCGGCGATGTCGTTCTGCATCTTCATCGCTTCGAGCACACACACCACGTCGCCGAGTGCGACATGGTCGCCGACTTTGACGTTCACCTTGAGCAGCAGTCCCTGCATCGGCGAGACCACAGTTCCCTCACGAGCGACCGGAACAGCCGGCGTTGATGACGGGGCGGCGACATCTCCCACGGCGCCTCCGCTCTCGAGGCCACCGATGATGCGCACGTTGTAGCTCTGTCCATCGACTTCCACGGTGAGCTCGCGCACCGGGAGCGCAGGCGCCTCCTCGCCGGAAGCTTCACCGGTGACGGCGGCAACCTCAGAAGGCGCTTCCGAGGAACTCGGCGCCGGCTCGGTGACAGCCTCATCCCCGAGCCGCTCCGCAACGGCATCGCCGCGCTGGACTGCAAGATAGGGCCCGGGGAACAGTGCGTAGGTCACCACCGCAGCAGCATCGGGATCCGGGAGCCCTTCGCGAATGAGCTCCTTGCGCGCAATGTCCATCGCAGGTTCGAGCAGGTCCGCCGGCCGGCAGGTGATCGGCTCCTCGCGACCGTTGACGAGCCGGCGAACGTCTCGGTCGACCGGCTCCGGTGGTTCACCGTAGAGGCCGAGGCAGTAGTCCTTGATCTCCTGGCTGATGGTCGCGTAACGATCACCTTCGACCACGTTGTACACGGCCTGCGTGGCCATGATCTCGGTGAGCGGCGTGATCAGCGGCGGGTACCCCAGCTCCTCGCGCACCAGCACGACATCGGCCTCGACCTCGGCAAGACGGTCGAGCGCGTTGCGATCACGCAGCTCGGCCATCGCATGCCCCATCGCCGACGGCGGGAGCAACCCGCGCAACGCAGAGGTGTCCAGGCGCGCCGCGAGCGGGTCGATGACGTCGGTGTAGTGCACGAGCTCCTGCTCGAGGATCAGCGCCGCTGCAGCCACACGCTCGAGGTCGAGGCCGCAATCCACCTCCGTCCCGGCGAAACCTGCGATCAGGGCTTCGGCACCGGGCATCGACGCGCCGCCGGCAAGTGGCGAAAGCGCGCAATCCGCCCGATACGCGCCCGCCAGCGCCGCGGAATGACAGGCGAGCGCGGCCATCCCGGTCTGGGCGGAGATGGAGACGGCAACCGGCACACCGGCTGCCTCGCGAATCAACTTCACCGCGCGTGCCGCGTTGGCGGCCCCAAGCACACCGAGAGGATCGTGCAGGCAGATGGTCGGGTACCCGGCGTCGACCAGCCGGCGCGCAACCTCGCCGAGCCCGTCGAGGCCGTGACCGCCGACTTCGTTGTAGACGATGACCCCTTCAGCCTGCTTCCCGGTCGCTGCGATTGCTGTCGCGCAGCGCTCGAGGTTGCGGACGTCATTGAGCGGGTCGTAGCAGCGGAAGATGTCGACCCCGGCCGCAGCCGACGTCTCGATAAACGCATCGACGAGGTCGTCGGGGGCCTGGCGATGCCCGACCAGTGACTGTCCGCCAATCAGCGCAAGGAAGGGCGTGATCGGTGCCGCGGCGCGCAGGGCGCGGAGCCGTTCGAACGGGTCCTCAGCGAGAAAGCGCAGGGACGCCTCGAAGGTTGAGCCTCCGAAGACATCGAGTGCGGCAAAGCCGCAGTGATCGAGGGTCTCGGCGACCGGTAGCGCGTGGCGTAGGCGCAGTCTGCTGACCATGAGCGACTGCTGCCCATGGCGGAGCGACGTCTCCACCAACTCGAGACGGGGCATCGCGGGCCATTCTATCGGTCCGCACAATGCCCGCTCCTACTCGAGCGTGAATCCCTCCGGCAGCTGCACCTTGGAACGCATCTTCGCGCGCTCCTCCTTGATGCGGGCCGCAACTTCGGGATCGAACAGTCCGATGATCTCGGCGGCCAGATGACCGGCGTTGCGCGCACCCATCGGGCCAACCGCCACGGTCGCGACCGGGATCCCAGGAGGCATCTGCACGATCGACAGCAGCGAGTCGAAGCCGGCCAGCGGTGTCGCGGCCAGCGGCACGCCGATCACCGGCAAGGTCGTCAGTGACGCGATGACGCCGGGCAGGTGGGCTGCGGCTCCGGCGCCGGCGACCAGCACGCGCAAACCCCGATCCGGCGCCGCGAGCGCGTAGGCGCGCACCACGTCGCCGGCACGATGCGCCGACATCACGCCGATCTCCCAGCCGATGCCGTAGGTGTCGAGCACCTCCCCGGTGGCGGCCATCACCGGCAGATCCGAACTCGCTGCCGACGACGATGCCGACGCGCACCGCGTTGGTCATGGGCGGGCTCCGGCGGTCACGGGACGTCCGATGTCACTGCGGAACTGGAGACCATTGAAATGCACGCGGGCAAGATTGCCATACGCGCTCGCCCGGGCGGCGTCGAGGTCGGGTCCGGTGGCGGTGACGCAGAGCACGCGCCCTCCGGAGGTACGCAGCGTCCCATCGGCCGCGCGCACCGTGCCGGCCTGGAAACAGAGCACGTCGCTATCGAGCGAGTCGATCCCGGTGATGACGTCGCCCTTGCGCACCGCGCCGGGATATCCCGCCGCGGCCGCGACCACGCCGACCGCCGATCGCGGCAGCACGCGTGCTCTTCCAGGTGCGACCTCCCCCCGCGCGCAGGCAACCAGCAGATCGAGGAACGATTCGTCCAGCAGCGGCAGCGTCACCTGCGTCTCGGGATCGCCGAAGCGCGCGTTGAACTCCAACACTCGCACCCCGTCCGGCGTGAGCATGAGCCCGGCATACAGGCAACCGACAAAGGGCGTGCCGCGCTCGCGCATGGCGTTCACGCACGGGACGAGCACGGTGCGCGCGATCAACTCGTCAAAGGCCACGGCATCGATGTCCGGCGGTGGTGCGACCGCCCCCATCCCGCCGGTGTTCTCGCCGCGATCGCCGTCGAAAATTCGTTTGTGATCGCGCGCCGGCACGATGGTGCGGACATTGCGACCGTCGCTCAGTCCGAAGACGCTCACCTCCGGCCCGGTGAGCCGCTCCTCGATGACCACATGGCTCCCGGCCTCGCCAAATCGTTGGGCGCCAAGGCATTCGTCGAGGGCGCGCTCAGCAGCGTCGACGTCATCGCAGATGAGCACCCCTTTGCCGAGCGCGAGCCCGTCGGCTTTCACGACGCAGACGCCGCCCAGATCCGCCACAAATCCGCTCAGACGCTTGCGATCTGCTGCCTCACCGGCGACCCAGCGCGCCGTGGGAATCCCGGCTGCGTCCATGACCTCCTTGGCAAACGTCTTCGACGATTCGATCCGGGCGGCAGCGGCGGTCGGCCCGAACACCGCGATGCCGCGCTCGGCGCACGCATCGGCAACGCCTGCTGCCGCTGCAGCGTCCGGACCGATGACCACCAGGTCCACGTCGCGCTCCGTGGCGAGGGTCGCGACCGCAGCGGCATCGGTGGGATCGAGCACCACGTTCTCAGCGATATCCGCCGTACCGCCGTTCCCCGGCGCGACGATGACCTCGAGATCGAGTGCGTCACGGCGCACGGCCCAGGCAAGCGCATGTTCGCGTCCGCCGCTCCCGACGATGAGTACTCGCGCTATTCCCATTCGATGGTCGACGGCGGCTTGCTCGAAATGTCGTAGACGACGCGATTGACACCCGGCACCTCGTTGACGATGCGCCGGCTGATCAACCCGAGCACGTCGTAGGGCACGCGCGCCCAGTCAGCGGTCATGCCGTCCTCGCTCTCCACGATGCGGACCGCGACGACGTTGCCATACGTCCGGTAGTCGCCCATCACGCCCACCGACGAGATCGGCGTGAGGATGGCGAACGACTGCCAGACCTTGCGGTACAAGCCACTTCGCTTGATCTCGTCGATGACGACCCAGTCCGCCGCGCGCAGGGTTTCGAGACGCTCGCGAGTCACCTCGCCGATGATCCTGATGGCGAGGCCCGGGCCCGGGAACGGCTGACGGAACACCATGTCCTCGGGAAGGCCGAGCGCCAGTCCGACGTTGCGCACCTCGTCCTTGAACAGGTAGCGCAAGGGTTCGACGAGCTCGAATCGGAGGTTCTCCGGAAGCCCGCCGACGTTGTGATGCGTCTTGATCTTCATCGCGTTATGCGTGTCGTGCGATGTCGAACTCGATCACGTCCGGGTAGAGCGTTCCCTGAGCAAGGAAGTCGATCTGTCCCATACGCACCGCCTGCTCCTCGAAGACGCGGATGAAGGTTGCGCCGATGCGGCGTCGCTTCTCCTCCGGGTCGACGACGCCGGCGAGTGCGTCAAGAAACTGGTCGGTGGCATCGACGTGCACGAGCTTGATATGCCGCTGCGAGCGCATGACGTCGATGACACGATCACCTTCGCCGCGACGGAGGAGCCCGTTGTCGACGAACACGCAGGTGAGCTGGTCACCGATGGCGTGGTGCACGAGGGTGGCGGCGACTGCCGAATCCACGCCCCCGCTCAGCGCGCAAATCACCTGGCCCCCACCGATCTGGCGGCGCAGCGCGTCGACGGTCATCTCGATGAAGGACTGCGGCTCCCAGTTTCCTGCGCATCCGCAGACGTCGATGAGGAAGTTCCGCAGGATGTCGCGCCCCAGCGGCGTGTGCGCGACCTCGATGTGGAACTGGATGCCGTAGCGCTGCCGAGGGCCGACAAATGCGGCGCACGACGAGTTGAGCGAATGGGCGATGGCCCTGAAGCCAGGCGGCAGTTCGGTGACGACGTCGCCGTGCGACATCCAGACGGACAGCTCGCTTGGGAGCTTGTTGAACAGCCCGGTGCCGTCGTCCACGGTGACCGACGCATGCCCGTACTCGCGGCGCTCTGCCGGTGCAACGGCGCCACCGAGGTTCTCGGCAAGCAGTTGCATCCCATAGCAGATACCGAGAATGGGGATGTCGAGGTCATACAGAGCGGGGTCCGGGTGCGGGGCGCCGGGCTCGAACACCGACGCGGGGCCACCACTGAAGATGAGGCCGCGCGGCTGACGGTCGCGAATCTCCTGAGCGCTGATGGTGCCCGGGACGAGCTCGCAGTACACCTTCGCCTCGCGCACGCGGCGCGCGATCAACTGGCTGTACTGGCTCCCGAAATCCAGGACGAGAATGGTGTCCTGGGCGACCCGCGCAGGCGTGCGCGCCACCGCGCCTGCGTCGGTCGCGACTGTTGTCACAGTCGTCCCACCGCTCCTCAGACCCCCATGCCCACGCGCTGCTCGCGCTGTTGCACTTTGCCCTCTGTCTTGATGGAGGGTGCAATCACCATCTCGGTCTCCTGGAATTCGGCGATCGTGCGCGCGCCGCACACTCCCATTGCCGCTTTCAATGCGCCGACCAGGTTCATGCTCCCGTCATCGACGTGCGCCGGTCCAAAGAGGATCTCGCGCAGCGAGCCCTTGATACCGGTGCGGATGCGCGTGCCGCGCGGGAGGTTCGGGTCAGGCGTCGCCATGCCCCAGTGATTGCCGTGGCCGGCTGCCTCGGTGGCCGCCGCAAAGATGGAGCCGATCATCACCGCGTCCGCGCCGCTCGCGAAAGCTTTGGCGACGTCACCGCCGAGGCGCATGCCGCCGTCGGTGATGATCACCACACGGTCGCCGCTGCGCCGGAAATGGTCGTCGCGAGCGGCCGCGCAGTCACTGGTCGCGGTGACCTGGGGAACGCCAACACCGAGCACCGCGCGGGTCGTGCAGGCGGCGCCGGGACCGACGCCCACCAGCAACCCCTTGATGCCGGTATCCATGAGCTCGAGCGCCGTGGCGTAGTCGACGCAGTTGCCGGCAACCACCGGGATGTCCACCGAGCGCGTCAGCTCCGAGAACGAGAGGTGCTTGTAGGACTTGCTCACGTGGCGCGCGGTGAGCACGGTTCCCTGGACCACCAGCATGTGCGCGCCGGCCTCCTGGACGATCGGAGCCCGGCGCTCGGCGTGGGCCGGGACCGTCGACACCGCGCAGGAAACCCCAGCGCGGGTGATCTCCTCGATGCGCTGGCCAATCAGGCCATCCTGCACGGGAGCCGTGTAGATCTTCTGGAGGAGGGTGTTGATCTGGTCGGGCGGCGATTCCGCGATCGTCGCCAGGACCTCGGCGGGGTCTTCGTAGCGGGTCTGCACCCCATCGAGGTTCAACACCGCCAGGCCGCCGAGCTTCCCCATCTCTGTCGCAAAGCGGGTATCGACGACCCCGTCCATCGCCGCCGCCAGGAAGGGGATCTCGAGGGTGGTGCCGTTGACCGAGAAGGTCACGTCGATTTCTGCCGGATTCACGGTCACGCGACCGGGGACCAGGGCCACCTCGTCAAAGCCGTAGGCCCTTCGAGCCCGCTTGCCTCTGCCCAACTCGAACTCCATCTGGAGATTCTACAGGAGAGGTGGGGGACTCCCGCCTTGGCAGCGCACCATCTTGTGGGGCCGCGCGCGTCCGTCTACTACATCTAGTAGAAAGGACCTACGGGTAGATCCCACGCACCCGGGTCGCCTCGGCCACCTTACCGACCGCTATCCGGAACGCGGCGTTCCGGAGGCTGACGCTGTGCTGCTCGGACTTACCCTTGACCTGCTGATAGCTCCGGGTCATCACCTCGCGCAGGCGCGCGGTCACCTCACCGGAGCCCCAGAAGTACGCCTGGATGTCCTGCACCCATTCGAAGTACGAGACCACCACGCCACCCGCGTTGGCGAGGATGTCGGGAAGGATGAGCACGCCGCGCTCGGCGAGCATCGAGTCGGCATCCGTCGTCAGCGGGGCGTTCGCTCCTTCGGCAATCACCTTCGCGCGGACCTTCTCCGCGTTGCGCTCGTTGATCTGGGCTTCGAGCGCCGCGGGGACGAGCACATCGACGTCGAGGGTGAGCACATCCTCACGCGAGATCTGTTCCGCGCCGCCGTAGTCGGTGAAATGCCCGCCCTCTTCCTTGAGGTGGCGCAGCGCCGCGAGGTCGAGTCCCTCCGCGCGGTACAGACCGCAGGTGCTGTCCGACACCGCTACCACGCGCATACCTTCGGCGGTGAGCAGCTCGGCAGTGACGCCGCCCACCTTGCCGAATCCCTGGATTGCGACGCGCGCATCTGACGGGTCCAATCCCGCGTCGCGCATCGCCAGCACCGTGACGATCGTCAACCCGCGTCCTGGTCCGGTGAAGCGACCTTCGGAACCGCCAATCGATTGCGGCTTTCCGGTCACCGACGCCGGCACCGAGAAACCCGCGTGCATGGACAGCGTGTCCATCACCCACGCCATCACCTGCGGACCGGTGCCAAGGTCGGGTGCGGGAATGTCGCGGTCCGGCCCGATGATGAGCGAAATCTCGGTCGTGAATCGGCGCGTGAGCCGCTCCAGCTCGGTGGTGGAGAGCGCGTGCGGATCGCAGACAACCCCACCTTTGGCGCCGCCGAACGGCACGTCGGCCACCGCCGTCTTCCAGGTCATGTACATGGCGAGGGCACGCGCGTCGTCGAGCGTCATTGCGGGGTGATAGCGCAATCCGCCTTTGGCCGGACCCCGCGCGATGTTGTGCTGGACGCGAAAGCCGGTGAAGACCTCGAATGACCCGTCGTCCATCTCCACCGGGAAGTGCACCACGAGCTCACGTTTGACCTCGCGCAGCACCGCCCGCAGGGAATCGTCAAGCCCAATGGCGTCGGCGGTGGCGTCGAACTGCCGCTGAGCAATGCTCAGGGCGGAGCGCTCATTGATCCCGGACATGCGCAGGCCGACTATACGCAACAAGGCAGCGGTTTAGGGTGGTCCGGATACCTCGGGATTGGGACGCAAACGTGCTGTGTAGTTGCCTGCCCTGGCAGCAACGTATCGCACAATCATTGACAATCACGATCACAACCAGCATGCTATGCGCGATCGACAGGAGGTTTTGGACACCACCTGTCACAAACACCAAGGAGGCCCATAGGATATGGCCAGGACCAGACGTAGGAGAGGCGGCGTCGAGAAGGCCGTCAAACGCACCGTGAGGCGCGTAGGGACGACAGCTCGCCGTCGCGCACCCGCCGCTGGTGGCGACCTCGTGAAGGCGGTGCAGAACCTCGTGAAGGCATTGCCAGTCGGCGAGCTTGAGAAGCGCCTAGCGGGCCTCGAGAAGACTGTCGCGCGGCTCGAAACGAGTCTGCGTGGAGCAGCCACACGCGCAACAACCGCAGTCCGCGGCAAACGCACGACTGCCAAACGCGCAACCGCAAAGCGCGGCACTGCGAAGCGGGCGACCGCAAAGCGCGGCACTGCGAAGCGGACCACCGCAAAGCGCGGCACGGCCAAGCGGGCGACTGCCAAGCGGACAACCGCGAAGCGCGCCGGCGCCAAGAAGACCACGGCCCGTAAGACCACTGCGCGTAAGCCGGCGGCCCGTAAGACCACCGCACGCAAGACCACGGCCCGTAAGACCACTGCCCGTAAGACGGGGGCTCGCAAGACCACCGCACGCAAGACCACGGCCCGTAAGACCACGGCCCGTAAGACCACTGCGCGTAAGCCGGCGGCCCGTAAGACCACCGCACGCAAGACCACGGCCCGTAAGACCACGGCGCGCAAGACCACGGCTCGTAAGCCGGCAGCAGCGCGTAAGACGACGGCTCGTAAGCCGGCTGCAGCTCGCAAGACGACGGCACGCAAGCCCGTGACGCGGCGCCGCGCCGTCAAGCCCGTTGCCGCTCCGGCAGCAGCGGCGCCCGCCACGACGCCGAGCTGAGCCAACTCCTCAGCTAGTCAACCTTTCGTTGTTCGAAGGCCTCCGGCCGGTGCCGGGGGCCTTCGTCATATCCGGATGCGCGGCCGCGACTTGCTCAGGCGGCGAACATCCGGGCAAGGGCATCCGCGGCCCGGCGCACGCCGCCCGCATCGACGTTCAGATGCGTGACGCAGCGCAACACCCGGGGCCCCATGGTGCTCACCAGCACGTCCTCCTTCGCGAGACGTGCGGCAAGGGGTTCGGCCAGGTCATCCGTATCGATGACCACCAGGTTGGTGGGCACGGTGGTTGCGCGCACCTTCGCTCCCACGCATCCGTCGAGCGCCCCGGCGATCACCCGCGCATGGGCATGATCCTCCGCCAGCCGCTCCATGTTGTGCTCCAGACCGTACAGACCCGCCGCGGCGATCACACCGGCCTGACGCATCCCACCGCCGAGGCGCTTGCGCCACCGTCGCACCTCGACGATCACATCGGCATCGCCGCAGACGACCGAGCCCACCGGCGCGCCCAGTCCCTTGCTGACGCAGACCGTCACGGTGTCGCACTCATCGACCAGGGCCGCTGGGCTCACGCCCAGCGCGACCGCCGCGTTGAAGAGACGCGCGCCGTCGCAGTGGACGCGAAGGCCCAGGGCATGTGCCGCTCGCGCGGCGCTGTGCACGCGATCCCCGTCGATCGCTCCGCCGCCGCGCCGGTTGTGCGTGTTCTCGATGCAGAGCAGGGTGGTGTAGGGCAGATGGATGTCGCTCTCGCGTACAGCCGCGTCGACCGCTGCAGCTTCCGGGATGCCCTCGAAACTGTCGAGCAGACAGAGCTGAACCCCCGCGACCACGGCGGCGCCGCCGACCTCGTACACCACAACGTGCGCCTGCGTATCCGCGATCACCTCATCGCCCGGTCGCGTTTGCGCCGCGACGCACGACAGGTTGCCCATCGTCCCGCTCGGGACGAACACCGCCGCCGGTTTGCCCAGCAGTTGTGCGACCGCTTCCTCGAGACGCCGCACGGTCGGATCCTCACCCCAGACGTCGTCCCCGACCTCGGCGCGTGCCATCGCGGTGCGCATGCCCAGGTCAGGAACGGTCAGCGTGTCACTCCGAAGATCGACTGCGTCCGGCACCGACGTTGCTCTCACTCTGCATGACCTGCGCATCCTGAACCATCCCCGTGCCGGCGGGTCGTGAGGTTTCGCCTCGCAAGGCGCCCGCGCTGCAGGTTCGGTTGCGACCGGTGCGTTTCGCGAGATAGAGCGCGCCGTCCGCCATGGTGAACAGCTCCGCCGCGTTGTCGGTGTCCTCGGGATATGCGGCAACGCCGATGCTGACCGTCAAGCGCACCGCGACCTGATCCGCGAGCGTGACATCGGTCGCGGCAACTGCCCCCCGTATCTTTTCGGCGACCAGCAACGCCTCGCGCGCCGATGTGTTCGGCATGAGCACCACGAACTCCTCACCGCCGTAGCGAGCGATCAGATCCGCGCGACGGACGTTGCCGGCAACCGTGCGCGCGAACGTCGACAGCGCCAGGTCGCCCGCGTGGTGGCCGTGGAAGTCGTTCAACGCTTTGAAATGATCGATGTCCATCATGAGGATCGCCAGGGGCGCGCCGAGCCGCTCGGCGAGGGCAATCTGCTGTCCGAGTGAATCGACCAGGAAGCGATGGTTGTACAGGCCGGTGAGATCGTCGACGCTCGCCTGGCGCTGCACCACCGCGAGAAAGCGGTAGCGCTCGAGCGCGAGCGAGATCTGCTCGGCGGCCGCGGTCACCAGGTCGACATCCCCGGCAGAGAAGACCGTGTCCTGCCCGGCGACGGCAAGGACGCCGTGCATATGGTTGCCGAGACGGAGCGGCGCGACGCAGAACTCGCGCACCTGCAGTGTCGCCTCAGGGCTGTCGGCGGTCGCTCCGAGCAGGATGGCGCCGAGGCCGGCGTGACGGTGACCCTCGCCGAGTGGTCCGTTGCCCTCGAGGAATCCGTCGATCGCAATGATCCGCCCGCCGTCGGCGACCGCGAATGAGTCGCTCATCTCCGAGCCGTTCACCACGATCATCGCGGTATCCGCCTCGATCGATTGGCGCAACTCGTCACAGACGTTGCCGAGGGTCGTCTCGAGCGGTTGCGCGAGACTGAGCTCCATCGCCACCGAGGCGCGTGTCGCCGACGCTCGCATGGTGGAACGCACCTGGAGGCGCATCGCCTCGAAGCTCGCCGCGAGCCGCCCGATCTCATCCACCGAACGAACCTGAACGGGAAGATCGAAGTCGCCGCGACCCAGCGCGGCGACCGCGCTGTCGAGTTCGACGAAGCGGCCGGCGGAGGTCGATCTGCACCACGATGACGATGACGAGCATCGCCACCAGGATCACGGCGAGCAGCAGCAGGATCGATTGCCAGGCCAGCGGCGGGCCCGTGTACAGCGTCGTCACCGCCAGCGTGAAACCGGCACCGACCGATGTCGACGCCACTGCGACCGTGTGTTTGGAGAGCGACACCACGGCCGGACGCGACAGGCTGAGCGCTGCATGCAGCGCCGGACTCGGCGCCTGCCCAGCGGCGACACGCGATCCGGCGATCGTGAATGCAAGCGCATAGCGACCATCGCCACGAATCAGCAGGATGCCGACCGGATCCGAGGCGGTGGCGATGTTGTGGTCGATGGCGGTGATGAAGGAGGCGGTGATCGGTCTGGCGACGAACGCCATGACATTCGCACCGGGAAGTTGCGCCGACGACGCGATGAGCCAGGCATTGCCGTCCGACGTCGCAGCCGTGTCCACGCCCGACCTGGCAGCGGCGGCGAGCATCAGAGTTTGCGTGCTGCCGGCAAGCACTGTCGAACCCTGTACTGCGATGACGGTCCCGTCAGCACGGATCACGGCGAGCACATCGTCGGTGCCGATGACCTGCGCGTCCTCGGCGAGTGCTGCCTGGGTCGCCGCAGCCGCGTCCAGACCGCTGCTGGTCGTGAACTGACGGGCGACACCACCGATGAAGGCGTGGAGGGAAGTGCGCTGACCGTTGATCAGATTGGACGCGATGCCGATCTTGTCGGCCACGCCCGCCTCGGCCTGCGTGGTCGCACTCGATTCGGCGAGGAGCAGGGGTACCACAGCGATGGCCGCGCCCGCGACCAGGATCACCGCGGCGAATCTCAGTGAGAAGGAGGCCCCTCTCCACGCATCGCCGAGCCGGCGAACCCCTCGCATGCTCGTCTGCTCAGCCGGACCGTCTGACCCGGATCAACGTCGCGATAGCGATGGCCGCTGCGACGAGGACCGCGGCGAGTGCGATCACGTAGGTGGTGGCGGGACCGCTGTGTGCCCCGGTGGTGGCGTCGTTCAGCGCTGGGATGGTGAGCGCAGGCGGTGCGATAACCGGCGGTCGGTCATCGTCCGGAGACGCCGGCGGTGTGCTCGTCGCAGCGGGCGATGTCGCCGGATGCGCCGCCTTCGGCGCGGTCACGGTCGGGACGCGTCGCTGCGTTGTCGGTGACGGTGCCTTCCGTGTCCGTGCCGGTCGCGGCTTGATGCCGTCGTCGGACCCCGCCTCCGGATATGAGCTCCCGCAACACACCGCGGTTGCATCGCCGCGTCCGCCGTGATGGCAACCATGCCGCGGCTCGCCATTGCGATCGTCAAACGCAGCTGCCGTTGCGCTGCCGCCACGTGTGCCGGAATCCGCCTCGGCAGCAGCCGCGGTCATGCTCGACGGGCCGATCAGGACCCAGAGCAAGGACGCGGCGACAAGCATCAAGACGTATGCGCGTTTGATCGTCAAGTCACCTCCTACCCGGGATCGTACGACCGGTCTCGGTGGGACTTGTGATTGAAATGTGACACTTTTCGAGTGCCAATCGTTGTCATCAACTTCCTCGACGGTGAGGTCGTGCTCGCCGACGCGCCTGAGATCACCTTTGATCTCGCGATCCTCGACGCTGAGATCCGCTCGATCAATCAGAACAGCGAGCGGGCGCTCTTCCCGGTCAGCGCCATCCGCCAGATCCTGGTCGGTGACCCACTGCCGGCTCCTCCCGAGGCGGAGGTCGCCGGATGGGATCGCGCCGCCTTCCACTTTCTCGATGGGCTGGTGCTCCGCGCCTCCATCCGGTCCGACGCCCACCTCGGCCGGTATGGCGGCGTCTGGCACATCGTCGAGCCCGGATCGACCGAGCTGCGGACGATCGCCATCCCCTATGCGGCCCTGAAGGGCGTCTACCAGATCCGCCAGTGGGACAGCCGGACCGCTACCGAACGCGACGAACACGCCGAGCTCGACCAGCTCGCCCGGGTCCTCGCCGAGCGAGAGCGCAACATCGCAACCGGCGCCGCCGTCCCGCCGCTTCGGCCGCTGCTGTCGCGGATGCGGCGCCCGCCGGGTTCAGCCTGATCTCGGACCTGTCGCGCGTCTGTCGACGCCGAAGAGTGGTTCCGGACCCCGTGATACCGTCCCGATGTGACCTCCACGCTGGTGCGTGGCGATCCGGAGATCAACGACGCTCCCCCGTCGCTGTCGAGTCGCCTCTTCACCCTCAAAACCATCGCCTCCCTGGGCGTCGCCGTCGTCATCGTCGGCGTTGCGATCTGGCGCGCGCAGATCAACTGGGGCGCTGCGTGGGACAACATCCGCCACGCCAATCCCTTCCTGTATCTCGCGGCGATCGCCGTCTATTACGCGTCGTTCGCGGTGCGGTCGATCCGCTGGCATGTGCTGCTCAAGAACGCCGGTGAGGATCGCCGGGCCGGCTCGCTGATAGGCATCGTGATCACGTCGTTCTTCGTCAACTGTGTGGTCCCGGCGAAGATGGGTGACATCTACCGCGGCTATCTCGCCAAGCAGAAGCTGGACGTTCCGGTCAGCAAGGCGCTGGGCACGATCATCGCGGAGCGGCTGATCGACCTCATCGTGCTGATGTCGCTGCTGCTTGCGGCCGGCGCGGTGGTGTTCCGCACCAAGGCGCCGGGCATCCTCATCCCCTACGTCGTGATCGGCATCCTCGTCTGCCTCGCGGGCGTGGGCGTCATCCTCGTGATGCGCGCGGGTCGCGGTCAGCGCGTCCTCCGGCACCTGCCCGAGGCGGTGTTTCATCGATACGAAAGCCTCCGGATGGGCGCTGTCGAACTCCTTCGCTCGTCTGCCGACACTGCTCGGCCTCACGGTGCTGGTGTGGGCGGCGGAAGGTGCGCGGCTCGGCCTCGTGGTGTTTTCGCTGCACCTCGCCGGGGTGCATCTCGGGCCTTCGCAATTCCTGCTCATCGCGCTGGTCGCCGCGCTGCTGACCACGGTGCCGTTCCTGCCGGGCGGTCTCGGCCTTGTCGAGGCCGGGATGATCGGTGTGCTCATCACCGTCGGCGGTGTGACCAACTCGGCCGCGGTATCGATCACGCTGCTCGACCGGGGCATCAGCTACGGCAGCCTGGTCGTGGTCGGCTTCATCATCTTCGTGGTGACCCACATCCACGTGCCCAAGGCGCACCGGATCGCGACCCAGGGGTGAGGGCACTGGTCACCGGTGGTGCGGGTTTCATCGGCTCGCACATCACCGACGCGCTCATCGACGCCGGACACGAGGTGACCGTTGTCGACGACCTGTCGCGCGGCTCGCGTGAGCAGGTCAATGCCAAGGCGCGGTTCGTCGAGGTCGACATCACGTCCCCCGAGCTCGCCGCGGCGTTCGCCGACGCGCGGCCCGAGGTGGTGTTTCACGCCGCCGCGCAGATCGACGTGCGCGCGTCGGTGCGGGACCCGCTGCACGACGCGGATGTCAACGTCGTCGGCACGGTCAACGTCCTCCGTGCCGCAGTCGACGCGGGAGCGCGGCGCGTGGTGTTCGCGTCCAGTGGCGGCGCCATCTACGGCGACACCGATGTGATCCCGACGCCGGAGGGCAATCCGTGCCTGCCGGAGTCGCCCTACGGCACCGCCAAGCTGTGCGCCGAAGCGTACGGCGGTACGTTCAGCCGTCAGGCGGGGTTGGAGTTTGTCGCGCTCCGCTACGCCAACGTGTACGGCCCTCGACAGGATCCACACGGGGAGGCGGGTGTGGTCGCGATCTTCGCCACGCGACTCGCCAACGGCGAGACGGTGGTGATCAACGGCGACGGGACCCAGACGCGCGACTACGTGCACGTGCGCGACGTGGTGCGCGCCAACCTCGCGGCCGTCGACGGCCCAGCCGGTCTGTACAACATCGGCACCGGCGTGGAAACCGACGTCAACACGGTCTATCGGATGCTCGCCATCGCCGCCGGCGTTGATCGCGACGCCGAACACGGACCGGCGAAACCCGGTGAGCAGCGCCGCTCCTGTCTCGACACCTCACTCGCTCGGGAACGGCTCGGCTGGAGCCCGACGATCGGGTTCGATGAGGGCGCGAAGAGCACCTTCGACTACTTCAGGACCGCGCGCTAGCCTCCAGCAACGACCGGGCGCGCGCGATATTGGCGGCGCCGCGGGTGCGCAACGCGGTGGCGGCGTCACGCAGGGAGTCGTCTCGCCCATACCCGGGTGCTTCGGCCATGCGCGCCGACCAGCTCAGCTCATCGACCGCGAGCTCGAGCGAGGTGCGTGCCTGATCGAGCCCGGCGTCGATGGGTATCGCCGCGATCCGTTCGAGCGCCTGCGCGCATCCGTCCAGCCGCCGGCGCACCGCGTGCGGCCCGTTGTCGTCGTCGGGCGAGACCGGCGGGTTGTCGAGCGCTGCGGCGGCTGCCGTTGTGGTGTCGAGCACCGCTGCCAGCACCGCGCGCGGATCCTCGTCAGGCGACGCTCCCGCGCCCATCATCCGATAGGCGCCGAACAGGAACAGCACCACGAGCAGCCCGGCGATGACGTAGATCGCCACTCCAGTCGGGTTCCGGCGGTTACTTGTAGCGGAAGGTGATACGTCCGCGAGACAGGTCGTACGGGCTCAGCTCGACGCGGACGCGATCCCCGATGAGGATGCGGATGTAGAACTTGCGCATCTTTCCGGAGGTGTAGGCGAGCACATCCTGGCCTGTCTGCAAGCGAACCTTGAACATCGCGTTGGGAAGCGGCTCGACCACTGTCGCGTCCATCTCGATCGTCTCTTCCTTGACCTCGACCTGCGGCGTGCCGTCTGCAGGGTCCCGTCGACGAACGGGACCGCGACGGCGGGTACTACCAGGGCGGGGTGGGCGTCGTGCCAAACAGGGTCTCCTCGAAGCGGATCAAGCGGTTGGCGAGCGTATCACGGAGCCGTTCCCTGGTAACGTCGTGAGCATGTCAGGCCGAGATCGAGCCTCATTCCTCGACACGCTCCGCGAGCGCGTGCTCGTTTTTGACGGTGCGATGGGGACCAGCCAGCAGGTCGAGGATCCCAGCGTCGAGGATTTCGGCGGCAAGCGGCTCGAGGGATGGATGGACGGTCTGGTCCTCCACGCGCCGCAGATTGTCGAGCGCATCCATCGATCCTTCCTCGAAGCCGGCTGCGACGTCCTGGAAACCTCCACGTTTCAGGCGACCCGGCCCCGGCTCGAGGAATGGGGCCAGGCCGAGGTCACGCAGGAGCTGAACAGCTCGGCCGCGAGCCTGGCCCGCCGGATCGCCGATGAGTACGAGGCCGCGGACGGGCGGCGACGCTTTGTCGCCGGGAGCATCGGTCCGACCGGCTTCCTGCCCGCGTCGAGCGATCCATCGATGAGCCGCCTGGGCTTTCGCGACCTGGTTCCGGTCTTCCTGGAGCAGGCGACCGCACTCATCGCAGGTGGTGCCGATCTCCTGATCATCGAGACGCAGCAGGACATTCTCGAGACCAAGGCAGCGGTGTTCGGCGCTCGCACTGCCGTCGCGGCGGCGGGCCGTCCGATCGCGATCATGACCACGGTGTCGCTCGACGTGACCGGGCGGATGCTGCTCGGAACCGACGCGGCGGCGGTGCTGGCCATTCTCGAAGTCGCTCGGCGTGGACGTCGTCGGCTTCAACTGCTCCACGGGTCCGGAGCACATGCGCGAGCCCATTCGGTACATCACCTCGCACACGTCGCTGCCGGTCGGGTGCATCCCCAATGCCGGTCTGCCCATCAACGTCGATGGCCGCGCGCACTATCCGCTCGAGCCGGTGCCGATGGCGACCGAGCTGGCGAGCTTTGTGCGCGAGTACGGCGTCAACGTGGTCGGCGGCTGCTGCGGGTCCACCCCGGAACACATCCGCGAGCTGGTCGAGCGAAGTCCGTGCGACGACGCGCGGTGCACGCACCGCGCCCGACCTCGAGCCGCGCCTGGCGAGCGCCATGCACGCGATCGACCTGCGCCAGCAGCCCGCGCCGCTGCTGATCGGTGAGCGCGTCAACTCGCAGGGATCGCGCGCCGTCAAGCGCCTGCTGCTCGCCGACGATTACGACGGCATCCTCGGTGTCGCTCGCACCCAGGTCGAGGGCGGCGCGCACGCGCTCGACCTCTGCGTCGCGCTGACCGAGCGCAGCGACGAGTCGGAGCAGATGGGCACGGTGGTCAAGACGCTGCAGATGAGCATCGATGCACCGCTGGTCATCGACAGCACCGACGCCGACGTGATCAAGGCCGCGCTCGAGGTGTATCCCGGGCGAGGCATTGTCAACAGCGTCAACCTCGAGAACGGACGCATCCGCTGCGACGCGGTGCTACCGCTGGTTCGCGACCACGGCGCCTGCGTCATCGCGCTGACCATCGACGAGCAGGGTATGGCGCGCACCGCGGAGCGCAAGCTCGAGATCGCGCGCCGGATACGCGACCTCGCCCGCGACGACTTCGCACTGCAGCCGCACCAGCTGATCTTCGATGCGCTGACCTTCACGCTCGCCACCGGTGAAGCGGAGTGGATCGACTCGGCGCACGAGACCATCGATGGTATTCGCGCCATCAAACGCGAACTGCCCGGCGTGCTCACGGTGCTGGGAGTCTCGAATGTTTCATTCGGTCTCGCGCCGCACACGCGGCCGATCTTGAACAGCGTGTTCCTGCATCACTGCATCGAAGCCGGTCTCGACGCGGCGATCATCAATCCCACGCACGTCGTTCCCTACGGAGAGATCGATCCCGAAGCGCGCCGGCTGGCCGAGGAGCTGGTGTTCAACAGTGCGCCCGATGCGCTGACGCGGTTCATCGCCCACTTCGACGATGGCGCGTCGAGTGCCACCGGTCTTCCCGAGACGGCCGATCCCTACGAGGGGATGTCGACTGTGGAGCGTATCCACGCGCAGATTCTGCACCGGCGCAAGGACGGCATCGAGGAGCAGATCGACATCGCCTTGCGCGACCAGCCTGCGGTGAGCGTGCTCAACAACGTATTGCTCCCGGCGATGAAGGATGTCGGCGATCGGTTCGGCTCCGGCGAGTTGATCCTGCCGTTCGTGCTGCAGAGCGCCGAGGTCATGAAGCGCGCGGTCGCGCACCTCGAGCAGTTCCTGGAGAAGCGCGAGGGATACACCAAGGGCAAGGTGGTGCTCGCGACGGTGTACGGCGACGTGCACGACATCGGCAAGAACCTGGTGAAGACGATCCTCAGCAACAACGGCTATACGGTGTTCGACCTCGGGAAGCAGGTGCCGCTCAACACCATCATCGACAAGGCGCTGGAGGTCGACGCCGACGCCATCGGACTGTCAGCGTTGCTCGTGAGCACCAGCAAGCAGATGCCCGCGTGCGTGAAGGAATTGGATGAGCGCGGTCTCTCCTATCCGCTGATCATCGGCGGGGCGGCGATCAACCGTGGCTTCGGCCGCCGCATCCTGTATCTCGACCAGGAGCGTGCCTACGAGCCCGGCGTCTTCTACTGCAAGGACGCGTTCGAGGGACTGGAGACGGTCGACCAGCTGCTCGACCCGGACCGGCACGACGCGCTGCTGTCGCGTGTCGTCGAGGAGGCACGCGTCCATCGCATCCGTGAGCACGAGAAGCTGGAACGTCGCAACGCTGCGGCGTCCGGCGCTGCGGCGCTTCCGGCGCGTAGCTCGGTGCGACGGGACGCGCCGATCCCGCAGGTTCCGTTCTGGGGCGCGCGGGTGCTACGCGAGATACCGATCTGGGACGTGTATCCGCACATCGACAGGAATTCCCTGTACAAGATGAGCTGGCAGTTCCGCGGCGTGCGCGACGCCGCGAAGTGGGACGAGCTGCTCAAGACCGAGCTCGAACCGCGCCTCCAGCGTTCCATGGAAGAAGCGGTGCGGGACGGCTGGCTGGACCTGCAAGCGGTCTACGGATACTGGCCCGCGCTTGCCGACGGCGACACCGTGATCGTGTACGACCCCGGCGACATCGACGCCGAGCTGGGGCGGTTCACCTTCCCACGGCAGAACGAGCAACACCGCCTGTGCCTCGCCGACTACATCCGTCCCGCTGAAGATGCGGCCGACGGGGAGCGCGATGTCATCGCGCTGCAGGTCGTCACCACCGGTCCGCGCGCGTCGGAGCTGTCCAACCAGTTGCAGGTGGACGGCTCGTACGATGACATGCTGCGCATCCACGGCTTCGCGACGCAGATGGCCGAGGCCACCGCCGAGTACGTGCACACGCGGATCCGCCGCGAGTTGCGGTTGGTCGAGGACCAGGGCCGGCGCTACTCGTGGGGCTACCCTTCGTGCCCCGACCTCGAAGACCACGAGACGTTGATGAAGATCGTGCCTGCGTCGGAGATCGGTGTGACGCTCACCGAGGGTTACCAGTTCGTCCCCGAGCAGTCGACCGGCGCGATTGTCATGCACCATCCCGAGGCGCGGTACTTCGCGGTGTATGGCGGTGCGAATGTCGAGGAGGACGCTCCTGGGGCGCCGGAACCGGTGCTGACCACGGCGGGCGTGTAGGGGGCTTCAACTCGTCGCAAGCGCCTGGCGCAGGATCCGCAGGTCTGATACCACTGTCGTCGCGTCGGTGACCACCACCGACGCCGTCTGCGCTGAGTCGATGGAGTACGCGCTCGCGAACGCCCCCAGGGCTTGCACGAGTTGCGCCATCGGTACCGCGACGCCACCGGGCACCGTTGCCGCGTCGAAGGCGGTGTTGATGTCCAGGAGCTCGCTGCTGAGGGCTTTGATCGTGGCGGTGCAGACGCTCGTCTGCTGAGCGAGCGTCGCCGCGCCCGCGCACACGCTTTGGGCAGCGGTGACGTCCCGGCCCAGCGTGCTCGAGTCGGTATTCACGAGTTCCACGAAACCAGCCCGTATTGAGCCCAGGCTTGGGCCGCCGGTTGCCGGGCTCGACCCGCCGTTGGTGCGGTCGAGCAGGGGCACCGCGATCGCGGCGAAAACCACCCCGGCAGTTGCAAAGCCGACGAGCAGTCCGACCCACCGCGGCGCGGCCGCCTGCCGCCGCCGGCGTTCGAGCAATCGATCCTCGAGCGCTGCCGGCATGGGCTGACGGCCCAGCACGTCGTAGTGCGAACGGATCCGGTCTTCGAGTAGGTCGTTCACCCCAAGCGCTCCTTCAACGTGTCGAGTGCCCGCGAGAGATGGGTTCGCACCGTTCCCCGGCCGCACCCCATGATCGGCGCGCACTCATCGAGCGTGTACCCATACATGTAGTGGAGCCCGATCACCGCACGTTGCTTCGGCGACAGCCTGGCGAGTGCCTGAGCCAGGTCCGTGTCGGTCGCTCGGCCATGCACCGAAAGCCGTGGAGCGTCATCGGCGTCAAGGCTTCTATCGCTGCGAATCACCTGCAGACGTCTGCGCAGCGTGAAACATCGACGCAGACAGATGGTGGTCAGCCAGGCGCGCCGTTTGTCTGGGTCCTGGAGTTGCCTCCAGTGCTTCCACGCTCGTTCCATCGCGTCCTGGACTGCGTCCTCGGCCTCGCTGCGATCACCCAAGACCGAGACCGCAAGGGCGAACAGCCGCCCGCCCTCGACGAGCACGGTCGTCTCGTACTCCTCCGCCTGGAGCGACAGGGGATCATCGGCAACGGCCACGGTTGCGCTCAGCACCTCACCTAGTTGGAGCGTCCAACGCTGCGCCTGGTTGACACATGGCGCCGTCAATACCTCGCTCGGCTGGCTCCCTGAGCGAGGGACTGGCGCACCCTGATCCTCGAGGCGTCGATCATGCTCCGTGGCGCGAGATCCATCAAGCTCGGCCGGAGTCAACCATAGCCTCGCTCGGCCAGTCTCAGTGTTCGTAAAGGCATGACTACCCATGCGAGGAAGCCCCATGCAACGGTTGGGTGAGAACACCGATTCCTGGTTGCGTCACGAGGGATCTCGGCACTTTCCTGTGGTCGCCGCTCGCCTGTGGTTCGGGTCGCTCGCCTGTCTGGCTGCCGCATGCGGCGCGACCAACGGATCGGCAACGACGCCGACCGGTGTGGCAGCCGCCGCCTCGCCCTCCCCATCGCCGACCGCAAAGGTGATCACGCCACTCGAAGGGACGTGGTCCACGAAATTCACCGCCACAGACGTGTCGAGCATTGGGTGGCACTTTGACCCTGGGACCTGGCTGCTGATCACGAACGGAGCGCAGTCGACACTGTATCGGCCCTCGGGAATCGTGATGGACGAGACCACCATCGAGCTTGCCGGACCCGACGAGGTGGTGTTCCCCGCGGAGGCCTGTCCGTCGGAGCCGCAGCCCACCACCGGTACCTACACCTTCCGTATCACGGGTGATCAGCTCGTATTCACCGAAGTGCGGGATAGCTGCGCCAATCGAGCCTTTCAGTTGACGGCGCACCCGTGGATGAAGACATAACGACAACTCGCAGGTCTGGAGGACAAGGAGTGAAGGCACCAACGACAACCCTGGCAGCGCGGGTGGCCGCGGCGGCTGTGCTGGTCGCGTTCGCGGCGGCAGCCTCCGGCACGGCAGCGTCCGCGTCGGGCACTGCAGGCTGCGACGGAGGTCGGATCGTCTTCATGCGTGAGGGCAACGGCCCGCCCGTGATCTACGTGATGAATGCGCAGGGGCGCGGACTGCGGTCGCTCGGGATCGGCCACGCGCCTGCGTGGTCGCCGGACGGGCGCTGGATTGCCTTTGACGACAGCCAGCACGTTCTCAAGATGCATCCGGACGGCAGCGCTGTCACCGATCTGACGCCGACGCTGACCACCGTCAACTCGTTCGATCCGTCCTGGTCGCCGGATGGACGATGGATCGTCTTCGCGTCCGAACCAGCAGGGTCACGGGACGCGGCACTGTGGGTGGTCGCGTCTGATGGTTCGAGACTGCACGAGCTCACCAACGCACCTGGTGAAGAGGAGCATCCGAGCTGGTCGCCCGACGGAACCCGGATCGTTTTCGACGCGTTCCCGCCGGTCGGTCCGGATCATCTCTACATCGTGCGCTCCAACGGGAAAGATCTCGACCAGGTCACGCCCGACTCGCTTGATGCGTGGGGCCCGTCGTGGTCGTCTCGCAACGTCATCGCGTTTGCGGATGGAGCGAGCAGCGCGACCGCTGACATTTTCACCATGCGTCCGGACGGATCGCATCTGCGCCAGCTGACGCACGCGCCCGTGGGCGTCACGATCGGGCTTCCCGGATTCTCGCCCAACGGCGAGAACTTGACGTTCACGCGTTTCAACAGGGCCTTCACCCGGTCCGAGGTCTATCGGATGACGGCGGACGGTGAGCACACGCGGGAGCTGTCTCCTGGCCAGCCCGGCATCAACGACTTCTCGCAATGGGGCGTCTGCAGCTGAGGAGCACGCTTCAATGCCTTGTGGGGGAGATGCCGCAGTCGGGAGAACGCATACGCGGCGAACAGAACAACCGGGCGATATACGACAACTACCCCTCTGGACTGCCTGACATCAAAGACGACGTGGCCCAGGAGTTGCTGCGCCTGCTTCCGTCCGAGCCTGGAGCCGCAGCCGGCTAACTCCTATTCGGCGTAGCGGCGGATCTTGTCGTCCTCAGCGCCGTGCTCGTGTTTGTACAGCGAGCAGGTCTCGGGCTCCGAAATGCACGGCGGCATGGGATGACGACCAGTGAACTTATGAGTTTGCCGGTCGACGTGGCAATCGGCCTTGTAGCGGGTGAGCATGCCGAACGGGCCGGCACTCTCCTTGATGATCTGTTCGAGATATGGACAGCGGCGGCCACGCGGACGAGCGGGGGCTTGGGGCTCGCGCTGGGGGTCCGGCCGACCGCGTTGCGGCGGCGGTGGTTCTGCTCGCATCGACCCCCCGAGTGTAGTGCTGTCTACGGGGCGAGCATCGACTGGATACGCGACGCCAGTTCCTTGATCTTGAACGGCTTCGCGAGCGTCTGCACGTTGCCGTAGGCCTCGAGCTTGGGAGCGGTCGAGGCGTTGACCAGCGCGCTGACCACGAGCACCTTGGGATCGCTGCCGTGGTCCGAGCGAATGCGCTCCAGCACCTGCGTGCCGGACAGGTCGCCCGGTAGCATCAGGTCGAGGAGGACCAGGTCTGGCTGGAACTCCACGAAGGCGGCAAGGCCCTCGTCACCGCTCTTCGCCACCTTCACCTCATAGCCCTCCATCGTGCAGAGCAGAGATTCGATGTCGGCGAGCGCGTAATAGTCCTCAATGATCAGGACTTTCTTCATGGCGGTACTCGTCGTTGGGGTCATTTCTCGGGTCTGGCCGAATATAACACGGGCATTTCAGGGCACCTCGACGGGTGTGACCAACCCGTCACCCGGGTGCACACCACACGTACATGCACCGCACTCCGGCGTGCCCGGATCTTAGATCGAGCGATCGATGAGGGTGCCGGTCCCGAGGCCGCCGCCACAGCACATCGTCTGCAGCCCATAGCGCCCGTCGCGGCGCTCGAGCTCATGGAGCAACGTGGTCATCAGCCGCGCCCCGCTGGCGCCAAGGGGATGGCCGAGCGCGATGGCCCCGCCGTTGACGTTGACCCGATCCATATCGGGGTGGTGCTCCTGCTCCCAGGCGAGCACCACGGGCGCAAACGCCTCGTTGACCTCGAAGAGATCGATGTCGCCGATGCCCAGCCCGGATCGCTCGAGCAGGCGCGTCGTGGCCGGAATCGGTCCGGTGAGCATGGTCACCGGGTCCACGCCCACGACGGTCTGCGCCGCAATCCGCGCACGTGGCTTCAGCCCGAGCGCGGTGGCCCGTTCCAGCGACACCAGCAGCACTGCGGCCGCACCGTCGGTGATCTGCGAGCTGTTACCGGCATGCAGAATGCCGTCCGGCTTGAACGCCGGCTGCAACGCGGCGAGGGTCAGGACGGTGGTGTCCGGGCGAATGCCCTGATCCTGGCTGATGACCCGGCCGTCGCCATTGGCACCGACGACGACAGGCGCAATCTCACGGTCGAAATAGCCGTTTGCCTGAGCTTCGCCGGCGCGTCGCTGTGATCGCGCGGCAAATTCGTCCGCCTGCTCGCGGGTGATGTGCCACATCTCGGCGATCATCTCGGCCGACAGCCCTTGGGGCACGAGGTTGTATGCCTCGAGCAGCTCGGGCGGAAACGGCGTGCCCGGACCTTGAAACACCGTGCTCCCCATCGGGACGCGACTCATGCTCTCGACGCCCGCGGCGATGGTGATGTCGCACACGCCCGACTGGATGAGGTTCGTTGCGAAATGAATTGCCTGCTGGCTGGATCCGCACTGGCGGTCAACGGTGGTCGCGGGAACCTCGACCGGGAAACCCGCTGCCAGGACGGACTGACGCGCGATGTTCACTGCCTGCTCGCCGGTCTGCATCACGCAACCGAAGATGACGTCGCCGACCATCGCCGGGTCCAGTGCCGCGCGGCTGGTGACCTCGCGCAACACATGCGCCGCGAGCATCACCGGGTGGACGTCGCGAAGATCACCGTTGCGCTGGTTGCCGCGACCCATCGGGGTGCGAACCGCTTCGACGATCACGACGTCAGTCATGGATGGCCTCTGTGCTCCGGGCGGGTCGCCAACCTTAGCAGCGAGACAATCATCAACCGTTGAAGCGCCACACGCTGGCCAGGACCGGCTGCGGGGCGTCCGCGTCCAGTGGGTTTGCGGGCGCGGCTTCAACGGCAACCTCCGACCACCCGGCCGGCGGCGATGGGTCATATGCGCTGAGCACCAGGATGTCGCCGGGCGACGGCGCCGTCTCCGCGCCCTGGGAGGAGGTCACGCTCATTCCCAACGCGGCGAGACCGGGCGGACCGTCGTCGGTGACGTTGGATGTGGGCGGCGGTGGGAGCAGCGCGAAGAACGCTTCGATGTAGGGCTGATCGAGGAAGGAGGAGAGAAACACCGCATGCCCGGCGGCGATGTCATGCGCCGTCGTGATGGCCGCAATCTCCCCGGTGTCGAAGTACAACGCGTCGCGATTCGGGTAGGCGGTGTACAGATCGATGGTGAACCACGCGCCCTGCGCGAGCACTGCGGCGGCGACGACAGCGGTGACGATCCGAAGCACGTCGGCCCGACCATGCAGCCATCTTCGTATCCCGTCGGCACCGAGGACGGCAAGCATCACGAGGAAGGGGAGCATGCCGGAGGAGCGCAGCGCATGTGGCGTCCCGTTGTTGGTGAGCGCTGCCGCAACGGGCGAGAGCGCGATGGCGGCCACCAGGAATCGGATGAACGGCTGCCTCCGGCGCTCCCAGCAGACCACCAACCCCGCCAGGAGCAGTGGGGCCATCGCCCACAACAACATGCCCCCAATCTCGGTGTTCTGTCGCGGGTTCGCATCTCCCTGGAAGAACAGAAAGCTCGGACTGAAGTACGAGATGTAGTTGACCAGGAAGCGGTCGGTCACCACGTTGAGGGGCGCACCGTCCGCCCAGATGCTGATCAACGCGAATCGACCGGTGAGCGCACCCGGGTTAAGCAGTGCGTAGACGCCGAGGACGGCGTAGCCCGCGGCCACCGGCACCAGGGCGCGCCACCATCCGGACGTCTTCGCAAGCCTCCAGACGACGGCGAGCACGATCGCGATCAGCAGGATCTCGAGGCGCGCCGTGGTGTAGCCGTAGATCGCCAATGCCAGAAAGACACCTGCGAGACCGAACTGCCTCGGCGTCGGTGACCTGGCCGCCAGACACCAGAGCGCGCCGGAAAGGAGCGCCACCATCGAGATGGTCTCGAACCCCACCCAACTCTCGATCACCAGCCACGGCGTCAGCGCGGTGAGCAGCATCGTTCCCAGGGTGATGACGCGCGAGCCGGTCAAGCGCCACGCCGCAGCGGTCAAAAAGGCAATCACCGCAAGCCCGAAGAGCGCGGCCGGCAATCGCTCCACGGCGACAGTCAGCGGCAGGAAGCGCACCAGTGCCGCGACCGCATAGACGTAGACCGGGTTCTTGTATTCACCAAAGGCTTCGAAGAACAGCGGGAAGTGAATGCCATGCTCATCGACACCGAAGTGCGCGATGGTCCAGGCGTTGTAGCCGATCGAAGCCTCGTCGACGTACAGACCCGGCGGCGATCCCGACAGATCGACCAGGTTGCGCACCACGACCAGCAGCGCCACGACCACGAAAGCGCCGATCCAGAGGCGGCGATGCGAACTGCCTGGGTCCGCCTCAGCGTTCACGCACGCGATGCGGCGACGAAATCAGTGAACAGCTGCTGCGCCCACTCCTGCTCGAGATACAGCTCCTCGGGATGGCACTGCAAGCCCACCACGAAGCGCCGGCCAGGATGCTCCACGGCCTCCACAAGGCCGTCATGGGCGCGCGCGGTGACCACGAGGTCGCGACCAAGAGTGCGCACCGCCTGGTGATGCATGCTGTTCACCGCGGTGAGGTTGCCGCCAGCGATTGCGTGCAGCCGTGAGTTGGGTGCCACATCGACCGTGTGCGTCAGCTCCTGTCGCGAGCCGGCCTGGAAATGGTTGTTCGGCGTGGCCCCCTGTTTGCCGACGTCCTGCCAGAGGGTGCCGCCGAGCGCGACGTTGAGCACCTGCGCGCCGCGACAGATGGCGAGCACCGGCTTGTCGCTGTCCAGCGCCCAGTTGGCGAGCAGCATCTCGGTGCGATCGAGTTCGGCATCCACCTCCACACCATGGTCGAGCTGCGTCTCCTCCCCGTACAACCTGGGCTGCACGTCGGGACCGCCGGGCAGGCAGATCCCGTCGCAGAGCTCGAAGAGCTGGCGCAACCGTGGCTCGGCGAGCGACGCGCTGATGCCCAGCGGTGTCGCGCCTGCGGTTTCGAGCGCGTCGAAATACGCGTGGTTGCGGCCAAGGACGTCGGACAGTCCCTTTTCGTCCAGGGTCCGCATCGTGATCCCGATCACCGGCGACCGTGTCATGGCAGGCGTTTTCCTCAGTGGCGGCTATGAGGACAGTGGCTAGGAGGTGAACGTGAAGCGACCGAGGTGCAACCAGGGTGAGAGTACCCCCGATTCGCCTTCGCCGAGCTCGAGCTGTCGCTCCCGGCTCACCTGCAGGACACTGGAGAACGCCTCGACGATGCTCTGCGTGAAGCGCAGATCCTTGACGGGGCGGGTGATCATGCCATTCTCGATGAGGAAGGTTCCCTCGCGAGTCATGCCGGTGATCACGGTGCGCAGCGGATGCACGTCACGCACGTACCAGAATCGCGTGATGTACAGACCGCGCGACACCGAACCGACCATGTCCTTCCAGGGCGTCTCGCCGGCGTCCATGGCGACGTGGCGGGGGAGTGGTCCCCAGGTGTTGGGCTGCGGCAGCGAGTGCCCGGTGGACGCGACGCCGTCGTGCATCGCGGTCGGCGTGTCGTAGACGACGCCGGCGCAGACGCCGCGATCGATCAACGTCACCGGTTGCGTCGACACGCCCTCGTCATCGAAGGGGTAGGGAAAGATGTCGCGCGTGCGCGCATCATCACGAATCGTGATCTTCTCGTCCATGAGCCGATCGCCGATTCGCATGAAGCTGCGATGCTCCTGGACCGCCAGCGCGCTGAAGCCCGTCCACGCGAGGTGCTCGAGCAGGTCGGTGACCGCGTACGGGGACAGCACCACTTCATAGGAACCCGGATCGATCGCTGACGCTCCCTGGTTGCGCTCGCAGGTGTCGACCACCTCGTGCGCGAGCTCCTCGACATCGAGCGCACCGATGTCGGCGGAATGGCGAGACGCATAGCCGCCACCGTCCGCGCCACGAGCCACCGAGACGAGGCTCGCCTGCGTCGCGGTCGCCGCGCGCCGGAGCCCGGCGCTGGTGACGATCGCGGTGGTCGTCGTGGCGGTGCTCAACGCGCCATAGGCGTTGAGACCGCGCGCGCTGGCGAGGTCGGTGATGACCGCCACAAGCTCGGCGCGCTGCTCGGGAGTGGCTGCGTCGGTTGCTGCAGCAAAGGCGACCGGGCTGTCGTCGCCGCCGGACTCGGTGGGCAGCGGCGACGCATCGGGGTTGGTGGTGACGCGCCGGCTCTCCTCGGCTGCAGCGAAGGCGCGCGACATCGCGTCGTCGCCGTGGCCGCGTACCTCACCAACCCCGGTGCGCCCGTCATTGACCAAACGGACCCGGATGTGCCGGTACTGTTCGGCGACGCTCTGGTGAATCTCGTTCCCGGCGAAGCGCGTCAGCTCACTGCGCACGTCGGAGATGACCACCTCGGCACCGCCCTTTGCGAGACCGGCCAGTGCCGCGTCCCCGAGTGCGAGGAGCTCGCCGTCACCGCTCATCGCGAGGGTTCGACCCGAACGTTGCGAAAGCGGCACGGCGCGGCGCCGTGACCCACGTGCATCGACTGCGACGGCTGCCCTTTGCCGCAGTTGACCACCCCGAACATCTGCCATTCGGCGGGACCGGCAACCGCGTCGCACGAACCCCAGAACTCAGGCGTCTGCCCGCTGTAGATGGGATTTCTCACCAGGCGAGCGCGCTTGCCGTCGACGATTTCCCACCCGTTCTGCGTGCCGAACTGGAAGTTGAGCCTGCGATCGTCGATGCTCCAGGAGCGATTGGTTTCGAGATAGACGCCGTGCTCGGTGGTGGCGATCATCTCCTCGAGTGTCGAGGTCCCCGGCTCGAGGTTGACGTTGGTCATGCGAATGATGGGCAGGCGTGACCAGCCGTCGGCACGCATCGCTCCATTGCTCACCTGGCCGATGATGGCAGCGGTCTCGCGCGACGACAGGTACCCGGTGAAGATCCCCTGGTCGACAAGGATCGAACGCTGCGCGGCAACGCCTTCATCGTCCCATCCAAAGGTGCCCAATCCGGGTGCACGAGTCAAGTCGGCGGTCATGGTCACATGCTCGCTGCCATAGCGGAAGGAACCGAGCATGTCCGGCATCAGGAATGACGTTCCCGCGTAGGCGGCTTCGTGACCGAGCGCGCGGTCGAGCTCGGTGGGATGGCCGCACAACTCATGCACCTGCAGCGCGGCCTGGGTCGCATCCAGAATCACTGTCATGGTGCCCTCGGGACAGGGCGTGGCCGTAAGCAATGCGACCGCCTCGTCAGCGATGCGTTCGGCGTTGCCGGGAAGGTCGAACGCCAGGACGGCCTCCCATCCTGCGCACACCTGATGGCGGCCGAAGCTGTTGGGAAAGCTGCGCGTCTGCACCTCGTCGTCACTGGTCGCGGTGGCGTCCATACCCCCACCGGATTCGATGATCGTCTGATCGAGGCGCGCTCCCTCACTGCTCGCGAAATGGCGGATCTCGCGAACGAACTCGAGCGAGCACTCACGCACCTCGATCTGAGGAAGATGCGACATTGCCTCGTCAGTGCGCAGCAGCAGATCGACCTTGTCGTCGAGCGACACGGCGAATGGGTCGCGCAGGTAGGGCGTGCGATATTCGCCGACCTGCGCCGGTGCTGGTGCGAGCCGCACGGCCACACGGTTCACTCGGGATGATGCCTTCGCGATATTCACCGCATGGCGAGCGGCGGTTTCGACACTCGCGGCATCGAGCCTGTCGGTGCCGGCGAATCCCCAGGCGCCGTTGACGAGCACCCGGATGCCAACTCCCTCATCCTCGGAGAGTTCGACTGCTGCAACGACACCGTTCTTGACGGTGAGGTTCTGCACCATACGGTTGATCACCCGGCAATCGGCATACGACGCGCCGGCCGCGGAGGCTGCGTCGAGCGCTCGTTCGCTGATCTGCCGCACGAGGGCGGAGTATAGGGCTCGCTCCGGCCGCCGAAACTCGGGACTACCCCGCGCAGTTTGCCGCCGCGCAATACCAGGCGGCCGTGTCGAAGTCGGGAACGAGATCGTTCTGCGTGACTCCGAAGAGGCTGGTGGAGTAGGTGTTCACGATGATCTGCTGGTAGAGCGGGATCGCCGGCAGGAGTGCGGCGAGCTGCTGATCGATCGCCTGGTAGTCGGTCGCTCGCACCGTCAGATCCGCCGTGTCGCGCGCCTGGTCGAGCGCCTTGTCGAGGGTTGGATTGCTCAGTCCGCTGAAGTTCAATCCCACCCCGAGGTCCGCAGTCGAGGGGATCTCGTCCTCACCCGCGCAGGCGCCGCCGCAGGTCCCATGCCAGGTCGACGAGTACGTGTCGGGCTCGCCGGGGAGCCCCATGCTGACGGTGTAGAGCGCCATATCGAACGAGTGGCTCGCGAGCGATCCGCCGTTCGCGAGAACTCGCGAAGAAGGTCGCGGCAGGCACGTTGGGCTGGAACGGCTTCGGCACGTTGATGCCGATGTTGGCCAGATCGTTGCGGATCATCGATTCGACCGTCACCCGCACGGGATCGTCGCTGGTGGTCCCCAGATTGATGACGATGCAGGTGCCATCCTTGAACTCGCGAAAGTTCTGACCGTCAGGCGCGGCACCGCACTTGGCGTTGCGCGGGTAGCCCGACGTGTCGAGCACGGTGTTCGCCTGGGTCGGGTCGAACGCCGTGGTCGTGACGCCCGTACTGTTCAGGTAGCTGGCACCGAGGTTCAGGAAGGAGTCGGCGGGCACCGTCGCCAGGCCAGGCGCCACCGCTTTCGCGATCGCCTGACGGTCGATCGCCATGAGCATTGCCTTGCGGATGATCAGATCCGCGACGTCCTCGTTCTCGTCCAGCGCAGGGTTGTCGCACAGACCGCCGTTGGTCGCGCAGAGGTTGAACATCAGCACCTCGGCGCCGGACCCCGCAACCGGATCAACGGTCAGCACCGCGCCGCTGGTTTTGGCGGCCGACTTGAGGCCAGGCAGGTTGGCCAGGCCGAGGTCCAGGCCCACCTGCACCGCCCCGGAGCGCACGTCCTTCATCTCGGTTGCCAGGTCCGGCTCGATCCGGAAGATGATCTTGTCCAGGTGCGCGAGCGCGCTCTGATTCCAGTAGTCGGGGTTGCGCACCAGGACCATCTCCGTGCCGGGCTTGTAGCTCGACATCACGAAGGGGCCGGTGCCGTCGAGTGCCGCGCCAAGCGTCGCGCTCCCCTTGAAGGCGGCTGCATTGCCCGAGCCCTTGGTCAGGTCGAGGCTGGTCGCACTCGACTCCAGGTCTGCTCCCGAGGCAAGGGCCGGGTCGAGCACCGACGCCGGCAGGATGCCGTCCACGCCGCTGCCCAGGGCCAGGTACGGACCGTACTGCGACTTGAAGTCGATGACCGCAGTATTCCGGTCCAGCTCGGTGCATTTGATCACCTGGTTCCACCCGGCCGTCGACGCGAGCGGTGTCGGACTTGGCTTGCCCAGCGCACCGTAAGCGAGCCAGTGGAACGCGAAGGTGTCGCAGACGTCGTGCGAGGTGAGATCGCTGCCGTCATGCCAGCGAACCCCTGGCCGGAGGTGCCAGGTGACGCACATGGCCGCGGCGGTATCGGCGCAGCCGCTCGTCTGGACGTCCCCGTTGCTCAGGGTCGGCACGGCCGTCGCCAGGTCGGGGCTCCAGTAGCCGGCCTCCGTGGTCGTGTTCGCGGTCGCAGCGACCGGCCGGTACCAGAGCAATCCCTCCTCGACCGGGGCCGCGATCACATCCGCAAACGGCAGGTTGCCGGCGATCCCCGCGTCCAGCAGGGTGGTGGGCGCCTGCCAGACGCCGACCGTGACCGTCCCGCCCTGGACGATCGGGCCGCTCGAACCCCCGGGCGGAGTGGCTTTCGCCGGCGAAGACGTGCATCCGGAGGCCAGCACCGCTGCGAGCACGACCAGCGGCATCGCCACACGACGCCTCGGAGCTCCGGGGGGATGGAATCGCAGACCCGCCTTATGCACGAGCGTGCATTGTGCCCCGCCCGTATAGTGGAACCGGAGTGCTCGAAGGGCTGACGGGGCAATTTGCAGTCGTGACGGGATCTGGAGGCACGCCATGAGGTTTCGGCGCTGGGGACGCCCTCGCCGACGGGACCCGCGGCGGCGATTTCGCAATCGCCTGCTGATCGGCATGGTCGGCGTGGCGCTGCTGCCCCTGGTCGCTTTTGCGGTCCTCGCGGTGTTCGAGCTCGATACCGTCGCCAGGAGCACCGCCAACGAAACCGAGACGTCGATCCTGGAACGCCAGCAGGGGCTCGCCGAGTCCGGGCTGGCGAGCCGCGCCAGCTTCCTCGACCGCACCATGGGCGCTATCGACACCCAGGTACAGAACCTCGGTACTGTCCTGATCAAGGTACCGACCAACTTTCCCGCCGCCCCGCTCGACGAGACCGGCGCGACGACAGTCGGTACCGCCAAATACCGCGATGGGAGAAACAGCACCCTGCTGTTCCCAGCGACCGGGCCGGTTCCGAACGGTCAGCTCGCCGCCGTCAGCGCGGACAGCACCGTGGCGAGGTCGGTCGCGAACCTGCTCAAGCAAGGTGATGTCCTTGCTGTGTGGTTCCTGGACCACTCAGGGGTCCTGCGGGTATACCCGCCGCTCTCGCCGGCCGCAATCGTCGCCCACAGATATGACACCACCGCATCGGTGCTCGACAACTCCGAGGGGGGGACGCAGATAGCGACCGAGCCGAGCGTGTGGAGCCAGCCCGGCGCACCCGGCCGGAACCAGCAGGGCCCGTTCTGGACGGGCACATATCCGCTGATCAGCGATGGCGAGTTCGGGGTGAGCTCCTGGTATCAGGCGTCACCGACCGAGCGGGTCGGTTTCGATGTCTCGCTCAGCAAGCTGCTCACGCCGGCCGTGGGTCCTTCGTCGACCACCAGCCCATTTCTGATCACGGCCTCGGGAACGCTGGTCGCAGCCAGCCCAAGCTTCCCGGACTTCCATGCCGGCGACACCTTCACCGTGCCGGGCCAGAACAAGTTCATGAGCTCCGTCCGGCAGATGGAACGCACCGGCGACGTACCGCGCTCGCCGCTGACCATGACGCTGAACAAGGTCAAGACCGACATGTTCAGCGCGCCGGTCTACAGCGGGCACTGGATCATGGCGACCCCGATGGCGGTGAGCTCCCTGGAGCCCAATCTCAGCGCGCTGACCCTGGGCGTGAACGACGTCTTCCACCGTCTCTTCCCGGTCACGGTCCTGCCGGTGCTCATCCTGCTGGTCGGCCTCGCCTTCCTGGCCACGACGCTCCTGTCGCGCCGCATGTACCTGCCGGTGCAGGCGCTGACCGACCACGCCGTGCTGGAGGAGCGCACCCGGCTCGCTCGCGAGATCCACGACACCCTTGCGCAGCAGCTGACCGGCATCGTGCTCGAACTCGAAGCCGCTGACACCTTATTGAATCGCGGCTCCGAAGGCCGCGCGAAGACCTCTGTCGAGAAGGCGCGCGAGCTCGCCCGTGGCGCTCTCCAGGAGGCTCGCCGCTCGGTCTGGAACCTGCGTCCGGCGCCACTTTCGGCCACCGGACTGGTGGCCGCCATCGGCCACGAGGTCGAAGCCTGGGAGGATCGCACCGGCATCCCTGCGCGATTCAAGGCCCGAGCCGTACCTCACCATCCGTCGCTCTCGCCGACGGCCGAGGTGGCCCTGCTGCGCATCGGTCAGGAGGCGCTTGCCAACGCAGCCCGCCACGGCCGGCCCGAGCACGTCGATGTGGAGCTCCGTGCCCATGCCCAGGAGCTGATCCTCTCGGTGCATGACGACGGGATCGGGTTCGACCTGTCGGCGTCAGCGCCCCGCGAGGATTGTTTCGGGCTTGACGGCATGGCCGAGCGCGCGCGCAACGCAGGTGGGACACTCACCGTTGTGAGCAGCCCTGGGAACGGCACCACCGTCACCACACGACTTCCTTTCACCGAGCCCGCCGAGGCGGTGAGCGCGTGATCAGCGTGCTCGTCGCCGATGATCACCCAGTGGTCCGGGACGGGCTCTGCACCATGCTCGAGCTGGAGCCGGACATCAAGGTGGTCGGACGCGCCGCCGACGGTGCCGAGGCAGTCGAAGAGGCGCGGCGGACCCACCCGGATGTGATCCTCCTGGATGTGCAGATGCCGGTGATGGATGGCATCGAGGCGTTGCGCAAGATCCGCGCGCGCGACCCCGAGGCTCGCGTGATCGTCCTCACCACCTACCGCAACGAGGACTACATCTTCCCGTCGCTGAAGGCCGGTGCCCTCGGCTACCTGCTCAAGGACGCCACCCGCGAGGAGCTTGCGGGCGCGATCAGGGCGGTCGCCAACGGCAAGTCGCTGCTGGATCCGGCCCTGGTGAGCGCTGCGTCCGAGCAGATGCCCACCATCACGCGCCGCGAGCGCGACGTGCTCCGGCTCATGGCCGACGGCAAGAACAACGCGGAGATCGCGGTGCAGCTGTTCCTCAGCGAGAACACGGTGAAGACGCACGTGAGCAACATCCTCGAGAAGCTCGGCTGCAAGGATCGCGCCGCGGCCGTGCTGCTGGCCTGGAGACGCCACATCATCTGAGCCCCAATAGACTGTCCCGGCAATGGAATCGGTGGGAGTTGGATTGCTTGGGCTCGGCACGGTGGGCAGCGCGGTCGCGCGGAGGCTCATCGACGACTGGGAATTGCTTGGTGAGCGCGCGGGCGCCACACCCGTGCTGCGCGCCGTTGCAGTACGCGACCTCGCACGTTCACGCAACCTCGACCTGAAGAACGTTCGCCTCAGCGGCGACGCCCAGGCGGTCGTCGCTGATCCCTCGGTCGCCATCGTCGTCGAGGCGATCGGCGGCATCGACCCGGCGACCTCGCTGATCGAGTCGGCATTGCAAGCCGGCAAGACGGTGGTGACCGCGAACAAGGCGGTGATCGCAAGCTCGGGCCCGCGCCTTGCGGCGCTCGCCGCTGAGCATCATGCCCGCCTCTATTTCGAGGCCACGGTGTGCGCCGGCCTCCCGATCGTCGGGCTGTTGCACCACAGCCTGCTTGGCGACCGCATCACGGCGCTCGACTGCGTGATCAACGGCACGACCAACGTCATCCTCACGCAGATGCGCACCCCCGGCGTGACCTTCGAGAGCGCGCTCGCCGACGCGCAACGGCGGGGGTTCGCCGAAGCCGATCCAACCCTCGACGTCGACGGCTGGGACGCCGTCCACAAGCTGGTCATCGTCGCCTGGCTCGGTCTCGGCACCTACCTGCAGCCGGAGACGGTGGATCGCATCGGCATCCGCGGCGTACCGGGCCTCGACGTGGCGGCGCTTGCGGAGCTCGGCTATCGCGTGCGACTGCTCGCGCACGCCGAGCGCGCCCGCAACGCCGCCGTGTCGCTGAGCGTGCGTCCCACCGCAGTCGGCGCGACGCATCTGCTCCACGACGTCGATGATGCTGACAATGCTGTCATCATCTCCAGCGATCTCGCGGCGACGGTGATGCTTCGCGGACTCGGCGCCGGCGGAGCGTCGACAGCGAGTGCGGTGGTCAGCGACGTGGTCGCCGCGGTGCGCGAGCGAGGCGAGCGCGCGTGGCTGCCGTCGGCGCAGACGCCGGTCACGATGCTCAGCGATGAGGACGTCGAGGTGGCCGGATACGTGCGCGTCCGCCTCACCGGCGAAGCCGACGCCCGCGACCTGGTGCTCCAGGCGCTCGAGGATCGCGGTCTCACCGTGGACGCAGCCGTCGACCTCCCCGGCTCGGAGCTCGGCGTGCTCACCGGGACCGCACCGCGCGCCGTGCACGACCGCGCCATGGAAACCCTCGACACACTGATGTCGGTCGACGAGATCCTCTGCGCACTCGACCGGGTCGAGGGGTAGGCCGGTTTCGATGGGTGTTCGTGGTCTGGGCGTCATCGCCCGGTGGAGCGACCGGCTCGAGCTGCCCGACGAGGCCCCGCGCATCAGTCTCGGCGAAGGCGACACGCCCTGCGTGGAGTCGGTGACCATCGGCCCGGCACTGGGACTTGCGTCGCTCCACTTCAAGCTCGAGGGACTGAATCCAACCGGCTCGTTCAAAGACCGGGGCATGGTCGTCGCAGTGTCAGCGGCAATGCACGCCGGAAGTCGCGCGATCATCTGCGCCTCGACCGGCAACACCAGCGCGTCGGCTGCCGCGTACGGCGGGCGCTTCGGGCTCCGCACCGTTGTGGTGGTGCCGCAAGGACGGATCGCATCCGGCAAGCTGCTCCAGGCGCGCGTGCACGGCGCCACCGTCATCAGCATCCAAGCCGGGTTCGACGTCGCCTTGCAGATCGTCCGCGAGCTCTGTGAGCGCCACCCCGTGACGCTGGTGAACAGCGTGAATCCGAATCGCATCGACGGGCAGAAGACTGCTGCCTTCGAAATCGTCGACGACCTTGGGGACGCGCCCGATGTGCTGGCGCTCCCGGTCGGCAACGCAGGGAACATCACCGCGTACTGGCGCGGGTTTCGTGAGGAGCATCGCGACGGGCGCGCGACCAGGTTGCCGCGCATGTTCGGCGGCCAGGCCTCGGGTGCGGCGCCGCTTGTCCTCGGCCGGCCGGTCGACGATCCGCAGACGGTAGCGACCGCCATTCGCATCGGCAACCCTGCCTCATGGGCGACGGCGATCGAGGCGCGCGATCAGTCCGAGGGAATGATCGCGGCAGTCGACGACGAGGTGATCCTGGACGCGCAACGGCGCCTCGCCACGCTGGAAGGCATCTTCTGCGAACCAGCCTCTGCCGCGGCGCTCGCGGTGCTGGAGCGCGCGATCGGCGAAGGTGCTGTCGCACCCGGCGCGCACGCCGTCTGCGTCTTGACGGGCACCGGGCTCAAGGATCCCGGCGCCGTCGAGGGGGCGCTCCCGCCGATCATCGAGATCGCACCCGACGCCTCCGCCCTGGCGCGCGCCATGGGCGTCTGACCCGGTCATGCGCGTGCGTGTCGCGGTCCCCGCGAGTGTGGCCAACCTCGGTCCCGGATTCGACATCCTGGCGCTCGCGCTCCAGCTGCAGAACGACATTCGTGCCGAGCAACGCCCGGGTCCGATCACCATCGATCCGGGTCCGGAACTCTGCGGACGAGCTCAACGACCCGGCGCGCAACCTGGTCACGGTTGCCTACACCCGAGCGTGCGAGGAACTTGGAGTCGCGACGACGGATGTGCATTTCAGCTGCGTGCATCGGATTCCCATCGGCCGGGGAATGGGGTCGAGTGCGGCCGCAGCCCTCGCCGGCGTGCTGGTCGCGACCGCGTTGCATCAGGCCCCGTGGGACGAGGACGGTGTGCTCGATCGGGTCGCTGCGCTGGAAGGTCATCGTGACAACGCCGCCGCCGCGTTGCTCGGCGGCCTCGCCATCTGTGCACCCGGCGCACCGGCGGTGCAGATGCCGGTCTCCGACGAGCTTCGCGCAGTCCTCTTCATTCCCGAGGTGCAGTTCGAGACCACCGAGTCGCGCAAGGTCGTGCCCAACCAGTTCAGCCGCGAGGACGCCATCTTCAACGCAGGCCGCTGTGCCTTGCTGGTGCGCGCGCTGGCGCTCGGTGAGCACAGCGCGCTGCGCTTTGCGATGCAGGATCGCTGGCACCAGGATGCGCGCTTCGCACACATTCCCGGCGCGTCGGCGATGGTTGACGCAGCCATGGAGGCGGGCGCGTCCGGAGCGGCACTGGCCGGTGCGGGCCCTTCGGTGATTGCGCTGACCGCGCTCGAAGCAGCGCCGATCGCCGAGGCGATGACGGCGGCGGCAAGCGCTGCGGGCGTGCGCGGCACCACGATGATCCTGGCGCCACGAAACTACGGCACCCGCGTGGACGTGTCGCCATGACGCGCGTCGTGCAGAAGTACGGCGGCTCGAGCGTCGCCACGCCGCTGAAGTTGCGCAAGGTCGCGCGGCGCATCCGCGAGTCGCTGCACGCAGCCGGCGAGGTCGTGGTGGTGGTGAGCGCCATGGGTGACACCACCGATGAGCTGATCGCCCTCGCGCATCGCGTCACTGCCGATCCGCCGTCGCGCGAGATGGACATGCTGCTCAGCAGTGGGGAGACGATCACCGCGCCGCTGCTTGCGATGGCGCTCCACGCCGCAGGCACGCCCGCCATCTCTCTGACCGGTGCTCAGGCGGGGATTCGCACCAGCCGGGCGCATCGCACGGCCCGGATCGTCGACATCGTGCCGCAACGCGTGCTCGAAGAGCTCGAGCGTGGCAACGTCGTGGTGGTCGCGGGCTTTCAGGGCGCCACCGAGGACATGGACGTCACCACCCTCGGGCGCGGCGGGTCGGACACGACAGCGGTCGCGCTCGCGGTGGCGATTCGCGCCGACCATTGCGAGATCTTCACCGACGTCCCCGGCGTGCATACCGCCGACCCGCGGATCGTGCCCGACGCACGCGTGATCCCGGCCATCGACTACGACGAGATGCTCGAGCTCGCGTCCGCGGGTGCGCGCGTCATGCACCCGCGCGCGGTGGAGATCGGCGAGGCCTACTCGATGGAGATCCGGGTGCGATCCACGTTCGACAACGAACCGGGGACAATCATCGCGAAGCAGAACCAGATGGAGATACGCCAGAAGGTGCGCGCCATCGCGCACGAGACCGACGTCGCCAAGGTGACGCTGTTACGCGTCCCTGATCAACCGGGCGTGGCCGCGGCCATCTTCGGCCCCTTCGGCGATGCGGGCATCGACATCGACATCGTCCTCCAGAACGTCGGCCACGACGGCGCCACCGACGTCAGCTTCACCATCGCCGAGTCGAACCTCCCCAGGGCGCGACGGATGCTCGCGTCGGTGGCGAAGAGCGTGCAGGCGCAGGGCCACACCGCGACCGCCGGGGTCGCCAAGGTCACCGTCATCGGGAGCGGGTTGAAAGGGACGCCCGGTATTTACGCGAAGATTTTTCGGGCGCTCGCCGAGGCCGGCATCAACATCCAGATGATCGCGACCAGCGAGATCCACGTGACCTGCATCATCGACCGCCCACACGTTCGCGAGGCGGTGCGGGCGCTGCACGCGGCCTTCGAGCTGGAAAGGATTTGAGCCTCACCGTCGGCATCGTCGGCCTGCCGAACGCCGGGAAATCGACGCTGTTCAACGCCATGACCCAGGCCGGCGCGCTGGTCGGCAACTATCCCTTCACGACCATCGAACCCAACACCGGTGTCGTCGCAGTGCCGGACTCGCGATTAGAACGGCTGGCCGCGTTGTTCCAGCCGCCGAAGGTGATTCCCGCAACCGTCACGTTCACGGACATCGCCGGTCTGGTGCGGGGCGCCAGCCGAGGTGAGGGTCTCGGCAACCGTTTCCTCGGGCACATTCGCGAAGCCGACGCGACTGCATTCGTGGTGCGAGCGTTCGTGGATTCCGATGTCACCCACGTCGAAGGTGGCGTCGACCCGGTGCGTGACATCGACGTGCTCGAGCTGGAGCTGCAGCTCGCCGACCTGGAGACGGTCACCAAGCGCCTGGAGCGCACCGAGAAAACCTCGCGCCTGCAGAAGGAGAAGGAGCCCGAGATGATCGAGCTCCTCAAACGTGTGCAGGCGCACCTGGATCAGGGCAATCCGGTTCGCACCATGACGCTGACCCTCGAGGAGCAGTCGATGCTCCGGGAGTTCTGGCTGCTCACCGGCAAACCGCTGGTGGTCATCGTCAACGTCGCGGAATCGGAAGCGCAGGCTCCGGTCGCGCCAGAGATCGTCGCGCGCGCCGCGCTGTCTGGCGGCGAGGCGATCGCCGTCTCCGCTCGCATCGAGAACGACATCGCCGAGCTGGACCCGGCCGACCGCCAGACCTTTCTCCACGACCTCGGCCTCGAGGAGCCCGGGTTGTATCGGGTTGCCCGCAGCGCCTACCGCCTCCTCAAGCTCATCACCTTCTTCACGGCGGGCGACACCGAGGTGCGCGCCTGGAATCTCCGCGAAGGTGAGACCGCGCTGGACGCCGCGGCCAGCATCCACACCGACATCGCGCGGGGCTTCATCCGCGCCGAGGTGACCGACGCCGAGGAGTTGCTGGATGCCGGCTCGTACAACGTGCTGCGCGAGCGGGGCAAGCAGCGCCTCGAAGGACGCGACTACGTGATGCGTGACGGCGATGTGATCCATGTGCGCTTCAACGTCTGACGCCATGGTGATGGTCACCGGCGCTCGAACTCAGGTTGATCGTCGATGCGCCGGCCCCAGGCGAGGAGAACATGCGTCGCGATCTGGCATTGCTCGATGCCTGCGCTCGCCGCGAGATCGTCGGTGCGGTGCGCCTTTACGGATTCGCGCCGGCGTGTCTGAGCCTCGGCCGCATGCAACCGACGACCGACGTCGACTTTGACGCCTGCGCGCGCGACGGGGTGGACGTGGTTCGCCGCCCCAGTGGCGGGCGTGCTGTCCTGCACGACCAGGAGGTGACCTACGCGGTCGTCTGCCGGTCGACCGACCCGGTGTTCGGCGGGCGCGTGCTCGAGTCCTGCTCGCGCATCCATGCAGCCGTGGCCAGCGGGCTGGAGTTGCTCGGCGTGCGCACTGCTCCGCGCGCACTGCCGGCGAACCTGCGGCGCGATGCGCGTGAGATCGCCGCCGTTGCCGACTGCTTCGCACGCCCGGCCGCCCACGAGTTGCTCGATGAACGTGGACGCAAGCTCGTGGGCAGCGCGCAGGCGCGACGCGCCGGCGCGCTCCTGCAGCACGGTTCGGTGCTGCTCGAACCGGCGCGCGCCGGGACCTACCTGCATGCCATCGACGAACCGGCCACGGGAAGCGCATCGGTCCGCGAGATCGCCGGCCGGGAGGTCACTCGCGATGAGCTCGTCCTGGCCCTGCGAGCAGGATTCACGCTCGCGCTCGACGGGGGATTGAATACCCCAGCATGATGTGCTAGCCTGCCGCCCAGGCCACAAGATGTAGGGCTGCACCCCCTACGTCCACGGTTTGTCGGGCAGCGGGCGCCGGGTCTTGCCACCGCTTCGGCCACAGCTCCAATCGTGGCCGTTCTCATCCGGAGGCCCGCTGCCTGCCCGCTTTTCAGCGAGCCACGGAATCCTGGGCCGGCAATCCTCGGATCGGGTCCGCTGATACGCTTGATTGCGAGTCATGGCCAAAAAGACACGTAAGCAGAAGCAGCGGGCGACCGTCCGCCGTCCGCAGGCAGCTCCCCAGGCGGCCCGGCCGGCAACTCAAGGGTCGGGCACGCCGCAGACCGCCGCAGCAGTGCGCGCCCTCCCGGCAAGCCTGGAGCCGCTCCCCGGCGACGTCCTGGAGATCGACAGCGAGCCGGAGGACGTGCCCGTCGCCGTGGGCGCCGTCGCGGCCATGGATGCCGCCACCGATCAGTCCTCCCGGCGTCGCGTCCAGCGGGTCAACCCCACCGCGCCGATACGCCCTGGGCGCGGTCAGGTGAGCGCGGCGGCGCTCTTCCAGCCCCTCGAGAGTGACGACGCGGCGATCCCGTTCGACCGGGTTCCCTATGTGCCGCGTGACCTTCGCCGCGTCGCGATCATGGCCTCGCTCATGGTCGTCCTGATCCTCATCGCAGCCTTTGTGGTCACCCGCATCAACCCGTGAGCAGCGAGACACGTCCGTGCGAGTGATCCTCTACACGGGCAAGGGCGGGGTGGGGAAGACGACCGTGGCCGCCGCGACCGCTGTGAAGTGCGCAAGCCTCGGCTACAAGACGCTGGTGATCAGCACCGACGCCGCCCACAGCCTCGCCGACAGCGTCGACCGCGAGATCGGCGACCATCCGACCGAGATCGCGCCCAACCTCTGGGGTCAGGAGGTCAATGCCCTCCACGAGCTGGAGGAGCACTGGGACCGCATCCATGTGTACCTCACCTCGCTCTTCTCGTCCCAGGGAGTGGACGACATCGTCGCCGAGGAGATGGCCTCGCCTCCAGGAATGGAGGAGGTGGCGAGCCTCATGTGGATCAAGAAGCACAAGAGCGAAGGCAAGTTCGACGTGCTCATCGTGGATTGCGCGCCGACCGGCGAGACCTTGCAGCTGCTGGCGTTTCCCGACGTGGCCAAGTGGTATCTCGACCGCATCTTCCCGATCCACCGGATGATGAACAAGGTCGCGCGCCCGGTCATGCAGCCGTTCATCAGCATCCCGCTGCCGAGCGACGAGATCTTCAGCAACGTCAAGGACCTGCTGCTCGACCTCGAGGGGATGAAGAAGATCCTCGGCGATCCCAAGGTGTGCACCACGCGCATCGTCCTCAACCTCGAGAAGATGGTGGTCAAGGAGGCACAGCGCGCCTTCACCTACCTGAGCCTGTACGACTACCTCACCGACCTCATCGTCGTGAACCGCGTCCTGCCACCCGAGGTCACCGACAAGTACTTCGAACTCGTGGCGCGAGTCCGCAGCAGCGCTACGCGTTGATGGTGGACACGGCGTTCTCACCGATTCCGACGCTGCAGACCAAGCTCTTCGACCACGAGATCGTCGGTCTCGAGTTGCTGCGAGAGATGGCCGATTCCATCTACGGCGACAAGGATCCCTCGCAGATCTTCTATCACTCCGTGCCGCAGCGCATTCGCAAGGTGGGCAACAGCTACGAGTTGCAGCTGCACCTTCCCTTTGTCGGAAAGGAGGACGTGGACATCAAGCATCGTGAGGGCGAGTTGTTCATCAGTGTCGGACCCTACAAGCGCGAGATCTCCCTGCCTCGCGTCCTCAACGGCAAGCGCGTCACCAAGGGTCGCCTTGAGGAGGGGATGCTCTCGGTCACCTTCTCGGAGCGCAAATCCACTGCGAAGCAGTCATGACCGACCAGTGCCGAGTGTGTCCCACTCGATTGATGGATGAGGCCGGAAAGCTCCTCGGGACGTCGTTCAGCGACCTCGTGCCACCTGACGCGCAACGTCATCTCCTTGCGGCGCAACGCGAGTTGCTGCTCGCCGTGGCGGCGATGATCGAGCACCACACCAGCCACCAGGAACCCGATTCCGACGAGACCCCCTCGGGCGGACGCAAACGATCACGGAGTGGAACAGGGCGCTCGCGGCGACCGTCGCGGGTCGAGCTCGAGTAGCCGGCGCCGGGTGACGGGCCCCGGAGCCTTCGTGGCGATCGTCCTCTACACGCTCCCCGGGTTCGTCATCGGCTCACTGATCCACGAGCTCAGTCACGCGGCCGTCGCGTTGCGCTGCGGCGATCCGACACCACGCCGCGACGGGCGCATGACCCTCGACCCGCGCCGGAACATCGACGCATTGGGAAGCGCAGCCCTGCTGATTGCCGGGGTCGGGTGGGGGCGTCCCGTGCCATTGGACCCGCTGTACCTGCGCGACGCGCGCAGCCGCGCCGCCGTCGCGGCCGTGGGCCCGCTGGCCCACCTGGTGGTCGCCGCGATCTTCGCGCTCGCATTGCGGGTCGAGCTGCTGGAGTCCGGGATCGATCCACAAGGCTTTGTGGTCCTGGCGCAGTTCACCTTGCAGGGCGTGCTCTTCGGGGTGCTGCTGCAGGGATTCCTCGTCAACCTCGCACTCTTCATCTTCAACGCGCTGCCGCTGCCCGGCCTGGACGGGTACGCGGTGGTGCGGAGCCTGCTCTTCACCCGCGCGCCGCGCATCTTCCTCTTCGTTGAGCAGTACCGATTCGTGCTCTACGCGGCAGTGGTCATCGCGGCCATCCTCCCCGCGGAGCTCACCCACGGTGCTGTCAATCCGGTGGACGCGATGACCGTCGGCCTCGCTGCGGTGACCTTCGATCACCTGGTGGTGGCTGGAGCCCACGCCATCTTTCTCGGGCTCCCCGACATCTTCAGCGTCATCACGTGACCGCGGTCGTGATCGACGGCGTCGAATGGCCGGTCGAGGGCGCGCAGGTGGCGATCGTGCGGCGCGGCCGCGTGCTCGTGCAGCTCCGTCCGTGGCCACCCGGTTGGGAGCTGCCCGGTGGTCACGTCGAGGCCGGTGAGGATCCCGCGGTGACTGCCGCTCGCGAGGTGGCGGAGGAAACGGGATACACGGTGCGCATCACCGGCATCGTCGGCGTGTACTCCTGGCGCGGGCTGCGCTCGGCGGGAGATGTGGTCTATGTGGCCGAGGTCGTCGGCGGCGCGCCGCGACGAAGCCTTGAGGCATGGGCGTTCCGGATGGTTGCCCCGGACCACCTGCCGCGAACCGCGTTTCCGTGGGTCCATGACCGCGTCCGTGACGCCGTCGACGTGGCTGCGGGAGGCGGCGCGGTCCACCGTGTGCAGCCGGTCACCATCAGGCATGTGCTCGGGTTTGCCACGGCGTGGTTGCACACGCCGTTCGACAGGCTGATGGGCCGCCGGCAATGACCACCGCGCTGCTGTTCGTCTCGAGCCTCATCCTGGTCGTGGTCGCGTCCGAGCTCTTCACGAATGCGATCGAGTGGGCGGGCTACCACCTCGACCTCGGCTCGGGCGCAACTGGCAGCCTGCTCGCGGCCCTCGGCACCTCCCTCCCGGAAACCGTCGTGCCGATCGTGGCGCTGGCCACGCGTTCGCCCTCGGCCAATGCGGTCGCCACCGGCGCAGTCCTTGGCTCGCCGTTTCTGCTGCTCACGCTCGGCGCAGGTGCGACAGGTGTCGCGGTGATCATTCGCGGGGGCGACCGCCGGCTCACCATCGACCCACGCCAGGCGCGGCGCGACCTCGGCGTGTTCCTCGGCGCCTTCATCGTCGCGGTGTTTTCGACCCTGCTCCCGAGCGGGGCTCGGATCGCTGTCGGCGCAGGGCTGCTGGTCGTCTACGCGGCCTACGTGGTGGCCACGCTCCGTGGCAGCGGCAAGGCTGGCGAACATCCGGAGCCGCTGCATATCGTGCGCTGGCGTCCCGGCGAGCCACATCCAATGCTGGTGACCGTGCAGCTGCTGCTCGCAGTCGGACTCCTCATCGTCGGCTCGCAGCTGTTTGTGATGGCGCTCGATCAAACCTCGTCGGCGCTGCAGGTCCCGGCGATGGTCCTCGCGCTGGTCATCGTCCCGGTCGCCACCGAGCTGCCGGAGACGCTCAACAGCGTGCTCTGGATCCGCTCCCGCGACGACATGCTGGCCTTCGGCAACGTGGCGGGATCGGCCGCGTTTCAGTCCTGCGTGCTCGCCGCCCTGGGCGTCGTTTTCACCACGTGGCACCTGGGATCCGCGGGGGTGATCAGCGCCGCGCTGACGATCCTGGTCGCGGCGTTTCTGCTCGCGCTGCTCTGGCGCGGGCAGGCCCGTGGCTCGCTCGTGGCGCTGGCCGCTCTGCCATGGGTCCTGTACGTTGTCGCGCAGGTCACGACCGGTGGACGTCTCGCGCTCTGAGAGCCCCACAATCTGAGGTGGGATGCGCGTTCACAGCACCGACGACGTCGACGAATATGCGACCGCCGCACGGCCATTCCTCGAGGAGGACCCGTGCGCCCGCAACGTGCTGCTCAGTGTCATCGACACGGTGCGCTCGGCGCCGAGGTCATATTCCGGTGCACCAGGATTCTGGTGGGTGACCGAGGCGGACGCTGTCGTCGGTGCGATGAGCTGGACACCGCCCCACAATCTGCTGGTCTCGTCGCTCCCGCCGGAGGCCGCACCGGGCCTTGCTGCGGCCGCGATCGAGCGTGCAAGGATGCTCGGACTGCGTCCGGGCGGTGTCGTCGGACCTGCGAGGTCGGCGCGGGCTGTCGCCGCGGCATGGACGGCGGCCACCGATGATCGGATCGAGCGCGACCGCACGATCCTGCTCAACGAGTTGGAGTCGCTGACCGAGGTGGCGGTACCCCCCGGCGCGCGCAGGAGCGCCGTCGACGATGACGCGGCGCTGGTCACCGCGTGGCTCGCCGCCACCACGGCGGAGATCGATCACGCGGCGATTCCCAACCCGCGCTTCATCGCCGATCAGCTGATCCGGGCGCGGCACATGGATCTCTGGATCACCGACGATCAGCCGGTCAGCATGGTGGGCCATCGAGTGTCGGCGGGGGTCGTGCGCGTCGGCCCCGTGTACACGCCGCGCGAGCATCGCAATCATGGGTATGCACGGCGCCTCACCTACGAGGTCACCGCGGCAGTGCTCGCCCGGCCGGATGTGCATCGCGCCATGCTCTTCACGGATGCAGCCAACCCTGTCTCGAACTCGATCTACCGTCAGGCCGGCTACGAGCCGCGCGGCGAACACGTGGAGATCGACTTCGTGAAGCGATCTGCAGCCTCCGCCCACTAGAGTCCTGGGATGAATCTCGAAGGCAAGGTGGCGGTGGTCACCGGCAGCGGACGCGGCATCGGCCGGGCGTACGCCACCGCGCTGGCGCAGGCAGGTTGCGCCGTCGTGGTGAATGACGTGGACGGCGATGTGGCCGAGGAGACGGCCGACGCGATCAGCCGCGCCGGTGGCAGGGTCGTCGCCGAGGTGTGCGCGGTCGGCACCACCGAAGCGGCCGACCAGCTGGTGCGCGGTGCGCTGAACGCCTTCGGCCGGCTCGATGTCATGTGCACCAACGCGGGCATCCTCCGCGACCGCGTGCTCTGGAACATGAGCGACGAGGACTTCGACCTGGTGATCCAGACGCATCTGCGCGGGACCTTCACGTGCGCACGGGCCGCGGTGCGGCAGATGCGCGAGCAGGGATCCGGCGGACGCATCGTGGTGGTGTCGTCGATCGCCGGGCAGCGCGGCAACTTCGGCCAGACCAACTACGCGGCCGCCAAAGCGGGCATTGCCGCCTACGCACGCACCTGGGCCATGGAGTGCGCCAAGAGCAACATCACTGTCAACGCGATCGTGCCCAACGCCATCACCCGCATGATCTCGACGATCCCCGGCATGGCGCCGCTTGTCGAAGCCGCCGAGCGAGGGGAGCCGCTCCCCGCGACGGTGCGGCAGCAGATGGGCATGGGCACCGCTGATGACGTCGCACCCCTGCTGGTATTCCTGAGCTCCGACCAAGCCGCGGGCGTCACCGGCCAGTGCATCGGCCTGGGTGGCGACAAGCTCTCGCTGTGGTCGCACCCGAAGGAGATTGCCGTGGCGTTCCGTGACGGCGGGTGGACCGCTGACGCCATCGCCGAAATCTGGTCGACATCGGTCGGCGCCGAGCCCGAGACCTATGGCATCCAATTCCTTGGCGGCAAAAGCTGAGCGTTTCCGCTACAGCGGCGGTGGCTCGGGAGGCGGCGTGGGTGGCGGTGGTGCAGGCAGCGGTTCCGCAACGCTGACGGGTTGCGAGCCGGCGCCAACCGCAAGCGCGATCAGGTTGTGGAGCACCGCGACGGCGAGCAAGCCCAGCGCAAGGATGAGCCCGATTCCGAAGTTGATGCTGAAGTAGCTGGCCGGCGAGAACCCGGCCAGGGTGGAGCCCGCGCTGGTCGCGATCTTGCTGACCAGGATGTCGTGGATGTGCACCTGGTCGAGCACCAGCAAGGCGGCGCCGCCCGCGCTGAAGATGATCGAGACCAGCGCCCGGCTGCGTCCGGTGAAGATCCCGAGCAGCCCGGCCAGCGCGAAGAGCAGTCCCAGCCCGACGCTGGCAAGACCCAGGATGGACAGCAGCTGCGAGCCGATGTTGGCCGACGACGCATCGGTGCTCGTGACCGCGCTCGACTCGGCCGCGCACGCCGCCGGCAGTTTCGCGATCGCAGGATCCTTGCCGAAGACCAGCTGCCATCCGCTGTAGGTGAGGATGTTCACCCCATTCAGCGAGTTCGATACAGGTATCCAGGGCCGTCACCTCAGTCCCGCTCAACCCCGACGATCCTCCCAGGGCCTTGAAAGCGGACTTGGTGGCGGTGGTGTTGCACGACACGCCGGTGAACGCGAGGAAAAAGCTCACGATCACCAGCAGGAAGAGGAACGGGCTGAGCCGGCGCGCTCCGGGCTCACCGATGATCGAGGCTGCGGTCACGCGGCCATCATGGGCGCATCAGCCGATCCGATCGCCAGGTGCGCAGGGACGATCAGGGCGGAGCAGGACGACGCGATCCGAGCCACCCTCGTACACGCCGATCACCAGGACTTCGCTGCTCACAGGTCCGATCTGCCGTGGCGGCAGGTTCACGACAGCGACCACGGTGCTCCCGATGAGCTCCTCCGGCGTGTAGTGATCCGTCAGCCGCGCCGATGAGCGCCTGGTGCCGAGCGGACCGAAGTCGATGACCATGCGATATGCGGGCCGGCGCGCCTCGGGAAACGTCTCGCAGCGCACCACCGTTCCGACGCGCATGTCGACACTGAAAAACTGTCCCGGGTCAACCTCAGCCAGCGCTGCAGTCGGCTCTCCGCTCACGTGTTGCAGTCTATCGGCACACCTATACTCGCCCGCGAGACCGACTGGTTTCGGAGGACATGTCATCACCGGCTTGCGCCGCATCGCCGTCACAGCGACGGCTTCGCTGCTGATCCTCTGCGGCTGCGGCGCGCCCGCGTTGAACGCCAAGGTACTGCTCCAGACCTCCAAGAAGGTCCTGGACGGCACGTCATCGTTTCATTTCGTGCTGAGCAGCTCCGACGTCTCGGGCTCGGGTGCCCTGCTCACCGGCGGCAGCGGCGACATGACGCGCCCGGCGAGCATGTCCGGCAAGCTCCAGGTGACGATCTTCGGACTGGCACTCACGGTGCCGGTGGTGTCGGTCAACGGCACCTTCTCCGTCGAGCTGCCACCCGGGACAACCTTCACCACCGCGAATCCGTCGGACTACGGTTTCGCTGATCCAGCCAAGCTCATCGACCCGACCGGTGGTCTCTCGTCGTTGCTGCTGGCGTGCCAGTCACCGCAGGTGGAGAGCGACGATCGCTACAACGGTGAGGCCCTGCACGAGATCGCCTGCACGCTGCCCGGCACCACCGTCGCAGCGCTGCTGACCAGCGCCAATGCGTCGAAGAGCGTCGCGGCCGTCTTCGGCATCGACACGGGCACCAACCAGCTGCGCCGCGTCGCCCTCACCGGGCCGTTCGTCAACGCGGGCAGCAACAGCACCTACACGCTCGTTCTTACCAACTATGGCGAGAACGTGACAGTGACGCCGCCGCCCGCCGCGGGGTGAACCGGCGCCGGGGGTGGATCCTTGTCATCGCCGCCGTCGCGGTGCTGATCGCGGCGATGGACACCTACGTGATCGTGCTCGCGTTGCCGGCGATCATGGGCGACGTCGGAGTCGGGATCGACCAGCTGCAGGCAGGGACTCCGATCATCAGCGGCTTCCTGCTCGGCTACGTCGTGGTCATGCCGCTGCTTGGCCGGCTGTCGGACCTCTACGGCCGGCGGCCGCTGCTCGTGCTCTGCCTCGTGGTGTTTGCCGCGGGCTCGCTGGTCACCGCATCGGCGACCGACCTCGGCTCGGTGGTCGCCGGCCGGGCGCTGCAGGGCCTGGGAGGCGGCGGGCTGGTGCCGGTCACGCTGGCGCTGGTCGCCGACCTCTGGCCCGCGGAGCGCCGCGGGTTTCCGCTCGGCGTCATCGGCGGCGTGCAGGAGCTGGGCAGCGTCATCGGTCCGCTGTACGGCGGGCTGATCCTCACCGTGGCCAGCTGGCAGACGATCTTCTGGCTGAACATCCCGATCGCCGGTGTCCTGGCCCTCGGGCTTGTGGCGGCGCGGCGGCCGGGCGAGTCGGGCGGTCTGGGACGGGATGCCGCCGGGGCGGTCGGGGCTCCGGCCGCGTGGGGTCCGAGGGTGAACCCGGTTTCGGTGGTGCTCAGCGCGGTTGCGCTCATCGCCGGTTGCCTCGCCATTGCGGCCCCCGCACCGTTGCGGGATGACGCGACCTTAGGCCTGGCCTACAGCGCGGTCGGAGGGCTCGTCTGGCTGACGCCCCTCGCGCTGACGGCGGCCGGAGCAGCCGTCGCACTGCTCCTCTGGGACCTCCGGGGCCACGCAACCACACGCCCGGTCATCGCCGTTCGCCGCCTGCCCGCGATCGCCGCGGCGGTCGACTGGCCGGGCGCCCTCCTGCTCGGTGTTGCGCTGGCAACGATCATCGTGAGCTTCTCCGCCGAGGACCCCTCGACCGGAGCGATCTCGCCCGCGGCGACCTGGCTGCTTCCCCTCGGCGCCGTGTCGGCTGTGGGCTTCGTGCTCCGCGAGCGGCGCGCGAGCCGCCCGCTGATCGCCGCCGGAGCACTCCGTTCGCCGGGCGCCTACGGAGCGCTGCTCACCAACCTGGCGATCGGCGCCGCGTTGATGGTGGCGCTCCTCGACCTGCCCATCCTGGCGCGTGCAACCGTCGACCCGGACTCGCAACTGGGTGCGGCATTGGTCCTGCTCCGGCTCCTGATCGGTGTGCCGCTCGGGGCGGTCGCGGGCGGCTGGCTCTCCCAGCGGTTCGGCAACCGCGTGGTCGCCGCCACCGGGATGGTGATCACTGCCATCGCCTTCTGGTGCATGACCCTGTGGTCTGCAACCACACTCGGAGATCCGCTCGGTCCGGGCTGGCTTCATCCGAGCGATCCGGTGCTGCTCGCCTGCGGGATCGGCTTCGGCCTGGCCATCGCACCGGTGAATGCATCGATGCTGGTCTCGGTGCGCGAGCAGATGCACGGGCTGGCGTCGGCGCTGGTGGTCGTGGCGCGCATGATCGGCATGCTCGTGGGCATCTCCATCCTCACCGCCGTCAGCCTGCACATCTTCTACACGACCGCCGCGACCTTCCCGGCGCCGCAGGTCCTGTGCCCGTCGTCGCCGCTCAACTGTCCCGGCTACGAGCAGGATGTGACCAACGCCATCGTCACCGAGCTGCGGACCGTGTTCCTGGGCGCCGCCCTCTGTGCCGGTGTGGCCGCCGTGTTCGCCGCCACCCTCCTGCGCGGCAGGCCTTCCCGCCCCGCGACGGCAACACCGTGAACGCCCTGATCCACGAGGTGATCCCCGATCCCCTCGATCTCGAGGATGTCCTCGCGGCGATCGCGGCCGCGGCCGCCTCCGTCGACGCCGAGACCTACCTCGTCGGCGGCTTCGTTCGCGACCGGCTGCTCGGCGGGGGACGCGGGAAGGACATCGACCTCGTGACCGTCGGGATCGACCCGATGCCGGTGCTCGCGGTCGTCGCCCATCGGTTCGGCTGGCATCCGCCGGAGCGGTTCGAGCGATTCGGGACCGCCCAGATCCGTGGCGGCGACTACATCATCGAAGGTGTCCGCGCGCGAGCCGAACGCTACGACCCCGAATCGCGCAAGCCCGATGTGCGGCCGGGCACCCTCAAAGAGGACGTCATGCGCCGCGACTTCACGGTCAACGCGCTCTGCCAGACCCTGGACGGCGCGGTGATCGATCTCACGGAACGCGGCATCGACGATCTGCTTGCCGGCATCCTGCGAACGCCGCTCGGCCCTGAGGAGACCTTCGCCGAGGATCCGTTGCGCATGTTCCGGGCGGCCCGCTTCGTGGCCCGGCTCGGCTTCACGCTCGCGCCCGGAACCATCGAGGCCATGCGCGCCCAGGCGTCACGAAGCTCGATCCTCTCGGTGGAGCGGGTGAGCGATGAGCTCCGCCGCCTGCTGGTGGCGCCGCACGCCAGCGCGGGGATCGAGGTGCTGCGTGAGGCCGGGCTCCTGCAGCTGGTCCTTCCTGAGCTGACGCTCGGCATCGGCCTCGAGCAGGGCGGGTACCACACCCACGACGTCTACTGGCACACCCTGCACGCCGTCGACGCCGCCCCTCCGGATCTGATCACGCGCACGGCAGCGCTCCTGCACGACATCGCCAAGCCGGTGACCCATGCGATCGCGGCCGACGGACGGCACACCTTCTACGACCACCCCCAGCGGGGCGGCGACATGGCGCGCGAGATCCTCACACGCTGGCGATTCAGCAACGACGAGATCAACGCGGTCGCGCAGCTGGTGCGTCTCCACCTCCGCCCGATCCAGTACGAGCGCGACGCCTTCAGCGACACGGCGGTGCGGCGGATCATTCGCGACGCCGGCGACCTGCGCCCCAGGCTGCTGGACCTCGCGAGGGCCGACACGACCGCCTCCGCCTACCCGACGCTCGAGGAGCTCGACGAGCTGGAGGAGCGGATGGCGCATCTCGACATTGGTGGCGTGGTCTCGGCGATGCGTGACCCGCTCAGCGGCGACGAGCTGATGGCGATTGCCGGCCGTGGTCCGGGCCCCTGGGTGGGTCGCGTCAAGGCCGCGCTGCGCGATGCGGTGCTGGAGGGGACGATCACGCCGGGTGACACCGAGGGCGCGCGAGCGTGGCTCGACGCGCATCGCGACATCCTCGGCGGCGACTGAGGCGCACACCCGTGCGGTCGCGGACCGCCTTGATCGTCCGATCGGCAACGGCGGCAACACCGTAGAATGCGCGGTTCGAGATGTTGAGCAAATTTCGTAGCGCCAAGCGCCTCTTCGTCGACCTGCCGCGCATGATGCGGCTCGCGTATTGCCTCATGTTCGATGCGCGCGTGCCGCGCTACATGAAGCTCGCGTTCGGCGGCGGACTGGCATTGATTGCCTTGCCGATCGTCGATCTTCCCGAGTCGCTCCCGGTGGTGGGGGAGCTCGATGTCCTTGCCCTGAGCCTGCTGGCGACGCGCGCGTTCATCGCCGCGTGCCCACGCCACGTGGTTGCCGACCAGGAGGAATTGATCACCCAGCGGCGCAGCCGCTTCGACGACGATGTCAGAAATGGAGAGCGCATCGCGATGATGATCTACCGCCGCCTGCGTCCCGAAGAGCAGGAGGCAATGTCGTGAAGGTTTTGTTTTTGAAAGAGGTGGCAGGAACCGCTAAGCCCGGTGACGTCCGCGAGGTCACGCCGGGATACGCGCGCAACTTCCTGTTCCCGCAGCACCTCGCTGTGATCGCCGACCAGAACCGGATCGACCAGATCCAGCGCCGCGAGGAGGCGACCCGCCGCCGCATCGAGAAGGCGCTCATCGACGCCAAGGAGACTGCGATCCGGCTGCGCAAGCTCACGGTCACCGTCTACGCCAAGGCGGGTGAGGCGGGGCGTCTCTTCGGCACCGTGACCACCGCCGACGTCGCCAAGCAGCTCAAGCGCGAGGCGGGCATCGACATCGACAAGCGGAAGATCGAGATCGATCCGCCGATCCGTTCGCTCGGCCCCCACGAGGCCACCATCGAGCTGCATCCAGAGGTCAAAGAGACACTCAAGGTCGTCGTTGCGGCCCAATGACGTCTCTCCCGTCGGCTGAGTTCGTCGGGCGCGCCACCGTCGCCGCGACAGTGGCGCCGCGAGTGGCGCCGCACGACAACGATGCGGAACAGGCGGTGCTCGGCGGCATCCTCATCGATCGCAACGCCATGGCCGCGGTGCGCGAGATTCTCGTGCCCGAGGATTTCTACGCCGAGCGGCACGCGGTGCTGTACCGGGCCGCGCTCGCGCTTGACGACCGTGGCGAGTCCATCGACACCGTCACGCTGCGCGATCAACTCGAACGCGGACCGGGCATCGGACGCGCCGGTGGCATGGACTACATCGCCGAGCTCTCCCTGGTCGTGCCCAGCGCGGCGAGCGTCAAGCACTACGCGGACATCGTCATCTCGCATGCGCTGCGGCGCCGGCTCATCAGCGCCGGCGGTGAGGTGAGCCGGCTGGGATACGACAACACCACCGAGGTGCTCGAGGCGATCGACCAGGCCGAGCAGACCGTGTTCAAGATTGGTCAGGAAGGGCGCGGCTCCGAGGTCCGCAACATCGCGCCGGTGGTGCGCGAGTGGTGGGACACGCTCGAGAAGCGCATCGAGAACAAGCAGCTGGTCACCGGCGTGCCGACCAACTTCTCCAAGCTCGACGCGCTCACGCAGGGTCTGCAACCCGGCGAGCTCATCATCCTCGCGGCCCGACCCGCGGTCGGCAAGACGTCGTTCGCACTGAACATCGCGCGCAACGCGGCGGTGCTGGCAGGGAGACCCGTGGTCGTGTTCTCCCTCGAGATGTCGCGTCAGTCGCTCGTGCAACGGCTGATCTGCAGCGAGGCGCACGTCGACGCCTACATGCTCCGCACCGGTCAGGCCGACCCCATGGCTTTCCAGAAGATCGCCAAGGCGATGGACACGCTCACGCACGCGGACCTCTGGATCGACGACTCCCCCGCGCTGGCCATCAGCAGCCTGCGAGCGCGTGCGCGAAGGATGAAGGCGCAGCACAACATCGAGCTGATCGTCATCGACTACCTGCAGTTGATGCAGGGAGGCCGGCGCGATTCGCGGGTGCAGGAGGTATCGGACATCTCGTCCGGGCTCAAGGCCATCGCCAAGGAGCTGAACGTCCCGGTGCTCGCGCTCTCCCAGCTCTCGCGAGAGTCGGAGCGTCGCGAGAACAAGCGCCCGCAGCTCAGTGACCTTCGTGACAGCGGCTCGATCGAACAGGACGCTGACGTGGTCCTGTTCCTGTATCGCGAGGGCATGCACAACCGCGAGATCGACAAGGCCAAGACCGAGCTCATCGTCGCCAAGAACCGCAATGGTCCGGTCGACGACCTGCAGCTCGTCTTCATCGCCGAGCAGACCGCCTTCCGAGAGCCCTACATCGCCGCCGAGTGACGGGCGGCACGCCCCTTTCGTCGCGCGCTTCTCGCGGAGTGTCACGTTCCGCACCTTCGCAACAGGCGACCGGTGCAACCCTGCTTCAATGAGCCTCGTGCGACCTGTGCTTCGAATTGCCCGAGCGGTCCTGGGGTCGCCGTGGACCCGCGTGAGCGGCACCGCGGTCGGCCTCGTGATCCTGTTTCGCACGATTGACATCCCCAAAGCAGTCGCGAGCCTCTCGCATGCCGATCCGCTCTGGATCGCGGCCGCCCTCGGGCTGACCGTGCTGGCCGTCGCCGCGAGCGTCGTCGAATGGGGCGTCCTGCTGCGCACCGCGAGCTCCCCGGCCGGTGCCGGCGCCGGCTCCCTGCTGAGCTGGCGGCGCTTGAGCTCGTCCTATCTGCAGAGCATCTTCTTCGCGCAGATGCTTCCTGCCGGTGTCGGCGGCGATGCGATGCGCACCGTCGAGATGGGCCGTCAGGTCGGGCACGGCAACGTGATCGCCTCGCTGGCCGGAAGCCGGATGGCCGGGATGCTCGGCATGACCTGCTGGGGGATCGCCGCGGCGATCATCCTCCGGGCACTGCTCGGGACCGGGACGGTGATCGTGATCGCAGGGCTGGCTGTCGGCGTGGTCGTGATCTGGATGTGCGCGCTCAGCGCCGACCGCATCGTGCCCCACCGCCTGCTTGCCCGCCTGTCAGGAGCGATGAGCCGTGGCGTCCGCTCGTTCAGCGACGCCTTCGCCGGATACCGCAAACATCCGCACGCGGTTGCGCAGTCACTGCTGGTCGGAGCCGCGGGCTGGGGCTTCAATCTCCTCGCAGTCAGCCTGGCCGCCCGGGCCATCGGCGTCGATCTGAGCTGGACGGTGCTCGCTGTCTGCATCCCGATCACCCTGCTGGTCGCTCTGGTGCCCTTCAGCATCAACGGCCTCGGTATCCGCGAGGGCGTGCTCGTCGCGCTGCTTGCCAAGACCGGTGTCTCCGTCTCCCACGCGGTCGCGATCTCGCTCCTGATCGACCTGCAGATGATCCCCTTCGCGGTGCTCGGTGCAGTCCTCTGGACCCATCACCGGCGCAGCGTGAAGGCGCCGGTGCTGACCGCCACCGAGACGTCATGCGTCCCCGAGGTCGTTCCGGCTTAGTGCCACGCTCGCTCGCCCACTAGACTTCAGCGGCGTGACCAGGCAGTTCAGCGACTTCCTCGCGACCCACGCCGCTCGGATCGCCGATCTGTGGGCCCGCCAGACGTCGACCGGTGACCCTGGCGATCCACCCGATCGTGCTCGCGGGCCGCGGCAGTTCATCAACGCCGTGCTGGTTGCGTTGAGCGCCGACGACTTCCGCCCGCTCATCGCCTACCACCATCTCGACGCGGGTATCAGTGTCGAGCGGCGCCTCGAGACCGCGATGCGCAACCTGGTCGCGCTCCGGCAGGTCACCGCCGAAGCGGTGCGCGAAGAGCGTCTCGATGCCGAGGAAGCCCTGGCGCTCGCGGCCATGACCGCCGACGACATCGATGCGATCGCGCAACGGCTGGCGGCCACCTGCGTGGCGGCGCTCGAGCACCGGCTTACAAGCGCGACATCGGAGTCGTCGGCACGGGGGACCTCGCTGTCGATCACCATGCACGAGCTCCGGCGGCCGCTGACCATCCTCAACAGCTACGGCCAGCTCCTGAGCGCGGGCATGCTCGGGACCCTCCCGGAGACCGCCATGGTCGCGATCGAGGGCATCACGGCCAGCACCGAGATGATGGTCCGGATGGTCAATGCGCTTGCCGAGCTGGCGCGCCTCGAAGATCCGGACGACCATCTCGCGCTCGAGGTGATGGACGCCGAGGAGGTCGTCCAGGAGGCGATCGAGCACGTGGCGATGGAGGCCAAGCTGCGCGAGTCCCCGATCACGAGCGAGACCGAGCACGGCCTCAAGCTCAAGGGCGACCGCCGGCGGATGATCCTGGCGTTGACCAACCTGCTCGGCAACGCGGTGAAGCATGGCCCGATGGGTTCTCCAATCGAGGTGCTGGCAATGCGCGAGGGCGATTCGGTCCGCTTCACGGTCCGCGACCATGGCGCAGGGTTTCCGGTGGCCGATACCAACCATCTTTTCGACAAGTACTTCCGCTCGGTGGCCGAGCGCCAGCGCAAGGTGCCGGGCAGCGGGCTCGGGCTCTACATCGTCCGCACGGTCGCCGAGCGCCACGGCGGGACGGTTGCCGCCCGCAGCGTCCCCGGGGCCGGCGCCGAGTTCGACATGACCATCCCGCTGCACCAGGAGGGGGTCGCTTCATGAGTGCCGCAACCCGCACCGAGCGCGATTCGATGGGTGAGTTCGAAGTCCCGGCCGACGCCTACTACGGGGCCAACACGATGCGGGCCAAGGTCAACTTCCCGATCAGCGACCTCCGCCTCCCACGAGGTTTCATCCGTGCGATCGGATTGATCAAGCAGCAGGCGGCCATGGTCAACCGGGAGCTGGGCCTGCTCGACGAGGACCTCGCCGGCGCGATCATCCGGGCGGCGCAGGACGTCATCGACGGCGCCCTCGACAGTGAGTTCATCGTCGACGTCTTCCAGACCGGCAGTGGCACCTCGACCAACATGAATGCCAACGAGGTGATCGCCAACCGAGCGATCGAGCTGCTCGGCGGCGTGCGCGGGTCGCGCAGCCCGGTGCACCCCAACGACCACGTCAACGCCGGACAGTCCAGCAACGACGTGATCCCGACGGCCATCCAGGTCGCCGCGGCGGTCTTGATCCACGAGGACCTGCTCCCCGGCTTGCGGACCCTCGAGAAGTCGTTGCGCCGCAAGTCGGAGGAGTTCTGGTCGGTCATCAAGACCGGGCGCACCCATCTCCAGGACGCCACGCCGATCCGGCTCGGACAGGAGTTCCTCGGCTACGCGGGTCAGGTGGAGCGCGCCCTGGTGCGCTGCGAGGAGGCGCTGACGGCCCTGGCCGACCTGCCACTTGGTGGGACCGCGGTCGGCACCGGGGTCGGGACGCACCCGGAGTTCCCGCGCAAGGTGATCGCGCTGCTCGCCGCCGACCTCGGCATCCCCTTCCAGGAGACCGGCAACCACTTCAGCGGGCAGTCGACGCTCGACGTCGTGGTCGCCGCCAGCGGTGCCCTGCGTGCCGTCGCCGTGGCCCTGTACAAGATCGCCAACGACATCCGCCTGCTCGGCTTCGGTCCGCGTGCGGGCATCGCCGAGATTTCGATTCCGGTGGTGCAGCCGGGGTCGTCGATCATGCCCGGCAAGGTGAACCCGGTCATCTGTGAGTCGGTGACCATGGTGGCTGCCCAGGTGATCGGGAACGACGCGACCATCGCCTTCTGCGGGGCTGCGGGATCGCTGCTGGAACTCAACGTGATGATGCCGGTGGCTGCCTACGACCTCCTCCAGTCGGCCTCACTCCTGGCTGCCTCGGCGACCAACCTGGCGACCCAGTGCGTCGACGGGATCACGGCAACTGAGAACGGGCCCGCCATGGTCGAGCGCGGGCTGATGCTCTGCACCGCGCTCGCCCCGGTGATCGGTTACGACGCTGCAGCCGCCATCGCCAAGGAGGCATACAACACCGGACGGACAGTCCGCGAGGTTGCGCGCGAGCGCAGCGGCCTGGACGAGGCGGAGTTGACGCGCCTCCTCGACGCCGAAGCGATGACCCGCCCGGGACGCGACACGGGGCCGGCCGGGGGCTGAGTTCCCGGCGCCGTCCACGTGGGCGTCGTCTGATGCCACCCGCGATCCTCGGTCAGGTCAGCCCGAAGGCCTCCAGCACATCGGCAACGCCTGCGTCGTGGGGCGGCGCGCAGGTGGCATCGGCCACCGCCAGCACCTCTGGTCGCGAGGTGGCGACCGCAATCGCGAGGCCTGCCGCCTCGAGCAGCTCGATGTCGTTGGGCGCGTCACCGATCGCGACCGCCTCGGCGAGCGTGAACCCCAGCCGGGCGCAGACCATCTCGCAGGCCGCCGCCTTGCTCACGACGGTGTCGAGGATCTCGACGAATTCCGGGTTGGACCTGGTCACTCGCGCCGCATCCCCGAGCTCCTCGCGCATCAGCGCCGACGCACGGTCGACTTCGACCGGATCCTCGATGACGCAGGCGGCCTTGGTGGTTCCCAGCGCGAGGAGCGGCTCGAGGTCGGGCACCAGCGTGAACGGGACACCGCTGACGCTCGCGTAGAGCCAGGCCTCAGGTCGATCCTGCTCGCAGAGCAGCTCGTCGTTCTGGTAGGCCTGAAAGTGCCAGTTCTCCTGACGAGCGAGGTGCAGGGCGCGTTGCGCCGGTGCCGGTCGCAGCGGACGCTCGTAGATCACCGCCCCCGGCGACCCGTCCTGCCCAGGCATCTCGCGCACCAGCGCGCCCTGGTAGCAGACCAGCGGCTCGGTCACGCCGAGCTCGATGGCCCAGGGGAGCGCCGATCGGTACATGCGGCCGGTGGCGATGATCACCGGCAGTCGCGTCGCAGCCGTGCGCACCGCGGCGCGGACGCGGGGATGCAGCAGCTGTTGATAGTCGATGGTGGTGCCGTCGAGGTCGATGACGAGGCCGCGCGGCACAAATGGCGGACCGGCCGCTCGCAGCGCGCGGATGTCGACGAGCGGACTTACCCGGCCGCGGGCGTGCAGAGAACAGCGACCGGCATCCAGTCGATCTTACCGAGGCGGTAACTGCTCAATTCGGGGTAGACTGAATTTGTCTTGCGTTCGTCTTCTCGCGCGCGGTTCGGAAGACCGCTCGCTGCAAGGCCTTCTCCCGTCGCTTCGGCGCCGGTCGATGAGGCCATCAGTCCCGTCATCCCCGAAGCGGTGAGCTTCGCTGAGTTGCCCTTGAGTGTGTCCATGCAGCACACCGTCGCGGAGCTCGGCTACACCATGGCAACGCCGATCCAGGCGGGTTCGCTGCCGTTCGCGATGGCCGGCCGTGACGTCATCGGTCAGGCGCAGACCGGCAGCGGGAAGACGGCCGCGTTCGGCATTCCGATCATCGAGCGCCTTGATCCGCGCGACGGTCCGGTGCAGGCGCTCGTCCTCTGCCCGACCCGGGAGCTTGCGGTGCAGGTGCACGACGAGCTCACCCGGCTCGGCAAGCGCCACGAGCTGCGCAGCGTCGCGATCTACGGTGGCGATTCGATCGGCCGCCAGATCGAGGAGTTGCGCCAGGGAGCGCACATCGTGGTGGCGACCCCCGGCCGGCTCGGCGACCACATCCAGCGCCGCTCGCTGACGCTGGCGAACGTCCGCGTCTGCGTGCTCGACGAAGCCGATCGCATGCTCGACATGGGATTCGCGCCGGACGTCGAGCGCATCCTTCGTCAGTGCCCGCCGCAACGGCAGACGCTGCTCTTCAGCGCCACCATGCCGGAGTGGGTGCGCCGCCTCGCGCTGCGCCACATGCACGATCCGGAGACGGTGGAGATCAGTAGCCGGCCGGAGATTCCCGCCGAAGTCCGCCAGCTCTACGTGCGCACCACCTGGGCAGACAAGACGGACGCGCTGGCGCGAATCCTCGACCAGCCGGATGTGGTGATGGCGCTCATCTTCGTCGAGACCAAACGCACCGCAGACGTGTTGCAGGCGCAGCTCGGTGGCCGCGGCTACACGGTCGGCCTCCTCCACGGTGATCTCACGCAGCGCGACCGTGACCGTGCGATGCAGCAGTTTCGCGCTTCGCACACCAAGTACCTCATCGCCACCAACGTCGCCGCTCGTGGGCTCGACATCGATGACATCTCGCACGTCATCAACTACGACGTCCCGCTGACACCTGATGAATACCTGCATCGCGTTGGCCGCACCGGTCGCGCAGGACGTGCGGGCGTCGCGGTGACGCTCATCACGCCCAGCGAGATCCTCAAGCTGCGCGACGTCGAGAAGCACGCGCGCACGCACATCGAGCCGGCAACGCTCGACGAGGATTTCCCGGCGATCGCCGTCGCCGCCCAGGCCTAGTCAGCGCAGACCGCGATGGTGCCGGCACTTCACGACACCGGGACCGGCGACCCTGTCCTCTGGCTCCACGCGTTCACGATGGATGCGTCGCAGTGGGACCACCAGGTCGCGGCGCTGTCAGAGGATGTGCGCTGCCTCCGCGTGGATATGTGGGGGTGCGGTGCATCGCCGCCACCGCCGGACGGTCCACCCTCGCTGGCGGCATTCGCCGCCGCCACGCTCAGCGCGCTCGACGCGCACGGCATTGATCGCTTCGCGGTCGTCGGTCTGTCAATGGGCGGATACCTCGCCTTCGAGCTCTGGCGGCTTGCGCCGGCACGCATCCGCGCCCTCGCGGTGTGCAACACGCGCGCGACCGCGGATGTCGAGGGCTCGCGCAACGACCGCCTTGCGATGGCGGATCAGGTCGAGCGCCAAGCATCCGTCGAATCGATCGTCGAACCGATGGTGGCGCGCCTGCTGGGTCCGTCGGCGCGAGAGGAGGCGCACATCGCGGACCCGGTCCGTGGGCGCATCCGCCGCTGCTCACCGGCCGGCATCGCCTTCGCGCAGCGGGCCATCGCCGCGCGACCGGACAGCACCGAGCTCCTGGACAAGATCGACGTCCCATCGCTGGTGATCGCCGGGACCCAGGACGCGATCGTCGGCACCACGGAGGTTCATGCCATCGCTGACCACATCAAGGGCGCCCGCTACACCGAGTTCGACTGCGGACATCTCAGCAACCTCGAGATGCCGCGGCCCTTCAACAGCGCGCTCGCCGGCTTCCTCGTCCCCGCGGGGATGGTCTCGTGAGCCAGCTCCCCAAGGATCTGCTCGACATCCTCGCGTGCCCGCGCTGCCGCGGACCGCTCGTGGTCGAGTCGAAGTCGCTGCGCTGCGACGCCTGCCGGTTGCGCTACCGCGTCGACAACGGCATCCCGGTGATGCTCATCCACGAAGCCGAGAAGTTAGTCCCCGAGGGTGCCGAGAGCGCGACGACCGGCGCCGTCTAAGGGTAGCCTTCCTTAGGCGGGGACGCCGACGGCCTCCGTCGGAACAGAGACCGGGGCCGCGCAGAAGCCTTCGTAGTCGATGGGCTCGGTGATCGTCGGATTCTCGCCACAGACCGGGCACTGCGGATCGCGCGGAACCCGGAACTCGCGGAACTTCATGTCCAGCGCATCGATGTGGAGCAGCCGTCCGGTCAGCAGCGTGCCGATGCCGGTGATCAACTTGATGACCTCGGTGGCCTGGAGTACACCCACGATGCCGGGGAGCACACCGAGCACGCCTGCCTCGGCGCACGACGGCGCCTCCTCGGGCGGCGGCGGCGAAGGATAGCGGCACCGGTAGCAGGGCGACTGGAAGGGCACGACCGTGGTCACCTGACCCTCGAAGCGGAAGATGCCGCCGTCCACCATCGGCTTTTTGGCAAAGATGGCCACATCATTGGCAAGGTAGCGGGTGGGGAAGTTGTCGCACCCGTTGACGATGATGTCGTACTGGTCGAAGATCTCACGGGCGTTCTCGCTGCTCAGCACCACGTTGTGCTCAACGACCCGCACCTCGCTGTTGATCGCGGTCAGCGCGATGCGCGCCGATGCGGTCTTCAACATCCCGATCCGATCTTCGGTGTGCAGGATCTGGCGCTGCAGGTTGCTGCGATCGACGGTGTCGAAATCGACGAAACCGATGGTGCCGACGCCCGCGGCCGCGAGGTAGAGCGCCGCAGGACTGCCGAGCCCGCCGGCGCCGATGAGGAGCACCTTCGCGTCCAGCAGTTTCACCTGGCCCTCGACACCGATCTCGGGGATGAGCAGATGCCGGCTGTAGCGTTGCTGCTGCTGTGCGGTGAGCACGCGGGGCACGATGAAGTCATAGCCCGCCTGCTTCCAGGCGCCGTACCCGCCGCTCATGGACTGCACATCCGTGTAGCCAAGCTCCTGGAGAGCGCGCGCGGCGAGCAGGGAGCGCACCCCGCCGGCGCAATACAGCGTGATCGGCGCGTCGTGCCGCGGGACCGCGTCTTCGATGCGGGTCTCGATGAAACCCTTGCTGAGGTGCGTCGCGCCCGGGATATAGCCCTCGTCGAACTCGCTGCGCTCGCGAACGTCGATCAGGGTGCGGGAGCCCGCATCGGCGCGAACCTGCTGCGGGGAGACCTCCGGAACCGTGCGCCGTGCGTCGTCGAGGAGATCGCGAGAAGACTTGGCCATGCAGCCAGTCTACCCAAAACCCGACCTACGCAGTCTGGATTCGGTTCAGCCCCGGGCGGGACGAGTTCGCGGCCTGCCGACCGGGCGTTTGGCGGGCGCAGTGCTCGACGCGGCTTTCGGCGGCCGGCCCACCGGGCGCTTGGCAGGTGCCTGCGCGGCGACTGACTTCCGAGGTCTGCCCACCGGCCGCTTCGCGGGTGCCGCTGCGGCGGACGTGCGCGGCCGGCCCACGGAGCGCTTCCCGGGCGCGGCTGATGCGGCCTTCGGCGGTCTGCCGACTGGACGCTTTGCAGGTGAGCTCGCAGCAGCCGACGATGACGCGGATGACGGCGTGGTCGCCATCGCCGCGAGGATGGTGCGCTCGGTCTCCTCGAGGCGAGCGGCGAGCGCGAGGACGCGGCTATGCGCGGCGCGGGTGGCGGTGAGTGCGTCGGCGAGCGAAAGGCTCGACTGGCGCTTCTGCTTCTTTCCAGGCATGATCGAAGCGACCCTACCATAGACTGCGACGGTGCATCCGACGCGTGCGGCGCGCCCCCTGGTAGCGCTTCTGAGCGCCGCGGGCATAGATCCCGCATTCGCCACCACCGGATCGGCGGTGGAGATCACCTCGATCGAGGCCGACTCGCGGGCAGTGGTCCCTGGGAGCCTGTTCGTCGCCATCGCCGGCCTGCGTGCCGACGGCCATGGCTTCATCGAGGACGCGGTGGCGCGCGGCGCCGTCGCCGTCATCGCCGAGCGGCTCCCCGAACCGGCGCGCGAATCCGTCGATTCCCGTGGCGATCGTCGCCGATACCCGAGTGGCGCTGTCCCGACTCGCATCGGCCTTCTACGATCATCCGAGCCGCGACCTCTGCGTCGCGGGGATCACTGGGACCGACGGGAAGACGACGACGGCGACGCTCCTCTGGCATGCGTGGCGCGCGGCAGGGCTCCACGCCGCCTCGATCACCACTGTCGACCGCCGCGCCGGCGACGAGATCACCTCGAACCCGTCCCGGCTGACCACTCCCGAGGCGCCGTTGTTGCAGAGTGAAATCGCGCATGTTCGGGACGCCGGCTGCACCCACCTCGCGCTGGAGACCTCATCGCACGGGCTGGAGATGCACCGCGCTGACGACGTGGCCTTCCGTGCCGCGGTGTTCACCCGGATCACCACCGAGCACCTCGAGCTGCATGGCAGCCGAGACCGCTACCTCGCGGCCAAGGCGCGTCTGCTCGAAGCGGTCTCGTCTCGCTCAGATGGGATCGCCATCCTCGACGCCGGCGACCCATTCGCGTTCCCGGTCCTGTCGGCGATCCCGGTCGCGACCCGACTGACCTACACCGATGTCCACGACATCGAAGCCGACCTGCGCGCTGAGGACATCGCCACGGAAGCTGCGGGGGTGCGCTTCACGGCGGCGACGCCCTGGGGGAGCGCGACCGTCCGGATGCACTTGAGCGGGACCTTCAACGTGCGCAACGCGCTGGCTGCACTTGGCGCGGCGTGCACCACCGGTGCCGACCTGGAGAGCGCGGTCCGCGGCCTGGAGTTGGCCGGGCCGGTGACCGGTCGCATGGAGCGCATCGACCTCGGCCAGCCCTTCGAGGTTGTCGTCGACTACGCCCACACCACCGACGCGCTCGAGACCGTGCTGCGCGAGCTGCGCCGCACCACCCCGGGGAGGCTGTGGGCGGTCTTCGGGTCAGCCGGGGAGCGCGATCTCGAGAAACGCCCGGCAATGGGCGCGGCCGGGGCGCGCCTCGCGGACATCAGCGTGATCACCGACGAGGATCCTCGCGGTGAGGATCGCGATCTCATCCTCGAACAGATCGCCGCCGGTGCGGTGGCTGCGGGCGGGATTCGCGACGAGAACGTGCTGGTGATTCCCGATCGTGTCGAAGCGATCGGCTATGCAATCGCCCACGCAGCGCCTGGGGACACGGTGCTCTGTGCCGGCAAGGGCCACGAGAAGACGCTCGAGACGTCGGGTGGCGAGGTGCTGTGGGACGAGCGCGCCATTGCCGCAGCGGCGATCCGCCGCCGGCTCAGCTGATGGGGTGGCGGTTCGGCGTGCCCGCACGTCGCGGGTAGCGATCCGGAGTCGGTGCCAGCTTGCGCACGCACAGGAGGCCGCGGGCGGGCGCCTCAGGCGCACCGCCGCCGCACACCGCGGCGGCTGCCGCGCAGGACTCCAGCGACCCGGGCGCATCGCCGACCAGGGCGCAGAGCAGCCCGCCGATGCGGAGCAGCGGCAGCGCCAGCTCGCACAGCACCGGAGGGGGTGCGGCGGCGCGTGAGGTCGCCAGGTCGAAGTCCTCGCGCATCCCCACCCAGCGCCCGGCGTCCTCCGCGCGGATCGCCTCGACCTCCACACGCGCGCAGACCGAGGAAACCGGCGACGTGGGTGAGGAAACCGCTCTTGCGCAGATCGGATTCGATGAGGGTCACGTGCACGTCCGGACGGAGAATCGCGATCACCACCCCGGGAACGCCGCCCCCGGATCCGATGTCGACAATGCGGCTGCCGGCCGGGGGTGCCGCGACCTCGAGCAGGTCCATCACCTCCACGACGTTCCGCGCCCACATCTGCTCACGCGGGATGGAGGTCAGATTGACGCGGGACGACCAGCGCATCAGCTCATCGAGATACAGCTCGAGCGTCACGACGGTCGCGTCGGGCAGCGGGGGGAGCACGACCCCGAGCCTACCCCTCGCCGGTTGTCGTGCCGGGTCGGTGACGTTGGTCGTTCGCGCTCCCCCTCCTGCCTTCGCCGTGCGATCATGCAATGGAGCCATGGAGACGAACCCGGAAACGTCCGACCGGTGCCCGATGTGCAAGGGCGAGATGCTGTCGGTGCTGTACTACGGCGCCAACGGTGAGCCTGTCGGCGGGCATCGGACCTGCCCCGGTTGCGGGCCGCGCTCGACAGTAGAGCTGGGCGTCGCGGCCGACGAGATTCGTCGCCGCCTCCTGGAGCGCAAGGCCTCGTAGGCTTTCGCCGTCCGGGACCAGGCTCGGGTGAGCCAGCTGTTCACACATTTCGCGTGCGGTCGTGTCACGCCGCCGTGACGGGGGGTGACGGCGCGATGACATCGGGAGGCTCCTTGCGGACCCGATGGGAGACTGGCTGCGATGCGTCACCCCCGGTTTTCGTTCGCCCATCGCCGCCTGCTCGCCGCGCTGCCATTCGCGCTGGCGCTGACGCTGATCGCGATTCCGGTTGCAGCGGGTCCCGGCTCGGGCCTCACCGCGGCGCAGCAGGCGGCTGCCGCAGCCAAGAAGGATGCGCAGAACGCGAAGGATGCGGCCAATAACGCGGACACCGCGCTCGCCGGTGCACGCCAGGCGCTCGCGGCGGCGAACGCGCAGCTCGCACTCCTCAACACCAGGATCAGCGCGCTGCACGTGACCATCTCCAAGGACAGCGCGACCCTGACCGAAGTCAACACGCAGCTTGAGAGCGACCGCGGCCATCTCGCCGCCTACGTGCGTCAGTCCTACGAAAGCGGCGGGGCGCAGGCGTTGATCGCCTACATCATCTCCGCGAACACCATCGCCGGCGCGATCCAGCGCGACGTCGAGGTCCACGAGATATCCACCGCATCACAGCAGTTGGTCTCGCGTATCGGGGACGAGGAACAGAAGGCTGCGAGCACGCTCGCGGATGACAACACAGCATTGACGCAGCTCGCTGCCGAACAGGAGCAGGCGCACACCGAACGGGCAGTGATCAAAGTGCAGGAGCAGAACCTCCTGGTGGCGGATATCGCTGCGCACTCGCAGGTTTCGCAAGCGCAGAAAGCGCTCACTGCTGCGACCGCCGCGCTTGCCGCAGCACGCGCCCGCGACGCCGTCTATCCCCCGGTCCCGGGCCCGTTGTTCACGGTCGACACCAACCTCACGCTGCCGAGCGGTGAGACCGCTGGGAGCATCAATCAATTCCTTGCCGGCTCAGCGCTCGCGGGACTCGGTCCGAGCTTCATGCAGGCCGAGGCGACATACCACGTGAGCGCGCGTTACTTCGTCGCCCATGCGATCCTCGAATCCGGTTGGGGCACCAGCGCGATCGCGCAATACAAGTTCAATCTGTTCGGCTTCGGTGCCAACGACGCCAACCCGTACGGCGACGCGACGACGTTCGCGAGCTTCAACGCATGCATCCAGTACGTGGCGCAGTTCATCGAGTCGCACTACCTGACCGTGGGCGGCGCGTTCTATCACGGCCCAACCTTGCGCGGCATGAATGTCGACTACGCCAGCGACCCCAACTGGGCCGAGAAAATCGCGAGCATCGCGGACACGATTCCGCCGGTGACAACGATTCCCTGACGTCGGTTCTTCCATGGTCGCGCGGTCTTCATCGCGCAGCCCGAAGCAGCGAGTTGAAGTCGGCGACCGGTCCGAGGTGCGTGAGCTTGTCGGGGTTCACGATCGAGCTGAAGCTCACGATCTCACCGTCGGCGATCTCGAGCGCGCACACGCCGATCAGCCGCCCATCGGCGTCGAGCAGGAGCGCTCCGGCGTCGCCGTTGACCTCGACAGGTCGCACCGACAAGCCCGGCAGGCGGGCCGCCAGACGGAACCAGTTGATCAGCGTGAGCGCGACACGGTGGCGCCCGTGCAGCGAGCGCGCGAGCGCCGGGGCCTTGCCGCCGCCGTCGCCGGTCAGCTTGACGTCGTGCGCGAGCATCGCTTCGAGCCCCACGAGATCGTCTCGCTCCGCAGCATCGAAGAAACGCCGCGCCAACTCGTCGCGCTGCTCGCGCGTCGTCTGGAAACGCGGCCGGCGCTGCTGCACGTGGCGCCGTGCGCGGGTGGCGAGCTGGCGCACGTTGTCCTCGGTCTTGCCGACGATCGCCGCCACCTCCGGATATCCGTAGTCGAACACGTCGTGGAGCAGCAGCACCGCACGCTGCTCGGGAGAAGACTCTCCAGCAGCACCAGCAGCGCCAGGGACAGTGAGTTCGGCGATCTCGGCATGCGAAGCAGGATCATCGCGGCCGCCCGTGAGGATGGGTTCCGGCAGCCATTCGCCGACGTACTGTTCGCGCCGGACCCGAGCGGAGCGCAGTTCGTTGATCGCGAGTCGGGTGGTCACGGTGGCAACAAACGCGCGTGGCGATGCGATCTGCTCACCTGCCGTGATCGCTTGATGAAAGCGCAGCAGCGCTTCCTGCACGACATCCTCGGCCTCGGAGACGCTGCCCAGCATTCGATAGGCAATCGCAAACGAGCCGGGGCGCAGGTCGTCAAGCAGCCGGTCGCGATCGATCACGCGGCAGCGAACCCCGGTCGCCAGGTTGGGTGCGCTGGGCGCCAGGCGAGCTCGCGCTTCGCCTTCGCGTTGGAGGCGCCTCGAAGCTCGGTCATCATCATCACCCCGACTTCGCCCGCGAAGAGTCGCCCGACCAGCCGGGGCACCCGCATCGGCTTCCTGGCACCGAGCGCATTGGCGAGCGAAGGGAGCCAGACGGCAACCGCCGCGGGGTCGTCGTCGACCACGTTATAGACGCCACGCGTGCCCTGCTCGACTGCCGCCACGGTGGCGTCGGCAGCGTCGGCGACGTGGATGAACGACCAGACGCCGGCGGCGTCGCCGACCAGCGGGAATCTCCCCCTGCGGATGAGTTCGACCTGCTCCCCGCCCGGTTGGAGCGACGTCCCGGGCCCGTAGAAGGCGCCGTACCGCAGGACGATCCCCTCCGTCCACTCAGCGCCCAGCACTGCCGTCTCGACATGCCGGATCGCGCCGACGATTCCCCGCATCTTTCGGATCGGCATGGGGTCCAGCGGATCCTCCTCGGTCTTGACTTCGGTTCCGGAGCGGGTGTATCCGCCGAAGTAGCTCTGCGCGACGAACCGTCGCACACCCGCCGCCTGCCCGGCGGACAGCAGGTAATCGGTGCCCTCGGTCCGAAGACGATTGGTCAGCGCGAACGTGCGATCGAAGTGACGCAGGTCGAGCGCTCCGATGGCGGTCAGCTGGTGGACGATGACGTCGGGCTCGGCCCTGGCGACTGCCGCTGCAACCTGGTCTGCATCCAGCGCGTCCGCGACGACAGGCAGTGCGCCCAGCTCCTTGAGCACGGCGCGCTTCAACTCACTGCGCGTCATGCCGTGGACCTCATGCCCAGCGGCAATCAGACGTGGCACCAGTTGCATGCCGATTGCTCCGGTCGCTCCTGCCACAAACACTCTCATCTTCGTTCTCCTTGATCGCGGTGTGCCCGCTACCAGAAAGACAAGATGCGAGCCCAGTCTGTGACACCTCAGGGCAGCGATGGAGTGGGAATTCCTCAGGAAGCTCCATGAAAAGTCCACACGTCTTCCCAGCGCGCCGCGTCAGCGTGGTCGTTGTCGGAACAACACCATCACGGGAGACCTGACATGACCAGCGCAGACATCCTGCTCAATATCGACCTCGCAGCCGGCACCACCATCCTGACGGCCCTCGCGATGATCGTGGTGCCCAATCTGGATCGCATCCGCGACGCCCATCGAGCCCTCACGCGGCGTCGGTTGCGAGCCGCTCAACCACAGCGGCACATGGAGATCGGCGTCACCGGCGCCTGACGCCGGTAACCATCTAGGCTGCGCGCATGCAGCACCCGATCGGCGAGCACGCACTGCTTGCCGATCGGAGGACGGCGGCGCTCGTCGATCCGGATGGCAACATCGCATGGCTCTGCTGGCCCTGGATCGAACTCGACACCACTCTTCTTTTCGCTGCTCGATGACGCGCGCGGTGGCCGATTCTCGGTGCGGCCCACGCGAGAGGACGCCCAGATCGTCTCGCGCCGCTACCACCCGCGATCGCTGGTGCTCGAGACGATCTGGGAGGTCGGGTCGGGCCGGCTGATCGTCGAGGATGCGCTTGCGCTCGACGTCGGTCCGTGGGTGATCCGTCAAGTCCGTGCGCAAGGCGAGCCGGTCGAGGTGTCGGTTGTCGTCAGGCCGCCGCAGTGGCCAACGGCTGCCGCAACCATCAGAGCGACCGGCGGCGTATTGGAAATCCGGACGCAGGACACCACTGCGAAGCTCCGAACTCCGAGCGAGTGGACCTCCCTGCACGGCGAGATCCACTCTAGGTTGGTCGTACAACCAAACACCTCGGAGCTGGTGACACTCTCGGCGTCGGGCGAGCAACCGGCGCGGGACGCCATCGACGACACCGTCGCCGCCTGGCACCGGTTGCTCCCGGTGCGAGACCCGCGCGATGTCCCGCCCGGTCAGTTATATGCGGACCCCGAGGACCTGCTGGGAACCACGGCGGCCGTCCTCGTAGGGCTCCACCGGCGAGGTGGCGGAATCGTGGCCGCTCCGACAACGTCGCTGCCGCAATGGCCGGGATCGGCGCGCACCTGGGACTACCGTTACTCCTGGCTCCGCGATTCGTCCCTCGCCGGCATCGCGATGGTCCGCCTGGGAATTATCGATGGCGCCCGTGAGCTCGCCCAGTTCGTCGGGGGAGTGATTGCGGAGCAGGGCCCGGTACCGCTGGTCCGCGTCGACGGCAGCGCCCCACCCCAGGAGGCGGAGCAGCCGACCCTGGACGGCTACCTGGGGGCGCGACCGGTGCGAATCGGCAATGCGGCTGCCGGTCAGGCGCAGCTCGACGTCCCAGGTGAGGTCATCGAACTCGCGACAGCGCTCGCCGCGATCTCGGCTCTGCCCGACGAGCTGGCGGGGGCTGTGCCGGCCCTCGCGAATTGGCTCGTACAGCACTGGCAGGAGCCCGACCACGGCATCTGGGAGATCCGTGGCGAAGCCGCCCGCTACACGCATTCCCTGGTGACCGCGGCGAGCGGGCTCGCGGGCGCCGCGACGCTCGCGGACCGCGGCCTGATGACCGGCGACGCCGCCCGCTGGCGAGCGACCGCCGCAGAGATCATCGACGCCATCGGCGCGACCGGCGGCCCCATGCAGCTGCGCCTCGACGGAGGCGGTGCCGACGCCGCACTGGCTCAGGTCGCGTTGCTGGCCGGCCTGGAACCGCTCGCCGCTCGCGTGCAGCCGACGCTGGGGCTGATCGTCTACCGGCTGGGCAGGGCGGGGCTCGTCGACCGCTACGAAGGTCAGCCGGATGCGCTGCCCGATCCCTGCGGACCGTTCGTGTTCCCAACCTTCTGGCTCGCGGCCGCGCTGGCCGCGACCGGCCGGGACGGATCCGCCTGGCTCAGCGCCGCCATCGCCACGCGAGGACCCCTGGGACTCTTCGGCGAGGTCACCGATCCCGCCGACCGCACGCCGCTCGGCAACTACCCGCAGGTCCAGAGCCATGCCGCGTTCGTGCTCGCGGTGACAACGCCGGAGCGCCCGGGCTAGGTCCCACCGCATGCGGAAGGCACTGAGGGCACACCCGGATCGTGGACGCCGACTGCGACGCCACCCGGGACCACGGCCACGCACTCGATGTCCTGGCGGAGCGGGCTGAGCCGCGGGTCGATCGAAAACAGTCGGTCCAGCGACAGTGCCTTGTCGATCTCGGCGGCGAGCTGCGATCCAGCGAACCAGGGAAGACCGAGCATCCCCACGTCGACCTCCGGGACCTGGGCCGCGATGACCGGGCCCGACGGTCCGGACCGCAGCGCGATGCTGATGTGGAGCACGACTGTCGGCGTGAACGGCCCTGCGGAGACGCGCGCGGACATCACGATCAGACCCTTGCGCACCCGCACCTGGAGATCGCGGTACTGATCCGGGTGCGGATTGTTCGCCACCGCCAGCACGGTCAGGTCCTGCTCGCTCAGCACCACCACGCCGTGAGAGCCCGCGAGGAGCTGGCCGGCCATGCCGGTCCCGAGCGCCACGGCGATCGCCGTTTCGCTGGCCCCGTGCGAAGGTCCCGCAGGGGGCGCACCCAATGACGGCGCGGCCAGCGCCCGATCGGCAAGGAAGACCGAGCCGGCGACGACGATGAGCAGCAGCACAATGCCGAGGCAGCAGCCTCGCACGATTCCACGTTCGCCCGAGCGATGCACGCCCTCTATGGTCGCGCGCCGGGATCGTTTGGGACCGGAACCAGGGTCAGTCGAGTTCGGGCGTGGCGGCGAAGCTCAGGAGCGCTCCAGTACAGCGGGAACTGCCGGTTGGTCCTCCACCGGCGTCGCAGATCGCGGTAGTGGCGGGACCCGGGCTGCCCGGACTGGCCCGGAAGGTGAATCCCGCCGCAGGCATCCCACTTCCCGACGTCGAGCACCTGGCGCCACGAAGGAGCCAAGAGGCGGGTCCCGAAGGGATCGCCGGGGACCTGCGAGGTGGCCAGCACGGTGTCGGTGTTGCCGCCGATCTTGATCGAGCGGACGTTGAAGAACAGCCCGAGCCCGCGACGCCTGCCGAAGGCGTGGACGAGCTCCAGCTGATGGACACGACCCCACATCAAGCGCCGCGAACCGCGGCCATAGCGAATCCGCAGGTCGGAGGTGGCTTCCTCGAGCGACTTGTTCACCACCTCTGCCCAGGTCGTCAGGCCTTCGAAGAGACCGTCGTCGCCCAGCTCCCAGCGCTCGATGAGCGCCGGCGTCAGCCGCCCGACCAGGTTTCCCGGGTATTGAAAGACCGGGTGGGTGAGATCGACGCCCGCGAGAATGCGCCAGGCATTGCCGCACACGGGGCTGAGCGAATGCTCGGCCAGGCGACCCATGAACGCTTCATAGATGGTCGGCTCGACGCGCCGAGGATCCATCACCGCGTCCCATTCCGCCAGGCGCTGGCGGGCGGCCTCGGCGACCGGCGAGGCACAGTGCATCGCACTCAGTAGCTTCACGACCTGGCGCGCGGGCGGGCAGACGATGTCCATCTGCGCGCGCGCCATGTAGGCGAGGTCCATGACGCGCTCCGACAGCAGCTCTCCGATCCGCAGCGCCCGGTAGCCCGACATGTAGTCGGTGCCGATGTAATGCGGGAAATCCTCGCCGACGATGCGGTTGTTGGCGGTGATGATCTGGTGTTCGGTTGGATCGAACAGCTGGGGCATCTCGTCGGGCGTGAGGTACCTGCGTCCAGAGCAGCGTCGCCGGACCAGCCCTGAACCGGCAGACCGCTCGGCTTGCGACTTCCGAACCGGCACCCGGCCGGAGAGCAGGTAGCCGATGTGCCCATCGACGTCGGCGTAAACCACGTTCTGCGATGGCGCATCGAACGGGACGAACGCCTCCTTGAAACTCTTCCAGTCGGTGGCTCGCTGGAGTCGGAGCAGGCCTTCGGCAGCGCTGCCGGGCTGGAGCGCCGTCCACTGCAGCGCGAGACCGCGCCAGATGGATCGCTCGGGATCCTCGATCCGCTCCACGACCGGTCCGTGGCGCGTGACCACCACCTCTTCCAACTCGTCCGACGAGCCTTTGACGTGGATGATCTCGCGGAGCCGGCGGGTGGGCTCGAAGCCACGCTCCGTCCGGAAGCGCTCGGCCGCCGGCGAGTCGAACTCCTCGATCACCAGGTCCTGGCAGTCCGCGAAGGAGTTGGTGAAGCCCCAGGCGACCCGCTTGTTGTGGCCGATGATCATGAAGGGCATGCCCGGCATGGTCACCCCGGTCGAACTCGAAGTCGTCGCCCGCCTGGATGTGCGCCGCGTACCAGATCGACGGCATGCCCGGGGACGAGATGAGGATCGTTGCAGAGGATCGGCCGGCCGGTGGTGGTGCGATCGCCGGAGACGACCCAGGAGTTGCTCATGCCGCCCGCGGTCGGGAATCCACCGTGCCGCCTCGCGGAACATCGTCAGGAGCTGCGACCGGGTGTCACTCGCGCCTGCGGAGCGGAGCGTGCTCGCGAGGATGGTCGGGTTCGCGTCCGGATAGACGATGTCGAGACGGGCCGCGTGCTCGGGGCCGATGGCCCGGAGCAGCTCCAGGCGTTGCAGCTCGGCGTCCCAGTTCATGCTCAGACCCGAGCGCGAGCAGCTTGAAGGCGGCGAGGCTGTGCATCGGCTCCCACGGCTCGGGGGTGACGCCGAGCAGGCGGTACTCCAGCGGCAGCGGCCGTCCCGAGGTGGCGATCGCGTTCACACCGGCCGCGTAGGCTTTGAGCATCCGCCGCGCCTCCGGACCGAGCCGGAGCTCCTCGTCACGCGCAACGCGGTGCAGGCCGACCCGGCGGATGAAGCGATCGATGTTCGACGCCGTCGCTGCCGACGAACTCGCTGATCCGGCCGGTGGCAACCCGCCGCATCACCTCCATCTGCCAGAGACGGTCCTGCGCATGGGCAACCCCGATCGCGAAGGCTGCGTCATCCATCGAGGTGGCCACGATGTGGGGCACCCCCCAGCGATCGCGCGCGACCGTGACCGGGGCGGCGAGGCCCGCCAGCGCGAGCCTGCCATGGGTTTTGGGCAACGCGATGCCGAGCACCCGATGGTGTGCGACCAGCAGGGCCAGGCAGAGGACGACCACGGCGGCCGCCACGACGATGAGGGCAATGATCATTGGAAGCGGTCTGGGAACGTACTACACTCGCTGGCCCATGGCCGCACGAACTCCGCTCTACGAGAGGCACATCGCGGCCGGGGCGCGCATGGTGGAGTTCGGCGGGTTCGACATGCCGCTGCAGTACTCGACGATCCGCGACGAGCACATCGCGGTGCGCACGCGGTGCGGTCTGTTCGACCTCTCCCATATGGGTGAGGTGCGTTTCGCGGTGACGGTGCGCTCGACGCCGTGCAGTGTCTGGTCACCAACGACGTCGCGCGGCTCGAAGTTGGCGGCGCCCTGTATGCGGTGATGTGCAACGAGGCGGGCGGGATCGTCGACGACGTGGTCGTCTATCGCGATCCCGGCGGCTACATGGTGGTGATCAACGCCGCCTGCCGTGCCAAGGACATCGACTGGATGCGCGGCCACAGTGACGGCGTCAGGTTCGATGACCTCAGCGACACGCTCGCGCTGCTCGCCGTCCAGGGGCCCCGGGCCGTGGAACTCGGTGAGCCGCCTCTGTGCCGACCAGGTCACCGACGTCCGGCCCGTTCCACTTCAAGGACACCTCGGTCGGGTGGCGTCCACGCGCCGTCTCGCGCACCGGCTACACGGGCGAGGACGGGTTCGAGCTGTACGTGGACGCGCCCGACGCAGCCGGCCTCTGGGACACGCTGCTCGAGGCCGGCACCCCCGAGGGATTGATCCCCTGCGGGCTTGGTGCCCGGGACACGCTGCGCCTGGAAGCGGGCCTCCGCCTCTACGGACAGGACATGGACGACCGGACGGATCCCTACAGCTGCGGGCTCGGCTGGACCGTGAAGCCCCAGAAAGGCGAGTTCATCGGGAGCGACGCCCTCGCCCGGCTCGATCCCAAGCACCCACCGCGTCGCTTCGTGGGGATCGAGTTGCAGGGTCGGGCAATCGCCCGTCACGGTCAGCGCGTGCTCGTCGACGGCGAGGAGGCAGGCGAAGTGACCAGCGGCACCTACAGCTTCACGCTCGACCACTCGATTGCGACCGCATCATTGCAGGGCGACGTCCCCGCGGACGCGCCGCTCTCCGTCGACATCAGAGGCACCGTCGCCGCGGCATCGGTGGTGCCTCTTCCCTTCTATCGCCGCCCCAAGGGAGCCTGAACGTGGCCGACCTCTCCAACTACCGGTTCACCGCCAGCCACGAGTGGGTGCGTGCCGAGGGCTCCAAAGCGACCATCGGTATCAGCGACCACGCCCAGGCCGAGCTCGGTGACGTGATCTTTCTCGAGCTCCCCGAAGTCGGTGCCACCCTCAAGGCGGGCGCGAAGTTCGGGGCAATCGAGTCCGTCAAGGCGGCATCCGACCTCTACTCACCGGTTGGGGGGGTCGTTGCGGAGGTGAATACCGCACTGACCGACCATCCTGAGCTGGTCAACTCCGATCCCTACGGCGAGGGCTGGATGCTTCGCCTCGAGAGCGCGACCGACGACGGCGGCGACCTCCTCGACGACGCCGGGTACGCGAAGCTGGTCGGCGCCTGACCTAGACTTCTGGCCGGGGTCAGCTAGCTCAGCTGGTTAGAGCGCGCGGTTCACATCCGCGAGGTCGAGGGTTCGAGTCCCCCGCTGACCACCATCCCTGGTGCTACATCTCTGTGCGGACCGCGTTTCGGGCCGGACCTCGAGGTGTCCCATTCGCTGATTCCGCGCACTGTGGGTGGATGTCGAACCCGCGATTGGTGCGCTGGTGATGCGAATCCTGATCATCGACGACCACGCCATGGTCGCTGACTCCCTGGTACGGCTCCTGTCCGAGGACCCGGAGATCGAGGTCATCGCGGCGGTACGCACCGCAACCGCCGGCCTCGAGCGAGCCCAGCTGGAGCAGCCCGACATCGTTGTCATGGACTTCGTGCTCCCGGACATGGACGGCGCCACCGCCACCCGCATGCTGCAGGCGGCGTGCCCGGCAATCAAGGTGATCATGCTCACCGGCGCCGACTGGCAGAGCACCTACGAACCTTCGATCGAAGCCGGTGCCTGCGCCTGGATCAGCAAGACACGCTCGGTGCAGGACCTGCGCGCAACCCTCCATCGCGTCTATGGCGGGATCTCGGAAGCCGAAATCCAGAACGCGATCGAGCCGACCGCCGACCAGCTCGTGGTGCACTACCAGCCGGCGGTCAGCCTTGCGACCGACGCGATCGTCGGTTTTGAGGCCTTCGTCCGCTGGCAGCATCCGCAGCGCGGGCTGTTGCCTCCCAGCCATTTCCTGGCTCAGGCCGAGGAGAGCGGCTTCATCGACGCTCTGGGACGGCATGTCGGCCAAGCAGCATGCCTGCAGCTCGCCCGATGGCAGCAGTGGCTGGCTGCCGGCCGCAACCTGTGGATGAGCGTCAACGTGTCGGCATGCCGCCTGCGCGACGATGGCTTCGCGGACGAGGTTGCCCAATTCCTGGCTCCGGGCGCGATCCACCCGCGGGATCTCGTCCTCGACGTGACCGAGGCGATTCTCGAGAGTGACGCGTGGGCCGCCGGCATCCAGCTCCAGCGGCTCAAGGATCTCGGTGTCCGGATCGCGCTCGATGAGTCGGGGATCGGCGATGCGACCCTGCGATGGCTGCGCATGTTTCCGTTCGACGTGGTGAAGATCGACCGCTCGTTGACGGCGCGACTTCCCCGCTCCAAGCCCGCGATGCGACTCGCCCAGTCCATCCAGGAGCTGACCTCGGTGCTGGGCATCCGCGGGATTGCGGAGGGCGTGGAGCGACCCGCCCAGGCCAACGCGTTGCGCGAGCTCGGCTGGGATTGGGCACAGGGATTTCTCTACTCGCCTCCGGTCGGACCGGACGCTGCGGCGCAGCTGCTCAATCTCGAGGGTCATGCCTACGCCACCCCCGTACACAGCGCGGTGCTCAGCTGAGGGCTCGCGAACCTCGCGCGCGGCAAGCGGAGTGACACCTGACTGGTACGCTCCGCGACATGACTGACGATCGGCCCGTACTGCTTTTCGGTGAGACCTATCACCACCCCAACATCCTCTATCGCACCGGATTCCTCGCCCCTGACCCGGTGGTCGTGGTGGACAACGGCGGCAACGACACCACCCTCTGGACGAGTGCACTCGAGGAGGGACGCGCGCGCAAGGAGTCCTCTGCCGGGCAGGTGCGCTGCACCTCGGACCTCGACATCGCGCCGACGCCCGCGGGCGGTAACGAGTACGACGGTTGGGCAGCGTTGGTGGTTGCGGTGTGTCGCGAGCACGGGTTGAGCGCCGTCGACGTCGATGCGGATTTTCCGACGACGCTCGCCGATCATCTGCGCCACAACGATGTGGATGTGCATCCTCGCAGTGACATCTATCAGCGCCGCCGGCGGATCAAGTCGGCGCAGGAAGTGGAGTGGATCACCGCCACCGAGAACGCGGGGATGGCCGCGCTGCAGAAGGCGATCGATGTGATCGCCGCGGCCGACATTCGCGACGGTCTCCTCTACCACGAGGGCCGCAAGCTCTCGAGCAAAGACCTCATCTATGCGGTCGAGAGTCACCTGCTCGAGCAGGGATGCAGCACCGAGGATTCGATCTGCTGCGGCGGTCCGGAGTCGGCAGATCCGCACCGTGGCATGAGCGATGTGATTCGCGAGGGGCTGCCGATCGTGCTCGACATCTACCCGTTCGACAAGACCACCCGCTACTGGGGCGACATGACGCGCACCGTCGTGCGCGGAACGCCGCCACCGGAAGTCGATCGCATGTGGGAGGCTGTCCTCGAGGCGCAGCAGGCAGGGCTGGACGCGGTGCGGCCGGGCGCGAACGGTCGCGACGTGCATTTCGCGTGCTGCGAGGTCTTCAAAAGACACGGCTATGGGTCGCTCGCCAAGCCCTATCGGGACATCGTGAGTGACGCGCGATTCATCCATGGCACCGGACACGGACTCGGTCTCGAGATCCACGAATTCCCGCGCGTCAGTGAGGCGGATGTGGTGCTCGAGGTCGGTGATGTGATCACCGTCGAGCCCGGCCTGTACGACCCGCGGCTGGGCGGCATTCGCATCGAGGACCTGGTGGTCGTGACCGAGACCGGCTGCCGGAACCTGACCACCCTGCCCAAGAAGTTCCACCTGGGCTGAGGGGTCGCCGGGCTGGACTGAGTTCGGCTCCTGCTACACTGCGAACGCTTCTCACTCGAGAGGCGTTTCCACATAACGCTTTCCTGCGCCCGGATCGCGATTGCCTGAACACCTCGGCAAGCGCAACACCCCGGGCGTCACAAGCCCAGAGGAAAGGAGGTGCCACGCATGGTGCGTGATTACGAGCTGATGTACATCGTCCGGCCGGAGCTGGAGGATGACGCGGTGCGCGTTGCCGTCAAGTCGGTGCGCGCGCTGATCGAGACCCATGGAGGCGAGGTCGTCAAGACCACGCTCTGGGGCAAGCGCCGGCTCGCCTACGAGGTCAAGCGGCTTCGCGAGGGCCATTACGTCCTGGTGGTGTTCCATCTCGACGGTGGCAAGGTCGCGGAGATCGAGCGTGCGCTGCGCATCCACGACACCGTCTTCCGTCATCTGATCGTCGTCCACGAGGGCCCGATGCCGGATCCCGAAGCGGAGATCGAGGAGATCGAGGGCCCGATCGAGCCCGAGCTTGAGGTCGACCGTGCGGACGGCGATACTGTCGATGCAGGGTCCGTCGATGCAGTCGATGATCTGGCGGCAGAGGACGTGCCCTCTGCAATCGACGACGACGAAGGAGACATCTGATGGCGGGATCCCTCAACCGCGTAATGCTGATCGGCAGGCTCACACGCGACCCGGAGCTGCGCTACACCCCGAGCGGGACCGCCGTGTGCAATCTCGCGCTGGCGACCAATCGCTACGGGAGTGATCCGGCGACCGGCGAGAAGCGTGAGTTCACCGACTATCACGACGTCGTCGTCTGGAATCAGGGCACCCGCAAGCTCGCGGAAACCACTGCGCAATACCTGCAGAAGGGCCGCCTCGTCTATGTCGAGGGACGCCTGCAGACGCGCTCGTGGGACGACGCGACCAGTGGCCAGAAGCGCTACAAGACCGAAGTCAACGCCAATGACGTGCAATTCCTCGACAGCACCGGCCGTCAGGAAGGCGGCGCGCCCGCCGGCGGCGACGCCCGTCCGGTGGCCGAACCGGTTGCGGCCGGCGGTGACGTCGATCCCGACGACATTCCCTTCTAGGTTGGAGAGTTATGCCTGATTTCGATCGCCGCCGCCGCAAGGTGTGCAGCTTCTGCCTGGAGCACATCGACTTCATCGATTACAAAGAGGTCACGCGTCTGCGTCGCTACCTGTCGGAGCGGGGCAAGATCCTGCCGCGCCGGATGACGGGCACCTGCGCGCGTCACCAGCGGTCGTTGACGGTTGCGCTCAAGCGCGCGCGGCATATCGCGCTGCTGCCGTTTGCGGAGATTCGCTAGCGCTGGGTTCGGTTTCGGCTGCACGACACTGATTCAGGCGGCCCCCCATCCCCGGCGCCAACGAAGCTGATCGATAGTGCTCATTGATGTGGCGAGGGCGCTCGCTCGTCGGTCACCATCCCAGATCGTGTGAGCTACCTGCATTGGTCGGCGGGGTCAACTCTGAGCCGACAGCGTAGCGGCCGTTCCAGTACAACTCGACGGCATCCCTGAGCCCTGACGGCGGGCGAGTCGCCAGTGTTGAAGATCACCCGTAGTTGGTACCCGGGCACGGTTTTCACACGCTGTGTGACCTCGCCCGGGGACGGGGCCGCTCTGCGAGCACGAGGTATTGATTGCCGAAGGAATGGCTGACCGGTCGCAGCTCGCCGGAGCGAGTTCGACGTCGCCGCTCACCGTCCAGCCCGGCAAGTGTACGTCACGGCCGTGAAAGCTACCAACCTGCGGGTCGGCGAACCCCGCGTTGGCGACCGGCATTGCCTGGGATCGTGGGCAGCGGTATGGACCGCGGACGTGGGCGCCGGCGTCGGGCTCGGGGTGGGGGTGGTGTGGACAGCAGAACCCAGTCGGGTTTGAGTGGGCGAGGTGGGCTCGGAGCTCAAGAGCGAAGCCGACGACCGCAACGGTCACGAGCGCGAGTGCCGCCGAAATGAGCACAAAATTGAGCTGACGCGAGTGTGTTCGATACGGCTCGAATGTGAGGTGCGGTCAGACGCGACGGCATGGCCTCGCCCTCGTAGTGATCGAAGAAAGCCCGCAGCCGTGTGTCAAGTCCGGGATCGATCTCAACCATCGCCAAGCTCCTTTCGCAATGCGGCAAGTCCGCGCGCGACATGCGTGCGCACGGTTCCGGGCCGGCACCCCATGAATACGGCGCACTCCTCGACCGAGTACCCGTGCCGGTAGTTGAGCGTGATCGCCGCTCGCTGTTTGAGAGAGAGGTGCCGATACGCTCGGTCGACGTCGACGACGTCCGCGCTTGTGGCTGGGTCGGCGGACGAGGCGGACTCGCTCGGTCAGTGCAATCGGCGGCCACCCTCGTGAGCGCAGATGCCGGCGCCTGCTGATGTAGTGGTTCACGCAGACGCGGGTGAGCCATGCCGCCGGCCGGTCCGTCCGCGACAGCGACTCCCAGGACCGCCAGGCCTTGAGCTGCGTCTCCTGAACCGCATCCTCAGCCTCGCCCGCATCCCGAAGGATCAAGAACGCGAGCGAGTAGAGCCGCCTGGCGTCCTGAACGACGACGGAGTCGAATGTCCGCGCTGGCAGGGCTTCGCTCGTCATCGCGGCGGTTGCCGATACGGTCACATCAATCTCGACGCTCGCCGATCCCGTTTGCCTGACACGAGAAACTCTATGTTGGCCCTACCGCTGACAGCGCTGCGCACTTCGCCTGCCGTCTTCGCGGCGGCGGCTACGTCCGGTTGGACATGTTCGGCCCGCCGGCTCCCAGGTCGAGCCGGCAACCTGCTCGGGCTGTATTTCCCAGCCCACCGACGGAGCGGCCTCGACCGATAGGGTCAGGGGCTGTCCGGGAACCTGTTCGGCGGCGTGAACCAACCCGTGTGACCGCCGCAGAGGGTCGCCGCAACGTAGGGGACGCCACCGATGATGATCGTCAGAGATCCGGCGCCGGAACACGAGAAGGCCATCGTGTAGTGCTGGTCTGGTCGTAAAGGACGGAGCACTGTGGAGCCGAACCGTGCCATACGCAGCGGGGGCGACAGCTGACGCTCTCGAGTCACCGGGCCCTGATTCCCCAACTCGGGCAGGATGATCCCGGATCGGGTCCTGCGGTGATCTGGACCTGCCAGCTGAGAGAAGCATCAGCTACGGAGCTGGACGCTGACGGGGCCGAGCCCACCGGCTGCCGGAGTGCAACGACCGCTGAGGCCGCACGACGGTGATCCCGCCGTCGGGGTTGTATACGAAACACTGGATCTGCTGTCCGTCCGGCCACAAGGGCATCGGGTGCAATCTCGAGGGTCGCCCCTGCAGTCCCGGCGCCAGGCAATGACACTGGCCCAGATGATCCCGTCCGGCGTGACATGAACGTCGGCAGCACGATGAGCCGGCCCGAGGTGCGCGCACTAGAAGCTGAGAATCGGACTGCATGGGCTGGACCGTGGGAACCAGACCGGGGTCTCGGCGGCAAGGATCTCCACGACATGGTGGGGGCGGCCGAAATGTCAAGGGTCAATGGCGTGCCGTCGTACCCGTTCCCGCAGTGGCCGGCTCGATACGCACCGCTTCCCGTCATAGGAATCAGGTTGCCCGTCGACTGTCAGCGTCGTGACACCGGACGGACGCTCGAGCATTGCTCGAGCGTGTTGTCGGTCACATGGTTGGTGGAGTTGATCGTGAAAGAATCCTGGTCCTGACACAATCGAACTGGATGAAGAGCAGTTCCCCGGCGGGGACGAATGTCTTCAGGCTGCAAGGGTCCATGGCCGCGCGTCAGGGGGATAAGCACACGGGCGGATTTGGGAATTCCTCCGTTGCCAATGAACGGCATGCGCTTGAGCTGCGCGGCCGATAGACGGCGACGAGGACTTCGCCGGCGCGTGGTGATCCGCGAGATCGGCGGCGAACAACCTGACGCCCGCGGCCACCACGGCGACGGCCGCAACAGCCCGCCACCAGGTTGATCGTCCGCCGTCGCGGCTGGGCTGGGGGGCCGGCGACGTCGGTGAGAGCGGATGGTGGAGGGCGACGCCCTCGATGCGATCGAAGAACGCGCGCAGCTTCGTGTCCAGTCCGGGAATCCATCTCAACCATCGCCAAGCTCCTTTCGCAATGTGATGAGGCCACGCGCGAGGTGCGCACGCACGGTGCCGGGCCGGCAGCCCATGAAGACGGCGCACTCCTCGACCGAGTAGCCGTGCCGGTAGTTGAGGGTGATCGCGGCGCGTTGCTTGCATCGACAGCCGGCGGTACGCCCGGTCCATGTCTACAGGTCGGCGCGGACGCGCCTGGATCGCCGATAGGCACTGCCTCCTCGAACAGTGCGAGCGGCGGCCAGCCGCGCGTACGGAGGTGCCGCCGCCTGCTGATGCAGTGGTTGACGCAGACGCGCGTCAACCAGGCGGCCCGGCCGGTCCATCAGCGACACCGAGCCCCAGGACCGCCAGGCCTTGAGCAGCGTCTCCTGAACTGCATCCTCAGCCTCGCCCTCGTCGCTGAGGATCGAAACGCCAGCGAGTAGAGCCGCCTGGCGTCCGGAGCCGCGAGTGGCCTCGAAGGTGCGCGCATCGCGACATTTCGCCGGAGTGGGCGACGCCGCTGACCGCAATCACACTCATCCCAACGCTTCCTGAGGCGGTTTTGCTGACACGCCGCTCCTATACTGGGCCGCAGGCGCATGCGCGTTCCCCGGGCTCGTTTTCTCCACATCCTTGCCATCGCCCCGGTCGCCGCGATTCTCGCGGGTGTCCTCGGCCCGACGCCCCACGCCCTCGCGGCGGCCGCCAAGGCGCCCGTACCCTTCGTGGTCACGGTCGATCCCGGCCATGGCGGCGAGCCGACGCCGGCGCACCCCAGCATGCCCTTCGATACCGGGGTGATCGGGACCAACGGGATCCTCGAAAAGGATCTGGACCTCGATGTCGGAACGCGCCTGGCGGCATTGCTGCGAGCGGATCTCGTCGCTGTGGTGATGACGCGAGCCGGCGATACGTACGTGTCAGTCGCGCGTCGCGAGCAGATCTCGATCACGCACCACGCGGCGCTGTTGCTCAGCGTTCAGGCGTCGTCGTCCGCCAGCAGGGGGACTTCGGGTGCGGTGGTGCGTTACGCAACGGCGTCGAGCGTGAAGTTCGCGCAGACATTGAGCGACGGGCTGCGTGCGCAGATCACCCCCGACGGCATGCCGGTCGGCGGCGTCTCCTCGGGGGGAACTGCCTGGGCACACAACCCCGTAGCGGCCGCGATCGTCAATGTCGGATACCTCAGCAACCCGACCGAGGCGGCGTTGCTGGCGACCGCCACAGTGCGTGAGGACATTGCGGTCGGGATCCGTAACGGCATCGAGGCGTACCTGCCGGCGATCGTCGCGCGGCGCGATGCGATTCTGACCTGGCGTCGCGCGCATCCCGGGACCGACTCTCCGTCGCTCGCGCCCGCCTCAGCTGCGGTTCAAGAGGGGCAAGGCTTCCGGTTCGCGCCCTTGATCGAATGGTTGCTGGGCATCGCACTCGTGGGCGTGATCCTGCTGTGGCGCGATCAAGTGGCGCGCGTGCTCGTCGTGACCGGTGCGGTGGTCGTGCGGTTGTTCGGCAGCGTCGCGTGGTTACGGCGCGCCGCGGTTCGCCGGCGACGGCGAAGGTTGCGCGGTCGTGCGGTGCCGATGTCGGAGGCGATGGACGCGTGGATGCCGGCATCCAGCGCCACGTTCATGCCGGAGCCCGAACCGAGGCCGGCAGTGCCGAACACACGGCGCCGAGGCGGCTCCGTGTACGACGACATTCCTTTGTAAGGCGCCGCTACGGACGGCAACCAGGCCCTGTAGGCGGCACGGTCCGGAAGGCGGCCTTCGGTAGACTTCGGCGCATGGGTGAACCACAACTTCGCGTTCCCGGCCCGACCCCGCTCCCCGCTCGCGTGGTCCGCTCCGCGAGCCGTCCCATGATCAACCACCGCGGCCCGGAGTTCGCCGCGGTGATGAACGACGTCATCGGAGGTCTGCGCTGGGCGCTGAAAACCGAGAACGAGGTCCTGATCTACCCGTGCAGTGGGACCGGTGGCCTCGAGGCGGCCGTCGTGAACCTGCTGAGCCCCGGTGAGCAGGCGCTGTTCTGCTCGATGGGATCGTTCGGCGATCGCTGGGCAACGATGGGCGAGATCTACGGCGCCAGCGTGGTCCGGCTGTCGGTCCCACAGGGCGAGCCGATCGACCCGGAGGATGTCGAGCGCACCCTCGCTGAGCATCCGGACATCACCACGGTGTTCGTGACCCACAACGAGACGTCGACCGGTGTGACCAACGACCTCGCGGCGATCGCCGGCGTCGTCAAGAGCCGCGGCAAGCTCCTCGCCGTCGACAGCGTGAGCGGCGCCGGTTGCCTGCCCCTCAACACCGATGAGCTCGGCATCGACGTCGCTCATCACCGGCTCGCAGAAGGGCTGGATGGCGCCTCCCGGCATCGCGATGGTCGCGGTCAGCGCGGCAGGGTTCGCACGCGCCGCGACCACGACAACGCCGCGCATGTACTTCGATTTCGCGCGCGAGAAGAAGTACCAGGACAAGAGTCAGACGTTCACGACCCCGGCGGTGTCGGTGATGTACGCGCTGCAGGAAGGCCTCGCCATGCTTCGCGAGGAAGGCATCGAAAATGTGTGGGCACGCCACGCTCGCGTGGGCCGGATGATCCGCGCCGGCGTGGAGGCGATGGGCATGAAGTTGCTGGCCGCGGAAGGTCATCGCAGCGACACGGTCACCGCTGTGCACAGCCCGGCGGACTCGCCCGAGACGCTGAAGGGTCTGCTGACCACGCTGCGCACGAAGCACAGCCTCGTGCTCGCGGGCGGCCAGGACTCATTGCAGGGCAAGATCTTCCGGATCGGCCACCTCGGCTGGATCGATGAGGCCGACGCGTACACCATCCTGTCGCTCCTCGAGGCCGGCCTGATCGAGACGGGACTCCGTACCCGCGCAGGCCTTGGCGTGGCCGCTGCGCAGGCGCAGGCACGCGGGACGGTCGCGTTCGCGGATCCCGTCACCGTCGGGTGAGCATTACCGCGGAGCCGAGGGTTGCGACCGGCACCGTGAATCGCATCCTGGTCGCAGATCCGATCGCCGAGGGGGGCATCGAACGTCTGCGCGCGGCTGGTGAGGTTGACGTGGCGCTCGGGCTCGATGCGGCCGCACTGCGCGAGCGCATCGCCGGCTACGACGCCCTGGTCGTGCGCAGTGAGACCAAGGTCACCGCCGAAGTTCTCGAGGCGGCACCCCGGCTCCGCGTGGTTGGGCGTGCCGGCGTCGGCGTCGACAACATCGATATCGAGGCCGCCACGCGACACGGCGTGCTGGTGCTCAACGCACCCACCGGCAACACCATCGCAGCGACCGAGCACGTCATCGCCATGATGCTCGCGCTCGCTCGCAACCTTCCCGCCGCCGACCGCTCGCTGCGCGCCGGGCTCTGGGAGCGATCCCGCTTCACGGGCATCGAGTTGCGCGACAAGACGCTTGGCGTTCTGGGTCTCGGGAAGATCGGCTCCGAGGTGGCGCGCATTGCGCGCGAGGGCCTGCACATGCGCGTGCTCGCCCACGATCCCCTGGTCACGGGCGATCGCGCCAAGCAGGTCGGCGCCGAGCTCTGCGACTTCGAGACATTGTTGTCAGCATCTGACTTCCTCACCGTGCACGTGCCGATGACCGACGCGACCCGGGGCGTCATCGGCGCAGCCGAGCTGCGACGCATGCGCAAGGGGGCACGGCTGATCAACGTCGCGCGCGGCGGGATCATCGACGAGCAGGCGCTCGCCGACGCCATCATCGAAGGGCACATTGCCGGAGCGGCGATCGACGTCTTCACCAAGGAGCCGCCCGAAACCACCAATCCATTGCTCCTGCTGGAGCAGGTCGTGGTCACACCGCATCTCGGGGCGAGCACCCGGGAGGCGCAGGTCAATGTGGCCTTCGACGTCGCCGATCAGATCGTCGAATACCTTGCCGGTGGCACGCCGCGCTACGCGGTCAACGCACCCACCATGCTCCCCGAGGAGCTGGCGCGGCTGCATCCCTACCTCGAGCTGGCCGAGAAGATCGGGTCCCTCGCCGCCCAGCTCGACGGTCGCAAGCTGCGCCGTGTGGTCTGCACCTACTCGGGGGACCTGGCGAGCGGCGACACGTCGATCGTGACCGCGCACGTGCTCCGCGGGCTCTTCGCGCACTTCACCGAGACGCGCGTGAACCCTGTCAACGCCAAGATTGTGGCGACCTCCATGGGCGTCGATGTCGATGAGCAGCACACCACGCGCAGCGTTGACCCCGAAGCGTCGCTGGTCATCGAGGTGGTCGGCGAGGAGCACCTGCGCATCGCCGGCACGCAGTTCGACGACGGGCCGCGGATCACGCGCATCAACGACTTTCGCGTCGACATGCAACCCAGCGGCACCTACCTCGTGGTCACGCATCAGGACCGGCCGGGAGTCATCGCCGCCATCTCCAGCCTGCTCGCGCGCAACGACATCAACATCGCGGGCATCGAGCTGGGTCGAGACCGGCCGCGCGGACGCGCGGTGATGCTCATGGAGATCGACGATCCGGTGAGTCCCGAGCTCCTCGACGAGGTGCGGCACACCGCCCAGCTGGAGCAACTCCGCCAGGTACGGCTCTAGGGGGCTGGATTCCGCTGGCCACCGTCCGGCCGTTTCGTGGCACCCGCTACAACCCCGAGCACGTGCACCTCGGCGGCGTGCTCGCTCCACCCTATGACGTCATCACCGATGCGCAGCGGGACGAGCTGTACGGTCGCGACCTCCGCAACATCGTGCGCATCGACTACGGCGTGCGCCTTCCGGACGACGTTCCCGGCATCAGCGATCAGTACACGCGCGCCGCGTCGTTCCTGGAGTCCTGGCTGCAGCTCGGCATCCTCGAGCGTGAGGCCGAACCCTGTTTCTACGTTGTCGAGCATCAATTCCGGCTTCCCGGCGGCGGCGAGCGGCGACGGCGGGGCGTGCTCGCCACCGTGGGCGCGGCGCCGTGGGACCGGTCAGACCTGCGCCCGCACGAGCGCACCCTGAGTGGTCCGAAAGCGGATCGTCTAGCGCTGCTCCGTGCCATCCGCACCCAGACCAGTCCGGTGTTCGCGGTCTGGACCGGCGCCACCGATGTTGAAGCGATCATCTCCGCCCATGCATCGGGTGCCGCGTTGCTCGGCGGCAGGATTGACGGAGAGTTCGGCTCCGAGAAGCTCCTCATCTGGCGCGTCGCCGAGCGTGCATCCATCGAGGCGCTGGCAGCCGGACTGCGCACCGCGTCGCTCTATGTCGCCGACGGTCACCATCGCTACGAGACCGCCGCTGCCTACGCCGCGGAGCGACGTGCTGCCGAGCCCGAGGCTCCGCCGGACGCGCCGTTCGAGCAGTGCCTCGTCTATCTCTGCGCGGCGGACGATCCCGGCATCACCATCCTGCCGACGCACCGGCTGGTGCGCCCCGGCCCCGGCATCGCCTTCAGCCTCGACGATCTCTGGGCCCGACTGGACGATGCGTACGAGACCGAGCCAGCCCCCGACGCGCGCACAGCCCTCACCACCGCGGCGTCGCTGCACGCAACGCACCACGCCTTTGCGGTGGTGGCGCACGACGGTGTTGCGGTGCTGCGCAGACCGAGACGAGCGGGAAGGTCACCGCGCGACCAGCTCGACGTGGCCGTCCTCGAGGCAGAGGTGCTCGGACCCGCCGGCGTCTCCACCGAACAGATCCTCGGGGGCGCACTCGCCTACACGCGTGATCCGGACAGGCTCGAAACGGCGGTCCGCAGCGGGGAGGCGATCCTCGGCTTCGGCGTCGCCCCAGTGAGCGCCGCCGAGGTGATCGCGGTGGCCGACGCCGGCCAGACCATGCCCCAGAAATCGACGTACTTCTACCCGAAGGTGCCCACCGGACTGGCACTTTTCGAGGTCTGACCGCAGAGCCGTCACCCCGACGTGTTTGGCTCGGGGCCGCCACCGGGTAGAGTTGAATCGTTCAACCGCGACCAGGGAATCACTGCTTGCCAACGTACGGATACCGCTGCCCCAAGTGCTCGACCGAGTTCGAGCTGTGGCAAACCATGCGTGACGATCCGGTGGCGACGTGCCCGGCGTGCGGCGCTGCCGCGGCGCGCCAGTTCTTCCCCGCGGGCATCGTCTTCAAGGGATCGGGCTTCTACAAGACCGACAGCCGGGGTGCAGCCTCGTCGTCGATCACGTCGGACAGCAGCGACTCCGGCAAGAGCACCGCAACGCCCGCGAAGACCGAGTTCGACCAAGTCAGAAACCAAGTCCGCGGCGTCGTCCGACACGTCGACCACCAGCACCAAATCCGCTTCGACCGAAAGCACCAGTTGAGTACGATGGAGCAGCGGCTGCCCCATCATCAGGAGACCCACATGTCCCATCCGATCACCGTCACCGACACCACCTTCAAGGAAGAGGTGCTGGATTCGGCAATCCCCGTCCTCGTTGACTTCTGGGCCTCGTGGTGCACCCCATGCAAGATGATTGCGCCGATCGTCGAAGAGTTTGCGACGCAGTACGACGGTCAGGTCAAGGTCGCGAAAGTCGACGTTGATGCAAACCCGATCACGCCGGGGATGTTCGGGATCATGAGCATCCCCACGCTGATGATCTTCCGTGGTGGCAAGGCCGAAGAGCGCATCGTCGGGTACCAGCCGAAGCAGGCGCTCGAAGCCAAGCTGCTCGCGGTCCTCGCCGCCGCCTGACCCTCTCAGGCGTCGAGTAGCTCGAGCACCTCGCCGGCGAGGTAGAGCGAGCCGCACACCACCACCACGCCGTCGCGTCCCGCACGCTCGCGTGCGCGCATGAGCGCGACCGGGACGGTGTCGGCGATCACCGCGGGCGGGTCGAAGAGCATGGCCAGGTCTGCCGGTGGCGTCGCGCGTGCGATCGCCGGCGCTGTCACCACGATCTCTCCTGTGAGGTCGCTCAGTCCCCTGGCCATCGACCTGACGTCCTTGTTGCGCATGGCCGCGAAGACGGCCACGCAACGGCGCTCACCGATCAGCTCACGGGCTGAGGCGACCATCGCGGCCATGCCGGCCGGGTTGTGCGCACCGTCGATGAGCAAGGGCGGCTCACCCGGAATCCAATCCATCCGTCCCCGCCAGCGAACGCTGTCGCATCCCCGCACGACGGCTGCAGCGTCGATCGGGATGCCTGACTGACGCAAGGCGTCGCTCACCGCGACCGCAGTGGCGACGTTGTCGACCTGGAACGCCCCGCGGAGTGGCGCGCGCACCGCAATCGGCACGCCGTGGAAGGCGGTTTCCACGGTGACCCCACGCATGCCCGCCGAGCTCCCGGTGGCGAGGACGTCGGCACCAACCACGGTGAGCGTCGCGTTGACGGCGGCGGCCCGCTCGCGTACGACCGAGAGCGCGGGCTCGACCGCCGACGTCACTGCGAGATCGCCGGCCTTGATGATGGCCGCCTTCTCGCGCGCGATCTTGGGGATCGTGTCGCCGAGCAGATCCTGGTGGTCGAGCGCGACATTGGTGACCACGGCAACGCCCAGATCGAGCACGTTGGTGCTGTCGAGCCGTCCGCCCAGTCCGACCTCGCAGATGAGCACGTCGGCACTGGCCTCGTGGGCGGCGAGGATTCCGGCGGCGGTGAGCACTTCGAAGCCGGTGGGCTGCAGCTCCGCCGGGAGGGCCTCGCCCGCCGCACCCACCCGCGCCACCAGCGCGCCGAAGTCGGATTCGGAGATGAAGGCGCCGTCGATCACGATCCGCTCGCAGTAGGAGATGAGGTGCGGGCTGGTCAGCAGCACCGAGTGGAGGCCGGCCGCCCTGCAGATCGAGTTCGACCGTGGCGCAGACCGAACCTTTGCCGTTGGTCCCGGCGACCAGCGCCCCTCGCATGCCGGTCTGGGGGTTGCCGAGCGCGGTGAGGAGTGCCCGGGTGCGCTCGAGACCCGGCATGATCCCGCGCCACGCGACCGCGTCGAGAGTCGCGACGGCCCGTTCGTAGGTCGAGGCGGTCACGCCCAGTGCCACGCCTCGTTCATGGCCTCGCCCGGGTCGGGCCGGCTCACGCGCATCCGGAGCGCGCCCATCCACGCTCGGCGGCGGGCGAACGGATCCTCGACATCCTCGACGGCGAGGTCACGGAAGAGGCAGCCGGTTTGGTGAGCGATGACCGCCTGTAGCTCCTGGTACTCGAGCAGGCCGGCGGCGTCCACGATGGCCGTCTGGCCCCCCTCGGCTGTGATGTCGAGCCGGAAGACGCGGCCCTGGTGATCGTCGAAGGTCGACCGGGGCGTGATCGTGATGTCGCCGATCGCCGGCAGGAGGCCGGCGATATGGTCGAGCCAGGCGCGCTGCGGATCGCCGGAGGCTTCGACCTGGGTATCGACGAACAGCTCGCCGGCGAGCGAGAGCACAGCGGTCTGGAACTGCGTGTAGTACAGGAGATCGGCGCCGTTCAGCGCGACACTGCCGACGTCGAGGCCGGCTGCATCGACGAACGTGACCATGAACGGGCGAGCGTAGGGTTTGCGCGCCTCCGACTCGCTCCAGCGAATGCGCAACGAGGACATCGGATCAGACCGGAGGGAGGGCGCGGCGCGCGCGAGCGAGCGCAACCGTGTTCTTGAGCAGCATGGCGACGGTCATCGGACCGACCCCACCGGGTACCGGCGTGAGCCAGCCTGCCACCGGTTCGACGCTGGCGCGATCGACGTCGCCGACGACCTTGCCGTCAATCGGCGTGGTGCCGACGTCGATCACGAATGCGCCGGGCTTGACGTATGAGGCGTCGACCATCCCAGGGCGACCGATCGCCGAGATGAGGATGTCGGCCTCGCGCGCAGTGGCCGCGAGCGCCTGGGTTCGCGAGTGACAGATCGTGACCGTGGCGTCGGCATTGGTGAGCAGGAGCGCGAGCGGACGCCCGACCAGCGCGCTGCGCCCGATGACCACCGCCCGGCTGCCCCGGATCGTGACCTCGTTGCGTCGAAGCAGTTCCATGCAGCCGAGCGGCGTGCAGGGGGCGGCGATCCCCGGGTGCCCTTCGGCAAGACGGCCGAAGTTCGACGGATGCAGACCGTCGGCGTCCTTGTCCGGCGCGATGGATTCGGTCACGGCCTGGGCGTCAACGTGCGCGGGCAAGGGAAGTTGGACGAGCATGGCGTCGACCCCGTCGTCAGCGTTGAGCCGCTGCACCAGGTCGACCAGTTCGGCGGTGGTGCTGGTCGCGGGCGGCGTGTGGAGCGCAAAGGCGATACCGGTGCCTTCGGCGGCGCGACCCTTCATGCGGACATACACGGCCGATGCCGGGTCGTCGCCACAGAGCACCACTGCGAGTGACGGCGGAGGGCTGCCGTCCCTGGTCATGCCGGCCACGATGCCGGACAGCTCGGCGCGCAACTCGGCGGCGACGGCCCTGCCGTCGACGATCGTGGCGGTCACACCTGATTCCGTTGACGCCTGACCACGGCGACGCTGATGTGCGACCCGCCGGCGGCGCGATCGATGATCACCGCGCTGCGCTCGATGGCCCCGGGAATGGGCGGCTGCTTGCCGACGCGCACCTTGACACTCTGCACGCCCCGCTCCCCGAGCAAGCGCGTCGCGATCCTCGCGGCCACTGCTTCGATGAGGCTGTACTGCTCGTCCTCGACGACCTCGCGCACCAGTGAGAACCCGTGCGAGTAGTCGAGCGTGTCGGCGATGTCGTCTGTCTCACCCGCGCGTGCCAGGTCGATGCGCACCTCGAGATCGACATAAAAGCGGTTGCCGAGGGTTCGCTCCGCCTGGGTTTCGCCGTGATACCCGTAGAACGACATTCCCTCGAGCACGAGCAGATCGCCGGGTCCCGTCACCGCCCGATTGTACGAAGGCGTGCCGCGCAGACCAGCGGGTGCGCGGCCGGACGGCCTGAGGTCAGACCCCGCGGGCTTCGCCCTCGGGTCGCAGGACCTGCTCGCGATGGTCGACGGGATTGACCATCACCACCTGGAAGAGATCCTCGAAGTCACAGGCGAACAGCTGCATCAGCGACTGGCGCAGCTTGGGTCCCGGGTTGCGCGTCCCCGCCTCGAGCGCCGGGATGTAGTTCTGGGTTACTCCCAGGCGGCGTGCGAGCTCCCGCTGCGTCAGATGATGCTTGTCCCGCATGGCGCGCAAACCGACGGCCCTCACCTCGACGTTCACACGGACAAATATACGCACCTGTGAGTGTGTTCGTCAACGCAACCAGACTTGCGGAGATCAGTCGGGTGCGCTACACCGTCCGGTGTGAGCGAGATTCCGCGCGTGCCTCTGCGGACTGAGCGCCTCATCCTGGAGCCGGTTTCGCACCGGCACGATGAGGACCTCCTCCAGGCGTCCCTCGAGTTGCGCGGGGAGCTGCTGCCCTGGATGCCCTGGGCCGTGGACATGAGCATGGAATCGCAGTCGTCGTACACGGAGCGCGCCGGCCCGGCCTGGGCAGCGGGCTCGCCGGACTTCGCGATCACCGAGCACGGGGTTGCGATCGGCGTCATCGGCCTGCACCTCGACGGAGACAGCGAGTACGAGATCCACTACTGGCTGGCCACCGATCGCACCGGTCAAGGGCTCGTGACCGAGTCGGCCCAGGCGCTGATTGCCTGGGCACACGAAGTGCTCGGCGCGCACCGCATCGTGCTGAACGCCGGCATGGACAATCGACGGAGCCTCGCGGTTGCGGAACGGCTCGGGTTCACTCGCGACGGCGAGCTCGAGGGGGGCATGACGGGCGGCAGCGTTGCCGTCTTTCCCGCCTACACCCACCACCTCGATCTCTAACCGTTGCGCTTGAGCAGTCCAAGTCGCTTGGCTCGGCGTTCGGCTCGCGCGAACACCCACAACCCGGTCGGGATCAGCACCGCACCCATCGCGAGCAGCAGGAGCACGGTTCCGATCAATGAGACAGCGCCCGCATGATCGAGCATCGCCGAACGGATACCGGTGAGCGTGTAGGTGAGCGGCGATGCGTCACCCATCACGCGAAACACGACGGGCAGGACCGACAGCGGGTAGTAGACGCCGGACACCAGCAGCAGCACGCCCTGCACGGCGACGGCCATCTGCTCGCCTTTCTCCGGAGAGAGCAGGGGCAGGATCGACGTGTAGATCCCCAGTCCCAGCACCGGAAAGGTCGCTGCGGCAAGCACGAGCAACGTTGATCCGATGTCCGCGTGGGAGAGATCGAGGTGGAACGCAAGCGCCACCGCGATCAGCACGACGACGCTGCGCAGCATCGAGTAGACGATCGCGAACGAGCAGATGCCGAGCAGATGCGTCACCCGTCGCACCGGTGCCATGAAGGTGTATTCGATGGTGCCCTCCCAGCGTTCCCACGCGATCGCGAAGGACACGTCGAAGAACATCATCGACAGGTAGCTCCAGAGCAAGGACCCGATCAGCAGGTACAGCTGCGCCTGGGCGATGTTGACGTGCGCGCTCGGACCGCTGAACGACCCGAGCCCGGATGCGAGGTACCCGATGCTCAGGGTGCTGACGATCGTGTACACGAGCCACACCAGCTCCCACACCCAATAGCGCTTGTAGAGATTCTTCTGCCGTTCGAAGAAGCCCAGGAACGCATTGGCCTCGAAGCGCATGCCGCGCGTGCGCTGGTCGACGTCCTGCGTGCCGACACTCATCACGAATCCTCCTCTTCAGCTTCGCTGTCGTCGTCGAAGCTCTTTCCGGTGAGCCGGAGGAAGACGTCCTCCAGCGATGACCCGTCGCCGTTGACGCCGTATTGGATCCGCAACTCCTGCGGTGTGCCTTCGGCGAGAATGCGGCCGCGGTCCAGGATGATCACCCGGTCACAGAGGCGCTCGGCCTCCTCGAGGTCGTGCGTGCTCAGCAGCACGGTGACGCCGGATTGCTCGTGGATGTCACGGACAAAGCCCTGCACCTCGCGTTTCGAGCGAGGGTCCAGTCCCGTGGTCGGCTCATCCATGAGCAACAGCGACGGGCTGGTCAGCAGGCTCCGCGCGATGGCGACCTTCTGCTGCTGTCCGCGTGACAGCTGCTTCATGGGCCGGTCGATGGTGTCGCGAGGCAGACCGAGCCGCGTCAGCGCCGCGACCGCCGCCGCTCTGGATCCCTTGCCACCTTGACCGTAGAGGCGGGTTGCATAGGACAGGTTCTCCCACGGGCTCATCTCCTTGAAGAAGCTCGCCTCGACGGAAACTCGATTCACGTGGCGGCGCACCTCGTGCCCGTCGGACACGACGTCATGACCGAACACGGACGCGGTGCCCTGGTCCGGGATCGTGAGCGTCGCGAGCACGCGCAGCAGCGTCGACTTGCCGCTGCCGTTGAGCCCGACGATCGCGACCATCTCACCGTCGCGCACGCGCATGTCGACCGAATCGACGGCGCGCTTGTCGACAGCGGCCGGCGGCCGACGCCGCCACGGCCGGCCGCGTTGCTCGCGCCGGAACGATTTCACCAGCTTGGTCACTTCGACGGCGATGCCGCCGTCACCTACCCTGGACACCGATTTCTCCTACTCACGTTCATGTTTCTTTCTGGACAAACAAAAGGACCGTCACGACTCCGGGTCGCACGATCCTGTGAGCGGGAGCTATTCGATGCTCAAAGACTCAAGGCGCGACCCCAGATGTGCGGACCCGACCCTGTAGCAGGGTGAGCCCGAATCCCATGCAAGTGTTGTTCACCAGTAGCGCTCCTCTGCGCGGACAAACGTCAAGGCCGTGATGGTAGGTGCTGCGCCGCAGCGTGTCAAATCGGCGGCACTGCCGGCCACGTTATCCTCGACAGCATGTGCCGTGTCTGCATGAAGCGACCTGAGATTCCCGACGAGCGCTACGGCCGTTGCGAGCAATGCGCCAAGGCAGGACGCAACGCCTTTCGCTTCCGCCTGTTCCCGGCCCGGAGCGGGAGCGGTTATGCCGTGAAGGCAGGCGAGCTCTCCCCGCACGCGCTGCGCCAGAAATGGCGCGAGCCGCTGGCGGCGTACAAGGGGCACCTGACCACCAAGACCAACCTGGGACTGCACGAGCTCGAGATGGTCACCGCGAAGGAGCGGGTGGAGAGCTTGCGCGTCGCCCCCGACCTCGCCGGTCACGACACGGACGTCCTCACCGCCCTCCACGACGCTGCGGAGCGAACCGACACCGCCTGGTGAGGCACACCTCAGGCTGAAAAGAGCTTCCACCATGCCGACGGTGCCGCCACCGAGCCGGTGCTCACCACCTTCCAGGTCACGACCGTCTTCCCACTCAGCACACCGGTGACGGTGCCAACCGTTGTTCCGGATTTGAAGGGTGCAGCAGGCGACATCGGTGTCGCGCGAAAGGTCAGGACCGCTCCGGTGCGGACTAACAACCAGCCGGTCACGTTGTCGTCCAGCGCAACCGATGTCGTATCACCCCATGTGGTCGAGATCGTCCCCGAGACGGCCGGCATCAACGCCGAGAGCTCAACTGCCTTGTAGCTGTTGAACGCCGCGCGGGTAGCGGATTGCGCCGCGGCGAACGCCGCACCCAGCTCCGGGTGAGCGGGGTCGGACGCCGCCGATCGCGGCTGCCCGAGCGCGGCACCCCAGACCTGCACGGTGTGACCCGAGCGGTAATCCATAGCCGCCGCGAAGAGCAGGCATCCGCCTGCAACCCCGGTCCACCCGGTCTTGATGCCGAGCCACCCCGGCTGGCCGAGCAGGATGTCGAGGTTGTGCAGGGTGGTGCCGTTGCTCAGCGTCGCCTTCTGGGTCAACACGAGGTTGGAAAGTGCCGGGTTGGCGGTGACCTTGCGAGCCAGCAGCACAAGGTCGCTCGCTGTGGATTCCGTTGCGGTGCTGAGGCCGCTCGGGTCGGCGAAGTGCGTCTGGTGCATGCCAAACGACGCCGCAGTCGCGTTGAGACGGGTGATGAACGTCGAGCGATTGCCCGATACCCAGAGCGCCAGGCTTTCGGCGATGTTGTCCGCCGAGGGCAGGAGCAGCGCGAGGAGCAGGTCCCGCTCGGTGAAGACCTCCCCGCTACGAACCGGGAGATTCGATCCGCCTTCCGCCAGGGCCTGCCGGTACAGGGCGACGTCCTCAGCACCCATCGTGATCGACGGTCCGGCCCCGCCGGCCGGCAGCGGCCGCGCTCCCAGGACAACCAGCGCGGTCATCGCTTTGGCGACCGATCCGATCGGACGGACGACCGTCGGAGCGCGTGCCGCGACGGTGCCGCCAAGGTTGGTAGCAAGCGCGAAGCTTCCGCCGGCGGGTGTCGGAATGGAACGTGATCCGTTCCGGTCCAGCTGGGCCGGCGGCGGCGCCAGGAGGCTGACCCTCGCCGGTGGCAAGGCCGCGGTGAGCCGCAGCGTCACGAATGTCCCCGCAGTGATCACCATCGCGGCGATCACTGCGGCGAACACGATCCATACCCATGACGGGCGGCGCGCCGCTGCCATCAGACTCGCATTCGCGCGTCTGCCCGTAGCATGCGAGCGTGCCTACCCACGACGACACAGCGAACGCCGCCGCGCCGCGTCACGTTACGTGACGGATCAGGCTTTGGCCCGGCGTGAGGGCTTTGCGCCCTTGACCGCACTCGAGAGCGAGGTGCTGGCCGAGAACCGAACCACACGACGTGCGGGCACTTTCACTGCCTCGCCGGTACGTGGGTTGCGACCCAGCCGGGCCGCGCGCTGTGCGGTCTTGAAGTTGCCGAAGCCGTGGATGCGAACCTCGTCACCTTTTTCGAGCGACGACGCGATGGTGTCGAAAAACCAGCGCACTTCATCGCGTGCGGCGGTGACGGTGATCTCTGCACGATCGGCGAGTTGCTTCGCGAGCACATCGCGCGTGACGACTGTGGCCATATGTTCTCTCCAGAAGTCCGACGGGGAAACGCGTGCAAGTGTAAGGAAAACCGACGTGGTTTCTCAACACCGGTCGTGCCGGTCGCTGTGTTAGCGTCGCCACACGTGTCAGCCGCGCACGCCGGCGTCGCAGATGCGGACTGGGACTCCGCGCTGCAGCGCATCGGCGGCCATTTCCTGCAGAGCACGCCGTGGCAGCGTGTCCAGGTCGCGCTCGGCCACGACGTGATCTGGGCACGAGATGAGCGCTGGCTGTGGGCAGGCGCAATTCGCGCCGGCCGATTTCCACGCTACGTGTACCTGCCGCACGGTCCGACGGCGATATCTGACGACGCGATGTCCGATGCCCTGGTCGATGCGGTGAGCGCCGCACGCGAACGTTCGCTCGATTTCGTGCGCACCGAACCCGCGGGATCCGATGCAGCAGCGGCGTTACTGGCCATGCGAGCCCATGAGAGCAAGGCAATTCAGCCGCACTGGACATGGGTGCTCGATCTCGCGCCGGATGAACCGGCGTTGCGCGCCAAGCTTTCGGCCGGGCACCGAGGGGCGATCAACGCGTCGTCGCGCCGTGGGCTCACCATCCGCGTGAGCCATGCTCCCGAAGACATCGAGATATTCCTGCAGTTGCAGGATCGCACCGCCGCCGCGGGCCGGTACCCCGGCCAATCGCACACCTACCACCGCACGGTGGCCCGGACGCTGATGCCCGACCGCGTCGCCTCGCTCTACATCGTCGAAGCCGAAGGTGCCGCAGTCGCGGCCGCGATGTGTTTCGACTTCGCTGACACGCGCTATTACGCGCACGCGGTATCGGATCCCGTGTTGGGCCGCAAGCTGCAGGCGGCCGCGCCGCTGGTGTGGCGAATGATCCTCGACGCTCGCGAGGCCGGCAAGCGCCGATTCGACTTCTGGGGCATCACGCCGGTGCGCACGTCGAGCGCCGGCGAAAGCGCCGCGGGCCATGCCTGGGATGGGTTTTCGCAGTTCAAACGATCGTTCGGCGGAGAGGCCGTCGAACGCGCGGGCACGTGGGATCTGCAGGTGCGCTCCATGCGGCACCGCCTGTATCGCGCAGCGGTTCGTCTTCGCCGGTGAGAGCCGCGACGCCGACCGAGCTGGGGCGCTGGGACAAACTCGTTGCCGGAAATCCCGATGGCGGTCAGATCCTCCAGAGCCGCGCGTGGGGCGAGTTCAAACGCACGCATCGGTGGATGCCGCGGTATCTGGTCACCGAGGGTGAGCCGCGCATCGCGGTGCTCGTGCTTCGCCATACCGTGCCGGGCCTGGGCGAGTTGGGCTATGTGCCGAAGGGCCCGGGGGTTGCGAGCATCGAGCAGCTCGCGCCGGTGCTCGAAGGTCTTCGCCGGACCTCGGGGCGGGCGTTCGCGATGAAGCTCGAACCGGAAATCGAGGAAAGCGCCGCCGCCACCGCGGCGCTTCGCGCTCTCGGCCTGGAGAAGTCGCGGCACGACGTGCAGATCAGCCGCGCCACGATCATCGTCGACCTTCGACCCGACGAGGATGCGCTGCTGGCCTCGTTCAAGCCCAAGTGCCGCTACAACATCCGGCTTGCGCAGCGTCATGGCGTGACCGTCGCGGCGGTTCCGCTCGACGGCGCGAGCATCGACACCATGTACGCGCTGATGGCATCGACGCGCGATCGAGCCGGCTTCACCTTGCGCACCAAGGAGTATTTCTCGTCGTACTGGCGCCTGCATGCCGCGGCGGGTCAGGGTCAGCTCTTCTTCGCATCGCTCGACGGCGAGGTGCTCGCCGGGGTTTTCGCGACCTTCCTCGGCCGCAAGGCCTGGTACAAGGACGGCGGATCCACCAAGGAACATGCCGCGGTCATGGCCCCGCACCTGCTGCAGTGGGAGGTGATGCGCTGGCTGCGCGACCGAGGCGTTGCCGCCTACGACCTGGTCGCGGTGCCGCCGGCCGCGCAGCTCACTCCAGATCACCCGCTCTACGGCCTGTATCGCTTCAAGTCCGGATTCAGCGAGCACATCACGGAGTACGTGGGTACCTGGGATCTGCCGATCAGACGGCGTCGCTACGCAGCCTGGAACACGATCGCCGAGCGCGCTGCGCATCAGTGGTCATATCGCGTGCGCCACGACCTCCTCTACTGATGCTCGGCCCGCTCGGATTTCGCGATTTTCGTCTCCTCTTCGCGGCCCGGGCGGTTTCCTTGACCGGATCCGCGATCGCGCCGATCGCCCTCGCCTTCGGTGTGCTCGCGGCGACGGGCCAGGCGACCGATCTCGGCATCGTGCTCGCGACGCGTCAGGCGATCACCACGGTGCTGCTCCTTGGCGGCGGCGTCCTCGCCGATCGCGTCGACCGGCGCCTGCTCATGGTTGCCGCAAGCCTCGCGTCATGCTTCTCGGAGGCGGTGATCGGTGCGCTCCTTCTGACCCACACCGCGAATCTGCTGTTGCTCTGCGTCTTCGCGGCAATCGACGGCGCCGGTGACGCGCTGTTCTTCCCCGCATCCTCGGGGCTGACGCCGTCGACGGTGAGCGCCGAGCATCTGCAGCGGGCAAACTCGCTGATCGGCTTTGCGCGCAACGGCGCGTCGATGTTCGGAGCCGCGATCGGTGGCGGGCTCGTCGCGCTGGTCGGGCCGGGTGTCGGCATCGAGATCGACTCGCTGAGCTTTCTCGGCGCCGCCATCCTCATCGCGTTCCTGCGCGTCCCCCCGGCGGAGCGTGGCGAGAAGCCCGGGTTCGTCTCGGAGCTGCGCGAAGGCTGGGACGAGTTCCGCTCGCGCACCTGGCTCTGGACGATCGTGCTCATGGCGGGGCTGGTGAACATGGCGTTTCTCGGCGCACTCTTCGTGCTCGCACCGCTGCGTTCCAACGCCTTGTACGGCGGCGCCGGTGCATACGGGTTGATGCTGGCCCTCTTCTCGACCGGCGCCTTGCTGGGCGGGGCGCTGATGCTTCGCTTCCGTCCACGCCGGCCGTTGTTCATCGGCCTGTTCGGCACGCTCTTGCTCTCCCCCGAGCTCGCGCTCCTCGCGCTGGGCGCCCCGCTCTGGACCGTCCTCGTCAGCGCGCTTGCCGCCGGCGCCGGTGTCGAAGTGTTCGAGGTGCTCTGGATCACCACCATGCAGCGCGAGATCGCGCCGGACCGCCTTTCGCGGGTGTCGTCATACGACGCCCTCGGCTCATTCATCTTCATCCCGGTGGGCGAGGTGATCGCGGCACCGGTGGCGCTGCTGGTCGGTCTCTCGAGCGCGTTCTGGCTGGCCGCCGCGATGGTCGCGGTCCCCTCGCTGCTGCTGTTCGGCGTACGCGACATCCGCCGCCTGACCTCGGACGGACCGGCTAGCGCCAGATCCGTTTCATGATCACCTTGGAGAGCTTTTCCGGGTCGTGGTGGGTGGAGATCTGCGATGACGCGACGTCGGCGAGGATGTAGTTCAGCGGTTGGTGTCCGGCCTGGTCGCGGTCGAAGCCGACTCGGGTGACTCCCGCCTCGACCGCCGACGGCGGGAGCGGCAATCCGGTGTTGCTGTTGACGATCACGTAGTCGAACAGGTGGTTCCCCACATGGTCCTCGATGGTCTTCAGGTGCTCACTCACCGAGAAGCCGATCGTCTCGCCGGGCTGTCCGGCGATGTTGCAGACGTAGACCTTCACCGCCGGGCTGGCGCGCAGCGCCTCGACCATCCCTTCGATGAGCAGGTTGGGCAGGATCGAGGTGTACAGGGATCCCGGCCCGACGATCACCAGCTCTGCGGCGAGGATGGCGGTCTCCGCTTCGGGGTTGATCTCGGCGTCCGCAGGCTCGAGGAAGACGCGGTCGATGCGCTCCACTCCCGGGACCTTGGACTCGCCCACCCGAAGCTCGGTCCCCGCGGTGGCGCAGAGGACCACGTCCCGCAAGGTCGCCGGCACGATCTGTCCGCGAACCGCGAGCACCCGGCCTGATTCGCGGATCGCGTGCTCGAAATCGCCGGTGATCTCCGCCATTGCGGTGATGAAGAGGTTGCCGAAGGAGTGACCGGAGAGCGCTCCCTCCCCACCGAAACGATGCTGGAAGAGCTCGGTCATCAACGGCTCGGTCTCGGCGAGCGCCGTCAGGCACTGGCGGATGTCACCCGGTGGCAGGACGCGATACTCCTCGCGTAATCGTCCGCTGGAGCCCCCGTCGTCGGCGACGGTGACGATCGCGACGATGTTGCCGGTGTATTTCTTGATGCCGCGGAGCAGCGTGGAGAGCCCGGTGCCGCCGCCGATGGCCACGACGCGGGGGCCCTTGGCGAGCAGCCGGAAGTTGTAGAGCTGTTCGGCGATGCCGCGGTCGGTGCTGCCGCGCCCGGGGAGGAAGGGCCCCAGGATCGAGCGGCTCAGCTTGTAGAAGCACAGCACGATGAGCCCGATGCCCACCAGCGCGAAGAACAGCGCCCGTGTGAGGCGCGGCAGGAACTGGAGGGTGAGCGTCTGGACGAAGTTGGGAAAGGCGATCTGGGCGCTGTACAGGTCGCGGAGGAGATAGCCCACCGCGAGGCTGATCATCACGATCGCCACGAACAGCAGGAGCAACCAGCGCTTGACGTGGAGTCCCGGCGTGAACCAGCGCATCAGGTTTGCGCTCGGCCGGATTCGTACCTTCATACCGCGTTCCGATTCTGGCACGTGGGGTGGAACATGCCCGCGATCCCGGAGGTTGCGTTCAGCGGGTCGGTGGCACGCGGAGCTCGCCCTTGGAGGCGAGCTCCACCGGATCGCGTCGCTTCCGGAGCTTGGCGAGGTTGTGGTCGGCCTCGATATAGCGCGACGTTCCCGAGTACGAGCGCATGACCAGGCTCTGCGTGTGGCACCGATCCTCTCCGAGGAAGCGAACGCCTTCGAGCAGCTCGCCGCTGGTGATGCCGGTTGCCGCGAAGAACACGTTGTCGCCGGCGACCAGGTCGTCGAGCTCGAGGACGGTGCCCTCGGTCTTGCCCTCGCTCTCGAGCACCTGCCGCTCGCCATCCTTCAACCAGATTCGTGCCTGCATACCGCCCCCAAGGCACTTGATCCCGCAGGCGGCGAGCACTGCTTCCGGCGCGCCGCCGATGCCCATGAGCACGTCGACGCCGGTCCGGTGCTCCATTGCCGCCATCAGACCGGCTGCGACGTCGCCGTCCATGATCAGCTTCACCCGGGCTCCCGCAGTGCGGATCTCATCAAGCAGCGGCTCGTGGCGCTCGCGGTCGAGCACGACAACTGTCAGATCCTCGACCCGCCGGTCCTCCGCCCGGGCGATCCGCTTGAGGTTCTGCGCGACGCTGGCGGTGATGTCGATGACCTTGGCGGCAGCCGGGCCGACGATCAGCTTCTCCATGTAGTGGATGTGGGTGTGGTACATCGACCCCCGTTCGGCCAGCGCGACGGTCGCGATGCCGCCCGGAATCCCGCGGGCCACCAGCCTGGTGCCGTCGATCGGGTCCACGGCCACGTCGACCTCGGGCGGGTTGCCATTGCCGACCTGCTCGCCGATGAAGAGCATCGGCGCTTCGTCCTTCTCGCCCTCACCGATCACCACCACGCCGTCCATGTCGACAAACCCGAGGCTCCGGCGCATCGAGTTGACGGCGGCCTGGTCAGCGGTCTCTTTCTGGTCGCGACCCATGTGTCGCGCCGCAGCCATCGCAGCGCCTTCGGTGACCCGGACCAGTTCGAGGGCAAGGTTGCGGTCGATCGGGGTCCCGAGGTCGCGCGGCCGGCTTGCCATTAGCGAGCGATCATACGGCGCGAGTACCGGCCAGACGGGCGGTGCCGAATTCGACGATGGCGTCGGCGGCGCACTGGAGGCCTGCGGCCAGCGCGGCCGGGTAGCCGGCCTCGCCGGCGTCCTCGCGTTGCGCGATCGAGCCCAGGAATCCGCCTGCCAGCGCATCGCCGGCCCCGGTTGGGTCGACGACTGCCGCCACCTCGGTCGCGGGCAGCTCGATGGTTGCTGTGGCGGTGACGCAGGCGGCGCCGAGCGGCCCGCGTTTGACCACGATCGCCCGGAGCCGGCCGCTGCCGCAGAGCGCCGTGGCGGACCGGCGCCAGTCCTCGTCACCGGTGAGCGCGGCCAGCTCGGTGGTGGTGAGAAAGAGCACATCGGCTCGCTCGATGACCGAGCGCACCGCCGCGGATCGATCGTCGATGAAGACGGTCATGGAGTCCGCGCCGATGAGTTGCGCCTCGGACTGGTCGAGCACGGCCTGCTGCAGGGTCGGATCCATGCTCGCGACAAAGAGCACCGGCGCCCGGCGCGACGCCGGCGTCAACACGGGTCGCCACTCCGGGTCGCATCCCGGCTCTGAGGATTCGGACGATGTCGCCCATCGATCGAAGTCGTGCACCGCGTGCCACAGGAAGGTGGGTGAGGCGCTCTCGACCATCCCGTCGAGATCGATCCGCGGGTCCGCGAGGATGCCGCGATAGGTCTCTGCACTGTCGGCACCGACGATCCCGTTCACGTGCACCGGGGCAAAGCGCGCACACGCCAGGGCGAAATACACAGCCGATCCGCCGAGCGAGTAGCGCCTCCCGGCGGGGGTGGTCACGTCGTCGCGGTGAAAGGTCCCGGCGACGGCGACATCCCAGGTCACCTGGGAGGATCAGCTGGGATGTGCGATCAACCCACGGTCGCGGTCTGCTTCCGCGACCCGAAGAGCGGAATGATCGGCGCGAGCCGCGGCCGGCGTGACTCGACGGCGCGCATGAGGAGCACTTCCTGGGCCTCGAACAGGATGTCGGCCACGTGGTCGGGGTCGCGATCGATGCCGAGGCGATCACGCAGCCCGGGGTCGACGGCGCCGACGGCGCGAACCACTGCGCTCCAGAGGGTTGCGGGAATCAAACGGAAGGAGCGAAGGCGGCACTCCTCGATGAGATCGATGAGGACGTCTGCCTCACGCACCCGCAGCCGGGTTCGCGAGATGCGCTCGCGCCGAAAGGCTGCCTCGCGCTCGACGCGCGCGATTTCGAGGCAGGTCCTCTCCATCGGACCTGGTTGCGAACGCGAGGCGGCGCCGTGCACCTGCGGATTGTCCCACGCTCGAAGAAGGCTAGGAGAGTCGGTTGACTGCTGTTACACGGGGTAGCAGATGGACCGCCAGCGTCCGCCACCCGGAACGAGATGGACGACGCGCCGGATCTTCGCAATCGGATCCGGGTCGCCGACCTCGTACTCCACGTCCAGCTCGGCGACATCCGTGTAGGTCCGGCCCCTCGACGTGTCAGTCCATTCGGGGAGGTAGCGGACCTCCTTGACGCTGACCCCGCGCAGCTTGCGCATCGAGGACGCGGCCTGCGCTTCGGCGAATGCCTCGGGGGATCCCCAGCTCAGCTGGCAGTCCTCGCTCAGCAGCGAATAGGCGCGACGGTATTGGTGCGCGCGCATCAACTCGACGAACAGCGCCTCGCTGAACGCGGGATTGCCAGGTGGCCTGGTGCCCACTTTCGCGTGGCCGCGCTCGTGTGCGTCGACGAGCTCAGCCGCACGTCGGGAGGTGATCTTCGCGGTCTCGCTGCCCGCCCAGAAGGCGCGGGTGCCCGCATCGGTCTGCGTGGCGTGAGGTTGCGCGGCCGGTGCTTCCGCCACAGGAGCGGTCGTCCCGGCATGCGTGTACCGCGTGGGTCGATGCAGCCAGCGGGTGAAGCGGCCGCCGTCGCGCCGGGGCCGCTCGGTGCCAATCAGGACGTGGGGTGGCAACGGCATCGCCGGCGCCAGTGTACGCGCGGCGCTTCACCGTTCGGGGACTGGGGCACGGCGACCACCCTGCGCCCTAGGATGCGCGGGGTCATGGCAGCCCGCGCCCGCATCCTGATCGCTGAGGATGAGGCCGCCGTCGCACAGCAGATCATCAACCGCTTCACCCTGCTCGGCCATGAGGTGCACTGGGCGAAAGCCGTGCGCGAGCTGCGCGCCGAGATGCCGGTGTTCAAGCCGGATGTCCTCATCCTCGACACCACGCTCGACACCGACGGGCTCGAGTTCTTTCAGGCGATCCGTTTCGCACCGGAGCATCCGCGGGCGGGTGTCGTCATCCTCACGGCGGCTGGAGATATCGGCGCTCGCGAGCGCGCCCAACAGCTCGGTGCCGCGGCGGTGATGATGAAGCCGGTGCGCCATGACGAGCTTGTCGAGATGGTCGAGGACCTGCTCACCTATATCTGAGCGATGCCAGGCGACGGCGCGTGCCGGCGCGCCTTTGTCAGCTGATGGCGTCGATCACGATGATCATCGCGCTGCCGCCGACCCACAGCACCAGCGTCGCCCATACGTAGACAGGGATGCCGGCCGCCTGGTCGTACCAGCCGACGACCCGCCGCTCGGTCATGATCACGATCGCCAGCGCGTCGAGGAGTACGAAGAACAGCGTCACCAGCAGCGGCGTCAACTCGATGCCGTTGCCTGCGACGGCGCTCACCAGGATCGAGATGGCGGCCAGCGCAATGGCGGTCGCGAGCGTCCCGATCTGCGTCATGCGGACCCAGGTTCGCTTTCGCGTGAGCAGTGACGCGACGATGATCAAGGTCGCTGCGTAGGAGGCCGATGACACCGCCGCGATGATCTGCGCGGCCAGCGGCAGTGGTTTGGTGCCGGAGCTGCTGGCGACGCCGCCGGCAAATGGTGCCAGCGCGCCGAAGAGCGCCAGGATGGCGAGCACGAGATCCCAGGTGTAGACGAACAGCACCGCCCCCGGGCGGCGCTCCTGCTCGTCGTCGCGCGCGGTCACCGAGTTCGCCACGCGGCGATGATGCCATCGCGGGTTCGGTCGCCGTGTCCGGGTCGCGTCGTACGCTTTGGCCATGACCACGATCGTCGTCCTCCGCGGAGACCAGACCGGCCAGGAGCTGCTCGACGAGGCGCTGCGGGTCATCGACCCGGGGGTCATCGGTGCCGATCTCCAGCTGGAGACCTTCGATCTTTCCCTGGAGCATCGTCGCGAGACCTCGAATGCGGTGGTCATCGAGGCGGCCGACGCCATGCGCGCAGCCGGCTTCGGATTGAAGGCGGCGACCATCACGCCGACCGGTCGCCACGACGTCGGCAGCCCCAACGCGGTGCTTCGCGAGCGCGTTGGAGGCCGGGTGATCCTGCGTACCGGCCAGCGTATTCCCGGTGTCGCGGGCATCGCGGGCGTGAGTGCCCCGATCAGCATCGTGCGCATGGCGATCGATGACGCCTACAACGCTCACGAATGGCGCGAGGAGAGCGACGGCGACGAGATCGCCTACCGCACCGAGCACATCTCGAGGGGCACGTGCCGAGCGGTCGCGGAGTTCGCCTTCCAGCATGCGGCCCGGACCCGGTCGCGCGTCTTCGGCGGACCGAAGTTCACCGTCTCGCGGATCTATGAAGGCATGTTCAAGGAGGAGCTCGACGCCGCCGCGGCTCGCCATCCCGAGGTGGAGTACGAGCCGCAGCTCATCGATGCCACCTACGCGCTGCTCTTCAGCCGCGCCGGCGATGCCCTCGTCATCCCGGCGCTCAACCGCGACGGCGACTGCCTCAGCGACCTGGTGCTGCCGCTGTTCGGCAGCATCGCCGGCGCCGAGTCGCTGCTCCTCGGCTTCGGGGACGACGTGCTGGTGCCCTCTGTGGTCATGGCCGAGGCGCCGCACGGGACGGCCCCGGCGCTGGAGGGGAAGAACGTCGCCAACCCGATGGCGATGATCCTTGCCGCCGCGGCGTTGCTCGGCTTCGCTGGCGACCCACGTTGTGTCGCGGCGTCGGCCATGGTCCGCGACGCGGTCTTCGAGGTGCTGCGAGCGGGGATAGCGACCAATGACCTGGGCGGGAGCGCGTCGACGTCGACCTTCACCGACTCCGTGATCGAGCGCGTCCGAGCGGCCGTCGCGGCAGCCCGCTAGAGCAGCGGCCGTGCCCCGCATTCACCTCGATCATGCGGCGACCACGCCCCTTGCCCCGTCGGTGCTCGAGGAGATGCTGCCGTATCTGACCACAACGCAGGGCAACCCTTCGTCGGTGCACGAGTCGGGACGGGCGGCTCGCGCGGCCGTCGACGGCGCGCGTGATCGGATCGCCGCAGTGCTCGGTTGCGCGCAGCGCGAGATCGTCTTCACGGGCTCGGGAACCGAGGCGGACAACCTCGCGATTCGCGGTGTTCTGGAGCGCTGGGGCCCCGAGCGGGGGCGGCACATCGTCATCAGCGCCATCGAGCACGATGCCATCCTCGAGACTGCGCGGCGTCTCGAGGAGACCGGCGCGGCCACCGTCACCATCGTCGGATGCGATCGCGACGGGCAGGTCGGTCCCGCGGCCGTGGCGGCCGCGGTGACCGCCGAGACGGTGGTGGTTTCCGTCATGTTCGTCAACAACGAGACGGGCGCGGTCCAGGATCTGGCCGGGATCGCATCCGCGGTGCGCGAGCGCAATCCGCGTGCCCTCGTGCACTCGGATGCGGTGCAGGCGTTCGGCCGGCTGCCGCTGACGCCACAGACGCTGGGTATCGACCTGATGTCGGTGTCGGCACACAAGATCTACGGGCCGAAAGGGGTCGGCGCGCTGTGGGTGCGTCATGGGGTCTCGGTTGCGGCGCAAACCACCGGTGGGGGCCAGGAGCGCAACCGGCGCAGCGCTACCGAGAACGTTGCGGGCGTGGTTGGATTGGCCGCCGCCGCCGAGCTCGCCGAATCGCTGCGCGACCGGGAGACCGTTCGACAGGGTGCCCTCGCTCGCGCGCTGATGGCCGCGGTCGTCGCTCGTGTGCCCGATGTCATCGTCACCGCGGCGGGTGCGCAGCGCGCGGCGGGATTTGCGACCTTCGCCTTCCCCGGGGTGCGCAGCGACGTCCTGCTGGCAACCCTCGACATGGATGGCGTCGAGGCCTCGGCCGGTTCGGCCTGCGCAAGCGGCGCGCCGATGCCTTCGCACGTCCTGCGGGCGATGGGCTACCCGGACGAGCTGGCCGCGGGAGCTTTGCGCTGCACGACCGGACGGGCAACCACCGAGGCGGAGGTTGATGCGGCGGCGATGGTCATCGCCGCGGCGGTGCAGCGAATCCGTCAACCTGCCGGCGAGCCGGCGGCCGCTCCCCGAAGCTGACCCTACTCAGGCCGGCGCGGGGAGGCCGATGTCGGTGCGCAATTTGGCGGCGTCGCGGGCTGCCGTGGCGAGAAGCGGGATGATCTGGTCCTCGAGGGTGGCGATCACCGCGAGGCTCGGTGCGGTCGCGGCCTGCTCCAGCTTGGCCTCGATGGCTGCGTCGTCGCCGAGCAGGTGGCTCGCGTCGACCACTCCGTTGCCCGAGAAGGTGTCAGCCCTGAGCGCGTCGTCATAGGCGATGGTCGCCTGGCGCTGCTGGCTCAGCGCCGTCTGGCAGGCGGTGAGCGCAGCCGTGGGGCTCCCCGCGTCGCAGGACGCATTCTCCGCAGCCGAGAGGTGCGTCTCGCTGGTGTTGTACTGCTTGGCAGCCGCGCTGTAGCGAGCCTGGATCTGCGCAGTGGTGAGCGGGCTGGGGGTCGGCGAGGTCGGAGTGGCGGCATTGCTGCAGGCCACCACGAGGCCGGCCGAAAGCAGGGCGAGGACGGCGACAGTCGGGTGGGGCAAGGCCATCGGGTCCGGCGAGAATATCTCAGCCAGCCCCGCAGGGCCGTCGGTGCTCGGGCCGATTGGGTATAATTCCGACCATGACAGTCGGGATTCTTCCGAATACGCCGCAGCGCACCTCGCACCGGCACGCCCCAAATCCCAGCGCATCGCCCCCAGCCTCGTTTTCGATGCGCGTGAGCGCGAAGGCGCACTACGGGTTGCGCATGATGACCGAGTTCGCCAAGGCGTACGGCTCGGGGCCCCTCAGCATCGCCGAGGTCGCCCGTGTCGAACACCTTCCCCTCGCCTATCTCGAGCAGCTTGCCTCACAACTGCGTCGCGGCGGACTGATCGGGAGCACCCGTGGCGTGCACGGTGGGTATGCGCTGACCCGCCCCGCGACCGAGATCAGCGTTCTCGACGTCGTCACCGTGATCGAAGGGCGAGGTGTCCCCGGTCGAATGCGTCGCCCATGGCTACGTGGCCGGGACCTGCCAGCGCGAGGGCGAGTGCGCCTCTCGTGGCCTGTGGATGCGTCTCAAGGAGAGCATTGACGCGGTGCTCAGTCAGACGACGCTCGCTGAGATGATCGCCGACCAATCGCTGATCGATGCGCTGGCACCGGTCGGACCCGAGGCAGGCCTGTGAGCCCCGCGGTGCTCTCGATTCGCGGCCTGCGCGCGACCGTCGAGGGCAAGGAGATCCTCAAGGGCGTCGACCTCGATGTCGCCCAGGGTGAGATCCACGCACTGATGGGGCCGAACGGCTCGGGCAAGAGCACGCTGGCCTACACCCTGATGGGTCACCCGAAGTACGTGGTCACCGGTGGCTCGGTGAGCTTCGGCGGCGAGGACCTGCTCCCGCTGACCGCTGATGCGCGCGCTCGTCTCGGCCTGTTTCTCTGCTTTCAGTACCCCACCGCGATCCCCGGGGTCAGCACCGTCAACTTCCTGCGGGCCGCATTGCGCGCCCAGGGGAAGGAGATGCCGGCGCGCGAGTTCCTCAACCGTCTCAGCAGCGAGATGAAGGAACTGAAGATCGACGAGAGCTTCCGTGCGCGCTACATCAACGACGGGTTCTCGGGCGGTGAGAAGAAGCGCTCGGAGATCCTGCAGCTGGCCATGCTCCGGCCGAAGCTGGCAATTCTTGACGAGACCGACTTCGGCCTGGACGTCGATGCGCTGCGCACCGTCGCCGATGGGGTCATGCGTCTCTGCGGGCCCGACATGGGTGTCCTGGTGATCACCCACTACCCGCGCATCCTCGAACATCTTCACCCGGATCGCGTGCACGTCCTTCACGACGGGCGCGTGGTCACCTCCGGCGGGGCGGACCTGGCGCGACAGATCGAGCGCGAGGGTTACGAGCCGATTCTCGGGACGGCCGCCGCCGCCACCGCGTAGGGAGATTTCGCCATGGCGATTCAAGCAAAAGAGCTCACCAAGGATTACCAGTACGGGTTTTCCGATATCGACGTCTCGGTATTCCGCACCGCCAAGGGTTTGTCGCCCGAAGTGGTCGCCTCGATCTCGCAGCACAAGAACGAGCCGGAGTGGATGCTGAAATTCCGCCTCAAGGCGCTTGACCATTTCCGCAAACGTCCAATGCCCACCTGGGGCGCGGATCTGTCGGGACTGGACTTCGAGAACATCTACTACTACGTCAAGCCCGTCGAGGAGATGAGCCGCTCCTGGGACGACGTCCCCGATTCGATCAAGAACACCTTTGACAGGCTTGGCATTCCGCAGGCGGAGCGCGCCTTCCTCGCCGGCGTCAGCGCGCAGTACAACTCCGAGGTCGTCTATCACAGCATTCGCGAGGATCTCGAGAAGCAGGGCGTGCTCTTCAGCGACTGCGACACGGGACTGCGCGAGCACGAGGAGCTGTTCCGCAAGTATTTCGGGACGGTCATCCCGCCGAACGACAATAAATTCGCGGCGCTCAACAGCGCGGTGTGGTCGGGTGGATCCTTCGTCTACGTCCCCAAGGGCGTGCAGGTTGATATTCCCCTGCAGGCCTATTTCCGGATCAACAGCGACAACATGGGCCAGTTCGAGCGGACCCTGATCATCGCGGATGAAGGCTCGTCGGTTCATTACATCGAGGGGTGCACGGCGCCCAACTACTCGAGCGACTCGCTGCACAGCGCGGTGGTCGAGCTGGTCGCGCACAAGGGCGCGAAAATCCGCTACACGACGATCCAGAACTGGTCGGACAACGTCTACAACCTGGTCACCAAGCGAGCCATCGCCAACGAGGACGCGACCGTTGAATGGATCGACGGCAACCTCGGCTCCAAGGTCACCATGAAATACCCGTCGGTCTACCTCATGGGCGAGCGCGCGCATGCGGAAGTCATGAGCGCGGCGTTCGCCGGGCCCGGGCAGCACCAGGATGCGGGCAGTAAAGCCATACACGTGGCGCCGAACACCACGAGCAACATCGTGTCGCGGTCGATCAGCAAGGGCAGCGGGCGCACCTCGTACCGCGGGCACATCAAGGTCCTGCCCAAGGCGCACAACGTCAAGGTCAGCGTGCGTTGCGATGCGCTGCTCCTCGACGAGGAGTCGCGCAGCGATACCTATCCGTACATGGACATCGACAACCCGGATGTGACCATCGGACACGAGGCGAGTGTCAGCAAGGTTGGTGAGGATCAGATCTTCTACCTGACCTCGCGTGGGATCAGCGAAATGGACGCGACGGCGCTCATCGTCAACGGCTTCTTCGAGCCCTTCGTCAAGGAATTGCCGATGGAGTACGCGGTCGAGCTGAACCGCCTGCTCGCGCTGTCCATGGAGGGTTCCATCGGGTGACGACCCCGCTGGCCGATTCGCCCGCAGCGGCGCTGGGGCAGGAGGTCGCGGCAGCCCGGGCGGCATCGTCCCCGGCGTGGCTCGCGGCACGCCGGGGCATCGCGTGGGATGCCTACGAGGCGATTCCAATGCCGTCGTCGCAACGCGACGAGGACTGGCGACGGACCGACATCTCAGGTCTGCACCTCGAGCGCTTCAGCCCCATGGAGACCGCCGACACCTCGGTCGTGGATGCCATGCGCGCGCAGCGGAATGCCGCCGCGCCGGATGCGGCATTCGTCATCGACTCGGCGCTCGCGACCACCATCGAGGGCGCTGACACGCTGCTCGCCCAGGGGATCATCGTGACCACGCTCGAGGAAGCCGCGACCGTGCATCCCGAGCTGGTGCAGCAGGCGCTCGCCGCGGTGCGCGTTGACGAGTCGAAATTCGCCGCGCTGTGGAACGCGCTCTGGCAGGGCGGTGTCTTTGTCTACGTGCCGCGCGGTGTCGAAGCACTGGTTCCGGTGTGGGTCGCGCATCCCGCCTCGGGCAGCGATCTCGCCGTCTTCCCCGCCACCGTGGTGGTGCTCGACGAGGGCGCGTCGTTGACGGTCATCGATGCCTACGCATCGCCGGCAGGGCCGGCGCCGCTGTTCAGCGACGCGATGGTGGTGCTGTCCGCGGGCCGCGACGCCCGGCTCGACTACTGCACGGTGCAGCAGTGGGGCGAGGGTGTCTGGCACGTCGGGCTGCAGCGCACGGTGCTCGACGCCAATGCCAAGCTTCGCTTCACCGGCATCACCCTGGGCGCCCGCCTGCAGAAGGTGTGGTGGGAGGTGATCCTCCAGGGCGTCGGCAGCGAGGCCGACATCCTCGGGATCTGCTTCGGTGACGGCACGCAGCATATCGACCACCAATCGCTGCAGGCGCACGTGGGCCCCGAGACCCGCAGCAACCTGCTGCTCAAGGTCGCGGTGCGCGACACCGCCCGCTCGGTGTACGGCGGGATGATCGACGTCGCCCCCACCGCGGTGCACGCCGACGGATACGTCGCCAACCGCAACCTCATGCTCAGCCAGGGCGCCAAGGCGGACTCGATACCGCGTCTGGAGATCCGTGCCAACGACGTGAAGTGCGGCCATGGGGCGACTGCGGGCCACATCGACTCCGACCAGCGCTTCTACCTCATGGCACGCGGCGTGCCGCCGGAGGAGGCCAGCTCGCTGATCGTGCGGGGATTCATGGACGACGTGCTCGACCGGGTACCCCATCGCGGGTTCGCCGAGCTCGCCGGCAGGTTGCTGGACACCGAGATCGCCGGGGCGTCTGCCGCCGGGGTCGCCGCGGAGGCCGAATGAGCGACGGTTGGACCGATGTGGCCCGCGCCAGCGACATTCCACCGGGCTGTGCGGCGCGCATCGAGATCGATGAAACGCCGGTTGCGATCTTCAACGTCGAAGGGACCTTCTACGCCCTGGACGACACCTGCAGCCACGCGGAAGCGTCCTTGAGCGAAGGCGATCTCGACATCGAACGCTGCGTCATCGAGTGCCCGCTCCACGGATCGGTGTTCGACCTGAAAACCGGTGAACCCCTTTCGTTGCCGGCGGTGGAGCCGGTGCGTGTCCACCACGTCGAGACCACCGAGACGGGCCTGCTCCGGGTAGCGCTCGCCGATGAGGTGCCGGCGCAGTGACCTCGCACGTCGCCGTCGAACCCGGTCTCGACGTCGCGCGGCTGCGCGCCGACTTTCCGATCCTCGACCGCCAGATCGGCACCACCCCGCTCGTCTACCTGGACTTTGCGGCGACGTCGCAGAAGCCGCGCGCGGTGACCGAGGCAGTCGACAACTACTACGCGACCCGCAATGCCAATGTCCATCGCGGCGTGCACACGCTCGGCAACGAGGCGACCGACGCCTTCGAGCAGGCGCGCGTTCGGGTCGCGGCGTTCATCGACGCGCCTGCAGAAGGTCTCGTCTTCGTTCGCAACACGACCGAGGCGATCAACCTGGTCGCGTACTCCTACGCCACCCAGCTGCTCGAACCCGGCGACCGCATCGTGGTGACGGTCATGGAGCACCACAGCAACATCGTGCCCTGGCAGCTCGCGGCGGAACGGCGCGGCCTGGAGCTGGTCGCGATCGACGTCGATGACGACGGCCGTCTCGACCTGAGCAACCTCGACGAGCTGCTCGCAGCGCCCACGAAGCTGGTCGCGATCAGTCATCAATCCAACGTTCTCGGCACCGTCAATGACATCCAGTCGATCACGGCGCGCGCGCACGCGGCAGGTGCGCTGGTATGTCTCGACGCAGCCCAATCGGTGCCCCACATGCGCTTCTCCGCCCGCGACCTCGACTGCGACTTCATCGCTTTCAGCGGTCACAAGATGTGCGGGCCGATGGGGATCGGCGTGCTCTGGGCTCGTCCCGAGCTGCTCGACCGCATGCCGCCCTTCCTCGGCGGCGGCAGCATGATCAGCCGCGTCAGCCTCGCACGCAGCACCTGGAACGAGGTACCGCACAAGTTCGAGGCGGGCACCCCGGACGTCGCCGGCGCTGTCGGCCTTGCCGCCGCATGCGACTACCTCGACGGCATCGGGCTCGATCGTATCCACGAGCACGAGCTGTCCCTGACTCGTCACATGCTCGATGTTCTGGACGAAGTTGGCGGTATCACCATCTTCGGACCGCACGATCTCGAGGCGCGAGGTGGTGTCGTCAGCTTCAACCTCGCTGACGTGCACGCGCACGATGTCGGCACCATCCTCGACCGGCGGGGCGTCGCGGTGCGCGCCGGCCATCACTGCGCGCAACCGCTGATGGCGCGCTACAACGTGCCGTCGATGGCGCGTGCGTCGGTGTACCTCTACACGACCCACGCGGAGATCGACGCACTGGGCGAAGGTCTCGGCGAGGTGCGTCGGGTCTTTCGGGTCTAACCCGGCAGGGCTATCGCGGCGGGTCAGCGCGTCAGCGAAGCGCCCAGAAACGGGCGATCCGCACGGCGGCCTCCTCGCGAACCGCGAGCAGTCCGTGGCCGAGTCCCGGGTAGATCATCAGTTGCGCGTTGGGAAGTTTCGCAACCTCCTGGCGCAGCAGGTCGACCTTGGCGAACTGGTCGCGATCCCCGGAGAGGAACAGCATCGGGCAGGTGATGCGCGCCAGGTGCGCGGTGCGCAACTCCTCGGGATGCCCGGGCCGGTGGAGCGGATAGCTGAGCAGCACCAGCGCCTGCACCGGCTGTTCGGCCGCGAGCAGGCTGGCCATGCGACCTCCGTAGGAATGTCCGCCGATGGCCGCGCCCGGCTCGGTGGCAAGTGCGTCGCGGAACACGCCGATTGCGCGTTCAGTGCTCGAACGCGGAAGGTCGAGCGCGCGAGCCACAACACCGTGCGGGCGCAGTGCCTCGACCCACGGGCGCATCGACGCGGCGGTCCCCGAGGCGCCGTGGCCGAGCAGCAGCGATGGCGCGGCGCCGGATGCGCGCTGACCGCGCAGCGACGGAGCTGCGTCCGCGCTGCGTGCCGGGGCTCGTTTAGGCTTGCTCACGTTCGAGGATTTGAAATGCGGTTGGTTGCGCCGTGTGTGACGGCTGTGGCGGTCGAGCCGGAAGCCAGGCCGCGCAGACCAGCGCGCCGGCGAGCAGAATACCGCTGCCACCCCAGAAGGGCAGCCCGGCGTTGACGCCGTAGAGCGACCCGAGCACGGCGGCGCCAAACGCCATACCGCTGAACTGGTAGAGGCCACCGATGCCCATGGCCCGTCCGCGCAGTGACTCGGGAGTGCTGTCACCGATCACCGCAAAGAGACTGGGCTCCAGGATCACCGTCGCCACGGCCTCGATCGCCCCGACCGTGAGGATGATTGCGAGCACGTGCAGGAACGGATAGGTTGCCGCGCAAGCAGCCACGACGAGCATGCCCGCCGCAACAAGTTTTCGCCGGTCCGCGCGGTCCGCGAGCCGCCCCCCGGCGCGGGCCAGGACCAGGATCGGCAGCGCAAACAAGCTCACCGAGAGTCCGATGACGAGTGGGCTGTTGCCGAGGGCTGAGAGGTATTGCGGCCAGACGACGTCGTACATCGACCAAATGGTGCCGACCGCGAAGAGCGCGACGATGGGGACGACGATCCCGCGAATGCGCCACCAGCGGAAGCGCTCTTTCACAGCGGCCACCGACGACCTCGCCGCGCGAGTTCGGGCACGCGCAGCATCGGTCCGATGCCGATGAACATGGAGAGCCCGGTGACGCCGAACACGGCTGAGTCGCGCCACAGCGCGGCCACACCGCCGATCAGTGGTCCCACCAGCAGGCCGACCATCTCGTAGGCCTGGAGCTGTGCGAAGCGCTGAGCGCGCTCGTCAGGCGCGCTCAGGTCGGTGAGCGCGGCGCGAAGGGCGGGAACGTAGGCGCCGGCACACGCCCCCATGAGGATTCGGAGGGCGGTGAGGATGGGAAGGGTGCCGATGTTGAGGAACAGGAACACCGACAGCACCGCGTAGACGAGCCGCGGGCCGACCAGGAAGGGTTTGCGGCCCCAGCGATCACAGAGGCGACCGGCAGGGACCTGGACTAACGTGTTGGCGACCAGCGGGCCGGCGATGAAGATGGCCACGGCAATCGAATTGCCACCGCGATGGGCCACGTACAGGGGGGCGATCGGAAAGACCGCTGCCACGCCGGTGAACATGATGAGCTGACCGGTCAGCAGCCAGAATGCGGGGTCGGCGGGTGCCTTTTCCTCTGCGCGCGGGGACGCCTGTCGCTGCCATCTCTCCATTCTCAGGTTTTGCGCGTGAGCCCTTGGACTACGATGGTCCTATGGCAGCCGGCTATACGCCCGTCGACGACGATCTCTATCGCGAGATCATCCTCGACCACTATCGCAATCCCCGGCACCACCAGGCGGTGGATCCGGCGGACCGCGTCATCGAAGCCAACAACCCGCTCTGCGGTGACGAGATCGACCTGAGCTATCGCCTCGACGATGGCAAGGTGGCGGCGATCGGTTTCATCGGCGCGCGGCTGCTCGATCAGCCAGGCCTCCGCGAGCATGCTCTGTGAAGCCGTGACGGGCATGAGCGTCGACGGGGCAACCCAACTTGCCGAACGGTTCCGCACCATGCTGACCGGCGGCGGGGACGGCGGTGACAGCGACGACATCGGCGATCTGGAGGCGCTTCGCGGCGTCCGCGCCTATCCCGTCAGGGTCAAATGCGCGACCCTGGTCTGGAACGCATTACTCGAAGGGCTTGCCGAGACGGCAGCGGCCCCCACGGCATGAGGTCACCCCAATGAGCGCAGAGCCCACCACACCCGTCGAAGCCGCAGCCCCGAAAGAGGCCCGCGCCTCGGACGAGCTGATTCGCGCCGCGCTCGGCGAGGTGTACGACCCCGAGATCGGCATCGACATCGTGTCGCTTGGCCTGATTTACGCGACCAACATCGATGACGAGGGCTTGCTCACCATCGACATGACCCTGACGACCCCGTACTGCCCGATGGGGCCGATTATCGAGACGCAGGCGCACGCGGTCTGTGCCCCACTTCCCGGTGTGCGCGACGTGCACATCAACCTGGTGTGGACGCCGCCGTGGGACCCGCGGACGATGGCCTCCGACGAGGCCCAGCTCGAGCTCGGCATCTACTGACCTCGCCGCTAGGGCGTCTGGCCATGCCGCCAGGGCCTGCGGTCTGGCATCGTTCGGGCGATGGACCGAGTGTTCACCCATGCTGAGGCGAGTGCGCTGCTGCCCGAATTGACAGCGCTCCTGACAGCGTTGAGGACCGCGCATCGTGATGCGCTCGAGCATGCCGGCGAGTCGCAACATGCCGTGTCGTCGAACGGCTCCGCATCCGCCGCGGTGCATGCGTCGAAGCCGTTCAACGAAGCGCAGCGTTTGAGCAGCGAGATCGAGGATCTCGGCGTGCTCCTGCGCGATCCGGAGACCGGGCTCGTCGACTTTCCTTCGCTGCGCGAGGGCCGGGAAATCTATCTGTGCTGGCGCCTCGGCGAGGAACGCATCGGATACTGGCATCCTCGCGACAGCGGATTCATCGGTCGCCTGCCGATCTGATCGTCGGTCAATGATCGGCGTCGAATTCCGCGAGGTGGGCGACGTCTTCCTTGGTCATGCGCAGGAAGAGTGCCAGGTCATCGCTCCGATCGAGAAATCGCACCTGGACGGCGACGTCGTGCGTGAAGAAACCCGTTGGACGCACAACGATTCCGACCAGCTCTCCCTCGTCGAAGAGCACGTCCTGCACGGTTCCGAGCTTGTCGCCGAGATGACCGATCATGACGTTCTCTCCATGGCGAATTTCGATATCGCCGGGCGCCTTGTCCGCGGTGATATCGAGCTGCGGAAATATTCCTGGTGACTGGCCCAGCAGGCTCGCGGCGTAACGCCACGTATCGCCGGGTTGCAGGGGTTTGTACTGATAGCTGAGATATGGCGGCAGTGCCCGTGTCGCGCGCTTGTCGAGTTTCAGACGGACATCCCCGGGCGTGATGCTCGCGACGGCATCGAGCGGCACGATGAGCTCGGTGACCAGCATGCCGCTCCCGGGAGCCAGCACGGTGCCGGCAAACCACTCGGAATCCTTGACGATCAGTTCGCGTGGACCCCAGCTCTCCCCGTCGACCACAATTCGCTGCAGGGTGCCGACGTGGTGGCCGTCCGAGGTGTGCACCGACGCACCGAGGTGAAACGCATCGAGGTGGTGCGCGGGCGGCGTATTCGCGCTCACAACAACCACCCGAACCGGGATACACTTTGCAAGCGTCTCTCGGCTCGGACCCGCCCCGCGATCAACACGACGCAATGCGGAAGCGGTGCCGTGGCACTCAGGCAAAAGGAGGAACTTGCCCATGACCGATTGTTCGAGTACCACCTCAGTTCCGACCAGCGCAGTGGTGGAGAGCTAACCGCAGGGAGCGAGGTCACCACTCGGAGAGATGCGCAAACCGCCGCGAACGGCGGTCTCTCCATTCACTTGCGCTAACCGTGGCACTGCCACGGATCGAGCCATTCACCGGCTTTGTTAGGTGAAACGCGCCGTCTCGATCTGCGCCTCGCGGGTCGAGACGGCTGGCGACGGGACGATCTGATCGCTTTCGACCCACCCCTCGTCGGCACCGGCGACGCGAACCCTCACGAACTGTCCGTCGCGCTCGGGGAGTGCCTCGACCTCGGTGGCGGTGAGGATCTCGCGTCCGCGCGCGGCGTCGCGGCGCGGCTCCACAAAGAGGCGATATGGCGTCCCCGCCCAGGACGCGACGAGCGTGACCGGGCCCGGCGGGATGTGCCGGTCGCGGTAGACGGTGCGCGAGTCGGCTGCGCCGGCCGTGAGCAACCTGATCACCTGGAGTGCACGCGTGGTAGGGCCTTTGTCAGCCTTGCCCATGGCTTTGGAGATCAGGCCGCCACCTGAGCTTGCCTCGACTTCCACCCAGGTTCCCTCGGTGGTGGTCACCGCACGGCAGCGCACCCAGCGAATACGGAGCTTGGGCTTGGCCCAGTTCCCGAAGAGGCCGCGACGGCGGTGCTCCACGATGCGCGCTTCGCTGTCGCCGACGACTTCGTAGCGATACGGCGTGGTGCCGATCATCTGCTCCATGATCGCGAAGACCTCGCGTGGAGGCGCTGCAGCCAGGAGATGCCACGTCTGAGCGGAGGGAGCCAGCATGCCTCCGGATTGTAGCGGTGAGCCCTCAGGCCTCCGAGGGAACCGCGGGCGGATCGCGATCGATGGCGTAGCGCTCACACATCGTGTCGAAGCGCGCTGCCGTGTAGGCGTCCAGGAGTTCCCGATGGCGCTCAACCAGGGGTACCAGGTGGTCGCGGAGGTAGCGCCCGCGGGCTGACCACTGGTAATACGAGCGGCCGCCGTGGTGGTAGGGGCCGTAGAGCGCACTCCCCGGGTATGTCCTTCGCAGCCACTCGAACGTCTCCTCGTGGCGGGTGTGCATGCGCAGGGTGATCTGCGGCTGGCGGCCGTCGCCGCCGAAGTGGCCCTCACCCACGAGCAGGCCCAAGAGGAACCCCACCGAGCGCTGATCAGCATCCAAGGGTTCTTGGGCGGTTGCCATTGCCGTAGCCGGCCCGACAGTCACCCGGCTACCGTAAGCGAGCGGCTGTTTCACCGTCAAGTTGTGTGTGGAACATTGGTCCCGCGGCAATGCGCCAGGAGAGTGAGTTATCCACAGCAGTGGCATCTGGAGCGCCTTCCCCAACTCGGGAGTGGCCGAACACGCTCCACACACCCTGGGGAAACTCGGGATAACTCCATGTCCGGGTGGTGGCCGCAGCCATCCCCCCATAATCAGCCGCTAACCGTGCCACGAAGCATTCTCGCAGTCGCCAACCAGAAGGGCGGCGTCGGAAAAACCACCACAGCCGTCAGCGTCGGTGCGGCGCTCGCCGAGATGGGTCGAAAGGTGCTCCTCATCGACATCGATCCTCAGGCGAACGCCACATCCGGCCTTGGCGTTGACCGAGCCAGCGTCGAAACCAGCATCTACGACGTCCTGGTCCTCGGTCGTGCGCTGGAGGAGGCGCGCCTGCACACTGCCACCCCCGGTCTGGACATCGTTCCCTCGGACATCGCCCTCGCAGGATCGGAGATCGAACTCGTCGATCTCGCGCGGCGAGAGCGTCGCCTGCAATACGCCCTCGAGGCGCTGGCTCCGGACGACGACTATGTCTTGATCGACTCGCCCCCGAGCCTCGGCCTGCTCGCTGTCAACGCGGTTGTGGCAGCGGATGCGCTGCTGATCCCGATCCAGTGCGAGTTCTACGCGCTCGAGGGTCTGGGATTGCTGATGCACACCCTGGCGCTGCTCCGTCGCGAGCTCAACCCGACGCTTCGGGTCGCCGGGATCGTGATGACGCTCTTCGATGCCCGCCTGGCGCTGGCGCATCAGGTCGTGGACGAGGTACGTGAGCGCTTCGGCGAGCAACTGCTCACACCGCTGATCCCGCGCAACGTTCGCCTCAGCGAGGCACCGAGCCATGGAATGCCCATCACGCTCTACGACCCGACCTGCCGGGGGGCGATCGCGTACCGGCAGCTGAGCGCGAATCTGGATGCTCGTATCCACGGTGGCGCCGATCTCGCTTCCGCGGGCATACCGAGCCCGGCATGAGCGACGAGGCTGCTCCCCCGCGCTCCTTCCGGCGCCGTGGACTCGGCCGGGGCCTGGACGCCCTGCTGACCAGTGAAACCGAGGCCGAGGAGGGATCGCCGCTCGTCAGCCTCGACCCGCGCACGGTGGCCCCGAACCCCGAACAGCCGCGGCGCTCGTTCGACCCCGATGCCCTGAGCGCCCTCGGCGATTCGATCCGGCTCCACGGACTGCTGCATCCGATCGTCGTCCAGCGCGAGGGCGATTCCTACAGCCTGGTGGCCGGCGAACGCCGCCTGCGCGCGGCGCAGCTCGCTGGGGTGTCCAGCATTCCGGCGATCGTGCGACCGGCTGCCGAGTTCAGCCGTCATCAGCTCGAGATGGCGCTGACCGAGAACCTGCTGCGCACCGATCTCAACCCCATGGAGGAGGCTGCCGCCTACGCACGGCTCTCGGACGCCTTTGGTCTCACCCATGAGGCGATCGCACTTCGGCTTGGCCGCAGCCGCTCGGGAATCTCCAACGCGATCCGGCTCCTCGACCTGCCGGCTCCGGTGCAGGAGGCGGTGGCGGATTCGCGTCTGACCGCCAGCCACGCCCGAGCGCTACTGGTTCTGCCGCTGCCCGCGGATCAGGAGGCCCTGGCGGCCGTGATCATCGCCGACTCGCTCAACGTCCGCGATACCGAGCGCGCGGTCCAGGAGCGGCTCTCACGCCCGGTGGCGCCGTCGCAGCCGCGCGGGGTCCCGGTAGCGGCCGAGCCGCTGGGCCCGGACGACATGGCGCTGCGCAAGGGCCTCGAGCACGCGCTGGGCGTGCCTGTCCGCCTGCAGCGCCGCAAGGGCGGGGGCGGCAGGATCGTCATCGACTGGGCCGAGGACTCCGACCTGGACGACCTCTACCGAAAGCTGGGCGGCCCGCCGCTGTAGGAGGCCGCGCCGGGAGGATCTGCGCCGAAACGCTCTGCGTCGCGCGGCGCTCAGCCGACTGGTCTGTCCGCCGCCCCGGTGAAGCGCGCCTCAGCAGCGTCGGCGTCGAAGTTGGCGAGGAACGCCTCGATGTACTTCGGACGGTCTGCGGGCTTGTAGTCCAGCAGGAAGGCGTGCTCCCAGACGTCCATCACGACGATCGGCTTGAAGCCGGCGATATTGCCGTCCTCGTGCAGGGTGATCCAGTGGTTGCTCAGGCGGCCGGTCGCGGTGTCGAGATAGGTCACCGCCCAACCAACCCCGCGCATGCCGCCGATGGCGGTGAAATCCTTGCGCCAGGTTTCGATATCGCCGAACGACTCGCCGAGTGCACGGCCGAGCGGCGATGACGTCGAAATACCGCCCCCAGTGGCCTTCGTGAGGTTGCCGAAATACCACTCGTGGAGGACCATTCCGTTGTACTCAAAGCCGAGTTGGCGGGTCAACTCCGCGTACGAAGGATTTGATGCGAGCCCCTGACCGGCCGCCTGCATCGTGACCAGCTGCTCGTTGAGCAGGTTCACGTTTTTGACATAACCGCCATAAAGTCCGAAGTGGACCTCGAGCGTGTTGTCCGAAATTCCGGTGAGTCCGGAGAGATCAAACGTTCTTGCCTTGTATGGGGTCTGGGTCAGGAGGGCCATCTTGTGCCTCGTGTAGCAAGCGGATTTCGGGAGCCGGGCTCACATTCTGCCAGTGAGGGGCGCGCCTCCGCATCGTCAATTCAGCCTGCGGGCGGATTGATCGGCACCGGCTTGTTGAAGCTCGTATAGGTGTCGGTCATGAAGTGTCCGGTCGTGGTCATCCCGACCCGGCGCACCAGTCCCGCCGAGTTGACGAAGAAGGTGAACCAGATCGGCGAATCCTGCGAGCTGCCGAAGGCCTCGACCTCGGTGGTGGGCGTGCCGTTGACCACCGGGTGCCCGATCACGAACGCATTGGTGAGCGGCTCGTAGTAGCTCCAGACGAAGGAGCGGACGTTGTTGACGTCGCTCGTCGATTGCTTGAACCAGGCACCGCCCGGCGTCTCCTGGACGTACTCGGTGCGGCCGATCCAGGTCGTCTGTCCCGCTCCAGCGACGCTCCAGGTCGACCGGTCGGGTGCGACCGCCGACTCCGCTCCATGCTCGGTCGTCGTGCCCGAATTGAGGAACTCGCTGTACTGGAAGGCGGTGAGCGTCTTCATCGCGGCCTCGAGCTTGGTGATGAGGGCGCCACCGGCCGGCGCGGGGAGTTGCGGGATCACGAACGCCGCCTCGCCGCCCCGGGTCCCGAGGATGTCCACGTCGACCGAGTCGCCGGCTTTGATGTTGACGGTCGTCTCACGGCAGGTATCGCCACATGCGGCCAGCGCCTTGTAGGCGCCGTTGACCACGATGTTGGCCAGGAGCAGCTTGGCAGCGGCACTGCCCTCGATCGGCAGGACATACACGGTGGCGCGGTTCGGGCCCGGTAAGCCCGGGGACAACGTCAGGCCGACGAGCACCGGTCCCGCCGGGCCGGCGAGCGTGAGCTCCCCCGGCGCCGGGAGCCCGGCGTTCGGCGTCGCGGCAGCGGCGTCGGCGGCGACCTTGGCAGCGGCGGTCGGCGGGGCCGGAAATGACGCAAGGAGCGCCGCTGCCGCGATGACGCAGGCCGCAACTGACGCTTCGATCCGAACGTGCGGACGCCTCATGCGCCACGCCATCAGCGACAGCGGCAGCATCAGCGCGATCAGCGCCATCTTGACGAGGAGGACGCGCCCGTACGAGGTCTCGTAGAGCGACTGGATCGAGCCGAGCTGCTGGATGGCCTCGAGGCCACCGGCCAGGATCGTGGTGGCGAAGGCGCCCAGTGCGATCGGCGTGAATCTCCGGATCAGCTGACGCGCCTCGGGTGACCGCCAGCCTCCCGGGGGACGCAGCAGCGCGAGCGCGGCGATCCCACCGGCCCACACACCGGCCGCGATGAGATGCACGGCATCCAGCCCTATCCCGAACCATGCGGGATCGACACCAGCGGCATGTCCGCCCGCCGCAAGCATCACGAGCGCCCCGAGCAGCGTGATCGGCAGCAGATTCCGCCGGCCCTGCATCACCGCAATCAGCGTCAGCGCCTCGAACACGAGGCGAGCGACCAGCCAGACCCCTGAAAGGTTCCCGAAGAAGGCCACGTACTCAGGGATGCTGTGCCCGCCAGATCCAATCGTCGCCTCGGCCCAGACGACCACCAACCCCGCCGAGAGCGCGACGCTCGAGGCGCGGAAGCCGGGTGCGACCCACTCCAGGGGCGGCGGCCTGCTCGCCAGCCGGCTCATGAGGACCTGGCCGACCAGCAGCAAAAGGGCCAGCGCCTCGACCCACTTGATCGCCCCAATCGCAATGTCAGACGGCTGCGGGCCCGGGACCAGGTTGGCCGCGACCTCGGGAGCCGTGCCCCCGCCGATCCCGACGTCGAAGGTGAACGACTGGCCGCCGATCTTGTGTCCATCGATCTCGCTCACCGAGGTCCAGTCCACGGTGTACACACCGGTTGCATTGGTGGCCAGTGCGATGCGGATCTCGAGACTGCTGTCCACCGCGCCGTTCCAGCGATGACCGGTCGGGTCCACCACGGTGGCACTGGAGAGCTGCGCATTCAGCGGCTGGCTGAATTCGAGGACGACGACGCCGGGAGCGGTGCCGAGATGGGCGCCTGCTTTGGGTGACGACGAGACCAGGAGCGCATGCGCCGAGGCAACGAGCGGGACGGCGAGCGCGGCGAATGCCGCGATCAGCCCAGCGATGGCGCGGCGTCCTGCCGATGTCACGGTCCCATGATGGACGAGCGCGGCGCGGCCACAGACGCGGCTGTGGTGGTGCTTCCGCCCATAATCGGGCCGAGTGGCCCAGGTAATCCCGCCCCCGGAAGCAGCAGTTGCGCCCAACCCGTGGTGGCGAGGACCGTGGGTCCGCGACACCGTCGAGGTGCTCCTGATCGCCGTGATCCTCTACGTGGCGATTGCCTTTGCCCTGCAAACGGTTCGGGTCGATGGCGAGAGCATGGTCGGCACCTTGCAGAACCAGGACCTGCTGCTCGCCAGCAAGATCTCCTACGACTTCGGCGGCAACCCCCAACGCGGCGACATCGTCATCCTCATCCCGCCGACTGACCCCTCACAGGACTTCATCAAGCGGGTGATCGGGTTGCCCGGCGATGTCATCGAGATCAACGGCAACCACAACCCCACCCAGGTCCTGATCAAGCCAGGTGGCAAGGGAGCGTTCCAGGCCCTCAAGGAGCCCTACCTGCCCCAGGCCTGGACCACGCTCAAGTACTGCTGCACCTCGACCGGCATGGCGTCGTCGGCGCCCGAGCCGCTGACCATCCCCGCCGGCGAGTACTTCGTGATGGGGGACAACCGCAACTTCTCCAGCGACTTCGCGCGTCTTCGGCCTGGTGCCGCGCAAGAACATTCTCGCCAAGGCGATCCTGCGAATCTGGCCGCTCGACCATTTCGGTGGTCTCGGCGCGGGCCCGACGTTCGAGCCGGTCACCACGACCGGCCTGGCGATTCCGGCGCTGGCTATCGCCGGGTTCGAATCCTGGCGCTGGCGCCGCCGGCGGATGCGCAGGCTCGCCGCCGCCCATCACGCGGCTGCGCGACAGGGCGATTAGCGCGTTCCCTGCATGGTTCGCGCGAGCGAACCGTCAGCCGTTGACCCACGAGGCGTCGACGGCATCCCACGCAACCAGTTCTTCGGACTCGAAGAAGAGCGCGATCTCCTCCGCGCCGCGCTCCGGGCCGTCGCTGCCGTGCACCACGTTATTGCCAATAGTGACAGCAAGGTCGCCGCGGATGCTGCCCGGCGCAGCTGCTGACGGATTGGTGGCGCCCATCATGGTGCGAACCTGGGCCACCGCATCGGGGCCCTCCCACACCATTGCGACCACCGGCGCCGAGGTGATGAATGCCACCAGCCCGGTGAAGAACGGCTTCCCCACATGCTCCGCGTAGTGCCGCTCCGCGAGGGCCCGATCCATGCGCAGCAGTTTCAGTGCGACGAGACGCAGGCCACGACGCTCGATGCGCGCGATCACTTCGCCCACAAGGCGGCGCTGCACGCCATCGGGTTTGACGAGCACCAGGGTGCGTTCGAGGCTCACGGCGCGAAAGTCTGACACGCGCGCATCAGACGCCGATTGCTTTCGCGAATCGAAGTCTCGCTGCGGAAGGGTCCGACCACTGCCGCACGGAGCCCGGAGGCCAGGAGTTGGCCCGCCAGCGCCTGGACTTCGCCGGCCTGCACCGAGTCGATCCGGGCCACCAGCTCCTCGGGTTCGGTGATCTCCCCCTGGAGCAAGAGTTGCTGGCCGGCGTACTCGCAGAGCGCGGAGGTGCTCTCCAGCCCGAGCAGCAAGCGGCCCTTGGAGTACTCGCGGGCCTTGGTGAGCTCCTCCTCGTCGACCGGTTCGGCGGCGAGCTTGCGCAACTCGTTGACCGCTGCCTCGAGCGCTGTCGCGGCGTGGCGCGGCTCGCAGGCGAGCCCCATGCCGAGCACCCCGCTGTCGGACAGGCGGCTCATGAAGGAGTGCACGTCGTAGACCAGGCCGCGATGCTCGCGCAGCTCGAGGAAGAGGCGGCTCGACATGCCTTCACCGAGGATGACGTTGAGGATGTCGGCGACGTGTCGATCGGGGTCGAGATACGAGGGCGCGCGGGCCCCGACCAGGATGTTCGCCTGCTCGGTGGTGCGGCGGATGACGTTGAGCGGCGCTCCGCCGGGCGGTGCCGCCGGCAACGCCGGTCCGGGCGCTGGGCGCTGCTTCGCTGCCCACGGGGCGATTGCGGCGTCGAGCATCGCCTTCACCTCCGGGGTCTGGAATCCGCCCGCGGCGCTGATGACCAGCGTCGACGGCAGCAGGTGCTGCTCGAGATGTATCGCGGCAATCGTCGGCCGTGAACGACCTCACGGTCTCCTCGCGGCCGGCAACGTCCCAACCCAGGGGATGATCCGGCCACATGAGCGCGTCGAACGCGATCTGCGCGTAGTCCTGCGGGTTGTCCTGGTACATGCGGAGCTCTTCGATAACCACCTGGCGCTCCTTGACGACCTCTGCCTCATCGAGCACGGGGCTCATGAGCATGTCGCCGAGCACGGAGATGGCGAGCCCGAGCTTCGCCGAGGGGACACGGGTCCAGAAGACGGTGACCTCGCGGTCGGTGGCTGCGTTGAGCACGCCGCCGACACCCTCGATGGCGACGCTGATGTCCCTCGCCGTCGGGTATTGGCGGCCCCCTTTGAAGACCATGTGCTCGACGAAGTGGGCGATCCCACTGTTGGACGCGTGCTCGTGGCGGGAACCGACGCCGATCATGAAGGCGATCGCGACCGAGGCACGCCCGGGGAGCGGGACGGCCGTGAGCCTCGTCCCGCCGGCCAGGCTCTCGACGCCGAATTGGCTCAGTAGGATCGCCCGGACGACCGGCCCGAGCGGGCTCCTTCGAAACGCTCGGGCGGTCCGCCCTGCGCGGGACCTGTCGGGTTGATCACCACGCGCCGGGCCGGCTCGTGCCCGCTGCTCTCGGTGGTGACGTCCGGGTCGTCCGCCAGCGTCATGTGAATCACGCGGCGCTCGTAGGCATGCATGGGATCGAGCGTGTAGGCCTCGCCGGTCCGCTTGACCCGGAGTGCGAGCCGTTCGGCGAGCTCACGGACCTGATCCTCTCGGCGGGCGCGGTATCGCTCCACGTCGAGGATGACGCGCCGGCTCTCGACGCCCTCCTCACCGATCATGAGGTTGAGGGCCGTCTGCAGGGAGCGGAGTGTCTCGCCCCGCCACCCGATGAGCAGGCCGAGGTCGTCGCCGGCGATGTCGAGGATCACCGGACCTCCAGCCGCGGAGTTGGCCGTGCCGGTGCCGCGGCGCACGCTGACCCGGCATGGAACCTCCATGCGGGTCAACAGCTCCTCGAGGAGCGCTCGCGCGTTCGCGGCATGCTCGTCGATCCGGTAGACGCGCACGCGGCGCTCACCGGTGGACAGCCGTTCACCCGGGAGCGCGCGGCTCTCCGACGACAGCACCTGCACTTCGACCTGCTCGCGGTTGGCGCCGAGTTGCGCGAGCGCTGTGCTCACCGCCTCCTCGATCGTCGCCCCGCGCGCTTCGACCCCGTCTTCGGCCGCTGTTTCGACCGCCGATACCCTGCTCTCGCTCACCGTTTCTCCCACACAGCGCCGTACCTTAGCGGCGCCGCCTCCGTCTGTTGGGCCGGTTGGGGCGCGCCAGCGAACGCGCGGTCGCGCTCTGTGACCGCGCCGGCGGCTCTTCGTCATTGGTGTCCGAGTTGGCCACCGGTTTGGTCCCGTTGGCGCCGGTGGGCTTGGTCCCGTTGCGCGTCCCGTTCTTGCCGGTCGTGGCGACAACCCCGGCACTCCGTGCGCCACCCGATCGACCGGCGGCCGGTTTGCCTGCCCCGGTTTTGACAGTTGCGGCGGTCCGCGGAATGGTCAGCGCGGTGACCCGATTCGCACCGGGGAACCATGAAGGAACCTTGAGTCCGTTCCAGCCGAGCAGGTGGTACTGCTGCGCGACCATGAAGACGGTCCCTGTCGCCCAGTAGATGGCCAGTCCCTGTGGGAAGAGGAAGCTGAACACGAAGATCATGACCGGGAAGATGAACGACATCTGCTTGGTCACGCCTGCCATCGAGCGCTCTTGATCGGACATGTCCGGACGCGGCGGCGGCATCATCATTCGCGACTGCGCGAAGGTGAACGCACCAGCGATGAGGGGAAGGATCAGCAGTGCAGGGTGCAGGAAGACGTCGAAGAGGCTGGTGCCGTTCGGCTTCGTGCAGCAGGCTTCGGACACCGACTTGGTCACGTCGCTGATCCACAGGAAGCCACTGCCACCCACGATGTGCGCTCCGCCGGTACCCGAGGTGAAGGCGCGAATCGACTGATAGAGGCCGATGAGCACAGGCATCTGCACGAGCGCGGGGATGCACCCGGTGAGGCTCGAGAATGGGCTGATGCCGTGCTGCTTGTAGAGCGCGTTCATCTCCTGGCTCAGCCGCTGCGGCTCTTTCTTGTACTTCTTGCGTAGTTCCTGGAGTTGCGGAGCGACCAGCCGTTGCTCGGCTTGAATTCGTCGCGATGTGCGGAGCTGCCATCCGAAAACCGGGAAGAGCACCGCGCGAATCCCGATGGTCAGCACCATGACGCCAAGTCCGAAAGCGCCGACCGCCTTGAGCGGCCCGATGCCGGCGAAGAAGATGTCGAGTTGCTGGAGCACCCACTGGAACGGCGTCTCCAGAATCGTGAAGATCGAGAGTGGGTTGAAGTCCGCGACCATCATGCTGCGGTCCCCCGCTGGGTGGCGTCCTGATGGACGCGCCGGGCGTCGCGCCAGCTGATGTACGTCTCCGGCACCGGGTCGATGCCGCCCTCGTGGAACGGATGGCATCGGGCGATGCGCCGCACCGCCAGCCACCAGCCACGGCGAGCGCCGAACCGCCGGATCGCCTCGGCGCCGTAGTGCGAGCAGGTGGGCTCGTACCGGCAGCTCGACATCATCCCGAAGAGCGGCCCGATGGTCACCTGGTAGACCCGGATGAACGCCAGGCTGAGGTGTTTCACGCCTGGGCTCGCGATGCCACCGAGCGTGAGGCTGAGGTGATCGCCGAGGTCAGCGCGGCGCGGAGGCCCGTGAAGGGCATTTCCGAGGCGCTCCCCGGAAGGCTCACCACCATGTCGAGGCCGGGGTGGGCTGCCAGGACCGGCGCGATGGCGGCACGGAGCCGGCGCCGGGCTCGATTCCGACCCACCGCACCACGGGCGCCGGGCACTGCAAATGCCGCGCGCGAGGAGGCTGATTCGCCGGAGACAGCACGAAGTCGAAGCACGCCGGAGCGAGCCTCGGTACCGTGTTCGCGCACCGCGGCAATCCGGCGTCGCCCGGAGAGGCGATGCCGCCGGTTCATCGCGTCGGTGCCGGAGTCAGGCGCTTGCGGCCCTTGCGGCGCCGTGCCTTGAGCACCTGGCGCCCGCCAGGCGTCGCCATACGTATGCGAAAGCCGTGCGTCTTGCGCCGGTAACGCTTTTTGGGTTGGTACGTCCGCTTGATGGCCGTCTCCCCGAGACACATAGATCGCGTCGGGGGCGCTCTGGGCGCCGCTGAGCCCGACGGGGTTGCCCCGCGAGTATACCAAGGCAACGGGCGACCACCCCTTCAACCTACGGCGCGCGCCAAATGGCGCGCTCGCTCCGGTTGTGAGTGGGGCCGCGCATTGGTAAACTCCGCAGGCTGCAGCGGGAGCGGGAGCCCTTGTATTCGTCCCACCTTTGCCCCCCGGCCACCAGCGGCCATCCATTTATCCACTGTTGTGCACAAGTTGTGGATAAGTGCGCTGTCATCGGTAGGCCAAGGCGAGGCAAACGCGAGGAAAGAGTGGATCGAACAGCTGGTATCGGAGTTGTCGGGGACCAGGCGCCGCGCTCGGAGCCCTTCCTGGAAGGCGGCAGCTCGACCGCCAGCATGGATCCTCAGCAGCTCTGGCAGGTCGCCCAGGAAGAGCTTCGCTTCCAGGTGGTGCGACCCGGCTATGAGGCCTGGCTCGCCAACGCCGTGCTCGTGGAATCCGATGGGCACACCTTCACGGTGGGCGTGCCGACCATGTTCGCCAGGGACTGGGTCAGTGAGCGCTACGTCCCCCTGATCCGGGAAACCCTCTCCGGGGTTCTCGGCCGCGATTGCGAGGTCGTGATCACCGTCGACCCGGAGCGATCGCCGCCGCCCGAGGCGCCGCCGAATCTTCCGGATCCGACCTACACGTACGTGAGCGAGCCCGAGGACGGCGCCAACGATTCGCGCCTCAACCCCGCCTTCACCTTCAGCACGTTCGTGGTCGGCAACTCCAGCCGGTTCGCGCATGCGGCTTGTCGCGCCGTCGCCGAGGCGCCCGGCAAGGCCTACAACCCGCTCTTCCTCTACGGCGGTGTGGGTCTGGGCAAGACCCATCTCATGCATGCCATCGGCCATGCGGTGCGCGAGACGCATCGAAACGCGAAGGTCGCCTACGTCACCTCCGAGAAATTCATGAACGAGATGGTCGCGTCGATCGTCGAAAACCGGCCGGCCGAGTTCCGGATGCGCTATCGCGGCGTGGACGTCCTGCTCATTGACGACATCCAGTTCCTGGCCGGCAAGGACCACACCCGAGAAGAGTTCTTCCATACCTTCAACGCGCTGCAGGAATTCCAGAAGCAGATCGTGGTGAGCAGCGATCGCCCGCCGAAGGACATCCCCACGCTCGAGGATCGCTTGCGGAGTCGCTTCGAAGGCGGGCTGATGGCCGACATCCAGCCACCGGATTTCGAGACTCGGCTGGCGATTCTCACCACCAAGCTCGGCCCCTACAGCAAGCTCGTGCCCGACGAGGTCTGCTCGTTCATCGCGCACCGCATCCAGAAAAACATTCGCGAGCTCGAGGGCGCGCTCATCCGCGTGCTCGCGCACGCGTCGATCAACGGGCAGCAGATCACCCTGGAAACCGCCCAGCAAATCCTGCGCGACGTCATCCCCGTGCAGGACTCGACGCCGCTCAGCATTGAAACGATTCAGATTTCCGTGGCCGCGCACTATGGCATCTCGGTCGAGGAGATGAAAGGCAAGCGTCGTGACAAGAACATCGTGTTCCCGCGTCAGGTCGCCATGTATCTGATCCGCGAGGAGACAGAATCGTCCTTGCCGATCATCGGCACCGCCTTCGGTGGCCGGGATCACACCACCGCGCTGCATGCGATCGAGAAGATCACCGAGCTGATGCGTGAGGACGTCCGCCTCCAGGGAGAGGTGCGCGCCATCCGCGAGCAACTCCACAACCGTTGAGCTGCTGCGTTGAGCTCTTTGCCTTGAGCTCTTTGCCTTGAGCTCTTGCACGGAGACTCTTGCGTTGACAACCCTGTGCTCCCGACGGGGAGAGCATGTGGATACAGTGCGCAACTTCGGAGTCGGTGGACAACTGGTGGACAACCAGTGCCACTTCCGCACAGGCGCGCAACGCGTCGAGGGGTCCTGATGAGATCGTTTCGCGAGTTGTCCCCCGTGTCCCCACTACTACATCGTCTACTGATCTCTAGACTTTGCAGGTCATACTCATTGAGTTTGGTGATAACGCAGCCTCCAGAGAGGAAACGTCCATGAAAGCGACCGTCTCGTCCTCCACCCTCAGTGGTGCTCTCGGGCTGGTGTCCCGTGCGGTATCACCGCGTTCAACGCTGCCGGTCTTGAGCAACGTGCTGCTCGAGACAGGTGTCGACGGTCTTCGCGTGACCGCGACCAATCTCGATCTCACGATCACCGTGGTCGTGGCCGCCACCGTCCTCGAGGAAGGACGCACGACCGTGCCCGCACGGCTGCTCGGTGAATTTGTCGCATCGCTCGGCGACGCTCCCTGCACCATGGAGCTCGATCCCACCACCCAGGTGTTGAAGCTGACCGGTGGTGTGCATCGCGCCAACGTCCACGGCATCGATGCGGTTGAGTTTCCACCGCTCCCCGCGCGCGACACCGAGACCTCCATCGAGGTGGACTCGGTCACGTTGCAGAACGCGATCACGCAGACCGTGATGGCAGCGAGCTCGGACGAGGCGTCGCCGGTGCTCACCGGTGTGCTGCTGCAGATGGATGCCGGCCGGCTGACGCTCGCCGCCACCGACCGGCACCGGCTCGCGGTGAAAACCATCGATGTGACCGTCCAGGGTGTGCCACCGGTGACCTCGGTGATCGTGCCGTCGCGGCATCTTGCGGAGGTGGCGCGAGCCGTCAATCCCAGCCGTCCGACAGTGGGCATCGCATTTGCGCACGCGCGCAACCAGGTCTTCTTCACGTTGAAGGACGTGGAGATTTCCTCGCGCCTGATCGAGGGCACGTATCCGAACTACAACCAGGTGATCCCGGGCGAATCGACGACCACGGTGAGCCTCTCGACGGCGTCGCTGCTGCGTGAGGCGAAGACCGCCGCGGTGCTCGCGCGCGACGCGGCGAACCCCGTGCGTCTGCGCATCGGCGACGGCACGCTCACGCTGCTCGCACAGACTGCCGAAGTCGGTGATGACGAAGCGCCCCTGGCGGCGACTGTCAAGGGTGATGACGTGCAGATCGCGTTCAACGCCCGGTACATGCTGGATGCGCTTTCGGCGCTGGACTCCGACGAGGTCCAGCTCTCGTTCAACGGCTCCCTCCAGCCTGGTGTCATCCGTCCGGTGGGGCGCGACGACTACCTCTGCATCATCATGCCGGTGCGGGTCGCATAGGGCGCCTTCGCGAAATCGCGGCCGAACCTGGCCGGCAGCGCCCGGTCACATCGCCGTGAAGCGGATCCGTCGCACCAGGTCCTGGCCGACACGCTGGTTCAGGGAATCGATCACGCGCGGCGCGTCCATCTGCAGCTGATGCGCGAGCGCGCTGTTGGCGGTGGCGATGAGGAGCACGCCGCGGTCGAGCTTCTCCGCGCGGCACAGCGACGCAAGGCCGGCGCCGACCACCTCCGCGAGGGCGATGCGCAGCCGCTCCTCGCGCACCTGCCCGCGTACGCCAAGACCGCGCAGCGCGGGGTCGATGAGATCCGAGAGACGCTGCTCGGTCATTCCAGGCTGCCCTCGGTGACCACGCCGCTCCGGACCGAGTGATGCAGGACATCGCCGAATTCGGCAACGTCGTTAATTGGCTCTGTCGTGGTCACCAGCACCTGATGGCGTCCGCCTGCGGCGAGGAGCGCAAGCAGACGGGTGCGGCGTCCGGGGTCGAGTTCGCTGAGCACGTCGTCGAGCAGGATGACCGGCGCGACCCCTGCCTTGTCCTGCAGGTAGCGGACCTCGGCGAGCTTGCAGGCCAGCACGATGCTGCGCTGCTGTCCTTGCGACGCTGTGCCACGCGCCGCACGTCCGTCGAGGTCGAAGGCCACATCATCGCGATGCGGTCCCGCCAGCGTGATACCGCGCGCGATCTCCTCGCCGGTACGGTCGCGCAGCGTCTCGAGCAACGCCAGCTCGGCGGCCTCGACGTCGTCGGCAATGGCCGGAACGTGCGACGGTGCGTAGCGCATCGCGATGCGCTCACGCTGGCCGCTCAGGTCGTGCAGCGACGAAGCCGCCAGCGGCGCCAGGGAGTCCACGAGCCTGGAGCGTGCCAGCGCCAGCCATGCGCCGTGGTGCGCGAGCTCGGTGGTGAAACTGTTCAGTGAGTTCGCGACCGCCGCCACCGAGGCGGAGCTGATGCAGCAATGCGTTGCGCTGCTCGAGCACGCGCCGGTATCGCGACATGTGCGCGACCGCCTGCTGGTCGGTCTGCGCGAGGATGACGTCAAGAAAGCGCCGCCGCCCGTCGGGCCCTGCGCGCACCAGGGCGAGATCCTCGGGCCAGAAGAGCACGACCGGGCAGATCCCCAGAACCGAGCGTGCCGGCCGGGGCTTGCCGTCGACCGCCATGACACGGGAGACGCGGTTGGTCGCGGGGTCGCGCTGGAAGCGAACCGAGAGCGTGACGCCGGCAGGCGGGCGCGCCACCTCCGCCTCGGCGAGGGCCGCATCCTGGTTCCAGAGAAGCAGATCGCCGCTCGATGTCGTGCGCGGCGAGCGGGTGAGCGCCAGAGTCGCGATCGCCTCGAGCAGGTTGGTCTTGCCCTGCGCGTTCTGGCCGTGAATGACATTAAGGCCTGGGCCGAAATGCACGGTCGCCTCGGGGTAGTTGCGAAAGCAGTGGACGCGGAGGCGGACGATCGCGCAGCGTGGCACCGAGGCGCCGGTGGGCTCGGCGGCGGCGTTCACGGTCGGCGCATCGACGCTCATGCGGCACCGCCGGCCATCGACACAATCAACTCCGCGATGCGGCGCGTCGCATCGGGACGCGCTGCTGCCTTCACCGCCACGCGCATGGCGGCCAGCGTCTGCGATCCCGGCTCGGCCAGCTCGGCGACCGCGTCGAGGAGTTGATCGTCGTGGGGCACGAACCGCCCGGCACCGATATCCACCACCCACTCCACGTTGCCACGCTCCTGCCCGGGGAGGTACCAGACCAGGAGCAGCGGCAATCCGCAGCACAGTGACTCGGCGATCGTCCCGGGCCCAGCTTTGGAGACGACGACATCGCTGGCGCGCATCCACTCGGGCATGTTGTCGACGTACCCGAGGACACGGACCGCTCGCCCCATCCCGGTGGTCAAGCCCTGCAGTGCCGCGCGCGCTCGCTGGTTGCGTCCGCAGATGACCACGAGCTCCAGGTCGAGGCTGCTCGCCGCAATCGCCTTTGCGTGCCGGACGATGCCGCCCGATCCGTCGGCGCCGCCGCAGACCAGGACCACGAAACGGTCAGCGCTGAGACCGAGATGCTCGCGGATGCGCGCGATGCCGGCCGGGTCGCTCGGCAGATCCGTGAACCGCCGGTCGACCGCCAGGCCGATGTCGTGGCATCGCGACGCGGGAATGCCGGCGCGCCGGCAGCGGTCGAACCCGCCCGGCGACGGCACGACCACCGCATCGACATCGGGACACGCCCAGGACGCGTGGATGTCGACCAGGTCGGTGATCACCGTCACGACCGGGATGCGGCGTGCCCGGCCGCGCACCGCACGCACGCTGATGTGGTTGAGCAGGGGGTGGAATGAGACCACGCACGCTGGATCCAACCGATCGACTGCATCGACGACTGCCGCGGTCACCGACCGCAGAGCCGTCCGCTCCATGAGAGCGACCGCAGTGCGGTTATTGGTGGAGTGGTAGAGGCCGCCCCAGAGCCAGCGCGCGTGACGCGTGATCGGGCCGTAGAGCCCGGCTGTGCCGCCGATCAGACGTTGTTTGGCACCGCTGAAGGGGTCGAGGATGGTGATCTCGAACTCACCGGCCGCAGTCGCGGCCATCTGATGTTCGACCGCAGTGGCTGCGGCGCGATGCCCGCCGCCGGTGTCGGCAATCAGGAAGAGCAGCTGCCTCATCCGCTCACCGTGACCGATGCGGCAACCAGCGTGCGCGGCGCGAAGGCGGTGATCGGCACCACGTTGGTTCCGTCGGCGTTCTCGACGTACGCCTGGACGATCCCGGTCGGGTCGGCGTTGAGATAGACGAGTTGCCGCCCCGAGGGCGCGACCACCACGGTGCCGAGCGATCCCAGGGCCGGCCCCGCGGCGATTGGAATCTGCTCGTCTCCGGCCACGCTGACGAGCACCAGCGACGGTGCGCCTGAGGGTGGCCGGGTGATGCCCACGAGGGTGCCCGTGGCGGTGAACCCGAGCGGCTGCAGGGAAGGGTCGAGCAGGCGAGGCGCGGTGGGCGATGTCCCGATTCCCTCGATCCAGGTCCCCTGGACCCCGGCTGCCGAGCGCAGAAAGGCGAGTTGCGAGCCGTCCGGCGAGATCACAGCGTCACTCGACGCTCCGGTGAGGCCGACGCCGGGCAGCGTGTAGCGAGCGAGCACCACCGCATCAGCGAGCTCGAGATGCTCGAGGTCGCTGGTCCCGGCGACATCGAGCACGAGTTGCTCACCGAGCGGGCTCCACACCGCCGGCGCCACCAGCGGATCGCCGGCCGGCAGGCTCGTCACCGCACCGGTTCCGGGGTTGAAGAAGGACACCTTCCTCGCGTGCGAGAACGCCAGCGTCGACCCGTTCGCCGACCACGAAGGTAGGAGCGCGTCCTGGAAGCTGGCGACCACGGAGTCGGTTGCCGCATCGAGCACGACCAGGACCGGGCGGGGGGCGGCCACCAGCGCGTCGTCCTCGACCACGGCCAGCCAGAGACCACCCGGCGACAGCGAGGCGGCCTCGTAGGTATAGAGCGGCGCGCCATTCGCGACCAGCCCGCAGGCCGGCTTGACGGCACAGCGAGGGGCCGCGAGGATCGCCTCGCTCGAGACCGGTTCGCCCGGCTGAGCGGGAGCCAGGTGCGAGAGCAGCACCGTGGTCGCGCCCTCGCCCGGGACCCCGGCGAGCACGACGGCGTGTGGCCCGGAGGACAGACCCCCCGTCGTGAAGGTGGTCGTGGTGCTGGTCACGAGTGGTTGATGGTCGATGTCCGCCGCTGTGGACGCGATGGTCAGCCGGTAGAGGACACCCGACTCCAGCGTGGTTCCCGGCAGCACAACGAACCGGCTCGGGTCGCGGAGGTTGCGCACCACTCGCGTCCCCGGCACCGGCGGATCCAGCGTGATCGCCGCCTCGGTGTCGTCAGCCGCCATCGCGGTCGAGAAGTTCACCGAGATCGGGGTGTCGACCGGTACGCCCCTGGCCCCATCCGAGGGCTGGATGCTGCTGATCACCGGCGCCTGTCCGGTGGTGATGGTCCAGTGGTGATCAACGGAGTTCACCACGCCGCTCGGATCGGTGATGCCGCCCGCCAGGGTGAAGGTGTAGGCGAGATTCGGAGCGAAGATCGCGCGCGGGTGGAGCAGGGTGAATCCGGTGTCCCCGGAGAGCCAGACGATCCGGCAGGGGGCGAGTGGCCCGGCACTGAATGCGGTCTCGAGGTTGCAGGAGGGAATCACGTGATTGACCGTGAACCGGGTCTCGACCGAGGAGCGAACCACCTGGCGGTCGAAGACCACCGTAATCGGGGCGTCGGCGGGAACGCCCACCGATCCCCGATTGGGGAGCAGCTGGATGATCTGCGGGGGGCTGCTGAAACACCCCGACAGCGAAGCGCATGCCAGTCCGGCCGCAGCCCAGAGGGCGCAGCGGCGACCTCTGGAGGCGAGACGGGCGCGAAGAGCGGGGCTAGTAAGCGCGGTTGAGTGCGGCGTCGACGTCGATGGGCGCGATCGTGCCGTCGCCACCCTTGACATCGATGACCGACTGACGGTCGGTGGCCAGCGCAGCCACTGCCGACGTCGCCTTGTCCGGGGACCGCTGGGATTCGGTGTACGTGCCGAGGATGTCGCCATCGCGAAGCAGGATGATCCCTGCCTCGTTCGGGGTTTGCACGACCACCGATCCGCTGACCTTTTCCTCAGCCAGGTATTCGAGCAGCGCGTCGAGGTTCACGAACCGCCCGAGCAACCCGTTGAAGAGGTACGGCGAGTTGAACAGCTGCGCCAGTGCGGTCACGGTTTCGCCGTCCAACTCGATGACGTCAATGACACCGTCGCCCGCGTCCATGTGCCGGCGGATCTGCAGGAACGCCGCCTCGCCCTGTACCGCGGAGCCGTTGCTGCACAGCGCCTGGAGGGCTTGACCGTCGTTCAGCAGGATGACGCCGCTGTAGCCCGTGCCACTGAGGTTCACATAGCCCATGTGCTTGTCGGAGCGCAGCGTGCGGAGCAGGCGAGGGAAGTCGACGAAGGCGCTCTTCAGGCCTTCGTAGTGGGCCCGGCCCGACGGCAGCGGATAGACGCGAACAGGATCCGTACCCGATGAAGCGGCACCGGCTGAGGCGGCGAGCGGCCGATCCGGGGAGGAGGCGGGCGCCGTCGGTGCGGCTGGTGCGCTGCTGTACGGCGTCGGTGCCGGAGCGAACGAGACAGGCTCCGGCAATGGGTCGGGCGACGGAGCGGGCGTGGAGAAGGTGGGCTCGGGAGCCGGAGAGGGCTCTGGGGCAGACGAGAATTCAGGGATGCTCTCCGGTTCCGGCTCGGCCTCAGGCTCGGCAGCGGAGGCCTGGGCCTCCGGTTCGCCGGCGCTCGATCCGGATGCGACCGCGTAGGCGGGCTCCTCGACCGGCTCGGGCAGGCTTGCCGCGGGCGCCGACGAGTACGTGTCCGAGGTTGCGTAGGACGACGACGCCTCCGGCCAGGTGGTGGCACCGGTAGCGGGGGCGGCCGCGGGTGCGTGCCGGCTGTCGGCCGCGGCGATCAACTCAGCCGGTGAGGCCTTGATGGTCTCCTCCGCGGGCAACTTGGCTCGCGGATCGAACTGGTAGGACCCGTCGTCCCAGCCCAGCGCATCGATCACAACTTCCTCGCCCTGTCCGCCTGGGCCGCTCGCATGGAAGAGGTGGCCAAAGAGGAAGTAGAGCGAACAATTGTCGCCGCCGTTGTCGATGGTCAAAGTGCCGGTGGCACGCTCCGCCTGCATCGATTGGAGCAGCGTCGCAAGCCCGCCGTCACGAAGAGAGCCCTGGGTCTGCACGGGTGCGGGTCTCCAGTTTTGTGAATGGAGACCGTCCCTGAGGGGGCGGTCCGAATTGGAGTCGGCCCGTATAGTACCAACCCTTCGCCGTTCCGAACGAGGTTCGATACTCCAGAATGACGCGAACTCCCTTCGAGGAATAGGCGGTGGATGGACAACAAGTCCGAGTGTTGGTCGTTGACGACGATGCACTCGTGCGCAGAGCGGTGCGACTGACGTGTGAGAGCGAGGGCTACACGGTTCAGGAAGCCGAACGAGCGAGTGAGGCGCTTGCCCGTCTCGAGACGTTTCACCCCGACATCGTGGTGCTCGACCTGATGCTGCCGGACCTGTCCGGATTCGATGTCTGCCGGGAGCTTCGTCGGGCGGGTTACCGAATGCCGGTGATCATCCTGAGCGCCAAACACGACGAGATCGACGTCGTGCTCGCCTTGGAGATCGGGGCCGACGATTACATCGCCAAGCCGTTTCGAGCCCGGGAGCTGCTGGCTCGAATCGGGGCGCACCTGCGGCGAGCCAAGGAGCTGCGGGGTGACGAGAAGCCCACCGACGGGCGGCTGGTGTTCCGCGACCTCGTCATCGACACCGCGGAGCGCCGGGTGACCCGGTCGGACGCGGACATCGTCCTCACCCACACGGAGTTCGACCTCCTGTCCTACCTGGCGTCGAATGCCGGGAAGGTGCTCTCCCGCGAGCGCATCCTCAGCGCGGTCTGGGGGTACGAGCATCCAATCGAGACGCGGGTGATCGACGTGCACGTGCGGAACCTCCGCCGGAAGATCGAGCCCGACCCCGCGCAACCGCGCCACATCCTCGCCGTGCCAGGGATCGGATACCGCTTCGCGGGGCTTCGCCGCTGAGCTCGGTCGTAGGTGTTGGGTGGCTGCAAAGTACACTCGGCGTCGTGCCTACACCTCCGATGCTCGATCCCGGTGACGCCAGACTGCAGCGCCAGCGCGCCGACCCCGTGTCCTCGATGACCGTGGGGGTGCTGTCGGTGATCGCGGTGGCGCTCTTCTTCGCTGCCGTCTTCGCGACCTACTCGTATTCGACGCCCGGCGTCGAACTGCCCCTGGTGATCGGGATCACGCTGTGCTTCGTCGTGCTCCTCGGGGCCAACCTGCTCCGGCTGGCGGCCCGTCACCTGCGTCCGGGGCGCTGAGCATGTCCGAGCATCCAGGCGCCGGCCAGGCAGGTCCGGAGCCGGCGGGAGCCGACCGTCCGACCTTCCCCTCCTACGAGGAGTTTGCGTCCGACCTCCTGGAGGCCGTCGACGCCGCCGGGCTGAGCATCGAGGACGTTCGCCATCATCTCGAGCCTGGGCTCGGCGAACGCCGTTTCGAGTGCACGGTTCGCCTGCCCGGCGACCCGCCGCCCCGCTATCACGTGCACGTGAGCTACACGTGGGATGCGCTGCTCACGTTCATCTCCGCATACGGACCGGGCGCCGACTGCGAGCTCTACCACGATGACGACGAAGCCCAGGACTGTCCGCACCAGCAGATCACCCCGCAGGCGTTCGTCGATGTCGAGGCGGAGTTCGTCCTCGGTGATGGCGGCTACGAGTTGCACGACCTCGACGAGGTGGGCAGCTGGGTCGAGACCGTGCAGAACCTGCTGGGCAAGGCCTTTTCCGACGACGACCGGCCCAGCGTCCATGTCGGCATCGCTGTGCTCGGCACCACCACCCTGGTCGAGAAGTTCACCGCCGAGCACTCGTGGTTCCTCGATTTCGAGAAGCAACCGGACCTTGCGGCAGTCGCAAAGCAGATCGACACGGCGCTCAAGCTGGTGCCGCAGCTGGCCGACCGCCTTCCCATCTAGGGAAACCGGGCTCAGTCCGGCGTGAAGCCGGCTGCCGAGAGCAGCTCCCGTTCGAACGGACGGTGGCGAAGCTCCGGATGGGGAACGGTCAGGTTGGATTCCGCAACCACGATGTCGCCGTGCTCGCCGAGCAGCAGGATGTCGGCGTCGGCGACGCGAGGGCCCCATCGATAGGTGGTGTGGCGGCCTGCGGCCACCTCCGCGGACCTGCACGCCGCGAGCCATTGCTGCGGCGTCAGGGGCTCCGGGCTGCGGAGGCGCACCACCTGGTTGTGAAAGTCCGCTTGCGCGGTCACGCCGACGGGAAGGGTGAGGATCTCCGGCGACTCGGCCGCGATCACGACACCCTGCTCAGCGAGTGCTTCGCGGAGCCGTGCGAGATTGCGTCCCCGGTGGCCGATGTTGGTGCCGAGCGACACCCAGGCGGTGTCGGTGGACAGCGTGCCCTCGCTCATCCGGTCGGGCCGGGAATCGGCAGCTCGAGCAACGCCGCCGGCGTTCCGCGGACCACCGCATCCGCAGCACGCAATGCACGGATCGTGGGCGCCACATCGTGCACGCGGACCATGTGCGCGCCGTTGTTCACCCCGAGGGTCGCCAGGGCGAGGCTTGGCTCGAGACGGTGCTCGATGTCCGAGTTGCCGACCAGCATTCCGGTGGTGGATTTCCGTGACGGCCCAATCAGCACTGCGTGTCCCATGCCCAGCAGCTCGCCGAGGCGGCGAATCAATTCCAGGTTGTGCGCCGGAGTTTTTGCAAACCCGAAGCCGGGGTCGATGATCACCTGGGATGCGGGGATGCCGGCTTTCTCGGCGATGGCAAGACTTTCGCGAAGGCCGAAGCAGACGTCGTCGAGGAGGTCGACATACTCGGTGCCGTGCTGGTTGTGCATGACGACAAGTCCCACGCCCGGGTGTGCCGCCACCACGCTCGCCATGTCGGGGTCACCGCGCAAGCCCCACACGTCATTCACGACCACCGCACCGGCTTCGAGCGCCGCGGCGGCAACCGATGCCTTGCGCGTGTCGATGCTGATCGGCACGGCAAGCGCACCGGTCAGCGCGCGAATCACTGGCAGCACGCGTGCCATCTCCTCGTCCGCGGACACCGGCTGACGGTGCTTCGAGGGTCGCGTGCTTTCGCCGCCGATGTCGACGATGTCTGCACCCGCGTCAGCGAGCATGTGCGCACGAGCAACCGCAGCCGCGACGTCGTCGCCGACTCCATCGCCGGAGAACGAATCCGGTGTGACATTCAGAATGCCCATCACCAGCGTTCGCACGCCGAATTCGAGGCGGTGCCCGGGCAGTTCGAGTGGTGGCGGGGGACCGCCCCGCGCCATCAGCACGTCACCAATGGCCGCGCCCACTTCGCCGGTGTTGTCGCTCCAGGCGGCGAGCTCTGAGGACAGCGAGCCGGCGGTGAGCAGTGGCATGAGGAGCACGGCCCGATCGCCGTTGGTGTTGCTGATCACCTCGCCGCCGCCAGCTGCGACCAGACGCTCGAGCACGCGTATCTGATCCGAGCTGAGGCCGCGGATCGCGAGCGCCTCAACGGCGCCGCGCTGCGCAAGCACGATGAGCTTTTCCGGTGGTACACCGAGCCGCAGCACGGTGTCGCGGAGCGCGTCGGCGGGGCCGGGCAGGAGCGGCCGCACGCTGTATCGAGCGGCGACGCCCGCGCTCGCCGCGCACATGTCAGCCTGCGCCGGCTGGAAGGTCCGCGGGTTGCAACTCGCCGGCCGAGCGCTTCGGCACCATCACGCGTCGCTTGAAGATGCACACACGCTCGCCGTGCTGGTTGAACGCGCGGGTCTCGACGGTGACCACGCCGCGGTCCGGCTTGGTCGACGATTCACGCATCTCGAGCACCGTGGTCTCCGCATAGATGGTGTCGCCGTGGAAGGTCGGATGCTCGTGCTTCAGCGATTCCACTTCGAGATTCGCGATCGCCTTGCCACTGATGTCGGCGACGCTCATGCCGAGAGCGAGGCTGTAGACGAGGTTCCCCACCACCACGTTGCGCTTGAACTCGGTCTTCGTGGCCGCGTAGTGCGCGTCGGTGTGGAGCGGGTGATGGTTCATGGTGAGCAGGCAGAAGAGATGGTCGTCGGCCTCGGTGATCGTCTTGCCGGGCCAGTGCCGGTAGGTCACACCGACCAGAAACTCTTCGTAGTAGCGACCGAACTGCATGGCGGCTACGCCACATCCGCGGCCGGCGAGGCTGCACGCAGTGCCTGGAGCACCTTCGCCATGGGCGCGTGGTCTCCGGCGACATTGCTGATGTGCTTGTAGAGGATCCTGGTTCCGGGTGCGATGACGAGCACGCCACCCTGCTGCATCCCGTGGCCCTTGGTGCTCGTCTGCCGGGCGCCGGAGCGGAACGCGCGGAGCCCGGATGCCCAGACCTGAGGACCCAGCGTCGTCAGCACGCCCGATCGAGCGCCGATCGCCCGGTAGGTGTCCAGGTCGGGGTCCGTGAGGACCGTCGAGTCCGCGGCGAACTTCGCCTGAAACCAGCCCGCGGCTCGTGGTGTGCCGTTGCCGACGAACACGATCCCGGCATCGAGAGCCTCGATATCGGCACGGGAGGACCTGACCTCGAGGACGTGCTCACGGCAGAACACACACCCGAAATGACGGAGCCACACCACCACCGCAGGGTGATCGGCCCACGCGTCGGCGAGGTGCACCACGTCGCCGGCAGGGTCGAGTACCGTCGCATCGGCGAGCGCACGAGCGTCCATGGTTCACCCTACTCTACGTGCCTGCGATGCGATCCCGCCCCGACGCGTCGACCGGAAACGCCACGATCGTCCACGGCGAGGCGCTCGATGTCCTCCGATCGTTGCCCGACGCCTGTGCGGGGCTGGTCTATGTCGATCCGCCGTTCAACACGGGCGGTCCGCGAACCGGTCTGCGCACGAGTACGACCGCGGATGCCTCGGCCACGCGCCTCGGGTTTGCCGGGAAGCGGTATGCCATGGAGCGGCACCCGGGTGCGCGTTACGTCGATCGCTTTGACGATTACCTCGGGTGGCTGCGTCCGCGGCTCGAGGAATCGCGGCGCATCCTCGCGGTGCACGGCAGCCTGTATTTTCATATCGACCCTCGCGAGTTGCACTACTGCAAGGTGCTGCTCGACGAGATTTTCGGGCGCGACTGCTTCCTCAACGAGGTGGTGTGGGCGTACGACTACGGCGCGCGAGCCACCCGGCGATGGCCGGCGAAACACGACGTGATCCTTGTGTACGTGCGTGATCCGCGGCTGTACCACTTCGATGCGTCGGAAGTTGCGCGCGAGCCGTACATGGCGCCGAAGCTCCAGACTCCGGAGCGCGCTGCGCTGGGCAAACTCCCGACCGACGTGTGGTGGCACACGATCGTGCCGACCAATTCGCGCGAGCGCACCGGATATCCAACCCAGAAACCGCTCGGCATCCTGCGGCGAATCGTGGCGGCGTCCTCGCGTCCCGGAGAGCTCGTGGTCGACTGGTGTGCGGGGAGCGGCACGACCGGCGCGGCTGCGGCGGAAGCAGGCCGGCGATTTCTCCTGGTCGATGATCAGGCGGCGGCGATCGAGGTCATGCGCACGCGGCTCGCGAACGTTTCGGGACTGCGAGTGATCGAAGGCTGATCAGCCGTTGACGCGGTAGCGGTCGAGCAATCCCTTGGCGATGATCACCCGCTGAATCTCGTTGGTGCCCTCGCCGATGATCAGCAGCGGCGCGTCGCGGTAGAGCCGCTCCACCTCGTACTCCTTCGAGAATCCGTAGCCCCCATGCACGCGCATGGCTTCACCGACCACTTCGAAGCATGTCTCACTTGCGAAGAGCTTGGCCATGCCGCACTCGATGTCGGCGCGCTCGCCCGCATCCTTCTTGCGCGCCGCGAAATTGGTGAGCAGCCGGGCCGCCTGAATCTTGGTGGCCATGTCGGCGAGCTTGAACTGGATCGCCTGGTGCTGTGCGATCGGCACTCCGAAGGCCTGGCGTTGCTGCGCATATGCGATGGCCAGCTCGAACGCCCGTTGCGCGACACCCACGCCGCGCGCGGCCACGTTGACCCGGCCGACCTCGATCGCCGCCATCATCTGTTTGAAGCCCTGACCTTCGACGTCACCGAGCAGATTCGAGACGGGCTGACGGTTGTTCTCGAAGACCAGCTCGGTGGTCTCCACGCCCTTGTATCCGAGCTTCTCGATGTGCCGCGATGCCGTGAACCCCGGGTACTGCTTCTCGGCGAGGATGCACGACATGCCGCGATGCGCGGGCTTGGCATCGGGATCGGTTTTGACGAGGGTTGCGACCACCGTCGAATGCTGTCCGTTGGTCGCCCACATCTTGGTGCCGTTGATGACGTAGTCATCGCCGTCGCGGATGGCCCGCGTCTGAATCGCCTGCACGTCCGAGCCGCAGTTGGGCTCGCTCATCGAAAACCCGCCGTGAAATTCCCCGGTCGCCATGCGTGCCAGGAAGCGCTGCTTCTGGTCGTCGGTTCCGAAGTTCTCGATGAGGAAACTGACGATGAAGTGGGTGTTGATGATCCCGGTGATCGACATCCAGCCCCGGGCGATCTCTTCGCACACCATTGCGTAGGTTGCGTAGTCGAGCCCCGTGCCCCCGTACTCCTCCGAGATGGCAAAGCCGAAGAAGCCGAGCTCCTTCATCTGCGCGACGATCTTGTCCGGGTAGACGTCGTCGTGCTCGAGGTCGTGGGCCACGGGGATGATCTCGCGCTCGACGAAATCGCGAACCATGCCGACGATCTCGCGCTGTTCGGTGGTCATATCGATGGACATCGCAGCGAGTTTAGACGTCAGGCTTGGGCGACGCCGAGGATGTGGACTCGGGCCGCTGCGAGCCGTGGGCTGGCAAGCACTCGCTCAACCCCGAACGACGCCTCGAGGAGCGGACGGTTGAAGGCGACATACGACGGGTCGCCGTTGTAGGCGAGCTGCGTCGTCGCGAAGCCGGCGGCGTTGAGCAGCCGGTGCAGACGGGCGCTGCTGTTGGCTCGATACCGCACCGGGTACGCATCGCCTTCGCCGCGCCCATACAGGCGCCGTGTCAGGGTGGCATGCCAGCGATGCGGGATCGCACGGATCATCCAGGCGTTGTAATTCCAGGCGTTTGGCGTCAGGAAGACAAAGCTCCCGCCGGTCGCGAGGACGCGTCGTACTTCCGCGAAGACCAGGCCGGGAAAGTCCAGGTGCTCGAGCACCCATGCTGACGCCACCACATCGAATGAACCCGCCGCGAACGGCAGATCCTCGCCGGACCCGACGGCGCGATGGGAGATGACCCGGTTGTCCTGCAGCGCCGCGGGGTCTGGATCAACGCCGAACACCGACGAGCCCGGAGCGCAGGAGAGGTCGTCGCCGTGCAGCCCGTTGCGGCCACAACCCAGGTCAAGAATCCGTGCGCCATTCGACGCCGCGTCGCCGATCATGGACCGATAGCGCGCCACGCTGTCGACCCAGTCCGGGTTGCGACGGCGGTACTCCTCGCGGACGCGAACCTGCCGCTCGAAGCCTGACGCCATGCCGGTGGCAGTGTAGTCGGCAGTTGCGCTGCTAGAGTTGCCTGGATGAGCGAACGGCCGTTCGCGAGATGATCGCCCGCTCGGTCGGCGCGATTCCGGCAGTGTCGAGTGCGGCGTCATCCGATGCTGCGGTCGGCAGTTTCGATGTTGCCGAGCGCGACTGCATCGAGTTCCTTCGGTCGCTTCCCGACGCTTCCGTGGACCTCATCATCACCGACCCCGCGTACTCGGGCATGAACCAGCACATGCGCTTTGGGCACGGGAGGATCGTCGGCCACTACGGCAAGCCCGACAACGAGCGCTGGTTCCAGGAGTTCTCCGACGACCCGGAGTTCCTACGCCGTGTTCCTCGGCGAATGCCGGCGGGTGCTGCGCCAGGACCGCCACGTGTACATCATGTTCGACAGCTTTTCGATGCTGTCGCTCGGTGCGTTGATGCGCGATTTCTTCGAGGTCAAGGGCGTCATCGTGTGGGACAAGGTGCACCTCGGGATGGGGCATTACTTCCGGCGCCGTCATGAGCAGATCGTGTTTGCCAGCAAAGGCCGGCGAAAGCTCTCACGGCGTGACCTGCCCGACGTGTGGGCGGTGCCCCGCATCCACCGAGCGGCGTACCCGACGCAGAAGCCGGTTCGGCTGTTCGAGTACATGGTCGATGCAAGCGCCGAGCCCGGCTTCGTGGTGTGCGACCCGTTCTGCGGGAGCGGTTCGGCGGGAGTCGCGGCGGTGCGTCACGGGTGCGATTTCATCGGCGCGGACATCGATGCGCGAGCGGTGCAACTCGCGCGCGATAGGCTCGCCGCAGTGGTTGCGACCGGACTCGACCCGCTCGAGCCGGCTCGATAGCCGGCCCAAATCTTCAGCAGCCGAGCATCCGCTCGGCAGCCTGACGCCCGCCTATTTACTCCGGGGACAGATGCTGTAGCGCGTACTCCAGCCGTGCCAGGCTGTCGGCCCGCTGCGCCGCTTCATCAACCGCACGCAGGAGCTCGACACGCGTCGGATAGCGATAGAGGTCCAGATCCTCGTGCAGGTCGGCAAGCCACTGGTGCGCGCGCTTCTGGTCCGCTGGCGACAGCCGTGTTTTCATTCCCCGTTCCCCTCAGAAATTCCCCTGGACACCAGCGTAGCGTTTGGCGTGTTCGATGTCTACGGGACGGTCCCAGGCCCCCGCCGGCGACAGGTTGACCACGGTACGGACGTCGCCGCCCTTTCTGAAAGGGATTTTGCTCCCCTCCTCGCGCGAGCCAGAACGGACCCCCTTGATTACGTACGAGGCAGCACCGCGGTGTGCTCGATTCGAACCGCCTCGAGGTCCTTCGGATCGAGACCGAGCAGCGAGAGAATGGTGGGCGCGATCTGCGTCGTCTCGACCCAAGTGGTCACCTTGGTGTGGACCTGAATCGGAGCGCCCGAAACGACCAGCGGAACGTCGCGATCCTGAGGATTGGCGCCGCCGTGCTCGGCGATCTTGCCCGTGCCACCGGTGAAGACGGTGCCGTACTGGGCGATGCCGAAGATATCGGGAACGCGCGGATCCCCAGGCTGCACCTTGAAGAACGCCGCCGATTGATCACCTGCATACACCGTGGCAAGGCCAGAGGCGGTAAATGGCTTGGGGTTGCCGTTGATGTCGTTCCCGATGCCCGAGTGGTGCAGCAGGAAGTGCTTGGCAAAGTCGGCGGCAGTCTGCGACCGATCGTTGAGCCACATGAGCATGGCGTCATCGTCCACCGAAAACGCGACCAGGGGTTGCGTGGCAGTGGGGTTGGCGGACGCCCATGCGGCGTCGAGCGCGGCGATGATCGGCGAGTTAGGGATGCGGGTCAGCGCCGATGGGGTCTGCGGCGACTGACCGTGCTTGGCTGACAGGATGATGACGGTGCTGCGGTCGAGACCGCGAAGCTTGAGCGCCTTCATCATCCGGCCCATTTCGGTGTTGATGTATCCGAGCGCCCGTCGGAGGAGGGGACCCGGGGTGACACCATCGGCCTCGTACCCCCCGGTGAGTTTGTCGGAGACGGGCAGCTTCTCAGCGGTGGACACCGTCTGGAAGTTCATGCCGAAGAGTGCCGGTGTCCCCACGGACCTCGTGCCACTGTGGTCGAAGCCGTTGATCTCGTTGATCGTGGCGGTCACCTTGTAGCTGTCGTACTGCATGGTCAACGCGTTGTCCGTCGACCAGTCGTTGCTGTCGCCGACGTTCGGCGCGTTGCTATTGATCTCCGGGGTAAACAGGTCTTCGATGCCATTCCCAGACGGCCCGTTGAGGATCGTGTACGCGGGATGCTTGTCCGACCATGCGGTGCGCAGACCCGCGGCGCGCGCCACCTCGAAGATGGTGTTCACCTTGAGGTAGTTCTGCGGGTAGACGGGCTGGCAGGTTGCGGGATCGACGGGCAGCTGCGACGGATCGATGAGCGTGGCCGGGTTGCCTGTCATGTGAAGGATGCTGCCCGGGAGGCCGGCGAGCCCCTGTCCGGCGTCGATGGACAGGGGATTCTTGTCGAGTTGCTCGAAGTACGTCACCTCGGCGCCCGGCTTCGCAGCTCCGCAATCCGTGGTGCCGGCCGGGTCCAGCGCGTGGTTGAACGTGTCGTCGTAGTACACGCCGGTGACGCCGGGATCGCCGCCCGTCACCTGGCCCACCATGCCGGGAAACGAGTCCGAGACGACCGGGGTCTGTGCGTGCGTGAATTCCACACCACGGTTCACCAGCGACGTGAGCGCCGAGGTTGGATGCGTCGCGACGTACCAGCCAAGGTCCGTCTGATGCAGGCCGTCCACTGAAATGAGCAGCACGTGTTGGGCGGAGTTGTGCCCCGCAGCAGACGAGGGAGTTGCACCAGTCCCAACGGTGGCGGCAAGCACCCCCGCACCCGCCAGGCCGGCAACTCGTACGGTCAATCGTGCCATTGCGTTCTCCTCCGGTGTCGCCGTCTACCCAAAAGCGGGTAACCGCCAGCTAGTGTCGGCGTCGCGTGGTTAAGCCGTCGTGGTGCGTGCGGTTAACCCCCGGTTATGGCGAACCGATGAATCAAGCGGCCGACGTCCGAGGCGGGTCATCGCCGATCGTTTTTCGGTTCTTAGCCCAACCTTGGCGATCGAGCCGAAAGACTGACCAGGACGTCCGGCAGACCCGCCGGGGTGGCACGCCGAGAGCCACCTGAACTGTCCCGGCGCGGAGGGAAGACACGATGTTTCGATCGCTTCGATACGCCGCGACCGGCGCCCTGCCGGCTGTCTCAGTCACCTCCACCCTCGACGGTCTCTTGTCGACCATGCGTTTCACGCGACGACCGGTCGGTCAGAAGAACGGACAGTCGCGCACTACGGCGTACAACATTGTTCCTTGAGCCCAACTCAGGGCCGTCGAGCGAAGACCCAACAGTGCGCCAGCCTTCGCGACGACCGGCGCCTTCCTCTAGGCTGCGCTCAGTGAGCGCCACAGTGATCCTCGAGCCCTGGGGCAGCGCCGATCTGCCGCTTCTCGAGCGGCTGATGGGCGACCCGCGCATGACCGAGTACCTCGGCGGCCCCGAGGGCCCCGACAAGCTGCGCGAGCGTCAGGGCCGCTACGAGCGTCTCGAGGGCGGCGATCGGATGTTCAAGATCGTCGACGTCCCGAGCGGCGTCGGCGTCGGCTCAGTGGGCTTCTGGACGAAGGAGTGGCAGGCCGAGTATGTCTACGAGATTGGTTGGATGGTCGTGCCGGAGTTCCAGGGACGCGGCATTGCGGTGTCGGCGATCGCGCAAGCGATCGACCTCGCCAAGCGTGACGACAAGCATCGCTTCATGCATGCCTTCCCGAATGTCGACAACGCGCCCTCGAACGCGCTCTGCCGCAGGCTCGGGTTCGAGCTGCTCGAAGCGAGCGAGTTCGAGTACCCGAAGGGGCACTTCATGACGTGCAACGACTGGCGTCTCGACCTGCGCGCTTAGGGCGGCCCTGATGCCACCGACCGCAAAGGGCCATGCGAGTTCCTCGTTTCCATCGGCGACGCTTCCAGCGAATGCATCGCGGGACAGGGCAGGCGGAGCTTACTCGGCGGCCTTGGAGTGAGTTGTATTAGCGATGGACGAGGTTGGGCAACTCGGTCCTGCCGCCGTCATACCGGAGTGTGCGGATGCACGCGCTTCGTCCGAGTGCTGTAAGCCCACTTCGGCGTTCGCTGCGAATGAACCCGGCTTGGGTTCATTTGCCCATGGCAAGGGCGAGAAGGGTGTTGACCGCAGTCTCGAATGGTTGGGTACTCCGTCGCACCTGGGCGAGGAGAAGTCCTCCTTGGAGGGTGGCAAGCAGAGTTGTGGCAAGGTCGTCCGGGTCGATGCCCCGACGGCAGCTTCCCGTCGGCGTCAAGGGATCTCAGTCCATCGCTGATGGCGGCTGCCCACCGATCGAACCCTGCCGCTATGAGCGCTCGGGCCTCGGGGTCACTCTCGGCCAGTTGACCACCGAGCGACCAAGTGGGCAGCCCCCCTGTGCTTTGGTGCGCTTCGCTTCGCTGATCACCATCTGCCGCCAGGCTTCGACTCCGTTCGCGCTGCGGAGCAGCTTTCCCCTGGTTATTGACAATGGCGTCGGCTTGGTAATCGATGACCGCCTGCACGAGGTCGTTCTTGTCGGGGAAGTAGTGGTACATCTGAGAGCCGCTGACTTCCGCCGCCACCTTGACGTCTTCCAAGGTGGTGCTCGCCACCCCGCGCTCATGGATCAGGGCGGCGGCCTCCTCCACTATTCGTGCCCGGGGTGCGGGCTCCCTTGGGGGTGAGCCTCGGCCCATCACTCATCGCGTTGACCATGCACCAATGTTAGCAGGATTTTGAGTTTGACAACCCAGTCCGGACCTGTCAGAGTGGGTCGCACAACCCATTTTGTAGTGACAGAGAGGCACATCGCATGACTGACCTGAAGGGCAAGACCGCTCTAGTCACGGGCTCGACGAGCGGGATCGGCAAGGCGACGGCCATCGCCTTGGCCGCCCGCGGCGCTCATGTACCGGTAGTCGGGCGCAATGAAGAACGAGCCAAAGATGTGGTGGCCGAGATCGAAGGCAGCGGAGGCAGCGCAACGTTCCGACTGACGATTGGGGGTCTGAAATCAGCCCGGGACCTGATCCGAAGTGTCGCGATGGATGCCCGTTTCAGCTTGCTCGATGGCCTCCCTACGCGCACTGAAGATGAGGCCCATTCTCAATGAGCACACTGCCAGGAAAGACGGTGCTCATCACGGGCGCCAACGCCGGAATCGGCAAGGATGTGGCCAGGCAACTGGCATTACGTCCCGAATTTGCGCGGATCTACTTGGCGTGCCGGAACCAAGATCGGGCGACAACGGCAAAGGCCGATCTCGAAGCCGCGACCGGCCGGCCCATCTTCGAAATAATCCTCATGGACGTCGCCGATCTGGCTTCGGTCCGAGCCGGCCTTGCGGCCATCGGCGGATCCCTCGACGCGCTGGTCATGAACGCTGGTGTCATTGGACCGCAGTCGATGGACTTGACCGCTGACGGGGTCACCACCGTGTTCGCGACGAACGTCCTTGGCCACGTCGTCCTCCTCGAAGGGCTCCTGGCCGAGGATCGACTTGGCGAAATTGCCGTCCTCGCTGGAAGTGAAGCCGCCCGGGGACTTCCGAAGCTGAGGATGAAACGGCCGTCGTTCGTCTCAACCTCAGCCGATGAACTCGCCACCGTCATCGACGGCAGCTACTTCGCCAACAAAAAAGCTGACTTCAACCTAGCCTTCGGGCAGGCCAAATACATCGGGGCACTCTGGATGGCCTACCTGGCCCGGGAATACCCCGACCGCCGATTTATCACCGTGAGCCCCGGCGCCACCACCGGCACCCAAGCCGCCAACGGCGTTGCCCTACCGCTGCGTGTAGCGGCCAAGTACGTGATGCCCGCCCTAGGGATCTCGCACAAACTTGAGGATGGGCGCAAAGCGACTGGTCGACGGTGTCAACGACCCGATCTTTCGAGTGGCGTGTTCTACGCCAGCGCGGCCAACAAGTTGAAGGGCCCCTTGGTGAACCAAGCGGACATCTTCCCCGATCTGGCCAACCCGTCCTTTCAGGACCACGCCAACGAAGCCATCCACCGCTTCATCACCTAATGACGTTGGGACTGCTGGGTGTCGTCGGCTGCGTCCCCGGCTTCGACAACAGCTTCTGCGGGAGGAACTCACCACAGACCAGGGCGCCCCGGCATCCCTGTGGGTCAAGGATCTGAGGGCAGTTGGCAAGTACTAGGCTGAGCACCGTGCCCAGATTGACGATCCCGCGACCCTGGCCGGAATGGATCGCTTCTGGGCTTGCCAAGGGGACGTATTAGCAATGGACTAGGGTTCCCTATAGCGGTCGCGCCGCCCGTGGCCCCGGGTGCAACAGATGGCGGCTGTTCCTCCAGGCGACTGCGTTTTGCCGGGCTTGACCGTAGGCTTTCACCGCAGCTGGCGTGGATGTGCACGACGACGATAGGGACGTACTTACCGTGATTTGGAGCGGACCCCAACGCTGACGACGGGGAGCCGGTCGTTGACGGTTCTAGGGACCCCCAGGGCCATCGCAGCGATGCAAGATCAAGGGCTTCGACACGCTGTTGTTCTGATCGGCTGCGCCACCCAGTTGCCCAGCATTGTGAGGTAGTGAGAAACCGGCAATGAAGGCACCAGTCAGCGCACCGGCTGCGCAATGACCACGGACACATCCCAGCACTGTGAACGTCCTGAGGAATCAGCCGGTATAGGTTGTTCCTGCCGCCCAGATGTCATCACTCGAGATCGCCGCGAGGCCAGCAGAGAGCCACTGACTCCCCGCCCGGGTTTGGGTTTGGGCTCGGGACCGCCGTCCAGCTCATGCCGTCCCAGTGCGCAGTAAGCGTGTTCCGCGACGTTCCCGGCGGGTCGGAACCCAGCCACCGACCACCCACATATCACTTCGTCTGCGCCCACGCTTGCATCATCAGGTCCATCGGCCCCCCGGCCTGTGGGAAGGGAACGCGTTGCCACTGCGCATCGTGGCGGCGCCAGGTGCGCACATCCTGATCGGCATCGGGACCAGTCGTGCCGACGATGATCACATCGGCGGAGGATAACGGCTCTAATCGAACGAGGTAAGAGCCGAGGATCGAGCCCGGGCAGCGACGATCGTCCATGCGGTTCCGTCCCAGCGCTCACCAGGTTCCGATGTGCGGAAGTCGGCATTGCAGTCCATTACACCGCCAAGACGACTCGGCCGATACCACTCGACGCTGTTGAGCTCTTGGAACACGCCAGCGTACGGACTCGAGATGACCCTCCACGACCGGCCATCCCAATGCTCGACGATGCGTGCGTGAGCGGCTGTGCTCGAGTTCACGGAATCGCCGACCGCCCAAAGATCCTTCGGAGACAAAGCCGCGATGCCGAGCAGTACGTCGCTTCGGGTCACGTTGGCGTTGTACCACCTTCCAGATACGGCCGTCCCATAGTGCTCAACCAGCGTGTTTGCCTGCGTTCCGCTCGGGTCAGGGGCTGTTCAGACGACTGCCCACGCATCTCGAATGGTAAGGGTGGCGACGTGCCAGAGGCAGGAGTTACCGCCTGAGGTTGGGGCCCTTCACGGCCTGCCACCGCGCTGTGCAGGTCGAAGCTCCGTCGGCTCACGCTCACTCTGACCGGTGCGACGACCAAAGAGTCCCTGCGAGCAGGAGCAGGATGCCTGGGGACGCAGCTCAGCAGCCCTTCCGCAGACCGGCGATTTCGTCCGCTCCGCGCCATTTGCGATCATAACTGAAGCGCGAGACGGAACGCAGGACGTGGTGGTTACATGGTGCGACCGGCGATTGGTGGCTTGAGCTTCGATCACCTTATAGTCTCCATGCGGGTCGTGCTGGTCGACCAAGCGAACCGCTTCAGCCGTGGCCTGGGCACGTCGGGGTACGATGATCTGCGCGAGATCGACTCGGCGATGTCGCGATCACCACGCAACGGCCTGATCGAGGTCAGGGCGAGCGGCACGGGCCTTAACTTTGCCCCTCAGGTCAAGACGAGCCACTGCCGACCGTCGATGATCTCCCGCACCGCATCAAGGTGGCCGGTGTGGACCGCGGTTTCGGTGACCACGTGCAGCATGACCTCGCGCAGGTTCCGAAGCCGCCAAGTGCCAAAGAGATCCTCGGGCCATCGCGCCGGTGGCGTGTCGAGCGACGTCCCCTCGATGATCGTGTTCGCGCGCTTGATCTCCACCGTATAGAGGTCCAACACGGCCGGAGCCGGCGTGTCCGGGGAGACGATCCAGCCGGAGGGCGCTGTGAAATCGCCGGGATCGGGCACTTCCCCGGCCATGACGGTGCGAAACCAGAACCGCTCAACGTCGAGCGCGAGGTGCTGCACCATCCCAAGCGCGGTCCAGCCTGAGGGAAGCACGGGCCGACGCAGGTCTTCGTCGGAAAGGCCCTCGAGGATCCCGAGAATGTGGTCGCGCTGGTTGCTGAGAGCCGAGAGCAATGCCTCACGTTCCTCGTTCATCACAGGCTGCGGCCCCCAAGAGACTGACGGAAGAGACTTGCCGGGAATCGTACGTTCGCCGCTTCGGGCGCCGCGAGAACCCGCCTAGACGAACTGCGTCAGCGAGAGCAGGTTCCCATCTGTGTCCTCGAACCACGCCACCCGATCCCCACCCGGCGAGGTCCAGATCCCGGCTTCGTCGACCTCCATCCCTCGGTAATGCACCATCGCCACCCCCGCGGCGACCAACCCGCGCACGGTCGCCTCGATGTCATCCACGCCCCACCCCAGCACCGTGTACCGCGTGCGGGAGAGCTTGCGCACCGGGGTCAACCGCAGCATCGTTTCGCCCGCCTCGAACACGCATGCGAACTCACTTTCCTCAGTGACGCGCAATCCGAGCACGTCCGAATAGAACACGCGAGCGCGCGCCAGGTCGGTCGTCGGCACAAAGGCGATGAGACGCGACCCTTGGAGCACCACGCCGGTCAGCTCCCCGGCGACGTCTCGGCAGAAGGCGTGAGCCCCGCGGCGACGCCCCGCGCGTAGAACTGCAGCGCGATCTTTCGCGACGCCTCATCGATCATCTCGTCGCCAAGCATCACCGCACCTTTGCGGTCGACCTCGGTGGCCTGCCGGTAGGCCTCGAGGATGCGCGCGGCCTTGTCGAAATCGGCCTGCGCGGGGGTGAAGGTCTCGTTGGCGGGCTCGATCTGCACCGGATGCAGGACCCACTTGCCGTCGTAGCCCAGCGCCGCCGCACGTGACGCCGCAGCCCGATACCCCTCGATGTCATGGATCGCGAGATACGGACCGTCGACGACCTGGATGCCCGCCGCGCGCGCGGCCACCGCGAGCTTGAAGAGCACGTAGTGAAAGATGTCGCCCGGATAGTTGTAGCTGTTGGCCACCGTCAGCGACGGCAGTTGCATCGACGCGGAAAAGTCGGCGGGACCGTACGTCAACGTCTCCAGACGTTTGCTGGAGAAGGCAATCTCCTCAGCGCGCATGAGGCCTTCCGCATCCTCGATCTGTGCCTCGATGCCGATGCGTCCGACTTCAAGTCCCAGGGACTGCTCAAGTTGCAGCAGCGCCCGGTCGACAAACGCGACGTCCCCGGCATTGCGAACCTTCGGCACCATGATGCAGTCGAGGATCGCGCCCGCACCGGACACGACCTCGCGCAGGTCGTCGAAGGCGAACTCGCTGGTCACCTGGTTGATCCGCACCACGCGCGTCTTCCCGTGCCAGTCATGCGCATGCAGCGCCTCGACGATCTTCCCGCGCGCCGCCGGCTTCTCGAGCGGTGCGCACGCATCCTCGAGGTCGAGGAACACCTCATCGGCGGCACTGACGCCGCCTTCTCCATCATCCGCGGGTTGCTGCCGGGAACGGCAAGAACTGACCGGCGGAGGCGAGTCTTGGACACGGGTGGGCTACTCGGTCGAGGGAGTCGGCTTGTCGTCAGGCGGAGTGGGCCGATCCTTCGGAGGTGTGGGTCGATCGTCGAGCGGGATCTGGCGAGGGTCCTGGGGAGCGTCGGTCCCATCCGGGTTCATGCCGGGAATGCCGCCCATGCCACCGAAGAGGCTGCCCAGCATCTGCTGAAACTGCTCCGGGCCACCGAGGTCGTCCTGCACGCGCTCGAACATGCTGGCCATGAGCTCCTGGAGCCTCGGGTCCTCGGCGAGCTTCTCCTGGAGACCGCCGAGCTGGCTCATCAGCTGCTCCATCTGGACTTCCTGGGCAACCTGCATCAGCACTGGCTGCGACGCGGCCGCCGCGACCACCTGCACCTGCTGACGGACCACCTCGAACCCCTTGCAGGACATGCACGTGCCCTGGTGCTGGCACCGGCACAGCTGGGACTTGAGCTTGTCCAACTCGGAGTGAATACCGCTCAGGTCCACTCCCTGCTGAGAACTGTCACCCATGGATTCATCGTAGTGGAGTGGCCGGTTCACACCGCCACGTTGCATGCGGTCTGGGATCGGGTATAGTCATTTGCAGACGGGAGGCCTCGCGCATTCCCCGCGGTTGACGTCGATCGAATCGTCGCCCCGCGTCAAAGAGCACAGCCCGAAGCCGTCCCGAAGTCCAGTAATTGCGCCGGTGGACAGGGCCACCGCCGCGCCCGAGGTTGACAGTCCGCTGATAGCCCCAGACCTCGCTCTCGATCGTCTGCACCTGATCGTGCCCGACGGCAGCGATGCCATGGTCGTCCTGGAAGCATGGGCGCATGGTTCGCAGCCGGGAGCCGACCCGCGCACCGTCTTTGCCGAGCGTATCGGAGAAGTCGGCCACGTCTCGGTCTCCTTCGGTGATGAGGAGCCCTTGCAGTTGCGCCTCGACCTTCCCGACCTCGTGCTGCAGTGCGTGGCCCAGCCGGGCCCCGACGGCGCGCGTGACCACCTCGGACTTCGGGTGCTGTCGATCAGGCCGACCGGAGGCCAGCCGGAAGGGGCGAAGCTGCTGACGATCACGACGCGCGAGCCGGTCGTCACCGAGGCCAACGGCGTCGTGAGCGACACCTTCCGTCTGCTCGACTGGCGCATCTCGACACAGCACGCCGCACGCTCGGAGCAGCTCTACGCAACCCTCAAGCTCGTCGACAGCCTCGAGCGGGCAGAGAAGCAGCGCGCATCCTCACAGCGCACCCGATTCAACGGCGCGCGCGAGTTCTGGCGCTGCAAGGCGTGCCGCGCGCTCTGGCGTCCGGAGAGCCACGAACGCTGCCCATCCTGCGGTCGAGAGTTCACGGATGCCGACCGCAAGTCGCCGGAAGTGGGCAAGGTCGAGTTCCAGATTCCGCTCGGCGAGCCCATCAATCTCACGCCTGACGCCGCCGTCCTCATCGAACCCGACGACGAGACCAATTTCGTCGGCCGGGTCGCGCGCATCGACCACCAGCGTCACGTGGTCGAAGTGGTCACGCGAACCTTCGAGCACTCCGGGAACGAGGGCTACATCGCCCCGTCGTTCAACAAGGCGCTGTACCAGGCGAAACGGTCGGTGCTCGCCGCAATCGCGACCAAGGACTTCGGCGTCGGCCTGCTCGCGCAACTGCTGGTGAGCCCGGAAACGATCATCGCGCCGAAGGACGAATCGGATGCCGAATCGTCGTGGCTCACCAGCGGCATGCGCCCGAACGCTCCGCAGAACCGTGCGGTCGGCTTGCTGAGCCGGCTCTCCGCAGGGCAGGCGGTGTTCATCCAGGGGCCGCCGGGAACCGGGAAGACGACCGTCATCGTCGAAGCCGTGAAACGCCGGCTCGCGAGCAACCCGGACGAACGGATCCTCGTGACCTCACACAGCAACCTCGCGGTCGACAACGCGCTCGAGCGCCTCGCCGGCACACCCGGCATGCGCGCCGTCCGCGTGGCCAGGGCCGAGCGCGTGCATCCGGCAGTCGACAAGTTCCGCTGCGACGACGAGGACGATCCTCGCCTGCTCGAGGCCAACTGCTACTTCGCCACCTGCGCAACGGCGGCGACCTCCGGCATCACCGACATGAACTTCGACATCGTCATCCTCGACGAGGCCAACAAGGCACGCGCGGATGAGGCGTTGCCCGCGTTGCGTCTGGGTCGAAGCCTTGCGCTGGTTGGCGACCACAAGCAACTGCCCCCGGTCGAGGACGACGCGCTCTACGGCATCGTCGAGACCGATCCCGCGTTGGAAGATCTGGTGAATCGCAGCCTCTTCGAACAGTGTTGGGACGGCGGCCTGCCTGCCGACGCACAGTGCCTGCTGACCATCCAGCACCGCATGCATCCCGACATCGCAGCGTACGTGTCGGCAGCCTCGTACGAGAACCAGCTGCAGAACGCGCCGGAAGTCGAGGCCTACGGGTACATCACGCGCAAACCTTTCCCAGTCGCGTTGCACTTCGTCGACACCGAGGGCATGCGCGGCGGACGCGAACGTCGAGGCCCCGGCGGCGCGCTGCGCAACGAGGCCGAGGTGCGCGTTGCCGCGCAGGTGGTGCGCCTGCTCGACGAGCGTGCGCCACGCGAGATGACCATGGCGGTCATCGCGATGTACGCCGAACAGGTGGAGCAACTCCGGCAGGCACTGGGCCGCCGGCGTTTCAAGCGCACGGTGAAGATCGACACCGTTGACTCCTTCGAAGGACGCGAGGAGGACATCGTGGTCATCTCGCTGGTGCGCTCCAACGAACGCGGGCGCATCGGTTTCCTTCGCGTGCCGAACCGGTTGAACGTCGCGATCTCGCGTGCGAAGCGACTGGTCGCGTGCATCGGCGACAGCGCGACCCTGCGCAGCGGCGACGAGTCGATGTACGGGATGCTGGTCGAAGCATCGCGCTCCACCGGCGGCTGGATGAGCGCGCTCGAGCTCGTCTCGCAACCCAAGCCCCGTCGCGGAGACTCCCGCCCACCCGGACAGGGCGGCGGGACCGGCGAGCCAGGCGACGAGACGGATCCGGAGCGCGCTGCCAAGCGGCGTCGTCGCCGCAGACGTGGACGGCGCGGCGCGCCGCAACCGGTTGCTGGCGTCGCCACCGAGCCCGGCGCCGAAGGCGCCACCGTCACAACCACGGCGCCCGCCGAGGGCCAGCTTCCGGATGGCGCGCAGCGGCGCCGGCGCAGGCGTCGCCGTCGCGGCCGCGGCCGTGGGCCGGGTGCCGGGCAGCCAGGCGTTCCAACCGAGAACGGAGGTCCCGCTGCGCCGGATGGCGAGACCGACGGCGGCCAGCCGACGGTGCATGCGGACGCAGTCACATCAGGGAGCCTCCCGTCCGACGGGACCGCACCCGGAGGCAGCGCTCCCGGACCTCAAACGGAGCTTCCCTTCGTGGCACCCGCGCCCGCCGGTGACGCTCCGGAAGGCTGATCGGCGTGAGCGACCAGGTCACCGTCTTTGTTCGAGCGGGCGATCCCGCTTCGGAAGCGACACTTCGCTATCTCGACCAGCGTGGCATCGCCTATACCAAGCGGGACATCCTCAGCGATCCGTCGGCCACCGCAATACTCTTCGGCCGCCTCGGGAGGGTCGTCGTGCCGGTCACCCAGATTGGCGAGCGTCTCCTGGTCGGGCATGACCCGGTCCAGCTGGCGCGTTTTCTTCCCCGCGAGGACAGCGCCGACCAGCACGTCTCCTTCGGGGCGTCGGTGCGCACCGTGACCGACGAGATCGCGGCCGCGAAGGGACTCCCCGCCACCTACGGGGTCGAAGTCGGCCAGGTGAAGCCCGGTTCGCCGGCCGAAGCGGCAGGTATCCTGCCCGGCGACGTCATCACCGGCATCGGCCCCTACACGGTCAACGGCGGCGCCGAGCAGTTTCGCCGGGCGGTATCCCTCCGCCAACCAGGCGACACCATGCTCCTGACGCTGTGGCGCGATGGCACGTCCTCCGAGGTCGCCGTGGCCTTTCCAACTGAGGCACCCGTGGAGGCAACCACCGAGCCGGTCGCCGAGCAGAGCAGCAGCGACGACGCCGCGCCGTCCTGAGTCTCCAGCCGGCTCACAGTTGCGGCGACGCAGCCGTTTGGTATGCAGTGAGCACGGTGAACCCGATCCTTCCGCCCTTCCAACTGGTGTTCGAGGAGCACTCGCAGGCGGTGCTCTCGTTCCTTGCCGGCAACGTCGGCCCGGCTGAGGCCGAGGACTGTTTCCAGGAGACGATGCTCAGCGCGCTGCGCGCCTACCCGCGACTCGGGGATGCCTCGAACCTCCGCGGGTGGCTGTTCACGATTGCGCGTCGGAAGGCAATCGATGCGCATCGCGCACGGGGGCGGCGACCAACGCCGGTGGCGGATCCCGACCCCGGACCGGTGACGGACAGCCATCCGGGCATGGACGACGAGCTCTGGGATCAGGTTCGCAACCTGCCCGTCAAGCAGCGGAAGGCGGTGGTGCTGAGATTCGCCGGCGATCGAAGCTATCCCGAGATCGCCGAAGCGATGTCGACCACCCAGGACTCGGCACGACAGAGCGTGCACCAGGGACTGAAGAAGTTGAGAAAGGAATTGCAATGACAGTCGACCACGCCATGACCACACGGTTTCTGCAGCGCGCGGAGTCCAAAGGATTGGTCGACGTCGCCGTCACCAGCATGGACAGTCCCATCGGCAGGTTGCTGCTCCTGGCAACTCCCCGGGGACTGGTCCGCGTCGCGTTCGAAGATGAAGACCGCGACGACGTGCTGAACGACGTGTCGGAACATCTCTCGCCGCGCATCCTCGAGATGCCCGGGCGGCTCGATCCGGCACGGCGGGAGCTGGAGCAGTATTTCGACGGACAGCTGCGCGATTTCGAGGTCCCGATCGACTGGGCACTTGCCGGGGAGTTCGCACGCCGCGTGTTGCGGCGAACCGCGCGGATCCCCTACGGCTCGGTGGCGAGCTACGGCGAGGTCGCGGCCGAGATCGGCGCCCCGCGCGGTGCGCGAGCCGTCGGCAACGCGCTCGGCTCGAACCCGATCCCCGTGGTAGTCCCCTGCCACCGCGTGGTGCGCACCGGCGGGAACCTTGGCGGCTACGGCGGCGGTGTGTCGCGCAAGCGCTGGCTGCTCGACCTCGAAGCGGGCTGAGCCCTGGCTACCAGCCGGGAGGGGGCTCCGAGCGGTTGAGCAGACGGACGAAGTCCTCTGCACGAGCGACCGCTTCCCAGCGCCGCGAAAAGAAGTCCTGGGTGATCATCCGGTTGTCTGCGAGCGAGGTGACGGTGACGGCCCACTGATTGAGCGCCCGGGAGACCTCAACCTCATGGGTGGCGGATTCGTTGCGCATGACGACGCCGCTGGCCGCCGGACGGCGTCCACGGTCGTTGCGTCGAGAGGACGCCATGGCCATCGCGAACACCTCCAATCAAGTCCCGCAACGAAATCCCGCCAGACCACCCCTGGCTTCGCCCCGACCATTGTCCCCCAAACGGGGGCCTCAGAGTGAGAGGCTCAGCTGGTCCCCGCTTTTGCGGTCACCCTCGCCGCGAGCGGTGTCAACGGCCGGGGCGACGGGTTCCGGGGACGCCTCGACCCAGGGTGGAACCGATCCGTCGCGCTCCCGCAGCGTCTCGATGATCGGTGCCGGCGGCCGCGGTAGTCCGAGCCCGAGCATGGCGCCGAAATCAAAGGCGTTGACCACCGCGTAGTTACTCCGGTTGTTGTTCAGCAGCACGTGGACCGGCACGCCGGACTCGCTCGCCGCGCGCATGGCAGGAACCCACTCGGCGAGCTCCGAGGGTTGATAGAGGTAGTTGAACCGGTCCCCGCTGGTCGGTCCGCCCGCATACCAACTCTGCCGGTTGCGCCCGTGGAAGCGCGTGATGCAGAGACGGTCGGAGGTGATCGCGAGCAGCGGCGGCGCGGTGCCGCTCCCGATCTGCGGCGCATCGACACCCACGTAGACGCACTCGAGTTCGCGCAGCAGATCCTCGGTCTCGGGCCAGGCGTCCCGGTCGTACCAGGAGCGATGGCGAAACTCGATGGCGAGCAGGTCGTCGGGATGCCGGTCCCGGGCGGCGAGCAACCATTCGCGAGCTTCCGGTCGATTGGTCATCCATGGCGGGAACTGGTAGTGGACGGCGACCAGCTTGCCGCTCGACCGCAGCGGTAGCAGCGCGGCCATGAAGTCGCGCTCCTCGTCGGTAGTTGGCTGACGCGGCCGTCCGGCTTCACGCTCGTGGCCGGTCAGGCTGCGATAGGCCTTGATGTTGAAGCGGAAATGGTCGGGCGTCCGGTCGACCCAGCCCTCGACGACCGGAGGTCGCGGAATCCCGTAGAAGGTGGTGTCGATCTCGACGATCGGGAAGTATTCCGCGTAGAACGTGAGCTTGTCGCGCTGCCGCCGTCCGCGCTCCAGCTCGGGCGGATAGAAGTCGGTGTGATCGGCCCAATTGCACGTACCGACCGCAATCGGCGCAGCCATCGAGCAAACAGTAACGAAGCTGTCACCGAAGCTGGCGAGCTTGCCGGCGCGACTGGCTCTACGATCCCGGCGGTGGCAGATATGGCGGAGTTTTCCGAGCAGTGATCGCGCCTGCGGTGCGGCGCATCGGCGTCGGCCTGGGCCGGCGATCGCGTGTCGATGCACGGCTGTGGATCCTCGCTGCGGTGCTGCTCGTCGCCAGTACTGCGCTGTGGATCTGGTACGCCGCGGGTGTCGGCGTGTTCACCACGCCGCGGCTGCCGTGGTGGCTCTTCGCAGCGGCATTCTTCGCTGCCGACCGGTTCTCTGCGATGGACAGTCCGCGTCGCGGAGTCCAGCCGATCACCATGGCAGCTGCGCCGTTCGTGGTGGGGCTCTTCTATGCAACGCCGCTGGATCTGCTGATCGGCTACGCGGTCGGCGCCGTCATCACCGCGATCACGCGACGTCCGCTGGCGATCTGGCAGACCTTTTTCGAGGTGCTGCGCTATGCGCTCTTCGCCGTTGCGGGGCTGGCAGCGTTCCGGGCGATCGCACCGAGCACCACAGTGCCCCAGTGGCAGACATGGATCGCAGCCGGGACTGCGACGGCCATCGTCGTCGCCAGACGAGCGGTGACCGAAGGCCTCGTCCTGCGGCCGCGCAACCCGGATTCATGGATCGATGTCGCGCACCATCTCGGTGCGGCGATGGTTGCCGCGGTCACGTCGATGTGCATCGGCCTGGTCGCCGTCTGGCTGATTCCACACGATCCAGTCGCCCTGATACCGCTCGCGGTGGTCGCGTTCACCGTGCTCATGACCCATCGCGCCTGGGTGCGCGAGCGCTACGACCATGAGGCCGCCGAGTTCCTGATCGGCGCTGTCGACGCCCTGGCCGGTCGCGAGCTCGAGCCCTCGATTCTGTCGCTGCTCAATCGCGCCCGGGACATCTTCCATGCGGAGATCGCGCAGCTCACCGTGTTTCCGTCGCAGCCCGCCGAGAAAGCGTTCCGCACCACGGTCCGCCAGGGTCAACCCGACCAGGTGATGGTGCCACTGGGACTTGACGAGCTCGACGACGTCCTCGAGGCCGAGACCGCCGGGGTCATCGTCCGCGCGGCGTCCACCGATGCGGCCAGCGCCGAGATGCTCTCCCGGCGCGGAGTCAACGAGGCGTTGGTGGCGCTGCTGCGGGGGGAGTTGCGCATGATCGGCAGCCTGATGGTGGGCGGCCACCTGGACGCGCGCACCTTCGACGTGCGAGATCTGCGCCTGTTCCGCACGCTGGCGACGCGCACCACGGTCATCCTCGAGAACAGCCGCATGGAGCGCTCGATCGCTCGACTTACCGAGCTGCAGGAGCAGCTGACCCACCAGGCCTATCACGACTCGCTCACCGACCTCGCCAACCGCTCGCTGTTCGGTCAGCAGATCGAGCAAGCCTTGCGCCGCAGCGCCGAAGGTACCGCCAGCGTCGCGGTCATCTTCCTCGACATCGACGATTTCAAGGGCGTGAACGACACCCTCGGTCACGCTGCCGGCGACGCGCTCCTTGTCGAAGTCGCTGCGCGCGTGCGCTCCTGTCTGCGCCGGCCGGACACTGCTGCGCGCCTCGGCGGCGACGAGTTCGCGCTGCTCATCGAGGGAGTGGACAGCGCGATCGAGGCGGAACATGTCGCGCGGCGCGTGCTTGACGTGCTGCACGATCCTTTCACCGTCATGGGGACGTCGGTCTCGGTGCGCGCCTCGCTGGGCATCGCAGTTGCAGACAAGAACGACGCCAACGCCACCGGGCTCATGCGCCAGGCGGACGTCGCGATGTACGCGGCCAAGGGTGCGGGGCGCAACCGCTCCGTCCTCTTCGCACCGGGCATGGAAAGCGAGGTGCTGCACCGGCGCAAGCTTCGCGTCGAGCTCGAGCGCGCCATGGAGCTGCAGCAGTTCGTATTGCACTACCAGCCGGTCGTCAACCTCATCACCGGGGAGATCACCGCCGTCGAAGCCCTGGTGCGCTGGCATCATCCGCTCCGCGGTCTGGTCGCGCCCGGCGAGTTCATCGGCGCGGCTGAGGAGAGCGGCCTCATCCTGCAACTCGGAGCGTTCGTGCTGCGCACCGCCTGCGAGACCGCCAGGCGATTCCAGCAGCTGCAGGCCACACCGCTGGCGGTCTGCGTGAACGTGTCGGTGGTGCAGCTGAACACGCCGACCTTTGTCGAGGATGTCCTGCAGATCGTGCGCGAAGTCGGGATCGCGACCGATACGCTGGTCCTCGAGCTCACCGAGTTCGATGTTCGTCGAGGACACCGCCATCGTCACCGAGAAGCTCGAGGCATTGCGCAAGACCGGCATCCGCATCGCCATCGACGACTTCGGGACCGGGTACTCATCGCTGAGCTATCTGCGCCGGCTCCCCGTCGATATTCTGAAAATCGCCAAGCCCTTCATCGATGACCTCGCCGGCGGTGCGGAGGAGGACTTCACCCGCGCCATCGTCACCATCGCCGACGCACTCCAGCTGTACGTCATCGCGGAAGGGATCGAGGCATCGTCACAGGTGACACGACTGCTCGCACTCGGCTGCCTTGCAGGTCAGGGATATCACCTGAGCCATCCGCTCCCGGCTGCCGAGGTGGAGCAACTGTTGCGCCATGGTGGCATCGATCGCGCACGGCTCGAAGGTCAGCCCGAGCCGGTCGCCAAAGACCGTGCCGTTGCGGTTGATCGGGTAACGCGATGGCACTGTGGCTCGCGCTGCTGATCATCGTCATCGCCGCGGGAGGGATCGCCGGACTGGCGTGGATGATGCTTGCCCGCGAGAAGGCCCGCGTCAACTTTCTGCACGACACATCGGTGGCGTTGCTGGAGGCACGCGACCTTGACGCGGCCTCGGTCGAACTGCTCCGCCGTGTGTGCCAGCGTTTTGGTGCCGGCTGCGCAGAGTTGACGTTGCTGCCGGAGACCGGCTCGGCATCCGCATTCCGCACCACGGTTCGCGACGGTGAACCCGTCGATGTGATGCGCTCGACCGACCTCGAGGACGACGATGTCGCGCTGGCGCCGCCGGTCTTCGGTGTCGTGCATCTCACCGACGCGGCATCGGATCCGTGGGTCGCGCGGGTCATCAGCCGGCTCGGTGCGTCGCGAGGGCTCGCCGTGACCTGCCGGCACGACGCCCGCACCGTCGGCTACCTGGTGCTGGGAATGCGCAGCACCGGGGGGCGCGAATCGCATGCCGACGATCAGGCACTGCAGGATCTCTCGAGCCTGGTCGCCTTGACCGTGGATCGGAGCCGCCTGCATGAGGCGCTCGTCCGGCTGGCAGCGCTGCAGACCGAGCTTGCCGACCGTGCCTTCCACGATCCACTGACCGAGCTGGCCAACCGGGTGCTGTTCGTCGATCGTATCGAGCGGGCGTTGCTCGAGCGCGACCCGGAACGCCACGCCGTGACCGTCATCCACATCGCGCTCGAGGACTTCCGAAGGATCAACACCGCGCACGGCCATGCCACCGGCGACGCGGTGCTCGTCGAGGTCGCCAGACGGCTCCACGAATGCCTCCGCCGGACCGACACCGCGGCGCGCCTTGGCGGCGATGAGTTCGCGCTGCTGCTGCCCGAGGTCCTGCATCCCCGCGAGGGCGAGTTGATCGCGCAGCGCGTGGTTGAGGCCCTCGACACCGCGATCGTCGTCGACGGCACCGCGGTGCAGGTCACCGCTTCGGTCGGCCTGGCTTCCGCCGGAGTTGAGCCGGTATCGCCGGCTGTCCTGCTCCGCCACGCGGCCAACGCCGCCGCCGAGGCACGCGAGGCCGGCTCGGGGACCTATCGAATCCATGGCGGCGTCTCGGCCGGCATCACCGATCCGGATGTCGCCCAGGAGCTCGAGTCGGCGCTCAACAAAGGTGAACTGGTCGTCCACTATCAGCCGATCGTCGAGCTCCGAAGCGGCAAGATCCTTGGGGCTGAGGCGCTCGTCCGCTGGCAGCATCCGGAGCGTGGGCTGATCGCGCCGCTGCACTTCCTGCCGGCGGCGGTGGAGTGCGGCCTCATCGACCGGATCGAGGAATACGTGCTCCGCACCGCCTGCGAGCAGCTCATGGTCTGGCAGCGCGCCTACCCTGCCACCCCTGAGCTGGCGATGTCGGTCAACGTGGCGGCCGGCGAGCTGAGCAAGGGTGCGCTGCTCGAGCGCGTGACCCGCTGCTTGAGCCTGGTCGACGTCGACCCGGCCAGCCTGATCCTCGACGTCACCGAGAATGCGGTGCTCGAGGACATCCACGGCGCGATCACCACCTTCGACGCCCTGCAGCGGACCGGTGTGCACATCGCCATCGATGACGTGGGCACCGGCTACACATCGCTGGCCTACCTGCGCAGATTGCCGATCGACATCCTCAAGATCGCTCGCCCGCTGGTCGCCGAACTCGGCGACGCCAACTCGAGCGGTGAGCTCGCCCGGACCGTGGTCCGTCACGGCGAGGCACTGCGTCTGGCCCTGGTGGCCGAAGGGGTCGAGACACCGCTCCAGGTGCAGCGGCTCAACGAGCTCGGCTGCGGCATGGCGCAGGGATTCCACCTCGCTCGTCCCGGCGATGTGGCGGCGATGGAGGCACTGCTGAGCAAGGGTGGCCTCGACCCGACGGAGTTCGAACGCATCGGCCCGGCTCCGAAAGTTCCTGCGAAGCGAAAGGCATCTCGACCGCGCCGCGTACCCTCAGCAGGTGCACCAGCGCGAAACTCTGCGTGAGCTCGCCGTCGCCGCGGCCGCGGCAGCCGGCGCACTCGTCGTCCGGGCGCAGCGCGACCCGGGAACGCTGACCGCCGAGACCAAGAGCCCCGGCGACTACGTCACCGAGGTCGATCGCGCCGCCGAGCAGGCAGCGATCCGAGTGCTCCGGGAGGGATCACCGGACATCGCGATCCTCGCCGAGGAGGCCGGCGGCACACGCGCCGATCGCATGTGGGTGATCGATCCAATCGACGGCACCACGAACTTCCTGCGTCGGTTTCCCGTCGTCGGCGTCAGCGTCGCGCTTGTCGAGGATGGCCGCCCGGTGGTGGGCGCCGTGAGCGCGCCGCTGCTCGGCGCCTCGTGGAGCGCCGTGCGCGGTGCGGGTGCCTACGATCACCTGGGCCACCGCCTCGCGGTGTCGACGCACCCGGGAGCTGGTGTGGTGGCGACGGGCTTTCCCTTCCGGCGCAAGGAGCGGCTCGGCCGCTACCTCCCGGTCATGGAGGCGGCGATCAACCGGTTCGAGGACCTCCGACGGGCAGGTGCCGCGAGCCTCGATCTCGCCTACGTCGCCGCTGGCTCGTTCGACGGATTCTTCGAGCTGGGGCTGGGGATCTGGGACATCGCCGCCGGGGCGCTCCTGGTCCGCGAGGCCGGCGGTATCGTGACCGACTGGAGCGGCAACCAGGACGACGTCTTCGTCAGCGGCGACATCCTCGCCGGCACGCCGGCGTGGCACGAAGCCATGCTGGAGATCGTCGCTGCGTAACTGCGCATCCCCGTCCGAGCCTTATAAGGTACGTCGCTTGTGAATACGCCCGAAGCCAGCCCCACCACCGACCTGCTCCGCGGGAAGCGCATCCTCGTGACCGGGGTGCTCACACCGAAGAGCATTGCGTTCGCGATCGCGGACGCGTGCCAGAGGGCCGGTGCCGAAGTCGTGCTCACCTCCTTCGGACGCGCCATGAGCCTCACCCAGAAGAGCGCGCAGCGGTTGTCGCCAACGCCCGCGGTGCTCGAGATGGACGTGACCGACACCGGGCAGGTCCAGGCAGTGGCCGAGCACGTGCGCACGACGTGGGGCAGGCTGGACGGCGTCGTCCATGCGATCGGCTTCGCGCCCGCGGACTGTCTCGGTGGAGGATTCCTCGAGGCGCCCTGGAGCTCGGTGAGCACCGCCTTCCACGTCTCCAGCTACTCGCTCCAGACACTTGCCGCCGCCTTCGCGCCGCTCATGCCTGACAGCGGAGGGTCGATCGTCACCCTGACCTTCGACGCGCGCGTCGCCTGGCCGGTGTACGACTGGATGGGGCCGGCCAAGGCTGCCCTCGAGGCCATCGCCAGGTACCTCGCACGCGAGCTCGGCCCTCGCCGGATCCGCGTCAACACAATCTCCGCCGGGCCGCTCGGCACCATCGCGGCGCGGTCGATCCCGGGTTTCGACGCCTTGAAGGCCGGATGGGGCGCCCATTCTCCGCTGGGGTGGGACAGTTCGGACAGCGGCCCCGTCGCCGACACCACCGCATTCCTGCTGAGCGATCTCTCGCGCGGCATCACCGGCGAGATGATTCACGTTGACGGCGGCTATCACTCACAGGGCGCACCGCCCATCGAAACCGCGGAGGCGAGCGTTTGAGCGGCAACAACGGCACCACACGCGTGGCGATCACCGGCATCGGCGCGGTCACACCGCTCGGGCTCGACGCCGAATCCACCTGGCAGTCGTGCCGTCGCGGTCAGGGCGGGATCGGCTACATCACCGCATTCGACGCCAATCATCTGACCACCCATATCGCCGCCGAGGTCAAGGGATTCGACCCCGAGGCGATCCTCGGGAAGAAGGAATCGAGGCGCATGAGCCGCTGCACCCAGCTGGCGATGTTCGCCGCGCGTCAGGCCATCGAGGACTCGGGTCTCGACATCCGGCCGATGGCGGAGGACGTCGGCGTGCTGGTCGCATCCGGTGTCGGTGGTATCGAGGTTATCGAGCGCAACGTGCTCGCCCTTTACAACCAGGGCCCACGACGCGTCTCGCCCTTCACGGTGCCGTCGATGATCATCGACATGCCGGCGGGTGCGATCGCGATCGACTGCGGCGCCAAAGGCGTGAACTACGCCATCACCAGCGCGTGCTCCTCGTCGGGGCACGCCATCGGTGAGGCGGCGGAGTGGATCCGGCGCGGCGAGGCCACCGCGGTCATCACCGGCGGGACCGAAGCCTCGATCACCAACATCAGCGTCGCCGCCTTCGACGCCATGCAGGCGCTGTCCACACGCAACGACGAGCCCGACCGTGCGTCGCGTCCCTTCGACAAGGACCGCGACGGCTTCGTGATGGGCGAAGGCGCGGGCATGTTCGTGGTTGAGGAATGGGGACATGCCGTGGCGCGAGGCGCGCACATCTACGGTGAGGTCGCCGGTTACGGCGCGACCGCCGACGCGTTTCACCAGTGGCAGCCTGATGAGCAGGGAGACGGCGCGCGCCGCAGCATCCTGCGCTCGCTGAAGCGCGCCGGGCGCGGGCCCGACGAGGTCGACTACATCAACGCGCACGGCACCTCGACGCAGATGAACGACGCTGCCGAAACCAAGGCGGTGAAAGCAGCTTTTGGCGAGCAGGCGGGAACCATCCCGATCTCCTCGACCAAATCGATGCACGGACATCTGCTCGGTGCAGCCGGTGCGGTGGAGGCGGTCATCACGATTCTTGCCATTCGTGACCAATTCGTGCCGCCGACGGTGAACCTCGACGATCCCGATCCCGAATGCGACCTCGACTACGTGCCCAACCATGGACGCGAGCAGCGGATCGATTTCGCACTCAGCACGTCGTACGGATTTGGCGGACACAACGTGTGCCTCGCGCTTGCCCGCGCCGAAGGTGCCTGACCCCGAGGCTCGAACCGTCGGCGCCGGGCGCATCGTGCTGCTCCAGGCGGATATCACCAAGCTCGCGGTGGACGCGATCGTCAATGCCGCGAACAGCTCGCTGGCGGGTGGTGGCGGCGTCGACGGTGCCATCCATCGTGCTGCCGGGCCTGACCTGATGCGCGAGCTCCGACAGCGCTACACGAGGTGCCCGACCGGTTCGGCGGTCATCACCGGTGCCGGTCGGCTCGCAGCGAAGTACGTGATCCACGCGGTCGGGCCGCGGTGGCGCGATGGAAACCACGGCGAGCCGGAGCTGCTCGCCTCCGCATATCAGGCCGCGTTTGCGCTGGCGCGGGACCATGCCTGTGCGACGGTGGCCGCGCCGGCCATCAGCACCGGCATCTACGGGTTCCCCATCGAGGCCGCCGCGCCCATCGCGATCGCAGCCGCCGCCACAGCGCTCGAGGACACCGGCACCTCGCTGCGCGAAATCACCTTCGCGCTGTTTTCCGAGCGCGACCTGGCGGTATTCGCGAGGGCCCTGTAACCCCGCCTTGACGGTGGCGTGCGCAAGGTGGCCATAGAGTGGGCGAGGCCAGTGTCCGAACGCCCGCGGTGGTTCGCCGCCGCCCTGATCACGATCGCCTCGATAGTCCTGGCGCACTACGCCCAGGTCTGGGCCGTCGTGCCCGCTTCGCTGGCGCCGACGAGCGATTACGCCGGCACCTACGTCGCATCGACGCTGATCCGCACCGGGCACGCGGCCCAGATCTACGACGCGGCAGTGGAGAGCCGAACGCTGATCGAGACCGGCGCTCCGGCCGACCACGCCAGCATTCCCTTCGAAAACCCGCCGGCGGCAGCGGTGGTCGCGCTGCCCTTCAGCCTGCTGAGCGCCGGATCCGCGTGGCGGGCCTGGTCGATCCTCCAGCTCCTCGTCATGGTCCTCTCGCTCTGGCTGGTCGCTCGGGCGGCGCCCTGGCCGGCGTCGCTGCCGAGGCTGCCCCGGGTCGCGATCGCCCTGGTCGCGCTCGCCGGATTCGGCACCGGGCTGCTGGTGCTCGAAGGCCAGTGGGACGGCATCTCGGTCCTCGGCCTTGCGGCCGCCTACGCGCTCTGGCGACGAGATCAACCTGCCGCCGCGGGATTCGCCCTGGGCTTCACGGCCGCGATCGCCAAGCCGCAGCTGGTGATCGGCATTGCCGCCTTCATGATCGGCCGCCGCGATTGGCGGGCGGTCGGAGGTGCGCTTGCGGGTGCGGCAGTCACGATCCTCATCGGGTTCGCCGGCACCGGACTCCACGGGCTGACGTCGTTCGTCTCGGCGATCTCCACGCCGAGCTACTCACCGACCGCGCAGATGCAGGGGACGAGCGGCCTGTTCGGATCGCTCCTGGGGCAGTCGCCCGGCGTGTACTACCTGGCGATCGGAGCCGGCCTCGCCGCCGCGGCCCTCGCGCTCTGGCTCGGTGCGGTGGCGCGCCGCCGGGTCGACTTGTTTGAGCCTGCGCTCTGCGGTGCCGTGGCGCTGTCGCTCTTTGCGTCCCCCCACCTGCTCGGCCATGACCTGACACTGCTGGCACCGGTCACGCTGGCGGGCGTAGCCTGGCTGGCCGGCCGACCAAGTGAAGTCCGGTGGCCCGGCAACTGGACGCTGGCGGTGATCGGGCTGTGGGCGCTGCTCTCGTTCGCCAGCCTCGCGGACCTGTCCCAGAACACTGTCGGTCTCCCAGGGCGGGCGACGCCGTGGGTCCTGCTGCTCACGGCGGCCATGTGGTGCGCGATGGTCGTCCACGCGGCCAGGTCGCACCCAATGCCGACGCGTCAAGTCCGCCACATTGCGCCTGTGCGATCGGCTGACTTGAACTGATGCGCGGGTGGGTACGTTCATACAGATGACAGCCCGGCGGAGCACCATAAGAGCCGCAGCATGAACAGAGGCGGTGGCATCCCGATTGCCCGTATCGCCGGGATCAAGGTCTCGGCGGACTGGAGCCTGCTCGCCATCAGTGCGCTGCTCGCCTGGGGCGTGGCCGGCGGCGCGGTGCCGCAGGTCGCACCTGGCACCGCACTATGGCTCGCCTGGCTCGAGGGCCTCACCGCCGCGGTCCTGCTGATCGCATCGCTGCTCGCGCACGAGATGGGTCACGCGCTGATCGCACGGCGCCGCGGCATCACCGTGGACGGGATCAGGCTCTGGCTGTTCGGCGGCATCGCCCAGATGAGCGGCGACTGGGTGACCGGAAGGACCGAGATGCTGGTGGCGATCGTCGGGCCGGCGGTGTCCTTCGTGATCGCCGCTGTGTTCGGCCTGACGAGCTGGCTGCTCTACACAGCCGGCGCACCGGCGCTGGTGCAGGTGGTACCCGAGTGGCTGTTCCTGGTGAATCTGCTCCTGCTTGTCTTCAACCTCATCCCCGCCTTCCCACTCGACGGCGGCAGGATCCTTCGCGGCTTTCTGTGGTCGCGATCACAGGACCGGATGCGCGCGACCGTGATCGCCTCGCGCGCCGGGCGTGGCTTTGCACTGCTGATCATCGGCGCCGGCGTCCTCGACCTTTTCTTCTACGACCCGGTGGGCGGCTTCTGGCTGATCCTGATCGGCTGGTTCCTGGACAGCACCGCGCGTGGCGAGGCGCAGGGCGAGCAGACCCGGCACGCGCTCGAGGGCGTCCTGGTCGGCGACGTCATGTCCAAGAACCCGGTGATCGTCCCGTCCTGGATCACAGTGGAATTGCTCGTCGACCAGTACGTCATGGGTCATGAGTTCACGTCGTTTCCCACGCACGCCATCGACGGTCACATCGATGGCCTGGTGACGCTGCGCGGCATCAAGCGCGTGCCCCCGCAGCAACGCAGGAACCGCAAGGCGATCGACATCGCGATTCCCGCCGGCCAGGTCCCGGTGGCGCGTCCGGATGAGCAGATCACTGAGCTGCTGAAGCGCATGGGTCCGGCCGCCGACGGGCGGGCCATGGTGTACGACGGCGGGACCCTCGTCGGCATCGTCTCGCCCAGCGACATCGCGCGCCTCTTCCAGTCGGGCCCGGGTCGCACCGCCGCGCGCGTCGCAGCCTAAGCTGCCGGAGGCGCTGCCCTAGCCGGTCTCGTCGCCGACCCTGAGGATCAGCTTTCCAAAGTTCTCGCCGCGATAGAGCTTGAGCAAGGCGTCAGGGAAATGCTCCATCCCATCGACGACATCCTCGACCGAGCGCAAGCGACCCTCGGCCATCCAGCCGGCCATCTCGGCGCCTGCCTCCTGGTAGCGCGCGGCGAAGTCGAAGACGAGAAACCCCTCCATGCGCGCGCGATCGACCAGCAGCGCCATGTAGTTCGCCGGGCCGCGCGTCACGCCGCCCTCGTTGTTGTATTGCGAGATCGAGCCGCAGAGGACGACCCGCGCGTGGCGGGCGAGACGGGCCAGCGCCGCGTCGAGGATGTCGCCGCCGACGTTGTCGAAGTACACGTTGATTCGGTCGGGGCAGAGCTCGCGGAGCCTGGCGGGCACGTCATCGTTCTTGTAGTCAATGGCTGCGTCGAAGCCGAGATCCTCCACGATGAGGCGGCACTTCTCGGGGCCACCCGCGATCCCGATCGCGCGGCAGCCTTTGACCTTGGCTATCTGTCCGACCACCTGGCCGACGGCACCCGCCGCCGCTGACACCACGACGGTCTCGCCAGGCTGCAGCGCACCGATCTCGAGCAAGCCGAAATAGGCGGTCATCCCGGGCATCCCGAGCACGCTCAGATACTTGGTGAGCGGCGTCCGGGTGACGTCGGCGCGCATGATCCCCGAGCCATCGCTGATGGCGTAGTCCTGGACGCCGAAGGTGCCGACCACGTGGTCGCCGACCTGAAAGCGCGGATGCCGAGAGATGGCGACCGTCCCCGCGCCACCTGCGCGCATCACGTCGCCGAGCGCGACCGGTGGCATGTACGACCGCCGGTCGGCCATCCATCCGCGCATCGCCGGATCCAGCGAGATGTACTGGACGCGGACCAGCATCTCGCCCTCGCCTGGCTCTGGTGCCGGCTCGAACTCGATACTCCCAGTCAGTCGCGACGGGAAGGCCCTTGGGCCGCGACGCGAGCCGCCATTGACGGTTCAGCAAAGCGCCGGATGGCGCGGTTGTTGCAGACATGTTCCTCAGAGTACGCGCGAAGTGCTGATAGGCTCTGGCGGTGCTGAGCGCTGGACTGATCCTCTTCCTGGCCGCGCTCCAGGGAATCACCGAACTCTTTCCCGTGTCGTCGCTGGGCCACGCGGTGGTCGTCCCGCGGCTGCTCGGGATCAACTTCCACGAGACGGACCCCGCGTTCGTCCCGGTGCTCACGGTGCTCCATCTCGGCACCGCCGCGGCACTCCTGATCCTGTACCGGCGCGACTGGGCACGGATCATCGTTGGGTTCTTCCACGCCGCGGTGCGCGGCCGCATCGACGATGCTGATGGGCGCCTCGCGATCATGCTGATCGTGGGTACGATCCCGGCGGGATTGATCGGGTTTCTCCTCCAGGACCCCTTGAAGTCGCTGTTCGGCGATCCCCGCGCGGCTTCCGCCTTTCTCATCGTCAACGGCGGCATCCTGTTCGCGGCCGAGATGTTCCGGCGGCGCGACGAGCGCCGTCGCGCAGCGGGAACCGCCCCGGTGCTGGCCCACGAGGAAGACGACCCCAGCTATCAGCGCATCGAGGGCCTGAGCCTGCGCACCGCGGTGTTCGTCGGCATCTTCCAGGCGGGCGCGCTCTTGCCGGGCATCTCGCGCTCGGGGATCACCATGGCGGCCGGCCTGGTGGCCGGGCTGCGCCACGAGGAGGCGGCGCGTTTCTCCTTCCTGCTGGCCACGCCGATCATCCTGGCCGCCGGTCTCCTTGAGGTGCCCTCGCTGGGCACGGATGCGCCGACCGCGGGGATCGCCGTCGTGGCGGCAATCGTGGCCGGCGTGCTCGCCTACGCGAGCGCCCGTTTCCTGCTGCGCTACCTTCGCAGCGGACGCCTCGACCCCTTCGCGTATTACTGTGCCGCTCTCGGGGTCGCGGGCCTCGTCTTCATTCACTGATCACACACCGGGGGATATGTCATGAGGGGAAGCCGCCCACTCGCTCTGGCGCTGATCGTGCTGGCGATCGTCTTTGCAATCGCAGCAGTGTTCTTCTTCACGCAGAAGACCACCTTCCTCGCAGGCGGCCCGAAGCCGCAACTGCACTGGAAGCACGCCATCGTCTTCACCGTCCTCGCGCTCCTCAGCCTGGTCGCCGCGAACTTCGCCCGGCCGAAGTCCGCCAGGGTCTGACCCGCTCGCCGGTGATCAGACCGGCAGTCGCTGCCGATATTTATCGCCAGTCTTTCAGGGACACGCGCCGTGAGCGCCTGTTTCTGTCGTCGGTGTCATTTTTCGCGACCTTCGCCGCAACCCGCACGATCACGCATTCGATTCGTGACGGCATCGGACCGTTTCGCAATCTCACGGTCGGCGGGCGCCATTTTCACCATCTCGTCTTCGGTATCGGCGGGCTCCTCGGGAGCGGCTATCTGTGGCTCGTCCATGTCGAAACCGAACGCAGCGCCGCCGGCAAGACCACCGACGATGCGCTCGCGAAATTCAATTCGATCCTCTACGGCGGCGCCTCGGCACTGACGCTCGATGAATTTGCGCTCTGGCTCGACCTCGAGGATGTGTACTGGACCAGACAGGGACGCGCCAGCGTCGACGCGGTGATGCTGTTTGGCGGACTGCTGTCGATCGGCCTCTGGGGTGGACCTTTTTTCCGCCGCCTGTTTCACGAACTCCGACATATCTGACGGCGAAGCGCGCATCATGCCGATGACGTGCAACGAAGGGGTCTCGCTGCCGCACTGCTGAGCGTTGGGATTTTCCTGGCCACCGCGGTGACGGCATTTGCCGACGGCTCGCAGAATCTCTATCCAAATGGCGCAACCGGATCACGCGCCAACACCGAGTGGCGAACCGGTTCCTACGGCGCCGGCGCAGTGACCAGACGCACCCTCCTCCACGCCTATGCGACAGCCGGCGAATTTCTCCTCATGGGTTCGACGGCGATGGGTCAGGGCTCCGCGGATATTCTGGTCTGGAATCCCGGACTTATCACTGGCACGCCGGGCAGCGAAACCATTCCGGCGACCTCGTCATTTTCGTGCGCCGCACAACGGACGACCTCGGGAATTGCCGCGCAAGGTGAGATCCAGAACCGCTCCGAGGAACTCGCCGGACCCGACACCGTACCGGGCGGCGGTGTCACCAACGGCTACACGCCGTGCGTGTACGCCGCGCCCTCGACCGGCATCTACAGCATCGCGATGATCGGTCCGGCCGGACTGGCATCCAACGTCGACGGGGGAGTGAGCCACGACATCGCGCTTGCAGCGGCTGGAGATTTCAACATCAATCAGGGAACGTCGATCGCTGCCTGGGACGTGACCGTACGCGACACCCTCACCGACTCCGCGACCACCCGGATCGGGCGCGTCTTCAGCTACGTGCTCTCGCTGTTCACCGGGGGCAACGGCCTCCCCGTCAATGCCACCACCTACGCGGTCACGACCGACGGCTTTCGCTACCGGATCGATCAGCGCGGCATGGATCCGAATGGCTGGGTCGAATACGGCAGCCAGCTGGGATTCCTCGATCCGGACGGGACGACGCCGCTCTATCACGACGCGCTCGCCAACAACAGCGGGAGTCCCGGTCAGCTGACGTCGGTCGCCGGTGGGGTTATCTTCGCGCCGCCGAGCTTTCCGATTTTCTTCACCCCGCCCGCGAACGCGACGCTGACCGCGCTCGGGATCCCATTGACGCCGACCGCGTCGACGGTGAGCAACGTCATCTTTGCCGGGACGGTGGTTGGCAGCACGACGCTCTTCCAGGCCGGCGGGACCTTCACATACACATCCAATGTCCCGGGCGTGTATCAAATCGTGATCAGCCGCGACGGCGTCAACTTCGATCCAAGCGCTGCGCAGAACCGGGTGCTCAGCGGCCTCAAGGGTGCGGGCACGCAGACGGTCGCCTGGGATGGGACTGACAATGCCGGTCATTACTTCCCGGCCAATGCAGCGGGCACCTCCTACCCCTTCAAGGTCGATGTGCACGCCGGCGAGTATCACTTCCCGTTCGTCGACGTGGAGAACGACACCCCGGGCGGCCCCACCGTCACGATGCTCAACCCGCCGGGCGGTGTCTGCCCGCCCTTCACGGGTGGATGCAGTGGTGGTTTCTACGACGACCGCGGCTACACCACGACGACCGGGGTCACGGTGGGCACGCCCGGATCCGTGCTCTGCGGAGCCAATCCACCGGCGACAGCTTTCAGCGATCCGATCACGGGTTTCGACACCGCCGGCACGCAGCGGGCATTCGGCGCCGCCAACGGCGCCAACACGAATGTGCCCTGCACGGGCAGCTTCGGTGACACCAAGGGACTCGATCTCTGGACGTACTACCCGAGCCACGAGGTCACCAGCGCGCTGAACATCGTCGCCCCCGGTACCTACGCGGATATCGCGGTGACCAAAGCGGTGAGCAACGCCACGCCGGTGATCGGCGACGACGATGTCTACACGATCACCGCGCACAACAACGGCCCGCTCAACGCCACCGGCGTGACCGTCACCGACGTGCTCCCCAATGGGGTCGTCTTCGTGAGCTCGACGGCCTCGGCCGGCGCCTACGACGCTGCGAGTGGGCTCTGGACGATCGGCGCGGTTGCCGACGGCGCCTCGGCCACGCTGCACATCACCGTCAAGCTCGCGGCGCTCGGCGCCATCACCAATACCGCAACCACATCGGGGGAGACCCAGACCGACCCGGTCCCGGGCAACAACGTCTCGTCGGTGACCATCGACGTGGCTTCGGCGCCGACGCCGCCGGTCCCCGTCACCGGTGCGGGGCCGCCATCACTTGCGACCGTCCTCGGTCAGGGAATCGCCCTGGCCGGCGTCCTGCTCTGCGCGGTGGCGCTGATCGTGCGGCGGCAGACGCTCACCATGAGTTCAACGAAGCGCCGCCGCATCGCCTCCCGCTTCGGATCCACGGGCCGAAGGATCACTGCCGCGACCAGTGCTCGGGTCTCCGCCGGGTCGACCACGTCATCGACCTCGAAATAGGTTGCGGTGTTGAGCGCGGTGCCGCGTTCATATGCATCGGCAACCATGGCGTCGAAGTGCACTTGCCGCGCATCGGCATCCTCGATCGCATCCAACTCCTTGCGGTAGGCGAGCTTCACCGCCCCCTCGAGCCCCATACCACCGAATTCACCGGTGGGCCACGCGACCGTCATGAGCGTGGCACGGAAGCTCCCGCCCGCCATCGCCTGAGCACCGAGCCCGTATCCCTTGCGGAGCACCACGGTCATGAACGGCACGGTGAGCGCCGCCCCGGCAAGAAACAGCCGGCCGGCGTGCCGCACCAGCGCCGTCTGCTCGGCGTCCGGGCCGACCATGATCCCGGGCGTATCGCAGAGGAACAGCACCGGCACGCTGAACGCCTCGCAGAGTTGCAGGAACCGCGCTGCCTTGTCGGCACCGTCGCTCGTTATCGCGCCCGCCAGGTGCATCGGGTTGTTGGCGAGGATGCCCACGGGACGGCCCTCGATGCGGGCAAGGACGGTCACCATGCCGCGCGCGAAGTTCGGGCGCAGCTCGAGCGGTGAGTCGACGTCGGCGAGGATCTCGATCGCGCGGTGCACGTCGTAGGCACGGCGCCGGTTCTCGGGCACCACATGGCGCAACGGCTGCTGATCGGGCGACTCCCAGGTGGCGAGCGGTCCCTGGAAGAACGAGATCGCGTGTTTGGCGAGGCGCACCGCATCGGCTTCGTCGACCGCAGCGATGTCGATAACGCCGTTGGCAACCTGCATGTCGAATGGCCCGACCTGGTCAGCGTCGACCACGCCAAGCCCGCCGCCCTCGATCATCGCGGGACCGCCCATACCGATGCTGGCGTCCGGCGTGGCGATGATCAGGTCGGAGCAGCCGAGCAGCGCCGCATTGCCCGCGAAACAACGACCCGAGGCGATGCCGATTCGAGGCACCAGCCCGGAGAGCCTCGCCCAGAGCGCAAATGCCATGACATCGAGGCCGGCGACGATCGCGTGGTCGGTGTCGCCGGGGCGGCCGCCGCCCCCTTCGGCGAAGAGCACCACCGGCAGACGGCGGCGCTCGATGACATCGAAGAGACGGTCCTTCTTGCGGTGACCCATGGTTCCCTGCGTGCCCGCGAGCACCGTGTAGTCGTAGGAGAGGACGGCGCAGTCCGCGCGCTGCTCACCCACGAGATCGCCGTTGATGCGTGCCGTGCCGGCGACCAACCCGTCGGCGGGTGTGCGGGCGATGAGATCGTCGACGGTGCGTCGCCCGCGCTGCGCGGCGATGGCCAAGCGCTCCGTACTCGACGAAGGAACCCGCATCGCACAGGTCGTCGAGATTCTCGCGTGCGGTTCGGCGTCCGGCCGCGTGCCGCGCGGCGACGACATCGGTGCGACTCGCGTCGCGGGTCACCTCGCGACGGCGCAGCGCCTCGCCGAGGTCGGGCCGCGTCGTCTCGGGCTCCGGCATGCGACGAGCTTCAGGGACTCTCCCGACGGGTCGTGACCAACTCACCGGCGCTCTTCTTCTGTGAAGGTCGCTCCGCTCGGGCGAGAAAGGTGAAGAGCTGAACGTCGGGCACGAATGCACGTGGCGCTGACGTGAGACGGTTGGCGCCGACGCCCACGGTGGTGTCCGGAACAGCGATGAAGTCCAGCTCCGTGAACCCGGCCTCCATGAACCAGACGCGAATGGTTGGTGTCAAATCTGGCTCGAACGTGCCGCGCGTCCAGATGACGGTGGCACCCGCTGCGGACAGGGTGGCGAGCTGATCGATGGTGTGGTGGATGTCACCATCGGTGATGTTGCCGAATACCCCGCACACCAGCACGATGTCGGCTGGGACGCGATCGGCATACGGCGCTGGTGTTCGCGGCGTCGCCGGTGACCACCTCAACCTGCGGCGCGACCTCCTGCGCACGATCGCGGCCGCGTTGCGCCAGCTCGGGATCGAGCTCCACGAGCCGTGCGCGGACGTCAGCCTGACGCGGGTGTCCGGGGAGTACACCCAGCAGGTCACGTCCGTCGCCCGCGCACATGCTGATGATGCGAATCGGCCCGGGCGGAGCCGCGTCCAGCGCGCTGTGGATCAGTCCCTGAACAATCGCGAGACGCCGCGAGAGCGGCGATCCGGGCGCATAGCCCTGGTGCCAGTTCACCCATTCGCTCATCGCTGCAGTATGCGAAACGCGCTCCGAGCAACGCCACCACGCACGCGGCGACCGCCCTCCCTGGATCGATCGTATCCATTGCGAGGCGAGCGCGTTGGACACGTGCGGCCCAGGGATCAGCGCTCCAGCGCCCCACCCTGGGCGAGGAGATAGGTCATGACGACCAACGCAGTCACGGCGAGGCATCGCCAGATCTTTCGCGGCCTTGCGTTTGCCGGCACGCTGACGCTGGCTGGATGTGCACCGACCGCAATCTCCAGTTCGCCCACCGGACCACCAGGAACCGTCCCCAGCGCGACAGGTGTCACGGCCACCGGGACGCCATCGTGGACGGTCGTGACCGGCCTTGCGGAACCTCCGCAATATGCCAGCACTCTCGATAGCGTCGCGTGTGCGGGTGTCTCGGACTGCTGGACCGTCGGCTTGGTCCTGGCCAATGGCGTACCCACTTTGGTCGCTCACAACGGCGGCGGCGGATGGGTTGCATCCCAAGCGGCAGGACCGGATGGTGCCCTGCACGGTGTCACCTGTGTCAGCGCTGGTGACTGCTGGGCGGTTGGCGACAAGATCGAGCAGTACAACGGGAGTGACTGGACGGTTGTCGCGAATCCGGATGCAAGCGCGAGCCTGAATGGCGGCGTCACCTGCGTTTCCGCGAGCAACTGCTGGGCAGCGGGCGTCGACCATGGCAAGCCCGTCTTCGAGCGCTACAACGGCACCGCATGGGCGCTCGCGAGCGGCAGCTTTTTGCCGGCAAGTGGTGCCGGCATCTTCGGCATCGCATGTCCGACGGCGAGCGACTGCTGGGGCGTGGGCTGGAACGGCGAGCAGACCCTCGTGGAACACAATGGCGGCACCGGCTGGGCTGTCGCGAATGCTCGCGCCGCCGGCGGCGTGCTCAACGGCGTTTCATGCATCAGCACGGCGGATTGCTGGGCGGTTGGTGAGAGCGCACCGGTCGACCAGTCCGCCTTGGGCCAGACCATTTTCGAGCACTTCAACGGCAGCGCCTGGGTCGCAGTGGTGGGCCCCACCTTCACCACCGCGTTTGTGCAGTTGCACGGCGTGAGCTGCGTGAGCTCGACCGATTGCTGGGCGGTGGGCTCCGCACGTGGACGACCGCTCATCGAGCACTACACAGCGAATGGCTGGGCGGTCGTCGACAGCTCCGCTGCACCGAACAATGCCGTGTTGAACAGCGTGACCTGCGTCGCATCAGGCGAATGCTGGGCGGTGGGCTCGAATGGTCACCAGACCCTCATCGAGCACTACTCCTGAAACAGCCGCGCATCTTCGCCAAGCTTCGGCTGACCTGGAGCGTCGCGCCGCCGCTCCTGACGAGGAGCAGTTGCCTGAATCAACCGGTCCCACCGAAGGTCCAGCGTGACGTGCCTCGGTGCCGAATCTCGAAAATTCGGAATGGTGCCCGCTCAGGGACTCGAACCCTGGACCAAGGGATTAAAGTTCCCTGCTCTACCAACTGAGCTAAACGGGCCAGAGCCCGATTCTAACCGGGGGTCACCGGCCGGCCGGACCGGCGCCGGAACCAACGCGTCCGGCGCGACGCTCGCCGCTGAGCCAGATCATCGACCGGTACTGCTGCGCGAGGCGCATCCGGAGCGGTGGCGGCGAGGGCGAAACCGACCCGGAGATCGGTGATGTCGTCCGTGCTTCAAGCGCAGTGCGGAGATCGGCGGCGCTCGATCCGGGAAACACGGTCAGGACCCGACCGATATCGTGCTTCCCGAAATGGCTGTCCCCGGCTCCGACTGCCGCGCCCAGCTGATCGCGGTGTTCCGCGTAGAACATGTCCAGCTGTCCCCAGGTCCCGGGGAGGACGGGGGCGGTATGGCGCATCTCGATCGCGTCCACCCGGTGGGTCTCGAGCAGGCGTCGAGCTCGGCCCGGGGTTATCGAGGCGAACCAGGTCGGCATGAAGGGATGGGCGATGAGTGCCAGGCCACCGGCGTCGTGGATCGCGTCAACCGTGTCCTCAACGGACATGTGCATGCGGACCTGGTGCTCGAGAAAGAGCCCCACGATGTGGATACCGGGCGGAAACGAGGTGGTCACCTCCTCGCCGCGGACCACATCGACACCAACTGCCGCTCCGGCCTCGATCGCCGGGCCGAGGTCCGAGATCGTGTCGTGGTCGGTGATGCAGACGACGTTGATGCCGATTGCCGCAGCGGCGCGCACCAGCTCCTGGGCGCTGACCATGCCGTCACTCGCGCGCGTGTGCGCGTGCACCTCGGCACGTCCGAGCCCATCGGCAGGGCGCACGCGAGGACGGGTTGTCTGGGACATCCGGCCAGTGTAGAGGGCCGCTGAGAGAGCGCTGAGAACCGGTGGCTGAGATCGTCTCGTTGCTGAGATGTGGCGAACCCACTCATATACTCGAAGCAATGAGTGGGCCGATTCGCATCCTCGTCGTGGACGACGAGCAGAGCATCACCGATTTCATCGCGCTCGGTTTGCGCCACGAGGGCTTCGATGTCCGCACCGCGCCGGACGGTCACGTGGCGCTTCGTGTCGTTGACGAGTTCAAGCCCCACCTCGTGGTGCTCGATCTGATGATGCCGCGTGTCAACGGCTGGGAGCTGTGCAAGGCCCTGTCCGGGGATCGCTCGCGCGGGATCATCATCCTGAGCGCGCGCGACGAGACCAGTGACCGGGTCCAGGGCCTGGAACTGGGCGCGGACGACTATCTCGTCAAGCCGTTCGACTTCGCCGAGCTGCTCGCGCGTATCCGCGCCGTGCTCCGCCGCCGCAACCCCGATCTGACTCGCGTCGTACACGTCGGTGACCTGAGCATCGACACCGCGACGCGAGAGGTCCATGCCGGCGACCGCGCCATCGACCTCTCGGTGCGCGAGTACGACCTGCTCCTGTATCTCGCCAGCAATGCGGACCAGGTGCTCCCGCGGCAGCGCATCCTCGACGAGGTGTGGGGATACAACTTCTTCGGCGACGAGAACAACATCGAGGTCTACGTGCGCTACCTGCGGACCAAGCTCGGCGATACCGCGCACGAGCGCATCCAGACCGTGCGTGGTGTCGGCTATCGCTTGCGCAGCAGGGTCGACGGGAGCGACGCCGCAGAGCGGTAGGACGTGCGCCGCATCGCCCACGCCCTCGCGTCACTGCGCTGGCGGCTGACACTCACGTTCGTCGGTCTGCTGGCGATGTTGCTGGTGCTGCTCGCCGGCTACCAATATTTCACGCTGCGCGCCAGTCTGATCAGCAACCGCGTCGGCGAGATGCAGACGGACTTCACCTCCGCGACGCGCGTGCTTGCGACCGTGGAGCGCGGGCTCGGCGCAACCGCCACGGGCAGAACGCTCTGCCGTACCCATCCAGAGCTCGCGGGCACCGCGGTCGCGCGCGCCGTCGCCGCGGTCACCGGCGAGACCGTGCAGGTGGTGGTGTTCAACCGTGGTCTGTCGCAAGTGGCTGTGGCGCCGGTCGGTTCGACGCCGCCGCAACTGGACCAGACGTCCCTGCAGCGAGTGGCCAGCACCGGCATCCGTTCCGGCGCGCAAGTGGTGAACACCGGGAGCGGAGACCAACTCGTGGTGGGCTTTCCGGTCATCGCGGGAACCGGAGCATGCGGGGTCGCAGAGCTCTCGATCTCGATGACGCCCATCAACAACGTGCTCCACGATGAGCTGCTGCTGATCACCGCGGGAGGCGTGGTATTGCTCCTGGTCGTGATGGTCGTCGGCGTCCTGCTCACCGGCAGGACGCTTGCTCCGATGCGCCGCCTCACGACCACCGCCGAGCAGCTGGCCGCCGGTGACCTGGGCGCGCGAAGCCGGTTGACACCAAGTGCCGACGAGGTCGGTCAGCTCGCGGTGAGCTTCGACCACATGGCCGACCGCATCCAGGAATCCTTTACCGCGCAACAGGAATCCGAGGCACGGGTGCGCCGGTTCATCGCCGACGCATCGCACGAGCTGCGCACACCGGTGACTGCCCTGAAGGGCTACATCGACGTGCTCCGTCGAGGCGCCGGCCGCGATCCCGAAGCGCTCGATGCGGCGCTCGCCGCGATGAGCAACGAATCGGAGCGGATGCGCGAGCTCGTCCTCGATCTCTTGACGCTCGCGCGCGTCGACGCACAGCGCGAATCGCATCCCGAGGACTTCGACCTCAACGGCGCGGTGGCCGGACTGCTCGACGAAGGTGTGCCCGGCATGCCCGAAGCGCTGGAGCGACGCTATGCGGTGTCACCACTGTTCGTGCATGCCGATCGCGGCTCGGTGAGCACCATCGTGCGCAATCTGCTCGTCAATGCGTGCAAGTACGCGCAGGGTGCGGCACAGCACTGGACCACCGGGATCGAAGCCGGATGGGCGAAGCTCGAAGTTCGCGACGAGGGCCCGGGTATCCCCGCCTCCGACCTGGCGCACGTCTTTGAGCGCTTCTATCGCGGCGAGAAGACGCGAGCGCGCGAGGAGGGTGGCAGCGGTCTCGGTCTCAGCATCGTGCAGGCACTCGCGCGTGCGCAGGGAGGTGACGTCGGCATTCAGAGCACCGAAGGCGTGGGGACCAGGGTCACGCTCTGGCTGCCGCTCGCGCAGGTCCCGGCGCCGCCGCCTACAAGTTGAACGGCGACTGAAAGGAGAGCCCGCTCAGCACGGTGAGCTGGCCGGTGGCCATCAACAGGCCGAATGCGAACAGGATGACACCTGCGACGATGCTGATCACACGCAGATGCCGGTTGACGCTGCGCAACACACCCTGCAGCCGGTCGGCGAGGAGCGCGACCAGCAGAAAGGGCACGGCCAATCCGAGGCAGTACAGGACCATGAAGGGCAACCCGCCGAACTCTCGGTTCTGCGCGAGGGTGAGAATCGCGCCGAGCTGTGGACCGAGGCACGGCAACCACCCGGCTGCGAAGGTCAGGCCCAGGAGCAGCCCGCCTGCGGCACCGCCCGATACCGGAAGGTGGAATCGCCGCTCACGTGCGAGCCAGCCGAAGCGCAACACCCCCATGGTCTGCAGCGCGAGCACCATGATGATCGCGCCCGCGATGCGGTTGACCAGGTCGAGGTTGCGCTGGAACACGGTGATGGCCAGGACGCCTTCGAGCAGGTAGTACTCGGCGATGAAGATCACGCTGAAGCCGACGACGAACGCGATCCCGGTGGTGATCGCGGCACCTCGACGGACGGTCGCCACCGTCCCCCCGGAGGCCACCGCGAGCGCCGGCTGCCCTGCCTGTCCGCTGAGGTAGGCGGCGTACGCGGGCATGAGGGGAAAGACGCAGGGCGAGAGAAAGGAGACGAGACCCGCAAGAAACGCGAGCGGGATGGACGGACCCGGTGCTGCCCCGATCACGCGCCTAGGGTAGGGCGACGGCTATCAGGGGGGCCCTTCGACGTAGTAGCGCTGCCGCCAGCGAATGTAGACGTAGAGCGCCAGCAGCACGAAGAACACCTCGTAGACCAACGGGGTCGGCCAGTGGAAGGCCGCCTGGGCGAACCGCTGGATGCCGCTCGCCGCCGGCGGCGGTGCAGGTCCCTTGGCGATGGTGGGGACTGGCGTCGCGGTCGGCGTCGGGGTGGAGACCGCCACCGGCACTGAAGCGCCCGGCGACTCCGCGACGAGCTTCGGCGGCACCGGCGCGGCAGTATCCGTTTGCAGGTACACACGGCTCCCACCGGTGGGCGGGTTCAACGCGACCACCACCTCCGGAGGCGTCGTGTTGGCGACCGCGATGGCATCGACGTTCTTGCTGGCGGTCGGCAGTCCGAGGTCGTCCTTGTGGAAGGTGAGGCCGCCGTCGGTGGATCGAAAGAAGTCGCCGCCGCTGCTCCCGCCCGCATCGGCGCCGGCGTAGGCGAGCGTGGGATCGAGTGGTCCGTACTGGGCGACGGTCAGGGTCAGCCCCGGGCTCGCGCCGGTCGACGCCGTCCAGGTGGCTCCGCCGTCGCCACTTCGGAAGAGGCCCTGCGAGGTCGCCACCAGGAGCGGCCGCGAGGGCACCGCGACATCGATCACACCCGAGCTGATGGACGACACCACCGCACCGGTCGGGAGCCCGGACTTACGCACCTCCCAGGCGGCGCCGCCCGCGCTGGTGAACACGTACCCCCCGGCGAGATTGCCGCTGTCGGCGCCCGCGATGACCGTGAACGTCGGGGAGTTGGCGGCCACAGCCACCGCCGCGATCGAGTAGCCGGTGAGCCCGCCGCTGTGCCAGTCCAGGCCGTTCGGGCTGAGCGCCACCCCCGAGTCCGTCCCGGCGGCGATCCCGTCGAGGCCGAAGGCCATGGACCGAACCACGAGATCGCTGAGGCCGGTGGAAGCCGCCGTCCAGGTGGAGCCGGCATCGGTGCTGGCGTACACGCCTTTGCCGTCAGTTCCCGCGAAGGCGTGGGCAGGGGTGCGGACGTCGAATCCCACCGTCCACACCCGGGTCCCGATGAAGGTCTGCGTCCAGGTGGCGCCGGTGTCGCGGGAGACGTAAACGCCCGAGTTCGTGCCCGCGATGATCGTGCTGGGGACGGACGGCTCCACGGCGAGGCTCCAGATCCTTGCCGACCCAAGATTGGGCAGGGACCCGGCCTGCGTGAACCCGGTCGTCGCGGCGGACACCTGGCCGCTCAAGGTGGTCCATCCGAAGACGACCACGGTCGCGAGCATCAGGGCGCCGAGATGCAGCCTGCGCGGACGCGAGGACGCCCTGGCGGGCGGACAGGAGCTGGTGGGGGGGTGCATTCTCACTGCATGGCGCGTGGTGGATCGTGGTGTGGGCGACGGCGCCGCGCGGTCTCGGGCCGCGATCGGGGGAGACTGCCCAACAATACCAGCGCGTTCCGCGTTTAGCTGCCGCCCCGCCGAGGTACGAGCGATCTAGATGGCAACCACGTTCAAGGACTACTACGCGATTCTCGGTGTTCCTCGCACCGCGACGCAGAAGGAGATCCGCGCAGCCTTCCGCAAGCTCGCCCGCAAGCATCACCCCGATGTGAACCAGGGCGACAAGGCGGCTGAGGAGCGCTTCAAGGAGATCAACGAGGCCAACGAGGTGCTCGGCGATCCCGAGAAGCGCAAGAAGTACGACGAGCTCGGCCCGCGCTGGCAGGAGTACGAGCAGTGGGAACGCGCGGGGAAACCGGGTCAGAACCCATTTGCCGGCGACCAGCAGTACGGGTACCGGACCGCCACACCCGAAGAGCTCGAAGGAATGTTCGGCAATCGGGCACCCTTCAGCGACTTCTTCCAGCAGTTCTTCGGGGGCGATTCGCCCCAGGGCGAGGAGGGCTTCAGCCCGGTTCGCCGCCGGCGCAGTGCGCCGAGGAAGGGTCAGGACGTGGAGGGCGAAGCCGAGATCAGCCTCGAGCAAGCCTTCACCGGGTCCGCCTTGACCGTGGACATGAGCTCAACGGACGGTCCACGGCGGGTAGAAGTGAAGATCCCAGCCGGGATCCACGACGGCGCTCGCGTGCGAGCGTCCGGGCAGGGGAGTGCCGGACGAGGCGGGGGGCCGCGAGGTGATCTCTTCATCCGCGTCCACATCAAGCCCCATCCCGTCTTCACACGGTCCGGCGCCGATCTCAGCGTGCGAGTGGCCACGCCGCTTGCGACAGCGATCGCCGGTGGGACGGTGGCAGTGCCCACCCTCCGCGGCACCACCGCGCAACTCACCATCTCGCCGGGCACGCAGAACGGCGCGAGGCTTCGGCTTCGGGGCCTGGGGATGCCGCTCCTGAACGGCAAGGGTGCCGGTGATCTGCTGGCGACCATCGATATCCGGTTGCCGCAGCCACTGCCCGAGGAACTGGTGGCCTGGGCACGATCCCAGCAGCCACCCGCGATCGCCTAACCGACAGTCAGCGGATGCTCCCGGGTCGACCGGACGATGGTGCACACGTCGCCCTCGCAGGTCGACGCGATGACGTCGACGGTGAGGACGCCCGACCCTTCGCGGCCCAGCCGCACCTCGACCGCCACGGGCAGCGTGTCGAGCGCCCACGATCGAGGTCCGGGACCGAGCAGCGTCTGCGGATCGGCGCTCACGCTCACGCGAACCGGAGGGCCCTGCGCCACGTCGAGGTCAGACCCGGCTAGGTCGACGTCGGCCTCGAGGGTCAGCGCCTCGCCGGGGCCCCCGGAGAGCTGCGTGCCAGCGGCGCCGTCAGTCCTGCGTTGATCGCTGACCGCTATCTCGGCGACCACCCCGGTGGCGAGATCCACGGTCACCACGCGATGGTGGTTGGTGTCTGCCACCACGACGCGCCCGTCAGGCAGGACGTCGACCCCGCCCGGTTCGTCGAGGGGCTCACTGAGCCCCACGGTGCGCAGGGTCCCGTTCGCCCAGACGCGCAGCAGCGAGTTGAAGGTGTCGGCGACGGCGATGGATCCGTCCGCCTGCGCGGCGATGCCGAGGGGATGCTGCAGCCGGGCGGTCGTCCGGTCGCCGTCGGCGGTGCCCCACTCGAAGAGCCCCGAGCCGACCAGCGTTTCGACGCGGTCGTCGCGCAGGACCCTGAGCGCGGAGACCTCGGAGTTCGCGATGCCCAGACCGCCGCCGGCGAGGCGGGTCAGTCCGCTCGGTTGCGCGAGGTGCGCCTCCCGGGCGAGACCGTCTCGCAGTCCTTCCGCGCCGCTCCCGGCGAGCACCTCGAGCCGGCCGCCGCCGCTTGGGATGGTGACGATCCGATGCAACCCGGCTTCGGCGATGGCGATGCGTCCATCGTCGAGCACGACCGTGTCCCAGGGTGACCGCAGGTCCGACACGAGGATGGTCCGCTCCCCGCCCGGCAGCGAGATCGCAACCACGTCTCCGGCGACGGTGTCGCAGATGAGCAGGCGCTCGCCGTCGAAGCGCACTCCCTGGGGCTGATGGAACCCGTCGAACGACTGGAGCAGCTGTCCGTCGAGATCACAGATCAGCACGCGATCGTTGCCGGTGTCGGCGATCGCCAGGCGCGTGGCGCCGTCCGAGGCCACCTTGCCCGGAAACGCAAGCGTGTGATCGCTCCGCACCGCGACTGGTGCGAATGCAGGTCCGACCGCAAGATCCTCGCGGCCCTCCAGCAGTTGGGCGATCACGCCTTCGAGCGCGGTGCCGTTGCCCTCGCCGGATGCCATCGCGACGACGTAGCCATCAGGGTCGATGACCACCAGCGTCGGCCAGGCGCGGACCCCGTACTGCTGCCAGGTGTCCAGCTCGGGGTCGTCAAGGACCGGATGGGCGATGCGGTGGCGCGCGACCGCACGGGCCACCGCGGCGTGGTCCGACTCGTGTGGGAACTTTGGTGAGTGCATACCGATCACCACGAGGCGATCGCCAAAGCGCTCCTCGAGCGGACGTAGCTCCTCAATGACGCGCAAACAGTTGATGCAGCAGAACGTCCAGAAATCGAGCACCACCACGCGACCACGAAGGTCGCGCAACGACAGCGGATGATCCGTGTTGATCCACCCGCCGGCGCCGCGCAGTTCGGGAGCGCGGACGCGTCCGAGTGCGGTGGTCATGTCCGGAACATCATCGCCTGCGCGTGGTCAGCGACGGCGCGCCGGATCGGCATTGGCGAGGCTCTCCGAGCCCTTGGTATACTGGCGAAGGAGGTAGGTTGGTGTACCGACCAGCGACGCGCTTGGGGCACGGTGCCGGTCGTTTCACCCTATTCGAAACTCTCCCTATCCCTTCCTGACCGGCAGGGGGTGGCCCTCCGCCCCCTGCCACTTTTTCATCGCTGCCGAACGCCGTCCTGCGCTTCAGTCCAGCAGGGATTGACGCACCAGGGTGTGTTCGCGGTCAGGCCCCACGGAGACGACGTTGACGCTCGCTCCACACAGCTCACCGACCCGCTCGATGTACGTGCGGCAGGCCTCGGGCAGATCCTCGTAGCGACGGCAGTCGCGAGTTGGCGCCATCCACCCGGGGAATTCCTCGTAGATCGCATCGACGTGCTTGAGGTGCGAGATGTTGGCCATCGGATGGTCCCAGTACTCGCCTTTGCTCATGTAGCCCGTGCAGATCCTCAAGGTCTCGAAGTCGTCGAGCACGTCGACCTTGGTGAGCACCATCGCGTCGATGCCGTTGGTCGCGACCGCGTAGCGGGACACCGCGGCGTCGAACCATCCGACTCGCCGCGCGCGACCCGTGGTGGTGCCGTACTCGGCCCCCACCTCGCGCAGGTGGTCGCCCAGCGCGTCGGTCAACTCGGTCGGGAACGGACCGTATCCAACGCGCGTCGTGTAGGCCTTGAACACCCCCACGGTCCGCGTGACCTTCGAGGGCGGGATGCCGCTGCCGGTGCACGCACCCCCGGCAGTTGGTGACGAAGATGTCACATACGGGTAGGTGCCGAGGTCGATGTCGAGCATCACCCCTTGCGCACCTTCCAGCAGGATCCGCTGGTTGCCGGTGAGCGCTGCCTGGATGATGGGATAGATATCGCGGATGTACGGATCGATGCGCTCCGCGTAGCCGAGGTACTCATCCAGAATTTCCCGCTCGTTGAAGGGTTCCGCGCCGTAGAGCTTGGAGAGCGTCTCGTTCTTGATGCGCAGCACAAAGCGCAACTTCTTCTCGAGGAAGGCCGGCTTCTGCAGGTCGCCGATGCGAAAGCCGATGCGCCGCACCTTGTCCTCGTAGGCGGGGCCGATCCCGCGCCACGTGGTGCCGAGGCGATCGTCCCCGCGCAACTCCTCGCTGAGCTTGTCGATCATCGGGTGATATGGCATCACCATGTGCGCCCGCTCACTGAGGACCAGGTTCTGCGCAGGGATGCCACCTGACTGCAGCTCGTCAAGCTCCTGGAGGAATGCCTTGGGGTCGACGACGACGCCATGGCCGATGATGCAGGTCGTCTTCGGGTAGAGGATGCCGCTCGGGATCAGGTGGAAGCGGTGTTCCTTCCCGCCGGCGACGACCGTGTGTCCTGCGTTGTTGCCACCCTGCGAGCGGATGACCATGTCGACGGAATCCGCGAGGAGGTCGATGACTTTGCCCTTGCCTTCATCGCCCCATTGGCCGCCGACCAGGACCGTGACGCTCATAGCCGCGCGAAGCGTACTGGAAGCAGCCGGTTGGGGTTGCGTTTAGCCGGGCGGCGGAGGGGAAAACTCGTCTGTGCCGGCAATCCAAGCCGGTAAGGACGAGAAGGACCATGACGAACCAGAGCCCGTTGACCGAATTGACCGCACAGCTTCCGCCGGAGTGGAAGTGGGCGGCGACATTTCATGCGCCCGAAGGTTTTGAGCAGGAATGGCGCGCCTGGCTCGGCGCCGCCGCGCACGAGGAAGAGCTCACGCTGCTGCGCTGGTGGAGTCAAGAGGGCCGACAAGGCCGCCTGATCCCCAGCCGGGGTCGCCGCCGGCATCGCCGCTACGATGCGGCGATGCCCAGATGGTTGTCCCCGGCCACGACACCGCCCGCGTAGCGCGTGGCGACTGAAAGTGCGGGCGCCCGGCTCCGACGCTATCGGGCGACCGCCTGGTGGCCGACCGCCGCGACCCTGGTCATCGCCGAGCTTGGCCTCGGCGCGGCACTGCTGGTGCCGATCAGCTTCAGCGATCCCAACGGCGTTGATCCCTTCCTGGCGCGACTGAGCGTCGCGTCGGTCCTGATCGCGCTCCCGTCCCTGTTCCTCCGTCGCCTGACACCGGCGCGACCGGTGCTCCTGGCACTCGCGGCGGTGGCGACCACCTACACGCTGCTCTCCGCGGGGCCGCAGATCCTCTTCGACCTGCTCGGGACCCACTCAGGGAGCTTCGATGCGCAGGTGTTCTGGTCATCCGTGGCCCAAGCGGTGGGGACCCTGCTCATCGCCTTCGCGGCGTGGCGCACCGTCGCGCCCGAGTGGCGCCCCGCCATGCGTCTCAGCCACCTGGGCTGGCGCGGCCTCGCCTTCGGCATCTTCGGCTCGGCGCTGCTCATCGCCGTTGGTCTTGCGCTCCCGGCCGGCCTGCTCGGTCGCGTCGCGCTGCAGCCGGTGGCGCTCGGCCGCGACCTTCCGTTTCTCGGCCCCGCCAATGCGCTCCAGGCCTTCGCCCAGGAGGTGCAGTTCCGCGGCCTGCTGCTCGGCGCGCTCGAGCGGACGATGAGCCCGCGCTGGGCGAATGTCTGCCAGGCCGCGGTCTTCGCGCTCGCCCATCTGGCGATCAGCTACGGCGGTCCGGAGGCGCCCTTCGTCCCGATCACCTTTCTGGTCGGCCTCGCGTTCGGGTGGCTCGTGCGGCGGACCAACTCGCTCTGGCCGGCGGTGATCATCCACGCGGTCGCGGATATCGCGCTGCAGTTCGGCATCGTCCAGGGGCTGTATGGGTTCTGACCCGCGCAGACGCGCGCTGTCGCTGATCGCGACCGGGCTCTTCGCCTTGTCGGCGCTGGTCATCGCCGCTGTCAGCGCGCAGGCGGCGCCGGCGTGGTGGAGCCCGGTCGCGCTGCATGGCGTCGCGATCGCGCGAGTTGCTGCCACTGGTGACAGCATCACGGTGCGCACCGCGGCGGGCACGGAGCTCAGGTCGACCGACGGCGGCAAGACGTTCGCGGCGTCGCCCGGGGCGGCGCTGCCACCGACCAACACCGTCAGGGTCGGGAACCAGGAGTGGGCCATCGACTCGCACGGTCGTGTGCTGCATGACCCCGATCTCGCCGCCGGGAGCGCGGCGTCGGTCGACCCGGGGAGTCCCAATCTCGGCGCGGGCGCAGATCTCATCGCCGCCCCCGCGGCTCTGCCGGGCGTCGTGGTCGCGGTGGGGACCGACGGCACCGTCTGGCGCCGCGCTCAGGACGGTGACTGGAAGCGGGCGCTCCTCCTCCTGCCGGCGAGCCTCGTCCAGGGAGTGCCGAAGGTGACCTCGGTCACCGCATTCACGACACCGCTGAGCGGGGCGATCTACCTCGGCACCGACGGTTACAACGTGCTGGTCAGCACCGACGGCGGCGACGACTGGATCCGCGCCGGTCCGGGCCTTCCCGACTCGGTGGACGCGCTGTCCGCCGATTCGGCGCGTCACGCGGTGTACGCAGGCACCTCTAACGGTCTCTGGGTGCACGTGCTCCAGGAGCTGCCCGCCCCGCCGGCATATCAGGACGCCGCCCTGGTGTGGCGCTGGCTCGGCATCGGCGCGGTGACCCTGGTCGCTTCGGCGCTGGCCCTGCTCGGACTGATGCGGCTCTCCCCGCGCCGCACGACCGACGCAAGCTCGTGATCCACCTCGATCTGCTCTCGGTCGCCGAGATGGTGGCGGTGGGACTGCTCGGAGCGGCGATCAATGCGCTCGCCGGCGGCGGGACCCTGCTGACCTTTCCCGTGCTGCTCGCGATCGGCTATCCGGCGCTGGTGGCGAACGTAAGCAACACGATCGGGCTGCTCCCCGGCTACGCGGGTGGCAGCCTTTCCTACCGCCGCGAGCTCGCCGGGCAGGGGCGTCGCGTGGCCGTGCTCGGCGTCGCCGGCGGGATCGGCGCGCTGATCGGATCCCTGCTCCTCACCCGCACCTCGCCGTCGGCGTTTCGCGCGGTGATCCCCTGGCTCATCCTCTTCGCCTGCGTCCTCCTGGCGATCCAGCCGCTGATCGCGCGGTGGCTGGCGACCGTCCGCCAGGGACCGGCAACCGTGGGGCCGCTGCTGGTCGTCGGGGACACCGCCGGTGGGGTCTACGGCGCATTCTTCGGCGCGGGTCTCGGTGTTTTGTTGCTCGCCGTGCTCGGCGTGTTCCTCACCGACTTGCTGCAGCGTCTCAACGCGCTGAAGGGGGTCATCTCCCTGGTCGTGAACGGCGTCGCCGCTGTGTGTTTCGCGATCGCGGCGCCGGTCGCCTGGCCCGTGGTCGCGGCCATGGCACCAGCCGCGTTCGTCGGCGGGTTGGCCGGCGCAGCTCTCGCCCGGCGCGTGCCGCCGACGCCGCTGCGCATCGCAGTGGTGCTGCTCGGGCTGGCCGTCGCGGTGCGCCTCCTGGTCTGAACGGCGGCGGCGGCGGTTCGGCTAGCGTGGCTCCCATGGCCAACCGACTTGCCGCCGAATCCAGTCCCTACCTGCTCCAGCACGCCGACAACCCGGTGGACTGGTTTCCCTGGGGCGACGAAGCCTTTGCGCGCGCCCGGGCCGACGACCGGCCGGTGCTGCTGTCGGTCGGCTACAGCGCCTGCCACTGGTGCCACGTCATGGCCCACGAGTCGTTCGAGAACGCGGAGATTGCGGCGCTGATGAACGAGCTGTTCGTCAGCATCAAGGTCGATCGCGAGGAGCGTCCTGACGTCGACTCGATCTACATGGGCGCCGCGCAGGCGATGGGCGTCGGCGGCGGCTGGCCGCTCACCGTCTTCCTGACTCCCACCGCCCTCCCGTACTACGCGGGGACGTACTTCCCACCCCAGGACCGCCAGGGGCTTCGTGGCTTCCCGTCGGTGCTGCAGGCCGCTGCAGCCGCCTATCACGGGCAACCCGCGGAGATCGCCGAGATGGGCGAGAAGGTGCGCGTTGCGGTTGCGCCGCGGCAACTTCCCGCTCCCGGCGCGCCCACCGCTGCGATGCTCGACGCTGCCGCGAAATCGCTGGCAGCGCAGACCGATCGCGCCCGCGGCGGTTCGGCGCGGCGCCGAAGTTTCCGCATCCGCAAGCGCTCGACCTGCTGCTGCGTCGCTCACGGGTCAACGGCGATGTGGCGCTGCGCGATGCGGCGCTGCTCACGCTGGATGCGATGGCGCGCGGCGGAATTCACGACCAGGTGGGCGGCGGGTTTCATCGCTACAGCGTCGACGCACGATGGTCGGTGCCGCACTTCGAGAAGATGCTCTACGACAACGCGTTGCTGGCGCCTGTGTACCTGCACGCGTACCAGCTGGCGGGGCGCGAGGATCTGCTCGAGGTGTGCACGCGCACGCTCGACTACATGGCGCGCGAACTCCGCGCTCGATGAAGGCGCCTTCGCGGCATCGCAGGACGCCGACAGCCCAGGGGGAGAGGGCGCGTTCTTCGTCTGGACACCCGAACAACTCCGGGACGTGCTCGGCGCCGATGAGGCCATCCTCGCGGCGCGCGTCTTCGGCGTGGTCGACGGCGGCAACTTCGAGCACGGCGCCACGGTCCTCTCGATGCCGTATCCGCTCGCGCAGGTCGCCAGATCCCTGCAGATGCCGGAGGCGGCATTGCACGCGCAGGTGGAGGCATTCCGCTCGCGCCTGTACGCCGCGCGCCTGTCGCGAGCGGCGCCGGCGCGTGACGGCAAGGTCATCACCGCCTGGAACGCGCTCGCCATCGCCGCCTTTGCCGAGGCGGGGTCCGCGCTCGGCCGCGCCGACTACATCGAGATCGCGAGACGGTGCGCCGACTTCATCCTCGAGCATCTGGTGCAGGGTGGTGTGGTCCACCGCATCTGGAACGGTGAAGGAGCGCGGATTGTCGGATTCCTCGATGACACCGCCAACCTCGGCGACGCGCTCCTCACGCTCTACGAAGCGACCGGGGACCCCAGATATTTCACTGCCGCGCTTGGACAGAGCGAGCGGATCGTTGCGCAGTATCGAGACCCTGACGGCAACTACTTCGATACCGCCGACGACGCCGAGCCCCTGATCGTGCGTCCGCGCACCATCGACGACAATCCGGTGAGCGCGGGTCAGTCGGTGGCGGCAGCCCTGTTCTGCCGGATGCAGGCCTTCACCGGTGACGCGCGCTGGAACGATCGCGCGATGGAGATCATCGCGCCGCTGGTGACCGTCGTGGAACGCGCGCCGCTGGCGGTGGCGGCCCTTGCGGCTGCGATGGAGCTCGCTGTCGGACCGATGCGCGAGGTCGCGATCGCCGGTGACGCCGGCGATGCGCGCACGCGTGCGTTGCTCGACGTCGTGCACCGGCGATTCGATCCCTTGACCGTGCTCGCCTGGGGCGCTTCCGGCGACGTACCCCTGCTCGAAGGCCGAACCGCAGTGGACGGCGCGCCCGCCGCCTACGTGTGCCGGGGTTTCGTCTGTCGCATGCCGGTGACCGACGCCGCGGCGCTGCACGCCGAACTGGCTGTGGGCGCCTGACCGCTCAGAACTGACCGCAGCCCGACGGGCGTCGCCATCTCCTCGAGCTGAGGCAGAAAGTCGAACACGGGCAGGACACGACGATCGCCGACCGGCAGGTAATCGCCGGTGTGCTCATCGTTGACGTACTCCAGGCGCGGACCGTGGGCCGCGATCTCGCGCAGCGCCGAGAGCAGCCGGTCGATGTGCTCAACGGTGGTGCCGAGGCCGAACGACGCGCGGATCGCGCCCGGGATCTCCCAATGCTCGCCGCGACGCAGACGCTCGCGGATGGTGTGCGCGTCGGCAATGCTCACGCCGAGCAGATGCGTGATGTACGGATGCGCGCAGAAACAGCCGTGGCGCACGCCGATCGCATACTCGGCGCTGAGCGCCGACGCCACCAGCGCGTGGTGCATGTCGCCCACCGTGAAGGTGCTCACACCGAGGCGATCGACATCCGGTCCATCCCAGAGGCGCAGGCGCGTGAGGTTCGGCAGCTCGTCGATCTGGCCGTCGAGGTAGGCGAGGAGCCGCTGCTCGTGCGCGGCGATGTGCGCCATGCCGGTGCGTTGGAGGATCGTGCAGGCGGCGCCGAGCGCAATCGCGCCCACGACATTGGGGCTTCCCGCCTCGTGGCGATCGGGGAGCGGTGCCCACTGGACGTCGTCAGTCGTCACGTAGCTGACCGCCCCGCCACCGGCAAGCATCGGCTCCGCGTCGGCAAGCACCGCGGACGGTCCGACCAGGACGCCGCAACCGAAGGGCGCATACATCTTGTGCCCGGAGAGCGCGATGAAGTCGATGCCCATGGCGACCATGTCGATGGCGCGATGGGGCGCGAGCTGCGCCGCGTCGACCGCCAGCAGGGCGCCGTGTTCGTGCGCGATCCGCCCGATCTCCGCGATGGGGAAGACCTCACCGGTGACGTTGCTGGCCCCCGTGATCGCGACGATGCCGATGGGCCGGTGGCGATCCTCGAGGGCCCGGCGGATGTCGGCGAGCAGATGCTCGGGTGATGCCGGCGGATCGAGCAGGTCGACGCGGGCGAGACGCCGCCAGGGCAGCATGTTCGCGTGGTGCTCGACGATCGTGCTGAGGACGCCGTGGTCGGGACGCAGCACCAGGCAGTGCGCGAGCAGGTTGATCGCCTCGGTGGTGTTTCTGACGAAGATGACAGCATCTGTCGAGCGCGCGCCGACGAACGTCGCCACCGCCGATCGGGCTGCCTCATAGGCGCGAGTCGACACCTGCGAGGCGAATCCCGCGCCGCGATGCACGCTCGAATACCAGGGCAGGAACTCGGCCACCGCGTCGGCGACGGGTTGCATCGCAGGCGTGCTGGCCGCCATGTCGAGGTTCACGTAGGTGCGCGCCTCGCCGCTCGCGAGCTGCACCTCCAGGTCCTGGCCCACCAGCCGTGGGAGCACGACTCCGCCCTGGCCTGGACTGCTCGTTGGTGAGGACTGCGTGATCATCTGGACTTCGAGGGTACCGCCATCCGGCCTTCGAGGAGTACGTTGCCAACGATGTCGCCACCAAGGTGATAGGCGACATCGACCCAGTTCGGCGTCTCGAGGATCACGGCGTCGCAGCGAAGGCCGGCACGCAGGATGCCGCGATCCGCGAGGCCCAGTGCGGCAGCACCTCCCGACGTTGCGGCCACGAGCGCTTGTGCGGGCGTCAGGCCGCCGAGCGCGACCGCGAGCGAGATCATGAGCGGCATCGACTCGCTGTAGCACGTCCCCGGGTTGCAGTCGGTTGCAATTGCCACCCTGCACCCCGCCTCGAGCAGACGCCGGCCGGGCGGCGGCGGCCCGCCGAGCACCAGCGATGCTCCGGGGAGGATGACGCCGACAACGCGGGCTGCCTGCAGCGCCTGGAAGTCCGTGTCCGAGGCGTGCTCGAGATGGTCAGCGCTCACCGCGCCCGACCGCGCAGCAAGCAGCGCACCGCCACTGCGGGTGCGTTGCTCGGCGTGGATCTTCGGACGCATCCCGTGGGCACGCGCTGCTGTGAAGACACGCTCGCATTCCAGGACGGTGTAGGCGCCCTCCTCGCAGAAGGCGTCGACGAAGTGGGCTCGCCGAGCCGCGTCGGCGACGCCGGCGACGCAGACGTTGTCGATGAAGTCGTCGCGCGAACCCTCCGGAAGCGCATGCAACGGCAGGTAGGTCGGCACCACATCGGGGACGTCGGGTTCGGCGTCAACCCACATGGCGGCGTCGAGTTGACGCATCTCCGCGTCGTGCTCGAAGTCCATACCCGCTCTTGACCTCGACGGTCGTCGTGCCGTTGGCGAGCATGCGTCTCGCCCGCGGCCTGGCGGCTGCGGCGAGCTCCTCAATGCTTCCCGCGGCAGTGGCGCGCACGGTCGCGCGAATGCCACCACCGGCGGCCGCGATCTCCTCGTAGGTCACGCCCGAGGCACGTTGCGCGTACTCATCGCCGCGGTCACCCAGCCAGACGATGTGCGTGTGCGAGTCGACAAAGCCCGGAATCACGGCGGCACCACGCGCGTGGATCTCGATGGCGCCGTTGGGAACCTTCGATCGTGGCAGTTGCGCCTCGGGGCCCGCATAGACGATCACGCCATTGCGTGCCATCAGTGCCGCGTCGCGTATCACTCCGGGTGCGTCGCCGAGCAGGGGATCGCACGTGCAGAGCGCACCGATCCCGCGGACGACGACGGCGTTCACGCTCCGGCCGCGGCGTCCGCGTCGAGCATGGGAACGCGGACTCCGCGTTCGCGAGCCGCGTCGCGGGCTTCGGGATAGCCGGCATCTGCATGACGCATCACGCCGGTCGACGGATCGTTGGTGAGCATCAGCTCGCAGCGCTTCGCGGAAAGGTCGGTGCCGTCGGCGCACACCTGCGCTCCCGCATGGATCGACAGTCCCATCCCCACACCGCCACCGTGATGCACCGCGACCCAGGTCGCGCCGCTCGCGGTGTTGAGCAGCGCGTTGAGCACCGGCCAGTCGGCGATGGCGTCGCTGCCGTCGCGCATCGACTCGGTCTCGCGCAGCGGCGACGCCACCGAGCCGCTGTCGAGATGATCACGGCCGATCACCACCGGCGCCGACAGCTCCCCACTGCGCACCATGTCGTTGAAGCGCATCCCGGCCAGATGGCGCTCGCCGGCGCCGAGCCAGCAGATGCGCGCCGGCAGTCCCTGGAAATGCACGCGCTCCCTGGCGAGGGCGATCCAACGATGCAGACCATCGTGGTCGGGGAACAGCTCGAGCATGGCCTGATCCGTCCGCGCGATGTCCTCCGGATCGCCGCTCAGCGCAACCCAGCGAAAGGGGCCGCGTCCCTCGCAGAACTGGTCACGGATATAGGCGGGAACGAAGCCGGGATAGGAGAAGGCGTCGGCGTAGCCACCGATACGGGCCTGGTCGCGCAGGGAGTTGCCGTAGTCGAACACCTCTGCACCGCGACGCTGAAACTCGACCATCGCCTCGCAATGGCGTGCCATCGAGTCGCGCGACCGGCGCATGTACTCCTCGGGATCACTCGATCGCAGTGACGCGGCCTCATCGACGGTGAGCCCGGCGGGGATGTAGCCGTTGAGCGGATCGTGGGCGCTGGTCTGGTCGGTCACCACGTCGATCGGCAGCGAGGAGTCGAGCAACAGGGGTAGCGCTTCGGCAGCGTTGGCGCACACCGCCACCGACAGTGCGCGACCTTCCTCGCGCGCAATGTCGCAGCGTCGCACCGCGTCATCGAGGGTGTCGCACACCTCGTCGACGTAGCCGGTGTCGAGGCGTCGCTGAATGCGGGAGCGATCGACCTCGATGCAGAGCGCGACGCCGCCGCTCATCGTCACCGCCAGCGGCTGCGCGCCTCCCATGCCGCCGAGCCCTGAGGTCACCACCAGCCGGCCATGGAGGCTGCCACCGAAGCGCTTGCGCGCGATGGCCTCGAAGGTCTCGAACGTGCCCTGCAGGATTCCCTGCGAACCGATGTAGATCCACGATCCCGCGGTCATCTGTCCGTACATCGTCAGACCGAGCGCCTCGAGCCGCCAGAACTCCTCCCACGTCGCCCAGCGCGGCACCAGCAACGAGTTGGCGATGAGGACGCGAGGCGCCATCTCGTGGGTGCGCGCGATGCCGACCGGCTTGCCGGATTGCACGAGGAGGGTCTCGTCGTCGCGGAGGGAACGAAGCGACGCGACGATCGCGTCGAAGCACTCCCAGGATCGCGCCGCGCGCCCGGTGCCGCCGTACACCACCAGCGAATCGGGGTCCTCGGCCACTTCGGGATCGAGGTTGTTCATCAGGCAGCGCAGCGGTGCCTCGGTCTGCCAGCTGCCGCAGCTCAACGTGTTGCCGCGCGGCGCGCGCACCGGCCGTGCTCCTGCGGTCATCGAAGCGTCACCCCGGCACCGGCCAGCGCCTCGCGCCAGTCACCGTCGCGCACCCATGCCTCGGCGGCCTCGACGTCACCGAGCAACACACGATCCGCTTCCAGCGCTGGGCTGCGGACGCGGAGGGCGGCGATGAGCGCGCCGGTCGCCGGCGCCGGACGGAGCGGATGGCGCATCTCGACAGCCTGGCTCGCAGCCAGCACCTCGATCGCAAGAACCGACGCGAGCAGTCCGACCGAACGGCGCGTCCGCAGCGCCGCCTCGTAGCCCATCGACACGTGGTCCTCCTGCCCGGCGCTGGTGGCCGCGCTCTGCACGGCGAAAGGCGTCGCCGCGTGACGCAACGTCGCGACCAGCGCGGCCGCGGTGTACTGGGTGATCATCAGGCCGCTGTTGAGACCGGGCTCCGGGCTGAGGAACGCGGGCAGTCCCCGCGACCGTGCGGGGTCGAGGAGCCGGTCGATGCGACGCTCGCTGATCGAGGCGATGTCGGCGCACACCGACGCGAGCAGATCTGCCGCGTAGGCGAGTGCCTGGCCGTGGAAGTTGCCGGCACTGACGACATCGTCGCCGAGCACCACCGGGTTGTCGACAACACTGGCCAATTCATGCTCGACGGTCTGGCGGCAGAAGCCGACCGCGTCGCGGCCCGCGCCGTGCACCTGGGGCGCGCAGCGCAGCGAGTACGCGTCCTGCACCGCGTGGCGCGACACCCGGTGCGAGGCCACGATCGGACTCTCGTGCAGCAGGGCTCGCAGGTTCGCCGCCGAATCGGACTGTCCCTGCGCGGGCCGGAGCGAGACCACCCGCTCCTCGTAGGCGACTGTCGTTCCCAGCAGGGCTTCCACGGTCAACGCACAGGCGATGTCGGCCACGCGCAGCAGATCCTCGAGGTCGTGGACCGCGAGCGACAGGAGGCTGGTCATCGCGTCGGTCCCGTTGATGAGCGCGAGCCCCTCCTTGGGCTCGACGTCGATCGGCGTGAGGCCGTGGGCCTGGAGCGCCGACCCACCGTCCACACGCGCCCCGTCGCCGCCTGCGGTCCAGCCCTGGCCGAGCAGCACCGCGGCCACCGCCGCCAGCGGTGCGAGGTCGCCCGATGCACCGAGCGAGCCGTGCTCGGGTACCCAGGGCATGACCCCGGAGCTGAGCAACGCCAGCGAGCGCCTCCACCAGCTCGACACGGACGCCCGACAGCCCTGCCGCCAGGGTTCGGGCGCGCAGCAGGATCATCCCGCGCACGACCTCGTCGTCGAGGCGTGGGCCGGATCCGGCGGCGTGGCTCAGCACCACCGAGCGCTGGAGGAGCGCCCGGTCGGCAGGGGCGACCGCCCGGTCAGCGAGAGCGCCGAAGCCGGTCGTGACGCCGTACACCACGGCGCCCTCGCGGTCGAGGCTCTCGACCACGCGTCGAGCCGGCGCCATGCGCTCCCGGACGACCGGATCGAGGTGCACGGCCTCGCGGCCACGGGCGGCGCGAACCACCGCTTCGATCGACAAGGCGCCTCCGTCCACAGTGATCATTCGGCGAGCAGCCTACTCGACCCCGAAGCCGTCGAGAGGACGATGGGTTCACGGGGTTGGTACGGCGAACCCAGACGCGACCACGTACGTTATGCAGACGTGGATTCGCACCCGGCTCCCCCGTCGTGGCCCGCTTCGGAGGCCTGGCAGCCCCCGCTGGAATGGCCGCCGCCTCCGCCCGCGCCGCCCGGGCATCCCGGCGCGTACCCGGCGCGCCGCTGGCCGCTCGCGCTGCTCGTGATCGGCGGCCTGCTGATGGGCATGATCGGGGTGGTCGGTGGCGCCTCGATCTCCACCGCCGGCGCCGCGTCGACCGCTTCGCAGCTCGCCGCCGCCGGCGACTACGCACGGGCGATCGCGCTCGACGAGGAGATCGCCACCCGAACCGGGCCGCTCTACCTGGCGGACCCCGGGGCCGCGGGAGACGCGACGCACGCCGCGCAAGTCACCCTGATGGCGTGGGCGGCAGCGCTGGGCCGCGAGGGGAAGACCGACCAGGCGGTCGCCGTATATCGCGCGGTCACCGCCCCGGGCTTGCGCAAGCCCGCCGCTGAGGCACTCGCGGCCCTCCTCTACAAGGTCTCGGTCACCGAGGTCGGCGTCGCCCAGTTCGGTCCCGCGATCCTGCGGCTCGAGGAGATCATCCGTATCGCGCCGGACACTCCTGGGGGCGTGCTGGCGAAACAGCAACTTCCCATCGATCAAGCCGCGGAAGCCGGATTGCTGGTCGCCTCAGGACACGGCACCGACGCCGTGTCGATCTTGAACACGGTCATCTCCGAGAATTCCGCGCAGGCGACGCGGACCGCCAACCGGCTCTACCCGACAGCGCTGCTCGCTGCCGGCGAGCAGGATCTTGCGCAGCAGTCGTACTCGGAGGCGGTCGTCTCGCTCCAGCACCTGGTCACCAGCTATCCCACCAGCGCAGAGGCCGCACAGGCGAAGGCGATGCTGGCGGCCCCGCAGACCGTCTCCGGCACCCTGGTCAACAAGGTCGGCGCGCCGGTGACCGCTCAGGTGCGACTGAGCACCCACTACACGGCGGAGTCCGGCGCCACCTATCAGACCAGCGGCCCCTTCTACTACGCGACCTCCGACGCCTCGGGAGACTTCGCGATGGCCGGCGTGCCGATTGGTGGGCCGTACGTGCTCGAGGTCTTCACGAACGGCAACTGGACCACCCAGATCGACCCCGCCACCGACCAGCCATCCCACCCGGTCAGGGTGACCACGTTGACGCCGGTCGAGCTGACGATCGTGGTCATTTCCTCGTAAGCACCCCTGCAAGGACCCTCTCGCGGGCTACGATGGGTTGGCGATGGGAGGGGAGTCCGAGGGAGTAGTACGTTTTCCGTGCATGCCGCGCGCCCGGATGCGCGGCCAGGCGATCGTCGAGTTCGCCGTGGTGCTGCCGCTGTTTCTCTTCTGTCTGATCGCGGCCCTCGACGCCGGGCTCTGGGCGGTCCAGACGTCAGCTGAGACATCAGCCGTGGAGCAGGCGGTGATGGTCGCCGCATCCGCAGGGTCGACGCCCACCGCCGAGACGGCTCCCGATGCGCGCGTGGTGACCGCGGCAATCACCACGCAGCTGCAGAGCGCATTCTTCGGGACGACCATCGTCAGCTGGTGCGACGTCGACGCACGCGGCGAGTGCGCACCTGCGGTGGCACAACGATGCCCCGCCACACCCGCTGAGGTGCAGGCGAAAGACGGTCCCCGCGTGGTTGCGGTATGCGTGAGCGAGCAGGATCCACCGGCTTGTACGACCCCGCCGCCCGGGCAGCCCGCACCCTATCCGCCCGGCTGCGGCGACTTGCCGGTGATCACCGTGCATCTCATCGGATTTGTCGCGTCGTTCGTGCCCCCCGGCTTCGGGCCGGGGGCTCGCGGTTTCGAGCTTCCCACCGACATTTCGGCAACAACTCACACGCTCCGCTTCGCGCCGTGAGGCGCGGACGTCGCCGCGGCGATGACGCACAGGCAGTGCTCGAGACCGCGCTGGTCATCCCGATCCTGCTCTTCCTGGTGTGCAACTTCATCGCGCTCATGGTCCAGGTGACGGTGCAGGAGCAGCTCAACGCAGCAACCGCGCTGGCTGCGCAGTCCAGGTTTCAGGCGTCCGCGCATGCCGTCGACCCGGCCGGTACGCGCTGCTGCGGTGCGCGCGGCACCGACATGAACACCGCCGGCCTGCCCACCGGTTGCAGGTATGCCGCCGAGAGCTTCTACGGATCCATGACCACGTACATCGGGCTGCTGCACTGGCAGACGGCAACGCTGTGCACGTCGGGCGGCGACAGCGGCAATGGCGCGGTACCGCCGCTGCGGCCGGTTGCGTATCCCGGCTCACCGGCGCACTCCGAGGTGTCCTGCGACATCGGATCGGTCGGCCCCGGCGGCGCGGTGGTCCCGGGGTACAAGGACCGGGCGTTGCATCCACCGTCCGGGCTCGATGTGGTGCTGTGCACCGCGACTGCCAAGCTCGATTTCTCGAACACGCCGCTCGCCTGGGGCGTGTTCTGGACCCCGACGTTGCATGCACAGGCGGAGGCGTTGCCGCCACCGTTCCGGCAGTGATCGCGTCGCGTCGCAGCGCGCCGCGCGGTCGTCAGCGCGGGCAGACACTCGTGGTGTTCGCGCTGGGCTTTGCCCTGTTTCTCTTCAGCCTCACCTGTCTCGTCGCTGACACCGCGTACCTCTACGTGTGGTCGGGGCGTGCGCAGGCCGCTGCGCAACTCGGCGCGCAGTCGGGGGCAGACTCGGTCGATCCGCGCTACCTGTACGAGGACCCTGGGGCATGCGCTCCCACCGGCGGGGCATGTGTCGCGCAGATTGTCGACATCAGCACGCAGGATCGCGCCGGGGGCCTCTACGCGTTTCAGCGCGCCTGCATCCAGGCCGCGGACCAGTCGGCGCAGGTGCCACGGAGTCCGGACGGTGTCGCGTTGAAGACCGCCGATGATCCGCAGGTGCCCGACGGGACGTGGTGTGCGAGCGACGGATGCCGCGTCTATGCGTCGGTGTCGCGCGTCGTGCAGCTGCCGATTCCATTTCCGGGCTTTCCCAGCTCGGTGACGGTGCGCGGCACCGCCAATGCAGCGCCGGTGGTGGGGACCGACGTCGCCAACTCCACCTGCACCGGGGTTGCCTGGGTTCCCTCGCCACCGCCGCACTGAGGCGCGGCTTCCGACGCCACAGGCTCGGCCGCCATGCACGGCGCCTGACCTCAGGCGATCGCTCGTTCGATCGCGGGCGCCAGGTTCGCGGACCTCCGGGCCTGGCACGCGCACACCCAGATCGCGTGCGATCTGCCGGCCGTTGGGACTGCCCCAGCCGCTCGCGAGGTCCCATCCCCGCGTCGCGCGATACGGCCCGCCGGTGTCGCCCGCGATGACATCGTTGAACCCGCGGCCGCGCTTCGCATAGAGCGCGGGATGCGGCAGTCCGATGCGGTGCCCGAGCTGCGCCGCGACGAGCGTCCAGAGGGCTGTGTACATCGGAGCGACGGCACTCGTGCCGCCCGTGGAACGCAGGCGGCGCAGCGCGACCACGTTCCAACCGGTCAGTGGATCGGCATTGCCCGAGCCGTCGGGGAGACCGCGACCCGGGGCGCCGCTGTCGGCCGATCGTGGGTGAATCCCGAGCGCCGCCTGATACGACGGCACCGGGAACATCGTGCTCACGCCACTGCCCGCCGCGCCCGCGCCGCGCGAGAGTTCGTTCCACACCGTCTCGGTGCGGATCCGGCCGCGCGCGGCAAGCAGCGTGGTGCCGCCGCATGCCCACGCATGCGGGCTCGACGCCGGAAATTCTGGATGCTGATAGCCGTCGACCTCATCGTTGGCGGATCCGGCGTCGCCCGCCGCCGCGCTGAAGGAAACGCCGTGCAGCGCGCCGACCGCAAACGCCGCGTCGAGGCCGCGCATCCCCTGCCTCGACCAGTGGTCTTCGGGTGCGCCCCAGCTGATCGATACCGCGGCCGGGTGTCGGAGCGCATCACCCGCGGCGGTGGCGGCTGCGTCGATGAAGCCGCGCTCGCTGTTGGGAGCGTTGTAGCTGACGATCGTGAGATGCGCCTTCGGTGCCATCGCCGCGACCATGCCACCGATGACCTGGTAATCCAGGGCCACCTCGACGTCGGCGCCGTTCGGATCCGGCGTCGGCGTCGCGCCGTCGAGCCAGACGTTGGTGATGTCCGGCGCGGGAAGACCGAGGCGCGCGAACGAGGCCGCCAGGTCGAAGGGGTGGACAACGCCACCAAGCTCGATCATCGCGGCGACCAGCTCGACGCCCTCGCCACCGTTGGCCAGCCGCGGGTAGTCGTACAGGGCCGCCAGCTCCGGCGGGTCGTATGCCAGCACTCCCGCGCGCCCGTCATCGAGCGTGCGCAGATGTGAGCGTGCGAGCGGTCGATCGTCGAGCCCATATACGCCCTCGACGATGCCGCTCAGGTGCGCGGGGATGGAGACGTGGCCGGCGTGTCCGCGGTACTCGACGGATCGGCCGTCATCCTGTTGCCAGCGAAAGCGTTCGAGGTCAACGTCGAAGGCGTGCGCGAGTTGCTCTGCACGACCACGAACCATCACGCGTCGCGTTGCGGCGTCCTCCGCGGTGATCGACAAACCGGTCGATGTCGCCCAGCGCACCACGCGGTCTCGATCACCGGTTCCGAACCCATGGCGCGCGGTCAGTTGATTGATGTCGAGGTGCCGGCTGCGCGCGTCGGGGAGTGACTGCAGCCACGCGAGACTCTGCGCTGTGGTCGGCCCGGTCGGCCGCTCGCGAAGGAGCAGCGTGACGCCGACATCCGCGCGCAACTCTGCCTGGGTGAGTTTCCGCAACCGGTGATGGCCGTGCCGCGTGCCGCCGGCGGGATGGAAGGCACTGCCGCGCAATGGAACGGAGTCGGGCATGAACGTCCCCTTCTCGAGGACGTCGGGCGGGCGCCGCCCTGGTGACGGCGCTGCATCCCGACGCGGAGCCGCCCATCATCGAGCGGGTCCACGGACAGCGCCCGGACAAGCCGCACCGGCTCAGGCGTGCGCCCAGGGGCGGGCGATGCGGAGCGCGCTGAGGATCGCCCGCGTCGCCGGCGAGCGGTTGAGCGTGATGAAGTGGATACCCGGCGCGCCACCGCGCAGCAGCTCGCTGCATTGCAAGGTGGCCCAGGCGACGCCCAGCTGCAGCACCGCGGCGGGGTCATCCGACCGCGCTTCGAGGGCGCTGCGGAGCGCAGCCGGAATCGACGCGCCGATCTTGGCGGTGAAGCGATACACCTGGTCGACGTTGGTGATCGGCATGATCCCCGGAAGGATGGGCACGTCGATGCCTGCCTCCCGAGCGCGGGTGAGGAAGTTGAAGTACACGGTGTTGTCGAAGAAGAGCTGCGTGATCAGGAACGTTGCGCCCGACTCGACCTTGTTGCGAGCAGCGTCCACGTCATCCTCGGGTCGCGCCGATTCGACGTGCTGCTCCGGCGAGCACGCGGCTCCGACGCAGAGGTCTGCGTTGTCGGTGATCAGGCGCACCAGCTCGCTGCCATAGCGCAGGCCGCCCGGGTGCGGGATGAACCTGCCCTCGCCATCGGGGGGATCGCCCCGCAGCGCCAGCATGTTGTCGATGCCGGCGGCCTCGTACTGGCGTATCTCATCGAGCAGGTCATCGACACTCGAGTCGCGACAGGTCAGGTGCGCCATGGGGAGCAGGCCGGTCTCGCTGCGAATGCGTTCGACGAGGCGGACCGTGCGGTCGTCGCGACTGCTCCCGCCGGCCCCATGCGTGACCGACACGAAGGCGGGCTCGAGGTCGGTCAGGGCGGCGATGGTCGCGAAGAGCCTCTCGGCGCCCGCATCGTCACGTGGCGGGAAGAACTCGAACGAGAAGAGTGGTTCCCGACGCGCAAACAGGCTGTCGATGCGCATGTGTGTGATGGTGACGCACTCGGGCGATCGGTCGCCACGGCTGCCGCTAGGGCTGGCTGGAGCCCACGGTGAGCATTGCGCTCACGGCCTACGCCTCATCGAGGCGTGCGCGCCCTGCGATCGCTTCGATGGCCGTGTGATTCTCGAGCGAGGAGAGGTCGCCCAGGTCGGTCCCCAGGTACACGGAGCGCACCACGCGGCGCAACACCTTCGCGTTGCGCGTTTTGGGCAATTCCGACACAATCTCAACGGCATGCGGCGCGAGCGCCTTCCCCAGGTCATCAGCAACACGACGCGCCAGCGCGGTTCGCAGCTCGGGTAAGTCCGTGACCCCGGGCTTGAGCACCACAAACACGACCAGCGCCTCGCCCTTGAGCGCATCCGGCACCCCGATCGCCGCCGCCTCGGCCACCGCCTGGTGCGCCACCAGCGCCAACTCCACCTCGGCCGGTCCGAGGCGTTTGCCGGCAACCTTGATGGTGTCGTCGCTGCGTCCGCGGATGTACCAGAGCCCGTCCGCGTCCACCTCGACCCAGTCGCCGTGCACCCAGACATCCGGCCAGCGCGACCAGTAGGTGTCGAGATAGCGCTCGCGGTCATGCCAGAAACCCTGGGTCATGCCCGGCCAGGGCGCGCGTATCACCAGCTCACCGACCACACCACGAACGCTCCGGCCGAGCTCGTCGACGACGTCCGCCGCCATGCCCGGACACGGACCGGCGAACGCGCAGGGCTGCAACGGGGTCAGCATGTTGCCGGCGAGAATGCCGCCGGATATCTCGGTGCCTCCCGAATAGTTGATCACCGGAAGCCGGCCCCCACCGACTTTCTGCTGATACCAGAGCCACGGGTCGGTATTCCACGGCTCGCCGGTCGAACCGAGCACGCGCAACGACGAGAGATCGTGCGCCGCCACCGGCGCATCGCCGTTGCGCATGAGCGCGCGGATGACCGTCGGAGCGATGCCGAGGACGGTGACGCGATGCCGCTCGACCACCGACCACAGACGGTCTGGCCCCGGATAGTCCGGCAGCCCGTCGAAGAGCACCAGCGTCGCCCCGATAGTGAGCGCACCGCAGATTGCCCACGGCCCCATCATCCAGCCGATATCGGTGAACCACAGCAATCGGTCGTGCTCGCCGATGTCGAAGCAGTGCGCCATGTCCTGCGTCGCTTTCACGGGGAAGCCGCCATGGACGTGCACCGTGCCCTTCGGCCGGCCGGTGGTCCCGCTCGTGTAGATGATCATGAAGGGCGAATCGGCATCGGTTTCCGCGATCGGCGGAGCGGTGACGAAGGACGCCGGCATCGGCTCGTAGCGCACGTCGCGCCCGGGTTGCATCGACACGCTGTTGTCACCGAGGCGCGGTACCACGAGGATGTGCTGCAGCGATGGCAGCTGCCCGGCAGCCTCGTCGGCGACCGGCTTCATGTGCACGGTACCGCCGCGCCGCCTGAATCCGTCAACGATGACCAGAACCTTGGCATCGCAGTCCGCGAGGCGGGAGACAATCGCGCCTGCGCCGTAGCCGCTGAAGAGCGGCACCACGATCGCCCCGAGCCAGGCGCAGGCAAGAAAGAGCGCTGCGGTCTCGGGAATCATCGGCAGACACAATCCGACGCTGTCGCCGGCGCCAATCCCGAGTGACTGGAGCGTGGCCGCCGCGTATGCCGTCTCGCGCTCGAGATCCGCATAGGTCCACTCGCGGGTGCTGCCGTCGTCGCCTTCCCACACGACAGCGCTTCGATCGGGCGTGCGCCGTGCCCATCGGGTCACCGCATTGCGCGCGAGATTCAACTTCCCGCCACGCCAGAAGTGCGTCCAGGGCAATCCTTCGGACGTGTCCATGGCGGTGTCGAATCGGCGCGTCCATTCGATGCCGATGTCGTCAGCCATCGCCGCCCAGAAACGCTGCGGGTCGTCATGAGCGAGACGCGCGACGCCATCCAGGTCACCCGCGCCGAGGGAGTCGATGAAGTGCCGTAGCCGTGAAGCTCCGGCTTGCTCGGCAGTCGGCGTCCAGGCGAAACGTGCTGCGGCGGTATCGCTCATCGCGCCCTCACCATAGCGCCTGGTCAGCGGTCGATCGCTGACATGTCCCAGTGCCGATCGCCACGGACGTTGTGAAGATCGACGATGTCCTCGAGCCGTGCGATATCGGTGTCGTCGAGGGTGATCGCCGTCGCCCCAACGTTTTCCTCGAGCCGCTCGCGTCGCTTGGTGCCGGGAATCGGAACGACATCGGGGCCGCGATACAGCAGCCAGGCAAGCGCCAGCTGCGCACCGGTGACCCCCTTCTCGGCCGCGAGCTCGCCGACGCGTTGCGCGATCGCGGTGTTGGCCTCGAGATTACCCTCGGCGAAGCGCGGGAACTTGGAGCGCCGGATGTCCGACTCGGGCAGCGTCGCCGAGGTCAGCGTCCCGGTGAGGATGCCGCGACCGAGCGGGCTGTAGGCCACGAAGCCGATGCCCAGCTCGCGCATGGTAGGGAGCACCAACTCCTCGGCATCGCGGGTGAAGAGCGAATATTCAGACTGCACAGCCGAGAGAGGATGCACGGCATGCGCGCGACGGATCGTGGCTGCGCCCGCCTCACTCAATCCGATGAAGCGGACCTTGCCCTCCTGCACGAGCTCCGCCATCGCACCCACGGTTTCCTCAATCGGGACGGTGCGGTCGAGACGGTGTTGGTAGTACAGGTCGATGACGTCGACGTCGAGCCGCCGCAGCGACGCCTCACACGCGCTGTGCACATATTCGGGATGGCCGTTGATGGTCTGCCGCCCGTCGTCGTGACGCTCGAGACCGAATTTCGTCGCCACCACGAACTGATCGCGGCGTCCGGTCAGCGCCCTTCCCACCAACTCCTCGTTGGTGAAGGGACCGTACATGTCGGCGGTGTCGAGCATGGTCACACCCAGCTCGGCGGCGCGGTCGATGGTCGCCAGTGCCTCGCGTTGGTCGCGATCGGCGGCGGCCCCATAGAAATCCGACATGCCCATGCAGCCGAGCCCGAGCGCAGAGACTTCCAGCCCCTGCGTGCCCACCTTGCGATGCTCCAAGGTCACGTGCCTCCGAGGTGATGTCCCGCGTGCGTCAATCGAGACCAAAGGATGCGCGAAGCGAGTGCTGCTACGCCACCTGGGTGATGGGTGGTGCGACCGCGCGCTGCGCGCGGCGCGTGTCGGCCCACCCGTAGATCGTGGCCGCAGCCGCGGTGAGCCCCGCGACCAGGAACGCGAGCTGCGTCCCGCCGATCTCGGCGAGCCATCCGGCGAGCAGCCCGCCGAGCGGCGCTGTTCCGAAGAAGACGTAGCCATAGATGCCCAGCACGCGCCCACGCATCTCGTCGGTGACCGCGAGTTGCAGTCCGGCGTTCGCCTGTGACGCGTAGAGCGTGAAGGCGATGCCGAGCACGATGAGCGCGCCCCCTGACGCCCAGACGACATTGAGTGGCGCAAGCGCGATTTCGGACGCGGAGAACAGCGCGGCGCCGATCAGCATGGTGCGCCGGCTGGCGCGACCGAGTGATGCGGAGAACAGCGCACCGACGAGCGCGCCGAAACCGAACAGCGCGGAGAGGATGCCGAAGACGCCTGGCCCGCTGTGCAGCGTGCGCGACGCAAGCACGGGAAGCAGCACGTTGAAGTTGATGCTGATCGTCGCGATCACCAGCATCATCATCAGGATCGAGCGGATGACCGGCATCCGCCACGCGAACTTGAGGCCTTCGACCGACCCACGAAGCAGGTTCTGATGGCGCTCGTCCCTGCTCACCGGGAAGAGGTCGCCGACGCGCATGAGCCACAGCGCCGCGAGCACGGCGAGATAGCTCACCGCGTTGATGAGAAAGCAGATCCCGACGCCGGCCACCGCAATGAGGCCGCCGGCGAGTGCCGGACCGACGATGCGCGACGCGTTGAACAGGCTGGAGTTGAGCGCGACCGCGTTGGGCAACTCGTCGCGACCGACCATCTGGATGGTGAACGCCTGGCGAACGGGGTTGTCCAGCACCGTGATCACGCCGGTGATCGCAGCGATGACGTAGATCTCCCATACCGTCGCATGCCCGCTGAGCGTGAGCACGGCGAGCGCCGTTGCCGTCACCATGAACGCGCCCTGCGTGCCGAGCAGCACCTTGCGTTGATCGAGCCGGTCAGCAACCGCGCCACCGAACAGGCCGAGGAGCGCGTAGGGACCGAACTGGCAGACGGCGAGGATGCCGACTGCGAGCGGGGAGTGCGTGTTCTGCACGACGAACCACGCCTGCGCAACGCTCTGCATCCAGGTGCCGCTGATCGAGACGACCTGGCCGAAGAAGTAGAGGCGGTAGTTGTAGTGGCGGCTCAGGCTGGCGAAGGTTCGTGCCGTGGCGTTGCCGATGCCGAGGCTCATGCGCCTTGTGCCAGGAGCGCCTCGAGGGGCGCGATGGCGGCGGCGACTGCTGCGAGGTCGCCCTCGGCGAGGTTGCCGAGCCGGGCCGAAAGCCACGCGGTCCGCTTCGTGCGGATGGCGCGGAGGACGCGCTCCCCTTCGTCGGTCACCTCGAGGTCAACGCGACGGCGGTCGCGCTCCCCCTGGCGTCGCGTCACCAGCCCCGAGGCTTCGAGGCGATCGATGTGGCTGCAGACCGACGGCATCGAGGTGCCTTCCCGGGATGCGAGGTCCGCGACGCCGATGCCGGGATTGCCCTCGATGAGGCCGAGGAGCGACAACTGCCCCGCCGAAACCCCTGACGTGTGCACCTCACGGCGCAGATGCCGGTTCAAGTGCAGCAGCACGGGACGGAGCCGGTTGGCGACGTCGACGGGCTTGTTGCTGAGTTGCGGCATGATCTGAATTGATTATATAACCTAACTAATCTTCAGTGCAAGTCCTCTGAGGCGGCCTGGCAACCATTTCTGTGATCGCGGGAACCCCGGCCCCGGATCGCGCGTCTCCATCTCCGCATGACCGAAACCGCGTGGAGGACCCGAGCGATGCGCAAATTCCTGTTTGCCGGTATGGGGGTTGCCGCAGCTGTCGTCCTGCAGGCGGGTCAGGTCTTCGCGTGCGGCGGCCTGGTTGCGCCCGACGGCGACGTGCGCCTTGCCAAGGCGACGACGTTCGTGGCGTGGTCCGGCGGGATCGAGCACTACGTCACGAGCTTCGCCTTCACCGGAGCGGTGGCCGACGTCGGCTGGATCGTCCCGCTCCCGGCGGTGCCGACCTCGATCAAGGAGGCTGGCGCGTGGACGCTGCAACGCCTGGAGCGGGAGTTCGCCCCGCCGGCTCCGATCGACTTCGCGCTCTCCAAGAGTTCGGTTCCGGCAGCCGGTGCGCCGGCGGAGGTGTTGCAACAGGTGCAGGTCGAGGCCCTCGACGTCACGGTCCTCAAGGGAAGCGGCCAGGCGGTCATCGACTGGTGCATCCACAACGGGTTCCTCGTGTCCGCCGAGATCAAGGCGCACCTGCTCCAGTACGCATCCACCTCGCCGATCTTCATGGCGGCGAAATACAACACCTCGCTTGCGCTCGCTCGCCATCAGCAGGCCGGTGACGGCGTTCCCCTGCTCATCACCATGCCGACGCCCCATCTCTGGGTGCCGCTCGAGATCCTCGCAACCGCCGGCGTGCCGGTCAATGCGGATCTCTTCCTCCTCACCCCGCTGCCCGTGCGCACCGAAACCGGCCTTCCCGCGATCTCGTCGAGTTCCGATGGCAATGGCGTCGACGGAGCACCCGGCTTCAAGATCGCCGGCGCCGAACCGATGAACGCGAGCCTGCATCAGGACCTCTCCTCGGACCGAAACATGTCCTGGGTGCCCGCCCACGGCTGGGTCACCTACCTGACCCTCGACGCTCCCGGGGCCGCGGTCACCTACGACCTCGGCGTCGGCACCGACGGGGTCATCCGTCTCACCTCATTCGGCACCACGGTCGGGGCACACAACACGGCCGGAGCGGTGCTGCCGTATCAACCTGATCCCAACGACCTGCTCTTCCCGATGCTCCTCATCCTTGGAAGCCTTGCGATCGTCATCCCCGGTGCCACGACAGCCTGGCGTCGCTCGACCCGGTTGCATCCCGAGTGAGATCCGAGACGCCATTGAGGGCTACGGCTTCCGGGACTACGCCTTCAGGTTGAGAATCGGCACCGGATCGATCGCCTCGGCGAGTGGCATCGAGGTGACGGTCGAAAAGAAGTACAGCTGTGCTTCGAGTGTCCGCGCGATGTTCTCGGCCTTGCGGAAGCCGTGCTGCTCACCCGGATATCCGATATAGGCGCACGGCACTCCTGCCGTCTGCAGCGCGGCGAACATCAACTCCGCTTGATTCGCGGGGACAACAGGATCGTCCAGACCCTGCAGCAACAGCACCGCACCCCGCACGTTCTCGATGAAGTGCAGCGGGGAGCGGTCGTACATCCCCGGTCCTTTGGGCAACGGTGCGTCGTAGTGCGACTCGAATTTGTGGCCCGGCATCGCGAAGAGCTCCTCGAGGTCGGAGATCCCGTACAGGCTGGCCCCCGCCTGGAACACGTCGTGGAACGCCATGGCGCAGAGCACCGCGTACCCGCCCGCGCTGCCGCCATGGATGAAGAGGCGATCGGGATCCGCCGCACCGGTTTCCACCAGGTGGTGCGCACCCGCGATGCAATCGCCGACGTCGACAACTCCCCATTGCTCGTTGAGACGATCGCGATAGGTGCGACCGTACCCCGAACTGCCGCCGTAGTCCACGTCGAGGTAGGCAAACCCCCGGCTTGTCCAGTACTGCACCGACGCACTGAGCGCGAAGCTGGCGTTGGAGGTCGGACCACCGTGAGCACGCACCAGCAGCGGAGCCTTTCGCCCGGGTTGCGCAGGCACGGCGTCGTTGCGTGGTGCGTAGTACCACGCATGGGCGGTGTCGCCGTTGTATCCAGGGAAGGTGACGTGCCGCGGCCGCGACAGGATCGCCTCGCTGATGACACTCTCGTCGCTGTCGGCGCGAAGCATGTGGTGCGCGCCGGTGCTGAGGTCCAGGCGCACCACGCCCTCCGGCGTATCGCTGCCACCGGCAAGGAACAGCACGTGATTGTCCTCTGCACCGACGTACAGGCCGAAGTCGGTATAGGGAATGTCCAGGCGCGTGAGCCCACCGGATGTCTCCAGCACCGAGCACTCCCAGGCGCCATTCCTGCAGGCCCACAGCACGATCCGCCCATCACCGCAGAACGCGTACGTGGAGAGGCCGAAGACCCATTGCGGCGTCCCGCACTCAGCGTCCATGGGCGCAAGCGCCGTGACGGTCGCGCCATCCCAGCGATAGAGGTTCCACCAGTTGGTGCGATCCGAGGTGAAATGCACGACCGAGTTCGGGCGACCACGACGCCTGAAAGATCGACTCGGACGGTCCGCCCGCGACCCGGCGAGCATCGCTGGGCATTCCCGATGCATCGAGGCTCGCGACCCACAGCTCCGAGCCATCCCAGGGCATGTTCGGGAAGTTCCAGGTGACCCAGAGCAGGCTGCGTCCGTCAGGACTTATTCGCGGCGTCGAATAGAAATCGTTGCCCGACACCAGGGAGACCGGCTCGCCGCCGGTGAGCGGGATTGCGCGGATGTCGTTGACGACGTCGTGACCGCGGTGGTCCTCGACAACGCAGATGAGTCGCTTGCGCGTCGCATCGACTTCGAAGTCGGCGTAGCGCACATCACCGATCAGCGGCGTCAAGGGTTGCGGCGCCGACCCCGGAACGAGGGTGTACAGACGCTGATCCGCGGCGTTCGAGAAGTACACCGTCCCGTCGTGCGCGAGCATCGCGGCGCCGCCGTACTCATGGACCCATGAGCGCGCAGAGAGGGGCGAATCGATGAGGTCCTCGATGACGCCGTGGTGCTCCCGGACGATGACGCAGCGCCCCTGCTCGGTGGGTCGGCCCTCGATCCAGTAGGCGTCGCCGTCGCTCAGCTGCACGTCGGAGAGTCGCAACCCTGCGACCGCCGCGATGCTCGCCGTGATGGGTGAGGGCCAGACCGCAGGTGGAGACTGTTCGGCTCTCGACTCCGAACTCATGCAGTCGGAACGACGACGAACTGCTCCGCGAGCCGGCCATCCTCGAGGCCATGCGACTTCGCGGTGAGCGCCATCCAGCCGCGCACGCGCTCCTCGAGCGCATCCCAATCGCTGTACTGGCTGCGATGGCAGCGCAGCGCGGCGAGCTTGCGGTCGGCCGTGTCCGTGACGTCGACCACCTGCACCTCCTGGCCGGGCATCATCCCGGCACTCATCCACACTTCGCTGACGGAGTACGGCTCGAGCCCCTCGACCTCGAGCAGCTCCCGATGCGCGAACGGATTGCGAGCATCCGGGTACACCGCGCACAGCGTCGCCTCGCCGGCGGCAAGGTGATCCGGGTGGCTCGCGAAGATGCGACCGAAGTTCCGGACGGGCGACTGCGTGACCACGCGTTGCGGCTGCTTCTGCCGGATCACTCGCGAGATGTCGCGACGCAGCTCGATGCTCGGCGTCAGCCGCCCGTCGGGATAGCCGAGGAAGGTGAGGTCGGTCACCCCCACCTCGGCGGCGGCGGAAGTCTGTTCGATCCTGCGGATGCCCGCCATCTGCTCACGCGTGATGGAGCGGTCGGATCCACCGGCGTCGCCGTCGGTGATGATGCAGTAGGACACCGTCACGCCGGCGTCGGTCCAGCGCGCGGTGGTTGCCGCATTGCCGAAGTCACAGTCGTCGGGATGGGCGACGACAACGAGGACACGTTCGATTCCGTCGATCTCAGACACGGGAACGATGGTAGCCAAAGGTGGCTCGAACGGAGCCCGGCGCCGCGGTGACCCGTGCGACACTCGGTCCATGTTCGGCTTTCCCACTCCGGCGTCGGTCCGGCGTCTGCTCCTTCGCCAGATGCCCTCGTCGTCGCGACCACTCCCGCTCCGCGATCAGGCGCCCGATCCGGGGCTGTTCGGTCCGGGTTCGGTGACGTGGGTCGTGATGCGTGAGCCGCGACTGCTGCTCGCTGCCGGACGAGCACTCCTCCTCCAGGCGGCCAATCCGCTCGTCGCCCAGGGGGCAATCGAGCACAGCACCTACAAGACCGATCCATATGGGCGGCTGGAACGAACCGTCCGCTGGGTCACGATCGTCTGCTTCGGCACCACCCAGGAGGCGCAGCGCGTCTCCGGGCGGGTGAACGGACTGCATCAGCGGGTCGTGGGCTCGCTCCCTGCGGCGAACGCGACCTCGCGGCTCCCGGCCGGAACCCAGTACTCGGCAAGTGACCCCGACCTGCTGCGCTGGGTCCACGCCTCGTTCGTTGACACGATGCTGGCAGCCCATGACGCCCTGGTCGGGGGCCTCACCACTGCGCAACGCGACGCATTCGTCCGCGAATGGGACGCCGTCGCGCACGTCATGGGACTCCCGGAGCGCCGCTGCTGGCCAGACGCCGCCGCCCTGCGCCGCTATGTCGAGCGCCAGGTCCGGAGCGGCCCTGCGCTGCCGGGCGCCGGGTCCCTCGAGGTGGCGGAAACCGTATTGCATCCACCGGTCAGATCGCCGCTGCTGCGGCCCGGCACCGAGACGCTCGCCTTCATCGCAACCGGGCTCCTGCCGGATGAGTTGCGCCGGGGTTACGGGCTGACCTGGACAGCAGCGCATCGGGCCGCCTTCGAGACGCTCACCGGCTCATTGCGACTGGCGACGCCGGCACTCCCGCGCCGCCTTCGCGTCTCACCGGTCTACGACCTCGCACTGGCGCGCTCGGAGGGGCGCTGGCCCGCGCAACGCGCCGCCTGATTTGAACGCGAATCTCCCTCAGCAGGGTGATTTTATTGCGAGTCGCGGCCGAGCCCCCGGCGAATCGCTACGCTGGTTCCGCGTCCTGGGGCAGAGGATCGCTAGTGGACATATGTCGTCACAAGGAGGCGCATAGATGACGTTTCGGAGTTGGCGGGCACGGACTTTGCCTGCCGCAATAGGGCTTGGTGCAATCGTCCTCGCGGCCTGCGGCAGCAGTACCTCGAGCAGCACGGGCCCAGCCGTGACCAAGACGACCGCGACCTTCGCTGAGGCTCCGGGTGCGCAGCCGAACTACATCTTCCCGCTCGCGGGCTTGCAGTATTTCAGCGTCTCGAACCTGAGCCAGTTCCAATTCCTCATGTACCGGCCGCTGTACTGGTTCGGGACCAATGGTCAGGTCCAGCTGAACAACAGCCTCAGCCTCGCTGAGGCCCCCGTCTACTCCTCCGACGGCAAGTCGGTGTCCATGACGCTCAAGGGTTGGAAGTGGTCGGACGGGACCCAGATCACCGCGCGCGACATCCAGTTCTGGCAGAACCTCGTGACCGCCAACAAGGACAACTGGGCCGGCTACTCGCCTGGCGAGTATCCCGACAACGTGCTCAGCACGACCATCGACCCCACCAACAAGCTGAAGATCACCTTCAACCTCAGCCAGGCATATGGCTCGTACTTCTTCACCTACAACGAGCTGAGCCAGATCACTCCGCTCCCGCAGCACGTGTGGGACAAGGAATCGGCGTCGGGCGCGGTCGGTGATTACGACCAGACCCCGGCGGGCGCCGTCAAGGTCTTCAATTTCCTCGACGCGCAGTCGAAGAGCATCTCCACCTACGACACCAACCCGCTCTGGCAGGTCGTGTCGGGACCGTGGAAGCTCAAGTCGATGGACACCGCGGGCAACGTCTCGATGGTGCCGAACCCCGGGTACGGCGGACCCGTCAAGCCGACCCTCAAGCAGTTCAACGAAGTGCCGTACACCAAGGACACCGCCGAGTTCGATCAGCTCAAGAGCGCGACCTCGGTCAACAACACCACCGTCGACTGGGGCTACATCCCTGATGCGGACGTCCTGCAGAAGGACACGCTGAACAACATCTACAACTTCAGCACCTGGACGGGCTGGCAGATCACCTACTTCCCGGAGAACTTCACGAACCCGACCAGTGGGCCGATCTTCAAGCAGCTCTACTTCAGACAGGCGATGCAGGACCTGGTGGACCAGAACACGTTCGTCAGCAAGGCCTTCTTCGGGTACGGCTACCCGACCTACGGCCCGGTACCGACCAAGCCCTCCTCGAACTTCGTCGATTCTTTCGAGAAGACCAACCCATACCCATACAGCCCGAGCGCGGCGATTGCCCTGCTGCAGGCCAACGGATGGACGGTCAACGCGGGCGGTACCAGCACGTGCACCAGCCCTGGCACCGGCAGCGGCCAGTGCGGCGCCGGCGTTCCGCAAGGAGCCAAGGCTTCGTTCAACCTCCAGTACGTGAGTGGGACGCCCGCTCTCGACCAGGAGATGGCCCAGTTCAAGTCGGACTACGCGCTCGCCGGAATCCAGATCAACCTCACCACGGCGCCCTTCGACACCGTGATCGGGAACGCCACCCCCTGCAAGGCCGGACAGGCCTGCAACTGGGACATGGAGTTCTGGGGCGGTGGCTGGATCTACGCCCCCGACTACGATCCCACCGGTGACGAGCTGTGGTCCTGCACCGGCACCGGCGCCAACGTCCAGTACGCGGGCTCGGACTCCGGTGGCTACTGCGACCCGCAGACACAGGCGTACATCATCGCTACCGAGACCAGCAGCGACATCCAGGCCACCTACACCTACGAGGACTATCTCGCCAAGCAGCTACCGGTCATCTGGATGCCAGTGGCCTACGCGCAGCTGAACGAGATCAACAAGAACCTCAAGGGCACCGGGCCATCGGATCCGCTGCTCCAGATCTACCCGGAGAACTGGCGCTGGTCCTGAACAAGGCCTGGTAAGTAACCTCCAACGTATCTCATGGGGGATGCCGGCACTGCCGGCATCCCCCTGTCCATTCCGCTAATCTGCATAAATGTTGGTCGTCAGGGCGAGGTAGGAGCCAGTGCTCGGCTACATCATCCGGCGGGTGATCCAGGCCATCCTGATCACGATCGGGGTGACCCTCATCGTGTTCGTCCTGCTCCACATCATCCCGGGGGGCGGGGTGGCGAGAAACATTCTCGGGCCCCGTGCGAATGCCGCCCAGATCGCCGCGTTCGACCACGAGAACGGGCTTGATCAACCGCTACCGGTGCAGTACCTGACCTATCTCTGGCAGCTCGTGCACGGGAACTTCGGCTTCTCGTACAAGCTCAACCAAAGCGTCTGGTCGCTCCTCGTGCAGTACCTGCCCAAGACGCTGCTCCTGCTGGGTCTGTCCTACGTCGTCGCTATCGTGATCGCGATCCCGCTGGGCATCTATCAAGCCGTCCGGCGTAACAAGCCCGATGACTACATCTTCACCGGCCTCTCCTTCCTGCTCTACTCGATGCCGGTGTTCTGGCTCGGCATCATTCTCATCGTCCTGTTCACCTTCGTGCTGCACTGGCTGCCGTCCGAAGGACCGCAAGGCGCGTACGTGACCGACGACCTGGGCCAGCTGACATCGCTGATCCTTCCGGTCTTGACGCTTTCGCTGGTGACCATCGCGTCGTTCAGCCGCTATATGCGGTCGGCCACCCTGGAGAACATGGTCCAGGACTACACACGCACCGCGAGGGCCAAGGGAGCCTCCAACTCGCGAGTGCTCTTCGTGCACGTGCTGCGCAACGCGATGATCCCCATCCTGACGCTGATCGGCCTCTCGGTCGGCTACGTGTTCAGCGGTGCGCTGATCACCGAGGCACTGTTCAACTATCCGGGGGTCGGCTACATCTTCTGGAACGCGACCCTGACCACGGATTATCCAATCATTCTCGGCGTCATCGTGGTGACCGGCTTTGCGACCGTGCTCGGTTCGCTCATGGCCGATGTCATGTACGCGATCGCCGACCCGCGCGTGAGGTACCGCCGAGCATGAGCACCCTCGACCAGCCGCAATCGATCGGATTCCCGGTTCCCGTTCCCGCCGCGACGGGGACGCAGGAAAAGCCGGCAGAGATTCAGGATGTGGCACCGGCGTTCGAAGCCCAGGGCGTCTGGCGCCTCGCTTTCAACGTCTTCATTCAGAACCGTCTCGCGGTGGTCGGGGTCGGCATCGTCGTCTTCATGTTCCTGTTCTGCTTCGTCGGCCCGCTCGTCTATCACACCGATCAGGTGACCGTGAACCTGGTCAACGAGTTCCTTCCGCCGTCCGCGCATCATCCGCTCGGGACTGACAGCCTCGGGTTCGACATCATCGGCAGGCTCATGCTCGGCGGCCAGACGTCGCTCGAAATCGGCATCGCCGCCGCGCTGATCGCGACCGTGTTCGGGGTTCTCTGGGGAGCGGTCGCAGGCTTCTTCGGCGGTTGGGTCGACAGCGTCCTGATGCGCTTCGTCGACATCATGCTTGCGATCCCCGCACTGTTCCTGCTGCTGTTCCTGGCAGTCGCCTTTCCGCGCAACGTCGGCACCTTGATCATCGTGGTGGCCGTCACCGCGTGGCTCATCCCGGCCCGTCTGGTGCGCGCTGAAGCACTGACGCTGCGAACCCGGGAGTACGTGCAGGCGGTGACCATGATGGGCGGTGGCGGGTTCCGCATCGTGCTTCGCCACATCATTCCCAACTCGATGGGCACGATCATGGTGAACGCCACGTTCCAGGTCGCCGACGCGATCCTGCTGGTCGCCGCGGTCAACTACCTCGGTCTTGGGATTGCGCCGCCCGCCACCAACTGGGGCGCCATGCTCTCCGACGGCACCACCTATATCGCCGAAGGCTGGTGGTGGTTGATCTACCCGGCCGGCATCGCGATCGTGCTCACCGTCGTCGCGTTCAACTTCATCGGCGATGCCCTCCGCGACGCGCTCGAGGTTCGCCTCCAGAAGCGGTAGCGGACCGGCTAGGCTGCGGCTGCTTCGAGTGGCGGACGCAACGGGAAGTGGCAGGCGGCCTCGTGCTGCTCGCCGAACTTCCTGAGCAGCGGCTCCTGCTCCGCGCAGAGCTGCTGCGCGTAGGGGCAGCGCGTCCGGAAGCGGCATCCTGATGGCGGGTTGATCGCAGATGGGATCTCGCCCTTGGGTGTGTCCATATCCTTGGCGCGTTCGACGTCCGGGTCGGGAATCGGGATCGCGCTGACGAGGCCCTTGGTGTAGGGATGTGCGGGTTGCGCGTAGAGATCGGCACCGCTGCCGACCTCGACCATCTTGCCGAGATACATGACGCCAATGCGGTCCGACATGTATTTCACGACTGACAGGTCGTGGGAGATGATCACGTAGGTCAGCCCGTACTTCTCCTGCAGGGCGTTCATCATGTTGAGAATCTGCGAGCGGATGGAGACATCGAGCGCTGACACCGGTTCATCCGCGACGATCAGCTTCGGATTGAGTGCGAGCGCTCGGGCCAGGCCGATGCGCTGGCGTTGACCGCCACTGAATTCATGCGGATAGCGGTCGAGCGCACCGCGCGCGAGACCGACATCGTTCATCAATTCGGCGCAGCGCTCCACCTGTGCTTTCTTGCTGCCGATGCCCTGGATCGCGAGGGGCTCGCGCAGGATGGTGACCACGCGCATGCGCGGGTCCAGCGACGCGTACGGATCCTGGAACATCATCTGCATGTCGCGCCGCTTGGTGCGCAACTTGCTCTTGCCCATGGTCGCGATGTCCTCGCCGTTGATGACGATCGACCCCGATGTCGGAGGCTCGAGGGCGACGATCATGCGCCCCGTCGTCGTCTTGCCGCAGCCCGATTCGCCTACCAGGCCAAAGGTTTCTCCGGGCCGGACCGTGAACGACACATCCGACACGGCATGCACCGCACCGACCTGTCGCTGCAGCACTGCGCCCTTGGTGACCGGGAATTCCTTCACCAGGTGCTTGACTTCGAGAAATGGTTTGGCACCGGTGACCACCGTCGACACGGGTGCGGGGATGGTGGTCATGCGACTGGTGCAGGCTCCGTGTGCGCCGGGGTGGTGACGCCAGCCGGGTGATGGCACGCGTACAGGTGCCCCGGCTCGTGCTCGATGAGCGCGGGCTCTTCGGTGTGGCACACCGCGGTGTCATAGCGGCAGCGCGGTGCGAAGCGGCACGCAGGTGGCGGCGCCGTGAGGTCGGGCGGCAGGCCCGGAATGCTGTAAAGCCCGGTTGCCGCATCCTGGTCGAGCCGCGGGATGGCCTCGACGAGTGCCTCGGTATAGCGATGCCGCATGCCCTTGAAGAGCCTGCGTGTCTCCAACTCCTCAGCGATCTTGCCCGCGTACATGACAGCCACGCGATCGGCACGCCCGGCGATGACGCCCATGTCGTGCGTGATGAGCAGCACGGCCATGTGGAGACGGCGGCGGAGGTCGTCCAGCAGGTCGAGAATCTGCGCCTGAATGGTGACGTCGAGTGCTGTTGTGGGTTCGTCAGCGATCAACAACTTCGGATCGCAGACCAGCGCCATCGCGATCATCACGCGCTGCCGGAGCCCGCCGGAGAGCTGATGCGGGTAGTCGCTGAGACGTTCCTTGGGACGCGGCATCCCAACCAGGCCAAGGACTTCGGCGCATCGTTCGCGGGTTTCGTCATCGGTGACGTCGCGGTGGATGTGCAGCACTTCGCCGATCTGATCGCCGATCGTCATGGTCGGATTCAACGATGTCATCGGGTCCTGAAAGATGACTGCGACGTCGTTGCCGCGGATCTTGCGCATCTCCTTTTCGTCGAGCGGGACGATGTCGCGGCCGTTGAGCTTGATGCTGCCGGCCACGATGTTGCCGCCTGACGGCAGCAATTTCATGATCGACATGCCGGTGATGCTCTTGCCGCATCCCGATTCGCCGACCAGTCCCAACGTCTCACCAGGCGCGATATGCATCGAAATCCCGTCGACCGCGCGGACGGTCGTCCGGGAAAGCCGGATATGGGTTTTGAGCCCCTCGATCTCGAGAACGTTGCCGCTGTTGCTGTTGTCCATAGCGAAAAGAAGCGAGTCCTCCTGATCCGCACTATATCAGCGGGATGCGCCCGCTTTGGATGTTGTTGAGCACCCTTCGGATTGGCTAGGCTCACGGCGGTGAAGGTGATGCAGGGCAACCCGGACATCGGTGGCACGACCGACAGCTTTGTGGGCGTCGGCGGTCTGCGGCTTCACCGGAGAACGTGGCTCCCGGCGTCGCCACCGACCGGCGTTGTGGTCATCGCCCATGGGTTTGCCGAGCACGGCGGTCGCTACGCACGGCTGGCTGATCATCTCGTCGCCGAGGGGCTGGCGGTGGTCGCGCCCGACCATCGTGGACACGGGCTCAGCGAAGGCAGGCGAACCAGCGTGGTGCGCTTCAGCGACTACATCGATGACCTCGCCACCGTGCTCTCCGGTGCACGTGAGCGCTGGGCGTCTCAGCGGCTGGTCCTCCTCGGCCACAGCATGGGCGGGCTGATCGCGCTGGGCCTGGCGGTGCGCCCCGACGCGGCGATCGACGGTCTCGTCCTGTCGGCGCCGGCTGCATGCCCCCCGCCGATTTCGAAGATCCAGATGCAACTCGGACAGGCGCTGTCCCGACTGGCGCCGAACGTGGGTGTCTCACGTCTGCCGCTCAACAGGATCAGCCGCGACCCCGCGGTCGTCGAGGCCTACAACAACGACCCGCTGGTGTTCCGCACGCCCATTCGAGCGCGGCTGGGCACGGAGATGATCGCAACCATGGAGGTCGTGGAGGCGGCGCTTCCCTCGCTGCAGGTGCCGCTGCTGGTGATGCAGGGAACCTCCGACGGCCTCGTCGATCCGGGCTGCGGTCCGCATGTCTACGAGCGCGCAGGTTCCCCTGACAAGACCCTGAAGATGTACGACGGTCTCTGGCACGAGATCTTCAACGAGCCGGAGCGCGACCACGTCATCGACGACCTGACGAGCTGGTTGCAATCGCATCTCGGCTGACCGCCGGCCGCGACCCGTGCACTAGAGTGCGAATCGATGCGCGAGGAGTGGTACGTCAAGCCCGGTTCGAAGGTCGATATCTCCGCGATCGACCCGGCTGACACGCGAGCCCTGAAAGGTGGCCGCAAGGCAGCGGAGGCGGGGCTCGAAAATGACCAGGCGGCGCTCATCGAGTGGCAGACCCGCCTCTGGGCGGAGAGCAAGCGATCGGTGCTGCTGATTCTGCAGGGCACTGACGCATCGGGCAAGGACGGCACCATTGCCCATGTGTTCCGCGGTGTGAACCCGCAGGGGACGCGGGTGACCTCGTTCAAGGCACCGACCGCCGAGGAGCTTGCCCATGACTTCCTCTGGCGCATCCATCTGGCGGTCCCGCGCGCCGGTGAGATCGGCATCTTCAACCGGTCGCAGTACGAGGATGTTTTGGCCGCGCGCGTTCGCAAGCTGGTCGCCAAGCCCGTCTGGAAGGGACGATTCGGCGACATCGCCGCGTTCGAAGTCGACGCTTGCGCGAGCCGGCACGACGATCATCAAGTGCTGCCTCCTCATCTCCAAGGATGAGCAGCGCCGCCGATTCGAGGAACGTCTCAAGGACCCGCAGAAGCGCTGGAAGTTCCAGCGGGGTGACCTCGAGGACCGCGCCCTGTGGAAGGAGTACCAGGCCGCCTACTCAGAGGCGATCGAACGCACGTCGACCAAGCAGGCGCCCTGGTACGTGATCCCGGCCGACCACAAGTGGTTCCGCAACTGGGCGATCAGCCGGCTGCTCATCGAGACGCTCACCGACATGGATCCGCGCTACCCCCAGCCACCCGACCTGGCGGGGATCACGATTACCTGAGCGGTGACAGCCTGACGCGGTGCACCTCGTCGCTCGCGCACCTGACTCCGGCACTGCGTGGCGACCCCGATCGGATTTGAACCGACGATCTCCACCTTGACAGGGTGGCGTGTTAGACCAGGCTACACCACGGGGCCGCGAAGCTCTGGATGATACAGCCGGGCTTGGGACCCACCGGAGTACCGTGCGCCGATGCCCCGCCCGCCGATGCGTCCCAATGAGATTTCCTCTGGCGGTGTCGTCTTCCGCCGCAGCGCTGACGGCGTCGAGATCTGCCTGGTCAATGACGGCCGCTACTGGGGATTTCCGAAGGGGCTGATCGAGCCGGGGGAGACCCCCGAGGTGGCCGCGCTGCGCGAGATCTCCGAGGAGACCGGCATCGCGCTCGAGGTCCTGGTGCTCACGGCAGCGCTGCCGCTCACGGAGTACGTGTACCGCCGTCGCGACAGCGGCGCCTTGATCTTCAAGCGCGTGCATCACTTCCTCGTCGAGGCGCCGGCCGGGAACCGAACTGCACCCCGATCCGGCGGAGATCGCCGAAGCGGCATGGCTGGGGCTCGGCGAGGCACGCCGCAGGCTGAGCTTCAAGAACACCTACCCCATCATCGATGCGGCGCGTGATCTGCTTGCGGACGCGCCGGCGCAGGGGGACCAACCGGACGCACCGTAGAATCGAGCGGGCATGCAACTGTTCGACACCGCGCGCCAGGAAGTGGTGCCCTTCGAGCCCCGTGACGGTCGGGTTGGGATCTACGTCTGCGGCATCACCCCCTACAACTCGGCGCACCTCGGGCATGCCTTCGTCTACCACGTCTTCGATGTGCTCACGCGGCGCTTTCGCGAGGCGGGGCTTGCGGTTCGGAGCGTTCGGAATGTCACCGACGTCGACGACGACATCCTTCGCGTCGCGCGCGAGCGCGGTGTCGACTACCGGGAATTCGCCACCGAGCAGGTGCGGATCTTCGACCGTGACATGGCGCAGATCGGTCTCGCGCCGGTCGACGTCGCACCACGCGCCACCGACCACGTGAGCGAGATGGTCGAGTGGGTCACGCGTCTGGTGGATGGCGGCTACGCCTACGACGTCGAGGGATGGGTGTTCTTCGACTCCGGCGTCTACCCGGATTACGGCCGGCTGAGCCGGCTCGGCCAGGCCGCGATGATCGAGCTCAGCCGCGAGCGCGGCGCCGATCCTGATGATCCGCGTAAGCGCCACCCGCTCGATTTCGTGCTCTGGCAGGCGTCAAAGCCCGATGAGCCCAGCTGGCCGAGCCCGTGGGGTCACGGCCGCCCGGGGTGGCACATCGAATGCACGGTGATGTCGACCGGCTCACTCGGCCATCCCATCGACATCCATGGCGGCGGAGACGACCTCATCTACCCGCATCACGAGTCGGAGATCGCGCAGGCGGAGGCCGCGGGCGTCGCCCCCTACGTCAGGCACTGGGCGCATGTCGCGATGGTCAACCTCGACGGCATCAAGATGAGCAAGTCGCTCGGCAACCTCGTGTTCGTTCGCGACCTGGTTGGCCGGATCCCGGGTGCCGCGGTGCGCCTGCTCCTGGCTGCGCATCACTACCGGACCTCCTGGGGCTACGACGATGCCGAGGTCGACGCCTCGGGGGCGCGTCTGGCTCGCTATGTCGCGGCCATGCACGGCGACGGCGCCATGAGCGCGGACCGCGCGGCTGAGCATGAGCGTCGCTTCTTCGAGCGTCTGGACGACGACCTCGATACCCCCGGAGCTCTTCTCGAACTCGACGCGATCGCCCTGGAGCTCGAGACCGCCGGCGGCGCCGGCACCGAGGGTCAGCCGCTGCTCGGAAGGCTCCTCGACGTGCTGGGGGCGATGCCCGAACCAGTTCCCGTCTGAGCGGTCAGCGGCCCCAGGGCGCGCGGTCGCCGCGAGCCCGGAATCGGATGACCGCCGAGGAGATGTTCTCCTCGAGGAATTTGTAGAAGAGGTTGCGTTGCGAGATGTCGATCGCGGCCTCGACCTCCTGACCCTCGCGACGGCGAGCGATCCACGGCGGAACGCCGTCAGCCACCATCTCGGTGCCGACGCGGACGTGCACGAGCGAATCGTTGTCCTCACTCACATGGACGGTCACCTTGAGGACGAGCCCGGTGTGCTCGACGATCCGCCAGCTCCGTTCCCAGCGAGCTTTGCGGGCCGGGTCATGTGCCAGCCGGACGGATTCGTCGACGAGAACGCTCTCGCCACCGCGCGCTGCGCGGCCGAGCAGGCGACGGATTGCTTCATCAAGATCGCGAGCGATCCAGTTGACCAGCGATGGCGCGCGATCATTGAGATCAGGGAACCCGTTCGGGTCCTTTGCCAATTCCCCGATCGCCTGCACGGTCCCCGCATGACGGCGGCAGTACGAGATTCCGGAGAACGAGACGCTGTGCGCCGGACAGAACGCCGCGATGCATCCCCGGCCACGGCGGTCTAGATACGCGCAGAGCTGCGCGTTCTGGTTGGTGCATCCGCGAAGGGTGCAGGCCATCGGAGCCACTGACAGGACGACACCGTTGCCGGAGTCCTGCGGGCTGGGCTGGTACATCGTGGTCATCAGCGGCACTCCACGAGGAGGATCCTAACCCGGGTTTGCGGCTCTGACCGGTGACGGAGCTGTTGCGACCTGTCGATCCAGTGCGACGGCCAGGCGGCGGATCGATCCCATCAGCTCGGCGAACATCGCCGGCGTCAACGACTGCGCCCCGTCGCTGAGGGCGCTCTCGGGATCGGGATGCACCTCGACCATGAGCCCGTCGGCGCCGGCGGCGATGGCGGCACGTGCCATCGGCGGGACGAGCGCTCGGTGGCCGGTGGCGTGCGAGGGATCAACGATCACGGGGAGATGCGAGAGTTCCTTCACCACGGGCACGGCACTCAGATCGAGGGTGTTTCGGGTGGCCGCCTCGAAGGTGCGGATGCCGCGCTCGCAGAGGATCACGTTCGGATTCCCGTGCGCGACCACGTACTCGGCGGCGAGCAGCCACTCCTCGATGGTGTTGCTCAACCCCCGCTTGAGCAGCACCGGCCGGCGTGCTCCGCCAACCGCCTCCAGCAGCGCGAAGTTCTGCGCGTTTCGCGTCCCGACCTGCAAGACGTCGGCGTACTCCGAGACAACGTCCACGTCCGCCGGAGTCAGTACTTCGGTCACGATCGGGAGGCCGGTCGCCTGGCGCGCGTCGGCAAGGTGTTGCAGGCCGTCGAGCCCCAACCCCGGAAGGAGTACGGGGATGACCGCGGCTTGAAGGCACCGCCACGGAACATCGCGGCGCCGGCATCGGCGACATCTCGCGCGGTCGCCAGCACCTGCTCGCGGCTCTCCACGGCGCATGGACCGGCGATGACCACGAATGACCCGTCGCCGAATCGAACACCTGAGACATCGACCACAGTGGCCTCAGGATGCCATTCGCGGGTGACCTGCTTGTACGGCTTGCTCACCGGGATGGCGTCCACCACGCCGGGAAGGTCGCAGATCGCGTCACGGATGGATCCCGGGTTGCTCCCGAGCACCCCGATCGCCAGGCGATCGATGCCGGGGAGCTCGATCGGCTCGAACCCGCGCTCGCGGACATGCCTGATGACATTGGCGATCTGATCAGGGGTCGCCTGCACGTTCATCAACACCAGCATTGCCTGATCCTACGAGATGCGGGTCTCACGCCCAACTCCAGCTGTCGAGCACCTCCTGCAGCGCGGCCATATCCTGGGAGAAATCGGCCTTTGGCGTGGCCAGGACGATCTCGAAGGTGTCGCCGCCCTGATTCACCACCATGTCCTCGCGCTCGTCGGCGACACCCGCTGGTGACGTGACGTCGTAGGTGATGAAGACGCCGGACATGCCGTCGACGTCGACCGTCGCGGCGCCGCTCAGGTTGGTGCCACCAACCTTCCCAATGCTCGCGAGGTATTGGGCGAGCTCATCGTCAGGGATGGGCTGGGGCGTGGTTCGAGCGTCGATGACTGCGCCGTCAGGCGAGACCAGCAGCATCTGCACGCTGCCGGTGAAACCGAGCGCGGCGACCGCGGCACCATTGGTGGTCTCGTCGGTCCAGCCCGCCGGGATATTGGTCAGGAACTGCGATCCCCTGAAGGGGCGTGGCGCAGCGGTCGGTGCGGAGGAGGTGCTCGCGCTCGCGCTCGGCGTCACCGTGGTGGCGGGACTGCCCGCAACCGGCGAGGACCAGGGTCACCAGGCTCGCACCGGCAACGAGCGCGCGCGTGCGGACGGAAGACAAGGTCACGCTGTCGAGGATACCGAGCCATCCCACATGAGCAGCCGTCGATCGGGGGACAATCGCAGTCATGGCGACACGCTCCGCGCTCCGCGTCACGAGGTTCGGGGCCGGCACATGCCGGTGAGCTCAGCGCGCTCATCGACCGCAACCCCGTGACCAACGTCTACCTTCGCAGCGAGCTCCGGCTTGGTTTCGACGCCGGCGACTGGTGGGGAGCGTTCGAGGACGACCGATTGAATTCGGTCGTGCTCGGATGGTCGTTGGTGGTGCCCTATATCCCGGATCTCGACGCCGCTGCGCCGCTGGCGCAGGCGCTTGCCGCGAGCGCGCAGCCGCGCATGGTGGTCGGACATCGTGCCTCGGTGATGGCACTGCACCACGCGTTTCGGCCGGCCCGGCCGGCGCGCGAGTTGCGCGATCCGCAGCCGTTGCTCACCCTCGACCGCGGCGACCTGCAGTGCGCTCCGTCGGACAGGGTGCGCCTCTCTACTCGCAACGACCTCGAGGCCTTGATCATCGCGGCAGCGCACATGCATCGCGAGGAGATGGGGATCGATCCGCTGGCCATCGACGCGCCGGCGTGGCGCATGCGCATGCTCAGCCTCATCGAGCGGCGCTGGAGCTGGATCTGGACAGAGGGTCGCGATGTGGTGTTCAAGGCGGAACTCTCGGCGTGGACACCCGAGGTGGTGCAGATCCAAGGCGTGTACACCGCGCCGAAGTACCGGAACAAGGGCATCGCGCGCGCGGGACTCGCGGCCGTCTGTCAGCAGGTCTTCGATGATGTGCCGCAGTGCAGCCTCTACGTCAACCAGTACAACGTCATCGCGCAGCGCGTCTACGAACGTCTGGGGTTCCGGACGGCGGACGTGTTCGCGACAGTGATGTACTAGGTAGACCATGATCGAGACTTGCGCCGATGTCACCCTGCCGGTTCCGCCCGAGGAGGCCTTTGCGGTGGTCGCCGATATCGAGCATGCCGACTGGCTCCCCGCGATACGGCGCTTGAAGCACATCAGCGGCCCGTCCGGCGGTGTGGGCGCGCGCTACGAAGTGGAGGCGGGACTGGTCGGACGTCACCTGCGCGGCGTGCTGGTCTGCACTGAGTTGACCCCACCCAAACGCATGGTGTTGACCCTCGAGGAGGGGTTGGATCTGACCCTCGAGGTCACGGTGAAGAAGGTGGCCGGCGGCTGCACGGTGACGATGTCAGCTCGATACTCAGTCACCGGCCGCCCATTTGCCGGAGCGGTGGAAATGGCATCGCAAGGACCTGCACGCCGCGAGACGGCCCGTGCCTGCGAACAGCTTGCGGCACGTTTCGGACGCAAGAGCGACATCCGGGCCGCGAAGCGATAACGCTGATGACCAAAGGAGAACTGAGCGACCGCGACATCATTGCCGCGCAAGTGCGCGCACTGCCGCCGCTCACCGAGGAGGTCACCGCGCAGCTGCTTGCGGAAGTGAAGCGTGATGGCCGCGGGCCTGCGCTCGACCGGCTCGTCGAGCATCAGCTCGGACCCACCCTCCAGCTCGCCGAAGCTCGTCGCGGGAAGGGCGTCGAGGTCGGCGATCTGACCCAGGAGGGAACGATCGCCAGCGTGGTCGCGGTCATGGAGTTCGCGGTCCAGGGTGGCCCTGCATCTGGACTGGATCGATTTGTCGCACGCCTTGTCGCGTCGCACATGGATGACACCATCGAGCTTGCTGCGCTCGAGCGCGCGAGCGCTGAGGCATTTGTCCGCGACACGGAGATCTACGAGACCGCCGAGATCCGCATGCGTCACGAGCTGAGCCGCGCACCGACGACGCACGAGCTCGCCGTCGAGCTGGGTTGGGACGAGGAGCGCGTGGCCACCGTCGCAGCGATCCTCGCCGACGCGCGTGCGCGTTACGACAGCGAACTGGTCGAGTTTCTCGACGACGCTGACGAGGAATAACGCTCGCTCTTCGTCGGCGGTGGGCCTGACTTCTATGAGGTCTCGTCCGGGGTCCTGTCAGGGCGGGGACCCCTCCCCGTCTCCGGTCGGGGTCTTCGTTGTCGGTTGTTTCAGCTGGCGGTGCAGCCCCTCCGCCCCTCCCTCCGCCGGCGCTGCCCCCCGCCCTGCCACCCCGGACGAGTTTTCGTCTATGTCAGGAATTGGCTTCGTAGGCTCGCTGGTGCCAAGACAAGGTCTCGTCGGCGGTGTGCTGACCCTATAAGGTCTCGTCCGGGGTCCTGTCAGGGCGGGCACCCCTCCCCGTCTCCGGTCGGGGTCTTCGTCGTCGGTCGTTTCAGCTGGCGGTGCAGCCCCTTCGCCCCTCCCTCCGCCGGCGCTGCCCCCCGCCCTGCCACCCCGGACGAGTTTTCGTCTATGTCAGGAATTGGCTTCGTCGGCGGTGTGCTGACCCTATAAGGTCTCGTCAGGGGTCCTGTCAGGGCGGGGCACCCCTCCCCGTCTCCGGTCGGGGTCTTCGTTGTCGGTTGTTTCAGCTTGCGGTGCAGCCCCTTCGCCCCTCCCTCCGCCGGCGCTGCCCCCGCCCTGCCACCCCGGACGAGTTTTCGTCTATGTCAGAACTTGGTCAGGTATTTGCCTCGTAGGCTCGCTGCAGCCAATTGACCAGGTCTTCGTCGACGTCCTCAGGTTTGGTCAATGCCAGCCTGACGTTGACGTAGTCGTTGCCCAGTCCCTTGGCTGTGTGCAGACGGCCCTCGGCCGGGGTGCCGGGGAGACGGAGGCCGACATCGACGCGGTCCCTTGTGGTGGCACGGATGATCGCGAAGGTGCGCTTTGGCGTCACCAGGGTCACGTAGGTCTTCCTGGCCTGGACGTCGACGTCGCCCACCTCGACGGCGCGCAGCAGGAGCTCGTCGAGGATGGGGCGGAGATGCTGGCGGTCGGTGTACTGGCCATCGATGAGCTCGTCGGCGCTCGCGAGGAGGAAGTCCGGGTATCCGAAGCGCTCCATCACGAGGAGCATCTGCGGGTAGCCGGTGACGCCCTCTTTGGTGAGCCAGGCTCGCACGGCGGGTTCGTCGATGTCGCCGAGCGCGCGAACCCGACCAACCCACACATCGAGGCCTTCGCCGGTGCGACGTTCGAGTATCGCCTCGATCCTGCTGCGCATCTCCAGCCAGCTGCGCGGTCGCGACTGCTCCGGCTTCGCCTTTGGAGCGCTCTTCGGCATGGATGCGACTCTGCCTCAGCGGCGGAGGTCGTCGCCACGCCAGTCGAGGTCGCGCAGTCCCTCGCCGGTGCCACGACGGATCGCACTCTGTCCGAAGCGCTCGCGCAGCGCGTCGAGTGTGTGGTCGATGCGGTCGACCGCGGGCTGGTCGAACAGGTCGAGCTGCGGTGCTGCTTCGAGGCCGGTCACACCAACGCCGAGCAGTCGCACCGCGTCACCGGTCCACGACGCTTCGAGCAGTGCGAGCGCCGCGTCACGCACCGTGGTATCGGTTGCCGTGGCTGACTTGAGTGTTTCCTGGCGCGTGATGGTGGTGAAGTCCGAGTAGCGCAGCTTGAGCGTCACTGTGCGCGCGGTCCAGCCGCCGGTGCGCAGTCGCGCACCCACGTCGCCGGCGAGCTCGGCGATGCGGGCGTGCAGCCGCGCCGGTTGGGCGACGTCACGCGCGAAGGTTTCCTCGCGAGACACGCTGCGCGGCGCGCCCGGTACGGTGACCGGCGCGTTGTCAATTCCTTGCGCGCGTTCCCACAACGACGAGCCGGATGCGCGACCGACGCGACGCTGCACGGTGTCGAGCGGGAGCGCGGCCAGCTGCCCGAGCGTGGAAATACCGAGGCCGCTCAACCCACGTTCGGCCGCGGGTCCCAGACCCGGAAGCCGGCGCAACGGCAGCGGGGCGAGGAAAGCGGCTTCTTCACCCGGTTCGACGACGACGAAGCCCCGTGGCTTGCGGAGATCCGACGCAATCTTGGCGACCGTTTTGCAGGTCGCAACACCGAAAGAGACGTGCAATCCGGTGGCCGCAAGCACGCGATCACGAATCTCCGCGGCGATGTGGCTCGGAGTTCCGAAGACGCGCGTCGAGCCGGTGACCTCGAGAAAGGCCTCGTCGAGTGACAGCGGCTCGATGATCGGCGTGTAGTCGCGTGCGATGTCGAAGACCTGCTTCGATGCTTCGCGGTAGGCGCGGAAATCGACGGGGACGACCACTGCCTGCGGACAGAGATGCAGGGCGGTGCGCAGCGGCATGGCGGAATGGACTCCAAATGTGCGCGCTTCATAGGAAGCAGCGCTGACCACTCCGCGGTTGAGCTGCGGCGAGCCATCCGGACCGGCACCGCCACCGACGATTACCGGCAGGCCACGCAACTCGGGCCGGCGCAGTTGCTCGACCGACGCGTAGAAGGCGTCCAGGTCGAGATGGATGATCGCGCGGTACGTCATCGCAGCACTCCGACCGGCAACTCAGCTACCGGTGTGCTGCTGCCTCCACTCATCGATATCCGCCTCACGCACGTAGCCCGCGCGAATCATCAGTTCCATGTACGGAACTGCCAGGTGTGGCGCGGCCCGACGCAACACCCACGGCGGAGGATTGTCCTTGTTCTTGTTGACGCTCTGATAGAAATAAATCTGGTTCAGATCGCACAAAAGGGCAAGCCGGTGTAAGGAAATCCCCCTCTCCGCGCACCGTTCTTTGACGTACTCTTTGAACTCCACGCTTATTGCCAGTATAGGCCCAAGTTCCGTAGCGCACCTGGCAATTCTCCAAGTTCCCGGATCACCGCGTCAGCTGCGCTCGACAGCGGTGCGGCGCCTCGGCTCACCAGCACGGCGCGCATGCCTGCCGCATGTGCGCCGGCGATGTCGTGGGTTTCGCTGTCGCCGACCATCACGGTGCTCTCCGCACGCGTGCCAAGCGCGTCGAGCGCTGCGGCGAACATACGCGGTGACGGCTTGCGCCACCCGACCGCTGCAGAGAAGGTGATGGCATCGAGGTGGTCCGCCAGATCCGACGAACGCGAGCTGCTCGTGCAGCGAACGTAGCCGGTACGGGGCATTCGAGCAGAGACCGACGCGAACCCCATGCTGTCGCAGCGCTTCGAGGACCGCAACCGCACCGGCATCCACGCGCACGCCCTGCCACCACGCCTCCTGTTCGATGCGGAGGACCTCGTCGAGCAGGTGGTCGTCGACGTCGAGGCCGGCATCGTGGAAGGCCTCCCTCGATGTCGCGGCCACGTCCATCTCCTCGAGCTCGCCGCTCCGCAGGTGCTCCATCACGACGCGATCAACCTGATCGAGGACGCTCGCTCGCAGTGTCGCTGCCGTGAGCGTCGGCAGCCCGGCGTTCGCGAGGACGGCGATGATGCGCTCATCCGCGGCGGCGAGCGCCGCATCCGGACGATCGAATTCGGCGAGCGTCCCGCCGTAGTCGAAGAGGACGCCTCGCAGGAATTGCCCCGTCCCTTCCCGGACCGCGCTCACGCCGAAGGTGCGCCGCCCTGAGCGCCGCCACCGCCACCCCCGCGGCCGCCTCGCCCGCCACGACGCTTCCGGCCACCCTGCCAGCGTCGCTTCGGACGCTTCCGGTTGCAGCTTTCTGGCCCGGGGAGAGCTTTTCGAGGTACGCCTGGCCCGGATGCGGCTCGCCGGGATGTCCGGCTCGTGCCCCTGGCGTCGCTGCTACTCGAGCCTCGTACTCGGCGAGGACGGCCTCGAGCGGTCGCTTGTCGCTGGCCGGTGGCGCCGCTGTCTCGGCCCACGGCTGTGCTTTGGGGCTCGCCTCGGCGGCCAGCATGTCGCTCCCAGGCAACTCGGGGATCGCGTCGAGGACCGACTCGATCGCACGGGCGATCATGCGGTCAGCCTCGGCGCCGTCCTGCAATGGATCAGCCATGGAGCGCACGACCCCAGCCGGCGAGGCCCAGCCCCGCGATGGTCTTCACGTCGAGTGCACCCTGCGCGAGCAGGGCTGTGATGCCTGCACGATCAAACCGGGCGACGTCCATACGCTCGTCGACGTCGCGGTCGGTCGGTCCTTCGGTGAGCTCCGTCGCGAGGAAGAAATGCATGACCTCGGTGGAGTATCCCGGTGTGAGCGGCGCGGCCACGAGTGGCGTGATGGCGGCGGTGCGCAGCCCGGTCTCCTCGGCGAGTTCGCGTTCCGCGGTGGCCACGGGCGCCTCGCCCGCGTCCATCGTGCCGGCGGGCAGCTCCCAGAGCGCCCGTCCAGCGGCGTGCCGCCACTGACGTACCAACACCACTCGATCGAGCTCGTCGACGGCGACGATCGCCACGGCGCCTGGATGCACCACGATCTCGCGCTGCGCTCGGGTGCCGTCCGCGAGGCGCACGTCGTCCTCGTAGATCTTGAGCAGCCGCCCGTCATGAATGAGGCGCCGGCCGGTGGGCGTCTCTCGGAGGTGCTCCGCAGCCTCGAGTTCGCTCGAATCCGCGTCAGTGGTCACCGTGTGAGTGTGAGGCCCTCGGTGCGCTTCAGGCGCAGGACCACTCGCTGGAGCGACCCTCGGAGAACATCTTCGCGGCGATGTTCGCTTGCACCGCCGGATTCCAGATGGTCGCCGCCGTCCCGCCGTTGGCGATGAACGTCGACATCAGGAACTGGAAGACACCGATGTACGGACCGCTCGGGTTCACCGAGTTCCAGTGGTAGTGAGATTCGCAATTGGCGGTCTTGAGCATCCAGCTGACGCTGACGCCCCACTTCGTGGCCGCAGCGGTGATATCCGCAACCACCTGCGCCTGAACTCACGGAGAGCCCGGTGGGCACGACGAACAGCGGCCGGAACACGTGACGCCTGGCGGCTGCCTTGAGCTTGGGCTGGGGCCGGGCGATGGTGACCAGCATCGCTGACCGAACCCGGAGCATCTTCGGGCGAGCGATCACATTGGTCGCGCGTTCGATCTCGCCGACAGACGAGCGGACCAGCGAGGCGGACGCGGCGGCCCCCTGCGTTGGCGTCGTGATGAGCACTGCGGTCGCCGGTCCGGCTACCAACATCAGGCAACCGAGCACCACGCCACGTGCCCGTTTGGGCAAATGCAATATGGATGACTCCTGTCTTGTCGGGCTCCCGGCGCTGCTCCCCTGGCCGGGACATTGATCGGGCTCGACCACCGACGGCCCCTCGTGGAGATATCGCATCTCTCGGGACAGCCGGCCACCTGAGCCGTTTCGACCCTACCACACCGGTTACGGGGGCCTGCAACCCGCGCAAACGGAGCGAACGCTGCCTACCAGCCGGTGGACGCGCTCAGGGAACACGAGGCCGGAGCGGCGTTGACGACCACCGGGACGTCCGCCGAAAGGCTCGCCCCCGACTGCCAGACGAACTCCTCGGAGCCGCCGCCGAGGATGGCTCCGGCTTTGTTGTGGCAGACCGCGTAGCCCACCACAGCCTGGCCGGCGGCGATCGTCGAGGACGGCGTGAGCATCCCCTTGACCTCGCCATAGCCGTGTCCGGAGTGGCAGGGCGCGCAGGAGTAGGCGGCCGGCGCGGTGGTGAACACGGCGCCGATCGCGGCCGGCCAGGAGCCCACCTCGACGGTCGCGGTGACGCTGGTCGCGCCGTTGCAGGCGTCGGTGCAATCAGCGGCGACCGCAAGCGTCTCGCCGGGCGCCAGGTCGACCGCAACCGACTCGAGGGATCCCAGGTTGTGACCCGATCGATGGGTGACGAAGTGGACGATCACCGACGCCGCGCCATGGTATCTGGCGTTGTTCTTCAGGTTGGCGACCGGGATGGCGGCGAGGTCGAAGGTGCCGACCCCGGAGGCCAGCACAGCAATGGTCATGGTGTCCGGCGGCAGCGGGCTTGGCGACGGCGTCGGCGTTGCGGCCGGCTGGGTTGGCGCGGGGGTGGGTGTCGACGCCGGGGTTGACGAGCACGAGGCGAGGAGCACGCCTGCAGCGATGGCGGGCAGGAACAGCCACGATCGGCGCTGAGGCATCCGCACCAATCCTAGGGGTCGCTTCGGCTCTGATCGGCGCGTGACAGCATTGACACTCTGGTCAATCTCCCCTGGCGTAGCCCGATGGCACACGGCACCCCCACTTCACGCCGCGCCGGATACACGAGCGCCCGGCTCAGCCTCGGTCGTGGAGCGTCACCTGGTAGCCGTCCGGGTCAGCGAAGGTGAAAGTGCGGCCGAATGGCCCATCGATGGGCGCCGAGACGATCGTCGTGCCGGCCGCGGCGAGGGCGTCGTGGATGTCCTGGGCGTCGGCGGCGTGGAGCCACAGCGCCATTCCCTGTCCCGGCTGTGCGATCGCGTCCAGGTCTACTCCCGCGACCACATCGCGGACGGCGAACGCGATCGGCTTGGTGTCGAACACGACGGCATGCGGCGGTCCTGCGGCGGAACGCTTCAGCCCCAGGTACTGCTCGTAGAAGGCGGCGGAACGCTCCAGGTCACGCACCTGCAGTGAAACGAAGTCGGGTCCGGTGACTGGCACGATCTGCCTCCTTATGGTATGTCAGGTTTCTGACATCGCAAGTGTATGTCAGACTACTGACATGAGTTGAGGCGAGCCCGGCGTTGAGCTGGACACCTCGCTGGGGTACATGCTCAAGGCCGCCGCCAGCTCGCTGCACGCTGCCATGGAGGCGGTGCTGAGGCCGCTCGGGATGACGATCACCCACTACGCCTGCCTGGAATTGCTTGCTCAGCGACCCGGTCTGTCCAACTCCGATCTTGCCCGTGGCGCCTTCGTCACCCGGCAGTCGATGAATGCACTCGTGCAGGCCCTCGAACGCCAGGGGCTCGTGGTCCGCCCAGCACGGGCACCCGTCGGCAGGGCCCTGCCCACCGAGCTGACCGCCGGCGGACGCCGCCAGCTCAAGGTGGCCAGCGCCGCGGTACGCCGCGTCGAGCAGGACATGCTGGCCAATCTGGATGCAAGCGAACACGAGCAGATGCGGCGCCTGCTCGCCGCCTGCATCACCTCACTGACAGCACCGCCCGCACCGGCGACCTGACGCCGTTGATGCAGGAGTTGACCTTATCCAGGGGCACAGAACGTGAACCGGTGAGCGAGACGACGTCGTACACGACCGCCGGATAGCGTTCGCGCGGTATCCGCGTCGCGCTTTGCCTGCAATCGCCGCGGACCCGCCCACGCCCGGATAAACTCGGCGCGTCACCGACCCTCAGAGGATCCCCCATGCAGGACCGCATCATCGGCACCACCATGCCCGTGCTGGAGATCACGCTCGATCCCGGCGAAGCAATCTTCTCCGAGTCCGGAGAGCTCTCCTGGATGACGTCGTCGGTGGTCATGCAGACCTCGACGCAGATGGGCGGTGGCGGCGGCGTCGGCGGTGTGTTCAAGCGCGCCATGGGTGGCAGCTCGATCTTCATGAGCCAGTTCACGGCGCAGGGCCAGCCCGGCATGGTCGCGTTCGCCGCGCGGCTCCCCGGCCAGATCTTCCCGCTCGACGTGGCGCCGCAACCAGGCTATGGCTACCTTGCGCATCGCCACGCCTTCGTGGCCGGCGTCGGTGGCGTCAACCTCTCGATCGCTTTCCAGCAGCACCTCGGGGCGGGCTTCTTCGGCGGCGACGGATTCCGCCTGCAGAAGATCACCGGTCAGGGCCGCGCGTGGTGCGAGCTGAGCGGCGAGATCGTCACCTATGACTTGAAGGCTGGAGAGGCCCTGCGCGTCCACCCGGCTCATGTCGGCTTGTTTCAGGACACCGTCGATTTTGCGATCACCACCGTGAAGGGCATCAAGAACAAGATCTTCGGTGGTGACGGCATCTTCCTCGCACAGCTCACCGGGCCGGGCCGCGTCTGGCTGCAGTCGCTGCCGCTCCAGAAGCTGGCGCAGTCGCTCGCCGAGTTCTCGCCGCAGCAGGCAGTGGAATCGGGCATCGCCGGCGCCGCGGGCGGCGGGATTATGCGAGGGATTCTGGGGGGCTGAACTCGCTGCGCTGAAACAGCGCATGCAGCGTGATGCCGGCGCCCTCGAGCGCTTCGCGCCCGCCCTCTTCGCGGTCGACCACACAGAGCGCGCCGACAACGATGGCGCCGGTGGCGGCGACGGCCTCGTTCGCCTGCAGGAAGGTCCCGCCGGTGGTGAGCGTGTCGTCGACCAGAAGTACACGCTGCCCCGGCCTGAGTTGCGGTCCTTCGATCGCGCGAGCGGTGCCATGCGCCTTGATCTCCTTGCGCACGATGAAGGCGGTGATCGGGTGCTCGCTGTCACCGCTCAGTGCGGCTGCCGCCGCTGCGATGGGATCGGCGCCGAGGGTGAGACCGCCGACGGCGTCGATGCCGTGCTCGCGGCAGTACTCGAGCGTGCAGCGAGCGACCAGGTACAAGCCGCGTCCGTCGAGCGTGACCTGCTTGCCGTCGACGTAGTAATCACTGGTGCGACCGCTGGTCAGCGTGAACGTGCCGTACGCGAAAGCCCGCGTGCCGACCAGCTCGCGCAGCTCGTCACGCAGGTCGGTGGTGGTGGCGGTCGTCATGGTGTCCACCGGAGCACCGGATGGCGCGCGGCGCGCACTTCGTCCACGCGTGACACAGGAGTTTCGTGGGGGGCCTGCTGCACGAACGAAAGATCTCCCTTCGCTTCCGCGATGATCGAGGCGCAGATGTCCGCGAGGGCGTCAAGGCTCTGCTTCAACTCCGTCTCCGTCGGCTCGAACATCAAGGCCTCGGGAACGGTGAGCGGGAAATACACCGTCGGCGCGTAGACACCGTAGTCGAGCAGGCGCTTGGCGACGTCCATGGCTCGCAGCCCGTCAACCGGCCCGCCATGCGTGGTGGCGACGAACTCGTGCATGCAGGGTGTGTCGACGGCCATCGCGAACACGCCCGCGAGCTTCGCCTGCAGGTAGCGTGCATTCAGCACAGCGTCGCGCGCGACCCAGGGGAGGTGGTCGCCATAGGCGCGGATGTATGCGTAGGCTCGCACCAGCATCCCGAAGTTGCCGTAGTACGAGCGCACCTTGCCGACGCTCTTGGGGCGCGCGTCGTCGAGGAAGAAGCGTTCACCGTCTCGCTCGACGGTCGGCGTCGGCAGGAAATCGACAAGGCGTTCAGCCACACCGACTGGGCCGGCTCCCGGGCCGCCCCCGCCGTGCGGTGTCGAGAAGGTCTTGTGCAGGTTGAGGTGCACGACATCGAACCCCATGTCACCCGGGCGTGCCATGCCGACCAGCGCGTTGAGATTCGCGCCGTCGTAATAGAGCAGCGCACCCGCAGCGTGCGCGAGCCGCGCAATCTCGACGATGTCTTTCTCGAACACACCGAGGGTGTTCGGGTTGGTGAGCATCACCGCCGCCACCGTCTCATCCAGGTGGCTGGTGAAGTCCTCGACATCGACGGTGCCGTCGTGGTTGCTCTTCACCGAGACGACGTCGAGTCCGCAGGCCGCGGCGGACGCGGGGTTGGTGCCGTGTGCGGAGTCGGGGATGAGCACGCGCGTCCGCGCCGTGTCGCCTCGATCGGCGTGGAACGCCTGGATCATGCGCAGGCCGGTCCACTCGCCGTGTGCGCCCGCGGCAGGCTGCAGCGACATGCGGGCCATGCCGGTGATGGAGGCGAGCAGTCGATCCAGCTCCCACATCAGCTGAAGTGCGCCCTGCGTGTCCTCCGCGTCCTGGTACGGGTGCAACTGCGCGAAACCGTCGAGCCAGGCGAGCTGTTCGTCAACCACGGGGTTGTATTTCATGGTGCACGAACCCAGCGGGTACATCCCTTCGTGCAGGTTGTGGTTGCGCCGTGCCAGGCGTCCGAAATGCCGCGCGAGGACTGCCTCCGGCACCGCGGGCACGGTTGGCGGTGTGCTGCGCAACAGCGATGGCGGAATCGATGTCTCACGCATCGTCAGCGGCACCCCTGCGGTCGTGACCGCTGGACCGGTTGCGTAATTGGTGCTGAGCTCGAAGACCAGGGGTTCGTCGACGGCCCAGGCGGCGTTGCGGTCGACGCCGGGGATGTCGGCGATCATGCGTGTGCCATGGCGGGAGCCGCGCGTTCCGCTGCGACCACCTCGGCCGCGGCTGACAGGTAGTGGTCGATCGCGTTCGGAGTCGTCAACTCCGTGCAGCAGACCAGCAACTCGTTGTCTCGAGCAGCGTCGACACGCGACAGCGGCAGGCCTGCAATGATGCCGCGCTGGCGCAATGACTTCGCGAAGGCGGCGGCGCTGCCGGGCGTGCGCAGGACGAACTCCCAGAGGAAGGGCGTCGAAGGATGTGCCAGCGACAGCCCGTGGATCGCGGTGAGCTCCTTGGCGAGATGGTGTGCACGCTGTGCGCTGACCTCGGCGACGGCACGCATGCCGCCGGCGCCCATGTGCGCCATGTACACGGTGGCGGCAAGCGCGATCAGCGCGTGGTTGGTGCAGATGTTGGAGGTGGCGTGCTCGCGGCGAATGTGCTGCTCGCGGGCCTGGAGCGTCAGCGTGTATGCACGTCGCTCCTCGTGGTCGAGAGTCATGCCAACCAGGCGCCCCGGGATGCGACGCATCTGCGCCTGCGAGACCGCCATGAAGCCGACGTGCGGACCGCCGAACGACGCGGGGATCCCGAGCGGCTGGCCGTCGCCGATCGCGACGTCGAACCCACTCTCGCCTGGAGGCGTGAGCAGCGAGCAGGCGTGCAGATCGGTGGCGCAGATCGCCAGCGCACCTGCATCGTGCGCTGCCTGCGCAAGCGGGGCGAGGTCCTGGATGGTCCCGACGAAGCTCGGGTACTGCACGAGCAGCGCCGCGTGCTCCTCGGTCAGCGCCGCGCGCACTGCCTCGGCGGTCAGCACGCCCTCCTCGGTGGCGACGAGATCGATCCCGATGCGCCGGCCCTCGCCGAAGGTCCGGAGCACGGCGATCGTCTCCGGGTGCACGGTGTCGGCAACCGCGATCCGGGTGCGATGGTTTGCCTGCACGGCGATGACCATCGCCTCGGCGGCGGCAGTCGCGCCGTCGTACATCGAGGCGTTGGCGACGTCGAGCCCGACCAGCGCACAGATCATCGACTGGAACTCAAAGATCGTCTGCAACGTGCCCTGCGAGGCCTCGGCCTGGTACGGCGTGTACGCCGTGTAGAACTCGGGGCGGGAGATCGTGCCCCGGACGATCGCCGGGCTGAAGCGGCGATAGACGCCGGCGCCGAGGAAGCTGTCGTAGGCGCTCAGCGACCGATCACGGGACGCGAGCCGCTCGAGCTCGGCAACCAGGTCCTGTTCGGCGAGCGGTGGTGGCAGGTCGATGACCGGGTTGCGCAGGGCGGCCGGAATGGTGGTGAAGAGGTCCGCCTCTGACGCCGCCCCGACCGCATCGAGCATCTCGCGACGTTCGGCATCGGAATTGGGGAGATACGCCATGCTCAAAGTATGCCGGGCAACGGGAGGTGCTCGGACGTGGGCGGCTCGAGGCCACCAATTGCGCCGATGAGGTTTGCTCAGCCGGAGCGTTGGTAGACTGCTACTGATGTCCAAGCGCGCTTCCACCGTCTCCATCGAGGATCTCGTCGCCGCGATCGAGACCGCTCGCGACAAGGTCATGGCCGACGAGGTCAAGAGCCTCGTGAAGCTGGGCCTCCCCAAGACCGTGGCCTACAAGATGGTGGCCGACCGATATCGCCAACGCGCCGAGGGTGACGACGGAGAAGCAGAACTCCGCGAGCCCCTGGCCCGACATGTCCTGATTCGGCGCTCAGACCCGGGAGTTTGAAGTCGGGACATCGCGTCCCCGACCCCGGAGGTACCAGGCGATCAGTCCGATGATGACCAGGATGCCAATCACGATCGCGGCTGTGCCGATCGGACCCGACACCTTGGTGTAGTTCGTTCCCACCTCGTACCCGAGGATGGCGAGGAACGTGACCCAAGCGGTCGACCCGATCAGCGACAGGACCGCGAACCAGACGGGCTGCATCTTTGCCAGTCCAGCCGGAAACGAGATGTAGGTGTGGATCACCGGTAGCATCCTCCCGAAGAAGACCGCAGCCATGCCATAGCGTGCGATCCATCGATCGGCGAGATCGAGGTGGCGCGGTGCGATGCCGATCCGCCGCCCGGGTCCGAGCAGGAGTGGTCGGCCGAATCGACGGGCGAGCGCGTAGGCCAGGAGCGCTCCGAGCCAGTTGCCGGCGACCCCGACGATGATCACCGCCAGGATGCTGAAGTGCCCGGTCGCGGCAAGCACGCCGGCAACCGGCATGATCACCTCGCTCGGGAACGGCACGCCGCAGCTGTTGATGAGCATGAGGACGAGCACGACGAAGAGTCCGCCGCTCGTGACCCACTGGCTGATCAACCCGCCCATGGCCGCCGATTGTGGCCTACTTTCCCCGCAATGCGGCGAAAGCTCCGCCCGACCTCGATTCTGCCCTGGCCCCAGCCCTTCGATCCGGCAGCCGAGCTCGACTGGGGACGCCCCGAATTTGCCCGGCGACTGCTTCGTGAGCACCTTGATCAGTCGCACGATGGCGCCAGCCGGCGGAAGACGGTGATCGCGACCCATGTGCGAAGGCTGCAGCGGTTGCTGCCGGCGGCACCGGCGCGGATTCTTGACGCGGGATGCGGCCCCGGCCTCTACGCCCTGCCGCTGGCGGGCCACGGGCATCACGTCGTCGGTGTCGATGTCAGCGCACCCGCGCTGGCCTATGCGCGCGGCCTGGTTCGGAACTCGATCATCAAAGGGACCGCGCGGTTCATCCGCGGCGACCTCCGCGAGGTCGAATTGCCGCCCGGCGCTTTCGACGCCGCGCTGCTGGTGTACTTCGTCCTGGAAGCCTTCCCGCGCCTCGAGCAGCCCCAGGTGCTCGCCCGTCTGGCGGCATCGCTCGCTCCGGACGGAGTCCTGATCGCCGAAATGCGGCTCCGTCCCGATCAGCCGCCCGGGCGGATCGACTGGTGGGACGTCGTCCCCAACTCGCTGCTCTCCGACCGGCGCCACGTGCTGCTCGGCGACGCCGTCTACGACGAGCGGCGGCACACCTACGTCCTGCGTGAGGTGGCGGTCTTCGACGACGGGAGCGTGTCCGCGCGGCAGACCAGTGGCTGGCTCTGCCCCTTCCCCTCGATCCCGCGGCTGTTCGCGAAAGCCGGCCTCGGCGACGTCGCGATGTACGACGGGTGGAGCGGGGCGGTGGCGCACGGCCTGTCCGACAGCGTCCTCGTGGTGGCCCGGCGCACGCGCGCCTAGAGCGCCCCATCAGGGGCCGTGCGAGCGGCTACCATTCGCTTCTTCGATCCGGGAGTCCTGTCTGGAGTTGATTCGCCATGCCGACGCCCACACCTGATCGCATCCGCACCGTCGCCGTCGTCGGTCACAGCCACGACGGGAAGACGACCTTGTGCGAGGCGCTGCTGCACACCGCGGGAGCGACACAGCGCATGGGGTCAACCGAACAGGCGACCTCACTCTTCGACCACGAGCCGGAGGAGCAGCGCCGCTCGATGAGCATCGGGCTCTCGATCGCGCATTGCGATTGGGACGGGTACCGCGTCAACCTCATTGACGCGCCGGGGTTCCAGGACTTCGCCGGTGAGGTCGTCGAGGCGCTCGCGGTCGCCGATGCAGCGGTGCTCGTGGTCGCTGCCAACGGGACCGTCCCGGTGGGCGCTGAGATGGCCTGGGAGATGATCAACGCGGCCGGCCTTCCGTCGCTGATCGTCGTCAATCGCATGGACAAGGAGAACGCGGCCTACGAGGCCACCGTCGATGCTCTTCGCGAAGCGTTCTCGCGCACGCCGATTGCGGTTGCGGTGCCGATCGGCGCCGCCGACGGCTTCCGCGGGTACGTCGATCTGGTCGACGATCGTGCGCACGCTTTCGATGAGCGCGGACGCGCCACCGATATGGCGGTGCCGGATGAGATGAACACGGAAATCGAACGCGCGCATGCTGCGCTCGTCGATGCCGCCGCCGAGAGCGACGACGTCCTGCTCGAGAAATATCTCGAGGGCACCGAGCTCACCGACGACGAAGTTCGCGCCGCGCTGCACGCCGCCACTGCGCGCGGCTCCCTGGTCCCGATCGTGTGCGCGTCAGCGGCGACAGAGAAAGGCACAGCGATGGTCCTCGACAGCATCGTGCGCTACCTCCCGGCGCCGACCGAGCGGACGCGCATCGCGCTCGATGCGAAGGAGAACGAGGTCGCGATCGCGTGCGATCCCGACGGCCCGTTGTGCGCGCACGTTTTCAAGACGACGGTCGACACGTTCGGCAAGATCTCGTTCTTCAAAGTGCTGCGCGGCACCATGCGCGGCGACAGCCACCCCATCACCGCGCGGCTCGGCCAGGAGGAGCGCTTCGCGCAACTCGGGCAGCCGAACGGCAAGGCGATCGTCACCGTGACCGAGGTGGTTGCCGGCGACATCGGCGTCGTCACCAAGCTCGCGCACACCCTCACCGGCGACACGCTCTGCGCGAAGGACGCGCCGGTGCACCTGCCGCCGCTGCCGTGGCCGGCGCCGAGCGCGTCAGGTGCCATCGTCGCGCGGACCAAGGGCGACGAGGACAAGATCATGAGCGCGCTCGCGCGGCTGTGCGAGGAGGACATCACCTTCTCGACCGACCGCGACCCGGTCACCCAGGAAGTCCTGGTGCACGGGCTCGGCGATGTGCATCTCGACGTCGCGCTCGAGCGCATGCGGCGCAAGTTCGGGGTCGACGCTGAGCTGCATCCACCCAAGATCCCGTACCGCGAGACCATCACGGGCACCGCTCGCGTCGGTCACAAGTACAAGAAGCAGTCAGGCGGATCCGGGCTCTACGGCGACGCGACCATCGAGATCGAACCACTCCCGCGGGGCGGCGGTTTCCAGTGGGAGGACAAGATCTTCGGCGGATCGATTCCGCACCAGTTCCGCCCGTCGGTCGAGAAGGGCGTGCGTCAGACCATGGAGCAGGGTGCGGTGACCGGCAACCCGATCGTCGACATCAAGGTGCGCCTCGTCGACGGTTCGACGCACAGCGTCGATGGGAAGGACATCGCGTTTCAGATCGCCGGCGCGATGGCGATGCGCGAGGCCGTCCAGAAGGCATCGCCGGTCATCCTCGAGCCGATCATGAACGTGAACGTCCTGGTTCCCGAGCGGTTTACCGGCGACATCATGGGACTGCTCAACTCGAAGCGCGGTCATGTGGGGGGCGTCAATCCGGTCGGCGACGGTCGGGCCGAGGTGAATGCACACGTGCCGCAATCGGAGATGTACACCTTCCCCGTCGAGTTGCGCGCCATGACTCAGGGGCGGGGCCGCTATTCGATGACGTTCTCGAGCTATGAGGAGGTGCCCCAGCACGTCGCTCAGAAGCTGATCGATGCACACAGCCACGAGCATCCGGCAGCATGAGCCGGCGGGGGTTGGGGTGCGTCGGCGATCCACATGCATGACATCCGGTGAAGGAGTGACCCATGGGCGAGACAGTTGAGTTTCCGAGCAACGGACACACCTGCGGGGGTTACCTCGCAACACCACCAAGTGGACGCGGCCCCGGTGTCGTGATCATTCAGGAGTGGTGGGGCGTGAACGCGCACATTCGTGACCTCTGCGACCGCTTCGCCGCCGAAGGCTTTGTCGCACTTGCTCCCGACCTCTACCACGGCAAGGAAACCAAGGAGCCGGATGAGGCCGGCAAGCTGCTGATGGAACTCGACCTCGCCGGAGCCGCGCGCGACATGCTGGGTGCGGGCAAGTGGCTCGCCAACAGCGACCGCACCGCGGGCGATCGGGTCGGCATTGTCGGCTTCTGCATGGGCGGCGCACTTGCGATCTATGCCGCAACCCTGAGCGATGTGTTCGCGGCCGTCGTGCCCTTCTATCCGTACATGGGAGTGACCGCCGCAGCGAAGCCGGACGTCACGCAGATCAAGGGGGCGGTGCTCGGCCACTTCGCCGAGCTGGACCACGCCTATACGCCCGAGCAGGTATCCGAACTCGAGGCCGAGCTCCGCGGGGCGGGGGTGGACGTCGAGTTCTTCTGGTACCCCGGGGCCGACCACGCGTTCTTCAACGACACACGGCCCGAGGTCTATGACGCGGACGCCTCGCGGCTGGCCTGGGACCGGACGCGGGTCTTCTTACGGACCCACCTGGCCACCACGGTCGCCCCGGTCTGAGGCCCCGAGTAAACCCGCTCGGCGGGACCCCCGGCTGAATTCGGCTCCAATTCAGGCCCGATGTGTCTAGAATGCCCGCAACCTGCCTCCGAGCAGTCGCAGAATCCACCCCCACACCCCGGAGGAGCACATGGCCACTGGCTACTGCCTCAAATGCAAGGAACAGCGCGAGATCAAGGGCGCTGAGGCGATCACGATGAAGAACGGCAAACCGGCGACCACCGGCACCTGCCCCGTCTGCGGCACCAAGATCTTCAAGATCGGGAAGGCCGCCTAGCGATCGTTCGCCAGGCAGGGCTCTCGAGTCCGCTCTGGCAGCTGGTGACGGGGTGCAGTCGCGCCCCACACCAATTCACTCCATGGCGACTGGAGCGGCCAGTCGCTGTTGAGCCGACCCCGCTCAGCTGACCCCGAGCAACTCCTGTTTGAGTTGATCGAGAGGGAGCGATCCGAGGTTCAGCGCTTCCATGTGGAACTGCTTGAGGTTGAATGACGCACCCTGGCGGGCCCGCAGCTGGGCTCGAATATCCAGCCAGGCGCGCTCGCCAACTTTGTAGCTGATCGCCTGCGCGGGCATTCCGCAGTACCGATCGAGCTCGCTCCGGGCAACGCTCGCTCCGGCGAAGCCGCAGTACCGCTCGACAAAGGGAAGCGCAAGGTCGTAGTCCCAGACACGCCCGGGCTCGTACTGCTCGCGCTCGGGGATTGCCAGCTGGAGGTGCAGGCCGATGTCGACGATGACCCGCATGGCGCGGAACGCCTGGGTGGCGAGCATTCCCATCACGTAGTCGGGCTTCTCCAGGTACCCGAGCTCCTGCATGAGCCGCTCGGCGTAGAGGGCCCAGCCCTCGCCGTGGCCCGAGAAGAAGGCGATCTGGCGCTGAAAGGAGGTCAGCCGCTCCTGAAAGGTCATGCACAGCCCAACCTGCAGATGGTGGCCGGGCACCCCCTCGTGATACGAGGTGCTGACCTCGGCCCAGAGCGGGAACCGCGTTCGGCCGCGGGTCGGGTACCAGGTGCGCCCCGGCCGGCTGAAGTCCGCCGAGGGTGGCGTGTAGTACAGCGCGGCGGCGGTCCCGGGCGGCGCCTCGCGGCACTCGACCCGACGGATCGACTCCGGGATGTCGAACTGCGTCCCGTTCAGCTCGGCGATGGTCCTGTCGGTGCGCTCCTGCAGGAATGCGAGGAGCTCGCCGACGCTGTCGATGCTCCGGGCGGGGTCGTCCTTGAGCAGCGCCAGCGCTTCGTCGAGCCTGCCGCCAGGCGAGATCTCGGCCGCGAGCCCGGCCATCTCGTCATCGATACGATGGAGCTCATCCCAGCCCCAGGCGTACACCTCCTCGAGGTCGGCAGCCATTCCCAGGAATCTGCGCATACCGATCGCGTAGAGCTCAGGACCGACGGCGTCCGAATCCGCCGCTCGCGGTTCGTACTCGTCACGCAGGAAACTGGCGATCCCGGCGTAGGCGTCCGTCGCCAGGCGCGCTCCCGCAGCGAGCCGCGACCTGAGGCGCTCGTCCTCGGGCGCGGCGGCGGCCAGGGCGATGAAGTAGGGATCGCCACCGCCGTTCTGGCCGCCGAGCGTCGCAGCCTGATCGGCGCACACACGCGCCTGACGTCGCGACGCGACCCGCCCGGTGGCGAGCCCATGCCGGAGGGTGGTCGTGAATCCGGCCAGCGCCTCGGGAACCCGGCTCATGCGGGTGGCGATGTGCTCCCAGTCCTCGGCCGTGCTGCGCGGGCAGCCGTCGAAGGCGGAGCGGATGAAGGTGATCGGGCAGTCGAAGGCCGAAAGCTGCCGCCATGGGTGTCCGGCCTCGAGCCCCTCGAGCTGCACCTCCATGCGGTCGCGCATGACCGCCGCGGCGATCCGGTCGGCATCCGACTTCGAGCGTCGCGCGCTCCAACGCGGCGAGCGTCCTCTGCGCCAGGCCGGCTTCGGCCTCGACGCCGTCAGGCGAGTAGTCGGTGACCTCGTCGTCGTGGCCGGGGACGCCGATGGCGGTCGCCTCGAAGGGATCGAGCGCGCAGAGCTCGGCAACGTACGAGTCCGACAGCCGGAAGATCTCGGTCACGCCTCGAGCGCTACCACCGCACCAACTCCCGCGATCGACGCCACGCGGTCGCCGTCGTCGAGCCGCATGATGATCACGCCGCGCGTCTGCCGTCCGGAGATGCGCACCTGTTCGAGCGGGATGCGAATCACCTGACCCGACGTCGAGATGACCATCAACTCCTCGGAGAGGTCCTCGACGACGCGCATGCCGACGATCTCGCCGATCTTCGGGATCGCTGTCTGGTCGACCGTGTACACGCCCTGGATGTTGCGGCTCTTCACCGGGTAGTCACTCATCGGCGTGAGCTTGCCGAAGCCGTTCTCGGTGATCACCAGCACATGGCCCTGAGGATTGACGATGTCGAAGCCCGCGACCTCATCGCCCTTGCGCAGGCGGATGGCGCCGACACCCATGGTGTCGCGGCCCATCGGGCGCACCTCCTTCTCCGTGAAGCGCGAGCCCTTGCCCTGGCGCGTCACGACCAGAACCTCGTTCCCACCCGAAGACCGCCGGACCCAGTTGAGCTCGTCGTCATCCTGCAGGTTGATCGCGATCAACCCGTTGCGGCGCACCGCCGCGTACGCCGCGGCAGGGGTCTTCTTGATCTGTCCGAGCTTGGTGACCATCACCAGGTACTGCTCGTCGCTGAACACTTCCATGTCGATCAGCGCCGTGACCTTCTCCCCCTGATCAACCTCGATGAGGTTGATGATCGGGATGCCCTTGGCCTGCCGCTTCACGTCCGGAATCTCGTGCGTGCGCAGGCGGAAGACGCGTCCGCGGTTGGTGAAGAAGAGCATGTCGCTGTGCGTGTTCGCGGTCGTGGAGTGCTCGATGTAGTCCTCGTCGGTCGACCGCCGCGCACCCACGACACCCTTGCCGCCGCGATGTTGGGCGCGGTAGATGTCGAGCGACATCCGCTTGATGTAGCCGCGGTGCGTGAGCGTGACGAAGACCTGCTCCTGGGGGATGAGGTCTTCCTCGTTCATCTCCAGCTCGTCGTGGCGAATCTCGCTGCGGCGCGGGTCGGCGAAGCGCCGGCGGAGATTGGTGACCTCGTCTTTGATGACACCGTCGATGAGGCGTGGGTTGGCCAGGAGGTCCTCGAGCTGGTTGATCTTCTTGAGCAGCTCCTCGTACTCCTCGCGGAGCTTGCCGCTCTCGAGGCGGGTGAGCCGCCCGAGACGGAGGTCGATGATTGCCTTCGACTGACGCTCGGTGAGCTTGAAGCGCTGCTCCAGGGCGTCCTGCGCGGTCTTCTCGTCCTGAGCGCCGCGAATGATCGCGATCGTCTCGTCGAGATGGTCGAGGACGATGATCAGCCCTTCGAGGATGTGCGCGCGGTCACGGGCGGTTTCGAGCTCGTGGCGCGTGCGCCGCGTGACCACGGTGCGCCGGTGCGTGATGTAGTGCTGGAGCATCGCCTTGAGGCTCAGCACCTGCGGCCTGCCGTCGACGATCGCCAGCATCAACGCCCCGAAGGTCATCTGCAGCTGCGTGTGCTTGTAGAGGTTGTTGAGGACGGTGTGGGGGCGCGCGTTCGACTTCAGCTCGATGACGATGCGCACCTTGTCCTCGCGTCCGGACTCGTCGTGCAGGTCGGCGATGCCCTCGATCTTGCGGTCGTTGACCAGTTCGGCGATGGTCTGCATCAACCGCGACTTGTTGACCTGGTAGGGGAGCTCGCGAACGATGATCTGCTCGCGTCCTGACTTCAACTCCTCGAAATCGACCTGTGCCCGCATGACGATTCGCCCGCGGCCGGTGCCGTAGACGTTGGCGATGTCGCGCGTGTAGATGATGCCGCCGGTGGGGAAGTCAGGGCCCTTGACGATCCGGATGAGATCCTCGGTGGTGGCTTCGGTGTCATCGAGGAGTTGCACCACCGCGTCGCAGATCTCACCGAGATTGTGCGGCGGGATGTTGGTTGCCATGCCCACCGCGATGCCGCTCGCGCCGTTGACGAGCAGGTTGGGCAGCAGCGAGGGCATCACCGACGGCTCGCGCACGCCGGGAACGTTCGCGAAGTTCGGGCCGAAGTCGACAGTATCCTTCTCGATGTCATCCACCAGGCTCATCGCGACAGCGGTCATGCGAGCCTCGGTGTACCGGTAGGCTGCGGGCGGATCCCCGTCGACGGATCCGAAGTTGCCCTGCCCGTCGATGAGCGGGTAGCGCATCACCCACGGTTGCGCGAGGCGGACGAGCGTGTCGTAGACAGCCGAGTCGCCGTGGGGGTGGTACTTGCCGAGCACTTCACCGACCACAGCCGCGCACTTCTGATAGCGCGCGCCGGCGGTCATGCCGGTGTCGAGCATCGCCCAGAGAATGCGCCGCTGCGCAGGCTTGAGCCCGTCGCGGATGTCCGGGAGCGCGCGGCTGATGATCACGCTCATCGCGTAGTCCATGTAGGACGCGCGCATCTCGGCTTCGAGTTCGATCGGATGGATCTGGCCGGGTTCGAAGATTGCCATGACTAGACGCCCACCTCCACAGGGGTTTTCACCGCGCCCGCGATCACCGCGCTGACCTGCTGATCAGCGGCACGCGCGGCAACCCGGATCGCGTTCATGGTTGCCTCGGCGTCGGACCGTCCGTGGGCGATCACGACTTGACCGGCCACGCCGAGCAGCAACGCACCACCGGTCTTCCGGTAGTCGACGCGATCGCGCAACGGGCGCAGCCTGGGTTTGAGCAACGCTCCGCCCACCTTGCCAGCGAGGCTCTTGCGTGCCTCGCGGCTGATGCTGGCAAAGAGGAAATCGCCGATGCCTTCCGCAACCTTGAGCACGACGTTGCCGGTGAACCCATCGGTCACCACGACGTCGCACCCGCCGCGGAAGACGTCCTTGCCTTCGACGTTGCCGACGAAGTGAATCGGGAGCGCAGCAATCAGCGGATGCGCCGCCTGGACCAGCTCCGAGCCTTTCTCGGCTTCCTCGCCGTTGCTCAGCAGCGCGATCCTGGGTTCGGCAATCCCGAGCATGGTGCGAGCGTACACATCGCCCATGAGCGCGAACTGCGCCAGCCACTCCGGCTTGCAATCGGTATTCGCACCGACGTCGAGCATGAAGGTCTGCCCGGACTCACTCGGAAACGAGGCGCCGATGGCGGGCCGTGCGACGCCGGGAATGCGCTTGATGGTGAAGATGGCCGCTGCGAGCATCGCCCCGCTGTTGCCGGCGCTGACCACGGCGCGAGCGGCGCCGTTCGCCACCAGAGCACATGCGCTGACCAGCGAGGAGTCGCGCTTGGCGCGCACGGCATTCGCCGGATGCTCGTCCATCTCGATGACCTCGCGGGCATCCACGATGGTGATGCCGGCGGGCACGTCACCGGCGCTGGTGAGCTCAGCCTCGATCGCCTCGCGCCTTCCGACCAGCGTGACCGAGAGCCGGTGCTCGTTCACGGCGCGCAACGCACCACGCACGATCTCGGCTGGGGCGTGGTCGCCGCCCATCGCGTCAACCGCGATCGGGAGCGCCATCAGACGTCGAGGTTGCGCACGCTCGTCGCGTGGGTCTGGATGAAACGCTTGCGTGGCTCGACATCCGAACCCATGAGCCGGTCGAAGATGTCGTCGGCCTTCAACGCGTCGGCGACGCCGACCTGGAGCAGCACGCGGCGCTCCGGATCCATGGTGGTCGCCCACAACTCCTCGGACATCATCTCGCCAAGTCCCTTGTATCGAGAGACTTCGACGTCTCTGCCCATGGTCTTGACCTTGTCGTCACGCTGGTCGTCGCTGAACGCGTACTCGGTCTGCTTGTTGCGACCCTTGCCCTTCTCGAGCTTGAACAGCGGCGGTTGTGCGAGATACAGGAAGCCACCGTCGACGAGCGGACGCAGGTGGCGCCAGAAGAACGTCAGCAGGAGGGTGCGAATGTGGGAGCCGTCGACATCTGCGTCCGCCATCAAGCACGATGCGGTGATAGCGAAGCTTGTCGACGCTGAAGGTCTCACCGAACCCACCACCGAGCGCCATGATCAGGTCCTTGATCTGCTCGTTGCCGAGGATCTTGTCGGCGCGTGCCTTCTCGACGTTGAGGATCTTGCCGCGCAACGGCAGGATCGCCTGGTTGCGGCGCTCACGAGCCTCTTTGGCGGTACCGCCTGCGGACAGTCCCTCGACGATGAAGATCTCGCAATGCGCAGGGTCGCGCTCACTGCAGTCGACCAGCTTTCCGGGCAGCGTCGCCAACTCCAGGAGCGACTTCCGCTGGACGAGGTCTCGAGCTTTGGCCGCCGCCTGCCGCGCGCGCGCCGCGGTGAGCGACTGGTCGATGATCCGCCGACCGTCGGCCGGGTTTTCCTCCAGGTACTGCATGAGCGCTTCGCTCAACACCGTCGACACCTGGCCGGCGACCTCGCTGTTGCCGAGCTTGGTCTTGGTCTGCCCTTCGAACTGCGGTTCGCGCAACTTCACGCTGATGACCGCGGTGAGGCCGTCACGCACGTCGTCACCGCTCAGGTTGGGATCCTGTTCCTTGAGGATGCTCGCCTTGCGCGCGTACTTGTTGAGCGTTGTCGTCAGCGCGCTGCGGAAGCCGGTGACGTGCGCGCCGCCCTCTTCCGTGTGCACATTGTTGGCAAAGGCGAGGACGTGCTCGGTGAACACGGTGTTCTGGTACTGCAGGGCGATTTCGACGACGTTGCCCTCGATCTCGCGCTCCACGTACATCGGCTTCGCACTGATGACGTTGCGGTTGGCGTTCAGATAGCGGACGAAGGACTGGATCCCGCCTTCGAAATGGAAGGTGTACGCCTGACCGTCGCGCTCGTCCCCGAGCTGAATCGTGATGCCCTTGTTGAGGAATGCGTAGCTGCGCAGCGACGTGCATATGGTGTCCCAGGAGAACTCGATCTCCTGGAAGATATCGGCGTCCGGCCAGAAGCGCACGAAGGTGCCGTGCTGGTCGGACTTGCCGACAGTCTCGACCGGACCGTCGGGCACGCCACGTGTGTATCCCTGCCGATACATGGACCCTTCGCGGTACACCTCGACAAGAAGCCGTTCACTCAGGGCGTTGACGACCGAGAGACCGACGCCGTGGAGTCCGCCTGAGACCTTGTAACCGCCGCCACCGAACTTCCCGCCGGCGTGCAATGTCGTGAGCACCACCTCGAGCGCGGATTTCTTCGCGGTCGGATGCATGCCCACGGGGATGCCGCGGCCGTTGTCCAGCACCGACACCGACTTGTCTGCATGGAGGACGACCTTGATGGTGTCGCACCAACCGGCCAGCGCCTCATCGATGCTGTTATCGACGAGTTCGACCACAAGGTGATGGAGCCCACGCAGGTCGGTGGATCCGATGTACATCCCTGGCCGGCGGCGGACAGGCTCGAGTCCCTCGAGAATCTGGATCTGGTCGGCCGAGTAGGTGCCTTGGGCGACCCGGCCGGGGTTGACCGGATGCGAATCCGGACCGCCGTTTGCATCCCGGGCCGTTGCAGGAGTCTCTTCAGGGGTATTTGCCGAAGGGCCAGCCGGAATTTCGGCACTTGTCTCAGGCGCGATCGCCTCCTCGTCGGGGCGTTCGGGGCGTGCGATGTCGGTTATTGGTGGTGCTCCGGTTGTGACGTGAGTGGTGAAAAGGGGGCCAATGGTGAACCGCTCGATTGCTCAGCGCAGACTGCTCAAATCGGCCGTCCCAAGTACCTCTATTCTACCAGCCTGAGAGGCCAGTTCGCTCTTTCTGCGGGGTGCGCTGCACTAGCATCTGAGGCGTGAAGGATACTGTCCGCGTCAGGCCCGTACCGCCCCGTCGAGCAGGCATGTGGCGTGGCTGAGACTGCCCTTGAAGAGTACCGCAGAAAGCGGGACTTCAATCAGACCCCGGAGCCCAGCGGAGACCCAATCCTCCGGGGGGAATCGGACCGCTCGGCCTGGGAACAGCTGCCGCACGGCAGGCGGTTCTGCGTCCAGAAACATCGGGCCACGCGCATGCATTTCGACTTCCGCCTCGAGCACAACGGCGTGCTGCTCTCGTGGGCGATCCCACGCGGCCCGACCCTCGATCCGAGCAAGAAACGCCTGGCCGTCATGACCGAGGATCACCCGATCGACTACGGTGAATTCGAGGGTGTCATCCCCTCCGGATACGGCGCCGGGACGGTGATGCTCTGGGACATCGGTACTTACGAGTGGGTGAAGGAGTCGGCGGCGGATTTCGACCGTTCGCTTCGCACCGGCGACATCAAGTTCCGCCTCCAGGGAACCAAGATCTCCGGCGAGTACGCCCTCGTGCACATCGGCGATCGTGGCCGCCAGTACGGCGGCAGCAGCGACGGCGACAAGAACTGGCTGATGATCAAGAAACGGGACGCCTCGGTGGTCGAGGGTTTCGAGGCGCTCGACTTCGATGTTTCCGTCAAGACCGGCAGAAGCCTGGCGGAGATCGCCGGCGAGGGCGGCGGCGACCCACGCGAAATGCGCCGCGAGGCTCGTGCGCGTGCCAAGCCACGAATCACCGGGGCCACGCCCGCTGCAGGCGGGCCACCAGTCGCCGGGGCCACACCCGCTGCAGGTGAGCCCGCCCGCCCCCCGGCGCCGATGCTTGCCACTCCTGTGGACAAACCGTTCTCGCGCGAAGGCTGGATCTTCGAGCTGAAATACGACGGCATCCGGGCGATGGTGAGCGTTGCCGGTGATGCCGTCCGCCTCACCGGTCGTCGCGGTGGCGATGAGACCGCGCACTACCCTGAGGCGCAGGCGATGCGCGCCGGTATCCATGCCCGGCAAGCGATCGTCGACGGCGAGCTGGTCGTGCTCGACGCCGAAGGCCGTCCCTCATTCGAGCGCCTGCAACAACGGATCAACGTCGTGCGTGACAGCGACATCCGGCGTGTTGCGGCCGAACACCCGGTGACCTTCGTTGCCTTTGATCTGCTCCAGCTCGAGGGACGCGACCTGCAGACCACCGAGCTGCGCATTCGCAAGAAGACGCTGCGCGAAACCCTTGTTAACTCCCCGCACATCCTGTTTGCGTCTCACGTCGAGCGCGATGGCATCTCGCTGTTCGAGGTGGCGCGCCGCTCCGGCGTCGAGGGCATCGTGGGAAAGCGAGCGGATTCCCTCTATCGTCCAGGTGTCCGCAGCCAGGAGTGGGTGAAGATCAAATCCTGGCGCAGCCAGTCCTGCGTGATCGCCGGCTATACCGCCGGACGTGGACGCCGGACCAATCAACTGGGTGCGCTCATCCTTGCCGTGCTTGACAACGGGCGTCTCGTCCACTGCGGCCAGGTGGGCACCGGCTTCAACAACGCAATGCTGCGTGACCTGAAAGCGCAGCTCGGACCGCTCGAGATCGACCACTGCCCCTTGGAACCAACCCCGAAGACATCGGAGCCGGCCACCTGGGTGCAACCCCAACTCGTCTGCGAAGTCCAGTTCACAGAATGGACCCGCGAAGGGATCCTCAGGCATCCAGCCTTCCGGACGATGCGACCGGATCAGGGCGTCGAGGACTGTACCCGCGAAACCATCATCGATTCGGCTCGCGCCGCGGCCGTCGCTGAACACACGTCGGACCAGGAGGGCCCGACGCCGACCCCGAGCGTGGTATCGAGCAGGCGCACCAGCAGCCCTCGACTTCAGCGCACACAGCGGCCTCCGGCGTCGACGGCGTCGACCACCGTTGCGTCTGCCCCGACCGCGGTGCCCGCGCAACAGCCGGACCCCGATCACAGCGAGGCGCTCGAGGTGCTCAAAACATTGCACGGCAACGCGCGCTGGGAGATCGCGGGCAGGAGGCTCCCCCTCACCAACCTGGACAAGGTGCTCTGGCCCGCCGACGGGATCACCAAGCGCGACATGATCGCCTACTACGTGCGCATGGCTCCCTACATGCTGCCGTACCTTCGCGACAGACCCTTGTCGATGCAGGTCTTCCCCGACGGCATCGACGGAAAGTCCTTCTGGCGTAAGGACAAACCATCACACGCGCCGGCATGGATCGACGCCTGGACCTATCACGGTGAGAAGACCAAGACGTACATCGTGGTCAACGAGGTGGCGACGCTTGCCTGGGTCGCCAACGCGGGTGTCATTGACCTGCATCCCTGGCATTCGAGAATTGACGCCCCCAACGACCCAGACTGGGCCGTCTTCGACCTCGATCCCTTCGAGCCGGCGACCTTCCAGGACGTGGTGGACATCGCTCGCCTCGTCAAAGCAGCGCTCGATCACTACGGCATGCACGGGGTCGCCAAGACCAGCGGGCAGACCGGACTGCAGATCTACGTGCCGATTCGCCGCGGGCCCGACTACTCGGCGGTCCGCCACTGGGTCGAGGAGGTCGGTCGTGCCATCGACCAGGCGGCCCCGGGACGGGTCAGCTGGGAATGGGCGGTGGCCAGGCGGACGGGTCGGATCCGGATCGACTACACGCAGAACATCATCAACAAGACCCTCGCCGCGCCCTACTCGCTGCGGCCCGCGCCGGGGGCCCCGGTCTCGGCGCCGATCACCTGGGACGAGCTGGGGGACCCGGACCTTCGGCCCGATCGCTGGAACATCGAGACCATTGCCGAGCGCGTCGCCGCGGTCGGCGACCTCTTCGCACCGGTGCTCGACGCGGACCAGGACCTCCCGGGGGATGCGTGACCCGCGTGGCGGGCTGCTTCCCAATAGAATTCGGACATGGCAGTGCTGCTGCTCAACGCCTCGCTGCAGCCGCTCAACGTGATCAGTCACCGGCGACTGGTTGTCCTCCTGACCAAGGAGCGGGTCGCATTCGTTGACGAGCGCGCCGAACATGCTGCTGCCCAAGCGCTTGCAGGGCGGCGCCTCCCCGAAGGTGTGGTGATCGTTCGCCTGCTGCGAACCATTCATGTGCCGCGACGGTTGCTCCGCCCCAATCGCCGGAATCTGCTCCTGCGCGACGACCATACGTGCCAGTACTGCGGGCGTCTCGGCACCGCCGCCGAGCTCACGGTCGACCATGTGATTCCGGTGTCGCGGGGCGGCGCCTCGGACCGCTGGGACAACGTCGTGATCGCGTGTCGAAAGTGCAACTGGCGCAAGGCCAACCACCGGCCCGAGGAGGTCGGCCTCGTCCTCCGACGCAAACCGGTTCCACTCACGCAGGAGTACGCCCACATCATCTTCCTGCGTTACCCGGAGCTCAAGGAAGCGTACGACCGGCTGCTCGCCGTCGCCTGAGATCTGACCGGCAGCGCGACGTCGCAATTGAGCGCATCCAGGACGATCCCCCGCATCTATACTCGAACGGCTATGCCCAGATCCATGTGGCGGGGCGCCATCAGCTTCGGCATGGTGGCAATCCCTGTTCGGCTGTACCTCGCGACCAAGTCGAAGAGCGTGTCGTTCCGGCTGCTCTGCCCGAATGACCAGACACCCGTCCGCAACAAGCGCTGGTGCCCCGAGGAGGACCGCGAAATCGGCTGGAGCGACGCGCTCCGCGGTTACGAGGTGGGCAAGGACGAGTACGTGATCATCACCAACTCGGACCTCGACCAAATACCGCTGACCACCACGCACACGATCGACATCGTCGAGTTCTGCCCGGACTCGGAGATCGAAGCCGGCGTCTACCTGAAGAGTGCGTATTACCTGGAGCCTGAGGCAGTCGGCGCCAAGCCGTATGCGCTCCTCCGCCAGGCGCTCGAGCAGACCGGCAAGGTCGCCATCGGGAAGATCGCGCTGCGCGACCGTGAGCATCTGTGCCGGCTCGCGCTGCACGAGAACGGCCTGATCCTCAACACGCTGCACTGGCCGGATGAGATCCGGTCCACCGGCGAACTCGCCATCCCTGACGAATCCATCGAGGTCCAGAAGCGCGAACTCGACATGGCGGTGTTGCTCATCGACAATCTGAGCGCGCACTTCGACCCGGCCCGGCATCACGACGCCTACCGCGAAGCACTGCTCGAGGTCGTGGAGTCGAAGCTGAACAACCGCCCGATCGAACGCGTCGAGACCCCCGAGCCCGGGAAGGTCACCGATCTGATGGCGGCTCTGAAAGCCTCGGTGGAGGCGGCCAAATCGCGCCGCGAAGAATCGGACGCCTCGGCAGATGAGGCAGAAACCCAGGAACCGGCCCGCCGGCGCCGGGCCTCCTACGTCCCCGCGCCTCCGCAGAGGCGGTAGCCGCTGCGCTCGACGAACCCCTCCTCTTCAGGACGCCGACGCGCCCCATCCTCCCCGGGCACATCCCGATCGAGGCGTCAGTGCCCTGCGCGGAGCCGTTCGACGACGCCGCGTGGTTGTTCAGCGTCGACTGGGATGGCGTTCGGGCGCTGCTCTTCATCGATCCGTCCGGCGCGGTGCGCATCCAGGGCGAGATGCTTCCGGATCTCGCCCGTCGGTTCCCCGACATTGCGGCATCGGTCGCGATCCCGGAAGGCCATGCCGCCGTGCTCGACGGGGTCATCGCGGTGCTCGACGCCCAGGGACGTCCGGATCTCGCCGAACTCGGTCGCCGGCTCGCTGCCGGACCCGTGGCGGCCGCCGAGCTTCCGGCCGTCTACCTCGCCTTTGACGTCCTCCATCTCGACGGCCGGCAGACCTTTCGCTGGTCGCTCGACCGCCGGCTCGACGCGCTCAGCGGGCTCGCCGGCCACAGCGACGTACTCCAGGTGCCGGATCACGTCCGGGGGCGGGGAACCGCGCTCGCCGCCGCGGCCTCGGGACGAGGCCTGGTCGGTTTGCTGGCCCGCCGCGGCGCGGCCCCGTACCGCCCCGGGGTGGCATCTCGGGATCGCCTTCGTATTCCGCTGGCCAATCAGACGACCTGCGTCGTCGCCGGCATCGTCGAGCGGCGTCTTCGCGGCCCTCGCCTCATCCTCGGGGAGCACGTCGCCGGCCGGCTGACGTTCGCCGGTCAGGTGGACGGGCCGTCGGATCCGCTCGTCGCGCGCTGGCTCTCGCAACAGGCTGCGGCGCTCGTCTCGGGTGTCCCGGCGCTCGAAGGCGTGCAGCCGGTCGGCGCCACCTGGCTCAGGCCGGCGTTGACCGCCACGGTTCGCCATCGCGGCCGCAGCCCCGGCGGCGCCCTCCTGCACCCGTCGCTGCTCGCGGTTCGCGACGACGTCGATCCGCGCTGGTGCGTGCAGCGGCCGTCCGTATCGGCGCCGATGGAAGTCGAAGCCGGTTCCCGGTTTGCGCCGACCCTGCTGATCCCGCTCCCGCTCGGCGACGCCGCGACGCAACCGCGAGGGCACGGGTGACCGTTTCGGTGCTCATGTGCCGCCCGGATCACTTCGGCATCGAGTACGAGATCAACCCCTGGATGCACGTGGCGGTGGCGGTCGATCACGCCCGTGCCGAAGCGCAGTGGGAAGCGCTGCACCGCACCTACATCGATCTCGGGGTTCGGATCGAGCTTGCGACCCCGGTCGCCGGCCTGCCCGACATGGTGTTCACCGCCAACGCGGCCGTCCTCTGGGATGACCGAGCGGTGCTGAGCAACTTTCAGCACCAGGAGCGGCGCGGTGAGGAGGCGCACTGGCGCCGCGAACTCGAGCGCCTCGGCGTCGAGGTCCACGAACTGCCCCGCTCACTCTCCTTCGAGGGCGCCGGCGACGCCCTGTTCGTCGGCGATCGCCTCTTCTGCGGGTATGGGTTCCGGACTGACCGCGCATCCCATCACCCGGTGGCGCGGATCCTCGAGGTTGAGGTCGTCTCGCTGGAATTGATCGATCCGCGCTTCTATCACCTGGACACGTGCTTCTGCCCCCTGGACGCCACGACCGTCATCGCCGCGCTCGACGCCTTTTCGCCGGCATCGGCGGCATCGATCCGGCAGCTCGTTCCGAACCTCATTGAAGTCCCGGTCGAGGTGGCCGCGGGTTTTGCCTGCAACGCCATGCCGCTCGGCGATCATGTGGTCTCATCGCTGACGATCTCGCACCTTGACGCCCCGCTTCGGGCGGCCGGATTCACGACGATTCCTCTGCCGATGGGGGAGTTCCTCAAGGCGGGCGGCGGGGTACGCTGCCTATCGCTGCCGCTCGGCGAGGTCCTGCGGGGAAGCCGGGCGCCACGCAACGCTGAGGCGTGGTCCAGCAACCTCTGAGCGTTTTCCCAGACTCCGGCGCGAAGATATCGGCGTGAGCACGGTGAGCAACGGGGAACAGAGCCGGATCCTTGTCGTGGACGACGAGCGCGCCATCACCGATCTCGTGGCGATGGCCCTGAAGTACGAGGGCTTCTCGGTGCAGACGGCCGGCACAGCGAAAGAAGCCCGCCACGCGGTCATGGATTTCCGTCCCGCGCTGATGATCCTCGACGTCGGGCTCCCCGACGAAGACGGCTTCACGGTGGTACAGCGCCTCATCACCGACGGCGTGAAGGTGCCGGTGATCTTTCTCACCGCCCGCGATGCCACCGAGGAGAAGGTGCACGGGCTCACGATCGGTGGCGACGACTACGTCACCAAGCCTTTCAGCATCGAGGAGCTGGTCGCGAGGATCCGGGTCGTCCTCCGCCGCCACCATCCGGATGCGGGGGCTGCGAGCGGAAAGCTCATGCTGCACGACCTCGAGCTCGACGACGAGACACACGAGGTCTTTCGCAACGGCAAGGCGGTGGAGCTGACGCGCACCGAATTCCGGTTGCTGCGCTATCTGATGTTGAACGCCGGCAGGGTGCTGTCGCGCACGCAGATCCTGGACCACGTCTGGGACTACGACTTCGGCGGCGATGCCAGTGTGCTCGAGACCTACATCAGCTATCTCCGCCGCAAGGTCGACCAGGTCGATCCGCCCTTGATACACACCGTCCGTGGTGTCGGGTACGTCATTCGCATTCCGCGCACAGCGCCGGCAGAGGCCTGACGGCCGGCCGGCAGTGAAGGCAGGAAGGTAGATGTCGCTCCGGCTCCAACTCGTGCTCGCGCTGGCGCCGCTCTTCATCCTCGGCCTGGCGGCCGCGGATGTCGGCACCTATGCGGCGCTGCAGTCGTCACTGTTGCAAGGTGTGGACCAGCAGCTGGTCGACATTCAACAGGGCGTGCTGAACGTGGTCCAGCACGCAGGAAACCCGTTCGGTCCGCCTGACAACGGCGGCGGCGGATTCAATTCCGAATACCTGTTCCCCGCAGGCACGTGGGGGGAGATCCTCACCAGCTCGGGGACCGTGGTCGGTGAGGCGGGAGAGGTGTCCCCGTCGACCGTGTATCCCTCGTCGTCGGGCCCGATCCTCCCGGAACGGGTCATGGATCAACCCGGGAAGATGCTGACCGTCGCCGGAACCGGCGTCTACCACTCCTACCGGGTGGATGTGGTGCAGCTCACCGGCGGTGCCGTGATGCTTACCGCCATCCCGCTCGACGGCACGAACAGCACGTTGCGCACGCTGCTGCTGTTCGAAATCGCCATCAGTGGCGGCATCACCATCATCGTCCTGGTGGCCACGTGGCTGCTGGTACGCCGTGGGATGCGACCGCTCGAGCGCATGGGCGCCACCGCGCGGTCGATCGCCGCGAGCGGTCTCGGGAGCCGCGTCACGCCGTCCAACGAGCGTACCGAGGTCGGCCGCCTTGGCCTTGCGCTGAACAACATGCTCGGACAGATCGAGCGCGCCTTCGCGGAGCGCGATGTCACCGAGCAGCGGCTGCGCCACTTCGTTTCGGACGCATCCCACGAGCTGCGCACGCCACTCACATCGATGCGTGGATACGCGGAGCTGCTGCAACGCAATCCCGACATGTCGCGTGACGACGTCGTGCTTGCGGTGCGCCGCATCGAGGACGAGACCCGGCGGATGGGCGTGCTCGTCGATGACCTGCTGCTGCTCGCGCGACTCGATCAGGGGCGGCCCCTGGATCGAGCGCCGGTCGATCTGACCGAGATGATCAACGATGCGGTCAGCGACGCTCGTGCAGCCGACCCAGGGCGTTCGGTAAGCGCTCGTGTCGCTGCGCCGGTGCTGATCACGGGTGACGACCTGCGCCTGCGCCAGGCCGTGGCCAACCTCGTGCGCAACGCGCTGGTCCACACGCCCGCGGGCAGCCCCGTCGAAGTCACCCTGCAGCCGGAGAACGGCCATGCGGAGATTGACATCATCGACCACGGCCCCGGAGTGCCGGAGGCACAACGCGAGAGGATCTTCGAGCGCTTCCACCGCGCCGATCCGCAGCGCAGCCGTGATCAGGGTGGCAGCGGGTTGGGCTTGAGCATCGCTTCGGCGGTCGTCAACGCGCACGGGGGAAGGATCAGCGTCACCGAGACACCCGGCGGCGGTGCGACGTTCCGCATCGAACTTCCGGCGTGACGCGATGAACGATCAGCTGCTCTGGTACACCACGCGCGGAGCGGGCGCCGTAAGTCTCGTCCTGCTCAGCGGCGTTGTCGTCCTCGGGCTCCTCGCCCGGCTGCGTTTCGAGACTCGTGGGTGGCCCCGCTTTCTCAGCGCTGCCGTGCACGGAGACCTCGCACTCATGACGCTGGTCTTCCTGCTCCTGCACATCATCACAGCGGTCGTGGACCCGTTCACGCATCTCGGGCTCGTGGCCGCGGTGGTTCCGTTCGGCTCCTCGTATCGAACCTTCTGGCTCGGGCTCGGCACCATCGCCGTCGAGTTGCTGCTCGCGATCATCGCGACCAGCTTGCTGCGGCGCCACATCGGCGCTCGTACCTGGCGCGGCATTCACTGGCTCGCCTATGCAAGCTGGCCGATCGCTGTGCTGCACGGGATCGGTACCGGCACCGACAGCACGTCGCTCTGGATGATCGCCCTCGACATCGTCTGCGTGGTTGCCGTCGCCGCGGCACTCATCTGGCGCGTCGCGGTCGCGCCGCCTGACCCGCTTGCGGACGAGCGGCGCGTGGCCGCGGAACGCGCGTCATTCGGCACCGGGCGATGACCATGGCGCTGCTCGCCGGACCCGCCGCCGCCGAGGGCATGGAAGGTCGCGCCGCGCATGAGCGTCGTCTCGGGCCGATTCCACCAGAGTCGCCGAACCTGGTCGCCGCCATCGAGCGCAGCACCCTGCGCGGTAGGGGTGGCGCAGGATTTCCCGTGTCCGTGAAATGGCGTGCGGTCGCGTCGCAGCAGGCAGGAACGCCTGTCGTGCTCGCCAACGGTGGCGAAGGTGAACCGCTCAGTCACAAGGATCGGGTCCTCATGGAGCGCCGGCCCCACCTTGTTATCGACGGCGCGTTGCTGGCCGCCGGCGCCGTCGGCGCCCGCGATGTGGTGCTCTACGTTGGCGCGGAGCACACCGACGCCATCCGCTCCATGCACCGCGCCGTGGCGGAGCGGTCCACCCACGAGCGCGAACGGCTGCGCATCATCAGCGCACCGGTGCGCTACGTGTCGGGCGAGGAGACTGCAGCGGTGCATTTCGTGAACGACGGGATCGCCCTGCCGACGTCACTGCCACCGCGACCCTTCGAACGCGGTATCGACGGCCGTCCCACCCTGGTACAGAACGTCGAAACCCTGGCGCACGTCGCGCTCATCGCACGCTACGGCGACGCGTGGTATCGATCGCTTGGCACCGGCGGTGCTTCGGGAACCACGCTGGTCACGGTGGGTGGCGCGGTTCCGCAGACCGTGCTGATCGAGATGCGGCAGGGCGCCACCATCGTTGAGGCCGTCAACGCCGCCGGTGGTTTGACGGCCTCGACCGGCGCGGTGCTGCTCGGCGGATACTTCGGTGGCTGGGTGGAGCCGTCGGCGGCGTGGGGACTACCCATCGAACTCTGGAGCAGCTGCGAGCGCGCGGATATTCGCTTGGCTGCGGCGTGATCGCGGTGTTGCCCGCGTCTCGTTGTGGCGTCGTCGAGACGACGCGCATCCTCGCGTATCTCGCGCACGAAAGTGCCCGCCAGTGTGGCCCGTGCACCTTCGGCCTGCGCGCCATTGCCGCGGCCGCCGGTCGCATCGCCGGTCTGACCGCCGCCGACGGCGACCTCGAGCACATCCAGCGGTGGTCCGGATTGCTCCCCGGACGTGGGGCCTGCCATCATCCTGACGGCGCCGCAGGGCTCCTGCAATCAGCGCTGCGCGTGTTTGCGGATGAGTTTTCTCGACACGTCCACGAGCGCCGCTGCACCGCGACCGCGGCCGAGGCGATGGCGTCGTGAGTGATCGCTTCGAAATCGGCATCGACCGCATCAAGTGCGACGGCCACGGTGTGTGCGCTGACCTGGTGCCGGAGATGATCGAGCTCGATGAGTGGGGTTACCCGATCATCAACCCCGGTGCTGTGCCACCGCACGTGCTCCAGCATGCACGCCGCGCTGTCTCCGGATGTCCCACGCTCGCGCTGCGCCTGCAGGTGCTCGCCGCACGGCGCTGAGCGTCAGCCGTGCCGCAGGAAGAGGTCGAACTCCATGGTGGCCGTGCTGTTGACGCTGACGAAGCCGGCGACGTTGGGCACCTGCATCCCGAACTCCCCCCACGGAAAGCTGATGGAGCCGACGATCTCGATCTCCGCACCGGAGAGGCGCGCTGTGACCGGAATGGTCACCGTCCTGGTGGTGCCGTGGATCGACAGCGCGCCGGTCAGCGACGCATGAATCTCCGCGCCGGAGGTGGCGTTCGCCGGCAGTGACAGCGGGGAGGACAGCAGGAATGTTGCCTTCGGAAATTGCGCACTCTCGAGCCCAAGCGTTTGGAGGTGGCTGTCGCGCATCTGCTGATCGCTGGTGAGTGACTGCACGTTGACGCTGAACGATGCCGCACTCACCGTCAAAGCAGTTGCGGAGCCGGTGATCGTGGCACTCCCGGTGATCTGTGAGGTTCGCCCGACCGCATCGCTCGGCGATTGCAGGAACGCAAGCTGCTCGCGCACGCGATATCCGGCGACCGAGTGCGTCGCCACCGTCCAGGTGCCCGGAATCGCGGTGGAGGTCAATGCCGGCGATGCGCCCACCGCGGATGGTGATGCCAGCGCAAGCGGAGCGGGCGCCGAATGGCTGAAGAGGACGAAATAGATGAACAGCACGCCTGCCGCTCCGACAGCTACCACGCCCGCCACACCGGTCAGCAGCCACCCGAGGACGCTGTGCGGGCGTGGAACAGCGCGCTTGCCGGGGCGCTGGTGTTGGCTGTTGGGCATCACGGCTCCTTCTGCCGCAACTCTCAGTGGCCCCGGCTCTGCGACACCTCCGAGGTTCCTGTGAGTTGGACCAGACATCGTGATCGTCCACTCACAGCAACCTCCCAGGATTCCTGTGGCTGCCGTCAAGGCGTGACGGCGATGCTGGGTCTCATGAACGACATGACCCGACCGATGGTCGAGATCGCGATCCCCGTCTACAACGAGGAGCGCGACCTGGAGCGCAGCGTTCGGATGCTGCACGCGCACCTGGACTCGGCGGCCGGGTTCTCGACACGAATCACCATCGTCGACAACGCCAGCACCAACTCCACCGGCGTGATCGGCCGCCATCTCGCGAATACCATCAACGGCGTGCGCTACATGCATCTCGACGCCAAGGGCCGAGGTCGGGCCCTGCGTGCCGCGTGGATGGCGAGCGACGCGCAGGTCGTTGCCTACATGGACGTGGACCTCTCGACGCGAATCGACGCGCTCATGCCCTTGATCATGCCGATCCTGTCCGGGCATGCCGACATCGCCATCGGCAGCAGGCTCATGCACGGCGCGCGCGTAACTCGTAGCCGGCGTCGGGAGCTGCTGTCGCGTGGCTACAACCTCCTCCTGCGTTCTGCGTTGCATGTGCGTTTTCGCGATGCTCAATGTGGATTCAAGGCAATACGAACCCAGGTTGCGCGCGATCTGGTCCCGCTGGTGCGTGACGACGGTTGGTTCTTCGACACCGAGTTGCTCGTGCTCGGTGAGCGAGCAGGCCTTCGCATCCAGGAGATCCCTGTCGAATGGACTGAGGACCCCCAACTCGCGGGTCAATATCCCTGCGACCGTGCTCACCGATGTGCGCGGCGTGGTCAGGATGCTGCGCGGACCATCGCCGCTGGAACCCTGGACGCAAGCGCACGCGGTGCAGCCGCGGAAGTCGTGGTGATGGCTGCTCCGAAACGACGCATCACGATTGCCGAACGTGATCGCGCCCTGCGTCTGCGTCGCCGGCTCACCCGATCGCTTGCAGCCACGAGCACCGCCGCGGTCGCCGCGCTCGCGGGACTTGCCGCACTGACACACCCGGGAACGTCAGCGGTCACCGCTGCGTCGACCTCGACCGTGACATCGGCATCGGCATCGGCCACACCGTCCCCAAGCTCGAGCAGCTCGTCGTCATCGGCCACACCGTCCCCAACCTCGAGCAGTTCGTCATCACTCTCCACCGGGTCGGCCAGCGCCGGAAGCTCGTCCTCGGCGAGTAGCGTCAGCGGCGCATCATGACCGGCGCCACACATCGAGGAACCGCCTTCGGCACTTCGATGCAGGTTGTGGTCGCGAATCCCGAGCATCTGGATGCCGCGGTGCGGGCTGTCGAAGCAGTCGTTGCCGCAATCGATGCGGCGTGCAGCCGCTTTCGCGACGACAGCGAACTCTCCCGCCTACAGTCCGGTGCGCGGCCCTACGCGGGCGTTGTCTCTCCGGTGCTGGCGCGTGCGCTGAGCACCGCACTGCGCGCGGCTGAGCTCACCGATGGAGCCGTGGATCCGACTGTGGGCGTCGCCGTGCGCTCCAGCGGCTACGACGTCGACTTCGACACGCTGCCAGCCGACGGCGGCGCCATCACGCTCACCGTGCGGCCCGTGCCCGGCTGGCGAACCGTCCGCCTGATGCCCGCAACCCGCCGCCTGGAGCTACCCGCAGGTGTCGAGATCGACCTTGGCGCCACGGCAAAGGCCCTCGCAGCGGACGACGGCGCAGCTGCCGCACTCGCGGCAACCGGTGGAGCTGTGCTGGTCAGCCTCGGCGGCGACGTGGCCGTGGCAGGTGAGGCTCCGCCGGAGGGATGGCATATCCAGATGGCCGAGGACAGCCGCGCATCCATCACCCCTGATGGCGAGACCATCGCCATCCGCACCGGCGGGGTCGCGACCTCGAGCACCACGGTCCGGCGCTGGCGCCGTGGCGGCGTCGAACTCCACCACATCATCGACCCCGCGACAGGACTGCCTGCCCGCGGACCGTGGCGCACCGTCAGCGTCGTCGCCGGGAGTTGCGTCGATGCCAACATCGCCGCGACGGCGGCGATCGTTCGGGGCACGAGTGCCGCCTCGTGGCTGGAGGCGATGGGCCTCCCCGCGCGGCTCATCGACCGCGACGGGCTGGCGATCCGGGTGGGCGGATGGCCCGCCCCGGTTGCTCAGACGTCCTGATCGATCAGGGCCTGCACTTCTCGTTGATAGCGCCGCGTGTCGTCGTACACGCCGTGGCTTGCGACGCTCGCGTCCCCCTGGTAGTACCCGGCGAGGGTCTTCGCGATGTCGGCCTCGTGCTTCGACATGAGATGCCGAAGCAGCATTGCCCCCGCGACGACGTTGTCCTGGGCGCGCCAGATGTCGAGATGGGTGCCCGCGATGTGCCGCGAGACCCACTCGCCGGTGAACGGCTCGATCTGCATCACGCCGACAGCCCCGGTCGCCGAGACCCGATCCTGAGACCACTGCGACTTGGCCCAGCCCACCGCGCGCAGGAGGCGCCCATCGACCCCGACATCGGTGGCCACGAAGCTCACCAGCGCGTTCATCCTCCCCAGCCGCCCCGGCACGACCAGTTGGTCGCCCTCTGCGATGGGAGCGTTGACGCCGATTCCGTTGGTGCGCGCCAGCGCTGTGGGATCGACGCCGAAGCGACGCGCAACCTCGAAGACGCCTTCGCCGCGGCCCACCCGGTGCGTTTCGGAGTCGCGCGCGCCGCGTGCATACGCGGGCAAGCTCAGGGAGACGTCGGGGATCTGCAGCATCTGGCCGACGCGGATGAGCTCAGGGGTGGAGAGGCGGTTGACATCCAGGAGCGCCGCGACCGAGGTGCCGTGCCGCACCGCGATGTCGGATGCGGTATCTCCAGGTCGCACCACGTAGGAGGTCGCAAAGACCGCGGATGGGATGGTGGCCACGGCGGTGGCGCCGAGCGCGGCAGCGGCAAGACGAGACCTTGTCGGCATGGGTTCCTCGTGTAGTGGGACGTTGGAGAGAGATGGGAACCGGCCGCCCGGAGGCGACCACGGCAGCGTAGGCACAGTAGATCGCGCGCGTCAAGCGTTGCCGCTCGCCGTAACGGTTTCGTCACAACCGAGTCCCCGCTGTGTGAACTGTCGCCACAGGAGCCTGAGTGCTACGCTGCGATCGAAGGCCATGCGACTCCCCAGCCTGCCCCGCACCTCGTTCCCGACCTCCTTTGTGGCCGCCTGCTGCGGCGCGGGGCTCGGGCTGCTGACCTTCGTCGCGAGCGCCTGGTTGCACAGCATCGGCGCCACCGGCGCGGCAGCACTGCTCGCCGAGGCCGCGTTGCTCGCGGCACTTGCGTTTGTCGCCGGATTCACGATCTTCGACGGCAACACGAGACTGCGCGGCGCGCGTGTCCCGATCAATCGGGCGCTGCCGCCGTCGTGGTTGCCACGCGAAGCGGAGTCCGTCTCGATGCTCGCGGCGTATTTCGGTGCGCCGCTGATCATCGGTGCCGGTGCGGCGGTACTGCTCTTCCGCTAGCCCCTGGCGTGAGGGCACGCGCGGGCTCAACCGATGAGTTGCGCCATTCCCCAGCGAGCAGCTTCACGAACCACCGGGTCACTGTCGCTGGTCGCGCTGCGCTCGAGCGCCGGCAGCGCCGCGCGATCGCCTGCGTTGCCAAGCGCGATCGCGCAGTTGCGCGCGAGGCCCGCACGACCGGTCCGCCACACAGCGGTGCCCTGGAATCGCGCCCGGAAGGCTTCCTCGCTGAGCTCCAGGCACTCGATCAGGTCGGGATGCGGCACCGGCCCGAGCTCGGTGCTCGCCGGCCCGTCGTCGAGCGGCTCGGGAGCGAGCCGGTGATTGATCGGGCAGGCCTCCTGGCAGAGATCGCAGCCGAACGCCCAGGTCCCCATCAGCGGCCGCAACTCCATCGGGATCGCGCCGCGATGCTCGATCGTCAGGTACGAGATGCACCGACGCGCATCGATCACACCCGGGCTCACGATCGCGCCGGTGGGGCAGGACGGCAGACATGCGCTGCAGCTGCCGCATCCGCGGCGCGACGGCTGGTCCACAGGCAGCGGGATGGACACCGCAATGCTCGCGAGCAGCACGTAGGATCCCGCGACGGTGGTGATGATCGACGCGTGCTTCCCCGCGAACCCGAGCCCGGCCCGCTCCGCGATGGCCCGGTCGAGTGCCCAGCCGTGATCCACGAAGCGCTTCGCCCGCAACCCCGGATCGCGGAGGCGGAGCCAGTCGACGAGCGCGTCGCAGCCTCGCGCCAGGAGGTCGTGATAGTCCGCGGGGCGGTCGCCGTCGGTCGTGCAGGCGTAGGCGGAGCAGCGACCCCGGATGGTGCCGCCACCGTCCTGCTCGCGAGGCCGCGCCGGCCGGTAGGGCCAGGCGAGCGCGATCAGCGACTGCGCCCAGGGATAGCGACCGCCGATATCCGCCGAGGCGATCACCCGCTCACGGGTGTACCAGGGCATCCCGTCCATGCGGCCTGCGTCGACCGCCGCAAGGGCTCGATCTCGAGCCTCCGCAAAGGGCTGCACCGAAGCGATGCCAACCGCCGCGAACCCCAGCCGCCGCGCAGCATCGCCGAGCTCGGTCTTCAGCACCGCCATGTCCATCGCAGGCACCACCTCCGCCGGCCATGGTGTCACGGGGGACGACACCGTAGGATCGAGACGTGACTTCCACCGGTGGCGACGCGCGACTTCCTCGCCTGCTCTGCATCATGGGGTCGGGCGAGACCACGCCGACGATGGTGTCGGTGCATGCGGACCTGCTCTCACGCCTCGGCCCACGCCCGGTGCCGGCCGTCCTGCTCGACACGCCCTTCGGCTTTCAGGAGAACGCGGGCGATATCAGCGAGAAGACGGTCGCCTACTTCCGGGATCGGGTCGGCTTCCCGATCACGGTGGCGTCCTTCCGGAACCGTGAGCAGGCAAGCCCTCTCGAGTACGAGACCATGCTGGCGCGAATCGCCGACGCGCGCTACGTGTTCGCGGGACCGGGAAGCCCGAGCTATGCACTCCGGCAATGGCTCGGTACAGCGGTCCCAGACTTGCTGGCTGCCAAGTTGCGCGACGGCGGGTGCGTCACCCTGGCCAGCGCGGCAGCGGTCGGATTGGGCGTCTGCTCACTCCCCGTGTACGAGGTGTACAAGGTCGGCGAGGAGCCACGCTGGCTCGCGGGCCTCGACCTGCTGAGCGCGACCGGGCTGCGTGCCGCCGTCGTGCCCCACTACAACAATGCCGAGGGCGGCACGCACGACACCCGCTATTGCTACATGGGGGAGCGCCGGTTGCGCATCCTCGAGGAACAATTGCCGGATGGCGTCGACATTCTCGGCGTCGACGAGCACACGGCAGCCATCTTCGATATCGACGCTGCGACGATCTCGATCCGTGGTCGCGGCGGAGTCACGTGGCGCCACAGGGGAATCTCGCAGCGTTTTGAAAACGGCAGCAGCCTGACGGTTGCGGAGCTCAGCGGAGGACTCGGCAGTGCGGCGGCGAGCGAAGCCCCGCCGTCGGTTGCCACAGGGGCGATCGACGGCACCGCACTCCCCGGCGCGGTTGTGTCGCCCTTTCTCGAGGAGGTCACGCGCCAGTCGGACGCGGCCGACACGGCGCTCGCAGCACGCGATGTCGACGGAGCGGTCGGCGCAGTCCTCGCCATCAACTCGCAGATGCACGACTGGGAGGCGGACACGCTCGCTTCCGATGAGCAGGACCGTGCGCGTGAAACGCTCCGGCGCTACGTGGTACGTCTCGGTGACCTGGCGCGAAACGGCGCCGCCGATCCGAGAGACCTGATCGCGCCGGTGGTCGACCGCATGCTCGCGCTGCGCGTCGAGATGCGCGCCGCGGGCGAGTACGCGCTCGCAGACAAGTTACGCGACGTGCTCATCGATGGCGGCATCGAGGTGCATGACACTCCGGCCGGCTCCACCTGGGAACTTGCCGGCGTGACGGCGCCGGCCTGACCTACGCGGTGGCCTCTCCGCGCGCCTCGGCGCTGCGGCGCATCTCCTGCGGGCGTCCGAGCCAGTAGCCCTGACCCGCGGTGACGCCGAGCGCCGCGAGCCGGTCGGCGGTTTCCTCGTCCTCGATGCCTTCGGCGATCACGGTTGAGCCTGAGCTTCGCGCGTAGGCGACGGTTGCCTCGATGACCGCGCGTGGCCCGCGCTCGACGCAACCCTGGGTGATGCTCTTGGCGACCTTCACGAATTCGGGCACTGCGGCTGCCAGCAGCTCAAGCGTTGAGTGCCCTTCGCCGATGTCGTCGAGCGCGAACTTGAAGCCGTGCTCGCGATAGCTCGCCAGCACCAGGCGGAGACGGTGCTGATCGGCGATCAACTCGCGCTCGGTGATCTCCAGGACCATCGTCTCGGGATCGCGTTCCGCCCATTGCGCGAGCAGCATCATGTGATCAACGGGGTGCAGCGGATCGAGCAACATCGCCGCCGAAACATTGAGGAACAGGGGGTCCGTCTCGGGCAGCCCCGACGCAGCCGCCATCGCGATGCGCCGGCAGATCCAGTCGATCTCCTTGGTGACGCCGCGGCGGTGCGCAAGCGCGAACACGTCTTCAACACCGTCGTTGGGGTCGCGCAGCCCGGGGACCCGCGCCAGCGCCTCCCAGCCGATGACCCGGTGGTCGTCGAGCAGCAGGATCGGCTGGAACACCGTCTGAATGACGCGTCGCTTGCTGAGGATCGCGTCCAGCATTGCGCTGGCGTCACCGCCTCCCTGCAGGAGACTCGGCAGCGAACGATCGCTTGCCACGACCACGCGGTCCCGTCCGTCGCGCTTCGCCTGGGACAGCGCCTCGTCGGCTGCGAGCCACAATGCATGCACGCCGCCCGAGCCCGCAGCGACACCGGCGCTGATGCGCGCCTTGCCGTGGGGAAGCGCGACACCGTGGAGTGACACGCGCATCCGCTCAGCGATCGCGACCGCCTCGGCTTCTGTAGTCGAGTCCATAATTGACACAAACTCATCACCGCCGATGCGCAACAGCTGATCGTTGCCTCGCAGCTGCGCGCGCAGCGTGCGCGCGACCTCGATGAGCAGTTGATCGCCGGCTTCGTGACCGAATTCGTCGTTCAGTGGCTTGAGGTGGTCGACGTCGATGGCGACCACCGCCGTGGCACCGGTCATCTCGCCGAGGCGCTCCTCGAAGGCGCGGCGGTTCCCGACCTTGGTCAGCGGGTCGGTGGTCGCGTGCAGAGCCTTCTCCTCGAAGAGGCCGGCACGTGCGACGGCGACTGCGGCCTCGTCGGCGATTGCCTGCACAACCGTGAGGTCATCGTAGTCCCAGCTGCCGCGACGGGCGTGCGAGATGAGGACGAGGACGCCGATCACGCGGCCGCCTGAAGCTCGCAGGGGTGCGGCGACGAAGCTGCGTGCCCGGCGGCCGCCGCCGAGGTTTTCGAGCTCGTCGAGTCGCGAGCCGGGTATGGCCGCATATGCCTGCTTGATGTCGCGCGGTGTGCGCAACATGCAGCCCTCACCGCTGGAGTACACGCGCCCGATGATGCCTTCTCCGGGCGCCATGCTGACGATCGGACCCGCCGCTGTCGTCACGCCCGCGGGTCCGAGGATCAACGGCAAGGTCGCAAGTCCACCCGAGGTCGCATCAAACAAGAGGACCCGCCCCCACGAGGCGTCGGTGTACGTCTCGTGACAGCCGCCGAGCACGGCCGCGGCAACCTCTTTCGAGTCGGTCGTGAATCCAAGCCGGCGCGCCACATCAGCGACCGCGAGGAGCCTTCGTGATTGCGCCTGATAGTGACGATCGGTCAGTGACCAGTTGGAATAGGCGAGAACGACCACGCCCACAACCAGCGCGTCGACCTGGATGAGTTCCTTGAAACCGTCGGTGTGGAACAGCCCGCCCCACCACCAGACGCCACCGATGCCCGCGCACGACGCCAGCAACACGCCCCAGAGCGCTGCCGGTTTTGCCGAAGGGTCAACCGTCAAGAGCACCGCGACGAACCCGAGGACGATCAGCGGGACCGGGTGGGTCAAGCGTGGCGTCGAGAGCCCGAGGATCAACGTGCACAGGCCGATGCTGGTCAGTCCTTGCACGAGCGCGGCTGCGGATGGGCTGACTTCGCGACGCATGACGCAACCGAATCGTGATCTCGAGCATCACTGCCGCAACGACCACCACCTCGATCTCGACGAGGAGCAGCCGGACCGGCAATGCTGAATCGACCAGCTGCCACCCGGTGATACCGAGCAGAACCCCAGTGGCGAACAGTGGCAGCCAGCGTCGCGCGGCTCTCTCGTTGTGCATAACCCTCTCGATGGAGAGCGTAGACGGAGGCGCCCTGCCCTGAATGCGCGTGACAGGCTTGTATCCAGTTCCTCAGACGTCAGCGGTTCACTAGTGACAGGGAGCCTGCGAGCGCTGCGCCGATCACCTGCTTGCCGTCCATTGGTGAGAGCACGAGCTGCACGGGTCCAGGGGCGCCGGTGGTGAAGAACACCTGGACGCTGATCAACTCCTGGCTGCTCAACTGCCCACCGCACGCCCTGCCGTCGACGAAGGGCACGTTGTCGATGTTCTGGAAGATCACATTCTTCGGCGTGAGGTTTCCCTGCACCAGTGCGCCGACGCAGACCTGATTGATCACCGGATCCCCGATGTTGTCGATGGCAACGTCGATCTCGACGCCCTTGCCGGCGGTCGCCGTTGCCGGAAGCGACCCGCCGAGGACGGCCATCGGCGGACCCGAGGTGGCGAAGAGTGGGGTGATCACCGCCAGGAAGATCCCGAGGAGCGTCACCCCGACCACCAACAGGAAGACGATCCGGGGGTTGTTCTTGAACCAGCGACGAATAGCCGAGAACACTCAGCCGCTCAGATCGTGGCCGGCGGCTGATACTCGCCGAACACCGACCGCAGCGCGCCGCAGATCTCGCCAAGTGTCGCTTCAACCCGGACCGCATCGAGGATGCGCGGCATCAACGAGTCACTCGAGGAAGCCGCCTGCTTGACGGCGCTGAGCGCCGCGTCGACCGACGCGGCGTCGCGACGTTCGCGGTGGCCCGCAAGCCGCTTCGCCTGCTCGGCCATGACCCGCTGGTCCGGGCGGAAGAGCAGCGGCGCCCCATCCTCTTCGGTCTCCGTGTGGCGGTTGACGCCGACGATCACCTTGTCGCCGCTGGCGATTGCCCGCTCGGTTCGATACGCCTCGTCCTGGATGAGCTGCTGCATCCACCCCGAACTCGATGCAGGCCACCGCGCCGCCAAGGTCGTCGACTTGCTTGAGCAGGGCCTCGGCCTGTCGTTCCAGCTCATCGGTGAGCCACTCCACGTAGTACGAACCGCCGAGCGGATCGACGGTCCCGGTCACCCCGATCTCTTCCCCGATGATCTGTTGCGTACGAACCGCGATGCGTTGCGCTTTCTCAGTCGGGATGCTCAGCGCCTCGTCGTAACAGGACAGTGCCAGTGACTGCACACCGCCGAGCACGGCGGCGAGTGCTTCGATGGCTGCGCGCACGATGTTGTTCTCCGGCTGCTGCGCCGTGAGCGTCGATCCACCGGTTTGCGTGTGCGTCCGCAACATCAGCGAGCTGGGACTGCGCGCGCCAAAGCGCTCCGCCATCAGCCGCGCCCACATGCGACGCAAGGCGCGGTACTTGGCAATCTCCTCAAAGAAGTCGATGTGGGTGTTGAAGATCCACGAGAGCTTGGGAGCGAAGTCATCGACGCCGACACCGCGATCGATGGATGCCTGGACGTAGGCGCACGCATTCGCGATGGCGAAGGCCATCTCCTGCACCGCGGTGCTCCCGGCCTCGCGAATGTGATAGCCGGAGAGCGAAATCGGATTGAACTTCGGCGCGTGGACCGTGCACCATGCGATCAGGTCGGCGGCGAGTCGCAGCGAGGGCCGGGGCGGGTAGATGAACGTGCCGCGCGCGACGTACTCCTTGAGCACGTCGTTCTGCACCGTGCCCATGACCGAGGCCGCGTCAATGCCCTGACGTTCTGCCGCCACCACGTACATCGCCACCAGCACCGGCGCCGGTGCGTTGATGGTCATCGAGGTGCTCACCGCGCTCAGGGGGATGCCCTCGAACAGGTCCTCCATGTCACGCACCGAGTTCGATCGCGACTCCCACCTGTCCAACCTCACCGGCGCTGCGGGGGTCGTCGCTGTCCAGCCCCATCTGCGTCGGCAGGTCGAAGGCGACCGAAAGCCCGGGCTGCCCCTGCGCAAGCAGATAGCGGAAGCGCGCATTGGCATCTCCGGCGGTGCCGAACCCGGCGTATTGGCGGATGCTCCACAGCCGCCCTCGGTACATGGTCGGCTGGATGCCGCGCGTGAAAGGCGGCTCGCCGGGGAATCCCTCGTCGCGAAGCGGCTGGTGTTCCCGGAGATTCGCCTGCGTGTAGAGAGGTTCCAGGGGTATGCCACCACCGGTGGTGAAGCTGTCCTTCCGCTCGCCCCGCCGGCGCGCAGACGCGAGACGCTGCTCCTCCCATTCGAGGAGCGCCTTCGCGAAGTCGGGTGCCCCCTCCACCGCGGCGGACGCTGACGCGTCTGGCTCGGTGCCCATCGCGGCCAGCATATCTCGGCGTCACGAGCGTGCGAATTCGCCTGCGGCCGTCCGAAACCTGTGCAAGACTCGGCGGCGATGGCGCTTCCGGTCAACACGCTGCTCGTGGAGGACTGCGCGGCGGCGTTGGGCAGGGATGGGTGGCGATACACCCAGCGCCAGCTGTACTACGCCAGCTGCGCCCGCGCCGAGACGCCTGCGTCCAACGCGGTCTCCACCGGTGAGGTGGGGCTCGGCGTGATCTGCATCCTGGTCGGGTTGATCCTGATCGGGATCAAGGTTGCCTTCGTGCTCTTTGTGACCCTCGGTGTCGCGCTGGTGCTGGCCGGGGTCCTTGGGAGGTTGCGCAAGCCGAGGTTGACGGGCCGCCTGCTCGCGCTCTCCTTCGATGAGTTCCGCAGCCGATTCGGTGAGCTGACGCCGGCCGGTTTGATCACACCCGATGCCCCCTTCAACCCGACCGGCGGCGCAGACGCCGCCGTGACGATCGTGTGTGACATGCAGGACACCGCCGCATTGGTGGCGGCGAATCTCGAGCGGGCGGACGTCGCGGGCGCGCGCGTGCTCGCGGCGGGCTCAACCGACCAGACGGCCGCCGGCTCGCGGGTCATCGTGCTGCATGACGCGTCGCCGCGCGGGTGCGCTCTGGTGCTGGACCTTCGCAACTCCGGGATCGACGCCGAAGATGCCGGGCTGCGCCCGAGGGACGTCGACGGACCGAACAGTCAGGTGATCGAAGGCGCACCCGCCAGGCTCCCGAGGGACCTCAGCGCACTGCTTGTGCCTGCAGAGATCGACTGGCTGTTGAGCGGACGCCGCGTCGAGCTGGCAACCCTCTCGCCCGAGATCGCGATGGACCGCGTCCGGGCCGCGATCAGCCAGCCGTCGCCTCCTCGCGACGATGCCCAGCTGATAGCGCACTGAGGAGCTCGGGAGCCAGTTCGGCGCCCGAGGCGGCCGCGACCTTGCACGCCGTGACCGCGCGCAAGGTTGCCGTCCGGCGGCCGCCCTCGAGGACCGCTCGCTCCCCGAGGACCGCGCCCGGGCCAACCTGTGCCACCGCCTCGCCGTCGACCTCGACACAGAGCACTCCGTCGAGCAGGAGATAGAGCTCGGTCCCCTCTGCTCCCTGGCGAACCAGGGTGGAGCCCTGCTTGGTGGTCTGGATGCGCGGCTTGGAACCGCCCCGCATGATGCGCTCCGAGAGGTCGCGCTCCAACGCGGTCTCCACCTCGGTGATCAGCGCCGCCGAGTCCTCGTCGCCCCACGGGGTGTGCGAGCCGAAGGCGTGCTGATACCAGCGCTTGAAATCGACGAGCCCCGACTTGAGGCAGAGGTTCTGGTCACCGTCGTAGATCCAGTGACGCGGGAAGGGACTGGCTCCAGCAACCTCGCGTGACGATGTGCCATCCGCATGGAGCGTGAGCGTGAGGGTCGTCCAGGCGAGCGGGGCGGTGAGCTGAAGAAAGGGGGGTGCCTTGACCCTGCGCGGTGCGGGCACGCCGGTGCGACCGCCTGCGGTCTGCGAGAAGCGCACCCACCCATCGCCGACGACGGGTGCCTGCCGCCGATCCGGGAAGGGAACGGCCGCGAAGGTCATCTCACGGTCACCGAGCCGCATGGTTGTCGCGCCGATGTGTCCGCCTCCGCCCTGGCCATGGCCGACAATCCGCCCCTCATCGACCTCGATCCAGGCGGTGAGCTCGTTGGCGAATCGGAACCGATCGCTGTCCCGCAGGGCGGTGAGCGAGTCGATATGGTCGGGCGGTGCGCTGTCGTAGTGCGCCAGCCCCATGTCGAAGGGAACACGGGTGAGGCCGCCGACGGCTTCTGAAGGGATCCACGATATCGACGTGACCGACGACTCGATGCGCTGGTGCGTTTTCATGGGCACATCGTTGCGGCCCATGCGATCCGGGTCGAGGGTGCGGACGCCACAAACTCAGGTGTGGAAACCCCCGGAGGATCGTGGTGGCAGCCCCATTTCGGCGCGCGCGTTCCTGACTACAGTGGGCGCATGCCCCTCGCAGGATCGATACGCGTGGTACTGGCTGACGACAACCTGATCGTCCGCGAAGGAGTCCGCGCACTCCTCAACTTCTCCGGCGACGTTGAGGTCGTCGGCGTTGCGGGAGATTACGACGAGCTGCTCGCGGGTGCTGCGGAGCACATCCCCCAGGTCGTGGTCACCGACATCCGCATGCCACCGGACTTCACCGACGAGGGCATCCGGGCGGCGCGCATGGTGCGCAAGCGGCAACCCGGCACCGGCGTGGTGATCCTGTCGCAGTACGACGAACCCGAGTACGCGATTGCGTTGCTCAGTGAGGGCGCGGCAGGGCTCGCCTACCTGCTCAAGGACCGCGTCGCAGAGGGCGATCAACTGGCGCGCGCGGTTCGTGAGGTGAGCACCGGCGGCTCGATGATCGACCCTCGGATCGTCGATGCGCTCACCAAGCCTGTGAGCGATGCCGGCGGCCTCAGCGAGGTCGAGGAGCGGTTGCTGCGCATGGTGGCCGAGGGAAAACCCATCAAGGCGATCGCGGCGTCGTTGCATTCGACTCCGACCTCGGTCGCCGACGACGTTGAGCACCTCTTCCTGAAGCTCGCGCAACAGGCGAGCGCCGGCACGCAGGGCGCGCTCGATCGGTTGCGGCTGCTGCACAAGGTGATCATCGACCGCGAGGAGCAGGGCGAGAGTTCTAGTCGCATGCTGCCGGGCGGCATCGCCGACCAGATGCGCGAGCACGGAGTGGAACCCGGCCGAACCAAGCGACTGACTGTCACCGTCCTCATGTCCGACATTCGCGCGTACTCCGCCATCGCCGAGAATTCGGACCCGTCGATCCTCGCCGGCCAGTTGAACGAACATCGCGCTGCCATGAACCACGCGTTGCTCGACGAAGGCGGCACCGTGATGCAGTTCGTCGGTGACGCCGTGATGGCCGTCTTCGGCGCGCCGCTGCCGCAAGCGGATCACGCACAGCGCTCACTGGCCGCGGCGCTTGCGATGCACGCCGCGCAAGCCCGAGTCAACGAACGATGGGCAGTGCAGGGCCTGCCGCCATTCCACATCGGCATCGGCCTGTCCACCGGCGATGTCGCCGCCGCGTTGCTCGGCTCAGAGGAGCAACTCGAGTATTCGGTGGTTGGTGACGCGGTGAACCTTGCGCAGCGCCTGCAGCAGTGGGGCGACGGCGGACAGACCGTGCTCAGCGAACCGACGTACGAGGCGCTGGTAGACAAACCTGATGCCGAGCGCATCGAACCGGCGCTCGTCAAAGGCAGGCAGACGCCGGTCGGCGCGTACCGGGTCGGATAGCGGACGGTATGACCAAGCGCCACGCGCCCCTGACAACTCCGTTCGTTGCCTGGTCGCTCGCGCTGATAGCACTCGCCGTTTTCATCACCGATGCGGTCGTGTACTTTTCGCCGCTCACGCCACATGCGGTGTTCCTCGCCGGCGGGGGTGCGATCACTGCCTTCTGGCTCTTCCCGTACGCATCGATCATCCCGGTGGGATTGCTCATCGCGCTTCGCAGGCCTGCGAACGGAATCGGATGGCTGATGCTCGTGGCGGTCACGCTCCTCGGGGTCGGAGCAACCGCCGCATTGGTGGGATCGGTCCTCGCGCAATCGCATACCAGGATCGGCGAGCCCATCCTTCTCTTCTCGGCCCTGTGGAACGCGCCTGGTGGCGGCGTCCTCGCACTGCTTCTGGTGATGCTGCTGATCTTTCCGGATGGCCATCTGCCGTCGAAGCACTGGCGATGGTTGTTGTACGCGATCCTCACCGTCGCCGTCATCGGAATCGCCCTCGTCATCATCAGCCCGATTCCAGGGACGCTCGGCGAGACCACGATGCCTGAGCCCGGAGTCGTGCTCCCGGTCAGCATGCTTGCGATCCCGTCCAGCGCCGGGATCGTCACTGCGCTGTCGAATGTCGTGGGCGTCTTCCTCGCCCTGGAGGCAGTCGCTGTCCTCGTCTCGATCTTCCTGCGCATGCGCGGCGCCGACGCCGACCGGCGTCACCAGGTCAAGTGGGTCGCCTTTGCGGGGGCGATCACGCTGACAACCGTCTTCGTCCTCAATGCCCTTCCGGTCGGCAACTCCGGTGAGCCCCCGCCGCTGTACTTCGTCATCGCCGGACCGCTCCTCATCCTCGCCGGCGTCGCAATACCCGGAGCGATCGGGATTGCGGTGCTGAAGTATCAGCTGTACGACATCGACGTTCTCATCAGTCGCACGCTCGTGTACGGTGTGCTGGCCGCGTTCATCACCGCGGTATACGTGGGCATTGCAGTTGGAGTGGGCACGCTGGTGGGCAGCGGTGGCAAGCCGAATCTCGCACTGTCGATCCTCGCCACAGCGATCGTGGCGGTCGGCTTCCAGCCGGTGCGTGAGCGTGTGCAGAAAGTCGCGAACGGGCTCGTCTACGGGAAACGCGCGACGCCATACGAAGTACTCAGCGAGTTCTCTGGACGCGTCGCGGAGACGTACGCGGCCGATGAGGTGTTGCCGCGCATGGCGCGGGTGCTGCAGGAAGGGACGGGTGCAGAGTCCGCCACTGTGTGGCTGCGCGGCGTGGCAGAGCTGCGGCCGGTGGCCACGTATCCCGACGAGAGGATTGCGCGCTATCCACTACCGATGAGCAACGGATCACTCCCCACGCTGCCGGACTCGTCGCGGGTGGTGGAAGTGCGACACCAGGGCGAGTTGCTCGGCGCGTTGAGTGTCACCAAGCGCCGCGGCGAAGCCCTGACACCGATCGAGGACAAGCTCGTCGACGACTTGGCGCGTCAGGCGGGGCTCGTACTCAAGAACGTTGGATTGAGCGCCGACCTGCAGGCGCGTCTCGTCGACCTTCGTGCCTCGCGACAACGCCTGGTCCGTGCACAGGATCTCGAACGACGCCGGCTGGAACGCAACCTGCACGACGGCGCGCAGCAACATCTGGTTGCGCTCAAGGTGAAGCTCGGGCTTGCCGAGATGCTGCTCGGTCGCGACCCGGAGAAAGCGGCGGCGACGTTGGAACAACTCAAGGGTGACGCCGACGAAGCACTGGAGACGCTCCGTGACCTTGCCCGCGGCATCTACCCGCCGCTGCTTGCCGATCAAGGACTCGTCGTCGCGCTCGAATCACAGGCGCGCAAAGCAACCGTGCCGGTCACCGTGGAAGCGGACGGTGTGGCTCGCTATTCGCAGGACACCGAGGCGACGGCTTACTTCTGCGTGCTCGAAGCGCTGCAGAACGTGCAGAAATACGCCCGCGCCGCACATGTCGTGGTGCGCTTGGCGGGTGGCGCGCCGGGACTGCTTTTTGACATCACCGACGACGGGGTGGGCTTCGACATCAGCACCGCGAAAAGAGGTGCAGGGTTGACCAATATGGCCGATCGCATCGACGCTCTCGGCGGCTCGCTGGTGGTGACATCGCAGCCAGGCAGCGGCACGACGATCCATGCGGTGATTCCCGCCCGCGCTCGCGAAGCACTCGTCGGGTAAACACCTCGGCGAGTCGCTGATGCCCAGGTGTGCAGCAGGGGTCGCTGACTACGCGGGAGAGGTGGCGGCAGCCCAGGCTTCGGTGAGTCTGTCAGGACTGAACTCGGACTTCGAGATGAAGCCTGCAGCGCCCGCCTCGGTGGCACGGGGCCCGTACTCGTCGGCTTCGTAGGTCGAGAGGACCAGCACGACCACCGGCCGAGCCGCCTCAACCTCAGCAAGGATCTCTCGCGTTGCGTCGAGGCCGCTGATGCCCGGGAGGTTGACGTCCATCAGGATCAGATCTGGACGGAGAGCACGAGCTGAAGTCACGGAGTCCTCGCCGGTCTCCACCTCGCCGACCACTTCGAACCCGTCGGTCAATTCGACCACCGTCCGCGCCACGTCGCGAAACGGCGCCTGATCGTCGACGATCAACACTCGGACACTCGTTGCCATGACCAGCACGGTATCGCTCCGGATGGGGCCGCGCAAGCGTATTGACCCCATCGCAACGGTGATGCAGGCACCCGGCATGGGTTCGCGCCTATCCTCACCACGTGCCGATCCGAGTCGTCCTCGCCGAGGACAACTATCTGCTTCGTGAAGGCATCCGCCAGTTGCTCGAGACTTCGGAGGAGATCGAGCTGCTCGAGTGTTGCGCCGATCTGCCCTCGCTGGAGCACGCCATCGAAGCGCACAACCCCGCCGTCGTGATCACTGACATACGCATGCCACCCACGGGAACCGACGAGGGGTTGCGGGCGGCCGAGCGGCTCCGAGCCGAACGCCCCGAGGTCGGCGTCGTGGTGCTGAGCCAGTACGCCGAGCCAGAGTACGCGCTGGCGCTGCTCGAAAAAGGCGCCGGCGGCCGCGCCTACCTGCTCAAGGAGCGTGTTTCGGATATCGACCAACTGCGTGGGCGCGGTACGCGAGGTGTCACGAGGCGGATCGGTCATCGATCCAAGGGTGGTCGAGGTGCTCGTCGCCGCGCGAAGTGCGGTTCGCAACTCGCCGATCGCGCAGCTGACGCCACGGGAACGCGACGTCCTGCAGCAGGTGGCCATGGGCAAGAACAATGCCGGCATCGCGGCCACGCTCTTCCTCACCGAGCGAGCGGTGGAGAAGCACATCAACGCCATCTTCTCCAAGCTCGACCTGTCCGAGGAGCCTGACGTGCATCGCCGGGTCAAAGCTGCGCTGGTGTACCTGGCGGAACAGCGGTAAGCGAATCCGGGGAGGAGGCAGTGGTGTCCACCACGCTGCGAAGGTGGTGCTAGCGCCATGTGCCTGGCGGCTCGTCGCCACTATGGTGGCGATGTGGCGCGCAGCATGAACCCACCTATCACAGATCCGGCGCTCCGCGGCGGGACGGCGAGACCACGCGCCGGCACCAAGGTGCTGGCGACGACTGCCGCCCTGGTGGGTATGGTCGAGGCGGCGATCGTCATCGCCCTGGTCGTGGCGAATCGCGCCGAGCATCACGGTCTCGCCAGCTTCGATTTCGCAGACATCGTCGTCCCGATCACCTTCGGCATCGTCGGCGCGCTGGTAGCGTCCCGGCAGCCGAGGAATCCGACCGGCTGGCTGTTTCTCTTCATCGGCAACGTCGCCGGCATACAGGGGGTTGCAGATCAATATGCGCGTTTTGCGTATCTGAGTCATCCGGGGGCGGCAGGCGGGATCTGGGCGCTGTGGCTCGACAGCTGGGTCATCCAACTCGTCTTTCCAATCGGCGCTCTCGCGCTCCTGTTGCTGCACTTTCCGAATGGACAGCTGCCGTCCCCACGCTGGCGTCCAGTCCGCATCGCGGCAGTCGTGCTGACGCTGGTCGTGTCGATCGCGAGCGCGTTCAGCGCCGGGCCGCTGTCCACGGAGACCAACTTCGCGACTCCCATGAACCCGGTCGGTCTCGGCGGTCACGGCATCGTCGCGCAGGTGCTCGAGTGGCTCGGCGGCATCTGCTGGCTGTCCGGATTGGCATTGCTGGTGGCGGTCGCTGCCGCACCGCTCATTCGCATGCGAAGGTCGCAGGGCGACGAACGCCAGCAGCTGAAGTGGATTGCCTACGCGGTGATCGTGAGTGCGACGACGACCGTTGGCCTGCAGGTCGCTGGGGCGTTCATCTCCGGCTTTTCTACGGCCTCTCCGACATCGTGATCGCCCTCGGCTTCGGCATGGCGATTCCCGGGGCAGCCGGAATCGCCATCTTCAAGTACCGCCTTTACGACATCGACATCATCATCAGCCGGACGCTGGTCTACGGATCGCTGGCCGCGTTCATCACCGCCATCTACGTCGGTATTGCGGTTGGCATTGGTGCCCTGATCGGAGGCGGCGGCAAACCGAACCTTGCGCTGTCGATCCTTGCGACCGCGATCGTGGCGATCGGATTCCAACCGGTGCGCGAGCGTGTCCAGCACGTGGCCAACCGTCTCGTCTACGGCAAGCGCGCCACTCCCTATGAGGTGCTCTCGCACTTCTCCGAACGCGTCGCCGAGTCGTACGCGACCGAGGAGGTCATGCCCCGGATGGCACGCGTCCTTGCGGAAGGGACGGGCGCGGATCGCGCCGACATCTGGCTGCGCAGCGGCCAGGTCTGGCATGCGGCGGCGGTCTGGCCCGTCGATGCGCGGCGCGCCGACACCGTGGCGGCCGGCGAATGGGAGTCTTCCTGTTGTCGACGGTGCCAGCCGGGTGGTCGAGGTCCGGCATCAGGGCGAGCTGCTCGGGGCCCTGGCCGTGACCAAGCGCAGCGGAGAGACCCTCACGCCCGTCGAGGAAAATCTGCTGTCCCATCTCGCCGGGCAGGCGGGGCTCGTGCTTCGCAATGTCGGCCTCACCGCCAACCTGCAGGCGCGCCTTGATGAACTGCGAGCGTCGCGACAGCGTCTCGTGACGGCGCAGGATGAGGAGCGCCGGCGTCTCGAGCGCAACCTCCACGACGGGGCGCAGCAGTACCTGGTGGCCATCAAGGTGAAGCTCGGGCTCGTCGAGATGCTGGTCACACGCGACCCCGCCAGGGCGAAGGAGACAGTGGCGCAGCTGAAGGCGGATGCGGACGAAGCACTCGAGACACTCCGAGATCTCGCCCGGGGTATCTATCCGCCGCTGCTCGCCGACAGGGGCTTGCAGGTGGCGCTGGAATCTCAGGCGCGCAAGTCGACGATCCCGCTGACCGTCGAGGCCGCCGGTCTCGAGCGTTACTCCCAGGACATCGAAGCCGCAGTCTATTTCTGCGTGCTCGAAGCGCTGCAGAACGTCCAGAAATACGCGCACGCGTCCTGCGCCGTCGTTCGGGTGCATGCGGAGACCGGCATCGTGCGTTTCGAGGTCGAGGACGACGGCCAGGGCTTCGATCCGTCCACCATTCGTCGCGGCGCGGGCTTGAGCAACATGGAAGACCGGTTGGATGCGCTCGGCGGCGCGCTGGCGATCCGCTCGTCTCGCGGCACGGGAACGACAGTGACCGGTTCGCTTGCCACGACAGCAACGCTCGTTGCCGCGTGACCTCGCCGCGCGAGGATGGTCAGTCGCGCTGCCCGGCGTCGTGCGCGCCCACCAGGATCGACATGTTCCCCATCGGATGCTTGTTCTCGCGCATCAGCTGATGAGCAACCCCCACCTCACTGAACGGGAATGTGCGCGCCAGGCAGGGATCGACCTCGCCGCACGTGACCATGTCGTTGAAGGCCGCGCACTCCTGGTCGTTGGCGAAGTGCGAGCCCTGCAAGCGTTCTGCCGCATCCAGAGATAGCGGAGGTCGACGGCCGCGTGGTATCCGGTGGTGCCCGCGCAGATCACCACCATGCCGCCGTTGTCGCAGACGAAGATGGATGTCGGGATCGTGTCCTCGCCGGGGTGCTCGAACACGATGCGTGGGTTGCGTCGCTCGCCGAGCACATCCCACAACGCCTTGCCGAATGCGCGCGCACCGGCAGTCCATTCGGCGAACGCGCATCGTCGCGCCAGTCGGGGATGACGCCCCAATGCGCGAAGTCGCGCCGGTCGATGAACCCTCGCGCTCCGAGCTCCACGCAATAGCGCCGCGCTCGGGTCCCGATGTGACCGCGATCGGGATCGCGCCCTTCGCTTTGGCAATCTGGATTGCCTGCGAACCCAGGCCGCCCGAGCCGCCCCAGATCAGCACGACATCGTCTTCGCGAATGGTGTGCGGATGCCAGGAGCACAGCATTCGATACGCCGTGGCGCCGACGAGCATGGATGCCGCAGCTGCGGCCCAGGTGAGCTGGGGCGGTTTGGGGAGGAGCTGATGCGCCTGCACGAGGGTGTATTGCGCGAAACTCCCCCAGTTGGTCTCGTAGCCCCAGATGCGCGCGCTGGGCGCAACGATCGGATCACCGCCCGCTGTGATCCACGGGTCGTCGGCGTCCCACGTACCGCAATGCGCGACCACAGCATCGCCCACCTGGACGGTGTCGACGCCCTCGCCGACCGCCCAGACGATGCCGGATGCATCGCTGCCGCCGACGTGGAAGTCCTCGGCCTCACCGGCCTTGCGCCGCGCTGCGACGACATCGACCGGACGTCCGAGCGCTGCCCAGACGTTGTTGTAGTTGACCCCTGCCGCCATCACGTAGACCAGCGCCTCGCCGGGCCCGGGTCGCGGCGTGGCCACCGTCTCGATGGCGAAGGCGCTGATCGGATCGCCATATCGATCCGGCCGGATGAGATGCGCGTGCATCTGATCCGGTACGACACCCAGGCGCGGCATTGTGCCGACATCGGTCGGTCCCGAGAGGGGCATTGGGATTCCGACGATACACGGAGGGACCACGACCGGCGAACCGGCCCGACCTGAGATTTCCCTCGAGGCGCGGGCTCACCCAGACTGGAAATGCAGCTCCGTGAGCACATGGTCGAACGACTGGTCGGTCACCATGTAGAACGGTGCATCGCCTGAGGTAGCTGTCTCACTCCACATCTCGGCCACGAGCGTGACGTTGCCATGCGTGGATGCCATGATCACGATGCCGACCGGGGAGTCCGCACTGCCGTCCGTGGATACGACATTGGCTGCATAGCCTTCGCCGTCCCCTGGAATCAGCCCGATCTCCGCACCCGGGACCGCCTCGACCGGCGTGATGTCCTGGAACTGATTGCTGGAGAAGTCGCTCAACGCGGACTTCACGGCCTGCTGCGTGTTGGTTGCCTGCATCGCCGTGATCACGATCTCGCCCACGGTGTTGCCGTTTTGATCCTGCGCCAGAAAGTCGGCGGAATTCGAGGCCGGATCGGGTTGATTGATGGTGAGTTGCGACCCGCCGTAGTCGATGACGAACCCCCACTTCGTATCGACGAACTGCTCCGAGTTGCTGGCCGGCTGACCGCTCGGGGGAGCGCAGAAGAACCCGCATCCCTGGGCGCTCGATGCGACCCGCACCGCGATGAAGGTGACGCACCGTGACCACCACGGAGATGATGCCGGCGGCACTGCCGATGATCGAGCGGTGCGACAACCTCGAGCGGTAGCCGCCTCCATACATCTGAAACGGCGAGCTCGGGAACGGCGAGTTCATGACCGGGCTCCTGCGGGACGCGCGTGTTTCGGCGCGGCCAGCCGTGCCGCCCCGCAATTCGGACAGAACGCCATGGTCGGCACGAGGTGATGGCATTCGGAGCACGGCGTCGCCGGTCCGGCGAGATGCTCTCCTGCCTCCTCGAGCAGCGCCGCGTGGAGCACGACCCGAACCGCGACGAGCAACACCGCGCCCGCGGCAGTCCAGAGCACAAGGAGAAACAGCGGGTTGAACGCGTAATACCCGGCGATGCCGAGCGCCACCTGCACACCGAAACCCGCGGCGACACCCACGGGAGTCACCCAGGCCGGCCGGCCCCGGTGTCCCGGCGCGCGCCGCCAGATGGCAGCCGCGATGATGCCGGTCGTCCCCGCGTTCACGACTGATGCGACCACCCCGCTCCGGAGGATACGAAGCACGTCGTCGGTGGCGATACCGTGCACCAACGGTGCCGTGAAGAACGACCACGATCCGGCAATGACGTTCACCAGCGTGAAGCCGAGAGCGGCCGCCGCACCGAAGGCGAGCCCGTCGAGAGTCTCATCGAATTTCGCGCGTCTGAGCAGCACCAGCGGACCGGCGAGCATGAGCGCCTGGGCAATCACCGGCAGCAGCACGCCACTCAGCAGCGGGCCCTGCAGGGTGCCGCTGATCAGCGGCGTGCTGAGACGGTTCGCGATGAGGAAGAAGAGGAATCCGAGCACCGCGCCGCTGATGACCGTGAGGAGAACGACGCGCAGCGGCTCGTCCTCATACACGTCCGAACTCGTAGAGGTAGAGCAGGTACAGCACCGGCAGCAGCAGCACCGAGACCAGGGTTGCGGGAGCGACCAGACGCAGCGCCGCAAGCAGCAGGACGCATCCCACACCGACGATCAGCACCTGGCGAAAGACATGGACCTGGCGATGGGGCAGATGGGGAAAGAGCGTGGTGATCAGCGACAACAGCGCGACCGGCTGCATGCGGCGCTGCCGCATAGGAGGACCGACGACCGGGCGCTCCGGGGCGGTTGAGCGGAGCGCCGCAATTGCCGCAGAAAGCACCGAAGGGGACCTCGGCACCGCAGTGCTCACAGACCGTTGTCGCCGGGCCGCCGGAATCAGCGGTCGTCACGTCGCTCACGTCCCGGTCCCGTGCGTCTGCTCGTACCACTCGAAATCGCGGGCGAGACCCGCGACATCGGGAGTGCCGAGCCCGGTGGCCATGTCCCATCCCGAGGCCGCCGCGTCGTGGAGATTCGATCCAAGAGTCACGTCATGGAACGCCTGGGCCGGAAGGCCGGCGGGCGACTGCGCGAACAGGTAGAGGGCCGGGTTGGCGAAGCCGACGGCGGGCAGTGACTTGTGTGTGAGGTCCTCGTCGATCAGTGCGGTCACGGCCGCCCAGAACGGTGCTGCAGCGGAGGTGCCTCCAACCGGCCCCTCGGCAGCCGGCGACGATTGACTGGACCCCGGCGAGATGATGTCCCACCCCGAGATGATGTCGGCATTGGCCGCAACATCCGGGAGGCCACGGCCGCTCATGGTGTCCGGGATGCCGGGGGCCTGCTGCCAAGCCGGGCGCGGGATCTGAGTGCTCACCCCACCACCGCTTCCCCACTGTTCGGCCGGTTCGCCGCACGCCGACTCCTGGGAGTATCCGGAGTTCGGGGTGAGAAACGCGGTCGTACCACCGACCGCGGTGACACCGGCGCTGGACGCGTCAGGCATCACCGAGATCTCGATGGCGGCATTGCGATCCTGGTTGGGGAAGTTGTTCAGGCAGGCATACGCGCCACGATCTCCCGAGGCCCAGAAGATGCTCATACCCTGTGCCGCGGCAGCAAGGTCCTCCTGGTTCTCCGCAGCACCGTCGGCAGCCGCTCCCTGCTCGTGTTCGCATTCGTGCTCGCTGATGCTGCTCGAAAGGATCGCGCGCGGAAACTGCGTGGCGATCGCCTTGACGACGTCGGGGATCGCCGAACTGTTGCCGAACTCGTAGACGACCTCGGTGGCACCAGGCGCGATGCCATGCACGATCTCGAGGTCGAGTGCCGCCTCACCTGCGACAGCGGAATACTGGCTATCACCCGCGACCAGCGGGGCGCCCCAATGGGCCCGATCCTGATGTACGTGGACGCTGAAGGGACTGCTGGGCGTGAACTTGCGCGCGTACGCCTGCAGCACGCTGTTGGGCGGGAACTCCCCATTCGAGGAAAGCAACGGTCTGTCCCGAGCCGGTCAACCCCGCCTGGTGCAGCGGGGTGATGTCGTAGAAGGTGCTCATGTCGTGCGGACTAACGCCGTCGACATCGGCGCTGGGGATCGCGGCCGTGAGCTCGCGCTGGTAGTCATCGAGCCCGGTGATCGCGATGACGGTGCCCCGCAGCGACTCCGGGATGGGCGGTTCGAGCGGCGGCGCATAGAAGGCGGAGCCACCCGCGGCACGATAGCGATGGATGGCGATGTGCAGAAAATGCTCGACGGCCGCTGCCGGGCCGCCCACGTTCAGGACAACCTCGCCGGCGCTCCAGTTCGTGATGAGCCCTGCGGCCGCAAGCGCGCGCGTCGCGGCATCGACCCGCAGCGGATCCGGCCCGAATCGATTCGCGAATTCGGCCCCGGTCACCCGCGACCCGCTCCCCAGCAGCGCTTCCAGACCGGCTGGATCGCGATAGGCGAGTGTCAGGTCGAACCGCATGGGCATCGATGCGGGCACGACCCCCAGGTCGCGCGCGTTGCGGATCGCAACCTCCAGCGGAACGCTGCCGCCGGACGGTGCGGCAGCTGTCGTGGGAGAGGTCGCAGGTGGACCGGTCGCACATGCCGCGAGGCAGAGGACGCAAGCGAGGCCGGCCGCCAGCAATCGTTTCACGAGGTCGGGATCTCAGTCGCCTGTGCGATAGCGCCACACCGAGGGAAAGGCTGCGGCCGCGACGCCGAGACCGGCAAGGCAGAGCACGCCGCCGCTGACAATCGCCACTTCGGGCCCGAAGGCGTTGGCGACGATGCCGGTCTCGACGTCGCCGAGGTTCGGACCGCCGGCGACCACCATGAAGTGCAGCGACGTGAGACGGCCGCGCAAATCGTCGGGCACGATGCGCTGCATGATCGTGGTCCTGCCCACGGCGCTGAAGCTGTCGGCGCCACCGGCGACGGCCAGCAGGAGCAGGGCCACCCAGAGCGATTGGGTGAACCCGAACGCGATGATCGCGATCCCCCACGCAATGATGGCGATGACGATCATGCGCCCGAGGCGTCGCGACCGCGCCACCTGTCCGCTGGCAAGCGCCGCGACAACCGCGCCGACACCCGGTGCCGAGTAGAGCAGACCGAGGCCCTGCGCCCCGGAGTGGAACGTCGTTGCCGCGAGCACCGGGAACACCGCTCGCGGAAGGCCGAAGATCATCGCGGCGAGATCCATGGCGAAGCCACCGAGGATCACCGGCTGGTGGCGCGCGAAGGTCAGTCCCCGCATGATCGCGGCGACTGGCCGTTCACGTTCCGTGGAGGACCGTCCCTGCGGCGGGAGCAGCGCAACCGCGATCATCGCGGCGCTGAAGGTCACCACGTCGATCGAGTACGCCTCGGGAAGCCCCAGGTGGGCGATCACCAGTCCGCCCAGTGCCGGACCGGCGATCAACGCAGTCTCGAACAGCACGATGTTGAGCGAGAGCGCCCCCGGGAGTTCGCTCGAGGCCGACGATATTGGGGATGATCGCGGTACGGGTGGGTGCATCCACTGATCCGACCAGCGCCGCAACGCCCACCACCGCATAGATCCCGAGCAGCGGTGGATTGCCGATGAAGGCACCGACGGCGAGCAGCGCCGAAGTGGTCGCGAGACCGACCTGGGTCACGAGCAGGACTCGGCGCCGGTCGAACCGGTCCGCGATGGCACCGCCGGCGAGCGATCCGGAGACCAGTGGTACCGCCTGAACCAGACCGAGCAGACCGACGGCGAGCGCCGAGCGGGTGAGCGCGTAGACCTGGAACGGAACAGCAACCAGCGTGATCTGGCGTCCGATCAGGGAGATGAGCTGCCCGATGAAGAGGCGGCGAAATGGTCGTGACTCGCGGAGCGATCGCGTGTCGACTGCAAGCGTCCGAAATGCCCGCAGCGCGATCGTGCGGCGCTCCTGCTCCGGCTCCGGCGTCGATTCGTCGGGCATGAGGGGCAACGCTATCCTGTCCGCCGATGATCACGACGCCCATCGAGCTCCGCTGCGGCCACCCTGGATGGCCGTGCGATGGCTGAGCGCGATACCTGGAACCCCACGCAATACGAGCGCTTTCGCTCCGAACGTGAGCAGCCCTTCCACGACCTCGTCGCGCTGATCGGCCGCCGACCCGCCCACCACGTTGTCGACCTCGGCTGCGGCACCGGGCTGCTCACCGCTGAGCTGCATCGAGCGCTCAGGGCAACCACAACACTGGGGGTGGACTCATCGGACGCGATGCTCGAACGCGCCGTCTCCATCCGGGTCGACGGCCTCGACTTCGTCAAAGGTGACATCGCCGGCTGGGAACCGGCCGCGCCCGTGGACGTCCTGTTTTCCAATGCGGCGCTGCAATGGGTGCAGGATCATCCGGCACTGTTCGCGCGACTGCGGGCAATGCTCGCGCCCGGTGGTGAGCTTGCCGTGCAGGTGCCTGCGAATTTCGATCATGTGTCGCACACGCTGGCTTCGACCATCGCCGGCGAGGACCCGTTCGCCGCAGCCATGCAGGGATATTCCCGGACCTTCTCGGTACTGCGGCCAGAGGAATACGCGAGCTTGCTGTACCGGCTTGGATTCGTCGCGCAGACCGTCCGGCTGCAGGTGTATGGGCACGTCCTCGAATCGGTGGATGCCGTGGTCGAATGGGTGCGCGGGACGCTGCTCACCGACTACGAGTCGCGGATGCCGGCCACGCTGTACGCGGCGTTCGTCGACCGCTATCGCGAGCGGCTCAAGGACGCGCTTGGCGATCAGCGCCCGTACTTCTACCCGTTCAAACGGATTCTGCTGTGGGGCCGCGTCCCGGACTAGTCACACACGATGGAAATCAAACGTCTCAACCTCGGTCAGGTCATGGTCAGCAAGCACCAGTGGCCGGTGCACGGCTACGTCATCCTGCACGAGCGGCTCGGCGTCGTTCTGGTCGACACCGGCTGCGGCGGCCCCGAGGCAGTCCTTCGCTACTTCGGGGTGGTCAACCGAACCGTCGCCGACGCGCTCGCGGATCACGGTCTCTCGCCGGTCGATGTGACCATGGTCATCAACACCCATCTGCACTTCGATCACTGCGGTCAGAACCCGGCCTTTGCGCACGCGCCACTGATGGTCCAGCGCGAGGAGTACCTGCGGATCCACCGGGAACGCGATGAGGTCACCGACTGGATCGAGGCGTCGGGCATGCGGTTCGAGCTGGTCGACGGTGACGTCGCACTGGCAGCCGACTTGCGCATCGCGACCACGCCCGGCCACACGTCCGGGCATCAGTCAGTGGTGGCGACGACCAACTTCGGCACGGAATTGTTCATCGGTGACGCCGCATACACGCGCGCAATATGGACCAGATTTCCGACGGCGTCGAAATTGCCGGACGGGCAGGCGGCCGACGACGTCGCCTGGCATGAGACCCTGACCAGCCTCAAGGACATGGCGCCGGCGAAGATCCACTTCTGCCACGACCTGTGAGGCGCTAGGCGTCCGGGTCGCTACCGTCCCACTCGTCGAGCGGCCGCGACCACCATCCCCAGTCCGGATCGAGCCGTGGCCGTTCGGGCAACGCGATCCGTCCGTTGCACCAGAGCAGCGCATCATCGGGTGGCGCTTCGATCGGGAGCCACATCGGAAAGATTCGTGCCACCACACGTTCGGCGAGCGCATCAGGCAATGCGAAGCTCTCGCCGAGACCGCGACCGATGTCCCAGGTGTGGATGAGCAACTCGTCGCATGCGATCGCCGCGAAACCGGTCGAGTTGGTCATGCCCGAGTTGTGCCAGCCACGCGCTTCGGGTGGTGCGTCACGCAGGACCGCAGCCAGCGACGCGCTGTATGCCTCCATGGAGTTGAGCAGCCCCTGCACATCGAGCGAGGCGTCGAAGTTCACCGCGCGAACCAGCCGGCGGGTCGAGCGACTCGCGAGGTGCGCCCCATAGATGATCTGCGTGTTGATCGCATGACGCAGCGTGAACTCGCAATCCCACTCGAGATCCGGGATGGGCGCGTGCCAGTCGCGGTCGCTCAGTGGACGCAGAAACGCGAGGATCCGGTCGCAGGTCGCCGTGACGTCTTCAGCGCCGAGCGGCGCCAGGTCGATGGTCACGCGACCGCGCGGATGATCTCCCGCCGCAAACCTGGGAACGTGGCAAGGTAGGCGCGTCGCTCGGTCTTGAGCTGATCGACCAGCGCGCGGTACTCGTCCATCCGCCCCTGACGCTCGTACAGCCTGCGCGGCTGCAGAATCTCGAGGTCTTCGATGCCGGGCAGTGACGAAGCCACCTCATAGCCGAAGTCCGGATCGGTCTCCCACTCGATGGTGCCTTCGGAGATCGCTTTGACGATGGCGCTCGAATAGGAGATGGTGACCTTCTTGGCGCGCTCGCCGTCATCCCTGCCGCCGACCTGCCCGGTGTTGAGCAGGTAGACCTGGAAGTGGCTCTTGTCCATCAACTCCAGGAAGCGGTTCCCCTGCTGCTCGTGACGCAGCGGGAAGAACGGATTGGTGCCCGGCACGCGCAGGAACTTGCCGGCTTCCTCCGCGCCGCCGGCGGAGGTCCCGCGGGTCTCGCCGAGCATGAAATAGAGCGCCGCCTGCTCGCGAGAGAGACGCGCCACGCCGGGGATGAGGTTGTCATTGCGATTGAGGATCAGGAAGTGCTCGACCGGCTTGACGTCGCGCGCATCCTTGTGCCAGCCGAGCGCATCCATGCGGAACACCGCGCGGCCGTTGGGCGTGTATGCGGTGTCGAAGAAGTCGACGACTCCCGCATCGTTCTGCGACACGTTCTCGAGGTAGGTCTCCGGCTTGCAGACCGCACCATGAATGGTGGGCTCGTCCTTCGGGTCAAGCGCGAACGTCTTCGCGAAGCAACCGTTCTCGGTGGCGACGACGCGACCACCCGGGTACAGGGCGACGAAGTCGTCCTGCACGGGTTTGCTGTCGTTCTGGCGCGTGAAGGTCGTCGTGGTCTTGCCAGTGCCCGACAGGCCGATGATCAGCAAGGTCTGCTCACCGCGCTCGGTGGGGACGACCTTGCATCCGGCGTGCAATGCCAGCCCGCCCTCGTCGTAGGTGAGCTTGTTCCACATGCGCAGCCCACCCTTCTTCGACTCGCCGAAGTAGTCGCTGTTCAGCACGCGGGTGACGCCATTGTCGAGATCGACGGCAATCACCCGATCGTTCGGATATCCGGGGGCATCCAGGTTGGGCGTGTAGATGACGGTCAGCACCGGCTTGAAATCCGGGCCCGGATTCTCGGCGTCGAAGTACAGCCAGCGCTGCATGCCGGCGATGTTTGCATTGGCGGCTTCGATGTAGAGGCGCGCCGCAACACGGCGCTGCGCGTCATTGCCGATATAGCCGTCGATGACGAGCATGTCCTGGTCTCGGATGTAGGCGTCCTGACGCTCCGCGATCACCGCGCCGTCAGCGACCGTCATGGTCTGGTCGGAATGTTCCTCCGGACGGTCGGTGACGACGTACGTGCTGCCCTTGCTCCGAGAGACGACCCTGGTCTGGACGTTGTAGTTGTCGTACTCGGTACGCCGCGCGTTGGGCATGCGCGAGGTCAGCTCCCGCAACTCCGCGGGCGAGGGATTCCAGTGGATATTGCGAGCCGCCGGCAGTGGGTTCGCATGAGTCTTGATGACGTCGGTCATGGTGCCTCCAATATCCCTGGCTCTCATTCCCCCTCGCAACGAGCGTGATCGTTGCTCCAGCCAGGCTTTCCGGACCTCGCGAGCATACCAAAGGGCCCTTGAGATGGGCCGAATCCGCCGGTTCGCGGCTTCCATGGTTGTAGGCTGTGGCTGATGACTCAGACCGCCCCCACACCCATCGCTGAGGCAACCACGCTTCGGGAGAAGGCCTGGGTCTTCTTCAACGGCAATGTCGTGCGCTACGCGGATGCCAAGGTCGGCCTCCTGACCCATGGGCTCAACTACGGCACGGGCATCTTCGAAGGCATACGGGCTTACTGGAACGAGGAGCGCGAACAGCTCTTCGCGCTGTCGTTGCAGCAGCACTTCGAGCGCATGCACCAGAACGCGCGCGCCCTGCAGATGACCATTCCCTGGGGCGTCGAGGAATTGATGGCGCTGACCGTCGACCTGCTGCGTCGCAACGCGTATCGAGAGGACGCCTACGTCCGGCCGCTCTCCTTCAAGTCCGCGGAGATCATCGGTGTGAAGCTGCACGACGTCGCCGACAGCTTCGCGATCGTGACCGCGCCGATGGGGCTGTACGTCGGCAACGGCGGCATCCGCTGCATGGTGTCGTCGTGGCGTCGCATCGACAACTCGATGGCACCGGTGCGGACCAAGTGCACGGGCCTCTACATCAATTCCGCGCTGGCGAAAAGTGAAGCCCTGCAAAACGGATTCGATGAGGCGATCATGCTCTCCGGCGACGGGCATGTCTGCGAGGGCAGCGCCGAGAACCTGTTCATCGTGCGCCGGGGCGAGATCATCACCCCACCTCCTTCGGACAACATCCTCGAAGGGATCACGCGGAGCACGGTGATGCACCTCATCCAGGAGGAGCTCGGCCTCGAGGTACGCGAGCGTTCCATCGATCGCTCGGAGCTGTACATCGCGGACGAGGTCTTCCTGGTCGGCACCGGAGCACAGGTCGCACCGGTGATCGAGATTGATCGCCGCCGCGTCGGCGACGGCGAGCCGGGGCCGCTCACCATGCGGGTGCAGGACACGTACCACAAGGTCGTGACCGGCCGCAATGCCAAATACGCCGCCTGGTTGACCCCGGTCTACTGAACCCCCGCGCTGCGTGATGCCACGCAGGCCGCACAGGTGCCGTAGAAGTCGAGGGCATCGTGGTCGAGGGCAAAGCTGTACTCACCACTGACCGCATCGATGAGCTGGTTGACCGCGGTGTCGTTGATCTCGGTGGTCGAACCGCAGATCCGGCAGACGAGATGGTGGTGGTGGTTGCCCGCGCAGGACGTGTAGACGTGCACGTGGCCCTCGGCCTCGAAGCGCTGGGCCAGACCCGCTTCGACCAGGAAGTCGAGCGTCCGGAATACGGTGGCACGGCCGAGCAGTGGGTGTTCGGCTCGGAGCGAGTTGTAGAGCTCCTGCGCGCTCACCGTTCGGCGGGCACGGGCCAGCGCGTCGGCGACGATCATCCGCTGCAGGGTGAGCCGATGCCCTTGCGCGGCGAGGCGGTCCTTGACGTTGCCCGGGGTTGCGATGGCCGGCATGGTCAGCTCACCCGCCGGAGCCAGAGTTCGGGACGGCGCAGTTCCTCGAGGGTCGGCATCATGTCCGCCGACTCCCATACCCGATTGAGTGTGCTGAGCCCGGCGCGATCGACGACGCCCGCAGCCCACTTTTCACCGACCTCGTACTGCCGCATCTTGATTTCGAGACCCGTGATGGTGAGGATCAGCCGTTCCATGGGTCCGCGCTGACGGCGGCGCTGTTGCATGGCCGCTTCGAGGCGGTCCGCGCCGCGAATCGCCTTACGTCCGGCGCGATGCATGACCAGGTTGCTATAGCCCTCGAGGACGCTCATGACCGCTTGCACGTGACGGATCGCGCTGACCTGTCCGCGCAGCATGTCGGGCAGCCGTCGCACCATCTGGCTCGACGGCAGGAGCGTTTCGCCGTCAGCCGACAGGGCATCGAGCATCAGCCCACGCATCATGCTCTCGAGGTGCTCCCCGAGCCAGGGATGGAGTTCGAACTGCCAGGCGTGGGTGAGCTCGTGGAGGATGAGCCAGGGGCGAAGGTCAGTCTCCGTGAGAGACAGATCACGCTCGATCGCCGCGATGTTGGGCTCGACGAGATAGAGCGCACTTGGCGCGTCCGCGCCGGCGGCGTTCTCATCCAGCGTCAGGATGGGGTCGTACTGGCCGAGCACGCGTCGCGACATCAGCCCGAAGAGCTCGCCAACGTAGCGGTCCAGCATTCGACGGCTCATGGCGGTCGCGCGCGACTCGGGGACGGTCGACCGGATCCGCTCCACCGGCGCCAGCAGCCGCTGCATCATCGCCAGGTTGGCGTCGATGAAGCCGGTCCGATCCAGAGCGATGAACCGCGGGTACGCGGTGAGGGGCACCTCGCACACCTCGACGAGGTGAGGAGCAACCCGAGCCGCCATCTCCATATAGGCCGCCTCGAGCGCCGGCGCGTTCAGGGCGGGGAGCGACGATGTGCCGGTTCGGGAGACCGCGATGCTGCGGACCTCGTCCCAGTCGACCAGGCGTCGCGGCGCCTTGACCTGGGGGCGCAGCAGCACACGGGCTGAAATCACGGCGCCGGCACCGACCGCTCCGACGGCGAGTGAGCGGCGGAGGAGGCTGCCTCGAGCTGGGCGGGTCATGGTTCGATCATACGGGTGGATCCCTGCCCGCTCGGGATTACATCGAGGAACCGGGCCGGCCGTCGATGTAGACCGGGCGTTCCGGAGGCTTGCCCAGGAGCCAGTAGGCGTCCATCCGCTCGTCGGTCCAGCCGCGCTCGCGCAGGAACGGCTCGTCGAGAATCTGCTGCCCGGTGAGCGCCGGCGGCTCGGTGCCGACGATCTCCATCATCGCGTCGCAGAGGATCTCCGGGGAGCGCCACTGGCTGCGATCGCCGAGACCCCAGTTGATGCTCGCCAGGCTCTCGATGATGGTCACCGGCCAGAGCGAGTTGCAGGCGATCCCATCTGCGGCATGTTCCGCGGCGATGCCGATTGCCAGGCGGGTCATGCCCATCTTGGTGGTCATGTAGGCGACGTGGCCCGGGCTCGGCGCCGTGCTGATGGGAGGCGAGCAGTTGATGATGTGCCCCCACCTGCGCTCGACCATGTGCGGCAGCGCGTAGTAGGCGCAGAGGTAGGCCGCGCGAACGTTGATCTCCCACATGAGGTCGTAGCGTTTGGGGGGCGTCTGCAGGATGGGCTGCCACCACAGCGCGCCCGCATTGTTGATGAGGATGTCGAGGCTGCCGAAGCGTTCGATGGTTGCGTCGACCATCGCCTTGACCTCGTCCTCATGGCGCACATCCACTCGCACCGCCAGCGCCTGCCCGCCGGCTGCTTCGACCTCGGCGGCGACCGTGTGGATACTGCCCGGAAGCTTCTCCGTGCCGGCTTCCGACTTCCCGGTCACGACCACCGAAGCGCCTTCGCTGGCGAGCCGCAAGGTCATCGCCCGACCGATGCCACGACTTGATCCGGTGACCAGGGCGACGCGGCCTTCGAGTGGACGCAGGGCGCTCATGGTCGCGCATCATATGCGCCGCCGCGACCGCCGCTAGTCGACGAAGGCGCTGATTTCGTTGACCAGGGCGCCGAGTTGCTTGGTGAGCGGTCCGGGCAGTCGCCGCTTCAGGATGTCGGCGACGGTCGTGTAATACCAGAGTTGCTGGCGCGGGTCGGAGACGGTGAAGCGCGACCACAACGCATTGCCCTCGGTGCGCAGATCGCCGAGGATGGAACCTGCGTTGTGGACCTTGTCGCACGCGGAGACCAGGAGCACGTCCGCGTCGGCGCTTTCGAGATGCTGGATATAGGCCTCCTTGCGCTGACGCCAGTCGGGCTTGGGGCGGCCAGGCACTGCCACCGTATCGCTGCAGGCCATCACGATGGCGGCCACGCGGGGCCCGAAGGCTTCCTCGATGGCCATGCGCATCGCAGCCCCGTCCTCCGAATCCTCGACGGTGTCGTGCAGGAGGGCCGCGATGGCGACGTCCTCGTCGGCGCCGTTTTCGAGGGCGAGCGCGGAGACCGCCATGACGTGGGCCATGTACGGGATGCCCGTTTTCTTTCGGAACTGATCGCCGTGCACGCCCCAGGCAAGCATCAGCGCAGTGGCAAAGCGCTGCGACAGGGGAGGCGCATTCTCGGTTCGGTCCGGCACCCCGATATTGTCGTCGCCGCGAGCCCTGGAACCGTGGCCCGTCGCCGTAGGAGCCATGGTCGCGAGCGCCAGAATGGCGCGTGCGCTTCTATCTCGGCCACCGGCTTCCGGGAGGCTTCTGGGCCGGCATGTCCACGTATGCGAGACGGCCTCACCGAGCCGTCCGCCAGGCCGCGCATGCCACCGGTGGCATCGGCTGCGTCGGCTACATCGTGCTGCTGGTCGTGCTCGCCCTTGGGATCGCCTACTGGTACATCAGCGTCCCGGTGCTGGTGCTGACTGCGATCGCGGTCGGCGTGACAGTCCACCGGCGGCATGTGCACCAGGCGGCCGGCGTGCGCGGATCCGCCGCGGGGACCCCGCCGGTCGTCGTCGCGCACCAGGTGGTGTCGCCGCCGCGTTCCACGCCCGCGCTGACGGTGCCCGCCGACACCTTCAAGGTCGGCTCGCTCGTCCATCTCGAGAAGGACGGCACGCGCGCGACGTACTTCGTCGACCACGGCCGGACGCCTGACGAGATCGTCCTGAAACGCGTGACCACCACACCGGTTGCTCCCGATGCCTGACACCACGCTGCTCGGCCTGGTGATCGACAGGATTGCATCGACGCCGCCGGCCGATGGCGCCGCGGACCTCGTGCTCGCCGCCTTCGATGGCTCGAAGGCAGTCGACGATGCGCTCGGCGGTGAGGCCGGCCCGGTCGTGAAACCACCCGCGGGCGTGCAACCCAAGGTGCCTGCGGCGGTCTTTCTCAACAGCATCGAGGTCGAAGGTTTCCGTGGCGTTGGACCACCGGCGACGCTGCGCATCGATCCGGGCCCCGGGTTGACCCTGGTCGTGGGTCGCAATGGTTCAGGCAAGTCGTCGTTCTCCGAAGCTCTGGAGATGGTGCTGCTCGGCACCAACCAGCGATGGGAACAGCGCGTCAAGGTATGGCGCGACGGCTGGCAGAACCTCCATCACCGCCACACGCAAGTCGCGGCGACGTTCACCGTCAACTCGCGCAAGCAGGCACTCGAGCTGGCACGCGTCTGGAAGGACGGTGCCGGCGTGGATGGGTCGTCGCTGCTGGTCGACGGCAAGCCGGCGCCACTCGATGCACTGGGGTGGGCGCAACCGCTCGCCGGCTTTCCGCCACTGCTCTCGCACAACGAGTTGGAGCACGCACTCGATCGCGAGCAGTCGAAGCTCTACGACGCGCTCGCGAGCATCCTTGGACTTGGAGAGGTCGCGGCCGCCCAGGAGGTCGTGCGCGTCGCGCGGCTTGCCCGCGAGCACACCGCCAAAGCTGCGCGCGATGCGCTCCCGGCGCTGCTGGCGATGCTCGCGGCGACCGACGACGAGCGCGCGGTTGCGGTGCGCAACGCATTGACGGCCAAACCCTGGAACCTGGACGTGGTGGCGGCTGCTGTCGACGGCACCGCCGCGAGTGACGAACGCAGCGTGCTCCGCAAATTGCGCGATCTCGCCGGCCTGCCGGTGCTGGATCGTGAGCGGCTCAACAACGCCACCGCCGAACTACGAGACGCCAACACGAGCGCGGAGAAGTTGCGTGGCACCGACGCGGGGCGTGCGCACGAGATCGCGTCCCTGCTTCGCCAGGCGCTCGAGGTGCACGGGCACGCCGAAAGCGAAACCTGCCCGGTCTGCGGGACGAGCGGGGTGCTCACCTACCAGTGGCGGATGAAGGCCCGCGAGCAGGCGGACGAGCTGGTCGCCGGAGCCGAGGCGGTGCGCAAGGCGCGCGACATGCTGGGGAACGCCATGCGTCAGGCACGGCAGCTGGTGACGGCAGCGCCGGTGGCGCTGCGCGACGGCGCCGGTGGTGGTGTCGACGTGGCGCCCGCACTTGACATGTGGCAGCAGTGGGCTGCGGTGACTGCCGAGGATGACGCCATCGCGCTGGCCGCCCACCTCGAGACCCACGGGCCGCCGCTGATCGCTGTGGTGAGCGATCTGCGTCGCGCGGCCACGCTCGAGCTGGAGCGGCTCGAGAAAGCCTGGCGGCCCGCTGCCGAGGCGATACTCGGGTGGTTGCCGCGCGGAACTCGAGGCCCGTGATGCCGACATCGAGGTGAAGCGCCTCAAGGCTGCGGAGACATGGCTGAAGGAGGCGCACGACGAACTTCGCGACGAGCGTTTCCGGCCGATCGCCGGCGCCGTGCAGGAGAACTGGACTGCGTTGCGGCAGGACAGCAACGTCACGCTTGGGGACCTGCGCCTGCGCGGCGCGGCAGCACAACGCCGGCTCTCACTGGACGTGAAGGTCGACGGCGAGGAGGGATCCGCACTTGGCGTGATGAGCCAGGGCGAGTTGAACTGCCTCGCGCTGTCGTTGTTCCTGCCCCGGGCGTCGATGCCCGAGTTCGCCGTTTCGGTTCGTGGTGATCGACGACCCGGTGCAGGCAATGGATCCGGCCAAGGTCGCTGGACTCGCGACAGTGCTCGCGCGCGCGGCGAAGGATCGGCAGGTGATCGTGCTCACGCACGACACGCGCCTCGCCGAGGCGATGCAATGGCTGGACATCGAAGCCACCGTGATCGAGGTGGTACGACGCGAGCAGTCAGTCGTGGAGCTTCGGCGCATTCACGACCCCGTGCAGCGCTACATCGAGGATGCGCGCGCGGTCGCCTTGAACAAGGACGATGTCCCCAAGGAAGCGCAGCGCGTTATCCCCGGCTTCTGCCGGCTTGCGCTCGAAGCAGCCTCGCTGCTGGTGGCGAGACGGCGCATGCTGCGCCACGGGAAGCCCTACGCGGAAGTGGAAGCAGCGATGGCCAGGCCGAACACGCTGATGCAGTGGCTGGCGCTGGCGCTGATGCATGACGTGGAGCGTAGCGGGGACGTCATCACGTTCCTGCAGCGTGAGCATCCCTGGGCGGTTGATTCGGTGAAGGCGTGCAACCGCGGTGCGCACAGCGGTGTGTTGCCGTGGGACGTGATGGGATTCATCAAGGACATCGAGCATCTCACCCAGACCATGCTCATGCAGGCCTGATCGATGCCCGCAAACGGGGATGCCTACGCGCTGATTTCGACCGCGCGCGACCTGCTGCGCAGCGACGACGCGGGGACGGTCGGTCTCTGGCCCCGCGCGGCCGCGCTCCTGGCGCGTCAAGCGCTCGAGGTTGCGATGGCGCGTCTGTGGGACGCGACCGCACCCGGTCTCGAACGGACGCCCGGCAGGTGCCAGCTGCTCTGTCTCGGCGACATGCTCAACGACCGACCGCTTGGTGGACGCGTGATGCTGACCTGGAACGTGCTGTCGAGCGCGTGTCATCACCGTGTGTACGAGCTTCCTCCCACGGCGACCGAGCTCAACGCGTCGCTGGAGACGGTGTGGGAGCTGGCAGAGGCTGTCGAGCGTCTGCGGGCGAAGATCAAGGCCTGATCCGGCACCGGCATCCGCGCGGCACGTTGGCGCGGAAAACTCAAGTGCGAACAAGTGTTTGCGCCCACTGGGCACAGAAGTCGAAACTCACGTGAGGCAGCGACATGCACGTGTCGCGGCGCCCCGCGAAGCTCACCGCAAGAGATCCGTGGCGGGGTAGCGAGTGAGGTATCAGCGATGCTCAGGAAGGAACTGCCCATCACCAGCGAATGCGTCGTCTGCATCGAGGGTGACAACATCGCCGTCACGGGTCTCGCTCTGTATGACGCGGATCTGGCGTCGTACGTCGGTGAGCACCCGGAAGCCGACCGCGCAGAGCTTGTGCAGCGCGGCTTGAAGGTCGGACTGATCGCATTGCGCAACGCGGGTGTCACCATCAACGTCGACTTCGTCGCGCGCGAGTTCGAGCGTCTGATGCACCGCACCGATGAATCGCATGAGAAGGCCGCGGCCGCACTCGATCTGGCGCTGCGCCAGACCTTCGCCGGCAAGGACGGAATGCTGCCACGGACGCTCGAGCAGTTTCTCGGTGACAACGGCACGTTGCGCCGCCTCGTCGACGATCTGTTCAGCGAGACGCGTCGCGACAGCGCGATCGGTCGTATGCGCACGCTGCTCTCCGGCTACTTCGACGGCGACGGGGCGATCGTGAGCCGCATGCTCGATCCCCGGCGTGCGGACAGTCCCTTGCACGGATTCCGGACCGAGATGCGCGACCTGCTCAAGGACGTGAGCGACCGCCTCGTCCGTCTGGAAGGTGCTCGGGACGCACGCGCCGACGAGCGTCAGCGTGGCACGGCGAAAGGCGGTGACTTCGAGGACGAGGTCGAGGCGCGGCTCGGCGCGCTGCTGAACGGGAGCGGCGACGTCGTCGAATCGACCGGGCTGGCGGTCGGCAACAGCGTCCGCGGTCGCAAGGGTGACTTTGTCATCACGCTCGACCCGTCATGGACTCGGGGGCTGCCGGTGCGTGTCGCGGTCGAAGCGAAGAGCGGGCGTGTCGGCATCGCCAAGTTGTGCGCCGACCTCGACGAGACGCGGCGCAATCGCGGCGCGGTGGTCGCAGTGGGGGTGTACCGCGCCGGCAACGCTCCTGCTGGATGCGCGCCGTTCACCCTGCACGGCGAGCATGTCATCTGCGAGCTGGACCCCGACGACCCGGACGATGCAGCCTTCACCGCCGCCATCCGCCTGGCTCGCGTGCTCGCCTTTGCCGCGGTTCGCGACCATGCGGACGTGCTCGACGCCGTCGCGGTGCGCCGCGACCTCGACGGCATCCGGGCGCAGCTCAACGCCATCGCCGGCATGAAGGCCAAGCTCACGTCGATATCGACTGCGACAGGGGACGTGCGCAATGCGCTCGAGGCGCTGCGGCAGGGAGTGCTCGATCGGGTGACGTCCATCGAGGGCAACGTGGCCGACGTTGCTCACGTTCGCCAGGAGGTTGCGTGACCGAACCGCGCTCGGCGACCTCGACGTCTGCGCTGCTCAGAGGGCGGCAGCCTGCCGTCCGCCCTCCGCGAGGAACGGCCGCACCGAGGCATGCAGCGCCTGCTCCGCCTCGGTCAGTGCGGCATCGAACGGCATCCCGCGATGGCGCGCCAGGAAAGTCGCGGCAACGATGGGCGTTCTGCTCTCTCCAGCGACGCAGTGCACGAACACGGTGTGCTGTTCGTCGGCTCGCGCGGCCACGAAATCCGCTGTGCCGGCGAGCAGAAAGGCGAGGTTCGGATTGTCATCGGCGCTGGTATCGAGCAGACCGATGACGCGATGCTCAACGCTAGCGGGCAGGTCCTTCGTACCCATCCGACACAGCGAGACCACGACGTCGGCTCCGGCGTCCAGCGCATGGGCGAGGCCTCCGGCAGCTCCGAAGTGCACGCCGCCCAATGCAACAGTCGCAGGGCCCTTTCCGAACCTCTCGACGTAGTAAGGAACCAGGTGCGCAGCGCCCGGCCAGCCCTGCCTGTCGGGTCTGCCCCCCAGCCTGGCTCGCCGGGCGAGCATGTCGAGGTCGGACGCATGCAGATCCGGCCGGTTGATGAGGCGCTTGCCGCGCAGCACCGAGGTCCACGCGAGCGGGACGGCAGTCGCCCCCCACCGAGCACCGAGGAAGGCTCCGGCGATCGAGGCGACCGTGTCGGTGTCACCACCGGCCCGAACAGCCATCTCGATCGCCGCGACCAGGTGGGTGCACGCCGCGGGTCCATCGGGCAGCGGCGCGTGCACGATTGCGGAGAGCGCCCCCTGAAAGGCGTGCGTCACCCAGCTGTTGTTGCGATGGAAGTCGACCGGTTGACGCTCGCAGGCCTCATCGATCAACTGCGTCCACCACTGGCGGCGCGCTTTGGGTACCCGCGACAGTGCCTTCCGCAAGGCTTCGGCGAAGTCCCACGGTTGGTCGGGGCCAGGTGCCGCATGGATGGTGTCGTCGATCGCGACCGCCCAGATCACGCTGGCGTCGAGGCAGTCGACGTGTGGGTGCGTGAGCGATGTCGTATCTCTCGCGTAGTGCTCGATCTGTTCCGGACGCCGCGGGAAGGCCAGCGCCGCGGCGCCGATCCGCATCAGAGCGCCATTGGGTGAGTTGTCGGGATGGAGTCGCTGGAAGGCAGCTGCGGAATCGTGGAGCGGAGCACCCATCCGGAGCACCGACCCTGTGTAAGTCCCAACGTCGCGCGGACGGCTTGCGTACCAGGCGAGGAGGCCGGCTTCGACAGCCTCAACCCTCCGGTCGCCAGCAGCGAGCGGTGTCAGCAAGGCGAGGGTCATCTGCGTGTCGTCAGTCCACTCGCCTGGCTTCCATCCATAAGTCCCGCCGCCTGCCATGCGGAGTTGCGCCGTCTCATCCAAGGGCCGCAGGAATTCGTGCGCAGCGCCGAGCGCGTCACCCGCTGCTGCAGCGAGAATCACTCCGACCGAGCGGTCGGCAATGACCGCATCGGAAATGGTCAAGTCCAGTCCCTCTGTCCAATCCCCTCAGACGAGCCGTTGTCCCCGCAGCGTTGCCAAAGTCGATCTGACTATAGCCACGCAGCTACGCCGCGCAATTGGCTGGGACGCCAGCCAACCGTGGTGCGGGTGCAGGCGACGGGCATTGGCGGTGTTCAGCCGCCGCGCCTTAGCACTCGCGCCCTGAGCCCGCTAGCAGTCCAGGCCGCCGAGTGCTAAACTAGCCCCTGGAACCCTAGGCTAGAGGATCAAACCAGGAGGAACCATGGCCAAGCAATTGCTATTCGACGTCGAGGCCCGGGCCCATCTCAAACGAGGGGTCGATCGGGTGGCTGACGCCGTGAAGATCACGATCGGCCCCAAGGGCCGGAACGTCGTGCTGGACAAGAAGTTCGGCTCGCCGACCATCACCAACGACGGAGTCACGATCGCCAAGGAGATCGAGCTCGAGGAGCCCTTCGAGAACATGGGCGCCCAGCTGGTCAAGGAAGTGGCGAGCAAGACCAACGACATCGCTGGTGACGGGACCACCACCGCCACCGTTCTGGCTCAGGCACTGATCGCAGCCGGCCTGCAGAACGTCGCCGCCGGCGCCAACCCGATCCAGCTCAAGAAGGGCATCGAGCTCGGCGTTGAGGCCATCGTGAAGGCCATCAAGGAGCAGTCGATCCCCATCTCCGAGCGCGAGAAGATCGCCCAGGTCGCGTCGATCTCCGCAGCTGACCCCACCATCGGCGAAACCGTCGCCGACGCGATGGAGAAGGTCGGCAAGGACGGCGTCATCACCGTCGAGGAGTCGAAGGGCCTCGAAACCGAACTCGAGCTCGTCGAGGGCATGCAGTTCGACAAGGGCTACATCTCCGCGTACATGGTCACCAATGCCCAGCGCATGGAGGCTGTGCTCGAGGATCCCTACATCCTCATCACCGACAAGAAGATCTCCGCGATCGCCGACCTGCTCCCGATTCTCGAGAAGGTCGTCCAGAGCGGCAAGCCGCTCGTGGTCATCGCGGAAGATGTCGAGGGCGAGGCGCTCGCGACCCTCATCGTCAACAAGCTCCGCGGAACCTTCAACGCCGTCGCGGTGAAGGCGCCGGGCTTTGGTGATCGCCGCAAGGCAATGCTCCAGGACATCGCGATCCTCACCGGTGGTCAGGTGATCAGCGAGGAAGTCGGTCTCAAGCTCAACTCCGCGCAGCTCAGCTCGCTCGGCCGCGCCCGCAGCGTGAACATCACCAAGGACGACACCACCGTCGTCGAGGGCAACGGCAGCAAGGACGCGATCAAGGGCCGCATCGAGCAGATCAAGGCCGAGATCGACAAGTCCACCAGCGACTGGGACAAGGAAAAGCTCCAGGAGCGTCTTGCGAAGCTCAGCGGCGGCGTTGCCGTGATCAAGGTCGGCGCTCCGACCGAGACCGAGCTCAAGGAGAAGAAGCACCGCATGGAGGACGCCGTGTCCGCCACGCGCGCCGCAGTCGAAGAGGGCATCGTGCCCGGTGGTGGAGTCGTGCTCGTGAACGCGATCCCCGCGCTCGACGGCGTCAAGGCTGAGGGCGATGTGCTCACCGGCGTGAACATCCTCCGCCGTGCGCTCGAGGAGCCGCTTCGCCAGATCGCGCAGAACGCAGGCATGGAAGGGTCCGTCGTGGTCGACAAGGTCAAGTCCCTCCCCAAGGGTCAGGGCTTTGACGCCGCCAAGGGCGAGTACGTCGACATGGTCAAGGCCGGGATCATCGACCCGACCAAGGTCACCCGATCGGCTGTCCAGAACGCGGCGTCGATCGCCGCGCTGCTGCTCACCACCGAGGCGCTGATCACGGACATCCCTGAGAAGAAGGGCGGGTCGTCGGCTCCGCCGATGCCGGAGTACTGATCGGCAACTGATCGATTCTCGAAAAGCGGTCCGGGTCTTCCCGGGCCGCTTTTTCGTGCCCTGCGCGCATCACGCGCTGATGGCCGTCCCTCTGCGGCGATCAACGATCGGCTACAACTCAGCGACGGTGCTCACCGATGGTGAAACCCGCGGGTAGATTCGGGCTCGCATCCACCCAAGCGAGGTACCCCGATGAGCGATCCCCGGCCAGACCATCCTTTTGCCGAGTCCCTGGGCGAGGGCTTCCTGCATGTGACCGGAATCGGGAGCCGCATCGCCAAGCGCGAGGCTGACGAGGAGCAGCTGGACGCTCTCGACGACAAGATGGAGGCGGAACTCGCCGTCGAGTTCCATGACCGCGGCCAGGAGGCGACCCCCGGTCTTGACCTCACGGCCGTCACGCACGTCGACCCCGCGTTCACCCCTGACGAGTTTCTCCTCATCGCAAGGGACGCTTTCCGTGTGCTGCAGGACACGCACGCTGATGGTGCTCCAGCGCTGGATGCCGACATCGCATCAGCTGAGGTCACTGCCGCGACGGTCGTCGGTGGTCTCGAGCGCGCCGTGGTGCGCTTCGGCATCAACGGGACGACCGCCATGACCCAGGACTGGACCTTCGAGCGCGATCCCTCCGTCGACACGACGGCGGACGATGAGGACCACGAGGTGGCCGACGGCGGCTGGATGGTCGCGCATCGCGGATGGCGTCTCAAGGGAATCGCCGAAGCCGCCTAACTTTCCCTTCCCGGCATCATGGGGGCCGTCAGGAGACGCCCATGCTTGCTCATTCCCCTCTTCCCGAACCGGCGGACGCAGAGACCGTCATCGAGGCGCAGGACCTGCGCAAGCGCTACCAGCACATCCTCGCGGTCGACGGCGTGACCTTCTCGGTGCAGCGCGGCGAGATCTTCGGCCTGCTCGGGCCGAACGGCGCCGGCAAGACGACGACGCTCGAGATGCTCGAGGGACTTCGCGACATCGACAGCGGGACCGCGCTGGTGCTCGGCACCGATGTCACGAAGAACGCCATTGCCGTGAAGCGTCGCATCGGCGTGCAGCTGCAGGCCACTGCCCTGCCGAGCTTCACGACGGTGGCTGAGTCCATCGACCTGTTCCGCGCCTTCTACGACCACACGCGCGGAACCGCCGACCTCCTCGAGGAGTTCGACCTGGTGCCGCAGGCGGGGCAGATCACGACCAAGTTGAGCGGCGGCCAGCAGCAGCGTCTGAGCATCGCGCTCGCGATGGTCAACGATCCGGACCTCGTGTTTCTGGACGAGCCGACCACCGGGCTCGATCCGCAGGCGCGGATGTCGTTGTGGGGATTCATCGAGCGTTTCCGTGCGCGCGGCAAGACAGTGATGCTCACCACGCACTACATGGAAGAGGCCGAGCGTTTGTGCGACCGGGTTGCCGTCATGGACCTCGGGCACATCGTGGCCCTGGATACGCCCGATCGACTGGTTGCGCTGCATGGGCCCGGGACCACCATCGAGTACACGAGTGCGAGTGCCGATGTCACGGCGCTGCGGCTGCTCGGCGGCGTTGAAACCGCCGAGGTGCACGGAGACACCGTGCGGCTGCTGACGCGCACGCCTGAGGTCGTGCTTGCGCAGCTGTTGCATCCTGCTGGTACGACCAGCGACGGGATCAGCAATCTGAAGGTGGAGCGCGGCACGCTCGAGGACGTGTTCCTTGCGCTCACCGGACGGGAACTGCGTTCATGAGAGCGTGGTTCGCATTGGTCAAGGCAACCGTCCGAAGCAGTTTCCGCAACCGCGCCGCGCTCATCTTCACGCTGCTGATTCCGATCTTTCTCATGGTCATCCTCGGCAACGTCGTCGGCGGTGGCAGTGCGTCGGTGAATATCGGGGTGGTCGATCACGCTGATTCCGCCTTGAGCAGGGGATATGTCTCCGTGCTCAAACATGACAAGAACCTCGTGGTGGATGAAGGGAGCGCGTCGCATGAGACAGACCGTCTCCAGCACGACGACCAGGTCGCCGTTGTCGTGATCGGTTCGCATTTCGGTATGCCGTGCGCTGCCGGTGCGCAGTGCCCGGATTCGGGCGTCAACCTGCAACTCGACAGCAATGATCCGTCGAACTCGAACATCGCCGCGCAGATCATCAATGCCATCACCGATGGCTATGCGCAGGCTGTGCATCTGGGCGGCACGCCGGGCATTCCCGTGACCACAACCGAAGTCGGCACGCAGAACATCACGACCATCGATTTCTACGTGCCGTCGATGATGGCCTATGTCGCGGTGCTCGCCGGCCTGACCTACGTCTCGATCACGATCGTCGACCAGCGCGAACGCAATGTGCTGCGACGCTATCGCGCGACGCCGCTACGTCCGCTGCAGGTGCTTGGTGCAGCCATGACCGGCGGCGCAATCACCGTGGCGCTGGAGGTTGCGGTGCTGGCCCTGGTCGGGGTATTTGTCTTCGGCGCCCGGGCGCACGGAAGCTGGTTGTTGGCGGCGGTTGCGCTGGTCCCCGGCATCGCGAGCTTTGTGAGCATCGGATTCCTGCTCACGTCATTCGTGAAGACCAGCGACGCGGCGCGCGGAATCTCGAGTTCTCATCGGTTTCCCGATGCTCTTCCTGAGCGGCATCTTCTTTCCGGTGGATGCGCTGCCCCAGTGGGTGCAGAGCATCGTGCACCTGCTGCCGGTCCTGTACGTCTCCGACGCGCTCCACCAGGTCCTGAATTCCGGGACGGGACTCCCGCTCATCGATGTCGCCGTACCGCTCGCGTGGGCCGTGGCCTGCTTCGCGCTCGCTGCGTGGCGGTTTCGCTGGGAGTAGACGTCAGCCGCAGGCGGTGGCGCGATAGGAAGCCTTGCCGAGGTCCGGTGCCGACTTCGCCTTCACGGTGATGTCGGCTCCGCGCTCGGGTGGTGTGCAGCCGTGCGGGAAGACCACGAAGACGCTGCGCGCGCCGGCCGAAATGTAGCCGTCGCAGTTGACGGTGCCGCAGATGTACGGCTCGAACGTCCCCGCAAGCGTGGTCGTCCCGTTGGCGTTGACCGACTTCACCGGGTTGGCGAACAGCCCTGTGAAACCAACCACGAAGAGCACGCCGACGGCGATCACCCCGACCACCAGCACCGGCACGCTCCACACGGGGCGCTTGCGCTTGGGCGCGGGTTCGTCAACCCCGGGCCCGACGGCCCACAGCGGAGCGGTCGGCGGAGTGTCCATGGCGCTGCTACGGTACCGAAGTCCGCCATGCGCCAGCCGATCGTCTTCGTCACCGACTTCGGCCAGAGCGACGCCTATGCGGCGTCGCTCACCGGTGCCGCGATGCGTGTCGATCCCCACTCGATCTGCGTGGAGGGGACCCACGGCGTCGCCGCCGGCGATGTTCTCGCGGGTGCGTACCACCTCAAGGCACTCGCACGGGCTTTCACCGGTGGAGCGGTGCTGTGCGCGGTCATCGACCCCGGCGTGGGCACCGCGCGACGGGCGATCGCCATCAAGGCGGGCCGGCTCCGCTGCGTGGCCCCGGACAACGGGCTCATCTCATATCTCTGGAATGAGACGGCGCCTGAAGATCGCTGGGCGATCAGCCTCGACATCCCGCCTGGCGCGTCGCCGACCTTCCACGGGCGCGACGTGTTTGCCCCCGCCGCGGCGGAGCTCGCTGCCAAGGAAGGCTTCGACGTCGCCGGGGATCTCATCGATGATCCCGTTCTGCTCCCGGCTGCCTTTGCGGAGCGGAGGGGCAACTCCGTGCACGGCGTGGTTGCACTCGTCGACCACTTCGGGAATGCCATCACCACCATACGTACCGAGAATCTCGGCGCGGCGCGCGTCCGCTCGATCACCTGGCCGGCCGGCGCCTGCCAGGGTTTGGTCACCACCTATGCAGAGCTCACCGCCGGGCCCGGCGCGCTGATCGGGAGTGCCGGACATCTCGAGGTGTCGGGCAACGGCGTCGGCGTCGCGACCATCGGCGGACCTGAAAAAGGTGACGCCGTGGTGGTGGAGCTCGAGTGACTCGGGGTGTCCCAGGGGACGTGCACGGCCTCGGCGACCTCACGTCGGAGGAGGTGGCGCGGCTCGACGAGGCGGCCGTCGCGTGCGGTGTCAGCACGGTGCAGCTCATGGAGATTGCGGGGTGGCAGGTTGCGCGCTGCGCGTGGCACCACCTCGGCGGCGACCCGGCCGACGTGAGTGTTGTGGCTGGATATGGCAATAACGGAGGCGATGGGCTGGTCGCCGCGCGGCACCTCGCGACCTGGGGCTGTGCGGTACGGGTGCTCGTTCTTGGCGAGGAACTCACGGATCGTCGGGATCCTCCGCGACCACGTCCGGTCCGCGCGCGCCTGCGGTGTCGAGGTCGTCATCGACCAGGACGTGTCAGCGGTGCAGGCGAGCATGGCGAGCGCCGCGCTGGTCGTTGACGCGCTGCTCGGCACGGGCCTGCGTCGGATGCCGCGTGAACCACAGGCGGGCGCAATCCGCGCGGTCAACGACGCCGGGCATACGGTCCTGAGCGTCGACGTGCCGAGCGGTCTCGACGCGACCACTGGTGAGGCCTTCGATCCCACCGTTCGCGCCACGCTCACCTGCACGCTGACCGCGATGAAACGCGGCCTGCACGCTGGCGACGCCGGGAAGTACGCGGGGGCGGTCTGGGTTGCGGACATCGGCATGCCGGCTGCCGCATGGGCGCACGCGGGGCTCATTCAGCCTTCCGGTGTGACCGGCGGGGAGTTGGTGCCCACTTCGTCTTGATCTCACGCTTGACCGCGGAGTGGACTCCCGGCTATTCTTCGATTCGTACCACCGCGCCCCAACAGCGCAAACGTCATGATCAACGTCTCAGCACACATCGCTCCCGAGGCGCGCGAGCTTGCCGCAACCGCACGCGAGCAGCTCGACGATCTCGTCACGTACGCCACGCATCTGGTGAATCACCAGGGTGATGCGGTGGCCTTCGTGGCTGGAGGAATCAACCACGCCAGCCGCTATCCCCCTGCGCGTCTGCGCATCGACGGCCGGGCCGCTCTCTATCGGGCGGTCACGCGCGCGTGCCGGCACGGCCAACGATTCCCACCGCGGCCACAGGGCATCGGCAGGATGTTCCGCAGAGGGACGGGATCGGTCCGCGTCGAGATGGACGTTGCCGACGCCGGTCGCATCAACACAGTGAAGCGGGCGCTTTCCATGCTCGGGTTCGATCGGCGCGCGGCGCTGCTGCTGCGTGACCTCTGCGGCCTCGACTACAGCGAGATGGGTCGGGCACTCGAATGCTCCCCTGAAGCGGCCGGCCGCCTTGTCGCCGCCGCGCGCCGGGAGTTCGGTTCGATCTACCGAGAGATCGCCCTATGAGGTGCAGCCTGCTCGCGCTCAGCAGCTATATCGACACCGAGCTCGACGTCGAACCAAGCGGCGAGCTCGAGGCCCATCTGCTGGCGTGCGAACGCTGCAGTACCGCGATCGTCTACCTCCGTGAGGAGACGGAACGGATCGGCGGGCTTGCGCGCGTCCACGTTCCCGATGACGCCGTGCATGAACTGTTCAGCCAGATCGGCTTGATAGCGGAGGAGGATGACTTGCCCAGAGGACCCGTGCATCGCGACCGACCGGCATCTGTCGAAGCTCCTCCCTGGTTTGGCGCGGAGCGCGGCAAGGCCCTCCCATGGGCACCGCTGAAGTCGCACGACGCCGCGCACGGCCCTGCGCCACGCGAGCTGATCGGTGAGCGTTCATCGGGAAGCGCTCTTGCCGAGCCGCCCGAATTGTTCCTCTGGGACGACGACTCGATCGATCAGATCGCCACCGCGCCACTCCCAACGCCGCCGGCGGTACCTGTGGTGCCGGGTTCCGACCCCGCGGCGACGGTACATCGTGAGCCGGTCGTAGTCGCACCGCCGGAGCCGGTCGTCGCGGTCCCGTTGCCCGCAGCCGCGGCGGTCCCGCCGCAGCCCCCGGCACTCCCGGCGGCCGAACCGCAGCCACCCGACCTCTCGACGTCCGCGTCTGTCCCCCCGGAACCGCTCCGGGCGGTGGGTCCCAATGCGCTGCAGCGCGTTCGCGACGCGATGGCCGTGCGGGTTGCGCTCTGGCGCGGCGCGGGGTCGCAACTCGAGTCGGGCGTCGAGATTTCCAACGGCACCGGTAGTCCCAGGTGGAACCAACGCCATCCGCAGCGATGGAGCGACGCGCCTCCGGTCGACGCCGGCGTTACCACCGCTGAGGCGGCTCCAGCCGTCGCGCCGCAGGCCGCAGCGGCATATGTCGTGACCCCGGAGACCGTCGCACCAGAGGTTTTCCCGCCAGCCGCTGTCGCGCCGCAGCCGGTGGCGGCCCATGCGCCGGCGCCTATCGCCTCGCCGCCGATCGCGACCGACCTGCCGGCGGAGTCCCCCCTTCCCGCCGCACATCCATCCGACGAGCCGGTGGCCGAGCACGCCGACGCCGGGCCCATGTCGGCTGTTCGGCGCCTGAGCCGCTTCTGGTCGCGGACCGAGGAGGACGACCTCCCGGTCGAGGCAGCGGCGCCGGCAGCCGAGGCGCAGGATGTTCCGGCCGAGGGGAAGACCCCGGTCACGGAGTTCGGGCGAGACCCCCGCGTCGACCAGGACGCCCGCACTCGCCGACGTCCTCAGCGAAGTTGCGAGTTCCGCCGCCCCGCTCGGGCGCACTCCTGCGCGGAAGCACGTCGAGGACCCGGAACCCTCATTCGGGCCCACGCGCACGCCGATCATCGGCATGACCTCCACCGACACCGGTACGCCCGTCCGGGCCTTCGACGAGCCGGAGGTCCCGCCGACGCCCGGCCGCCACATGCGCCGTCTGCGCACGCAGAAGCCCGATCGTCGCGACTGGAATCCCACCCAACCTGTGACCGGGCGTCATGTGCTCCCGATCGGCGGTCCTGCGGTTGGCGCGGCCGACCGTGACCGGCGGCTCTGGGCGTTCGGCGCGATCACCCTTGCGCTGATGCTGATCGGTTTGCTCATCGGCAGGCAGGTGACCCAAACAGCACCGCTGGTTGCCGCCAACACCCCGCGCTCGACGCCCGGGGCCCATGCGACTCCACCGCCGACGGCCGCCCCGACACTGCCGATCGCAACACCGGCTCCGACGGCGCCGATCCCGACCGCGCCGTCACCGGGCCAGCTCACGGGGAGCAAGACACTCGGCACCGGGGCCGGCGGATTCTCGATCGCGGACGTACGCTACGGCGAGCACCCCAATGACTTCCGCCTGGTCTTCGACATGGCGTTCCCGGTTGGGGTGACCGGCGATCCGGGGACCGTCATCGGCTATGACGGCCCGACCACACTCTACGTCGAGTTCACGGGCGTGAACGGCACCTCTCCCATCAACGCGATGCCCCCCGGACAGATCGTCGCCTCGGTGGTCCCGCTGCCGATGGCGCGTAACACCGGCCGCCTGATCTTCAAGATCACGCTGCGCAAGAACGCCCCCTACGACGCCTACTACCTCTCCGGCGGGCGCCTGATCATCGACATCACCTAGCGCGGCGTACCTGACGCGCTAACTCGCGGCCGTGGTCGCTCCCGCTGCCGGTGTTACCTCGCCGGGCTCGACGATCGGCTGCCCGTGTTTCTCGCGCAGTTCGACCTTGAGAACTTTCCCGGCGGGATTGCGCGGCAGCACGTCGACGAACACGACTGACCTCGGCTGCTTGTAGCGGGCCAGCTTGTCCTGCGAGAACTCGAGGATCTCCTGCTCCGTCAGGGTGATCCCGTCCTTGGGCACGACCAGCGCCCGCACGGTTTCGCCCCAGCGGGGATGGTCCACGCCGATGACCGCCACCTCCTTGATGCCCGGGTGCTTATAGAGCGCGTCCTCGACCTCGGCCGGGTACACGTTCTCGCCACCGCTGATGATCATGTCCTTCTTGCGATCGACAATGAAGAAGTAGCCGTCGGAGTCGCGAATGCCGACGTCGCCGGTGTGGAACCAGCCGTCGATGAGCACCTCTGCGGTGGCCTCCGGGCGGTTCCAGTATCCCTTCATGACGTTCGGTCCGCGCACGACGATTTCGCCACGCTCGCCGTCAGGGACTTCACGACCGTCGTCGTCGACGACCTTGACGTCGGTGAAGAACGGTGCGATGCCCGCCGAGCCCAGCTTCTCAGTCGCCATCGACGAGGGCAGAAAGGACGCGAACGGCGCAGTCTCCGTGAGCCCGTATCCCTGATTGAAGGGAAGACCGCGCGCGGCGTAGAGCGTGATCAACGCTTCGGGTACGGGTGCGCCGCCGCACGACAGCACACGGATGCTGCTCAGATCACGGGCCGCGAAATCCGCATGCTGTGCCATGAACAGGTACATCGCGGGGACGCCGAACATCGCCGTGACCTGGAATTTCTCGATGGTCTCGAGCACCAGGCCGGGCTCAAACATCTGCTCCATCACCACGGTGCCACCTTTGATGAACGTCAGCAACGGCGTGACGTTGAGGCCGCCGATATGGAAGAGCGGTGCGACCACCAGCGAGATCTCCTGCGATGTGCAGTCGTCCGCGAGGGTGGCGTTGATGTTGTTCCAGATGATGTTGCCGTGCGTGAGCATCGCGCCCTTCGGGCGGCCGGTCGTTCCCGACGTGTACATGATCAACGCGACGTCGCTCATGGCCACCGTGTAGTCGAGATCGGCATCGCGCTGGTCATGCAGTAGGGAATCGAAGCCGCGCGAGCCGGTGTGCTCGGTCGCGCAGACGTATTCACGAACGCTGAGGTCGCCGCGAATGGATTCAACGATGGACGCAAATGCGTCCTCGTAGACCAGCGTGTGCAGCCCCGCATCGCCAATGATGAAGGTGAGCTCGGGGCCGGTCAGCCGGAAGTTGAGTGGCACGAAGATCGCATCGAGCTTCGCTGCGGCGAACATCGTGAAAAAGAATCGCGGGTGGTTGAGGCCCAGGAACCCAACCCGATCCCCGGGGTTCACACCGAGCGCATGCAGGCCGTTCGCGACCTTGTTGGCGAGGCGGTTGAGCTCCGCATAGGTCCAACGCTCGTCACGGAAGATGAGCGCCGTCTTCTTCGGGTCCAGTTGTGCGCGCCGGCTGAGCGTAAAGCCGAGACCCTGATCATTCGCCATTGCAGGAAACCCTCCGATGCGTGTCGCCTCGCCGCGATTCTGCCATTCGCCGCACGGGAACGTTGGTTACGCGGACCAGCCGCCGTCCACCACCAGGACCGAGCCGGTGACGAACGACGCGGCGTCAGACGCCAGGAACAGCGCTGCCCCTGCGATCTCGTCAGGCACCGCGTGGCGCCCAAGCGCAGTCTGGGCAAGGATGTGCTCGTGTACCGCGGGCGTTTCGACGAGGTAGCGCGCGAGCTTGGTTTCCACCAGACCCGGCGCAATCGCGTTGACGCGGATGCCGAGCGGCCCGAGTTCGCGCGCCATCGTGCGCGTGAGTGAGATCAGCGCTGACTTGCTCGCGTTGTAGGCGCCCGTCAAGGCTTCCGGCCTGATGCCGGCGACCGACGACATGTTGATGACGCTGCCGCCGTGCTCGCGCATCCAGGCATCGACGGCGTGCCGTGTCAACCGGATCGGTCCCATCACATTGACCTCCCAGATCTTGTTGATCGCGCCTTCGTCGGCGTCGAGGATGGGACCGAACTGCGGATTGGTGGCGGCGTTGTTGACGAGGACGTCGAGGCGGCCGGTCTGGCGCATGACCTCGGCGATGACGGCCTCGCAGTCCGACGCGGATCCCGCGTGCCCGGGGACCGCGATGGCCTTGCCACCTGCCGCCTCGATGGCCGTGACCGCCTCCGCACATGCGTCGGCGTGACGGGCGTTGATGGCGACGGTCGCGCCGGCCTCAGCGAGCGCGGTTGCGATCGCCTGGCCGATGCCGCGGCTGGCGCCGGTGACCAGTGCGACCCGACCGTGGAGGGCGAAGCGCTCGGCGACGCCCACGCTCAGTTGAGGCCTGACGTGCCCGCGTGGTCCTTGGACCGGACCAGCATGCGATCCAGGAGGGCGGCCTCTCGACGCAACAGGCGGAGGCACGCGTTCAGCCGGTCGACGGTGCTGTCGATCTCGAGCAACCGCTGCCGCTGTGCGGTCTCGACCTGCATGGCGGCGGCTACCAGGTAGGAGAGCAACTCGGGATCGCTGGGAAGCGTGACCTCGAGCGGATCCTCCTGGCCGATGCCGCGGAGTTGGGTGGCGTACCCGCGAAACGCGCTCGTGACCGCTGCGGCAAGGCGATCCGTGTCGTCGGCGGGCGCCGGGAGGTCCTGCAGGTAGTGGACCGTGCCCACCAGGTAGGGCCGGTGGTGCGACAAGGCGTCGATATGGAAGCGCGACGCTCCGACCACGGTCAGGTTGTAGCCGCCGTCGGGGAGCTCCTCGATCTCGTCGAGCTGCGCCAGGGTGCCGACCTCGTAGGGAACGGCACCTCGGCCGACCTCGAAGCCGGTCCGGATCGCCACGATGCCGAAGGTGGTCGACGAGGCCCGGCAGTCGCGCATCATGGCCCGATACCGCGCCTCGAAGATGTGGAGCGACATCGGCATGTGCGGGAAGAGCACCGTGCCCAGCGGAAAAAGCGGGACTTCGATAGCCATCACACGCTGATCCGCGCCCTCGTCAGGCGCTGCACTACGCGGCTTTGCAGTTCTTGGTGTGCTTGATGATCCGCTCGCGGCGAGGCTCTCCCGGGCGGCGGCTGTGCCGGAAAGCGATCTCGACGCCGATCTCGTTCTGGCGCATCAGGTTGTTGCAGATCGGGCAACGGACGTGGGTCATGATGTCGCGCTGGGACGCAACACCCTTGGATTCCTTGATCGTGTTTGCCATGGCGGCTTGGGCTCCTTAGAAGTGTCTCTGCATCGATTGTACTCGGCGTCGGGGTACGATTTGCCGCCGATGTCCCAATATCTCGGCTCCCTACGCGCGCGCTCGGCGGTCGCGTTCGCAGCGATCGCCGTGGCGATGGTCACGCTGGCGGCCTGCGGCAGCCTGGTGCAGGTGAGCAGCAACATCACGCCACCACCTCCCAGTTGCTTCACCCCCCGGCCGGCCGCAACCGCGGATTCGTTCTCCACCCCGGTCGTCCTCCAGACCGGCGCACAGGGTCTGCAGTACGGGGATATCCGGGTCGGGTGCGGCAAGGTCGCCGGGGCCACCTCCAACGTGACCGTCCAGTTCACGGTCTGGTTGAGCAACGGGACCCAGGTGGTCACGACCCGCGGGGCCAGCCAGCCGGCGAACACGCTCCAGCTCGGCAACACCTCAACACTCGCCTTCTGGAGAGTGGGCGTCCCGGGGATGCGCGTTGGCGGCACCCGGCGCCTGGTGGTGCCGCCCGCCCTCGGCTTCGGTGCGGCCGGAAACTCGTCAGCGAACGTGCCGCCCAATGCCACCCTCATCGTCGACGTGGAGCTGATCGCGATCCAGTGATCCGCGCTCCGGGGCCGCCGGGTTAGGAGCGGGCTCGGTTCCAGAGGATGAACAGGGCCGTGAAGCCGGCAGCGCAGATCACCACAAAGGCGAGCGGCAGGCCGATGACCACGGAAAGCCCTGGCGAGGTCGTAGCGAACATGCTCCGTCAAGCATACCCAACCCCCGCCCGGATGGCCGGGCCGATTGGCCATTGCGCCGATGATGGCAGGAGACCCGCAGACGCGCCGGGCTTGTTCCTCCGAGCGACTATGCTTCGAGCCTCTTACCACCGGGCACTTTGGAGGGAGAACCAGTGCACCGTTCCGTTTTCCTCGTTGCAGGCGCCGCGACCACACTGCTGCTCGCGAGCTGCGGCGATGAGACCGTCACCGCCACCGAGGCGGCGTCCGGCCTGAGCGTGTCGATCGTGGTCACCAGCGACAGCACTGGCATCGCAGCCATCGAGAAGAGCGTGCAGGGGTCTGGCGCGAAGGTCACCAACGGTGACACGCATACGGGCGCGCATGTCTGCGGCTTCAACGTGAGCAAGAACGGCCACACCTATCAGGTGGACGTGTACGGGTCGGTCCCCTCGAGCACATGCAATGCCGCAGCGAAGGCGCAGTTCCTCGCCGAAGCCCCCTGACCGCGACGGGTCCGGCTAGGAAGCGACTTCCACCCGGGCGCCGAGGAGCCCGAGTTCGATGTCATGCATCACGGTGATGCGGAACGCCTGACGTGCGGCCGCGTCCAATTCGGGCGCGATCGTCTCATTGCGAGGGCGGCCGATCCACGGGGGCACGTGCCGGCCCATGGGTTCTCCGCCGACGCGGACAACCACGGCGCGGTCGTCTTCCTCATCGACCTCGATCGAGACGTGCTGGAGGACGCCGGTGCTGTCCACGAGCGTCCAGGCGCGAAGCCATACCGGCATCGTGCTGCCCGGGACGCGCACTGGACGGACCGCGCCACTCACGACGTAGGCGTCCTTGTGTGGGGCGTCAGCGGTGAGGGCGATGCGCACCGCCGTGTCGAGCTCGCCGCCAACCCACGTGGCCAGAGACGGAGCGCGGTTCTCAACGTCGGGAAGCATGTGCGTGAAGAAGCCGTTCGAAAGCGAGGGAGCCACGGTTGCGTGCCGGCGGCAATAGGGGAGGCCGAGCACGATCCGGCTGTGCTCATCGCACCAGGTCGTACCGCACTTCACCTGACGGCGATCGACATAGGTGCAGCGGCTGGTGGCCTGCTTGGCGCACTCGCCGTCCATGCACTTGCCCAGCGCGACGGGATCTCCGTCGGGAGCGTCAGTCGATTTGCGGGAGAGCCGTTGCCACGGCTTCAGCTTGTCCAAGGTAGGTAACTCCTCAGTACCAGAGGATCTGTGATCTGGGACCCAGCCTAGTCCTGATCGTGCGCTGCACCCCGCAGGCATCCATCTTGTTACGGCCCGGGTGCGCCCCGTGACCTCATCGATTTCGCTTCCGGAGGGTGCGGACTGCGGCTCGGTCAGGCGGGCGAGGGCGCCCGGACGAAGCTCGCATCTCGGCGCGGCTCCGCCACAATCCCCGGATGCGTACTGAGGGTCAGCTCTCGGTTGCGGGAGCCGAGCTCTACTACGACGTCGAGGGCGAGGGCCCTGCGGTCGTGCTCGTCCATGGTTTCTCGCTCGATGGCCGGATGTGGGACGAGCAGGTCGTCGCGCTTCGCGAGGTGGCGACCGTCGTCCGCTGCGATCTGCGCGGGTTCGGACGATCGAGCGAGCCCTCAGCCGGTATCCCCTACACGCACAGTGCGGACCTGCTTGCGCTGCTCGATCGGGTCGGGATCGACAGCGCAATGTTCGTCGGATTGTCCTTGGGTGGGCGCGTTGTTCTCGAGACCGCGCTGGTCGCGCCTGATCGTGTCAGCCGCCTCGTGTTGCTGGACTCCGTGCTCAACGGTGTGGAGTGGGACGCGGCCTCCGAGCAGGGAATGGAGGACGCGGCGCGTGCCGCGACCAATGACGGGATGTCCGCGGCGAGAGCCGTCTGGCTCCGGCATCCGCTCTTCGCCCCAGCGTGCCGCGACGCTGAACTGGCGCAACGTCTTGCTGCGCTCATCGAACCGTATTCGGGCTATCACTGGACAGGTGAGGACCCCCAGGCGCGAACCGGCCCGGACCCGATCGCCATGCTCGAGCAGATCGTCGCGCCGACGACCGTGGTCGTCGGCGAGCTCGACGTGCCCTGCTTCCTGACGATGGCCGGCATCCTCGCGCGGCGCATCCCCGGTGCGCAGCGAATCGATGTGCCGGACTCCGGGCACATGGTGAATCTGGAGGCGCCGGAGACCGTGAACGCATTGCTGCGCAAGGCGATACTCGCGCAGCGCTGATCGTCCGACCGGGCGGTCCTCAGCGGACCGCTTTCTTGACCAGGGCTGTGATCTTTGCCTCTTCTGCGGCGGTCAACGTGGTCAACGCGTATTGAATCGGCCACATGGCGCCGTCATCGACCTTTGCCTTGTCGCTGAAGCCGAGCGTCTGATAGCGGACCTTGAACTTCCCGGCGTTCTGGAAGTAGCAGATGACATTGCCATCCTTGGCATAGGCGGGCATCCCGTACCAGGTTTTCGGTGCAAGGTCAGGTGCCGCGGCTGTGATCAGCGCGTGGACCTTCTTGGCGATGGCGCGATCCGGTTCCTGCATCCTGGCGATCGCCGCCAGGAGCTCTGTCTTTCCATCCGCCTTGGCCGCCTCCGCCTTCAGCTCTCGGACGCGCTCGCGCGCCGCGGCCTTCTCTTCAGCGCTGAATCCCTTGGATGCGCTGGCGTTCGGAGCCGTGCGCTTTGCAGCAGCCGGCTTGGCTGTGGTTGCCGCTTTCGACGGGGCCATCGTGCACGCTCCTCTCCGAGAGTTGATGAGAACCAGCTCGACTCTATGGACTGGGACTAGCCTGCGCAATTGTCGTCTCCTTTTGACGCCAAGGTCGCGCTGGTCATCCTGACGATCTCGATTGCCCCGTCCGCGACAAGATGGTGACCGCGTCTCAGTTGGGCCGTCGCGCGCGTACGGTGGCGGTCATGCGCGCCAGACCGATTGCGATCGCACTGGGAACCTTCGCCCTGGTGGCGCTTGCTTTCACCTTCGGCATGGGCCACCTGTTGCAGGTCTGCGCCTATCAGTTCAATTCCACGCCCTGCGCGAACGGGATATGTCGTGCCACGGTGTGCGGCATGGGCGTATGTGACGCCGCGATGGCCTGCTCCACCTGGGCGCCCGCCCTTGTGCTTGGTCCGCTGGTGGGATTGGTCGCCGGGCTCGAGGCGCTCATCCTCACCCGTGGCGTGTCGGTGGAAGCGCACCCGGCCACGAGCTGATCCCGAAGTCCTGACGCGCCGTCGGGCACAATTCGCCGACCCGATGCCGGTGCCCGCGCCAGTCGCCGTCGAGGCTCCGAGCGCCCCGGACCTCTACCGCCGGCTGATCGCTGGGCGAGTGGTACCCCGTATCGGATTCGAACCGATGGTCTCCGCCTTGAGAGGGCGGTGTCCTGGGCCACTAGACGAACGGGGCCCGAAGGCACCGGATCATACCAGCGCTCGGAGACGGCTCCCCTCGATCAGACCTCGGCGGGCGCGGCCATGCCCAGCGTGTGCAGCGCATCGGCCAGCGTGGTGCGCGTCGCAGCCACCAGCCCGCGACGAAATCGACGGAGGGCGTGATCCTCCTCGCGGACGATCGCAGGAGTGTGCTCGTAGAAATCGCTGAAGGCGGCGGCGAGCCCGAACGCGTAGCTCGTCAGCACCGACGGCGACAATGCCAGTGCTGTCTCCGTCAGGGCTCGTGCGTACCCCTCGATGCTGTGCAACAACTCGCGCTCGGCCGGGTGCAACGCCGCCGGCACGGTGATTGCCTCACCGCCTTCAGGCACCTTGCGGAGGATGCCCGCGGCGCGTGCGTGCGCGTACTGCAGGTACACGCCGGTGTCGCCGGTGACCCGCAGTGCCTCATCGAAGTCGAAGGCGATGATCTGGTTCAGCGAGAACTTCAGCAGGTAGTACCGAAGGGCTCCCGCAGCGACCACCTGCGCACTCGCGTCGCTTCGCGCATTCGCGCTGAGCCGTGCAATGGCGCGATCCAGGAGGTCGTCCGCGCGCACCTCGATGCCCCGCCGTCCGCTCAACGCGACGCTCTCGCGCCCCTCCTCGATTTCGACGCCCAGCTCGGCAGCGGCCGCGGGTGTCAGGGCCACCACCTCATAGCTCAGGTGGATCGAGTGGTCTGCTTCGACGTCGTGATGCAGGCGGCGCAGCGCGCGCTGCACGATGCGCTGCGGGTAGGCCTGCCGCGCATCAATCACGTTGATCACCCGGCGCGCGCGACCGAAATGTGCCGGCGGCGCATCCGGCACCTCAACACTCGTGGTGGTGACCAGGCTCGAATCATCGCCCCAGGGTGCGTAGTGAAAATCGCGACCGAGAAGCCCGAACTTCCAGAGCTGGTAAGCGATATCCTTCGCGGTATAGGTGGCGATTCCGTCAGACTTGACCAGAACCTTGGTCTCATCCTCGTCATCCGTCGGGCTCTCGGGCGGCATCACCCAGCAGCCCGCAAACTTCCCGGATTCCATGAACTCAATCGCCCCGGAATCACGCAGCAGGTCGAAAGCCTTGGTCCAGAATCCGAGCGCGATGATGTCCGACTCCCAGGTGAGCAGGTCGTAGCGGATGTCGAAGCGCCGCATGGTCGCGAGGTGCGCGTTGACGATGCGCCGCGCCAGATCCTTCACGAACACAGCCGTCTCGTTGCCGCCCTGCTCCACCAGGTGCAGCACCTCGCGGCGTTTCTCGAGCAAGCCCGGCTCGGTCTCATATCGCGTCGACATCGCGATGTACACCCTCGAGCAGTACTGATCGAAGGGTTCCTCGGCACCTTGGTCCATACCGAGCTCGCGTATCCCGACCACGACGTCCGCGACCTGCACACCGGTGTCGTCGATGTAGTTGTTCACCTCCACGGCGTGACCGGTGCGACGCAACACCCGCGCGACGGTGTCGCCGATGCACGCGTTACGAAGATGCCCGATGTGCGCGGCCTTGTTCGGATTGGTCGCGGTGTGCTCGACGAGAGTCTTGCCGGCCCCGGCCGCTGCCGCTCTGGGGAGGTCCACGGTCCCTCGAATCTCGAGGTTGTCGGCCGCAGCCAGGACCGATGTCGCCCAGGCACCGTCATCGAGACGGGCATTGATGTACCCGGGGGGAGTGACGCTCCAGCTCCGGACCCTGGGTACCTCCAAGGCCTCGAGCTGCGTCACCAACTCGGCGGCGATGGCAGCCGGAGCCCGCCGCAGCACGCGGGCGAGGCCGAGCGCGGCGGGAGTCGACCAGTCACCGAACTCCGGGCGGGCGGATCGCTCGACGACCACCTCGAAGCCGGCGTCGACGCCCGCGGCATCCAGGGCGCGCCGCACCGCCTCGACGAGCAGCGTCCTGGTGTCAGCCATATGGCGCAAGCGTAACGGGCAGCACGCCCGCGTCCAGACCGGCGACAATGCGCCGCCGTGGAACTCGCGACCATGCGTGATCCCGGCAGCGGGCCTGGGGACGCGTTTTCTTCCCGCAACCAAGGAGCTTGCCAAGGAGCTGCTCCCGGTGCTCGATCGCCCCGTGATCCAGTGGGCGGTCGAGGAAGCGGTCGCCTCCGGAGCCGACGAGATTGTCCTCGTCCTCGCTGAGGGCAAGGAGGCGCTCGCAGCCCATCTGCGGCCTGACGCGCCGCTGGAGCGCTTGCTCGAAGAGCGCGGGAAGCTCGCCGAGCTCGAAGCGGTGCGCCACGCCGGCAACCTCTGCAAGGTCACCGTCGTCCGCCAGGCGTCGCCACGCGGGCTGGGCGATGCGGTCCTCTGCGCCGCCGAAGCCGTCGGCGACCGGACCTTCCTCTGCATGCTCCCGGACGACCTGTCGCTCGCGCAGCCGCCGGTCCTGCGCCAGCTGTGGGATGCCCATGAGGAGCTCGGCACCGCGATTCTTGCCCTGATGCGAGTGGGCGGCGAGGAGATCTCCAGATACGGATGTGCCGAGATCGCCGAGTCACGTGGCAAGCTCCACAGAGTGAATGGCGTGGTGGAGAAGCCGCCGGCCGCTGAGGCCAAGAGCGACCTTGCGGTCATGGGCAGGTATGTGCTGGGCCCGGCGATCTTCCCGGCGATCCGTGCAACCAAGCCGGGCGCGCTGGGCGAGATCCAGCTCACCGATGCGATCACCCGCATGCTCGAGGGCGGCGACATCTGGGGCGTGGAGTTCGACGGCGAGTTGCTCGATGTCGGAACGCCGGCCGGCTGGCTGGCCACCAACATGCGCCTCGCCCGCGAGCATCCGGAGTTCCGCAAGGCGATCGCCGGCAGCGATGAGGCGGCTCGCTCGTGAACGCCCTCCGGCGTGAATGGGGCGCGGTCACCTTCGTCGTCACGATCCTCATCGGGGCGCTCGCCGTGGCCATCTCGCTCGGGATCTCCGCGACGCACAGCGTTCCGACGGCGACGGCGCCCCCCTGCCCCACGTTCACGCCCTTTGTGGTCACGCCCTCCCCGACCCCGACAGCGACCCCAAAGCCCACCGTCAAGGGAGGGCCCACCCCGACCCCCACCGCGACGCCGGTGCCCACCGCCGCACCGACGGCGACGCCGTTCAATCCACAGCTGCAGGGCTGCCCGACAGCGCCGCTGCCGCCAACTCCCTCACCGACCGCGAAGCCCACCCCTACCGCGGTCGGCGCGACCCCGACTGCATCGCCGACGGCAGTGCCAACTGCGGTCCCGACCACGCCGCCGAACTCCACGCCTTTGCCGACCGCGACGCCAACACCGACCGCCGGGTCGGCGGGCTAGCTCCGAAAGTCCAACCGCCTCACAGGGCGAAGAGGAGCCGGCTGCCGTTCTCGGGTGTGATCGACGATCGCTGTAGCTCGATGTCGACCGACGGCGGATGGCCGGTGTCGATCACCACGGCAATGGTTTCCGAAAGGCGGAGCCCGCCGATACGCACACAGTCGCGCAGGAAGGTGAACGCCATCGGGCGCACGAGATTCCAGATGTAGCCCCGTACCGCCTGCGCTGTCTCGGACGGCTCGAGCAGCGTGTTGCCGCCACGGAGGCTGCGATCCTGGAATGCGAGGACGCAGACCTGGTCGGTGAGTTGCACCGGCGCCGTCCAGGCGTACAGATCATCATCCGCACGCGTGCCGACGATCCGGTCCTTGTCGCTGAACAGCGCAAGCCGCTCCACCAGGATGTGCATCGGGCCGGCGGGACCTTCGACGAACAGCGGGACGTCGCGCAGCGGCTCGCTCCGATCCTGCGCCGGATAGCGCGCGGAGAAGCCGAGGTCTTCGATGCCGCTGAAGGGCGCGGGAACTTTGATGACCAGCTCGTCCATCAACGAGCCTCACTCAACGGGACGTCCACGTTGCTCATCACGTCAACCCTGATCGCGAATCTAGCACAGGCTTTCCGCGGATGGAACGCGTGGAGTGATTGCTACACTCGCGCGACCATGCTGGCACTCGACGACGTGCGAGTCCTCGATCTCACCAGGTTGCTGCCAGGGCCGTTCTGCACGCTGCTGCTTGCCGACTTCGGTGCCGATGTCATCAAGGTCGAGGACACCTCGGGCGGTGACTACATGCGCTGGATGCCACCGCTCGTGGATGAGTACTCGGCGATGTTTCACCCCTTGAATCGCAACAAGCGATCGCTGGCGATCGATCTCAAGCATCCCCTGGGGCGCGAGGCGTTGCTTCGACTCGCAGCGGGCGCCGACGTCGTCGTCGAGAGCTTCCGACCGGGTGTGATGGAGCGACTCGGCATCGGTTTCGACAGCCTCACGCTGGCCAACCCGAAGATCGTGCTCTGCAGCATCAGCGGTTATGGTCAGGATGGACCGTTTCGAGATCGTGCCGGTCACGACCTGAACTACGCGGCGGTCGCGGGCGTGCTCCTGCTCGGCGGTACCGCTGACGGCGTGCCGGCGATGCCCGGGCTCCAGGTCGGTGACCTCGGCGGCGGTGCGCTGCACGCGGCACTGGCGATCATGATCGCCGTGCACCAGGCGGGGCGTACGGGTCATGGCCAGCACTGCGACGTCTCCATGGTCGATGGCCTGGTGAGCTGGGCGGGCATCCATGCCGCCCAGCTCTTCGCGAGCGGTGCAGCGCCGCAACCCGGCGGCGGCTTGCTCACCGGGCGCTATCCCTGTTACCGGATCTACCCCTGCGCGGACGGCTTCCTGGCGGTGGGCGCACTCGAGCCGAAGTTCTGGCGTGAGTTCGTCGAGGTCATCGGCCTCGGCGACCTCGCGGACTCCGGCCTCGCCGAGGGAGAGGCGGGACAGCTGACGATGACCGCCGTCCGCGACGTGCTGCTCCAACGCAGCCGCGCAGAGTGGGCGGAGTTGCTCGCCGGCCATGACGTCTGCGTCGAGCCGGTGCTCGATATCGCCGAGACATTCGAACATCCGCAGGTGGTCAGCCGCGGGATGCGTCTCGACGCCGGCGAAGGTCGGCCCACCGCGCAGACGGGATTCCCCATCCGGCTCGAAGGATCCCCGGCGAGCTTTCGCTCCCCTGCGCCGGAGTATGGAGAGCACACCGACGAAGTGCTCGCGGATGCGGGGTACGGTGCGGACGACCTCGCGTCGATGCGCGCGGCAGGAGTGATCCGCTGAGTCAGGCAGGCGACGCCGCACCGACCGGACGTCACGCGCCGCGAACCACTCGGAGTGCGCAGACGCGTGAACGCATCGTCGCCGCGGCGATCGAGGTGTTCGCACGCTCGGGCTTCCACGGCGCCAAGGTCGCGGATATCGCCGAGCAGGCCGGCATCGCGTATGGGCTCGTCTATCACTACTTTCACAACAAGGAAGACATCCTCGCGGCGATCTTCACGGAGCGCTGGGGGCAATACGTCACCTATCTCCATGAAGTCGGTGACATGGACCTCGGGTTTCGTGAGCAGATGCGCCGGCTGGTGCACTTCTGGGTCGAGGTGTACCGTCGCGAGCCCGCGTTGATGACCGTCATGATCAACGAGGTCACGCGCTCGTACGAGTTTCTCGAGTCGCACGACATCGGCACCGTGATGGTCGCGTTCGAGGCCATC
>CAVVJH010000005.1:0-174511 GCA_963748505.1 Candidatus Dormiibacterota bacterium
GATCATCGGATCCGGTGATATTGGTACTATCACTAGTACATGATAGTCAATGACCAAGGCACTGCCACGAGCCAGACACCGACCCGGGCACCGATTCTGGAGGTCGACGTGCTAGACGAAACGCTTGTTCGCAGCGAGATCACGTGGGTCACCGACCCCGAGATGCTGCTCCCCGGCGAGGATCCGACATCCGGCGAGGTTCGTGACGCCATTCACTGGATGCAGGTCTACGGCGAGTTGATCGGCATGACGAGCGCTCTGCTCGAACGATCCGAGCCAACGGTGCGGCGCATGCAGCAGGAAGCCGCCACCGAGGCCGGCGGGACCCAGAAGGTGCTTCGCGCGCAGCGCCTGCAGTATCAGGCGCGATACGACTTCTGGCGAGATCGTGCGACTGCGTTGACGCCGCACTCCGGGTAGCCACGCGTGCGAGCCGGCGACTCGCGTTGACGGGCTGCCTGCTCGTTGACGCTGCTGCGAGATCACCGCATGATTCTCGAAAGCGTCATCTTCTTCGCGCTGCTGCTGGCAACAACCCTGGCGGTTGCGGTGTTGCCGCGGACGATGACCGCGCACGCGTGGCTGTCGATTCCGTGCTGCGCGCTCGCGCTCGCCGGAGCGGGTGCTGCGTTCCTCCTGATCGAGCGCGATGAACCGGGGATGACGCGCTCGGGATCGTGGCGATCGTGCTTGTTCTGCGTATGCGCATCGTGCAGCCGCGGTGGAGCTTCGTCGGTGTCCAGCTTTTCGTCGCCGTCACCGCGGCCGCGCTCTGCTACCTCGCGTACGCGTTCACTGCAGACGTTCTTCGGCCAGCTGCCGATCGCAGCCGTGCTGCTGTCGATCCCCTTGCTCCTGCTCGAGTTCCTCGCGCTGGGGTTGTCGGTGTCATTCACGTTCGAGATCTGCGACGTGCTCTCCCGGCGCGAGCGTCAACGCGTCATCCCGCCGCTGACGCGCGAACCGTGGGTCGCTCTGCAGGTCCCGACGTACAACGAGCCGGTGGAGGTGGTTGGCCCGACGCTCGCAGTCGCTGGCGCTGATCGACTACCCGCATCTGCTGGTTCAGGTCGTCGACAACAACACGACCGACCCGGCGCTCTGGCAACCGCTCGAGCAGCTCTGCGCTGCAACTGGGGCCGCGGTTTTCGTTCGTCCATCTCGAGAACTGGCCGGGATTCAAGGCCGGAGCGCTCAACGAGGCGACGCCGCGTTTGCCGGCGGAGGTCGAGATCTCGGCATCGTGGATGCCGACTACCAGGTGCATCCGCAGTGGCTGCGCAACACGATCGGATATTTCGACGATCCCTCGGTCGCGTTCATGCAGACGTCGCAGCACTATCGCGAATGGCGCGACAACCGATATCTGCGCGGTCTCTTCTACAGCTTTCGCTACTTCTTCGACATCACGATGATCGCGCGCAGCCACCGCAACGCGATCATCTTCTGCGGCACGATGGGGCTGATCCGGCGCTCGGCGTTCAACGCGATCGGCGGCTGGAACCAGGAGTGCATCACCGAGGACGCCGAGGCATCGCTGCGCATGCTCGGCGCCGGCTACCGCGGCATCTACGACTCGGCTGCATACGGCGAGGGGTTGATGCCGCTCGACTTCGACGGCCTGAAGAAGCAGCGATTCCGGTGGTGCACTCGGCGGCATCCAGATCCTCAAGTTCCACTGGCGCGAGATGGTGCCGTTCGCGAAGCATCGCATGCGGCTGACGTTCGCGCAGCGCATGCACTATCTCCTCGGGAGCGTGCAGTGGTTTGCGGAGGCGCTCACGGCGACGTTCACGGTGCTGCTGCTGGCGACCGCCCTTGCGATATCGCTGCATGAGCGCCTGCCGGTGCGGCAGCTGACCGGCGCGGTGCTCGTGGTACCGCTGGCATTCGCCGGCGACCGGCATGCTGCGCGCGGTGTGGGCGATGCGACGTGCGTGCCATGCGAGCACGCGGGACGCACTGAACGCGCTGCGCGTGTGGTTCGCGTTGTCATGGGTGGTGACGCTCGCATGCGTCCGCGGCCTCGTGCAGCAGCACGCCGAGTTTCTCCGCACCGCAAAGAGCAAGGAGGGCCGTTCGCTGATCGGCGCGCTGCGGGCGTCGCGACGCGGAGACGTCTGCTGGTGATTGCGGGCGTTGCCGGCGCGGCTGCGATGCTGGTGCGCTCGCCGAGTGCCTCGACGATCGTGCTCGCGGTGTTGCTCCTGTTCGAGGCCTTCGTCTACTCCAACGCACCGTGGGCGAGCCTGGCGGCCGAGGGCATCATCCTCACGCCGGAACGTCGCGCCTTCGAGCGATCGCCGCAGAACACCGGGGATCGCCCGGCACGTGGGCGAGGCTCGCCGCGCCGCTTGCGATCGCTGGGCGTCGCCGCGGCGGCAGCGGTCGTGGCGCTCGTCGTCCTGATCGCCCAGCCAGAACGCACCGTTCGGCGGCCCGCAGGCGGATCTGCCGCGTATCGGGAACATCGTGCCGAAACTGAAGTTGGGACCGGTTCCGGATATCACGCCGTCGCCGGTTCCCTCGACCTCGCCATCGCCGAGTCCGTCGCGCGTCGCCGTCGCCAAGCGCTTCGGCACAACCTTCGCCAACTCCGTCAACGTCGTCACGCCTCGCCAACCCCGACGCCGACGATCGCCCCAACTCCCACGCCGACACCGACGCCGGCCCCACCGACACCGACACCGTCACCGTGAGGCGATGGTGACCACAGAGGCGCTGCATCAGCCCTGCTTGCCTGCCCCGAACGGTCAGGCCGGATCTGCGGCTTGCTGTCGACGTCCCGAATCCTCAGGCTAATACGATGGCTACTTCCGGAACATCGAGACGACCGCGAACGAGAGATCCAGTGCTCATCGTGGCCAACGGCAATCCGCTCTCTCGGCGAGCCGACAGCATGGGCCGATTTGCGCTTCGGCAACTGAAGCTCTCGGGTGAGAGCCACGTTGAGATGGTGACCACTGAATATGCTGGGCACGCTCGCGCGCTTGCGAAACGGTGGGCGTCCGACCACCTCGATGGACGGATCATCGGCATCGGCGGGGACGGAACCCTCAACGAGATCGGCAGCGGCATCCTCTCGGCGACCGCCGCAACCGGCAGTCGCGTTGTGCTGGTTGCCTGCGCCGGCGGGAATGCCAATGACCAGTACCGGAGCTGGAAACCGTCGCAAAGAATCCGGCTACACAGCGTGCTGTCGGCGGAGCCGGTTCCGGTGGATGTCCTCGAGGTGTCGTACAGCGCCACCACTGGCCAACAACAACCCACGCGGCAGCACGCCTTGTCATATGCGGCGATCGGTGCGCTGGCCACGGGGGCTTCCGTGGTCAACGGTCACCGCCGGGGGTTGGGCGCCAATCTTGCCCTCATCCCTCAGACGTTGCTGCGAACGCGACCGATATCCGTCGTGATTGGCGGTCGCCCAACTCAGGTTGACAGCCTCAGCTGGCACAACGTCTCCACCATGGCGAAGGTCTTTCGCGTGACTGCGAACTCGCGACGCACCGATGGGCTGATGGAAGTCGTCCTGGTACCGCATCGCCGGTTGCCGGCGGCGGTACGCATGGGTGCGTTCGGGCTCCGGACCCTGGTGTCGCCGCCCAGGCGATCGCAACGCGCGACGCTGACCTTCTACTGGGAAGAGGGCGGTGCGGCGCAGCTGGATGGCGAGAACTCTCGACATTCCGCCAGGGTCTGAGGTGACCGTGCGCTGCGTTCCGGCGGCACTGCGCATGCTGTGCTGCGCCATTGACGACACCGCCAAGACGCTCACATCCCCATCCAAAACCACCCGACCAACTTCTTAGGAACCAGAACGGGAGATTCACAGAATGCAGACATATACGCTTGACACTGATGAGGCCGCCGTGGTCTACGACGTCGACGGTCCACTGCCCACTGACGGCGGGCTTCGCCCCTTGTTCATGATCGGTCAACCGATGGACGCGAGCGGATTCCGCGAGCTTGCGTCGCACTTCCCCGATCGCACTGTGGTCACCTACGATCCGCGAGGTCTCGGGCGCAGCACACGCAAAGATGGCGGAGTCGAGAACGACCCCGCGGTCCAGGCAGCCGATCTCCATGCCATTATCCAAGCGCTCGGCGCCTGGCCGATCGATATGTTTGCCAGTAGCGGTGGCGCGATCACGGCACTCGCACTCGTGACCGCATATCCGAACGACGTGGCAACCCTCGTCGCTCACGAGCCGCCGCTACCGAATGTGCTTCCCGATGCGGATGCCGCCGCCCGCGCCATGTCGCGATTTCGCGATGTCTACGCCGCAAATGGCTTTGGCGCCGGCATGGCGACGTTTATCGATACGACGTCGTGGCATGGCGAATTCAACGACGAATTCTTCGCGCGCCCGCAGCCCGATCCCGCGCAGTACGGAATGCCCTCAGAAGATGATGGCTCGCGAAGTGATGTCCTGCTCTCACACCGTTCTGATGCGGTCACCGACTACCGTCCCGATTTTGATGCACTGAGGGCTGCACCGACGCGCATCGTCATGGCTGTCGGCGAAGAGTCGGCGGGAACCTTCGCGGCACGAGCGAGTGAGGCGGTCGCCGATCGACTTGGTGTGACAGCAGTGGTCTTCCCGAGCCACCACGGCGGTTTCACAGGCGGCGATTCACCCTATGCTGGTAAGCCCGAAGCGTTTGCCGCGAAGCTGCGCGAGGTCCTCGCGGGGCAGCCAGCTGCGGCTGCGCAATAGGGGGCTGGCGCCGCAGCACTCGTCAGGGCCCAATGGCGGGTCCTCGATCGTGGCTTCCGTCGATCGGCTTGGTGCCATCGATGCGCTCGGACGGCGACTCCGGCCGCAACCAGGTGTTACGCCGCGGAGTGTACGAGTTGCGCCGGCGCATGCGACGCATCCGAGTTCCACGCAACCCTCGCGTACAGGCGACGATACGAGGAGGCCATTACTGATGGGCTGAAGCGGGCGCGCGTCGCCGCGGCACAGGACTCGGGATCCACGGCGCCCGCGAGCGGAACAGCGCGCACCATCTCGCCGACATCGGCCACCAGGAAACCCGTCTCCTCCGATATCAATTCGGGTGCAGCACCACGGCTGATGGCAATCACCGGCGTACCACTCGCCATCGCCTCAACCATGGACAACCCGAAGGGTTCGTCCCATTGCAGCGGGGCAAGCAGCGCATACGCGCGCGACAGGAGTCGGGACTTCTCGTCGCCGGCGATATTGTCGAAATGCAGCACCTGTATGCCGTCAATCAGGGGTTCCACATCCCGCTTGAAGTATTCGGTCGCCGCGGCTGTCGCTTCGACCTTCCCGGCGAGCACCAGGCGCATGCCGGTGCGCCGCGCCACCTCGATGGCGACATGCTGTCCCTTGTCGGGGCAGATGCGCGCCAGGCACAGCAGGAATGGCACCTTCTGCGTCGGCTCGACCATCAGCTTCTCGACGTCAACAGCGTTATGCACGGTGCCTGCCCACCGGAAGTTCGGCAGGCTGGCGCGCTGCGCAGCGCTGATCGACACGAACGCCACCCGATTCACCACAGAGGCGTAAAACGTCGCGTACGACTCGGGGATATCCCCGTGCACCGTGTGCACCACCGGGGCAACGTTCGCGTTAGAGGCGGCCACCAGCGTCGCGAACCCACAGTGGTCGTGAATCACGTCAATGTGCCCGAGCTGTGCGAGCGTGGTGGCCACCCGCGATGCGTAGGTCAGCTCGCGGAGACGCTCGTCGGGTCCGCCGAGATCAGCGCGCCAGGACTGCGGAGCCAGCGTAATGGCATCAGGGTGCGAACCCTCGGCTGCAAGGAGTGTCACCCGATCGCCCGGTCTCGCGCAACGCGTCCACGAGCAATCCAACGACCAGCTCGATTCCGCCATAGCCGCGGGGAGGAACCGGATACCACGGGGGCGCCACGATCACGATGTGACGCTGTGTCATCGGCTGCCGCCCCTCCCATCCCACCGACCCATCGATGTTTCCCTGTCATTCCGTCACGACCGCCACGCGCAGCGGCCGAGCTGTCTCGACCTTCACGTTCGCGCCATTGATGTGCACTCGAACGCGGGTTCCACGATATACCAGGTGTACCGTTAGTCTCTCCCACGCCTCGGGAAGGCGCGGCCGAACGGTGAGGCCGTCGCCATCCGGCGTGATGCCGGCGAACCCGTCCACCAGGGCCAGCCAGACGCCTCCCATGGTCGCGACATGGAGCCCGTGGGCAGTTGATCCCGAGATGTCGTCAATGTCGATTGCAGCCGCAATCCGGAGGAGGTCGATGGCTTCCGAGTAGCGGCCAACGCGGGCGAGCAGCGCAGCATGCACCGCCGGTGACAGCGAGCTGCCATGGGCTGTCATTGGCAGATAGCGATCGAGATTGGGCCCCAGCGAACCCGGCGCCACCTCGCTGGGAATGAGCAGGTGGAGCATGAGGGCATCGGCCTGTTTGAGGACCTGCAGTTTCTGGATGCGATCGAAACCGATGACTGAATCTGCTGCAAACGGTGCCGGCCCGTAGGTCTCGCGAAGGGGAAAGGGGGTGAGCCGTGAGAACCCTGAGAACTGCTCGTAGATGAGACTGTTCGGGTCCAGGCCATCGACGAGCGCCTCCGCGAGCGCTTCCCATCGCCGTGCTTCACGCTCGTCACACACGCCCTTCGCTCGACCGCCGCTGCGCGCAGGTTCCATCGCGCCATCACGTTGGTGAACGCGTTGTCGTCGACATCGTCGTGGTATTCGTCAGGTCCGATGACATGACGAATGTGCGCCGAACCATCGGCATCACACTCGATCCGGGAAGCCCAATAGCGCGCGGTTTCGACGAGCAGATCCATCAGCGGACCGCGGCGGAACGCCTCATCTCCCGTCCAGTCGACGTAACGGCACGCCGCCCACGCGACGTCCGCAACGATGTGGTTCTCCATCTCGCCGGTGCGGACGCGCACGATCTCGCCGCGCGGTCCGATCACCGATGTGGGCGTGATCTCGCGTCCCGAGCTTGCCGATTCCCAGGGGAATTTCGCACCCTGGAGCCCAAGCTCGCGGGCTTGCTCCATGGCAGCCCCGATGCGGCGGACGCGATATTCGAGCATTGCTCTCGCGGCAGGAGCACACGTCCCCGCAAGAAAGGGGAGGACGAAGACGTCGGAGTCCCAGAAGACGTGTCCGTTATAGCCAGGGCCGCTCAGGCCTTTCGCTCCGAGCGCCGCCTCGCCCGACGTGGCGACGGCGCCCATCAGCTGGAACAAGGAGTAGCGAACGTTGCGCAGCAGCTCGTCGTCGCCGCGAATGTCAATGTCTGCATCGCTCCATCGCTGCGCCCACGCTTCTCGATGCAGACGGTGGAGCGTATTGACGCCCGGCAGCTCTCGCGCCTGCGCGCGGGCGCGCGCGTGCTCCACATCTCCCGGCGCATAGACGGCGATACGTTCGAGCACGGCGGGGTGACCGTCGCGTCGAACATCACTCGACGTGCATGGCCACGGTACCGGACGCTGCGGAATGCACCTCGGTTTCGGTGGCGTCCGTCCTGGCGGCACCGAGCAGCGCGTCACTGCCGGTGGCCCACAACACGGCGGTGCCGGGTTCGGCCATCGAGCTGAACTCCACCGCTGACAGCGGGATCCGTCCTGCTCAGGTGTTGGACAAGGACGCCTGTATGGAGGTCGAGGACTCGGGAAAGCCGCGCGCCACGGTCGGGGCGGAGCGTCGAGCTGGTTCCATGCAGGGAGCACGCCGAGGTGCTCGTCCGCGCCTTCGCCTTCGTAGAAGCCCGCAACCCGCGTCTCGGCACGCACGATCCTTGGACAGCATCGGCGCGCCGGTGGTCCCGATACGGCCGTCGGCCAGCGTGAAGACGGTCGAGCGCGCACGCTCGTGTGCGTCGTCGAGGCCATCGACCGCGAGGCGCCATGAGCGGCCCGGGCTCGGTGCTGGAGGCTCTCCCGCTTCACGCCGTCGCAACTGGTCGTCGAGCACATCAAGGATGCGGTCGGGGCCGCCGGGCAGCGCAAGCACACCCTGCGGCGGTCCATAGGGCTCAGCGCCGACCGTGACTGCGACACAGCCTTCGGATTCGGGAACCAGCATCAGCGAATCGCTGCCGGGAACGCCGCCCAGCATGCCGAATTCATCGCCGGCAACAATGACGTCGCTCGGTGCGATGCCGTGACTCCACAGGTCGGCGAAGGCCCAGGACGCGGCGTCGGCCTTGTCGGTGAGGCCGATCTCCACGTACTTCGCATCACTGCTGATTCGTGCATCGGGAAGCCCGGCTTCCTCTGACGCTGCACGCGCAATGGTCACGACGTCAGCCACGGATGCGATGCCGGCGGCGTGCAGGCGCGCCTCGGTTGCGTGCAGCAGATCCACCATTCTCGCTTTCGGCGGATCAGCCCACTCTGCGAGCGGGATGATGTCGACCTTCCGGCGATTGAGACGCTGCGCAACGATCGTCGCTTCCAGTCCGCGCGCTTTCAGGCGCTCGACGGTGAGTGCTGCGGCGCGGTCCAGCTTGGCGTCTTCTTCCGGCGTCGCGGTGCGCCGCATCTGCAGCTGCCAGCCCCTGTGGCCCGCACACGAATACCTCGGAACCGCGATTGACACAGAAGAGCAGGCGTCCCGGCCCCGACGGTCGAGCCTGCAGCTGCCCATCGACGTTCTCCACGTGTGTGCCGGTGATGACGACGACGTCGAATCCATGGCCGCACAGCGCCTCGATGAGCTGACGAACACGGCCGGCGTCGGCACTCCGATCAGGGACCAGCGTCCCATCCCAATCTGCGATGCAGGTCTCGAAACGACGATCGAGGTCAGGGTGGGCGCAGGGTGTGTTCTGGCCGGATGTGGCGATCGTTGTTCTCCTTGGTGGTTGCAGGGGCTCGTCGAAACCGAAGCCGCTCCACGATAAGGGACCGGACGCAAATCGCGGTTGCCGTGTCTCCCCGGCGCACGTACTCGACGCCCGGTGGCCGCCGGGTCAAGAACTGGTGTCCGGTGGCATCCTCGTGGCGAACGAAGGTGATCTCAGCACGTCGAGCGCATACTCCGGGAATGAGCGTATCGCCGCCATCGTCACTGGGATCGGCGCCGCCTCCGCACTTCCATCCGGAGCCGCCTCGATGGCCGGCTCCGCCGCTCCCGCCCGGGACTACGCCGGTTTTGGGATTCGCTTCCTTGCCTGGCTTATCGACCTATGCGTGGTTGGATTCGCCTACGGCCTGCCCGCATCGATCCTCTTCGCCCAGCACGCCCTCGACAACTGTGCTTACGTCGCATCTGGGGGCAACTGCGCATCTGCCACCGACTACTACCTCCTGGCCAGGAACTGGCCGGATTTCGTGGTGACGGGGCTGTACTTCGTGCTCACCTGGTGGCTGCTGGGCGGCACGTTCGGCCAGCATCTGCTCGGTCTCCGCGTCGTCGACGCCACTAGCGGCGCGCGTATCTCCCTGCTCCAGAGCATCGGCCGCTTCTTCGGCTACCTGCTCAGCATCTCGGTGCTCTGTCTCGGGCTCATTTGGGTCGGCCTGGACACGTACAAGCAGGGCTGGCATGACAAACTCGCGCACACCTACGTGGTGCATCAACCCCGCAGGTGAGCGTGCTCGCCTATCGGACGATCAGGCGGACCCGAAGGTTTCCACTGTCAGCAAGGTTGCTTGAACGCGAGTTCGACTGCCCCGAGAATCCGAACTAAATGGTGCCCGGAGTACGACCGAGCCGGCGACGCGCCAACGCGGCGACGAGCACGGCAGCGTAGGCCGCGATTGCAGCGGACAGAAACGCCGTCGATACCCCGTTGTGCTGCGCCAAGACCCCGGCGAGCGCGTTGCCCGCCGCCGTGCCACCACCAGCAGCGGTCGACATCCATCCGAATGCTTCCGCGGTCCGGTGCCGGCTGTGTCGATCGATCAACAACGACGTCGTGGTGAACACCGGGTTGAGGGCGAAACCCACGAGCGCCAGGAGGACACCCACCGCGACCAGTGGAGGTGCCAAGGCGAGCGGCGTCGCGGCGATGGCCACAACACACAGCAGGGCGAGCAGCCGGATGGACGGATCGCGGTTCCACCGGCGCCCCGCATACAGCAGGGCACCGACGATCGCACCCACGGAGAGCGCCGCAATCAGCACGCCACCGAGCGCCGGCGCGCCGCGAGCGATGGCCAGCGCCGGTGCCGCAACCTGCATCGCGCCGAGCGTCATGCAGACCAGGAAGGTGGCGGTGAGCAGGATTGGTAGTGCAGCCGAACGAGCAGAGCGAGCAGCGATAGCCTTGTTGCGGTCACCGCCGCCGGTTCCGCTGACGAACGCAAACGCGATGGTCGCGGTGCCGGCGATGACGGCGGCCACCACGAGCGCCAACTCTGCGGACTGAAGCGCAACGATTGCGGCGACCAGCAACGGCCCGAAGAGAATTGCGAGCTCCTGGGTGAGAAAGACGACGCTGTACGCCGCGGTGCGCTCGTCAGCGGGAAGGAGCCGCCCCCATTCCACGCGCATGCTCGAGGACACCGGTGGCAGCGCCGCGCCTGAAATGGCGCCCAGCACGACGAGCGACCACGCCCCGGCCCCGCTCTGCGCCGCCGCGACGAGGCCGATGAGCCCCGCAGCATGTACGGGTCCGCACACCAGCATCACCATTCGAGCACCGCGCCTGTCGATGAGCCGCCCCTGCAGCGGCCGCGCGACTGCAGCCGAGATCCAGAGTGCCGCGCTCACCACTCCGGCCTCGGCCAGCGATCCGGACGTATGGCGGACGACCAGCACGAGGCCGAGTGGAGCCGCGCCCTGCGTGATTTGCGCGAACAACCCGAGGAACGCCTGGCCGCGAATCCGCGGCGTGCGCCACAGCGTCCGAGAGAGACCTTCGTGAGGCACGCGACATAGTAGTCAGGTGGCTCGAGCTCCTCTCACCCAGGCTGATCGAGCTGGAAGAACCTGCGTACGGATGCCAGAGCTACTGCCCATGACAAAGCCCCGGCCGACTGATCGACCGGGGCCTTGTGGTTGCTGCAGGACTGGCAGCCTTGTCTAGGACAACGGGACCGTCTTGAAGACACCCCACGGGGTCGACGCACCGTCCCCGTTGATGCTCTGCGTCCCGGCCACGCCCGGGATGTAGGCATCGTTGATGAAGAGGTAGAGCGGCTTCCCCCTGTAGGTCACCTGGCGGGTGCCGTCCGGCCGCACGACGACTCCGAGCGCGTGCTGGTCAACGCCCTTCCCGGCCTTCGGCTGTCCCGAGGTGAGGACAGGCGGCCAGAGCAATGCACAGAAGGTCTCGCACGCCTGGGCACTCCGGTTGCTCAACGTGTACACCGGAAAAGTCCCATCCGGCAGCAGGGGGAAGTTGTTGTCCATGGTTGCCGCGAGCACCTTGCTGCCGCTGACCTTCTCACGCGCCATCTGCAGCTGACCGGGCGCGGGATTGCCGCGGCCTGGATCAACGAGATACCAGGTGCCGGCGGGGCTGGTCACCGGGTCGAACAGGTTCGCCCCGTCAGTTTCCGCCGCCGATTCGTCCAGGAAGAATCGGTAGAGCGGCATCCCCGCATAGGTCACCTGCTGGACGCTCTGACCAGCGAGCACGTCGGTGCGAGTCACGGTCCCAAGGAGCTTGTGCTTGACCCCGGGTCCGGCGATCGGGGCGCCCTTGGTCAGGAGCGCCGGCCAGAGGACGCTGTCGCACGGCTGCCCGATGGGGTTGGCACCGTTGCTGCACCCAAATGCTGAAAGCCCAAACGTCAACGAGTGCAGTTGATCGGACGTCAGCAGGTACAGCGAGCAACCGGAAAAGGCGCCCGAACCGACGCTCAGCACGGTGCCGAACGCTGTCGATTTCGTCGACACAGTGGCACGGCCGGTCGGGGCGCTGGTGATGGGTGTGGTGCACGTGGGAGCGCTCGCCTTGGCACTCACGTGTGTGCTGAATTGAGGGACTGCGGCAAGCAGACCCAGGGTGAGCAGGGCAACTGCGGGCGGGCCTGCAACAGCCCTTCGGAACCGACGGAGACTCCATCATCGTGTGACCTCCAGTTTTTCTGATGCTCGGCAAACCGAGCCGTGAGCGATTGACTCTCGCCGCGCTATCGAGAAAAGACATCGACCGTTTGGTTGACTTATCGGCGCGGATTCCGGAATAAGCGCGAGAGTGGCAGCACGGTCATGCGTTGTCAGTCAGCCAGCTGACAGCGCACGTCGCGCGTCTCGGCGCCAGCCCAGGATTCGCCAGCCGATGCGCTGGCATACTTGCGGTCGTTCAGGGCCAATCGCTGAGCCAGCAGGAGCGTGATGATGTCGACACCCTTCCAGCTCGTCTTCGACTGCAAGGATCCGGAGGTGTTGGCCCGGTTCTGGGCAGCGGCCCTCGGCTATGTGCTCGAACCGCCCCCCGAGGGCTTCGCGACCTGGGACGACTGGCGGCGCGACATCGGACTTCCCGACAGTGAGTTGGGCATCGGCTCCGACAGCATCATCGACCCCGGCGGGAACGGCCCACGGATCTGGTTTCGTGTGGAGCCTGACGCCAAGGTTGTCAAGAACCGGCTGCACCTCGACCTCCACGTCAGCGGTGGCCGTTCGGTAACAGACCGAAGCGCGTCGCTCGCCATCCGTACGCAGCGTATAAACGCCGAGGCCAGCCGGCTCGTAGGCCTCGGGGCGGTCTTCACCGGAGCCTTGACCGCCGACGGACTCGATCACTACGCAGTGGGAATGCAGGACCCCGAGGGCAACGAGTTCGACATCAACTGAGGGCCGATGGCCGCCGCCCAATTGGGCGGGTACGGAAGCTCTAAGCTACTGAGTGCCTGGCCATCAGAAGATGCACCATGAAGGCTGTAAAGCCAGCCCCGGGCAAGGAGGAGCACCCATGCCACTCGTGTACGTCAACCCGATCCTCCGCCGTGCGCTGCTCGGAATCGCGGGCGCCCTGGTGTTGACGACGCTGATTCGTCAGGGACCAGACATCGTTCGCTACATCAAGATCAAGCGCATGTGATCGTCCCCGCGCCGGCGCATGTCTGACGAAACGCCCGAGAGATCTGCCGCGGACTTCCTGCCGGACGGCGACGACCTGGCGTCGCTCGCGGCGGCCGCGAAATCTTGTCGCGGTTGCGATCTCTGGGAGCGGGCGACGCAGACGGTATTCGGGGAGGGAGGCGAACACCGTCCACTGATGTTGGTGGGAGAGCAGCCCGGCGATCACGAGGACCTCGAAGGAAGGCCGTTCGTCGGGCCGGCCGGACGGCTGCTCGACGATGCCCTCGAGCGCGCCGGCATCGATCGAGATGCCACCTATGTGACCAACGCGGTCAAGCACTTCAGCTGGACGCCACGGGGCAAACGGCGGATCCATCAACGGCCCACCCGAAGTGAGATCAGCGCTTGCGGGCCATGGCTCGAAGCAGAGATCAGGGCGGTGGACCCGATGGTCATCGTCGCGCTCGGCGCCACGGCCGCACAGGCGCTCATCGGTTCGGACGTGCGCGTGCTTCGGGATCGCGGACTCGTGCTCGAAGGCCAGTGGCACGCGCGTGTGCTCGTCACCGTGCACCCTTCATCGATCCTGCGGAGCATCGACGCCGCTTCACGAGCCCACGACCTGGAGCTCTTCGTGGAGGACCTCCGGGTGGCGGCCCGGCTCCTGCGCCAGGGAAGTTCGGGCGACGAGCACCCGACGACGCGCCCGAAGGGCCAGGGCGGCTTGCAGAAAAAGTGATAGTCTCACTATCATGGTGGGATCGGAACGGTCGACCCCCCGGAGGTATGGAGATGCCTGAGGCCAAACACGGTCCGTCGGTCAAGAACCCCAAGCAGTACGAGGGACTGCGTGACAAGGGAATGAGCAAGCAGCGCGCCGCCGCGATCAGCAATGCCAACAAGCAAAACGGCAATGCCTCGTCGCGCAAGGGTGGCCAGAACAGCCACAAGTGCGACTGATGGCCACTGAAGGGCAGCGAAGCGCCGCCAAGAAAAACATCAAGAAGGCCGCGTCGGCGGCGAAGCAGCAGAAGACGATCTCCAAGCTGCCGAAGTCAACGCGAACTGCGCTGGGGAAGCAGGCGAACAAGGTCAAGCGCGAGCAGGGATAGACGGCATGGAATTCGGACTTGCACTGTCGAGCGAAGAGCATGGGCCTCGAGAGTTGCTTAGCTTTGCGGAGGCGGCAGAGCCGGCAGGATTCAGGTCGGTGATGATCTCCGACCACTATCATCCGTGGCTCGAGGAACAGGGTCAGAGCCCTTTCGTCTGGTCGGTGATCGGCGCCATCGCAGCTACGACGAATCTGCGTGTGACCACCGGCGTCACCTGTCCAACGATCCGTACGCATCCGGCGGTGGTTGCCCAGGCGGCCGCCACCTGTGCGGCGATGATGCCTGGACGATTCCGTCTCGGGGTCGGCAGCGGCGAGAACCTCAATGAGCACATTCTTGGCAATGCATGGCCGCCGGTACGCGTGCGCCTCGAGATGCTCGAAGAGGCTGTAACGATCATGCGCCGCCTCTGGGAGGGCGACATCGTCTCGGCGCACATGCAGCACTACACCGTCGAGAACGCAAGGGTCTACACGTTGCCCGAAGTGCCGCCCCCGGTGCTGGTCTCGGCTTTTGGACCGAAGGCAATGGATGTCGCCGCGCGCATCGGGGAAGGGTTCATCACCACCAAGCCGGATGGCGATGCAGTGAAGCGCTACCGTGAGCTCGGCGGCCGGGGACCAACTGTTGCGGCGATCAAGGTGTGCTGGGCCGCATCCAGAGAAGAAGGAGTGCGAACCGCACACCGCTTGTGGCGGACCGAGGCGTTGCCGGGACAACTCGCCCAGGAATTACCCATCCCGCGCCACTTCACGCAGGCGGCGGAGCTGGTGAGCGAAGAACAGGTTGCTCAGTCAATTCCCTGCGGTCCCGATCCGGCAGTGCATGTCAAAGCCATCAAGCGATATGTCGAGGCCGGATTCGACGAGCTGTACATCAACCAAATTGGCAAGGACCAGCAGGGTTTTCTCCGCTTCTTCGAACGCGAGGTCAAGCATCAACTCACCATGGAGCCGGCGCTCGCGTCCTGAACCGTCACGCCCGCGGAAGTTGACATGGCAACTCCTCATGCACAGGTACCAGCTTGCACAATGTAGGCATGTCCGAAGACGTGGATCGGGCGCTGGAAGAACTCCGCCGGCAGGAGCCGGCTGAGCCAGACCCCGAGCAAGCCGAACATTGGCTCGAGGTCTATGAACAACTGATCGCGATGACCGAATTGATGCTCGAGCGCACCCGCGGTTACCTCGCCGGTCTGCACCCGGCTGCGCGACGGCACGTGGAACGAGTCAACGTTCGAGTCATGGAAGAAGAGCTGGGCGGCTTTCGCGAACGCCATCGTGTGTGGGCGGATCGGGTGCAGTCTTTCGACGAATGAACGGCGCCAGCCGATGTGCGGTTTGCAATCGCGAAGGCTGTCTTGCAACGCGTGAGGTGGCCACACGCCCACGTGGCAAGAGGTAGGCCATCAACGCCCCGGATGCTCCTTCGCGTGCGCCTGGATCACTCGAAAGACAGTGACGAATGCAACGCCTCCAACGAGATTGCCGACCGTCGCCAACCCCAGCCAGCGGACAACATCAATCAGCGGCCGTCCGGTGTCGGGCCATCCTGCAAAGATCAGCGCCGCGCCCACGATGGCATGAGCAAGGTTGGCGGCGAAGAGCAGGTAGCCTGCCGCGAAGATGGCAACGATCTTGACAGTCATGTCTTGAACAGCGATCAGCATCCAGGTGAGCACCGTCATCGTGATGCCGGCCAGCACCGCCGATGCGAGAACGCCCAGGCTCGGAACCCCGAGCTTGTAGGTGGCATACGCATCGAGTCCCGCGTGCACCGGACTACCAACTGAGTCCGGGATCGAGATGAGCAGCGCCATGACGGCGCAGCCGGCGAGATTGCCGAGCCACGAGAGCGCCCAGAGTTCGACGAGCGCGAGCCAGCTGTTGGTATGGCGAACCAGTGACACGACGGGAATGAGGAAGTTCTCGGTGAAGAGTTCGGACCGCCCGAGGATGACAAACAGAAATCCAACCGGGAACACGATCGCTGCGATCGCGAGGCCACCGAACAGCCCGAGGCGGGGGACTGCCGTCAGGCTGGCGCCCAGAACCGCGGCCGCCGCCAATCCGCCGAGCGACACCTCGACTCCGCCGATGACTGCGGTGACGAAGATGTCGAGCGCCGAGCGCCGCAGGCGTTCTTCTCCGACCGCCGCTGCGCGCTCGACAATGTCAACGGGTTGCTCGCTGAGCAGCGCGTCCTGCTTTGGAGCGGTCGGCGTGGCCACGGTCCGGAGAAACCGCTAGCTTTCGCGCTGTTCCCTGCGGTCAAGCGCCGGCTGCCGCGGCGGATTGCCGGGTTCGTTGATGAGGCCGTCAAAACGCTCCGTCTCACCCTCGACTGCGGCGTCTGCATTCTTCGGAGTGGACGTTTCACGCTCGCCGTTGGCCGAGACTTCCCTGGGCATTGCCGTCAGCCACGGCTTCGCGGACCTGCGCAGGCGCCTCGCGTGCCTCTCGCTGCTCGTACTCACCACCGATCTGCCGATCCACCTCTTCGAGCGCCTTCTTGGCCTTGCCGAGGACACCGGGCTGGTCGGACGATTCCTCTTTGATTTTGTCGGCGGCCTCATGGGCGTTCTGGGGCCGGAGGTCGCGTGCTTTCTCGTCCTCCACCGACGACGTCGCCGCAGTGGTTCCGTGCTTGCCGGCGAATTCATCGTCGAGCCAGCTCGACTGGTTCGAGTTGGACCTGTCGTCCTCGTTGACGTCACTCATGGATGGCACCTCCATCTCCAAAGTCGATTGGCTTTCATGATAGCTGGACTATCAAGCTGGGCTACCAAAGGGCCGGTGCTAGCGGAACCCGAAGCGACCCTCGTGGAAGTCGCCGGTTTCCGTCCACCGCCGGATGGTGTCATCGAGGACGGTGTCATCCACGACGGCCTGACCGAGCCGGACGGCCCCACCCTCCACGGCCTCGATCACCTGGCCGCGTACGAACTCAGGGACGTTGTCCAGGCGGGCGAGTGCACTCGGTGACCAGGGTATGCGCTGACCGCCGCGGGCTTCGATCCGGTGCGAGACCTCACCCCACAGCTCGTACTTGGTCTCCATCGCCTCCGGGGTGATCACGGATCCGAGCCCCTTCTTGTGCGCCGTCCACTCGACACGCCAACGAGTCAGCTCCCGGCAGAACGCCGGGACCTCCTGCAGACGTGCTTCGGCCTCCGGTGTCCACGTGAACGAGAGCGTCCCGGTGCGACCGCTCAGCGGATGGCCATACCCGAGCTTGCCGCCGAGCAGCCCGATGAAGCGCTCATTGATCTCGTCGACGCCGCGATCAGTGGCACGCTGGTCTGCCACTGCCCGGGCCATCGCGATCGCACGTTCGGCCTCGAAGTGACTTGCCCCAGCGTTTGCCTCGGCGGTGCTGGTGGCCTTCTCGCGCCCGTCAGCCGTCCACTGCGGACCGTGGGGAACCGGGCAGCTGGGCAGCCGCTTCGCCGGCTGGTTGATCGTGAGGAACCGGGCACCGATCGACCCTCTCTGCCGAGTTCCTCCGTGCCGCTCATCATGTGACCTCAGGTGCCCCATAACGGTCTAGTCCAACAGACACTACATGGTACTCAGTCTGTATCATCTAGCGCGCGAGGGCGGCTAGTGTGTCGGCGGCAACCTGGGGCATGGGGTCCATGTACGAAAGCATCTACGTGGCACTCGACAACTCGGAGCACTCCGACGCTGGAACCACCGTGGCATTGGCGGTGGCCGAGGCATTCGCATCTCGATGCATCGGCATGCACGTCTACGCGGCGAGGATGCACGACTACCGCTTCAAGCAGATGGAGTACACGCTTCCGGACGAGTACCAGGATGAGGCGGAGCTCCTGCGGCAACGCCGCATCCACGATTCGCTGATCACGACCGGACTGCAGTTGATCAGCGAGAGCTACACCGATGTGATGCGCTACCGCTGTCTCGAGCGCGAGATCCCTTTCGAGGCCCGGGCCCGCGACGGTCGTAACTGGGAGGAGCTCGTGGCCGACATCAACGAGGTCCGCCCGGATCTCGTCGTCATGGGCGCGCTCGGCACCGGCGCGGTCAAGGATTCGCGTCTCGGCAGCGTGGCCGACCGCGTGGTCCGGCGCATCAGGACCAACTCGCTGATCGTGCGGCGCACCGGCGACGCTGCGATGGAGGGCGACATCATCGTCGCGATCGACGGCTCACCGCAGTCGTTCGGCGGCCTCGAGGTCGCGCTCGGTCTGGGTAAGGCATTGGGCAAGCGCGTTGAGGCGGTTGCGGTCTATGACCCGTACCTCCACTACAGCGTGTTCAACGGGATCGTCGACGTGCTTTCCGAGAAAGCCTCAAAGGTGTTCCGCTTCAAGGAGCAGGAAGCGCTGCACGAGGAGATCATCGACAGCGGTCTGGCACAGATCTACGAGTCGCACCTCCGTGTCGGCCAGGCGCAGGCGGCGGAAGCGGGTGTCGACCTGCCGATCACGCTGCTCGACGGGAAAGCGTTTCAGCGTGTCGCCCGATATGCCGAGGAACGCAACGCCTGGTTGCTGGTCTGCGGGCGCGTGGGCGTTCACTCACCGCCCGAGATGGATCTCGGGAGCAACACCGACCACCTGATTCGCAACGTCACCTGCAACGTGCTGGTGTGCAATCGGACTCACGTCCCGCCGATCGATCTGAGGGCTGAGGCCGGCGTCGTCTGGACGCCTGAGGCGGAGGCTCGCATGGACGGCGTGCCGGCGGCCGCACGCGGCCTGGCGCGCACCGCGGTGCTGCGTTGGTGCACCGAGCGCGGGCACAGCGTGGTCTCGTCGGGCGATGTCGATCTGGCGCTCGACGACCTGATGCCCTATCGACGGACGATGCGCCGCATCGAGGAGGTGAGCGCTGCGCTCGAATCCGCGACTGCAGCGATGATCGATGAAGCACCGCCGGCAATTGCGCGCGCGATCTGCCGGGTCTGCGGGTATGCGGCCCGGACGGATGCACCAGCAAAGTGTCCGGTGTGCGGCGGCGACGCCGGGGTGTTCGACCGAATCGATGCCGAGGCTGTGGCGCGCGCCGCGAGCACCGAGGGCGAGATGGCCGCCGACACCTTCGACGGCCACAAGCTCGGCTGGACACTCGAAGCGCGCACGCTCCTGCAGCAGTTGCCTGCCGGATACCTCCGCCGGCGTGTGAAGGCGATCGTCGAAAAAACCGCTCGAACCCGGCGTCTGCCGGCGATCACGGCTGAGATCGCGGCGCCGTTCGTGCTCCCCGAGGTCGAGGCGCTCGACGCAGCGGCGGGCCCGCACCGCGCGCCACTCGGTTCCACGCAGAACGGCGCTCGAGTGGAGGGAAGCGCGAAGCTGCCCTGGAGCCTGGAGGCGCAAGAACGGATTGAACGCATCCCAGGGGGCTTCCTGCGCAGCCTCGCGGTGGAGCAGGTGGAGCGTCTTGCCCTTGCGCTGCAGGCGAGCGAGGTCACCATCCTCCACGCCGAGGCCGGCATCGCCGAGGCCCGCGCACGGATGCGCGCCAACGACGCGAGCTCCGAGCCCGCATCCCCGGGCGTGTGCCCAGTGCATCACGATGCGGCGCGTTCCGCCGAGGGCGCACCGGCCGGGACGCATGTGCTCAACGAGGTGACCGCGCCCGTGGTCGATTCCCTGGGCCGGCGTCAGGTTGCCAACGGCGAGCTCGTGCGCGCCGGTGACGTCGCACTCCCCTAGAGGTTCGGCGACATGCCCGTTGACCGGATGCTCGCGCTCCAGGTAACGCCGCCCGAGTTTCCATGGCTGGGCAACAGCCTTCCGGTAGGAATTCTTTTTCTCCTCCACGTCGCGGTTGCAGAATTCTCGGTTGGCGCAATCACGCTCGCGGTGATCATGGAGTGGCGAGCGCTCGCAACCGAGGATGTCCGGGCGTGGCGCTATGCGCACTCAGCCGTCAACAGCTTCTATTTCGTGTTCAGCATCGGGGCGACCCTCGCGGTGTTCGCCGTGGTCCTGCTCTTCGGCCTGTGGGGCAACGCCTTCGGCCAGCTGACGAACGTGCTGCTGCCGCTCCTCGCCCTCGCGTTCGGACTGTTCTTTCTCATCGCCCCGTTGCTGACCGTCTATCGCAACACGTGGCAGCGATTCAGTCCGAAGACGCACGCCGTGCTCGGCACCGTCGTTGCCGGACTGATGACCCTGTTCGTCTTCCTGATCGTCGGTCTCGACGCGTATCTGATCACCCCCTTCAACGGTGGGTTCCTGGATGCGACCCTCAACGCCGCCTACTGGCCGCTGCTGGTGCACCGGCTGATCGGGAACGTCTCATGGACGGCGCTCTTTCTGGCCGCATATGCAGCTGTACACCTGCGCCGCTCAGCAGATCCCGGCGAGCGTGCCTTTCAAGGCTGGGCGGCGCATCTCAACCTGCGCATCGGACTCGGGCTCGCGTTGCTGATGCCAATCGAGGGACTCATCCTCAGCCTGGTCCTGCAGAACTCGCAACCGGGGTTCTTCACCAACCTCGTCAGCGGGGACTCCGCGTGGCTGATGATCGTGCAGGAGGGGTTCGTTGGGATCATTCTTGTCGGCGGCAACATCGCGCTCTGGCTCGAGCGTCCGCCGGACCAGCGCCGCAACGGCTTTGCCGCAGTCGCCACGGTGCTCTCGCTCGCCGGGATGGTCGTCGCCGCGCTCCCCGATGCCGTGCTGCCATCCGCGTGGGAGAGCGCGCGCTTCGCCGGTATCGGCGTTGCAATTGTGGCGACAGCCCTGCATCTGTGGCGACGCTGGCGTCCTCCCGCATGGGATCCAACTCCCGATGCGCGCTCGCTCCCGCGTCCCTCGCGAATGCTCCGTCCCGTGCTCGTCCTGGTCGGATCCTTCGCGCTCTTGACGTCGCTGCTCATGGGAGTCATCAAGGAAAGCTCCCGCGGCGACTATGCCGTCTACGGCGTGCTCACGCAGGCCCAGGCCCATCAGCGCTTCACGCCACCGGCGGAGCTGTACCCATGAGCGAGCGACAGTGATGATCGGTGAGATTCGCGAGGCTCAGTTTCAGGCCGCCTGGTACTACTCGATCATCGCCATCGCCATGCTGATCATGCTGCTGGCCGGCTTTGGATGGGCGTGCGTCGGCGCGGCGCGCGTCTGGCGCAGCGGGGATCACGGCCCTGCCGCATTGATCCTCGGCGCGAGCTCCGTGGCCGCGCTGCTGCTGATCGGCCTTGGCGTGGCCGCATTCGTCGGTCTGATTGCAACCGGAGGAGTTGGCTGATGCGCACGCACACCCGCCGGCAATTCATGGTCCTGGGAACGGGAATGGGCATGGGCGCTCATCGGAGCAATGCTGTCCATCCCAGCCATCGGCTTTGTGCTGAGCCCGCTCTTCGCGAAACGGCGTGTTGCCTGGGTCACGATCGGGCCGATCGACGACATCCCCCTGGATACGCCGACGGTACGCCTGGCATCGATGCCCAGCGATCAGGGCTTTCCGACGCCGCCGAGCAACCGTGTCGTCTATATCGTTCGAAAGGCCGACGGCAGCGTGCTGACGCTGAGCAACATCTGCACGCACATGCAGTGCGATGTGCACTGGGACACGCACATCGACCAGTTCCTCTGCCCATGCCACGGCGGCCTCTACGACATGAACGGCGTCAATGTCGGCGGCCCGCCGCCACAGCCACTGGCGCAGTGGGTGCACCGGGTCAACGTCGATCCGGTCACGGGCCAGCACATTCTCGAGGTGCAGAACCAGCTCAATGAGTCGATCTAGTCCCGTGTCGCGGGCGCGAGGCGCCTATCGCTGGCTCGACGAGCGTACCGGGCTCACCGAGCTGGTCCACAAGGGCCTGTATGAAGCGGTCCCGGAACAGGGCGGATGGGCGTACACGCTGGGGAGCGCCACGCTCGTGCTGATCCTGCTCCAGCTGTTCACGGGCATCTTCCTGCTCCTCGACTACGTCCCCTCGGTGACCCAGGCGTGGTCGAGCCTGAACTATCTCCGCACCGCTGACCCGTTCGGCTCGTGGGTGCGCGGGCTGCACCTGTGGGGTGCATACACGCTCATTCTGGTCATCGGTCTGCACGCGTTGCGCACCTTTCTCAGTGCGAGCTACAAGCGACCGCGGGAGTTGAACTGGATGAGTGGCGTCATCCTGTTCTTCCTCGTGCTGGGGCTGGCGGCGACCGGCGCGATGCTCCCATGGGACAACGCGGCCTACTGGACGGCCACCGTGATCACCAACATCCTGCACTACGTCCCGCTCATCGGTGACGGCCTGCGTCAGCTCTGGCGTGGGGGCTCCTTCGTCGGGCCGATCACGCTGACGCGAACCTTCGCCATCCATATCTGGGTGCTCCCGTTCCTGCTCTTCGCATTCATTGGCGGTCACATCTATCTGCTGCGACGCCACGGAGAGTTCGGCGCGTGGGTCAACTACGACACCAGCAGCGACAACCCCAGCCGGGAGATGGCGGAACGCATCCGCTCGGCGGAACCACCATATCCAACGAAGAGAATCGAACGCCGGTACGCAGCGCCCAACAAGACCGTCGACTTCTTCCCGAACCAGCTGTTCAAGGACACGTTGATCAGCGCGATCCTCATCCTGTTCATCTTCGTCATGGGTGGCTTCGGTGGCGCGCCGCTGGACACGACTGCCAATCCGGCGACACTCACCTACGTCCCAACACCCGAGTGGTTCTATCTGCCGCTTGATCAGTTCCTGGTGCTCACGCCGCAGAATCCGTTGATCGCCATCGGCGTGATTGTCATCGTCGGTGGGGGAGCGGCAGCGATGTTCCTGCTGCCCGTCCTCGACCGCTCTCCTGAGCGACGGCCAACCCGAAGACCCGAGATCATCGTGCCGGCCATCTTCGTCATCTTCGCGGTGATCTTTCTCGCAACCCTCGGCGTGAGCCGGCTGTACAGCCTGTGAGATTCGGGCCATGACACTCAACCCCGTTCCGGGCGACCTCCTGACCAACGGCGTGCTGGTCGCAATCGTCGTGCTCCTGCACATCCAGATCGCGGCCTTCCTGATCGGCGCGACGACACTCGCCATCGTCAGCGAGGCGATCGGCATGGCGCGCCGGAGCGGGGACGAACGCCACGACCGACTCGGTCACGGGTTGCTGAAGGCCGAGATCTACCTGTTCAGCACCGGCGCCGCGGTCGCGATCTTCTTCATGGTGATCATCCTCGGCGCAATCTGGGGGCGTTTCTTCGTTGCCCTGCAACAGGTCACCTTCTGGGTGTTCTTTGCGGAGGCGCTCACCTTTGTCGCCGAGGTGGTGATCATCTACAGCGTCTACGCGAACTGGGATCGGCTCAGGGTGCACCGGCCCGCGCGTCTCGGCATGCTGTTCATCCTCAACCTCGCCCAGTGGTGGCAGATGTTCTTCATCGATGCGGTGGCGTCATTCATGCTCACCCCGAACGGCGGCGACAAGAACTTCCTCAACCAGATCCTCAATCCGACAGAGATCCCGCTCACCATTCATCGCACCGTCGGCAACATCGCGTGGGCGGGAGCCGCGGTGGCGTTCGTCGCCGCATTTCGCTACTGGCGCGTGACCCGCAACGTGGAGCGCGCGAAGACGCCACTGGCGACGCCGGCGGCGGCGCGGTCGGTCGGGGCGCTCGCGGTCGACGGCGCGGTTGCTGAGCCGGTCGAGATGCGTGAAGCGCGCTACTGGGACTGGGTCGCGCAATGGGGAGCGATCTGGGCGGTCGGCATCACGCTGCTCCAACCGTGGCTTGGCTACTCGTACGCAAAGGAGATCCAGCTCCACGAGTACCCGGCGTGGTTCACGATGATGTTCGGCGACCTCAGCAACGTGTTCCTCGTGCAGATCACGCTGCTTGGAGCGATCTTCACACTCGGCAGCACGTATTTCTGGCGGCGCATGCGGGCGTCCGGCGCGACCCATTACCGCCGTCAGGGTTTCCTCGCCCTGCTCCTCCTGCTGGTCACGCTGTTTGCGGCACAGCCGGCATGGTTCGCCTTCACCTATGCCGATACCGTGTCGGCGCATCTCGCCAAGCCATTCTGGGACGGCGGACTGCTCAATCCATTCGGCGACTTCATTCCATACAAGGTCGGCGCACTGTTCGCGATGGTGTTCCTTGGGCTCTGGTCGCTCACCATCTACCTGCGCTCCGTCAGCCGCGAGCAGATGCGTCCCGGCGTCATCGGACGGCGCAGCCAGGCGCTGCTCCTCGGGTTGGGTGTCGTGGTCAGCGTGATGATGATCGTCATGGGTGTCATCCGCGAGAACTCACGCCAGCCGTACCTCATCAGCGGTCAGCTGACGATCCACAATCAGCAGATCATCAACGCGCAGCCGTCGCAGGTCGGTGGGACGGCAGGATGATTGCGGCTTCTGGCTACGACCAGCTGATTCCGAGACCGGGACATGTCGCTGTCCGTCTGCGACTTTTTCAGCCCGCGGGCGACGAGTTGCGTGATGTCCTCACGCCTCCGTGGCCGCAGTGGATCCAGCGCCTGTACGAGACGGAACAGCCGCAGGATCCCGACCTGGACGTCGCTGCCGGAGCGATCACGCCGTCAGCAGCGGTGAGCGCGCTGAGCGAACGCTTGAGAAACCGCCTCGTGCTCGTCGAGTTGGACGCTCGGGGTGCTCCAGGAGCTGGGGTGGGAGATCTCCCAGGACGGTGATTCCCTGGTCGCGTCCTCGAAGACCACCCCGGATGCAGCCCGAGCGTCGCTCGAGCGCGCCGGCGTCGCGGGTGCGATGTGCCGCGTGTGCGATATCGACGAGGACGGGTGGCCGTTGCTGGCGTGGACCGAGTGAGCGATGACCCAGATGCACAGTGAAGTGGGCGCAGCGCCACGACGCGTGGTCATCGCCACCACCGAACCGGCGATCGCGCGGATCATCTCGCACAAGCTCGGCCGCGAGGGTCACGAGGTCACAGTGGTTGCGAGCGCGCAGGCGCTCAGCGATGCGCTGACCGGTGGGCAGCTCGACGTTGCGCTGGTCGACCTGCTGCTGGCGGGTGACGATGCGGACCGCATCGCCGATCGCGTCGCCGCCGGCTGGCTGGCCATCATCGACAGCCGCGAGCCACAGCTTGCCGACCTGGCGATGCGCGCGGGTGCCGCGGGGTTCGTGCGCACTCCATTCAAACCGACCGTGGTCGCTGCGCAGGTTGCGACCCTGCTGACGATGCCGCGATGATCAGCCACCAGCCTCGACCGGACGCGCCGTCTCGCGAGATACCACTCCTCAGGTCGCGCCGATGCTCGAGGCCACTGGCGTTGAGCATCGTTTCCGCAACGGCCGCGGCGTCGGCCCGGTCGATCTGCGTCTCGCGGCCGGCGAGCGCACGGCGCTGATGGGCGCCAACGGTGCCGGCAAGACGACGCTGCTGCGGATCTTCGCCACCGCGACGCGGCCGCGACGCGGCGCTGTCCAGATGGTGCGGCACCGCGGCCCACGCGCGGCGCGGCGGTTGATCGGCTTCGCGGGAGACGCCGCCCTGGACGATCCCGGGCTCACGGGCCGGCAGAGCACCTATTTCTGGTGCCGCCAGTGGTCGCCCGGAAGCGATGTCCACGATCGGGTCGCGAGCACGCTGCAGCGGCTCGGCCTCGGCGATGTCGCCGACGAGCCGATTGCCGGATATTCATTCGGGATGCGCCGCCGGCTCGCGCTGGCGCAGGCGCTCGCCCACGAGCCCCGCATCGCGTTGCTCGACGAGCCGACCGCGGGTCTCGACGCCGAGGGACTGGAGTCGCTGCAGGCTGAGCTGCTGACGCGTGCGGGCCGGGGCGACGCGACACTGGTCGCGAGCAACGACTGCACGTTCGTGGCGGCGGCGTGCAGCAGGGTCATCTTCCTGCACCACGGCCATGTCGTTGCCGATGGAGCGCCATCGGCATTGCTCGCGTCGATCGGCGATGCGCGCCGTGTCGAGATGGTCATCGCCGAGGACAGCTGACGCGCACACCGGCGATCTGCAGGCGATCGCGGGGGTCGCGAACGTCGCGTCGTGCCGCCGGGCTGGTGACCCTCGACCTGGTCGACGACTCAGCGCTCGCCGCCATCGTGCGTGTCGTCGATGCCTGGCCCGGTGGGCTTCGCGCGCTGCGTATCCAACGTCCCGACCTCAGCGCCGTCTTCCGCCACCTCACCGGGGTTGCTCTCGACAACGACGGTGTCCCGCGATGATGCGCACGACCGTCGCGGTCCCGCGTCGCGTTCCACTGGTCCGGCGGGTGATGCCGGGCAACCTCTTCGCGCGCGAGATTCTGGTCACCGCGTCGCGGCCACGGGCACTCGTCCTGAAGGTCGCGATACCGCTGGTGCTGACGGTGCCGTTGCTCGCCGGACACGCGCCCACCTTCTGGGCAGGGATGCTGCTCACGACGCTCACCGCGATCACCGGAACGGTCGGCGCAGCGATCAGCGTCGCGCGCGCTCGAGAGAGCGGGCTCCTGGCTCGGCTGGCGATCACGCCGCGTTCGCCGGGCGGAGCGATGCTGCGCTGGGTTGCCGCTCATCGCTTGTCGATGCGGTGCAGCTCACGCCGGTGCTGCTCGTCATTTTCGTGCTCGCGCCGGTGACCGCTCCGGCCGCGTTCTCGCTCGTCCTGATGGAGCTCGCGGTGCTGTTTCTGGCCAACGTGCTTGGTTCCGTGGTGGCTGCGGCCGGCGGCGGTGCGGGAGAGGTGCTCATCGACGTGCTCGTGCTGCTCGCGCCGCTGATGTTCTTCGGCGGTCTGTTCACCGGCGTCCCGCGCGACGGCTGGCGTTGGATCGCCGCACAGGTCGATCCCTTCTCGTATCTCAACTCCGCCTTCATCCGTGCCCTCGGTGGCGTCGCGGCATTCGATGAGCGAAGCATCGTGGTGGCGGCTGCGCTGACGGCCGCCGCAGGGGCCGTCCTCATCCTCAGCCTCGGCCGCCTCGTGCTCCGGCGGCGATGAGAGCTCGCGCTGCGACCGCGACTCGTCCTGCTCTGTGCAGTGATGCTCGCCGCATGTGCGGGCTCCACCCCCATGGTGAGCCTGACATCGCTCGGTCTCCCTCAGCAGGACAAGCCACTTGCCGCCGTCACCATCAACACGAGCCCTGACGGCGGTATCTACCAGAATCCCGATCCGATGACCGTCGTCATGATCGCTCGCGCACCCGGCCGGGAGCTCATCAAGCAGAGCGGCTCCGGCGCGACCGATTGGACAGCGCTCGAGCGCTATGGTGATTTCACGTTCGTCGGTGTCGCGGTGCGCAACAAAGGCGCAGCCGGGTCCGACCCGCAGCTCAATGCGATGCAGATCGCCGCTGACTACGCGCCGGCGGGAACGGCCTCTGGCCCCCTCAGCCACTTCTACCATCCCATGTTTCCGCTCGCGCTCCTGAGCCTGGAGCCGAGCGACCAGAACTGCACGTTGCACGTCGATCCTGGCCAGACGCAAATGGCGGTGCTCGCGTACCCGCCGATCAGCGCGACACCGAGCATCGTCTGGGGCGTGTTTCATGTCTTTGCGATTCGCGCCCCGTTCGGTGGTGGCCTTCCCGGCGCGACGCTGGACTGGCGATTGACGCTGTGCACTGCGCCGCAACCGCCGCCGGCGTGATGTCCGAGGAGCCGCCTGCATGGTCGGTGCACCTGGGCACCGCCGGATGCACGTGCATCCGATTCACGTGTGATCGTGCTCGCGATGGTGACCCGTGGTTGCTGTCGCGCGTGGTCAGCGAGTTGGTCGCCACAGGTGCGTCGATGGCAGAGCGTCCGCGCGCGATCGGCCGCGGGCGCGGGATGCCCCTGGTGCATTCGCAGGCCCTGAGGTGGTGCGACACCAGCCTCGAGCTCGAGGCGCACCACCTTCGTGACGCAGGCGACGACGAGGTGTCCATCACCCTGCCGGCATGGGACGAGCTCGTCGCGGTCCTGCCCAACGAGGACTCGGTGTGGGACATGGTCGACCTCGTGGCGACTGCGATCGCTCCACGCTTCGGGATCGTCGGCGACGGCGAGTCGATCGGCTCGGCGAGCTGTGAGACAGCTGCCGACATGCGGGCACTCTTGCGCAGGCACGTTGGAGTCATCACCCACGCGTATTCGGCGGCGCTCCCCCTCGCCGGCGCGAGCGTCTACCGCGAACTTCCGCGCAGCGGCTTCATCGCCGTGATTCGCTAGCGTCTGGGGGTGGTCATCCACGACCGGCTCGGCTTCATCGTGCTGATCCTCGCGGCAGGGGGTGCCGTTGCCACGATCGTCAGCCTCGTCCGCCCGCAGATCCTGGGGACGGTGCGCGTCTATCTCATCCTCGCCGCCTGCGTGGTGGGGCTCCAGGCGATCGTGGGAGTCGATCCTGGTCGTGACCGGGTCGCGTCCGTCCCAGCTCATTCACTGGTTCTACGGCGGCGCAACGCTGGTAGCCCTACCGCTGTGCGCGTGGATCGGCGCGCGACGCCCGGAAAACCAGGAGCGGCTCTGGCTCGTCGGCGGGGCTGTCGCCACCTTGCTGTTCGCGGTGCGCGCCCTCACGACAGGCTAGACCCAGCGGGCGGATGGCACAAACCGCCCCTGGTCCAAGCGCATACTCTCCCCGTTCGTCATCGCCACGATGCAGGGCTCAGGCTGAAGGAGGGTGACATGCGCGGTTGGAAAGCACCGGGAATCGCACTGCTGGTCGCCGCCGTCGCCGTCGCTGCCCTCGCCCCGATTGGAGCCGCCGCCCGCGCACCCGGCACCGGCGCCTGGCCCATGTTCGCCGACGGGGCTGCGCACAACGCGGTGAACCGCGCGGAGACGACGCTCACCCCGTCCAACGTGTCGGGCCTGCACGTGACTCACACGTACCCGGGCTGGACCGAGATCCAGGCGGACACCGTCTACCAGGTGATCGTGGGCAGCTTTGGCTACAGCGTCACGTCAGGGACGCGCGGCGGCGCCAACACCTACATCACGGCGTTCCATCTGCCGTCCGGGAGCCGCGCCTGGCGTCATCAGATCTCGTCGCACAACCAGACCTGGAACTACGTTCCCGCCGTGGTCAACGGTGTCTTGTTCGTGGGCGGTAAGTCCGCGATGTTCGCTTTCAATGCAACCACCGGCCAGGCGCTGTGGACAACCAGCGTCTCCGCGATTGGATGGTTCAACGAGGTCACCGTCACCAACGGTGTCGTGTACGCGGACACGTACCAGGGCCAGACCGTGTACGCATTCAACGCCACGACGGGTCACCAGATGTGGTCGGTCATACCCCCGGGCTGCTGCCTCACCGGCGCGGTCACGGTGTCCGGCAGCCTCGCGTATGTCGAGCTCAGCGGCGATCTGATCGCCTACAACGCAACCACCGGCGCCCACGTCTTCACCGCGACGGCGGTCGGCGGCGGCGGTGACACGGTTGCGGTGAGTGGAGGTGTGGCCTTCGTCCAGACCGCGAATGACCTTCAGGCATTCAACGCTGCCACCGGCACGTCGCTGTGGTCGGCAGCCACGGAGGCCGGCAACGTGGTCAGCTCGCTGACACCCGCTGTCGATGGCAGCACCGTGGTCGTGGGGACGACGCGATACCTCATCGCCTTCTCCGCCTCGACGGGCCACCGGTTGTGGACCTACGACGCCGGGTCTGATTACGCGGAGTTCCTGCCCCCTGCGATTGCGAACGGGGTGGTGTACGCCGGTTCGGGCGGCAACGGAACTCCAGGCCTTCAACGAGACCACCGGTGCCGTGCTCTACAGCGACAACGTCGGATTCTGCTGGAGCGCCGTGGTGTCGAACGGAGCCGTGTATGCGCCCTGCACCGGAGGGGAGACCGTCTGGGGCCTCTGACGGCCGGCGCCATCCGATCAGGACTTCACGCTGAGACCCCGGTGGAACTGGGTGCTCGCGTCTCCCGCGCGCGACCCTGCCGGAGGCGTGTAACCTCAGCCGTGTCGGGGGATGAAGCCTCGAGATCGAACTCGATGCACGTCGTGAAGTGCGTCTTGCAGAACCGGACCAGGAGGTGGGCACATGCGAACTCAGCATCGGTGGAGTTACAGGGTGGCGTCAGCCACGGCCGCGGTCGCCCTGGGAGTATTGGGCGCCTCGACCGTGTCGGCTGCGCCCTCGTCATCGGTCGCCGTTCATGGCGCGTCGGCAGGCTCGCAGCGTGCCGCCATCGTTCCCCTCCGGACCAAGACCGCGAGTCCGTTCGATCAGGTCTTCACCAACATGGACTACAACGGCGGCCCGCTGATGCCGTCGAACACTGACTACATGGTCCTCTGGAGCCCGAGCGGGCTCGGCGCCTATCCCGCCGGATACATCTCCGGCCTCAAGCAGTGGTTCAAAGATCTCGCCCACGACAGTGGCGGCAACCAGAACACCAACTCGGTCTCGGCGCAATACGCCGATCTGACCGGCGCGCACTCCAAATACGCCGTGACCTTCGGCGGTGTGCTGCTCGATACCGACCCCTATCCAAGGACGGAATGTCCGGTCAACAGCCCGGTGGTCGCCTGCATCACCGACCCTCAGATCCAGCATGAGCTGGTGAACTTCACCGACGCCACGCACCACAAGGCCGATCTGAGTCACGAGTACTTCCTGATGACGCCGCCTCACGTCGAGACGTGCTTCACGAACGACCGGTCGACCGGGTTCGGCGGGTGCTCGGCGGGCATCGTGCCGTTCAACACGCTGGCGGCCTTCTGCGCATATCACCAGAACACCGCGCTGCACAAGTTCCTGATCTACGCCAACGATCCCTTCGTCCCGGGCAACCCTGCTTGCGACGACGGGAACCATCCGAACGGCATCGCGGACGGCGAGCTGAGTGGCGGCCTGAGCCACGAGCAGAACGAGTCCGTCACGGACCCGATTCCGAACGATGCCTGGACCAACGGGGCCGGCGCAAATCACGGCGAAGAGGTGGGTGACCAGTGCGGCGGCCAGATGGGAACGCCGCTCGGGACCGCGCCCGACGGGGCGCAGTACAACCAGGTGATCAACGGCCACTTCTACTGGTACCAGGAGGAGTGGAGCAACATCGGCCACACCTGCTTGCAGCGGCTCACGCTGCCGGCTACTGCGCCAAAGGCGACGTTCACCGTCAGCGCGGGTCATGGGCTCACCTTGAACTTCGACGCCCGCGGCTCGAAGGCGTCCCCCGGCTTCATCCTCTACGTCTGGCAGTTCAACGATGCGTTCGGTGCTGAGACCATCGAGCAGTCGGTTCCCAAAATCTCGCACACGTTCCCGTCTGCGGGTGCCTACTCCGTCGGCTTGACGGTCTTCGGCGTCGATGGGTCATCGGCCGGCGCCGGCGGGATCGTCACCACGGGTCACGGCGGGTTCACGCCTGGATTCAGCGTTCTACCGGCGCACCCGAGCGCAGGCAGCGAGACCCACTTCCACGGGTTGACGACGGTGAGCGCCCAGCCGGTGATCACCTACCTCTGGGAGTTCGGTGACGGCAGGACGGGTTCGGGCGCAAGCCCCAGCCACGTGTATGCCGCACCGGGCACGTACACCGTCACGCAAGTGATGTTCAGCGGCACCGGGTCCGCGTTCCCCGGGCAGGGCGCCGCGCCGATCTACACGCAAACAATCACCGTCAGCTGAGTTTCCCGGCGAGGGAGTGACCGCGGCGAGCTCGGAGCTCCGCCGCGGTCACCTCGCCGTATGCCGGCCTTCCGGCAATGCAGACGAAGCTAGCTCGCCGCGTTCAGGCGACCACATAAGCCCGAACCGGGAAGGTCGCGCCGCCAACCCAGGGGATCGGGACCGCATGGAGGCGCCCACCCGAAGTGACCGAACCAAGGTTGGTCATGTGCTCACAAATCGGGATGCCTGCGCCGAGCAGCGTCGTGTGTGCGGGTCGAGCCATGTCGGCGATGTCGTCGATATTGAGCGAGTCGATACCGACGAAGGCCACGCCGGCGGCGACCAGCTGCCGGCAGGCATCCTCGGTCAAGAAGGGGTTGGCGGCGAAATAGGCGTCAGAGCCCCAGTGTCGCGAGAAACCCGTATGGACCAGGAGCGCCGCGCCCCGCATTTCGCCTGTGGGCAACATCTCCGGTCCGATCGCGCGCCCGGCATCTGTGGCGTCAACGACAACGACGGGCAGATCGGCGAGGGATTCGAGCGACAGCTGAGCGAGGTCGGCGCCATCGCGAAACCGGTGCCGCGGTGAGTCGACGTAGGTCCCCGTGTTGCCGCAGAGATGCAGCGACGCGATCAGAAACTCCGATTTGCCCTCGTACCGGGACGCGTCGTAGTCGTTGAGGATCTCGACCCGAGGGGTGGGGAGTGGGCGGTAGGTCTCCATGCCTTCAACGATCGGGTGGCTGACGTCGATGAGCTGCGCCATGCTGCTGCCCCTTTGTTCAAAGCCAACTCGGCGGCGCGCCGTTGGTCAGCGCACCGCAACGATGGTGACCCGACGGGCGCCACCCGGGCTCTCGAAGCTCACCTCGTCACCGGCGCGGTGGCCGGCGATGGCGGATCCCAAGGGAGAATCCAGCGAGATGCGCTGGCGGGAAATGTCCGCCTCAGCCGGCACCACGATGGTGTACTCGGAATCGCCGAAGTCATCGCGGATGATGACCGTGGCTCCCAGGCTGATGGTGCCGTCGTACGCCGCGTTTTCCACGATCACCGCGTGTCGCAACATCCCTTCGATCGTCTGGACACGGCCGTCCACGAGTTCGAGCTCACGCCGGGCATCGTGGTACGCGAAGTTCTCGCGGAGATCGCCTTCCGCACGCGCGGCCGCGACCCGCTCAACGATTTCAGGACGCGTGATCTCGATGAGCTCACGCCTCTCGACGATCAGGGCGGCGTGTCCTTCCGCGGTGAGCAGCACTGGTTTACCGGCTGACATGGATGATCTCCGAGAGGCGGGAATGCTGGTGTGCAGCCGTCAGTGTGCCTGTCCTCCGCGAGCTGCCTCCAGCTCGGGGAGCACCTTCTCGGCAAGCATCGACGCAGTCTGCACCGGGTCCTGGGCGGTCGACATCGAGCCACCGCTCAACATGAGGATGATCTCGGTGAAACCGGCCGCATAGTAAGCGCCGGCGCGGTCAACAATCTGCGCGGGGTCGTCGCCCGCCGGGATCTGCACCGAGCGACGGATCTCGCTCGGGTCGCGGCCGATGTCGGCGCAGGCCTCGTCGAGCTGGCGACGCGAGTTGCTCGACGGTGCCGTTGCCGTTCCAGACGTCCGCGTAACGAGCGGTCAGCTTGATCGTGCTCGGGCCACTGGCGCCGATCCAGATCGGTGGGTAGGGCTTCTGCACCGGTTTGGGATTGGCGACGGCGTTGCGCATGGTGAAGTAGCGGCCCTCGAAGTTGGTTCGCTCCTCCGTCCACAACGACCGGATGATCTGCAACCCCTCGGAGAGGAGGCCGACCCGATGCTCCAATCCGGAGATGCCGTACATCTCGTGCTCGTTGGTCGCCCAGGCCGCGCCGATCCCGAACTCGAGACGGCCGCCGGACAGGTGGTCGACGGTGGTGGCGAGCTTGGCGAGCACTGCCGGGTTTCGATAGGTGATCCCGGTCACGAGGAGGCCGATGCGAACGTGACTCGTCGCCATCGCCATCGCCGCGAGCAATTCCCAGCCGTCGAAGATGGGCCGGTCGTCCCCGATGGTGCCGATCGTGGCGAGGTGGTCCATCGCCCAGCAGTGGTCGAATCGCGCCTCGTCGGCGATCTTCCAGATGGCCTTGTAGCTCTCGATCGGCGCGTCCTGGGAGAGCTTGATCCCGACCCTCAGTGCCTGTGTCACTCCTGAATCTCCTTCGGCTGCACCAATGGTTTCCGTCCCCCGTCGTCGGTCGGTATCAGCCCGCGACGGTCGCGACCGGCGCGACCGGCGCGCTGATGCCGGTCACGCGTAGGATCTCCGCCTCGCCCAGCGTGTCGTGTTCGAGCAGTGCATGGACGAGTGCGTCGAGCTTGTCGCGATTGGCACTCAGCAACGACACCGCTTGATTGAGACATTCCTGGCTAATTCTCCGTATCTCCTCATCGATGAGCGCAGCCGTCGCTTCGCTGTAGGGATGCGCGAACGTCGCCATCTGATTCGCGTTGTCACCGTCGTCCGACAGACTGAGCACACCGACCTTCGGGCTCATGCCCCAGCGCACCACCATCTGTCGCGCAACGGCCGTGACCGTTTGCAGGTCGCCCTCCGCTCCCGTGGTCACGACCCCGTAGACCAGCTGCTCGGCCGCGCGTCCGCCGAGGGCTCCGGTGATCCGGCCGCGCAGGTAATCCTCGCCGTAGTTGAAACGATCGTCGACGGGACTCTGGGTGGTGGCGCCCAACGACTGGCCACGGGGGATGATCGAAACCCGGCGAACCGGATCGGCTCCAGGTTGCAGCAGTCCGAGCAGCGCGTGGCCGGACTCGTGGTAGGCAATGCGTTCGCGATCCGCCGGCGAGATCGACAGCTTGCGCTCGGAGCCGAGCGCAACCTTTTCGAGTGCGTCGCTGAAGTCGGCCTGTGCGACCGTCGACGCGCCTCGTCTCGCCGCGGCGAGTGCTGCTTCGTTGGCGAGATTGCGCAGGTCGGCCCCAACCATTCCCGCCGTGAGCGAGGCGATGACATTCAGATCGACATCGGGTCCGAGCGGAATGTGGCGTGTGTGGATGCCGAGAATCGCCAGGCGACCGCGCCGGTCGGGGAAGGGGACAGTCACGCGGCGATCGAAGCGCCCCGGACGGAGCAACGCGGAGTCAAGAACATCGGCGCGGTTGGTCGCTGCCAGGACGATCACTCCCTCATGAGCATCAAATCCGTCCATCTCCGTGAGGATCTGATTGAGCGTCTGCTCCTGCTCCTCGTTGCCTCCGAGACGCGCCGACGCGGACCGCGATCGACCGACGGCATCGAGCTCATCGATGAACACGATTGCCGGCGCGGCCGCCCGCGCTTTTTGGAAGAGGTCGCGCACACGCGACGCACCGACGCCGACGATTGCCTCGATGAATTCAGACGCCGAGATGGAGAAGAACGGCACCCCTGCCTCACCCGCGACGGCACGCGCGAGCAGCGTCTTGCCGGTCCCCGGCGCGCCGATCAGCAGCACGCCTTTGGGAACGGTCCCGCCGAGCCGCTGATATTTCTCAGGCGTCTTGAGAAAGTCGACCACCTCGACCAGTTCGGCCTTGACCTCGTCGATGCCGGCCACATCGGCGAAGGTGGTGTCGGGATGCTCGGCGTCGAACAGGCGCGCGCTGCTCTGCCCGAATCGACCAAGCAATCCACCGGATCTACCGCCCGCGAGTGCACTCGCACTCCGGCGCATCAGGTAGATGAACCCGAAGACGATCAACAAAGTCGGTCCGAAGAACAGCAGCAGTGTCTCCCACAGCGGTGTGGGTGGATTGGGCGGCTCCGCCAGGATGCTCACCTTGTTCTTGATGAGGGCCGCCTCGAGGCCGTCATTGGCGAAGGACGGACGTTCGGTTGAGAAATTCTTGGCGCTCGGTTTCCCCGACCCGGCGCTGACCGCTGTCCGGGTGGTACCGATGATCGAGTTGCCGGTGGCGGTGATGTTGGCCACATTGCCGGCATCGACCTGCGTGAGAAAGACGTTGTAGGGGATGGTCACGGAGGCAGGCGTGTTGGCTGCCTGGATGATGCTGCTCACGATGATGTTGAGCAGGAACAGGCCCGCGATGAACCACCACAGCCGGCGCCAGCCGACCGGGTTGTAGCCGGGGGCGCCGGCTGGTTTCGGAGCCGCCGGCTTCCTCTTCGGGGGAGTGGCATTGGACGAAGCAGGCACGTGTCACAGCCTACCGGAGGCGACGGTTGGTCATGCGCGGCGGGGAGCAGACGTTTGCTGCCGCAGGGACTCCTGTATCTCTAGCATCATCCGGTGCCCGTCCTGGAGCGTGTGCGCGCCGACCACGGACCAGCCGTGCTCGCCTTCGAGCTGGCGAACCGCGAATATTTCGCTGCGTCGGTTCCCGATCGCGGCGACGCGTATTTCACCGAGTTCGCCGCCCGGCACGACGAGCTCCTCGCGTGGCAGCGCGCCGGGATCGGCTTCTTTCACGTCCTGGTGACGGAGGACGGCGCCATCGTCGGCCGCGTCAATCTGTGGGAGGTTTCCGCCGGCGCGGCCGACCTCGGCTTCCGGATCGCCGAGCGGGAAGCTGGACACGGTCTGGCAACCACTGCGGTGCGCCAGGTGTGTGCCCTCGCTGTCGCTGACTACGGGTTGACCGCGCTGCGCGCGGCGGCAAGAGTCGAGAACCTGGGATCGAGGACGGTGCTCACGCGCACCGGATTCGTCCCGACCGGAGAGACCGTGCTCTCCGGCCGCCCCGGGATCACGTATCGATTGGACCTGACTCCCTGACCTACACCCGCTGCAGTTGCAGGCGTGCCGTCCGAATGCTGTGTCGCTGCTCCATCAACGCCCGATACGCGGCCTGGACCTCATGTCGCTGGCTCTCCACTGGAAAGACCAGCAAGCCATCTGCCAGCAATTCGGCGCGGTGCCAGTCCGCTCGCGCAATCGTCTCCGGTCGCCGGATACCACCCCTGATTTCCCCCTCGTCGGTCATCGTCGTCTCCTCTCACGTTGGTCGTCGCGTGTTCGCGACCTGACAAATGTGAGCGACGCAGGGGCATCAGCAACGCGCGCAACCGCACTGTTGGGTCGCGTTATCGCGTCGCAACACGCCATGCGATGAGGTGCGACGCTTGTCGCGGTCGCAACATCCCTACGCGGTCAACCGAGCCGGAGTGCGGCCTGGGGACGCCCTATTTCGGCTGCGGGACGATCCGGATGTAGGGCTTCGGCTCAGCCCAGCTCCCGAAGAGCTCCTTCGCCTGCTCGTTGTTGACCGAGCCCGCGATGATGACGTCCTCGCCCTGCTGCCAGTTCACCGGGGTCGAGACCTTGTGCTTGGCAGTCAGCTGCAGCGAGTCGATCACCCGGAGGACTTCGTCAAAGTTGCGGCCGGTGGTCATCGGGTAGACAAGGATCAACTTGATCTTCTTGTCGGGGCCGATCACGAACACGTTGCGCACGGTCTGGTTGTCAGCGGCAGTGCGGTCCGAGGGATCGCCGCTCACATCCGCCCCCAGCATCCCGTACGCCTTGGAGACCTTGAAGTCGGCGTCGGCGATGATCGGGTAGTTCGGCGCGTCACCCTGGGTCTCCTCGATGTCCTTCGCCCAGCCGTTCTGCTTGTCGAGCGGGTCAACCGAGAGGCCGACGATCTTCACGCCGCGGCGGTCGAACTCCGGCTTGATGTGCGCCATGTAGCCGAGCTCGGTCGTGCACACGGGGGTGAAACTTTTGGGGTGCGAGAACAGCACGGCCCACAAGTCGCCGATCCACTCGTGGAATCGGATGGTGCCTTCGGTGCTCTCTGCTTCGAAATCGGGGGCGGTGTCTCCGAGCTGCATGGTCCTCGTCGCTCCTGTCGAGATACGTTCGCGGTGTTCGGCGTTCCCGGCGTCGCTGCGCGGCGTCGAAATCGATGGTCATAGTGTGCGTTAGTCATTGCTGCAGACGGAGTCCGGCAATGCGGTGACCCACCCATGCCGATCGCATGAGGCCCCGTCGGAGGTTACCGCCGGCAGCTAGGAGCTATCAGGCCGCCTGACGTAGCGTGGAACGTCCTCGATCGGCGCGTCCGACGCCGAGAGACCGGTGGCCAGATCGGCCAACACGTCGCGGAGCTGCTCGACACTCGTCGACCCGAGCCCTGCCACCGTCTGCTCGGCAACCCGGATCCAGGCTGCCTTGAGCTTTGGGATGAGCGCGCGACCTTTCGGGCTGAGGTCGACGATGACGGCACGCCCGTCGGTGGCTGACGGGCGGCGGATCACCAGCCCGTCAGCTTCGAGCTGACGAACGCTCAGGGTGATGGTGGGAGGCTCGTAGCCGCTCGCTTCGGCGAGCTGCGCCTGCGTTCGCGGCCCTTCGGCTTCCAGTTCCAGGAGCAGCAGCTTGTGCCCAGGGTGGATGCCGAACGGAGCGAGCGCTGCCACGGCAAGCGCCCGGTGGCGGATCCCCACGGCACGGATCGCCTCATTGAGCGCGTCGGCCTGATCGAAGTTCACCGGGCTGCTTGACTCCTAGAAAGTTAGGTGCCTAACATTAGGCGCCTAAGTAAGTGTACCGTGCGGCGGCTCAGCGCCGGCGCACACCAGATTCCCAGGAGGTACGTCATGGCCACCGTCGCCACCCCCCTCGGCAGCCAGTCGCAGATCACGTCCCGCGTCGGAGTGCGCCGCGCCCTCAGCGTTGCCGGCGCGGTGATCGCCGCCCTCGCGGTCTGGGTCATCGCGGTGCCGATTCTCGGCGAACACCTCACGATCCGCTTCGGAGCAGCTGCCCCTGAGACGATCGGCATCGGTTTGGTAGCGGGCGCCAGCCTGCTGGGGTCGCTGTGTGGATGGGGTCTGCTCGCGCTCCTGGAGCGCCGTACTTCCCGCGCCCGCGCGATCTGGACCGGCGTCGCAGCCATCGTGGCGCTGGTTTCGTTGAGCCTTCCGTTGACTGCGGGAACGACGACCTCAGCCAAGATCGCACTCGCCCTGACGCACGTGGCAGTCGCCGCCGTGCTGATCCCCGCCCTGCGCCGGACGTCTTCCGCGCGGAGGCTCTAGGCTCGGCGCCTCCGTCGCCGCCCCCAACGCGATTCAGACATATTTGCCCATGCCGCCCGCGACGTCGATCGACGCACCGGTGACATAGCTCGAGCGGCCACTGGCCAGGAACGCGACGATCCCGCTCACTTCGTCGACAGTCCCGAACCTTCCCAGTGGCACCTCTTGCTGTGCCAGACCTGCGAAGAAGTCCTCAGCGCTCGATTCCGGAGCCCGGCGGCGCCGAATGTTCTCCCACTGTGGGGTGACCACGCACCCGATATTGACAGAGTTGACCAAAATACGGTCGGCGGCCAGCTCGAGGGCCAGCGCCTTGGACAGGTTGAGGCAGGCCGCGCGGTTGACGGTGGTGGCGAAGAATGACGGGTCCGGGTAGCGCGCGTACACCGAGTTGATGTTGATCACCCGTGGTGCAGCACTGGCACGAAGGTAGGGGAGTGCAGCTCGCGTGCAGCGAATCTGCGAAAAGAGCTTGACGTCGAGGTCGCCGTGCCAGTCCTGGTCGGTGAGGGTTTCGAAGGTGCCGGGATGGGCGGCGCCCGCGTTGTTGACCAGAATGTCCAGGCCGCCAAGCGCGGCGGCGCTCTGTGCAACCAGCTCGCTGACCTGCTCCGAGGCGGTGACATCGGTCTGCCACGCGTACACGACGCCGCCCGCAGCGCGCAGTCGGTCCGCTGCCGCATCGATGTCGGCTTGATTGCGTGCGCAGATCGCGACGTGGGCGCCCTCGGCGACCAGCTCCTCGGCGATGGCGAAACCGATCCCCTTGGAGCCGCCCGTCACCAGTGCTCGACGGCCGGTGAGGTTGAGGTCCATCTACTCGTGCGTGCTGCTGGGCGCAGCCGCGGCCTGACGCGCCGCATGCTCCAGGAGTGACTGCCGTGGTGGCGTGAACACGTCGATCTCCTGACAGGTGCTGTCAGTGGTACGAGCGCCGTGCGGCACCCACGCGGGGATCACTGCCACATCGCCGGGGCGCATGGTGCGCACATCACCGTCGATCTCGAATTCGAACTCGCCCTCGAGCACGATGGTGAACTGCTCCTCGATGTGCACGTGCATCGGTGCGACGGTGTCGCGCTCGAATGAGACGAAGTTGACCAGGGTGCCGTCGCCGAGCACCGGCCGGAATGCAAGACCCGGAACGAATTCGACGGGTTCGATGTCGCTGACCCGAACGTAGCGCCCGGGGCCGGTCGGTGTTCCGCCTGGCTCGGCGCTGAAATGTTGCCCGGTCTCGGTCATGGTTTCTCCAGTGCTGATTTCATCAGCGTGCCGAGGCGCGACACGCCTTCGTCGATACGGTTCTCGTCAGCGAGGCTGAACGCGAGTCGCAGTGTGTTGAGTCCGTCCCGCTGTGGGTGGAACGGCCGTCCCGGGACGAAGGCCACGCCGGCCTCGCGAGCGCGCTCCGCAAGCGCGACGGTGTCGAGTGTGTCCGGCCCCGTAAGCCAGGTGAAGAAGCCGCCGGCCGGCCGCGTCCAGGTGATCGCATCCGGCATGTGCTGCTCCAGCGCGTCGAGCATCAGGCGACAACGGTGCGCATAGATCGCGTTGGACAGGCGGAGTTGCGGATCGAGGTGACCGCCGCGCATGTACTCCTCGAGCAGACGCTGGGGGAAGGCACCGGCGCACTGATCGGCGTTCTGCTTGGCGATGATCATCTGAGTCAGAACTGCAGGTGGCCCCACAGCCCATCCAAGGCGGACGCCCGGAAAGAACGTCTTCGAGGTTGTGCCTGCCTGCAGCACGATGTCGGGGCCCATCGACCAGAGTGACGGAGCACGCTCCGCCGTAAAGCCCAACTCCCGATATGCAACGTCCTCGACGATCAACACGCCGTGCTGTCGGCAGAGTTCGACGAGCCGCGTCCTTCGCTCTGCGGTCATGGTGACGCCGGTGGGATTCTGATGGTCGGGGATGGTGTACAGCAGCTTGGGACGGCGGGCATTGCACAGGGCTTCGAAGGCATCGACATCGATGCCACCGCTGTCCATGCGAACGCCCTGGACGTCGGCCTCGAAGCTGCGGAATCCGTCGATGGCGCCGAGATACGTCGGTGATTCGACGGCGACCAGATCGCCGCGATCGACGAGCGCTTTTCCCAGCAACCCGAGTGCGTCGATGGTGCCGCTGGTGACCATCACCTCGTCGCTGTCAGGACGCCGCCCTTCGGTCTGGGCGAGACGATCGATGAACGCAGCGCGAAGGCCGGGCAGACCCGGGGTCGGCGAATATTGCAACGCGACCGCGCGCGTCATCGCGGAGCAGTTGTCCGCAGAGTTCCTCGAGGACGGCAACCGGAAACGTCCGCGGATCGGGGAGCCCGCCCGCAAAGCTGATCAGATCGGCGGAGCCTGCCGCGAGGGCCAGGATGGCGGCCAGCTCGCCGCTCGCTCCCCTGGTTCGGTTGGCGAACACCAGGTCCAGGGTCACCGCGGGCGGTCCCTCTCGGCAAAGAGCTGTTGCATGTGGAGCCCGGCGGCAGTGGACGCCTCGTCAGGCGTTTTCCCATCCTCACGTGCACGCATATACGCCGCGTACCAGTCCCACCAGTCGTGTTTCGGCGCGGTCTTTTCGAACGGACCGTGGTGATCGGCAGTCTCGTGCAGCAAGTTCGCCAGCGCCGCAATGTCCATGGGTGTCGTCCTGTGCGAATTTCGTCCGGCTAGCGTCCGGGAAGCCTCGTCTTGATCTCCTGCACCAGCCAGCCGTTCCCGTCAGGGTCGCTGAACGATACGAAGGAGCCGTAGGAGCGACCTTGCGGATCGGGTCCCGCAACGCGCCCGGTCGTGCCCGCGTGATGAAAGACGCCGCCCACATCGTGAAACACATCGCTGACATCAATGCCGCGACTCACGAGGTCGGCTCGCGCGGCGTCGAGGTCGAAGGCCACCAGCATCAGGTCCTGGGTCGATCCCGGCTCCGCTGATGTGAGCCCCTTGCCGAAGATGATCGAGCATGCAGAGCCGGTCGGCGTCATCTGGATCACGCGAAAGTCATCACCGGTGGCAAAGTCGGCGTCCAGCCGCCACCCCATCGACTGATAGAACTGCTTGGCCCGATCGACATCTGCAACCGGCAACACGACCACCTCGAGGCGCATGTCCACGGTCCCCGGTGCGGGAAGCTCGGCCAAGGGTTCAAGGGTCGAGTCGGTGCTCATGACGCTGATCTCCAGAGGCTGACGTGCAGTGGCGGAACGGTACCGCCTGGAGGCAGGTCGTCGCGGCTCACTCGACGAGGTAGGTCTCGTAGATCACGCCCGCCGGCTGGCGCCCGCCGACACTGATGAACACGCCCTTGTTCAGCCAGTCGAGGTCGGGCGCCGCCGTCTCGATCTGGGTTGCGGTGCGGAAGGTGTACTCGCCGGCATCGACGTGCTCGCGCACCTGAGCGATACCGGTTACCCCACGCCGGCCACGCCTCGCACCAGTGACACCACCTGCGCTGCAACCCCGTCGATGTCGCCATCACCGGCGAGCTCATCGACGAAGGCGAAGCTGGTGAGTGCGTGCGTGACGCGCACGGTGTCAGCGGCGCCGGCTCCGAGTCGCGCGAGGAGCGTCTGCAGCCCGAGCAGACGGCGCTCCTCGCGGTTGCTGATGGTGTCGGCGCCGCGGCCCAGCACCGCCAGGGCGTGGAGACGCCGAAGCACCACTCGGTGGGTCGAGTAGAAATCGCAGAACAGCAGGACGAAGCGCTCCAGGGCCTGGGTGGCATCGGCCTGGGTGAAGGCCTCGGGCAGCCGGCCGAGGCCTCCCGAGGTAGCGAGGTCGTCGAACACCGCCTCGAGCAAGGCTTCCCGCGTGCCGAAGTGGTCGTAGACCGTCACGCGGGCCACGCCGGCTTCCCGCGCCGCTGCATCGATGCTGAACTGCTCGCCGCCGACCAGCACCCTTCGAGCGGCCTCGACAATGCGCTGGCTCGTGGCATCGACCGTCTCGCGGCGCTGACGCAATCGGTAGGGACGAGGGCTCATGGTTGCATTCTAGCGTACAGTGTGTAAGCTGTAATCTCATGAAGCCGATCCGCGTCGCCGATGACGCCCCCGTGCGGGAACCCTGTTGATGACCCTCTACGCATTCGCGCTGTTCCTGCACGTGGTCGGTGTCCTGCTGCTCTTCGCGGCGATCACCTCCGAGGGGATCACGCTGTTCCAGCTTCGCCGCGCAACGACCGCCTCCCAGGTTGCGACATGGCAGGGGGTCGCGAAACTCGCGCGCGTCTTCGGGCCGGCGTCGGTGGTTGCCATCCTGGTTCCGGGCCTGTACATGATGGCGACGTCCTGGGGATGGGTCCCGTGGATCGCCGTCGGACTGATCGCCTGGGTGGCCATCGCGGTCATGGGGGCTGTCAACGGCATACGGTTCAGCGCGGTGATCGACGCGGCGGCGAGCGATCCCGACCGGATCCGCGAGCTGCACGCTCGCCCCTTCGCGATTTCGTGGATGACCCGCCTCGCGCTCTCGCTGGGCATTGTTTTCCTGATGACCAACAAGCCAGGTCTCCTCTGGGCCGTGTTCTCGGTCGTGGTCGCAGCCGGGATCGGTGTGGTTGCCGGACTGATGGCCACGCGCGAGGTCAGCGCCGGGTCGGATCGTTCGCTCACTGCGAGCTAGGGGTTACCTTCACTGCGGCACTCGCCATCCATCGGGAGCTCGGAGGCTCACTGTGATCACTCGCATCCAGACCGATGAATGCGCCGGGCACCAGCCGTCTAGTACGTATCGGTAAGCATTGGAGGATGGAAAGCATGGCGAAACCCGAGGTCGTCTCCGCGGCGGAATGGCAGGTCAGCCGCGACGAGCTGATGGAGGCCGAGAAGGAAGCCACGCGAGCGCTGGACGCACTGGCTGCGCGCCGGCGCCGGCTCCCGATGGTCAAGTTCGAGAACAGCTATGTCTTCGATTCCCCGACGGGTCCCAGGACGTTGCTGGATCTCTTCGACGGCAAGGACGAGCTGGTGATCTACCAGTTCATGGATGTCGGCCCCGACAAGTTCTGTCCGGGGTGCACCAACTTCACGAACAACGTGGTCAACCTGCGCGAGCTGCAGGAGTCGGGCGTCGCGTGGGCGACAGTCTCGAACATGCCGCTCGCGCAGATCGAACACTACAAAGCGGAAAAGGGCTGGACGCTGCCCTTCGTGTCGTCGCACGGCACTTCATTTGCGGAGGACTGCGGCGGGAGCGGTGACGGCTTCATGCTCAGCGTCTTCCTCCGCGACGGCAGCGACATCTACCGGACGTACTCCACCACTGCTCGAGGCGTGGACCGGCTCATGTTCGTGACCAACATTCTCGACCTCACCGCGTACGGCCGTCAGGAGGACTGGGAGGACTTCGCCGCCTGGCTGGCCACAACACCCCACCTACGGATAGGGGCGGTTCCCTGACGGGAGCGGCGTCCGCTCTGAGCATTTTGACCGAGCCTGCTTGGCTAGAATCATCCGGCGGACCGGCCCGACGAGATCTCCATCCGGCTCGCAGGAGGTGAGGACGTGGCCGATATTCCGCACGACGCCCCCCGATCGGAGGACGGTCAATGGTGGTGGGACGGCACCGCCTGGCAACCGGTCGATGACGGCCAGGGCGGCGGCGCTGCCACCGCGCAGGCCGCTGGGCTCACGCCTCAGGAGGTTGCCAGCATTGAGATCGACGACAACCGCCCGGACCACCGGCAGGCGCTGGTCGACGGTGCGGTCAACGAAGCCGGCCGCCGGCTGCTGATCCTCCGGCAGGACATCACCGACACGGTCGCGAGCTTCAACAGCATGGCGCACGATGCGACCGAGGAGTTGAAGGGCACGAGCCACTCCGATCTGGGTCTCTCCATCTTCAAGACACTCATCGACGTCGTGATCGTCGCGATTCCTGGAGGCAAGGAGGCCGAGGCGGCGGTGGAGGCTGGGAAGGAGGCGCTCAAAGGCTTCATCGACATCTTCAGCGACCATGTGAAGCACGCGCGCGAGGAGTCGGCGGCGGGACGCCTTGATGAAGCGAAAGCCGAACTCCGGAGGATCGCGAGCAAGCTGAGCGACACCGCGCGCGACGCGGCGAAGGCCGCGCAGGAGCACGCGGAACCGCTGCTCGGACAGTCGGCGACGGCCCTGCTGGCGGCAAACCCGGACTGGGTCCATGTCGAGCCGACGCAGGAGATGTACGGCTTTCTCTCCGATCACATCGGATTCCAGGATGCCCGCGTCGCTGATCCCTCGCCGACGATCCTGGCCGGCCTCATGGATCAGTTCCAGCACGAGATGAACCGCGTCTCAGCTGATCTCTACTTCCACGACATGAGCAACGACACCGACCGGCTCATGCACCTGCTCGAGAAGATCGAGCCGGTTAGTTCGGTCCCGGCATACCTTGCCGCGGTCGGTGCGGACGCCCCCTATTGGGAGCGCCGGGTTCGCCTGTACCACCAGGCGTGGCCAGGGACGGCTGCAACCGAGGTCATGGCGTGGAAGCTGCTGACCGCGGCGTCGATGCACGACAACGATGAGGAGGCGGTCACCGCGGCCCAGTCGGCGCCCCTCTAGCGCCGCGTCGACGCCAGGTTCTCACTGCTCAGGCGGCATCACGGTGTGCAGGTGCCGCACGCCGGTGTCGTTGCTTGTCGGGATCGATGGTCAGCAGCGGAAGGAAGATGTGGGTCAGCGGCCCGATGGACACCGCGTACACCAGCGTGCCGATGCCCACCGTACCGCCGAGGAGGAAACCCGCGGCCACGACCGTGAGCTCGATGGCGGTGCGCACGACCCGTATCGAATGACCTCGGGCTGCGTACCCGGTCATCAGACCGTCGCGAGGCCCGGGACCCAGGCCCGCGCCGATGTACGCGCCGGTCGCCACGCCATTGAGCACGACCGCGGAAACCAGCAGGGCCACGCTGGTCGCGAGGTTGGGCGACCTGGGCATCAACGGCAGCGCGACGTTGATCACCGCTCCGATCCCGACGACGTTGCACAGCGTCCCGATCCCGGGCCGCTGGCGAAGGGGAATCCACAGGAGCAGCACCACGATGCCGACCACGATCACGCATGTCCCCACGCTCAATCCGGTGCGCCGCGACAGGCCCTGATGGAAGACATCCCAGGGGTCGGCGCCAAGCCGGGCGCCGAGGATCATGGCGTCGGTAATCCCGTACAGGGTGAGCCCGGCGAGCAGCTGGACAAGGCGGCGAGGGGCGAACACATCGGCTATCGTATGGCCATGTGGCACCTTTTCGACAGGGCCAATTCGCCCCGGTGGCCCGAGCCAGGACGGGCGAAACCGTGACCACCATCACACCAATCAGCCGGACGGTTGGTCCCCGGACGATGATCACGCTCCTCGGCTCCTGGCGCGCCGGTGGCCCGGTGTACGAGCAGCTCGCAGGAGGAATCCGCCGCCTGGTTGCAGACGGCCGCCTCCCCATGCAAACCCGTCTGCCCGCCGAACGCCACCTGGCGCTCGAACTCGGCATCAGCAGGAACACCGTCACCGCGGCCTACGAGCGGCTTCGCGATGAGGGCTATCTCGACAGCCGGCAAGGCTCCGGAACCTGGACCACGCTGCCCGATCGCCCCGCCGTCGGCGGCGACCTTGGGAGGTCAGGAATTGACCTGACCGTAGCGGCGCCGTCGGCACCGCCAGGGCTCAGAAGCCACATCGCAGGGGCGATGCGTGACCTGGAGGACTACTTCGGCCAGCACGGCTACGAGCCGCTCGGCCTTCCGGTGTTGCGCTCGGCGATCGCCGCCCATCTCAGCGCGGCTGGGCTGCCCACGCGAGACTCGCAGATCCTGGTGACCAACGGCGCGGGGCAGGCGCTGTACCTCGCCATCCGCGCGCTGGTGCGCCGCGGCGGCAGTGCGCTGGTCGAGTTGCCGACCTATCCCTCAGCGCTCGAGACCTTTCGCGCCGCCGACATTCGCCTGGCCTATGTACCCGTGTCGGCGAGTGGGTGGGACATGCCGATGATGCAGGCAACCTTCGCTCGGAGCCAGCCAGACCTCGCCTACCTGGTTCCCGACTTCCAGAACCCTACAGGCGCGTTGATCAGCGAAAGCGATCGCGAGACGATGGTCAAGGCGGCGCTGCGCGCCGACTGCCACGTGGTCGTCGATCAGACCTTCGTCGACGTGCGCTTCGACGGCGCGCCCCCGCCGCGGATGGTGGCGCAGATGGCCGACGATCCCCGCGTGCTCACCGTGGGGTCGATGAGCAAGGCGTTCTGGGGCGGTCTGCGGATCGGGTGGATACGGGCCACCCCGACGCTGGTGCAACGCCTCGGTCGGGCGCGGGCGACGCAGGACATGGCGAGTCCGGTCATCGAGCAACTGATCGCGGCCCGGCTCCTGGAGGCGCCCGGCCGCATGCTCGCCGATCAGCGGGAGCGGGCGCAGACCCAGCGAGACGCCCTCGCTGCAGCGCTGCGCCGCGCGCTTCCCGAGTGGCGCTGGATCCCGCCCGCCGGCGGGCTGTGCCTGTGGGTGGAGCTTCCCGAACCGAACAGCGAGAGCCTCGCGGCGCAGGCGGGCGACGCCGGGGTCCGGATCGCTCCGGGCCCGCGATTTGGCGCCCCAGGGACACTCGACCGGTTCGTGCGGATTCCCTTCAGCCTGCCGGTGCCGGTTCTCGAGGACGCGGTCACGCGGCTGGCAGTCGCGGCGGCGGCAGCGTCCTCACCGGCGACGTCGCGTCGAGGGCCGGCCTACGTCGCCTGACTGATGCTCTCGCTGCCGACGGCTTCGAGAAACGCCGTCGCCTCGCGCCGCGATCGGAGCACGTGCACTGTCGTGTGAGATCCGTGACGCGAGATCTGGGAGCCTGCCGACGCAGGGTCTGAACGACGGTTGCGCCAAATCCTCGCGACGCCGCCCCACTCGTCGCGCAAGCGTCTGCTGACCGAGTCCTCGCAGCCCTCGGGCATCTCGCCGCCCGGTGTGCGAATCCCTCGCACAAACGCGCGGGTCGCGCACAACCACCAAGGAGTATCCAGGAAGACGACGGTATCCGCGCGTTCGAGCCGCAGCGCAAGCGTCTCGTTGTAGTTGCCGTCGATGATCCAGGCGTCGCCTGCAAGCAGCGCGCGTTGCCGTTCCTGCCACTCGCCGTCAGACGGTCGCACCCAGCCCGGCTTCCAATAGTGGACGTCGAGGTGAATCACCGGCAAGCCAGTTTTTGCCCCGAGCGCACCCGCGAACGTGCTCTTTCCGGACCCCATCATTCCGTCGACGAGGACGCGATGGCCGATCTTCGGCGCTGCGCCGTTCATGGCGCAGAGTATCCGAGTAAGTCAGCGCCTACGCTGCCGCAGGTTCGAAGCTCGCGAGCATTGCCTCCAACGCCTGCTGGTCCGGCCCGACGAACGGGTTCGCGCTCGGCGCGAGGCTGAGCATCTCGAAGAGTTGTGTGCCCAGGTCGATGGCCGGTGGGAGGTGGGTGCTGAGGATGACCTCGGGATCGATCGCGTGCATGGCATCGACGGTCTTCTGGTAGCGCGCCTGGTCGGCGGTATGCACCCAGGGACTGTCGATCGTTGCCCAGAGGAATTGCGCTGCTCGGAGGTCCGCCTCGGGAACGTTGCGCACGTCCTCGCCGGTGGCGAGGTCGACCGTCGCCAGCGGAGCACCGAAACAGTCGGAGCTGAAGCACACGTGGGAGCGGTCGTCGTAGAAACCGACCGTCGCCGGATTGTCGAAGAGCGCGGGACGGAAAGCGTGCAGGGTGCGGTCGCCGACGTCCAGCTTCTCCCCGGGATTCAGCAGATACAGGCGATCGAGTGGCAGGGGACGTTCGGTGCCCATGATCCCGGCGCCGATGAACGTCGTGATCAGTCTCGCCTGTGGCGCCGCCTCCAACAGATTGAAGAGCCCGCCGGTGTGGTCACGGTCGGGATGGGTCAGCCAGATCCAGCGAACCTCGGCAGGATCCATGATCGTCCTGAGCGTCTCGACGAAATCGCGGTCCGGCAGACCAAGTCCCGTGTCGATGACCACCGGTTCCTGTGCGTGCAGCACGAACGCGTTGACAGGGAGGACGCCGACTCCCGGGATCGGGAGATGATCGTTGAGGACGGTGACGTCCGCGTGTACCCGAAACGTGTGCATGTCAGTCTCCCTGTAAGTCGATGACGTCAGAACGGAACAGCGGTGGCGAGCAGACCTTCGCCGGTCGCGCGGCCTGAGAGGATGCGGCAGAACTCCACGGCATCGACAGCCAGTTCGGCGCCGCCGGAACCGGCGGTGTAGCGGCCGCCCGCGGGGCCGCCAAGGGTGAGCGTGAATGGTTGTCCGTGCCGTCTCGCCCAGTCCGAGACGACGTCCGCGACAATGCGCCCGTCGTGATCGGGCGTGAGCTCGACATCGCGATGGACGGCGCGGCAGATATCGACACGATGGATCCACGGATCTCGGGTGTGGATGAGATCGAAGAGATACCCGATGGTCCACTCGTTTTCGCCGGGGAGCTGCGGCGCGTACGGTGCCGCGCGTTGCGCGTCGGTCGTGTTGCTGCGAGCAGCCAGCGCTTTCGGCGACGCTTCGTGGAGGTCTCGAAGCAACGCCGCGGGTGTCAGGTGCGCATGTTCCTGCACCTGGAGTGCCGTCATCGCGTGCAGGCGCACACCGCCCGTCTGCGCGACGATCCCCGCCGCCGCCGTGACCTGGCGCATCCGCTCGTCGTTGTCCGCCTGGAGCTCGAACATACCGAGCAGGTGTCCGAGCAGCGATTTCACGTCCCAGCCGGGACAGTCGGTGGGCCGCGACCAGTCGTCCGCTGACAACTGGTCGGCAACGGCGAGCACCCGCTCGTTTTCCACTTGCGCGAGGTGCATCGCCTCGTCGTGTCCTATCGCGGGGATCGACTCGACTGCGGTTGCCGGGTCGGTCATCGGCGCATCTCCTGTGACGCGTAGTGCGCGAGGAACATGTCGACGGCCTCGTCGGCAAGCCGAGTCCAACGGTCGCTGCCGGGTTCGTTGGAGGCTTGTTGTGCCGCGAGGCCGGCGACGATCGCGGTCCACATGTCCACGGCCCGGGGGTCCTCGATACCGCAGGCACGGAGCGCGGCGATGGCGCCTTCGAGGACCTCCACCGCCGGCGCAAAGGCGTCGGGACTTGGCTCGAAGCCGTCGATCGATCGCGTGAACATCAGCTGATAGCGGGCGGGGTCTTCAACACAGAAGGCGAGAAAGAGGCTGGTGCGGTTTCGGAGGCGCTGTACCGGGTCAGTGGTCGTGCCGAGCCCCTGGACGCGCTGGAGGAACTCGCGGTTCGAACTCGGCGAACATGGCGTCGAAGATCGCGAACTTGGAGGGGAAGTACGCATAGAGCGACTGGGCCCGCATGCCGACCCGGCTGCCGAGGTCGCGCATTGCCAGGGATGCCAGCCCGCCCTGGTGGACCAGATCCCAGGCGGCATCGATGATCTCGCGCCGGGTGGCGGCGTATCGCTCCGCGCGTCGGTCTCTCGGGAGAGTGGCAACTGACATCGTCAGCGATAGTGAACGCTGTCAGGTGAAATGTCAAGGTGACAGGTTCCGGTCGCGACCGAGGCTGCATCTGCGCGCAGCCGCGGGGGTTACGCAGCCAGCTGAGCGTCGCGCGGTTCGTCGGCCTGCGCTTTCGACAGCGGGGCGACGACCGGCCATAGCGATCACGACCCCGGCGACGGCAAGGGCGGCTGCGACGAGCCCGGTGACCGGCTCAGGCAGCGTGATGTGAGCTGCGGCGTCCAGCGAGTAGGCACCGGGACCGGCGATACCGACCACCGACGCGGCCACCAGGTACAGCAACGGGAGCTCGAGGCCACCACGCTGACCGAAGAACCCCTTGCCCCAGTGAAACGCGACGATCGCCATGAGCATGGCTGCCCCAACGCCAACAGAGCCGAGCGGGTTGAGCAGCCCCAGCGCCAGCAGGAGACCGCCGCCGATCTCAGTCGCGACCGCGCCGGCGATCCACAGGCGAGCCGGGCGGAATCGCATCGAGTCCATGTGGGTGCTCAAGCCGCGAATGCCGGGGCCGCCCCACCAGCCGAACAACTTCTGCGAGCCATGAGCGGCAATCGCAATCCCGACAACGAGGCGAAGGATGAGTAGACCGATATTCATGTGAAGGAGCCTCCTGGCTGCACGCGCTTGATTTCTTCCTGTAGCTTACTATTTATTAGTAACTATGTCAAGCGTCAGTAGCAGAGGTATGATTGGCATATGTCGCAAGCCTTCGACGCCCCGGCTGCCACCCCATCGGCGCCTGGTGTGCATGACCCCGCGGTGGTGTGCGCGACCTTCCGCCGAGCGGTCGAGCTGATCGGCAGGCGCTGGACGGGTGCGATCGTGAACGCGCTCTTCCGTGGTCCGCTCCGATTCAACGCGCTCGTCGACGCGGTCCCGGGAATGTCGGAGCGCCTGTGCGCTGACCGCCTCCGCGAACTCGAGGCGGAGGGGCTGGTGTCGCGCCGGGTCCTCGTCGGTCCGCCGCTGGGCGTTGAGTACGCGTTGACCGAGTCCGGACGCGACCTCAGTGAGTCACTCGGGGCATTGGGTCGGTGGGCCCATCGCTGGCTGGAACCCGCGACCGAGGCAACGCCGCCCTCCGCAGACTGATCATCCAGCCGGCAGGCCGGCGGCCGGAGCCCAGGGGCGGAACGTTCCCGCCCCTGAGCCGGCGTGTCTCAGACCTCGACGGCCGAAGGCGCGTCGATCTCGCGGACCCATTGGGGCACTGCGGTGTGGCGGGCGGTTGCGCGCCGCCCGCGAATCGCGACCGCGAGCACCACGACGGTTGCGCTCACGAAGAGTGCTGCCGCGACGAACGCGTGGTCAGCGCCAACGACGAACGCCTGCTGTGCCGCAAGGACGGATTGCCCCGCGACCCCACGTGCTGCGGTGCCGAAGACCGATACCAACACGGCGAGGCCGAGAGCGCCGCCGAGCTGCTGCATCACGTTGACCAGTCCCGACGCCGCGCCAGCCTCTTCCTGACGGACCCCACTGAGCGACGCCGAGGTCAGCGGCACGAACGCGAGCCCGTTGCCTGCACCGAACAGCAGCAGCGGTGCGAGCAGCGAAACGTAGTCGCTCGATGCCGACAGCTGAGGTCATCAGCACCATGCCGGCCGTCGAAATCGTGAGCCCGACGACCATGATGGTCTTGCCGCCGAACTGCGCAACCAGCCGCCTCGCGCTCAACTGCGACATCGAGAACAGCGCGACCGTGAAGGGCAGGAAGCCAAGCCCGGTCTCCAGTGGTCCGTAGTGCAGCACCTCCTGCAGGAACTGCGTCAGGAAGAAGAACATCCCGAACATTCCGGCGGTGAGGAACAGCCGCGCGACGTAGGTGGCGCTCCGGCTGCGGTCGGCGAAGAGGCGCAGCGGCGTGATCGGCTCGGGCGCGCGTCGCTCGAGCTCGATGAACAGTGCGAGGAAGACGATGCCGGCCGCGAAGGCAAGCACCGTGATCGCGTCGCCCCATCCCGAGGTGGCCGCGCGCACGAAACCGTAGGCGAGCGAGGTGACGCCGATCGTTGACGTCAGGGCTCCGCGCACGTCGAAGTGACCGTTGCGACTGGGCGTCTCGGTGAGCGCGCGACGAGCCAGGACGATGACCACGATGCCGATCGGCACATTGACGAAGAGCACCCATCGCCACGACGCCCATTGGGTCAGCAGGCCGCCGACGATGAGGCCGATGGCACCGCCGCCGACGGAGACCGCGGTGTACCAGCCGATCGCGCGGACACGTTCCTCGCCGTCACGGAACATGGTCATGAGGAGCGCCAGCGCCGATGGAGCCGCCAGTGCGCCGCCAATTCCCTGCAGCGCGCGGGCGACCAGCAGCCATTCGCTTGTGGGTGCGACGCCGCCGAGGAACGACGCGAGCGTGAAGACCGCGATGCCGGCGACGAACACGCGACGTCTGCCCAGGAGGTCGCCCGCCCGGGCTCCGAGGAGCAAAAACCCGCCGAACGCCAGGGTGTACGCGGTGATCACCCACGAGAGGTTCGCGGGTGTGAAGTGGAGCGCGGTCGCAATGTGCGGCAGCGCGATATTCACGATGGTGGCATCGAGCACGACCATCAGCTGGACGGTGAGGATGACCGCGAGCGCCAGCCCGCGACGAGACTGATGCTCGGTGCCGCGGCGGGCCGGGGCGGCGACTGTTGCAGTGGCTGACATGAAACCTCCAGATGGGGTAGACTTGAGAAACGGAACCTACCTCCGGAAGTATACGGAGGTTGCCTCCGTTTTGCAAGTCGGTTATGAGGACGTAGTGGTGGCAGGCGAAGTCGCGGCAGCGGAGCATCGGGAAACCGACGCTGCCGACCCCGAGTCCACCGAGCGCCGGCCCCGTGCCGACGCGGTGCGCAATCGCGACCTGCTGATCGCCGCCGCCGCGGAGGCGTTCGCTGCCCATGGAGCTGATGTCCCGCTCGAGGACATCGCCCGGAACGCAGGAGTGGGTATCGGCACGCTCTACCGGCACTTCCCAACCCGCGAGCCACTTGTGGAGGCTGTGTACCGCCACGAGGTCGACGTCCTGTGCACGAGCGCGGACGAGCTCCTCGAGACCCTGCCACCTGACGAGGCACTCGCCGCGTGGCTGCAGCTGTTCGTCCGGCACGTGGCGACCAAGCGAGGGATGAGCTCGGTGCTCAAGCCGATGTTGACCAGCGACGCAACCTTCTTTGACCAGACGCGCGGGCGCGCCCAGGCGGCGGCGTCGAAGCTCCTCGCGGCTGGAGTCGCCGCGGGCACGGTGCGAGCCGACATCGACGGCGCCGACCTGCTTCGGGCCGTGGGCGGCATCTGCATGTCCACCGACCAGGAGCGAACCGAAGCATCGGAGCGTCTGGTCGGTCTCCTCTTCGACGGCCTCCGCCACGGAGCAGCCGGAGCGTAATTCAGGCGACCAGCGCCGTCGTCCACGACGGCCAAGCCTCGCCGTTAGAGAAATAATCTCCGCATGGACGCGAAGTCGCAGGTCGATGAAACCCGTGCGTTCAACCAGCAGCTGCAGCAGGTGCTGAGCACGCAGCCGTCACTGCATACGGAGCTCCCGGCGACGACGCGAGCCGCGCGCCGCGATGGTCGCACCGTCTTCCCGGCGCCGGTGTTCCTCCCGCAGGCGCGAGACGTCCAGATTCCCACGCGGCAGGGCACGATTCTCGGCCGCGTGCTCGCTCCGGAGGGTGCGACGCCGACCGGTGTCTACCTGCACATCCACGGCGGCGGTTGGGTCCTTGGCGATCACGACATGCAGGACACGCCGGCCTGGGAACTGGCCCAGGCGACCGGCATGATTGTCGTGAGCGTCGGCTACCGGCTTGCCCCCGAGCACCCGTATCCCGCGGGACCTGACGACTGCGAGGACGCGGCGCTCTGGCTCCTCGACCGCGGCGCACGCGAGCTGCCCGCACCGGCGCGATACACGATCGGTGGCGAGTCCGCGGGTGCACACCTTGCAGTGGTGACGTTGCTGCGCCTGCGCGACCGGCACGGGATTCGCGGCGCATTTGCGGGCGCCAACCTCAGCTATGGCGTCTACGACCTGAGCATGACGCCCTCGCAGCGCAACTGGGGCGAGCGCAACCTGATTCTTTCGACGCCGATCATGCAGTGGTTCGGCGATCAGTTCCTCGGCAAGCGCGATGCCGAAGACCGCCGCGATCCGGACATCTCGCCGTTGTATGCGGACCTGCACCACATGCCGCCGGCGCTCTTCGAGGTCGGCACCGCCGACCCGCTGCTCGATGACACGCTGTTCATGGAGGCGCGCTGGCGAAGCGCCGGAGGCACGACGCACCTGCGCGTCTACGAAGAGGCGGCGCACGGGTTCACGGCCTTCCCTCTCTCGGTGAGCGTCGACGCGCGCCAGCAGCAGTTCCAGTTTCTGCGGTCGGTCTGATTTGGCGCCATAGCGCGTCGTCACCGCCGCCTTGCGCGGCTGGGTGGTCAGAAGCAGGACGACGTTCCGCTCTCGCGTTCGACGAGCGCTGCGAATGACGCGAGATCCGTTCGGAAGCGTCGCTGCAGCAGGGGACGCGACAACCACTCGCCGAGCGCACCCCCAGCCACCACGGAAACGTCAACGCCTCATTCCAATCAAGTCGCGTCCGGCCGTTGGCCGCGACGATCTGGAACCGTCCGATTCCCTGCACGGCGCCTTCGTGCGTCACCGTGATCGCCTCACCGACAGTCCATTCCGTGACCCGCATGCGATCCGTGATCGACAGGAATCCAACCGGGACCTTGCAGTCCATGACCGCGCCGACGCCCGACGTGGCGTCGGTGACAAACGTGATGGTTACCGCGTCCGCCATCCAACGTGTGTGCGAGCCGAGGTCACTCAAATGCTTCCAGACCTCCGCGACGGAAGCGTTGATCGGCGTGCGCAGCGAGAAACGGGTCAAGTGTTGCCCGCGCTCGCCATACGATCTCCTCGCTCGGATCAGAGCGTTGTCATTCCACTCGTATCGCAGTGTATGGCGTCAGCTGGATGCCGGCTCCGTAGCGATCGCGGATGTCGACGGACCGGATGCCGTTCTGAGCGGCTCCCTGGGCACGCTCCACCTCGAGATGCACCTGGACCAGCTCGTCACCGAGCCAGGCGTCGAGACGCGTGCGGTCACCAGCAAGGTGTATCGACTGAATGCGCGGGGTATCGACGCCGTGCATCGCGGGAACTCGAGACGGGTGCAATTCCGGCTGGTCCCACTCGATGAAGAACGGGAGATAGCGGCTCTCCAGCGCTTCCGCGATGCCCGCAACTCGCCACGAGAGACGCATCCCGTCCGGCAGCGATCGACCCATCGTGGTGGTGGCGATTCCCAGCCGCGACGCAACCGCCTCGATCTCCGACGTTCGCACCGCCCATGCGATCAACGCTTCGTCGGGAGCGTCGATGCCGCGCGCGACCCGCGTGCCGAACGGATCTGCCGCTGCGGCTACAGCATCGATGACCTGGATCAACTCCAGGTACGCGCCGCCGTGCAGTGGGATGATGCGATTTGCAGTCGCGCCGCTCCGGTGCGCACCGCCGGCGTAGGAGGCGAGCCCGAGATCGTCGCGCAGGATCGCGCCAGCTCCGTCGAGATCGGTGACGGCCAGCGCGATGTGGTCGAGCTCGAGCATTCACGAACTGTGCGCCAGCGCGCAGCGCGACCGCAAGCAACGAACGCGTACTGATGGCCGGGTGCGGATCTCCTGCACGCGGTCGTCCGGAGGTTCAGCCTGCTGTCAGTGACTCGGCGACCTGCAACGACGTGTCATCGATGTCTTCTGGCTGCACATACCGACTGCCTCGCAACAATGATGCGATTCCGGCGACAACAGCCAGACCGGCTGCCACGGCGAACACCACGATCAGGCCCTGGTGGAACGGGGCGGAGATGAGGCTCGGGAAGAAGTGGCTTCCGGTGAGCGTCTGCTGGTTGGCTGCCGGCAGCGATGAGAGCACGCCCGCGGAAGTAAGCAGATGCTGCACCGGGTTGACACCGAGCACGGCCGCGAACAGCGATGACACCGGTGGCAAGGCGCCGAGTTGATGCGCGATGCCGGCGGGAACTCCTTGTGCCTGCAACCCGCTCGTCAAGGTGTGCGGCAGCGTGCTCGCGAGTCCGATGATCATCAGTGAAAAGAAGGCACCGATCGACAACGCGGTCCCGGAGTTCTGAAAGGTCGCTCGCATCCCGGACGCCGCGCCACGCTGCTTCGCGGGCACGCTGCTCATGATCGACGCTGCATTCGGCGCAGCGAACATACCGGCGCCGATGCCATTGGCGGCGATGAGCAGCGCGAACGGCCAGTACGAAAAGTCCACCGGCAGCACCAGGAGGCCGAGGAAACTGCCCCCGAAGACAACCATCCCGCCGGTGGAGAACGCGCGAGCGCCGAAGCGGTCAGAGAGAAAGCCTGAAACGGGCCCCGACACGAGGATGCCGGCAGTCAACGGCAAGAGGAAGATGCCGGCGAACAGCGGTGTCTGGCTGTAGCTGTAGCCGTGCAGCGGCAACCAGATTCCCTGCAGCCAGATGATCAACACCAACTGCAGGCCGCCGCGCGCGATCGATGCCGCAAGCCAGCCACGTTGCCGGCGGCAAATGGCCTGATGCGAAACAACCCGAGCCGGAACAGCGGGTCGCTCACGCGCTGTTCGATCATGGCGAACGCAACCAGCAGCACGGCCCCGCCCGCGAGCAGTGCAATGACCAACGGATTCGTCCAGCCCATCGTGTGCCCTTGATACGGCTGGATTCCGTCGGTGATGCCGATGAGCACGGCGCTCAGGCCAAAGGCGAACGTGACGTTGCCCCACCAGTCGATACGCCCGCCGCCGCGGTGTCCGGTCTCACGCAGCTTGCGATATGCCCAGATGGTTCCAAAGATGCCCACCGGCACGTTCACCCAGAACACCAGCCGCCAGTCGACGCTCGCCAGCAGGCCCCCTGCGACCAGACCGACGAACTGACCGGCGAGGGCCGCGACCTGGTTGATGCCCAGCGCGAACCCGCGTCGATGCAGGGGAAACGCATCAGTGAGGATGGCCGCGGAGTTGGCCGTCAACATCGAGCCGCCGATTGCCTGCAGCACGCGCCAGCCGATCAACCAGAGCGCGCCCTGGCCACCGATGTACGGATCGAGGGACAGCAGGATGGACGCGACGGTGAACACCGTGAAGCCCGCGTTGTAAATCTTCACGCGACCGAACATGTCGCCGAGGCGGCCCACCGTGACCACGAACACGGCCTGCACGAGCCGGTATCCCATGATCATCCAGAGCAGATAGGTGACGTTGCCGGGTGCCAGCGGGTCGAGATGGATGCCGCGAAAGATCGCGGGCAGCGCGATGATGACGATGGACCCGTCGAGCGCCGACATGAAGACCGCAGCCGTTGTGTTCGACAGCGCCACCCACCGGTAGCGCTCGTCAGCCTCCGGGGTCGGCGCGCCGCGTTTCCGCTGTGTGCCCACTGCCGGCATCAGATGCTTTGCGCCAGTCGCTCGAGCAGGTGGGCGGAGGTCATGAGCTGTTGGCGTTCGGTGCGCGTGAAACCCGAGGCGAGCGCGCCTGCAAGTTGCTCGGTCCGAGCATTGCGCCGGTTGCGCAGTGCCTCGAGCCCCGAGTCGGTCAAAGACAGCAGGTTGCGCCGGCCGTCGTCCGGATCCGCGCGTCGCGCGACGAGACCGCGCGTCTCGAGGGCCCCGAGCGTTGCTCCCATCGATTGGGGGCTGATCTGTTCGAGCTTCGCAAGTGCTCCCGCCGTCGTCGGCCCGCCCCAGTCGAGGCGGGCGAGTGCCGAGCTTTCGGGAACGGTGAGATCGCCAGCCGATTGCGCCTGACGAATCCGGCGCAAGAACAGCCCGATGCTCACCTGCAGCGCCCCCGCGAGCGTCTGCGGGTCGGCTTCCTGAGGCATTTGATAAGTCTAGACTGATAAGTCTGGACTGTCAAACTCGGCTGCGACAGGCTGGCGGCGTGAACCTGTCATGGCAAACTCGCGCGGTGGACTCCATCGCTTCGGTACCGGTCGCGAAAACTCTTGCTGCGCTTGAACTCGCCCGGGCAGGACGCTTCGCGGAGATCCAGCAAATGTTCGCGCCACAGCTGCAGGCGCTCGTCTCAGCAGATGCGATTCGCGCGGGTTGGACGTCGCAAGTCGATCCCATCGCTCCGGTGACAAATGTCGGCACCGCCGTTGCAGAGGCTGCCGGGCCGAGCGCCGTCGCGGTTCGCGTGCCCCTGGTCGGTGAGCACGGATCGGTGGTGCTGGTGGTCTCGGTGAACGCCGAAGGCTGGTTGATGGGCTTGCAGCTCGCACCCGCTTCGGCCGCGGGGCCCGCGACCCCCTGGGAGCCGCCGGACTACGCCGACCCGGCGACATTCGACGAGCGTGACGTCATATTGGGTACCGGTCCACTGGCGGTCCCCGGCACGCTCAGCCTTCCCCGGCATCCACTCGCCGTGCCCGCGCTCGTCTTGCTCGGCGGTTCCGGACCGAACGATCGCGACGAGACGATCGGGCCTAACAAACTGTTCAAGGATCTCGCCTGGGGTCTGGCAAGTCGAGGCATCGCCGTGCTGCGCTTCGACAAGGTCACGTACGCCCACGGCCCCGAGGCGTCGAAGAATCGTCATTTCACACCAACCGATGAGTACGTTCCCGATGGGACTGCTGCTGTTCAGTTGCTGTGCGGACTTCCCGAGGTGGATCCGCGCCGCGTGTTCGTGCTCGGCCACAGCCTCGGCGGGACGATGGCACCGCGGATTGCGGCCGCCGAACCGGCGGTCGCGGGATTGGTCATCCTCGCCGGAGGCACGCGGCCGATGCACTGGGCCGCGGTCGAGCAGGTCGAATACATCGCATCGCTTGATGCGGCGACTGCGGATGCAGCGAAGCCAACCCTCGAGGCGATGACCAAGCAGGCGCAGATGATCGACAGTCCCGACCTCTCGGATGCAACGCCGGTCAGCGAACTTCCCTTCGGCGTTCCGGCCGCCTACTGGCTGGATCTGCGCGGCTACAACCCCGCTGCAGCTGCCGCGGCTCTGGGCAAACCGATGCTGATTCTCCAAGGTGGTCGCGACTATCAGGCGACCGTCGCCGAGGACCTCGCCGGCTGGCGAGCGTCGCTTGAAGGCCGCGCCGGCGTCACGATTCGCATCTTCGACGCTGACAATCATTTCTTCTTTTCCGGCACCGATCGGTCATCGCCGTCGGACTACCTCACGGCGCAGCACGCGGATCCGGCGGTCGTGACCGAGATCGCCGAATGGCTCACGTCAACGCAATGACCGTGCCGCTGCTCGCGGTCAACTCCGTCGAGGTCACGCTCATCGTCGACTCGTACGTCGACATCCTCATGGCCGGAGCGCAGGGCGTGCGGCGCTTCAAGCTCGCCTACGACTGGGCTGACCACGATTCACTGGTTGCTGAGCATGGCTTTTCGGCCCTGATCACGGTGGTGTTGGACGGTGAGCGCAGCGCGGTGCTGTACGACGGCGGGCTCTCCGCTCACGCACTCGAGCACAACCTCGAGGTCATGCAGATCGATGCTGGCGAACTCCGCGCGATCGCGATCTCGCACGGTCATCCGGACCACCACGGCGGCCTGGAAGGGCTCTTTCGGCGCTACGGCGCGATGAGCCTGCCACTGATCATTCACCCGGACGCGTGGCGGGATCGAAAGATGGTCTTGCCGACCGGGGCCGAACTGCGTCTGCCGCCGCCCAGCCTCAACGACCTCGAGCGCGAGGGACTCACCGTGCTCGAGGAGCGCGGTCCTTCATTGCTCATCGACAGCAGGATGCTCGTCTCCGGACAGGTCGAGCGAACCACCTCGTACGAACGAGGCTTTCCAGTCCAGCAGGCTCGGGTCGACGGTGGCGATTGGGAACCCGACCCGTGGACCTGGGACGATCAGAACGTGGTGGTGAACGTTCGCGATCGCGGCCTGGTCATCGTGTCGGGCTGCTCGCACGCGGGCGTCGTGAATGTGATTCGCAACGCGCAGCGCATCACCGGTGAACAGCGCGTCGCGGGGCTGATCGGAGGATTCCATCTCACCGGCAGCATCTTCGAGCCCTTCATTGCGCAGACGGTGGCCGACGTTGCGGCACTGGGTGTCGAGCGGCTGGTGCCTGCGCATTGCACCGGCTGGCGCGCGACCCATGCACTGGCGCGCGCGCTTCCCGATGCGTTCGTCCAACCGTCAGTGGGCACGACGTTCGAGTTTCGCGCCCCGCCGCCCAACCAGGCATGACGCTCGCGACCGAGCGGTCGAATCGTCTGCTGCTGCGTGCACGCGACGCCATGGATCTCGGCTACGCGCAACCGCTCGACATCGCGACATTGGCTCGCGTCGCATGCGTGTCCGAAGCGCACTTCATCCGCGGATTTCGCGCAACCTTCGGCGAGACTCCACATCGATACCTGCAGCGGCGGCGCGTTGAGCGAGCGCTCTTCCTGCTGCGCTGCACGGATCGATCCATCACCGACATCTGCTTCGATGTGGGCTTCGCCAGCCTGGGAACCTTCAGCAAGACCTTTCATGCGATCGTCGGCGAGACACCGACGGCGTATCGACGTCGCGGCCACGTGATTGCCGCGCCAACCTGCCTGGCGATGGCCTGGACGAGACCGAGCAGTTTTGGAGAAGACGAACCGCCGGCAGCACGGTAGCGTGGGCACTGTCTTCTCGCAACCACCCTCAGGGAGAATCGACCATGTTGGACAGTCTCAGAATGTCGCAGATCTACGTGCTGGACCAGGACCAGGCACTCGATTTCTATGTCGGCAAGCTCGGCATGAAAGTGCACACCGATGCGGACCTCGGATTCATGCGGTTCCTCACCGTCACCCTGCCCGGCGATCACGAGCGCCAGATCTTTCTCGAGAAGCCGGGGCCACCGATGATGGATCCCGCGACCGCGGATGCGGTGCGCGATCTACTGACCAAAGGTCGGGCCGGTGGCAACCTCTTCTTCACGACGTTGGACTGCCGTGCAACCTACGACGAGCTCGCGGCCAAAGGCATGGAATTCACCCAGGAGCCGACGGAGCAGCCCTACGGTATCGATTTCGGCTTGCGCGATCCGTTCGGCAACCATATCCGCGTCGCGCAGCTGGCGCCTGTCCCTGCGTGAGGGACTGGATGGAGACCTATTCCCACACCGGTGCCGGCTCATCAGTCACGACACCATCCTCGGAGAGCACCACAAAGCGGTTGAAGCGGCGAGCGAACCAGCGGTCGTGCGTCACCGCCACCACGGTTCCCTCGAACTGGTCGAGGCCATGTTCCAACGCCTCGGCGGAGTGCACGTCAAGGTTGTCGGTCGGCTCGTCGAGCAGGAGCAGGGTTGCACCACCGATTTCCAGGAGCAGGATCAGGAAACGCGCCTGCTGACCGCCGCTGAGCGACGCGAAATCCTGGTCGCCATGCGTCACGAGCTCATAGCGGTCGAGCGAGCGCATGGCGTGGGCACGGTCGAGCGCATGCTGGTGCAGCGAGTCGACCAACGACGTGCCGCGTAGCTCCGGATGTTCATGCGTCTGCTTGAAGTGTCCGGGGACGACACGCGCACCGAGGGCCAGACGCCCCTCGTGCGCGATGTCCTCCCCGGCGAACAGCCGCAACAGGTGGCTCTTGCCGGTGCCGTTGTTCCCGAGGAGCGCAATCCGCTCACCAAACGACACCTCGAGGTCGAACGGGCGCACGAGACCAGGGATCGCCAGCTGCTCGCAGGTGATGACCCGCACACCGGTGCGACCGCCGCGCAGTCGCATGCGGACGTCCTGCCGCTCAGGGCGCTCGGCGGGTGGTCCGGCCTCCTCGAACTTGCGCAGCCGCGTGACCGACGCTTGATAGCGGCTGGCCATCGCGGCACTCATGGTGGCCTGCACCCGGAGCCTCGCCACGAGCTCCTTGAGGCGCTCCAGCTCTTCCCGCCAGCGCTTGTGGAGCTCGTCAAGACGGCCGATGCGCGCCTCGCGGGCCTCCGCGTAGTTGGCGAACCCCCCGCCATGCACCCAGACGCCGTGCCCTTCGAGCGTCACGATCCGGTTGGCGGTCTCGGCGAGCACCTGTCGATCGTGGCTCACGTACAGGACGGTCTTTCCGGTGTCGCGCAATGACTTCTCGAGACGGCGTTTCCCGGTGACGTCGAGGTAGTTGTCGGGTTCGTCCAGGAGGAGCACCTCCTCATGTCCCCGCAGCAGCACTTCCACGGCGAGACGCTTCTGTTCGCCGCCGCTGAGCGTGGTGACGAGGCGATCTCGAACTTCCTCGAAGGAGAAGCCGATGCTCTGCTCACAGCAGACGTTCCAGGTCACCTCGGCGTCGTAGCCGCCTGCGGCCGACCAGTCGGCCACCGCCTGCGCGTAGGCGATGGCGATCGTCTCGTCGTGCGGTTGTTCGGCGAGCTCGTGCTCGGCGGCGATGAGCGTGCCGCCCGCGACGCGGATCGGCTCAGGCGCCAGTCCGACCAGAAATTCGCGCACGGTGGTCAGACCACCCACGCTCCCGATGAACTGCCGCATGACGCCGATGCCGCCGCTGCTGCTGATGGTGCCGCTCTCCGGCTTGATGTCGCCGGCGATGAGCCGCAACAGCGTCGTCTTCCCGGTGCCGTTGGCCCCCACCAGGGCGACCTTGCTGCCCTCGCCGACGCGGAAGCTCACGTTCCGAAACAGGACGTGACCGCCGATCGAGTAGCTCAGCTCGCTGACGTCGATGAAACCCATGGAGCAGCGACGATGTCATATCGTCGCTCGATGAGCACCGCCGAACTCGACCAGCCGATCCTCGACGCGCTTTCGCACGGCGGGAAAATCGATATCACGACCACCGGCCGCCAGACCGGCGAACCGCGCCGCATCGAGATCGTCTTCCACAACTTCGACGGCAGGCTGTTCATCAGCGGCATGCCGGGGTTCAAGCGAAGCTACATCGCCAACCTGACCGCCAATCCGAAGTTCACCTTCCATCTCAAGGGACCGGTCACGGCTGATCTCGCCGCCACTGCCCGGGTCATCACCGATCCGGCCGAGCGCCGCGAAGTGCTGCCCGATATCGCCCGCGTCTGGAAGCGCGAGGACGTCGACACGATGGTCGAGACGAGCCCGCTGTTCGAGATCACCATCGACGGTCTCGCCCGGTGAGATGGCGTTGATCACGAGGGGGTTCACGGGCCGTCCGCGCGACCGCGCCGTCGGAGATCGCCTGCCGCCGGGGCAGTATCTCGTCAAGGATTTTCCGGTGCTCTCCACCGGGCCCACCCCGCACCTCCCGCGGTCCGACTGGACGTTCTCGATCACCGGCGAGGTGGATCACGAGCAGCACTGGACATGGGAGGAATTTCGCGCCCTCCCGAGCGAGACGATCACCAAGGACATTCATTGCGTCACCAAGTGGTCGAAGCTGGACACGACCTGGGAAGGGGTGTCCCTGGACACGCTGCTCGCAGCGGTCGACTCTGCCGCTGACTACGCCATGGCGTTCTGCGACGGCGGGTACACCACCAACATTCCGCTCGACGACCTCACTGGCGGCCAGGCGTGGCTGGCCTTTGCGTACGACGGTCAGGCGCTCGAACCCGAACACGGTGGTCCGGCCCGTTTGCTGGTGCCACATCTGTATCTCTGGAAGAGCGCCAAGTGGGTGCGCGGACTGCAGCTCATGAATGAGGACTTGCCGGGTTTCTGGGAGACCTACGGCTACCACATGTATGGGGACCCATGGCAGGAGCAGCGCTACAGCGGCGACTGACCTGGCGTGTCGGGGAGGTTGTCGACGTCATCCAGGAAACGGCAAGCGTTCGAAGCGTGGTGCTGGCAGTCGCCGGCTGGCCCGGTCACAGAGCGGGCCAGCATGTCGATGTCCGTCTCACCGCCGCGGACGGCTATCAGGCCCAGCGCAGCTACTCGATCGCCTCGCCGCCGGAAGCCGGCGAGCGGGTGACCTTGACCGTCGAGCGCATCAATGAGGGCGAGGTCTCACCGTTTCTGGCCGGCGAGTTGCGCACCGGCGATCGGATCGAGCTGCGCGGTCCGATCGGTGGCTACTTCGTGTGGGACATTGCGCAGGGAGGGCCGGTACTCCTGGTGGCGGGGGGCTCGGGGATCTGTCCGCTCATGGCCATGCTCCGCCACCGTACCGCGCAACGGAGCGCGATCCCGATGCGCCTGCTCTACTCCTCGCGATCACTCGACGACGTCATCTACCGCGAGGAGCTCGATCGTCTCGCAGCCGCGGGCACCGGGCTCGAGGTCGTCCACACGCTCACGCGCGCCCAGCCTGAGGGTTGGTCAGGATTCAGCCGGCGCATCGACCGCAGCATGCTGTTCCAGGTGGCCTGGCCACCGGAGACGCGGCCGCTGATATTCGTGTGCGGTCCAACGCCGCTGGTCGAGTTCGACTGCCGAGGCACTGGTCGCACTCGGACACGAAGCCACAATGATCAAGACAGAACGGTTCGGACCAACAGGAGGCGGAGATGGCCGTTGACGACACCACGTTGCGACTTGATGGCAGTGCGATGGCCGGCCTGCTCCGGGAACTGTTTGTCGACGACGTCACCGCTGCGCAAGGCGCGTGCGCCTCATGCGGATCGGTGGCTCGGATTGGCGAGCAGCAGCTGTACATGTTCCCGCGCTCGCCGGGCGCAGTGCTGCGGTGCGCGGGTTGCGAGAATGTGCTCATCGTGATGGTTCACCGGGAAGGTTGCGTGCGTCTCGGGCTGCAGGGGCTCGCATGGCTGGAGGTTCGGCAGGACTCCGCATCGGAGTAATCGTTCCGTACCAAGGGCCGATGGACGATGCGCGGCTACGCGCGAGCGGGCGTCGGACGAGCTGAGAACAGCTGGAAAATGCTGCCGAGATGCAAGCGCTCGTTGATGAACGCGTAGGAGACCAGGCCGAGGATCAACGACAGACCGGTGAGCAGTCCGCGCTGGATGATCGCGGCAGCGCCCGCTGCCCCGTGGTCGAACCCAAGGAAGATCAGCAGTGCCGCCACGCTCGCTTCGTTGGCGCCCACACCGCCTGGAATGAGGCTGATCGCGCCACCGATCGTGGAAAGCGCCAGGACGAATGCAGCCTGCCACCAGCCGATGCCCCCGGGCTCGACCGCTTCGAGCATCAACCAGAAAGCGGTGACCGCAACGACCACACGAGCGGCATCGAGCACCGACAGCGCGAGCGCATCGGGCCGGTGCAGCAACAGGACGGTCTCCTGCTGCAGCTCGTCGATGGCAGGCAACACCTTTTTGAGGAAGGGAATGTGCGCCACGACGTCATGAACCCGGCAGAACACGGGTGACACCGTGAGGATGATCACCAGCATCGCAATCCCGGCCGCGACGGGAATCACCGCCGCGAGTCCGTAGCCCAGCGCGAGAATCGCCGGCAGCGCCGCGAGCATGAGCAACAGCGTGTAGGACAGTTCCTGCACGGTGACCGTCGCCGCGACGATGCCGAAGTCAATGTCATCCGCAGTGCTCGCGAAAGCAGCTCGTGTGAGATCGCCGAGCGGCACCAGCGCGGTGATGGTCTGCCCGGCGAGGCTGATGAGAATGGTGTCGCGGAGTCGAAGCTTGGTGCCGACGTCAACGAGCAGGTAGTGCCAGCGGATGCCCTGGAGGATGTACACCAGTACCGACAGCAGGACAATCGGTGCGATCAGCGCGAGCTGGAAGTGCTCGAGCGCGGCACCGATCTTCCCGGGATCGAGGAAGAGGATCACACCAGCGATACCGGCAAGACCGACGACCGCGGTGAGCGCGCGTCTCAGCGGAATCGGTACCTTGCGTCGCCTCGTTGGCGGCACGTGGCTTCGCTTGGAAGCCGGTTCAGACGACGGCGCCGTCGTCGTTCTCGTCCGCGTTTCCCTGGGGGTCGTTCATTTCGGCCTCGGCTCGAGCGAGTTCCGCCAGCACCTCAGCCTCCACGCCTGTCGAACCGAGGAGAACACTCTCGTCGGGAGGCGGGCCCGCGGAATCGTCCGTATCTGCCATGGCGACCACTCTATCCGATCAGTCCAAACGGTCAGTGGCGATCAGATGTGACGTCCGTGGCGGCGGATCCGACAGGGCACGGGCGGCGTCGAGATACTTCTCGTCGACGCCCGTCAGGCGATCGCTGTGCTGCCGCAGATGCTCGTCCCAGGTGGCGATCACGAACAGCTCGACGAACTCGTTCAGGACCTCCCCGTCGCGGAACAGCCCCCATTGCGTCGCTCCCGTGCGGAGGCGCGACAGGCGGACGCGCACCATGGTGTCGAGAAACGCGTCGACGCGCTCGGGCGCGATGGTGTAGGTGATCTCGACGACCACAGGGCCCTGTTGGGCAGCCGCATCGAAGGCCAATTGCGGCACCGCTCGGGCAACGGTGCTTCGATCCATGCCGGTGGTGTCGATGAGGGCAGGAGGCGAATCGTTGCCGCCCCGGCGAGCAGCACCAACGCAGCGATGAGGAACGCCGGCACGACCCCACCCGGTTCGGCGACCACACCCCAGAGCAACGCTCCGACCGCCTGGCTGCCGAACAGCACGGTGAGATACACCGACAGGCCGCGTGCGCGCACCCATTGCGGCAGAAAGAGTTGCATGGCGGCGTTCATGGTCGAGAGCACGGCAATCCAGGCAAGACCGGTTGGCAGGAGCATCACCACGGCTGCAGAGGTGTTGGGGATCAGCACCACGCCGGCCAGCACGGCCGCGTACACGACGCTGGCCGTCGCCAGCAGCACGTTCGGCGAGAGGCGGGCTCGAAGCCAGGGGAGTACGAACGACCCCGCCACCGCGCCGACGCCGAGCGCACCGAGCAGGAGGCCGTAGCCGCTTGGTCCCATATGCAGGCGTTGCGTCGCGACCAGTGGCAGCAGCGCCCAGAGCGCACTTGCCGGGATCAGGAACAGACCAAGGCGCAACAACATCCGCCGCACGACTGGTGAATAGCGAACGTAGCGGCCGCCTGCACGCAGGGCGGAGACAAACCGCTCGGGGACCTGCGTGGTTGTCTCCGCCTGCGGATGCCAGAACGTCACCACGACTGCATAGGCAAAGAACGTCGCTGCGTTGATGGCGAACACGGCACCGACTCCAACTCGGGCGATGAGAACGCCCGCAATCGCGGGACCGATCGCTCGCGCGACGTTGACGCTGATCGATCCGAGCGTCGACGCCGCGTGCAGCTGCGCCCGAGGCACCAGGTCCGGGATCAGGGATTGATAGGCCGGCAGGGAGATCACCGACCCGGATCCGAGAATGAACGTGAAGATGAGCAACAGCGCGGGCGGCATCTGACCGGCAAAGGTCAGCACGGTCAGCGCGATGCCCGAGACGGTCATGAAGACCTGCACCGCGATCAGGAGGCGGCGGCGGTCGAACATGTCCGCCAGGACCCCGCCGACCACGCCGAAGATCACGTCGGGCAACATGTCCGCCGTCTGAACGAGCGCCACGAGCACCGACGCGTGGGGCTGGCGCACGAGCAACCACTGCGCGCCGACGGTCTGCATCCACAGGCCGATGTTGCTGACGAGGACGGCGAGCCACATGGCGCGAAACACGCCATACCGCAACGGCGACCAGGTCGTGACCCGCGGCTCTGCGGCCGGCTGGGTCGCCGGCGACGGCGGCGGATCGTCCTGGGCCTCAGCCATGACCGGGCCCATTATGTTGGGTGGCCGGGACCTCTGAGCGGTCGGGCGAGGCGGGGGAGAGTGAGTGGTGGTGCTGTATCGACGATCTCAATCGGTGAGATGGTCGACGCACCGCCGGCGCCATCGCACCCGGAGGTGCGAGGCGCCGGCAGCAACGGCTTTAGGCCGCCCGGACCTGGGCCGCGCGCGGGCCCTTGTCGCTGCGCTCGACTTCAAAGCTCACGCGCTCGTCGCCGGTCAGGTTCTCGAAGCTCAACGAGCTGTCGAGGCCGCTGCGATGGAAGAAATATTCCTGTCCATCTTCCGCGGTGATGAAACCGAAGCCACGCTCGGCTACGATTTTCTTGACGGTACCAGTCATTCTGGTGATCTCCAATTCCTTCTCTCGATTGCAAAACAGACGCAGCGCGTCCGTTCGAGAAGGAATGACGACCACGAGCGATACCCCTCGGTATTCGAGGCGATGGCATCATCCTACCCTACTGGGACCATCCAGAAACGTCCGGACTTCCCGGAAGCCTCGGGAACCGTGGTCGGATAGGATCGAAAGATGGCAATCCTGGTGGTCGAAGGCGACCAGTTGATCATGCGCATGACGACGCTCGAACACGTCGAAGGCGTCCATCAGGACATCGCGGTGCCGTTGTCCTCCGTCCAGGTGGTCCGGGTCAGCGCGAACGTCTGGTCCGAGCTCAGGGGGATCCGCGCACCGGGCACCGGGATTCCACACGTGATCGCGGTGGGTACGCGGCGCGGGGCATTTGGCAAGGATTTCGCAGCCGTCCATGGCACCGGACGCGGTGTGGTCGTCGAGCTCAGCGGGCAGCCCTATGGGCGTCTGGTGCTGACCGTGGACGACCCCGACGCGCTCGTGCAGCGCGTCGCGGACGCGACCCGATCGCGCTGAGGACGGAGCCGGCGGATGGCGTACCACGTCACCACTGACGAGTTCGAGCGCATCGCGGCGGACGCACTGGACGCGATTCCGGCGGACTTGCGCGCTCGAATGGACGATGACAACCTGTTGATCACAATCGAGCCAGAGCCGAGCGAGGACGACCGTCGCAACGGCATCAACAGTCACGTGTTGGGCTTCTTTCAGGGCGGCGGTGGCGAGTCCAGCTTCACCGCGCTCACCTACCCGAAGCGGATCGTGCTCCTGCAGCACAACATCGAGCGGTGGAGCCGCACGCACGCGGAACTGGTCGATCAGGTGACGGACACCGTCCTGCACGAGGTGGCCCACTACTTCGGCATGAGCCACGACGACATCGACACGACGCGGCTGCGTCACTAGCGGGCTGCCGGTCAGGTCGACCGGGATGTGGCGCCGAGTGCTCGCGCGAGTGTCGCGTGTGCCGGTCCGGCACCGATGAGCGTCGATTTGGCCGCGTCGATGTGGTTTTTTCGTGCGAACGCGAGCGGCAGTCCTGGCAGCGGTGGCCGGCACCAGCAACGTGGCGGTCCGCCGCCATGTGTGCAGACCGCGCTCTCGATGCTGCCGGACACTCGCGCGGCCAGCCGCGCGACGCACGCCTCGAGGTCGTCGGGGGTGCTGCCGTCAGCACTCCAGTCGAACACCAGGCAGGGCGCCGTCGTGTCAACACCCTGCAGCGCAATGTGCCAATCAGGCTGCCGCAGTGCTGCGGCCGCCACGAAGATCCCGCCGCGCGAGCTGCGTGACGGAGCGCGCGTGAACGCGCGGTGCTCGATCTCGGTGAATCCCTCGTCATCCGATGGCGGCTCGAGCTCGCGGTAGGCGCGCATCTGCGATGCCGGAGCAAGGAGCCCGGGCTCGCCTCTGGCGTGCTTCGCAAGCTCTTCGGGCGACGGGAGGGATCCGAAACGATCGAGCAGACGCTCCACGAGGTTGACCTGTGCGTGCGCGAGCGGTGTGTCCAGCCAGATGCACCGCACCCGTGCACGATGACGCTGCGCAGCGTCGATGACGCGGCTCCGGATCGCGCGGGTGAGATACGTGTTGTCGAGGATGACGTGCTCGGCACCTGACGAGAGCGCCTGATCCAGCGCCTCGCTCAGCTCACGTAACGAGCCACCTCGTTCGTCGCGATTGAGGCGCACATACCCACGATCAACGTAGCCGTTCGCGATACTGCTCTTGCCGGCGCCGGGGATCCCCATGACGAGGACGACCTCCGAGCCGCCGCGATGCGCAGTCTCGGCAATGGGCGAGATGCGCCGCGTACCGAACGCTCGATCGATCAGCGCTCGGTCCGCATCATCGAGTTGCAGGGTGGCCGCGCATGCCGATGAACGAGCCGTCTCCGGGCGGCGTGCGCCCGGGATCGCGATGACGTTGGGTGACAGCTCAAGGAGCCAGGCGAGCGCAACTTCCGCAGGGGTCGCGCCATGCGACGTCGCGACGCCGGCCAAAACCACGTTTCGACCGAGCGAGGTGGCGCGACGCGGCCCGCCCAGCGGCGAATGCGCGATCACGGCGATCCCCTTGGCCGCGCAGTAGTCGACGATCCCTCCGCGAGTGGCGCTGTCGTTGAGCACGCTCAACTCGATTTCCACGGCGGTGATGGGAACGATGTCGAGCGCTGCATCCAGTTGCGCGCGGTTCACGTTGGACAGCCCCACGTGACCCACGACCCCTTCGTCGAGCAAGCGCCCCAACGCCCGTACCGAGGTCTCCCACGGTGTGCGCGAGTCAGGGGCATGGATGAGGTACATGTCAATGGCGAGTCCATCGAGCGCTGCCAGGCTCGCTTCGCATCCGACGAGGATTGCTTTCGCACGTCCGTCGGGGATCCATCCGCCGCCCGTTCGCGTCATGCCACCTTTGGTCACGATTCGCGCGGTCCCCGTCGCCCCGGACACCCGGATCGCGTGCGCCAGCAACCGCTCGTTGTGCCCCATGTCCGAAACACCGTGCCCGTATGCGTGTGCCGTGTCGAAGACGGTGACCCCGGCGCCGACGGCAGCAACGATGGTGTCGAGCGCACGCTGCTCGTCCCGGGCGTGATCGGTCGACAGCCGCATACAGCCAAGGCCGACGCGGAGCTCAGATGGGTCAAGCCAGTGCATGGGTATAAGGCAGCACAGCCTACGTCAGGAGCATGCAAGGCATTGGAAGATGGCCTCCGCCGTTGTCACACCTCTGCGGGGCGGCCGGGCCAATTCCGTCACCGATCGCGTGTCACGCCACCAGTCCCCGCGCGGTACCTTCGAGACGTGCGTGTGCTGATCGTCGAGGATGACATCATCCTCGCCAGGGAAGTGAGCCGGGCTCTCGTGGAGTACGGGATCGGGGCCGACTATGTCGAGACCGGCCGTGATGCGCTGCTGGCAGCGTCGACCGCGGACGTTCGACGTCGTCGTGCTCGACGTGATGCTGCGAAGCGGGCTTGATGGCTTCGCGGTCTGCCGTGAGCTCCGCCATCAGAACAATGGCGCCGGCATTCTGATGCTTACCGCGCGGGACGCCATCAGCGATCGCGTGAGCGGACTCGAGGCAGGAGCCGACGACTATCTCGTGAAGCCGTTTGCGTTCCAGGAACTGCTTGCCCGCATCCGCGCGCTGGCGCGACGCAATCTTCCTGATCGCGGGTCCATGTTGCACGCCGGCAACATCTCGATTGATACACGCGCGGACACGTGATCACGGTTGCCGGGAAGCGCATCTCGGTCACCGACCAAGGAGCATGCCATCCTCGAGTTGTTCGTCCACAATCGCGGGCGGCCTGCTGACGCCGGTGCAGGTACACGATCACACCTGGAGCTACGACTACTCGCCACGATCGAATCTCGTGCAGGTATATGTGGCGCGACTCCGGCGCAAGCTGCGAGAATGCCGGCGCCGACTACGGCATCGTGACCTGCGGCGGAGCGGTTACCGTCTCGAGCCCACGGGTGGCAATGGATAGCGCAGCCAACCCCACTGCACGCCATCCCTTTCCAACGCTCGTCGCGTTCCGGCGGTGGCTTGGACGGACCGTGAGCCATCCGCAACAACTGACTGGGCGGGTCAGATCGCCACGATAGTCGTCCTGTGCATCGCCGGACTCGCATTGGTCCTGGTCGGCGAAACCATTGCGCTGCCTCATCGGGACCATCGTCCCGGCGTCACGCTGGGCAGCTACGCGCTGCTCGTCGTGCTCGCGGGGACGTGGACACTACCGATCGCGTGGGCAATGGCGGTGGTGGGCACCGCGCTCGTGGTGCTCTTCGGCGCTGTGGCATACGGGTCCGTGACCCCGGTGACCGGAGGCTTCCAGCTCACGGCCACCCTCCTTCTGGCGATGGTCAGCCGATTGGCGGGTCGTGCGCTCCGCCGTTCTGAGTCCGCCGCAGTGAACTCCACGCCAGCTCTTGAGCAGCGAGCGCCACCGTGCGGATCAGGCGGCGGTCCAACTCGCAGAGAAAGAGCACCTCACTGCCGAGCTTCGCGACCAGGCCCGCGAGTTACGTCGCCTCAACTCGCGACTACTGGACTTCACCGCTGATGCCGCGCACGAACTCCGAGCCCCACTCGCAATCATGCGCACGGTCGCGGACCGTGCGCTCGACCGTCCGCGCGAGGCGGCCGAATATCGAGACAGCCTGACGACGCTCCAGCATGAGGTCATCCGGATGAGCGAGCTCGCCGACGCGTTGCTCCTGCTCGCTCGGGCGGACGACGGCGAGGCTGGCCGTGCACAGAGCGACGCTCGACGTCGCCGACTTCTTGGCCGAAGTCGCCGACCGATGGCAGGCAGTGGCGGAGAACCGGCGATCTGACCATCGACCTCGATCTTCCCGACGATGGAATGGTCGAAGCCGACCCGCTTCTGCTCGCGCGCCTGTTCGACAACCTCCTTGACAACGCGTGCCGCTACACGCCCGCCGGTGGCTCGTTGGGTTTGTCCGGGAAGGCACGTTTCCCAACCGGATGGCACCTCAGCGTATCCAACACCGGCGAGACGATCCCCCGGGTCTCCGTAGTGAGATCTTCGAACGGTTTCGACGCGGCGATCGGCCCGCCAGCGCGAAACCGGTGGTGCTGGTCTGGGGCTGGCGCTGTGTCAGACCATCGCGCGTCTCCATGGTGGCGAGGTGCGCCTCGACGAGCCGAACGGCGCGATCACCCGCTTCACCGTCGAGCTCCCCTGAGCTCTGCGACTTCGTTGCAGATGCTCAATGTGACGTTCAGGTTCGGCGCCGATGATGGAGCACGGGCTTTCACGAAGGGGCTAGGAAGGTAGTGTCCGGGATCAGCCCATGCGCTGCCCCGGAGATCGACTATCCGTAGAGGGGACACGGCCGGCATGGTGGCCAATGTGGGGTGTCGCGGGATCAACCGCGCGCCCATTTCGTAGGAAGGGGACATGCGAACGAGATACCTCGTACCGATGATTGGCGCTCTGCTGGCAGTGGGGACCGTACCGCTCGTCGGGCAGGCTGCCGCGGGGGGAACTGCGACCAACGCGGCTGCAACCACCGTGACCTTTGTCAAGACTCTGGCCGGCCCATCCGAGGCGGCCCTCTATCCGAGCGGCTTGACCTGGGACCAGCCCAGCAACCGGCTCGTCGTGGCGGACACCGGCTACAACCGGATTTCGGTGTTCACGCCGGGCACCTGCCCCGCACCGCCCGCACGATGCGCGCCGGTGCTCACGTTCGGCACGTTGGGATCAGGGAGTGGCCAGTTCAACACGCCTCGCGACGTGGCGGTCGATGGCAACTCCAACATCTACGTAGCCGACGCGGCAAACAGTCGCATCGAGGCCTTCGACAAGAACGGGAATTTCTTGTGGCAGGCCGGCGGCGCGGGAAAGCTGGCGCAGAACCTCAATGTTCCGATCGGTCTCAGCTATGACGCGACGACCAACGAAGTGCTGGTGGCTGATACTGGGCATTCGTTGATCAAGGCGTATGCGGCGGTCGGCGGTTCGCAGGGTCTTGCGGCCGGCTCGTACATCTGGAAGTCGCCGACCGTGATCCTGAAGTCGCCCCGCGAGGTTCGTCGCGGTCCGGACGGTGAGATCTGGGTGGCGGATTACCACAATGAGGAGGTCAAGGCTTTCCAGTGCACCTGCACGTCCTCGAGCAGTACCTGGAACAGTTCGGCAAACAAGGTCCTCGGTGATGGCAAGGCTGCAGGTCACCTCAACGGTGAGTTGAACGCGCCGTACAACGTGGTCTTCAGCGCCGACGGCGCGACCGCGTACGTTGCGGACACCGGCAATGAGCGCGTCGCAGTGTTCAACATCAACGGGTGCTCGGGAAGGTGCGCCTGGGTCGCGAACTATGGTTCGCGATGCCCGTCAAGCTGCCCACTCCCGCCTGGCAATGCCCCGTATTTCACGGCCTTGCGTCGTGTCACCCTCGATGGCTCCGGGAATATCTGGGCGGCTGACTTCTGGGGAAGCGGCATTCACGAGTTCAGTCCGGCTGGTGCGACGGAAACGGAGATTGACGGCGCTCCGGCGAAGGCGCCCGGTTTCGCCGAGGCCTATGGCGTCGCGGTGGGATCCAACGGTACGACATACGGTGTCGACCGGCTGAATCAACGCGTCGAGGAATTCAATGCTGCTGGCACCTTGTTCGCTGACCAGGGCAAGCGAGGGACTGCCATCGGCGACTATTCATGGCCGGAGACAGTCGCCGTGGCCCCGGACGGAACCGTCTGGGTTGGTGATACGCGGAACAACCGCCTCGAACATTTCAGTTCGGGATTGACCACGCCACCACTCTCTGTGGTGACGGGCGGAGGATCCGTCGGCGCCTTCAACTACATCGAGGGAGTTTCGGTTGCTGCGTCCGGCGTGGTCTGGATCGCGGACACGCAAGACAACCGGATCGTGAGCTACAAGCCGGCGTCGGCCACCTACGCGGCCTTCGGAATCCGCGGGTCGAGCGCGGTCCTCGGAAGTCCCGCGCAGTTCATCGGCCCACAGGACGTGGTCGCGTCGGCGACGGATCTCTACGTCGCGGACACCGGAAACAACCGCATCAACGAAGTTGATCTGAACGGCAATCTCGTCGCGGTCTTCAAAACCGGCATCAGCGGGCCACAGGGAATCGCACTTGGTCCGGACGGCACCGTGTGGGTCGCCGAACACAGCTCGCCAACCAGGTCGTGCAACTCTCCGCGGATCTCTCGACCGAGCTGACCGTCTTCGGGTCGTCGGGAAGCGGCAGCAACAATTTCACCCTGCCCCATTCGCTCGCGGTGTTCGGCACCAAGCTCTTTGTGGCGGACACTTACAACAACCGAATCCAGGTCTTCTCGCTGGGCTGAGCGGCTGGATCGGCGCGCGCCGAGCGCACGGCGCGCGTCGAATCCGGCCGGGCGGGGTACAACAAGGGTCATGGATGTTGAGATCTGGTCTGACGTCGTCTGTCCGTGGTGCTATATCGGCAAACGCCGGTTCGAGCAGGCGCTGTCGGATTTTCAGCACCGCGACGGCGTCACCGTCACGTGGCGCAGCTTTCAGCTCGACCCAAGCGCACCGGTTGCGACCATGGGCGACCCCACCGAGCGCCTCGCCGAGCGTTATGGCATGAGCCGAGCGCAAGCGGAGACCGCGCAGGCTCGGGTCACCGCCATGGCTGCCGGTGAGGGACTCGACTTCCATCTCGACCGCGCGCGCACCGGCAACACCTTCGATGCCCACCGGCTCATCCACCTCGCGGCCTCGCATGGCCGGCAGGACGCGATGAAGGAGCGCTTGATGGCCGCGTATTTCGTCGAGGGTGAGGCGATCGGCGACCGCGATGTGCTCGCCCGTCAGGCAGTGAGCGTCGGGCTCGATGTGCAGGAGGTGCGCGAGATGCTCACCAGCGATGCCTACACCGACCTGGTCCGCCATGACGAGCTCGAGGCACGCCAGCTGGGAATCACCGGCGTCCCGTTCTTCGTCATCGATCGGACGTATGGGATCTCCGGCGCGCAGTCGCCGGCAACGATCACGGCTGCGTTGCAGCAGGCGTGGACCGCCGCGCATCCGCTGCAGATGGTCGCCGCCGACGGCGACATCTGCACCGACGACAGCTGCGCCGTCTAGATAGAAACCCTAGGCCGCGAGTGCCGGTGCTGCTGACGCCTCGGTATCGATCCTGGCGACGTCAGCGCGCCGGACGGTGAGCCCAAGGACGAGCGCCGCGCCGACGAACAGGAACGCACCCACCAGGAAGGCCACATGGAATCCGTCGACCAGCGCCGTGACCCCGGCGAGCGGGGTGACCGCGTGACCGAGACCCGCGAGGTTGTTCGCAGTGGTGTTGGCGGCGAGAGTCGACAGCACGGCAAGTCCGATCGCACCGCCAAGCTGCTGCGAGGTGTTGAGCAGGCCTGACGCGAGTTCGGCGTCGTGCTCCTCGACGTTGGTCGTCGCGATCAACGTGATCGGCACGAAGGTCAGCCCCATGCCGACGGACATGATCATCAGCCCCGGCAACAGGTCGCCGAGGTAGGTGCCGGCGACAGGAATCCTGCTCAACAGCAGCAGTCCGACACCGGCGAGGGACATCCCGATGATGCCCACGGCCCGAACGCCCACCCGTCGAATCAACTGCTGCGACAGTCCAGCGCCGACGATGATGCCGCCGGTCACCGGGAGGAATGCGAGCCCGGCGCGCAACGCGCTGTAGCCGAGCACCTCCTGGACGTAGATGGAGGCGAAGTAGAAGAGCGCGAACATGCCGCCCGCGACCAGCAGCATCGAAAGGTTGGATCCCGTGATCGACCGCATCCGGAAGATGCCGAGCCGGATGAGGGGGTGGCGCAAGCGCAGCTCGAGCGTGACGAAGACCGCCAGCAGCGCGACCGCGATGGCAACCAGCCCCAGCGTGGTCAGGGTCAGCCAGCCGGCCGACTGCGCGTTGACGAGGGCGTAGACCAGCACGACCAGTCCGGCTGTGATGGAAACGGCGCCGGCGATGTCGACACCGCCGCTGCGGTCTTCGACGCGGCTCTCGGGTACGAACCGGAGAGCGAGCAGGATGGTGATCAGGCCGACCGGGACGTTCACGAAGAACACCCACTGCCAGGAGAAGGCGCTGGTGAGCACGCCGCCGAGCAGCAGCCCGATGGCGCCGCCGCCGACCGCCACAGCGCTCCAGACACCCAGCGCGGTGGTGCGCTCACGACCTTCTGCGAACGTTGTCGTGAGCACCGAAAGCGCCGCCGGCGATACCAAGGCGCCACCCAATCCCTGCAGTGCTCGGCCCGCGACGAGAACGCCCGCGGAGCCCGCGAGTCCGTTCATGAGCGACGCCGCGGAGAACAGAAAAATACCGATCAGGAAGAGGCGCCGCCTCCCGATGAGGTCAGCGGCCCGACCGCCGAGCATGAGAAACCCACCGAAGGCGAGGGTGTAGGCATTCACGATCCATTGCAGGCTTTCCGGCGAGAAGTGCAGGCCGCGCTGAATGGAGGGGAGCGCGACGTTGACGATGGTCGCATCGAGAATGACCATGAACTGGGCCATCCCCACAATGACCAGCACGACCCAGGGGTTGACGCGTCTCAGGCTCATGCTTTCGTCCTCGTTTTGCGGTAGAATCGGAGCGAAGGCTCCGGTTAGGAGTACTATACGGAACGATGGTTCCGTTTGTCAATCCAAGTCAGGACTTTCGATGAGCATGGGGATGACGAGCACGGAGCGGTCGCAAGCCGCCCCACTCGACAGCGAACGGCATATGCGCTCGGATGCGCGGCGCAATCGTGATCACGTCCTCGAAGCCGCCGGCACGCTGATGGCCAGGCACGGGGTCGACGTCTCGATCGATGAGATCGCGGAGCTCGCGCACGTCGGTGTCGGCACCGTCTATCGCAACTTTCCGACCAAAGGCGCGCTGCTCGAAGCCCTGCTGCTGTCCCGGCTCGAGCCACTGGTCGCAGCGGCGCATGCCGCGGCAAACTCGGAAGATCCCGGGGCGGCATTCGTGAATTTCGTCCGCAAGCTCAGTGATGACATGTGCGACTTCAAGGCGCTCGGCGATGCGATGTGCGCTGCGGGGGTCGACGTCGACCGCGCGAAGCAGGCGATCTCGGCCGAGCTCATGACCGCTGTCGGCGCGCTCCTGGAGCAGGCGCAGGCTGCCGGCCGTGTGCGGCCCGACGTGAACATCGCCGACGTCGCGGCGATGATGATGGGCCTCGGTCATGCCGATCCCGCGTTGATGGATGCGGCGCAACGCTCGCGATGCGTCGCCCTGGTCTGCGATTCGCTGTTGATCGACGCGCGAAGCGTGCTGCCCCAACGGCTGATGGGTTCCCAATAGATTGGCGCGTGGCGACCTGCCCCAACTGCGGTAAGGAGCTCTCCGGGGAGTTCCGGTTCTGTCCGAACTGCGGCATTGAGCTCGCCGGCCTCACGACGAGCCCGCGGCACGAGGAACGCAAAGTCGTGTCGGTCCTGTTCTGCGACCTGGTCGGCTTCACGGCGGCATCCGAGAAGGCGGATCCCGAGGATGTGCGTGCCCGGCTCCAGCCCTATCACCGGGAGCTCCGCACCGTGATCGAGCATCACGGCGGTACGGTCGAGAAGTTCGTCGGTGACGCGGTGATGGCCGTCTTCGGCGCACCGCTCGCACACGAGGATGACGCCGAGCGCGCGGTGCGCGCAGGACTGCGCGTGCTGGAGGTGCTCGACGAGCTGAACACCAGCGACCCAACTCTGGAACTTCAAGTCAGAATTGGCATCAACACAGGTGAGGCTGTGGTGGCGCTGGGCGCGCGACCGGAGCGCGGTGAGGGCTTCGTGACCGGCGATGTGGTCAACACGGCCTCACGGTTGCAGAGCATCGCGCCGGTCAACGGTATCGCGGTGTCGGAGGTGACCTACCGCCAGACGGAGCGCATCTTCACCTTCGTGTCACTGGAGTCGGTCACCGTGAAAGGCAAGGCCGAGCCGCTCGCGAGCTGGCAGCCGCTGGCCCCGCGCGCCCGGTTCGGCGCCGACGTGATCCGCACCTACCTGACCCCGCTGGTCGGCCGGAAGCTCGAGCGCCCGCTGCTGATCGCGGCCTTCGAGCGCGCCGTCGAGCAACGCGAGTGTCAACTCGTGACCATCGCCGGTGAGCCCGGCGTTGGCAAAACCCGGCTCTGCGCGGAACTGCTCACGTATGTGGAAGGCCGTCCCAGCCTGGTGCGCTGGCGGCAGGGGCGGTCCCTCCCCTATGGCGAGGCAAGTGCCTTCTGGGCGCTCGGGGAAATCGTCAAGGCGGAGTGCGGCATCCTCGAGTCGGACACGCCCGACGAGGCCATGGCCAAGCTGGACCAGGCGATTCCCGCGGATGAGCAGGACCGCATGTGGCTCAAGCAGCGTCTCGCGCCGCTCGTCGGCGCCGGCGGCGAGCCGGCTGCACAGGAGGAATCATTCACGGCCTGGCGTCGCTTCCTGGAAAGCCTCGCGGCGTCGAGTCCAACCGTACTGGTCTTCGAGGATCTGCACTGGGCTGACGATGCGATGCTTGCGTTTCTCGAGCATCTTGCCGAATGGTCGCAGGGCGTACCGCTCTTCCTGATCTGTACCGCGCGACCTGAGTTGCAGGAGCGCCGTCCGACCTGGGCGTCGGCCGTGCGCAACGCACAACGGATCAACCTGGGACCGTTGACGGACACGGAGACAGCGACGCTGCTGTCCGTGCTGCTCGAACACGCGATGCTTCCGGCAGCAATGCAGCAGGCGCTCATCGGCCGTGCCGGCGGCAATCCGCTCTACGCGGAGGAGTTCGTCCGCCTGCTTGGGGATCGCGACATGCTCGGCGGAGAGCTCGACGAAATCACGCTTCCCGATTCACTGCAAGCGTTGATCGCGGCACGGCTGGACACGCTGTCTCCGGACCGCAAGGCGCTATTGCAGGATGCGGCCGTGGTCGGCAAGGTGTTCTGGGCGGGAGCGATCGCGGCGATGGGAGGTCGCGACCTCCGTGAGGTCCAGCAGATCCTCCACGACATCGCACGTAAGGAACTGGTTCGTCCGGTTCGGAGCACCTCGATGCAGGGCGAGCAGGAATACGGCTTCTGGCACGTGCTGGTGCGCGACGTGTGCTACGCGCAGATTCCCCGTCCGGATCGCGCCGCACGCCACCGAGGCGCAGCCGCATGGATCGAGACGAAGGCCGAGGGGCGCATTGACGACCTGGCCGACGTGCTGGCATATCACTACGTGCAAGCGCTGGAACTGGTGCGAGCCTCGGGGCAGGTCGAGGACATACCGGTGCTCGAGGCAGCCGCCCGCCACTATCTCGGCCTTGCCGGCGCACGGGCATTGCCCATCGACGTGGTGAGCGCCGGGTCCGCCTTCGCTCGCGCGCTGGAACTCGCGCCCGCCGGGCACGCGGAGCGCGCCGGACTGCTCGAACGCCTGGCACAGGCCGTCCAACAGCAGGGCCGCCCGCACGAGTTGAAGCAGGCGTTAGAGGAAGCCCTTGCCATCTACCGCACCCAGGACTCGATCCTGGATATCGCTCGCGTGCTGACGATCCTCCCGGATGTATATCGAACGGTGGGGGAGCCGCAGGCCGAGCATGACGCTGTCGAGGAGGCGATCTCGCTTCTCGAAGGCCGCGACGCTGGACCTGAATTGGTTGCCGCGTTCGCTGCGCAGGCGCAACACCTGGGGCGCGGCACGGCCTACGCCAACGCCATCAGCGCGGCGGAACGGTCGCTTTCGATCGCATCTGAGTTGATGCTTCCCGAGCCCGCTGGAGCACTGGGAGTCCGCGGGAGTGCGCGGGCGGCGCTCGGCGACGAGCGCGGCATTGAGGACATGCGAAGCGCGCTCACGCTCGCGGTTGAGCAGGGGAGCGGTCGCGTCGCCGGAGTGCTGCACAACAACCTCGCGTGGGTCGTCTGGCAATACCGGGGCCCACTGCGTGCGCTCGACACGTGTCGTGAAGGCATCGCGTTCTGCGAACGGCGCGGTATCGCGGAGATGGCTCGCGCAATGAAGATGATGGGTCTGAGCTTCCTCGCCGAGGCCGGGCGCTCCGAGGAGGCGCTCGAAGGGGCCCGATTGGTCGGTCAGGCCGAGTCATTGGGCGACCTCGTGACGCTGATCGAGGGCCGATCCGTCCAGCTCACGCTCCTGAGCTTCCGCGGCGAGCGCCCGCCGAGCGACGAGGCGGAACGATTTGTGGGGATCGCCCGTGACGTGGGTGAACCGCAGGACTTCGCAATGGCCTTCTCGATCGCGGCGCACATTCTCTTCGAGAACGGGGCTCGGGATCGGGCCCGGGCAGTGCTCGAGGAGGTCAGCCACAACGCGGCGACGCGCGACGACCCGAACTACGCCGCGCAACTCCCGCAACTGGTGCGTACCGCGCTCGCGCTCGGTGATGCACGACTGGCGCACGGGCTCATTGCGGGCGTGGCGCCGCGTACGCCACTGCAGCAGTACGCGTTGCGGACATGCGCGGCACAACTCGCATCGGCGAGTGGTGACCACGCTGGAGCAACTGATCAATACCGCGAGGCCGTCGACGGCTGGCGTGTCTTCGGACACCTCCCCGAGCTCGCGCAGGCGCTCTTCGGTCAAGGCCGGTCTTTGCTGGCGTCAGGGACCCCAGGAGCAGAGATACCGCTCGCCGAAGCCCGTGACTTGTTTCAGGCGATGGGCTACGCGCCGGCGGTCGCCGCCGTGGAAGCCCTCCTCACGCAGCTCTAGCCGCGCGATCAGCGAGGGTCTTTTCGGTCCAGGTTCCAGTGCCGCCCGACGTTCGCCAGCCACCCACCGTCTGACGTCGGAGACAGGCCGAATCTGCTGATCATTCGCTGACCACCTTCGTGGTCGCCGTACATCAGATCGATGGTCACTGTCTGCCGCGCGGTGGCTGCATCGCGAGCCACTCCGAAGAGCGCCTCGTTGGGATCCCGCAACGCACCCTGCCAGAAGCCGATATCCCCCGCCGGCACGTAGATATCTCGGGTGAGGCGCCGGAAGTCCTTGGGGTCCGCGTGCAGACCGGTGGTCACGCGGTCTGGACTGAAGTACCAGCCGTGCAGGACGGCGATTCCAGCGCCCGCATTGCGCAGGGTGATGACCAGGTAGATCGCCTCGTCGGTCACCTCGAACGATGCGTGACCGCCCGCGACCATCACGTGGTGGTTATCCGCGAATGACACCTTCTGTGGCAGGTCCTGCAGGCGGGAGGGCATGAGCACGGGTCGCAAGCCGGCGAGCAGCGAACGCTCGGCGGCTCGGGCCGCGCGGTTGGCGGAGCGCACTGATGAGAACGTCGCAAACGCGAGGACGAGAGTCCCACCTGCAGTTGCAAGCGCGGAAATCGTCACCCAGTCCGCCATGGCGCGCAAGCCTACCGTGCTGGGGAGACGAATGCACTCCCGCGCGGGCTACGCCGCCGAATGTCGCTGCGGGACCAGCGCCGCGGGCTCGTGCCCGGGGCTCGCCGCCACCGACACGTCGCGCGGTCCCACGCGCTCGCCGCACGATGCGCACACCATCACCGCGTCGCAGACCTCGCCGCAGCCCTTGTGGACGACCGTGATCGGCGGGCCGGCGGGCGCGACGTGTCGATCTCCCCACTGGCGCATCGCGGTGATCACCGGCCAGAGCTCGCGGCCTTTGTCGGTCAGCCGGTAGTCGTCGCGCGGCGGATGCTGCGAGTAGGGAATGCGTACCAGGACACCGGCATCCACCAGTTTGCTGAGGCGCTCGTGGAGGATGTTTCGTGAAATCCCGAGCCGGCGCTGGAACTGGTCGAAACGAGTGATGCCCAGGAAGGCATCGCGGACGATGAGCAGGCTCCACCACTCGCCGACGACCTCGAGGCATTGGGCGACCGAGCAGTCCATGCCGGCAAAGCTCTTGCGGTCCATGGGCTCATGGTAGTGAGTTGCATAATAGAACGCAACTCTCTAGAGTGCTGCAGCATGGCCGCAACGAGCATCCCCGTCCCGACGCCGGTTGATGCACCGGCCGCTCGTCGCCGCATCGTGTTCGCGGTCACCGCGCTCGGCGCGTTCATGGCGTCGCTTGATCTGTCGATCGTCAACGTCGCGTTCCCTGCCCTCGAGCGGTCGTTCCCGAGCGATCCGAGAGCCGCCCTCGCGTGGGTGATCACCAGCTACGGCATTGTTTTCGGCTCGCTGCTGGTGATCGCCGGGCGCACTGCGGATCGCATCGGAAGCCGTCGGGTCTTCTTTGCCGGGCTTGGGGTTTTCACGGTTGGCTCTGCGCTGTGCGGCCTCGCGCCGTCGGTGGTGCTGCTGGTGGTTGGTCGCGTCATTCAGGGATGTGGCGCTGCGGCATTGCTGCCGGCATCACTGAGCCTTCTCCTCGGACGCCTTTCCAACCGAACGCCGCTCGCAGGTTGTCGCCCTCTGGGCCGGGGTCGGCGCACTCGCAGTCGCCACCGGTCCGTCCCTGGGCGCCGCGCTCATCACGATCGGTGGCTGGCGCTGGGCGTTCTTCGTGAATGTCCCGATCGGTGCTCTGGCCTGGCTCGCCGGCCGGAAGGTGCTGACCCGGTCACGCCCTGGCCTGCCGGGCGCGACACCCGACTATCTCGGCGCCGTGCTCATTGCGGTGACGCTCGCGTCGTTGGTGCTGGGCATCACCGAAGGACCAACCTGGGGCTGGTCGAGCGCGCCGATCATCGCGTGCTTCGCGGGCGCGACGATCATCGGGACTGCCTTCCTGTTTCGGTCGGCTCGCCATCCCGAGCCGGTGCTGGACCTGACGCTTTTCCAGGCTCGCTCATTCACGGTTGCGAACATCGCCACCTTCCTGTACGCGATGGCGTTCTTCGCAATGCTCCTCGGCAACATCCTCTTCCTCACGAGCGTGTGGCATTACTCGATCCTTGCGGCCGGGCTGGCCGTGACGCCGGGGCCGCTCGTAGTTGCCGTGGTGTCCGGTTTCGCAGGTCGCGCGGCGTCGCGGGTCGGTTTCCGCAAGGTGCTGCTGGTCGGATTCGCGGTGTTCGTCGCCGGACTCGGCTGGTTCGCGACGCGCGTGGGTCTCCACCCTGACTACCTCGCGATCTGGCTCCCGGGCACGCTGATCATCGGTCTGGGGATCGGCATGACCTTTCCGGTCCTCGGGGCCGCCGCGGTCTCGAGCCTCCATCAAAATCGGTTTGCGGTGGGCAGCGCGGTGAACCAGACGGCGCGCCAGGTGGGCGGGGCCTTCGGGATCGCGCTCCTGGTGGTCATCCTCGGAACACCGCACGGACCGGTCGACGCGCTCAATCACTTTCATGCCCTGTGGTGGTACGGAGCCGGCATGGCAATCCTTTCGGGCCTCGCCTGCACGCTGATCAGCCACAAGCCGCGGGTTGCATAGAGGGGTTGGGCGAACCACGACTGCGCGGGGGTGTCGAATGCCCGGTCACGTGCGGCGGCATGGCACATTGTCGTTCGCACGAATATGGACAATCGCACCACTATCGACCTCGGATCACGGCCGGGACGCCGCCGTCTTGGCCCCAGGTCGGTCCTCGGGCTCGTCGTGATCATCGCCGTCGCCAGTGCCATCGGCATCGTGGTGTCGGTCGGGCACCGCTCCACCCCGCGACCGGCTTCCACGTCCAACGTGCCCAATCCGACGCTGCCTGTGGCCACATCCACGCCCATGCCCGACGTTCCCGCTTCCGGCCTGGGGTTTGCGCTGGCCGACGATCCGGCAACCCACCAGGTCGTGCTCTTCGGCGGCGTCGGGGACTACGACAACACCTGGCTCTGGGACGGCTCCTCATGGACGCTGGCGCATCCCGCTGTCAGCCCCGCGGGTCGCTTCGGTGCGTCGGCCGCGTACGACCCCGAGACCAAGACCGTGCTCCTGTTCGGCGGACGTACCGAGCCCGGGACTCCGGTGCACGACACCTGGGCCTGGAACGGGACCACCTGGGTCGCTCTGGACAGCGGTGCCGGCGGGCCTGAGCCCGGAGAGGGTTCAGACATGGCCTGGGACGCTGCCTCACACCAGATGGTGCTGGTTACCGGGTCAGGGGTGATCTCGAACCCGGGCGCGACCTGGATCTGGGACGGCACGCACTGGAACCATCCCAATGGCGCCGATTTGCCCGCCGGCGCCTTCTACAGCCCGATGCGGTTCGACCCCATCACCAAGTCGCTCCTTGCCGTCGCCTGCTGCGTCGGGCCGCCACCCGCGACCGGGGCGGTGAACACCACCTGGCGCTGGGACGCCACCCGCTGGACGTTACTGCCGACGCCGGCACACTCGCCGATCGGGGGGACCACGATGGCGCTCGACCCGACCCTCAACCGGCTCGTGCTCTGCAGCTGCGGCGTGACACAGGCATCAAGGCACGAACTGCTCGTCTGGGGCGGGACCGCGTGGACGTTGCTGTCGTCGGCGCCACTGCCCTTCGAAGGAGGGACCGAGGTCACCGACGCCGACCGTCACGCCCTGCTGCTGGTCGGACCACCGCCCGTCACCTCGGGCTCCCGCGTTCTGCCCGTCCAGGTGTGGTCGCTGACCGGGTCCGTCTGGCACCGGCTCGGCAAGACCGGCTAGCGCTTCGCGAGGCTCGATCTGTAGCCCGAGCGCGTACGCTGATCCGGGAGGTCTATTGCCTAGAGGAGCCAATTGACTGAGCTGATAGATGTCCGCGAGCGCCGCGAGCTCTGCGATCTCCTGGTCGAACTCGGTCCCGATGCGCCAACTCTGTGCGAAGGCTGGACGACCGCCGACCTCGCGGCCCACCTGGTGCTGCGCGAGCACTTCCACAGGTGGTCCGACGCTCAGCGAGCAGCCGAGAAGGCCAAGGGCTTTCCGGTGCTGGTGGCCCGCCTGCGTGCTGGTGCCCCGCTGATTCCCTGGCGGATCCCACGCCTCCGGAATGTGTTCAACGGGATCGAGTTCTTCATCCACCACGAGGACGTGCGCCGGGCCAACGGACGTGGTCCGCGCAACGTGATGCCGGACCTGGAAGCGCTCGCCTGGCGGATGACCGGGTATTCCGCCCGCCGGGTGGCGCGTGGGATTCGTCCCTACGGTCTCGAGCTGGTGCGCCCCGACGGTCAGACGAAGACCTTCGGGTCCGGGACCAAGGCGACGCTCACCGGTCCGGCCTCCGAAATGGTCCTCTACCTGAGCGGTCGGCGCACAGCCGCGCAGGTGACGCTCGACGGACCGGACGTCGCAACGGCGGCGGTCGACCACGCCAAAATGGCTGTCTGAGCACGGCGCTCGTCCGGCTCGGTACGGGGAGTAGGTGTGACTGATTCGGTTGCCCGGATGATGGCCGCTGACGCCGCATCGAGAGCACTCGGTATCGACGTTGTCGAGGCCGCGAACGGCACCGCAACAGCGACGATGACCGTCCGCGCCGACATGGTCAACGGGCACGGCATCACCCACGGGGCGTTCGTGTTCGCGGTCGCTGACACTGCCTTCGCCTGCGCCTGCAACAGCCACGGCCCGCTCACCGTGGCCGCGTCGGTCGACATCACCTTCGTTGCTCCGTCACGTGCGGGTGACGTCCTTGAAGCCCGCGCGGTCGAGCGGACACGGTTCGGTCGCTCAGGTGTCTACGACGTCACAGTGCGTCGTGGCGACGAGGTCATCGCGGAATTCCGTGGCACCAGCAGAACCCTTGGGAGGGAGACGGTGTGAGCACGCTTGGCGCCGCCCCGCCCGCCGAGCTCCTGGACTCCGGAGAACGTCTCTCGCGGGACGAGTTGCTCGAGCTGCAACTGACCCGCCTCCGCTGGTCGCTGGCTCACGCGTACGCGCACGTGCCCCACTACCGCCAGGCGTTCGACGCCGCCGGCGCCTCGCCCGACGACCTGCGCTCGCTTGCGGATCTCGCGAGATTTCCCTTGACCACCAAGCACGATCTCCGCGACAACTACCCGTTCGGGATGTTCGCCGTCCCGCAGCCGGAGGTGCGGCGCATCCACGCGTCGAGCGGCACCACGGGCCGGCCGACCGTCGTCGGCTACACGCAGTCCGATCTCGACACCTGGGCCGACCTGGTGGCACGCTCCATCCGCGCGGCCGGTGGACGGGCCGGCGACGTCGTCCACGTCGCCTACGGATATGGGCTCTTCACCGGCGGCCTCGGTGCGCATTACGGCGCAGAGCGTCTCGGCTGCACCGTCGTGCCGGTCTCGGGCGGCATGACACCTCGGCAGGTGCAGCTGATCACCGATTTCAAGCCGTCGATCATCATGGTCACGCCGTCATACATGCTCGCGCTGCTCGACGAGTTCGAACGTCAAGGCATTGACCCGCGATCATCCGCATTGCGTATCGGCATTTTCGGCGCCGAACCGTGGACCGAGGCGATGCGTGCGGAAATTGAAGGGCGCCTCGACATGCATGCCGTGGACATCTACGGTCTCTCGGAGGTGATGGGGCCCGGTGTTTCGCAGGAGTGCGTCGAAACCAAGGATGGGCTGCACATCTGGGAGGACCACTTCTATCCCGAGGTCATCGACCCCGAGACCGGTGCTGTGCTCCCCGACGGCGAGATGGGGGAACTGGTCTTCACCTCGCTGACCAAGCAGGCGCTGCCCGTGGTCAGGTACCGCACGCGCGACCTGACCCGCCTGCTGCCCGGCACCGCCCGGCCCGCATTCCGGCGCATGGAGAAGGTGACCGGTCGCAGCGACGACATGATCATCCTTCGAGGCGTCAACGTCTTCCCCACCCAGCTCGAGGAGATCGTGATCCGCACCGATGGGCTGGCGCCGCACTTCCAGCTGGTTCTCGGCCGAGCCGGGCGGCTCGACACGCTCACGGTGACCGTGGAAGCACGGCAGGATGCTCCGGCAGCGCGACGTGCCCTCGCCGCTCAGGAACTGGTGCGCGAGGTGAAGGATCGTGTTGGGGTCACCGTGCTCGTCGAGGTCGTCGACCCCGACACCCTCGAGCGCTCGGCGGGAAAGCTTCAGCGGGTGATCGACCGGCGGTAATAGACTTCCCCAGCCCGCCGTTCGACCTCGATTCGCGGGTCACGGGAGGTATCTCGGGTGGATCGGTTTCTGCTGTATCGGACCTTCGATGAGTTGGAGGTCGGTCAGGCCCAGCGCACCCGCGGACGCACCATCACGGAGACGGACATCGTCAACTGGTGCTCACTCACCGGCGACTGGTTCTACCCGCACATCGACAAGGTGGCCGCGGAGCGATCGATGTTCGGACAGCGCGTAGCTCCCGGGATCATGGTCTTCGCGCTCGGGACCGGGCTCGGCGTCCCCGCCGACGCAACCACCATCCTGGCCAACTACGGGAGCGACAAGCTGCGCTACACGGCGCCAACCTGGATCGGCGACACCATCTATCTCGACATTGAAGTGATCGAGAAGTCCGACAAGGACGCGAGGGCCGGACTGGTCACCTATCGGTGGGACATCCTCAACCAGAACGGCATCACCGTGTGCGCGAGCCAATTGAAGATCCTCACTGCCAAGGAGCGGGCGCCATATGCCGGAATCTGACGGCGGGCGGCCGGTGCTCGTGACCATCGACGGCGGCGTCGCCGAGGTCGTGCTCAACCGCCCCGACAAGATGAACGCGATGAACCTCGCGATGGTGCACGACCTCGTCGAGGCGCTCGAGCAAGCGCATGCCGGCGGCGCGCGAGCGCTGCTGGTTCGCGGAGCGGGGCGGGCGTTTTGCAGCGGGCGCGATCTTGCCGACGCCGACCCGCTCCGCGAGGACGGGCAGGCGATCCTTCGCGACATCTTCAACCCGCTGATCGAGCGCGTCGCCGATCTGCCGATTCCGACGATCGCCGCGGTGCAGGGCGCGTGCCTCGGCACCGGTCTCGGTCTCGCGCTCGCCTGCGACATCGTGTACGCGGCCGACGACGCACGCATCGGATCGCCGTTCGCGCGCATCGGGGCTGTGCTCGACAGTGGCGCGCACGCCGCGTTTGTCTCGCGCGTCGGGCCGCACCGTGCCCTGGAGCTCATCTATACGGGCCGGCTGCTCTCCGGGCGAGAAGCCGCGGAGTGGGGCCTGGTCAACCGCAGCGTCGCGGGCGCGGATCTCGCCCGGCACACACGCGAACTTGCGACGTCCATCGCGCGTGGCCCGACCGCCGCTTTCCTCGAGTCGAAGCGGATCGTGCGCAGCATCCTCGACAAGCGGATGTCGCTCAAGGAGCTGCTCGACGCCGAGGCTGCTGCGCAGGGCCGCGCGTCCAGGACGCACGACTATCAGGACGGGATCAGTGCCTTCCAGGAGAAGCGCAAGCCGTCCTTCACGGGGCAGTGAGCGTGCGCGCATGACCGACCTCGCAGCCTCATTTCCCAGCCTCACCTTCGACCGCCCGGAGGACGGCATCCTGGTCATCACCATGAAGGCGGAGGGGCGCCTCAACGCGGCCGACGCGTCGATGCACCGCGATCTTGCCGAGGTGTGGCGCGCGGTGGACGTCGATCCCGAGACACGCGCGGTGATCATCCGAGGCGCCGGTGGCACCTTCTCGTCGGGCGGCGACTTCACGCTCATCGAGGAGATCGCGTCAGACTTCGCGGCTCGGACGCGGGTGCTCAGGGAGGCACGCGACCTCGTCTACAACGTCATCAACTGCAGCAAGCCGGTGGTGTCGGCCATGGACGGCGTCGCGGTCGGAGCCGGGCTCGTGGTCGGGCTGCTCGCAGACATCTCGATCGCCGGCAGGACCACCCGGCTCATCGACGGGCACACCAGGATCGGCGTGGCCGCGGGTGACCACGCAGCGATTGTCTGGCCGCTGCTCTGCGGCATGGCCAAGGCGAAGTACCACCTGCTGCTCTGCGAGCCGGTCACGGGAGAGGAGGCCGAACGGATCGGGCTCGTCTCGCTGTGCGTCGACGACGATCAGGTGCATGCGAGGGCCCTGGACATCGCCGGGAGGCTGGCCGCCGGATCGCCGACGGCGATCAGCTGGACGAAGTACGCGCTGAACAACTGGCTGCGTTCGGCCGGTCCGATCTTCGACAGCTCCCTGGCCCTCGAGTTCCTGGGCTTCACCGGCCCCGACGTCACCGAGGGCCTCGCCGCCCGTCGGGCCAAGCGCGCGCCGGACTTCGGCGGCCGCGGCCCGCAGGGGTAGGATCGATCAACGTGAGTGTGGAGGTGTCGTCGACGGCCAGTGGACCGTCCTCATTTCCGGGACTGTCCAAGGCTGCCTGGCAGGATGTCGCCGCTGAAGGGGCGCTGAGCGAGCCCACGCCGCACGAGGTTGCCCTGACCCAGGAACAGCTCCGCGCCCTGTATCGCCTCATGGCGCTGAGCCGGCGGGTCGACCGTCAGGCGATCAACCTCACCCGCCAGGGAGCGCTCGGGGTCTTCGCATCGAGCCACGGCCAGGAGGCGGCGCAGGTCGGCTCGGTGTTCGCGCTCGACCCCGACGACTGGCTGTTCCCAACCTATCGCGAGACGGTTGGAACCTTTGCGCGCGGGGTGGACGTCGTCGAGCTGCTCGCCCTCTTCTCGGGGAGCTGGCATTGCGGGTTCGACCCGTACCAGTACCGGGTGGCGCCGCTGACGACACCACTCGCGACCCAGGCGCTGCACGCGGTCGGCCTTGCGATGGCGGCGAAGATCAAGAAGGATCCGATCGTGGCGCTCACCTTCTTCGGCGACGGCGCCGCGAGCGAGGGCGACGCCCACGAGGCGCTGAACATGGCTGCGGTCTACGCGGCGCCGGTCGTGTTCGTGGTGCAGAACAACGGCTACGCGATCAGCGTTCCATACCACCTGCAGACCAAGGCGTCGTCGATCGCCCTGCGCGCGGCGGGAGTGGGGATGCCGGGGATTCGTGTCGATGGCAACGACGTCATCGCGGTGTACGGCGCGGTGCGTACCGCTGTCGACCGGGCGCGTCGCGGTGGCGGGCCGACACTCGTTGAGGCGGTCACGTACCGGCTCGAAGCGCACACCACCGCCGACGACACAACTCGATACCGCAGCAACGACGAGGCGGATGTGTGGCGCGAGAGGGATCCTGTGGATCGCTTCGTGCGCGTCCTGCGCGAGGGTGGCGTCATCGACGACGCCTACGTTGCCGAGGTCGACGCCGAGGGCGAGGCGATCGCCGCGCGCATGCGCGACTTCCTGTTCGACGCTCCGGCTGGCGATCCGCGCGAGATGTTCGACCACGTCTACGCGAAACCGACCCCGCAACTGGTCGCGCAGCGAGCGATCCTCGAGCAGGAGTTGACGGCAGCCGAGGAGTCGAGCTGATGGAGTTGACGATGGCGGGCGCGCTCAACGCCGCGCTGCGTGACGCGATGCGCGAGGACAACTCCGTGGTGGTCTACGGCGAGGACGTGGGCAAGCTCGGCGGCGTGTTCCGTATCACCGACGGGCTGCAGGCCGAGATGGGCACCGACCGCTGCTTCGACACACCCGTTGCGGAATCCGGCATCGCCGGCACCGCGCTCGGCATGGCGTTGTACGGTCTGCGCCCGGTGGTGGAGATGCAGTTCGACGGCTTCTCGTACCCCGCGCTCAACCAGGTGATCAGCCACGTCGCCAAGTACCGCAACCGGACTCGCGGGCGCGTCGGACTGCCGCTCGTGATCCGCATCCCCTACGGCGGGGGCATTGGCGCTGTGGAGCATCACTCGGAGAGTCCCGAGGCCTACTACGCGCACACCGCGGGATTGACCGTCGTCTCGCCGGGAACGCCCGCGGACGCCTACGCGCTGCTGCGTGCGTCGATCGCGTACGACGACCCCGTGATCTTCCTCGAGCCCAAGCGGCGGTACTGGTTGAAGGAGGACCTCGATCTTCCCGTGACCGCACCGCCGATCGGGACGGCGCTCGTCCGCCGCGCGGGCACAACCGCCACGGTGATCGCATACGGGCCGATGGTGACGACCGCGATGGAGGCCGCCACGCGCGCGAAGGACGAGAGCGGCTGGGACCTCGAGGTGGTCGACGTGCGCACCCTGTCGCCGGTCGACATGGACACGCTGGTCGCGAGCGCCACCAAGACGGGTCGGGTCGTGGTCGTGCACGAAGCCGCGAGATTCGCCGGCTACGGCGCGGAGATCGCCGCCGAACTGAACGAGCGCGCCTTCGGCTATCTCGCCGCGCCGGTGTTGCGGGTCACCGGCTGGGACGTGCCGTTCCCCTCGGCGAAGATCGAGCGTCACTACCTTCCCGATGCCGACCGCGTCCTCGACGCGGTCGCGCGACTGCTCGAGTACTGATCGGTGCTCACGGTTCGCGACTTCCTGATGCCGGACCTCGGCGAAGGGCTCACCGAGGGGGAGATCAATCGCTGGCTCGTCGCCGAAGGTGATGTCGTGGTGGTGGATCAGCCGATCGCGGAGATCACCACCGAGAAGGCAATCGTCGAGGTGCCAACGCCGTTCGCGGGACGCGTCGCCACGCTGCATGGTGGTGAAGGCGACATGGTCGCGGTGGGAAAACCACTGATCAGCATCGAGGTTGCCGGTGCGCCTTCGGAGGATGCTTCCGGGAATGTGCTGGTCGGCTACGGGACCAGCGCGTCCGCACCGCGGCGTCGAGCCGGTGCGGCCCAGCACCCGATGGTCCTGCGCCCCTCGACGTCGACCGCGACTCCCCCCGCATCGCCCCTGGTTCGCCGTCTGGCGACCGAGATGGGCATTGATCTCGCCACCATCGTCGGGAGCGGACCCGGTGGCATGGTGACCCAGGCGGATCTCAAGAACGCGCGCCGCGACGAACGACGGGGCGCAGCCGGCACCGGCAGCCCGGCGCTGCTCCCGCGGTGCGCGGCGGTACTCGCAGGGCGCTTGCGGGGGTCGACCGAATCGCCGCCGAACGGCTCACGCGGTCGCACCAGGAGGCCCCGACCGCCACCGCACAGCTCACCGCTGATGCGACGCGGATGCTGGAGCTACGCTCAGTGTTCGCTGAATCAAGCGGCATTCGCGTGACGCCATTCGCCTTCATCCTGCGCCTGTGCGCCGTCGCGCTCCAGCGCTATCCACGGCTCAACGCGCATTTCGACACCGCGACCAACGAAATCGTGAGCTTCGCCGCTGTGCACCTCGGCGTCGCGGTGCAGACCGAACGCGGACTCGTGGTGGCGGTGATTCGCGACGCGCAGGACAAGCCGCTGCCCCCGCTGGCGGCCGATCTGAACCGGTTGGCCGACGCTGCTCGCGACGGCAGCATCGACGCGTCAGAGCTGCGCGGCAGCACCTTCACCGTCTCCAACTTCGGCGCCTTCGGTGTCGACGGAGGGACGGCGCTCATCAACCCGCCCGAGGCGGCGATTCTCGGCGTCGGGCAGATCGCGACACGTCCTTGGGTGGTGGACGGTGTGGTGGTGCCACGCTCGCTGGTGGAACTCTCGCTGGTCTTCGACCATCGCGTGGTCGACGGCGGGATTGCCGGCGGCTTCATCCGGCACCTTGCCAACCTCATCGAAAGCACCCGACGGGGGACTGATGAGCAATGACTGAGACGAGGACGACCGCGGCGGCGCCTGCGGCCGCGGCCGACCTGCGCCGCGCGCAGGCGGATACCTGGGTGTACTTCGAGGGCGAGTTGCGCAGGTACGGCGACTGCCATCTGGGCCTGCTCACCCACGCGCTGCATTACGGCACCGGGTGTTTCGAAGGCATCCGCGCGTACTGGAGCGAGCGCCAGCAGCGTATGAATGTCTTCCGCTTGCCGGATCACTTCGCGCGCATGACCGGGAACGCGCGGATGCTGCACATGCAACTGCCGCACAGCGTCGAAGAGCTCTGCGACATCACCGTCGAGATGATGCGGCGCAACGCATTTGCCACCGACGTGTACATCCGACCGCTGGTCTTCAAGGCGAACGAGGAGATCGGCATTCGCTTCCACAATCTGCGCGACGGTTTCATGATCGTGCCGGTTCCCTTCGGCGCCTACGTCGACACCAGCGGCGGGATTCGCTGCCAGGTGTCCAGCTGGCGGCGCATCGACGACAACGTCGCCCCCGCGCGTTCGAAGGCCAGCGGCATCTACATCAACAGCGCGCTTGCCAAGACCGAAGCTTTCATGAACGGGTTCGACGAGGCAATCCTCATGACCCAGGACGGACGCGTCTGCGAAGGGAGTGCAGAGAACCTCTTCATCCTTCGCCGCGGTGAGCTGATCACGCCACCCGCATCCGAGAACATCGTCGAAGGTATCACCCGCGCAACGCTGATGCAGTTCGCCCGCGACGAGCTGGGCGTCAAGGTCGTCGAGCGCGAGATCGACCGCAGCGAGCTCTACGTCGCCGACGAAGTCCTCCTCTGCGGCACCGGTGCTGAAGTTTCGGCCGTCATCGAGATCGACCACCGCACGATTGGCACGGGGGAGCCCGGCGAGGTCACGGTGCGGCTCCAGGAACGTTATTTCGCTGCCTGCAAGGGCGAGGATGACCGCTTCGCGAGCTGGCTCACGCCGATCGCCTGACCGAGGGAACAATGGATCACGCGGAGCTGCTGCAACGGTTTTCTGCGCTGACCACCGCGCATGTCGCTGACGGCTGCATTCGCGCTCAGGTCCCCGTCCGCTGCGCGCCGACGGCGCTGCAGGCGGTCGTACCCGACAACCACGTCGCCGGCCGCGTGTGCCCGGCCCGTCATGCCGGGAGTGTGGACATCTTCCTCGAGGCATTCGAGTCGGCCGAGCCGGGCGACGTGCTGGTTGTCGACAACGGTGGCCGGCTCGACGAGGCTTGCGTCGGAGATCTCGTCGCGCTCGAGGCGCAGCAGGCGGGCCTCGGGGGAATGGTGATCTGGGGTTTGCATCGCGACACCGTCGACATCCGCGCCATCGGGTTGCCGGTGTTCAGCCTGGGGTCACTGCCGACCGGTCCGCAGCGACTGGATGAACGTCCAGCCGACGCGTTGGCATCCGCGACCGTCGGTGCATGGATCGTTACTCGCGACGACCTCGCGTTCGGCGATGAGGACGGCGTGCTCTTTGTTCCGCTGGTGCACGCCCGCGAGGTCCTCACGCTCGCCGAGACGATCCGGGACACCGAGCGACGCCAGGCGGATCGCATTCGCGGCGGCGTCTCGCTGCGCAGCCAGGTGCTGTTCGACTCCTACCTCGCCGCCCGCATCGATCAGCCTGCCTTGACGTTTCGCGACCATCTGCGCAACGTCGGAGGGGTGATCGAGGTTTAGACGAGAGCGTTGATGCCGGCCCCCGATCCCCAGAGCCATTGCGTCGCATGGTGATCGTCACCCAACTCGGCCCCGACGATGTGCAGCGTGCGCGAGCGATCCGTCGCCGTGCACTCGCGGATGCGCCCGACGCGTTCTGGGAAACACTCGATGAGGAGATCACGCGGCCGGACAGTGACTGGACCACGCGGCTTGCGGTGTCGGACGCGGTGACGTTGGTCGCGAGCGTCGACGGCGAGGACGTCGGTCTGGTCATGGGTCTGCCCCATCACGAGCACCTCGGAGACGCGGGCCTCTACTCGATGTGGGTCGCGCCGGCTGCGCGAGGACAGGGCGCCGGCGAGGCATTGATCACTGCGGTCATCGACTGGGCGCGTGGCGCCGCATATCCCACGTTGCGGCTGGATGTCGGCGACGCAAACCTGTCCGCGCAACGCCTGTATGAGCGTATGGGATTCACACCCACAGGCGTTGCCGGCACCATGCCCCCGCCGCGTGACCACATTGCTGAGCACGAAATGGTGCTCGCGCTGACTCCTGGCGAATAACCGAACACGAAGCCTGCAGGCGGCTACTGGTCGAAGTCGAGGATGACCTTCGGCGTCGTGGGATGCGACTGGCAGGCGAGCACGAAGCCGGCGTCGATCTCGTTCTGCTCCAACGCGAAATGCTGATCCATGACGACGCTGCCGCTGACCAGCTTGGCACGGCAGGTGCCGCAGACACCACCTTTGCAGGCGTAGGGCGCATCGGCTCGCAGACGGAGCCCGGCGTCGAGAATGGACTCGCCATCCGGATCCACCGCCATCGTTGATCGCCGCCCGTCAAGGATGATCGTCACCTCGGCCGCATCCGACGGCTGCGCGGTGGCGGCACGTTGCTCAGCGGTGCGCTCGGGGCGTGTCGCGTCCTTGGCGTGGAACAGCTCGAAGTGGATGTGCGCGGCGTCAACGCCCCGCTGTTGCAGGACCGCCCGCGAAGCCTCGATCATCTCGCGCGGTCCGCACAAGAACCATTCGTCCACGGCGTCCGGCGGCACGAGCTGATCGAGAAACGAGGCGAGACGCTCGGCATCGATGTGGCCGTGGAACAGCGCGACCTCCTGCTCCTCACGCGAGAGCACGTGATAGAGCGCAAACCGATCCGCGTAGCGGTTCTTCAGATCCTCGAGCTCCTCGAGGAACATGATGTCCGCAACCGTTCGGTTGCCGTAGATGAGCGTGACGCTGCTGAGTGGTTCCACCGCGAGGATCGTCGTCAGGATCGAGAGGATCGGTGAGATGCCGCTGCCGGCGGCGACCATCGCGTACGAGGTGGACCGGCTCGCGTCGAGCGGGGTGTTGAAATGGCCGATGGGTGTGACCACTTCGACGATGTCGCCGGGACGCAGGCGCTCGATGGCGTAGGCAGAGAACACTCCGCCCGGAAGCCGTTTGACCGCAACCCGAAGCCGGCCCGACCCGGCCGCGCTGCAGATCGAATAGCTGCGCCGGACGTCATCACCTGCATCGGCGGAGCGCAGGGAGACGTGCTGCCCATGCGTGAACGCGTACTCGGCCGCGAGCTCGGGTGGCACCTCGAATTCGACGGCCACGGCGTCATCGGTCAGCGGCTCGACTGCACTGACGCGCAACGGGTGGATCGTCGCGCGTCGATGCCCGGCAGGCGCCTCGGTCGCCGCTTGCGCGGTCAAGCCGTCAATGCTCCTTGAAGTGCGGGAAGGTCTCGCCGCAGGCCGCGCACCGCCGCACCGCCTGACATTGCGTGGAGCCGAAATGCGTGACCTCGACCGTGCGCGGCGAATCACAGAGCGGGCAGGAAACGGCCAGTTGCAGCATCGTCATGTCGAAGACCTGCTGCCGCGGCGGCGCGATCCCGTACTCGCGGAGCTTGAGGCGCCCCGCGTCGGACATCCAGTCGGTGGTCCACGCCGGGGAAAGCACGACGCGCACGGTCACATCGGGATATCCCTGATCGTGAACACAGCGTTCGACCTCCTCGCGGATGGTGTCGAGTGCCGGGCATCCCGAGTAGGTCGGCGTGATGTCGACATCGACGTGACCGCTTGGGTCGACGCGAACGTCGCGGAGGATGCCGAGATCGGCGATGGTCAGCGCCGGCATCTCAGGGTCAGGGATATCGCCGGCGACCCGACGGATCTCCTCGATGACGCTCACCAGGTTGCCCCCGGGAAGGAGCGATGAAGATGCTGCATCTCGGCCAGCATGTACCCAAAACGCTCGGTATGCAGTCCTTGCCGACCTCCCGTCGGCGTCCAGGTACTCTCCTCGCGTGGCAGCGTCGCGTCACTGAGCACGCGGTCGATGTACGGCTCCCATTGGCGGTGCAGCTCGACGGGATCAGGCCCGACACCCGACGCCACGATGGACTCGGTGACCGGATCGGACTCGAACAGCTCGGCCGTAAAGGGCAGCAGCGTTGCGAGCGCCGTCTCCATGCGCCGGTGGCTCTCGTCGGTACCGTCACCCAGCCGGAGCGTCCAATCGGTCGCGTGATCACGATGGTAGGTCGTTTCCTTCACGGCCTTCGCCGCGATGGCCGCGAGCTGATTGTCCGCCGACGCGGTGAGCGCCTGCCATTGCGCGAGCTGAAAGGTCGAGCACAGCAGCTGGCGGACGATCGTGGCAGCGAAGTCACCATTCTCCTGTTCCACGAGCAGGCAGTTCACGAACTCGCGCTCGTCTCGGAGAAAGGCGTAATCGTCCTCGGACCGCCCGGTGCCGTCGAGCTCGGCGGTGCGCGCGTACAGCGCGCGAGCCTGACCGAGCAGGTCGAGCGCGATATTGGTCAGGGCAACGTCGTCCTCGAGGGTGGGTGCGTTGGACGACCATTGGGCCAGGCGGTGCGAGAGCACCAGGCAGTCGTCCGCGATGCGCAACGTGTAGACGGCGGCCGCATCGGCGACCACGAGGGTCACAGCTGCTGCACTTCCTTGGGGATCGAGTAGAAGGTGGGGTGTCGGTAGGCTTTGTCGGCCGCCGGGTCGAAGAACGAGTCCTTCTCGTCAGGTGATGAGGCGGTGATCACCGCTGACGGGCACGACCCAGATGCTCACGCCCTCCATGCGCCGCGTGTACACGTCGCGCGCGTTCCGGAGCGCCATCTCCGCGTCGGCCGCGTGCAGGCTCCCGACGTGGTTGTGCGAGAGCCCGCGCTTGCTCCGGATGAAGACTTCCCAGAGTGGGGCAGGGGTTTCCTCGCTCATGCCGCCGCGACTGCCACGTGCTTCGCGGCATAGGCAGCGGCAGCCTCTCGTACCCAGGCGCCCTCGTTGTGCGCCGTCAGGTGATGCGCCGCGCGCTGCCGGTTGCAGGGGCCGTCACCGCTCACCACACGTCGGAGCTCCTCGAAATCCGGCGTGCCGAAGTCGTAGTGACCGCGCTCCTCGTTCCAGCGCAGCTCCGGGTCCGGCGGCGTGAGGCCAAGGACAACCGCCTGCGGCGCGACCATGTCGACGAACCGCTGGCGCAACTCATCGTTGGAGAAGCGCTTGATCCCCCAGGCCATCGACTGCGCGCTGTGGGTCGATTCGGTATCCGGGGGCCCGAGCATCTCGATCGACGGCCACCACCAGCGATTGACCGCGTCCTGCGCCATGGCGTGCTGCTCGGGGGTCCCGTGCGACAGCGCGAAGAGCGACTCGAAGCCCTGTCGTTGGTGGAACGACTCCTCCTTGCAGATCCTGACCATCGCCCGCGCATAGGGACCGAAGGAGCACCGGCAGAGCGGGATCTGGTTGGTGATGGCGGCACCGTCGACGAGCCAGCCGATGGCGCCCACGTCGGCCCAGGTCAGCGTCGGGTAGTTGAAGATGCTGGAGTACTTTTGACGCCCCTGATGGAGCAGGTCGATGAGCTCGGCGCGATCGATCCCCAGCGTCTCGGCGGCGGAGTACAGATAGAGCCCGTGGCCGGCCTCGTCCTGCACCTTGGCCATGAGAATCGCCTTGCGCCGAAGCGACGGGGCGCGGGTGATCCAGTTGCCCTCAGGCTGCATGCCGATGATCTCGGAGTGCGCGTGCTGGGCGATCTGACGGATGAGTGACTTCCGGTAGGCGTCGGGCATCCAGTCCCGCGGCTCGATCCGCTGATCGGCGTCGATCAGCTGCTGGAACGCCGCCTCCTGCGGATCCGCCGCGGGCGCCTGTGTGGTCATCTCATTTCCATTGTAGAGGCGCTGCATTCCCGGCCCCGGGACGTGTCCTCGACAGGCTGCGAGCGCAGCAGCGACAATAGGAGCAGATGGAACAGGTCGCCGAGGTTGCCGTACCGGTCCTCGAAGGTACCGACCACGTCGAATTGTGGGTTGGCAACGCGCGCCAGGCTGCCTACCACTACCGCCAGGCGTTCGGCTTCGACGTGATTGCCTATGCCGGTCCCGAGACGGGCGTCCGCGATCGCGCCAGCTACGTGCTCCAGCAGGGCAAGGTGCGCCTCGTGCTCACGGCGCCGCTGTCGCCGGAAGGCGAGGTCGCCGACCACCTGCGCCTTCACGGGGACGGCGTGCGCACCATCGCGCTGCGCGTCGCCGATGCCACCGCCGCCTATGAAGCCGCGACCCGGCGTGGCGCCCGGAGCGTTGCCGAGCCGGCGCGCGCTGAGGATGAGACCGGGGTCGTGACCTCGGCGTCGATCGCGACCTTCGGCGACACCGTCCACACCTTTGTCGAGCGCGACGAGTATTCGGGCGTCTTCTGGCCCGGGTATCGCGCCGACAACCGCAGCGGCGGCGGGGTTGGGCTTCGCTTCATCGATCACACGGTCGGCAACGTCGAGACCGGCAAGATGGACGACTGGGTCTCGTTCTACTCCGAGGTGTTCGGCTTCTCGGTCTTCCAGGAGTTCGACGAGAAGGACATTGCCACGCAGTACAGCTCGCTGCGCTCGAAGGTCGCGCGGGACCCGCGGACGATGATCACGATGCCGATCAATGAGCCGCACGTCGGCCTCAAGAAGTCGCAGATCCAGGAGTACCTCGACTACTACCGGGGGAGTGGCATCCAGCACATCGCCATCCATACCGACGACATCGTCGGCACCGTCCAGCAGATGAAGGACCGGGGCGTCGAGTTCCTCACCGCGCCGGGCGCGTATTACGACGCCCTTGGCGATCGAGCCGCCGGGATCAGCGAGGACCTCGACCGGCTCCGCGCTCTGAACATCCTGATCGACCGCGACGACGACGGCTACCTGCTCCAGATCTTCACCCGTCCGGTGGGCGACCGTCCGACCCTGTTCTTCGAGGTCATCCAGCGCAAGGGCTGCAAGGGTTTCGGGAAGGGAAATTTCAAGGCGCTGTTCGAGTCGATCGAGCGCGAACAGGCCGCCCGGGGCAATCTCTAGGAGGTTGTCCGGCGGAGCCCGGAGCGACGTGCGGCTCGGTGCGGATTACTCGGCGACGGCGAGCATCACATCGGATGCCTTGACGATCACCATGACCTCATTTCCACTCTAAACCGGGTGTACGACCTGACTGGCACAGGTGCGACACACAGGATCGAACCACGCCGAACGCGTCAATAGTGTGCGATGATGTTCGAGCGGCCAGTAGGGCTGCGATCAGGGGGGGACGGGTCCATGGGGGAACAATTCGACGCGTGGGAGCACGTCTTGAAGTTGATGCGAGAGCTCGAGGGAATGTTGCTCGTCATCAAGGAAGCGGCCATTCCGGTGCTCACCGCTGGGGAACCTGACCAGGCCTGGCGGACCCGGCGCTTTCTGCGGCTTGCCGACAGGATGCTGGAGGACCTGCATGCCCTCCACTTCACGTCCGAAGGGCCAAACGGAGCCTGAAGCTCCGGCTGGATTCAGCCGGTCGTCCGGGGATCGGGAGCGGGCTCGGGCCCATCGACATTGACGAGGGAAGGCCCCTGACCGCTTCGAGTCACCACGAGTGTCGCCACCGCAGTGGTGGTGTTGCCTTCACGGTGGACGTTGAACGGCGGTACGTAGACGAATTCACCGGGCAGCGCCTCGATGACGTCCGCTCCTCCCGGGCCCGACTCCAGACGCAGCGCGCCCTTCGCCACGTAGATCACCAACTCATGCTCGCCGTGGTGGTGCCAGGCTGAAAACGCGCCGGGCTCGGTGTGCACCGTGCCCGCCCAGACCCGGTCGGTGGCCACGGCCTCCCGGCGCCGCATCCCGGTGGTGACCGGTCCATCACGCAACTCGTTGACGCGTACGCGGCGCACGGGCTCGGGCATCCTACCGCCGGTCCGACGGCACGTAGCCGAGGTGTTTATCGACCACGTTGCGGAGCGGCTCGCCTCGAAGCCAGCGTTCGAGGTTGTGCTGAAACAGCGAGGCAATCTCCTGCAGGGACTCGGTGTGGTCGCCTGACATGTGTGGCGAGATGATCAGGTTCGGCACATCCCACAGTGGAGAGTCAGCCGGCAGCGGGTCCGGACTCACGACATCGAGGGCCGCACCGGCGATGCGTCCCTCGCGCAGCGCCGCGCAGAGTGCATCCTGGTCGAGGGTGACGGCGCGTCCGACATTGACGAGGCGCGCCGTGGGTCGCAGTGCGGCAATCGCCTCCGAACCCACCAGGCCCTCCGTACCGGGAGCGCTGGGGAGCACCATCACCACGTAGTCAGCATGTGCGAACAGCTCCTGCAGCTGGGCCGCATCGGCGATGTCCCCAAAGTCGGGATCACCCGCGCGCGACGTCCGGCCGACTCCGCGTACGACCATCCCCAGTGCCTTGGCGAATTGCGCGATCCGGCGCGCGATCGGGCCCACGCCGACCATCACGGCGAGCTTGCCGGAAAGGGTCTCGCCATCGCGCGGTACCCAGCGATGCTGCGTCTGGTACGCGAAGGTCGCGGGGAAACCCTTGGCCAGGCTGAGCATCAATCCAATCGCGTACTCGGCGAGGGACTGATCGAAGACGTGTCGCGAGTTGGTGAGCACAACGTCGCTTGCCGCAAGCTCGGGCGTGAGCGCCCGCTCGGCGCCGTCCGAGGCGATGTGCACCCAGCGCAGCCGCTCGAACCGGGCCCAGTGCTCGCGCAGAAAGCCACTGCGGACATTCCAGATGAAGATGGCCTCGACGTCAAAGATCTCAGCCGGCGGCGACGTTTCGGGGTTCACGAACACGTAGCGCACATCGGGAGCAGCGCCCAGCAAACCGGCACTCGATTCGGAGCTTTCGATGACCCCGACAAGGCGTGTCATGCGTCAGTGCGCCGCTGGAGTTGGACATCATCTCGAGGAGACGCGCCGTCCCAGGTCTCGCCGGCCCCCGCCTGACCCCGGACCACCTCGCTCTCAGGGATCGGGTCGTTCGGGCCGGGAGACATCACGCCGATGCTATCCCGAGATCTCGCACCCGTGGCATCGTCATACTGTGCCATGTTGTTGACAGATGAGATGCGGGTGACCGCCGACCACCGTGCCGCCCTCGAGGCCGCGCGCGGTGAGTTCGCACCCGACGTCATCTTCCTCAACAGCGCCACCCTTGGATTGCCGCCTCGACGCTCCCTGGTGGCACTCCGGGATGCACTCGACGAGTGGTCGTCCGGGCGCACCCATGCGCCTGCGTATGACCTCGTCGTCGAGCGGGGCCGCACTGCATTCGCGAAGCTCGCGAGCGTGGATCCCGGCCGCGTTGCGGTCGGCAGTCAGGTGTCCGTTTTCGTGGGATTGATCGCGGCATCGTTGCCGGACGGCGCCGAGGTGCTCACCGCTGCGCAGGACTTCACGAGCGTGCTGTTCCCGTTTCATGTGCAGGCGGCTCGGGGTGTCACCGTTCGCGAAGTGCCGCTCGAGCACCTTGCCGATGCGGTCAGCGCCCGCACCGCGCTGGTCGCCGTCTCCGCCGTGCAATCATCAGACGGCCGCCTGGTCGACTTCGACGCGCTGACGCAGGCCTGCGCAGCCACCGGAACGCGAATCATGCTCGATACCACGCAGGCGATCGGCTGGCTCCCCGTGGACGCGAACCGTTTCGCGTACACCGTCTGCGGCGGGTACAAGTGGCTCCTCAACCCTCGCGGCACCGCGTTCATGACGGTGCAGCCGGCGCTGCTCGACAGCGTGACGCCGCACTGCGCGGGGTGGTACGCGGGCGGCGACCGCTGGAGCAGCATCTACGGGACGCCGCTGCGGCTCGCCGCAGATGCCCGTCGCTTCGACGTCTCCCCGGCGTGGCACGCGTGGGTCGGCGCTGCACCATCGATGGAACTGCTCAACGAGGTGGGAACCGAAGCCCTGCATGAGCATGCGGTGTCGCTCACCAATCGTTTCCGTGCCGGCGTCGGCCTCCCGCCTTCGAACTCCGCGATCGTCGCAATGATCGCCGACCAGGATGTTCCGGAGCTCATGCGTGCAGCCGGCATCGTCGGCGCGTCGCGAGCGGGCAAGCTCCGGCTTTCCTTCCATGTTTCCACCAGTGCCGAGGACGTCGATCGAGCGATCGAGGTGTTCTCCGGCCATTTGCGTTCGTAGTATCCGTACCGCCTGACGCGTGAGCCGGCGGCCTAGTGATGGGGTTGACAACACCATGAGCGTCCAGGTTGCGCAGAGTCGGATGACCAGCGAAGAGATCGCGCGGCTGTCGAAGCAACACACTTTCTTTTCGTGGTCGGTGCAGGGAGCCGTCGATCCGATCGCGATCGACCACGCTGAGGGAGTCTGGCTGTACACGCCCGAAGGCAAGCGCATCCTCGATTTCAACAGTCAACTCATGTCGGTGAACATCGGCCACGGTGACAAGCGCGTCATCGACGCCATCGTCGAGCAGGCGACCAAGCTGCAGTTCGTGCAGCCGGCATTCGTCACCGAGATCCGTGCGCGGCTGGGTGAGAAGCTGACGGGCCTCCTCCCCGGCGATCTCGACAAGGTCTTCTTCACACTCGGCGGTGCGGAGGCGATCGAGAACGCGATCAAGATCGCTCGGCAATACACCGGTCGCTACAAGATCCTCGGGCGCTATCGCGCGTATCACGGGGCGACCATGGGCGCCATGACGCTGACCGGCGATCCGCGTCGCTGGGCAACCGAGCCCGGGCTCGTCGGTGTCGTCCGGTACCCGGACACGCATCGCTGGGGAGAGCGCGACCCACGTCCTGTCGAGGAAACGCTGCGCGGCCTCGAGGACGTGATCATGTACGAAGGGCCGCACACGATTGCCGCGATATTCCTCGAGACGATCGTGGGCACCAACGGCATCCTCATCCCACCGGACGGATACATCCAGGGTGTTCGCGCGCTGTGCGATCGCTACGACATCCTCATGGTCGCCGACGAGGTCATGGCTGGATTCGGACGTACCGGTAAGTGGTTTGCGGTTGAACACTGGGACACCGTTCCCGACCTGATGACCATGGCCAAAGGCCTGACGTCGTCGTACCTGCCGCTCGGCGGTGTCGCCATCCGCCATCACATCGCCGAGAAGTTCAACTCGACGATGTTCTTCGGCGGCCTCACCTACTCAAGTCATCCGGTGTCACTCGCGGCCTCGCTGGCCACCCTCGGCGTCTACGAGGAGGACCACCTGGTGGAGCACGCAGCGGCGATGCATTCGGTGATGCGCGGTCACCACGAACGGCTTGCCGCCAAACATCCGAGCGTTGGCACGCATCGAAATCTCGGACTCTTCGGCATTCTCGACCTGGTGCGCAAGCATGAGCCGTACACGCCGATGACCAAGTTCAACGGCACGAGCGAGGAGATGGGTGCGATCGGCAAGTACCTCCGCGACCACGGTGTGTACACGATGATCTCCAACAACTCCATCCACACCAACCCACCGCTCTGCATCACCGAAGAGGAGCTGGCGCACGGGTTTGAGGTGCTCGACGGCGCGCTGGAGATCGCGGACCGGGCAGTCGAGGGCTAGACACTGGACGCGGCGCGCACCAACGCGACGTGACCGGCGACGGCGTCGAGCGCGCCCGTCTTCGTGACGACCCCTCGGCGTGGCGCCGCTGGGGCCCGTACCTGTCCGAGCGCGCCTGGGGCACGGTACGCGAGGACTACAGCGAGAACGGTGACGCGTGGAACTACCTGCCCCACGACCATGCACGTTCTCGCGCCTTTCGCTGGAGCGAGGACGGGCTCGGCGGCATCAGCGACGAGCACCAGTTGCTCTGCTTCGCGTTTGCCTTCTGGAACGGCCAGGACCCCATGCTCAAGGAGCGGATCTTCGGCTTGACCGGCCCGCAGGGCAACCATGGCGAGGACGCGAAAGAGTACTGGTGGTACGTCGACTCGACGCCGACGCACTCCTGGATGCGCTGGCGCTACCTGTATCCGCAGGCCGCATTTCCGTACGACGATCTGGTCGCGGAGAACCAGCGTCGTGGGCAACTCGATCCGGAGTACGAGCTCGCCGACACCGGCGTCCTCGACGCCGGATTCTGGGACATCACCGTCGACTACGCCAAGGACGCGGCGTCGGACTTCGTGATGGAGATGCGCATCCGCAATACGGGAGCGCAACGCCAGACACTGCACGTGTTGCCGACGCTCTGGTTCCGCAACACATGGGCGTGGGGCATCAATGACACGATGCCCTCGCTCCACGTGGAGCGCAACACCATCGTCGCCGACCACTCGGTGATCGGGCGGATGCACCTGAGCGGCGATGGCGATTACCGCATCCACGTCTGCGACAACGAATCGAATGCCGAGCGCCTCTGGGGCGCGCCGTCACGCAGCAGGTTCCCCAAGGACGGCATCAACGACCACGTGGTCAGGGACGCGGCGACGGTGAACCCGCTGCAGATCGGGACCAAGGGTGCATTGCACTACGTGCTCGCCGTGGAACCCGGGGCGACGTCGGTGATCCGGCTTCGGCTTGCATCCCAGGAGCCACTCGCCGGCGCCGATGCAGGTGCGATGTTGCGCACCCGCCGGCAGGAAGCCGACGCCTTCTACGCGAGCGTCCTGGGCACCAAGCTCAGCGCGGACGAGCAACTGGTTGCGCGTCAGGCGCTGGGCGGCATGCTGTGGGGAAAGCAGTTCTACCACTACAACGTCACGCGCTGGTTGGAGGGTGATCCGGCGGAACCGCATCCACCGGCGGCGCGGCTGGACGGCCGCAACGCCGCATGGCGTCACCTCGACACCGCTGACATCGTCTCCATGCCCGACAAGTGGGAGTACCCATGGTTTGCGGCCTGGGATCTCGGGTTTCAGTGCGTTGCGCTTGCGCACGTGGATCCGCAGTACGCGAAGGATCAGCTGATCCTGCTCTGCCGTGAGTGGTACATGCATGCCAATGGGCAGCTTCCGGCCTACGAGTGGTCGTTCGACGACGTCAACCCACCGGTGCACGCCTGGGCTGCGCTGCGCGTGTTCGAAATCGACGGGGCGACCGACTACGGGTTTCTCGCCCGCATCTTCCACAAGCTGCTCATCAACTTCACCTGGTGGGTGAACCGCGAGGATCAGGAGGGCAACAACATCTTCGAGGGCGGCTTCCTCGGGCTGGACAACATCGGTCCGTTCGACCGATCAATCCTGCTGCCAACCGGCGGACATCTCGAGCAATCGGACGGGACCGCATGGATGGCGATGTACTCCCTGAACCTGCTCGAGATGGCGCTCATCCTCGCCACCTATGACAGCACCTATGAGGATGTGGCAACCAAGTTCTTCGAGCATTTCGCACAGATCGCCACCGCGATGAACGACCAGGGACTCTGGGACGAGGATGCGGGTTTCTATTACGACAGCTGGCACCTGTCGGACGGCACGCGCACCCCGATCCAGGCGCGCTCGATGGTCGGTCTGATTCCGCTCTGCGCCGCGACCACACTCGGCCACGCGACCCTCGAGCAACTCCCCGACTTCGCCGAGCGCTTCCGCCTGTTCGTCCTGCTCAAGCCCCGGTACGCCGCCGCAGTGTCACTCGAGATCGATGCCGGAGCCCGCGAGAGCCGGCTGCTCGCGATCGTCGACCCGGATCGGCTGCGCAGGATTCTCGCCTACGCGCTCGATGAGTCGGAGTTCCTCAGCGACCACGGGTTACGTGCGCTGTCGCGATATCACCTCGAGCATCCGCTCGATATCGACCTGGGCGGCGCGGTCGCTCGACTGGACTACGAGCCCGCCGAGTCGACATCGCGTCTCTACGGCGGGAATTCCAACTGGCGGGGCCCGGTCTGGTTTCCGGTGAATCATCTGATCATCGATGCGCTGCGGGTCTATCACCGATTTCTCGGTGACGACTGGACCGTGGAATTTCCGCTCGGGTCCGGAAAGCAGGCACACCTCGGCGCCATCGCCGACGAAATCTCGGGGCGGCTGGCGGCGATCTTCCTGAAAGATGCCAACGGCGTTCGACCGGTCGTGGCCGGGAACGACTTGTACCTTCGGCCCGATCTCGCGGAGATGATCCCGTTTCACGAGTATTTCCACGGCGACACCGGGCGCGGCCTTGGCGCGTCGCATCAGACCGGCTGGACCGGCCTGGTTGCGGATCTCCTGCTGCGCTGCACCGCGGGACGGGATCGCTTCGACATCGAATCGCTGGCCGCGCAGCCGCCCGGCGGCATGCGATCCCCCGGTGGCGCCGTGTGACAATCCTCGTCGTGGGCACGAATGGCTGACCAACTCCGTGGAACGCTTGCAGCGGCGGTGACGCCGATGACCGGCGGTGGCGGGTCCCTCGACGATGATGCCATCGCCGACGTCATGGATTTCTACGCGCGCGCGGAACTCGACGGCATCCTCGTGCTCGGCACCACCGGCGAGGGGATGCTGCTGTCCGTCGAGGAACGGCGCCATGCGGCTGACGCCTTCATCGCCGCGGCGCATCACAGACTCTCGGTGATCGTGCACTGTGGCGCGCAGACCACGCGCGACACGGTGGTGCTTGCCGAGGACGCCGCAACCCGAGGTGCGGCGGGTGTCGCGGTGATCCCACCGCCATATTTCGCGCTCGACGCCAACTCGATCTGGCGGCACCTCGATGCGGCAGCGGATGCGTGCGCACCGCTGCCCTTCTACGTGTACGAGTTTGCCGCGCGCAGCGGCTACAGCGTGCCGATCGAGGTGATCGAACGCCTTCGAACCAGCGCGCCCAACCTGACCGGGCTCAAGGTCTCCGAACTCATCGTTCGACGCGCTCAGGCCGTATCTCCTTCCTGGGCTCGACGTGTTCGTCGGCGCCGAAGGATTGATCGCGCAGGGGATGGCGCTTGGCGCGGCCGGCTCGGTCTCCGGACTGGCGGCAGCGTTGCCCGAGCTGACCATCGACGCGGTCACGACGCAATCCTCCGCAGCCAGTGAGCGAGCTGCTCGGGTGCGCAACTCGTTCGCGCACTTCCCATTCCATTCGGCGTTGAAGTTCATTCTGCAGCGACGCGGTGTGCCCATCGAGGATGCGGTGCGACCTCCGCTGGCAACCCTCGACGATGCGCAGCGACATGCACTGCGCTCGCTCATCGAGGACCCTGCGGGAGAGATCGCGCCGCTGCTCGCCGCGGGCTGATCAGAGCACTGCGGTCTCGACCACCGCTCCCGGTTCGCCGAAGCGATCCAACCGCAAGGGGTGCAGGTCGAAGGTGCTGCAGGTTCCGGCTGTGACCAGTTCGGTGACCGCCTGTCCCGCGGCGAGGGAATGCATGATCCCGTGGCCGCCGAATCCCACGCACTGGATGAACCACGGCACGCCCGCCGGAGCTGCCACGATCGCATGGTGGTCGGGGGTCTCCGGATACAGACCCGCCCAACACTTCCGGGCGCTGATGGGGACGTCCTCGAGAAACGCGAAACGGTTGCCGATGCGCGTGGCGATCGCCTCGAGGAACCCAGGGTCGAAGGCGGTGTCGAGAGTTCGGTCGATCGTTCGGATCCGAGTAACCGATGAGGAAGCCGGCACCTTCGCGGCGGATGAGCACTCCCGTGTCTGCGTCGACGCACATCGGAATGGTGTCGGGCATGCCCGCAACACCCTCGGTGACGGCGAGATTGCGCTTGCGCGGTGTGACCGGGACGTCGACGCCGGCCATCGCCGCCAGACCCCTGGCGAACGGGCCTGCAGCGTTGACGACGTAGTCGGTTTCGATGTCGCCGGCGTCGGTGCGTACGAGCGCGCGGCGGTGCGCCACGTCGATGCTGAGCACCTCGGTGTCGAACAGGAACGAGGTCCCGAGGCGGCGGGCTTCGCTCCACATCGCGCTCACGACGCCGTGCGGATCGATGATCCCGTCTCCGGCACAAAACGTGGCGGCGCGCAGTCCGTCGACAGTGATGAAGGGCACGCGCTCGGCAACGTCCTCGGCCGACAGCCAGTGCACGTCAACGCCCATCGATCGCTGGAGTTCGAAGCCTTTTCGCAACGTTGCAGCGCCCGCCTCGGTGCCCGCCATGAAGAGATATCCGACGCGGCGAAGCCCAACCTGACCGCCCGTGCGGTCGTGCAACTCCTGCAGCTTCTCGATCGTGAATTGCGAGAACACGATGTTGCACGGCGTCGTGAACTGCGCACGAACGCCGCCGTTGGCACGACTTGTCGAACCCATCCCCGGTGAGGCGTGCCGGTCAACCACCACCACCCCCTCGACACCCGCGCGGCGCAACTGCAACGCGATCGCAAGGCCGACGGCGCCGGCACCGACCACGACCACGCCCGCGCTGCTGCGAGCGGTCGGTATCACCGGAATGCGCCGGACCCGCCCGCGTCCGATTGCAGCTGCGCGAATGGGAGTCCACGGATCGACGCGTCGAGCAGTTCCACCGGATGTACGGCCGGCAGCGGATGGCCGCTGCGTCGGAGCGCCGCCTGAATCTGCAGCAGACAGCCACCGTTGCCTGCGGTGAGCAGCGTGGCGCCGCTCGCGGTCACATGCGCGGCTTTGCGATCACCAAGATCGTCGGCAGCCTGAGGCGCAACCAGGTTGTAGATGCCGGCGCTGCCGCAGCACACATCGGATTCCTTGAGGTCCACCAGTTCCAGACCGGGGATGCGGCCGAGCACGGCTCTCGGCTGGATGCGCACACCCTGCGCATGCGCGAGGTGACAGGCATCGTGATATGCGACGCGTGCCGGAAGCTCATGGAGTTGCGCGGGGGCCTGCAGATCGAGTCCGGCGAGCACCTCCATGACGTCGCGAACCTTGCTCGCAAAACCGGCGGCGCGTGCCGCCCACTGCGGGTCATCCCCTAGGAGCTGGCCGTACTCCTTCATCGCCGAGCCGCATCCTGCGGTGTTGACGACGATGTGATCGGCGCCGAGCCTCTCCATCTGCTCAATGAGCAGTCGTGCGCGTCGGAGGGCGGCCTCCTCGCGCCCCGCATGGAGCTCGAGTGCACCGCAGCAGCTCTGCGACGGCGGGATCAGCACTTCGCAGCCGTGCGCCGCGAGCACGCGCGCGGTCGCGCGGTTCACATGGGCGAAGAATGCGTCCTGCACGCAGCCCGTCAGCACCGCGACGCGGAGTCTGCGGGGTCCATTCGGTCTCAAACGGCGCGGGGCCCGGACCATGAGATCCGCGGTGCGGAGGCTCGGTGCCATGGCGTCGAGGCGGCGCAGCGTCCCCGGTACCAGGCGCTGGACGGGGTGCAGCTGCAGCGCACGCCGGAGACCGAGGGCCTCGGCGATCGCGATCGCCCTGGCGAGGGTGCGCATGCGCTTCGGGTAGGGGAGGATCGCGAAAAGGGCCGAGCGCCCCGCGCGAGCGCGCCAGTCGCGGACGAAGCGTCGCTCGATCTGCGGGCGAACCTGCTCGATCAGCCGGTTGTACTGCACGCCCGACGGGCAGGCGTCAACGCAGGCCATACAACCCAGGCAGGCATCCCAGTGCCGCACCACCTCGCGGCTCATCCCGACCTCGCCGCGATCAGCGAGATCCATCAGCAGGATGCGGCCGCGCGGCGAGTCCATCTCCTCTCCCCAGAGGAGGTAGGTCGGGCATGCAGGCAGGCAGAACCCGCAGTGCACGCAGTCCGCGATCAGCGCGGGATCAGGCGGATGGTGGTCGTCGAACGCCACCACGGCGGCGTCGTTGCTCGGGTGACCTGACGGCTGCGGCGGTCCGACACCGGCGGTTGCCACCTCAGATACCGCCGACCTGGCGTCCGGGACTGAGCGTCCTCGACGGGTCAAGCTGTCGCTTCACCGAGCGCATCAGGTCGAGCGCCACGTCGTCGTCGGGTTCACCCGCTGTCATGCCGCCGCCGCGCCGGATGACAATGCGGCCGCCGGCACGCCGGAGCACCGCGCGGACGGTCTCGAGCCCGTCCGTGCGGCAACGGATCTCCCCGGTCCCGAGCTGCGGACGCAACACCGCGGCCTCGATGGTAGTAGACAGTGATGACATGAACTCAGCCACTCGCGACGGCAGCATCGCAACCGCCGCGATACACCCGGGCTCGGACCAGGGGCTCCGGGCCAGCAGCGTTGCCAGCGCCGCCGCTTCCTGTTCGCTGAGGATGCGCCCGCCCGCTTGCTGCGTGACCTGCTCGGCCTGGACCTGGCAGCCTCGCTCGGAACTGTCAAACCGGGCCAGCACCAGACCCTCGGGCCAGTGCAGGTCGACAATGCTCGGCGTCACCTGCAGCCGGCTGACCGCAGCTGCGAAGGCGCAGAGCTCATCCGGCGATCGCGACGCGAAGACGACCGTCCGCGACGCAGCAGGAAGCGGATGCAGGCGGAACGCCACCTCGGTGATCACCGCGAGCGTCCCCAGCGACCCGACCAGCAGCTTGGCGACGTCAAAGCCGGCTACGTTCTTCACGACCTTCCCGCCGCTGCGGCCGGTGGTCCCGTCGGACAGCACGAACGAAGCGCCGATCACGAGGTCGCGCGCCGTGCCGAAACGCGTGCGCAAGGGCCCACTTGCCGCCGTCGCCACCACGCCGCCGACGGTTGCCAGCGCGCCCTGGGGTGGGTCGAGCATGAGGCGTTGGCGGTACCCGGGCACCGATCCCAGCTGTTCCTGCAGGCGTACCAGGGTGGTGCCGGCGCGAACCACGCACACCAGGTCCGCCGGCTCGTGATCGACGATTCCCGCGATGCGCGTGGTCGACACCACGACGTCGCAGCGCTCCGGCGGCGATCCCCAGTCGAGCTTGGTGCCCCCGCCGCGGACGGCGACGGCAACGTGATGCGCAGTCGCGGCCTCGAGGACCGCCGCCACCTCTGCCTCATCGCGAGGCGAGACCACCAGCCGCGGCAGCACCCCTGACACCTGGTCGTGCGCGGTCGCCTCGCGAACGTTGGTCGCGCCCACGATGTCGCTGAATACCTGCAGATCCTGCGCTGCCGCGACCATCACAGCCGTTCCGCGAGGCCCGCAAGCTCGAGCGCGTGGGGCCGATACATTCCCGGCACTTCGCCACAGAGCCGTGGTGTCGGCAGCGCCTTACCGGGATTGCACAGATCAGCCGCATCGAAGGCGTCGCGAACGCGCCCCATGACATCGATTGAGCTGGGGCTGAACATTTTCGGCATGTAGCACGCTTTGTCAGCGCCGACACCGTGTTCGCCGGTGATCGATCCACCCGCGGCGATGCACGACTCGAGGATCAGCCCGGCCACCTTCAGCGCACGTTCCCCTGCTCCGGGCTCGGCGTCGTCAAACAGCACCAAGGGATGCAGATTGCCGTCGCCCGCGTGAAAAACGTTGGCGACGCGCACGCCGTACTCGGTCGAGAGCGCACTGATTTCCTCGAGCACGGCGCGGAGACGCGTGCGCGGGATGACACCGTCCTGCACGTAGTAGTTCGGGCTGATGCGTCCCATCGACGCGAACGCGGCTTTGCGCGCCTTCCAGATGAGTGCGCGCTCGGCGTCGCTTGCTGCAACGCGCATCTCGGCTGCGCCGCTCGCCCGGCAGATGTCGATGACCTGCGCGAGAAATTCCTCGGCTTCAACGCGAGGGCCGTCGAGCTCGACGATCAGCGCGGCTCCGCAATCAGGGTAGCCCGCATGGACGATCTGCTCACATGCCTCGATCGCCAGCCGATCCATCATCTCGATGGCGGCCGGGGTGATGCCCGCGGCGATGATCCGTGACACGGCCTCGCCGGCGTCGCCCATGGTCGAGAACGCCGCGAGCACCGTTTCAGTGGACTCGGGCACGCGCACCAGGCGCAACACCACCTCGGTGACGATACCGAGCGTTCCCTCACTGCCGATCACCATGCCCAGCAGGTCGTACCCCGCCGCGTCACGCACGCCGCCCAGGTGTGCGATCCGCCCGTCGGCAGTGACGAAGGTGGCACCGAGGACGTGGTGCGTCGTGAACCCGTATTTCAGACAGTGGGCGCCGCCGGAATTCTCGGCGACGTTGCCGCCGATGGTGCACACCTGCTGCGACGACGGGTCGGGCGCATAGAAATATCCCAGCGGACGGGTTGCTTTGCTGACCTCGAGGTTGGTGACCCCCGGCTGCACGGTCACCTGCTGGTTGTCGATGTCGATGTTCAAGATCGAGCGCATCCGGCTCAGGCCGATCACGACCCCGTCGGCCACCGGCAGCGCTCCGCCCGATAGCCCGGTTCCCGCGCCGCGAGCCACAAAAGGGATCGTCGCCTCGCTGCAGGTGCGGACCACTTCCGCGACCTGCTCGGTGGTCATCGGCAACACCACCACGGCGGGCGACACGCGGCGGCCGGTCAGCCCGTCGCACGCGTAGGTGCTCAACGCGGGGGCAGCGGTGATGATCCCGTCGTCGCCGACGGCCGCGCGCAGACGTTCGACGACGGCGGGCTCAAGCACTGGCGCTCACCTGGTTCGGCATGGTCACGAGCGAACTCATGCTGTCACACGGCGCCCGGCTAGGGAGCGGAGGCGACTGCGATGCCGTTGCCCAACGTGGCGACGTACACGGTCCCGTCACTGCCGGCAGCGAGGGCGGCGGGGTTTCTTGCCACGTCCGCGTAGTAGGGATCCGCAAATCCTGCGACCGCCGGACACGCGATGGCGCATCCGGTCACCTGTACCTCGGTGAACGACGGCGACGCGCCGGCTCCCGCCATGTCCACCCGGTCGCCGCTCGCGCTCCTGGAAGCGGCCAGCGGGCCCCCCATGGCGCTGGTGACCCAGTTCGGGGTGCAGCCGGTGCTGCAGAGGGCGGTGTCGATGAAGCCGAGGCCGTTGGTGTTCGATACCCAGACCACTGAAGGGCTGCTCGGATCCGCGACTGTCCAGCCGCGGCCCGGCGTCGCCGTCCTGTCGGCGTAGACGCCGACCCACGACGCGAAGGAGCTCCCATCCCAGGCTGAAGACCACAGCCCGTGCGTGCCCGTGTCGTACATGAAGAGCGCGCTGCCGTCGACCGCCCAGGTGAGGCTGACGCCGTGCGGGTCCTTGGGTGACACCGACGGCGCACCGCCTGGTCCGGCCGGGATCATCGTCCAGCTTCCTACCGTCGCCGAGCCGGTGAACGCGTAGACGCCCGCGTTTTGAAAGGCGGCCACGAGGACGTACGTGCCCTGCCCGGTGGCGTTCACTGTCAGTGCGATCGGCCGGGTCGAGACACCCGCGGGCAGCGGCATCGAGCTGAAGGGCTCACCGGTCGCCCATGCCGCGTCGTACCACAGCGATCCCAGCGCGTTCGTGGCCTGGCTGCCGCCGGCCACGATGAGTGCGGACGGCGAGACACTCGTATCCCAGGTGAGCGCGTACGCCGAACCGCTGGACGGCGTGAACAGCGGCGGCAGCACCGCATCGTCGACCGTTCGAAAATCGTCGGTCGAGGCGAGGACGCTCCAGTCCGAGTCCGCCGCAGCGACATTCGCGCTGTTGGCCGGGTCGACCGCGATACCGAGGTCGAAGGTCGCATCGAGACCCTGCACGGCGGGGAGCCACTCGGGTGACGATGACGGCGCGTAGTTCCAGACACCGGATCTTCCCGCCACCAGCAACGCGTCTGGCCCGGATCCGCTTCTGCTGCGCATCAGGATGCTCGAGCCGACGTAATCGTCAAGCGTGGTGGCGGCACACAGCGTGCTGCTCGACGAGGGACAGCCGCCGATCATGGACTCCGGCCCGGTATCCTGGCCGGCCGTACCAGCTTGGGTCGCCTCCCACCACGGTATCGATGTGCCGTAGATCGTCGAGCCAACGCTGCCGTTGGGCACGAGTCCCGTGATGCCAACCGACGTGCCGGCGACTGCGAGGCGCTCGACATCATTGACGCCGCGTCCGGCGTCGGTCGCGGCATAGAGCACGTCGACCGGCGCGCTCCCGGGGACCGTCTCGTATCCGGTGAGCGTGTACCAGTGCGGCGACGGGTCCAGTGAGAACCACGTGCCGGCGCTCCAGTACCCGATCCCGCTCGCCCCCGCGACGTAGAGACGCGAGCCCAGCACGATCATCTCCTGCACGCCCGTCGACACGCCCTTCCTGGAGCTGATCGCCTTCGTCCTCGCGCCCGGAGCGAGACCGAGTACCTCATACACGCCCTTGCTCTGCCCCGTCTTGGCGATGACCGATACGTATGCATCGCCATGGCCGTCGAGCGCCAGCGAGTTGAAGAACGACGTGCACAAGGCCACGCATTGCCAGCCCGCACCGAGGCTTGCCGACTGGAGCGACCAGCGCTCGAGACCGTGGCCGAACGACGCTGCGTACAGATACGAACCGTCGGACGCGAGCAGATTGCCGGTCGCCCGAGGGTGCCCCGTCTCGCCGGGAAGATTGCCGCCGTCGAACGTCGGTGGCGATCCGCTGCTCTTGGTGTGCGTCGCCGCCGTCCAGGTTTGACCGTCGTCAGTCGAGCGTGCGACCCCGCCACTGCCGCCGCCGCCCACGGCCGCGTACCAGGCGGTATTCAGAGGGAGCAGCGCCGCGACGTTGTACGCGGTCATCGGCAGGCTGGAGTCCTGCGGTGTCCAGGTCACACCACCGTCGACGGATCGGAAGAAGCCTTGCGTGTCACCGCCCGCGATCAAAGTGCCGCTGGGCGCCGCCGCGAGCACGCTGATGAAGCCGCCGCCGCTGACCGCGGCGTTGCTGAAGACGGGGGCGGTCGCGGTCGCCGGTGTCGACGGGTCCGCCAGCGCGACTGCCGGGCAGGCCACCATGGCCGCACCGAGGATGGCGAGCCACCTGCTCACCCGCTTCGAATCCCCCACCCCAGAGCCTCCCCATACCAAGAGCCTGCGCATCGATTGCGAGACGACGCCTCACTCTACATAGTCAATCGGGTGCGCGTGAGGATGCTGGGCGTGAAGGCAGTGCGGCCGGTGTCAAACGGGCGTGCTAAATGGAGTTGCGACGGAAAGCGGCGATCACAATCGGGGCGTCCTCACGCACGGAGACGTCGGTGCCGTCCATGAAGAAGATCCGCGTGCTCCCGGCGGAGACCTGGCGGACCTGGGTCACCGCATCCACGTTGATGTATGTCGACGCGTCGTCGGCATTCAGGTGGAGCACTACCCATTTCGCCACTGATTCAGTCTAACAAGCGAAATTCTGCGGTCCGATACGCGCCTGACACGAAAAACCCTTTCCCACGGCCAGTGATTGCGGACGGGAGCGTGACGCTTGTCACAGTGTTGAACGAGTGGCGCTGAGCGCAGGTGGTATGTACGCTGTGAAACAGACGGGTACTCGGACGCACCGCAGATTGGGTTCCGAAAGGGCGTCTCTCCCGTGCTGCCGCGGGAGCATCTCGTTGCATCAGGTCGGGCGGCCGATTCGCGTCGACCAAAGGAGACTTCGACCCGTGACTCTCCATGGTGTCGGGTCGAAGGCTCACTCGAGCTGACGATCGTGTCATTGCGCCGGCCGTTTATCGCTTTCACGACAGCGGTCGCGGTCCTGATCGTCGTCTTCGTGTCAGCGTCGCTGCTCGGACTCGGGGGCAATCAGTTCGAGGATCGCAGCCACAATATCGCCGAGGTCGCGTCGGGGCTCCTCGTCGCCGGTCTTGCATTGATTGCAGCGGTCCGATCGCGTGGCAGGCGGCGCTTGTCATGGCTCGGATGGAGCGCGTACGGACTCATCGAGGCCTTCTCCGACTGGAACGCGCTGGCCGTGCATCACGCGTCAGCACTGACCATCTCCAACGTCCTGTTTCTCGCGCAGCTCCCAGTCGGTGTGTGTGCCGCCCTGATTTACATGCGGGTCGTCTCGTCGCGCACCGCTGTCACGGTCGCGTTCTGCGACGGCCTCCTTCTGGGGGGCGGACTACTCATGGTCGGTCTCGCGACGGGGTACGAGCGCATCGTCAATGCGCCGGACTCGGTTCTGGTGAACGTGTTCAACCTCGCACAACCGGTCACCGACATCGTCGTCATCACCCTGGTGCTGACCGTGGTGGCGCGGGTCGGCGCGCGGTCGCGTCCGGTGGGACTGCTGATCGCCGCGGCGATCCTCGGTGTGGGCGTGGCGGACAGCGAGTTGAGCCACCAGGTCGGACTGGGCATCAAGGTCCCGGGTTCGGTGTTCGCGAACGGGTGGATCGCTGGACTACTGTGCCTTGGGGTCGCAGCCCTGTGGGTCATCTGCTTCCGCAGGCAGACCGAGGTGTTGCTCGCGAGCCTTCCCACCAGCCGCACCGGGCTGTGGGTGCCGATATTCCCGGTGGCGGTTGCATGCGCACTTGCTGTCGCGCTGCGATCCGATGAGCCGGCGCTGTCCAATGTGTTCGTCTGGGTGATGCTTGCCCTGGTAGGCCTGACGCTCATCCGGATGTATCTCGCGCTCTACATGAACCTCAGCCTCGGCCGTGCGCTCGCGCATCAGGCCTCCCATGACTCGCTGACCGGTCTCCCCAATCGAACGCTGTTGCAGCGGCGTCTCGAGCGCGAGCTGGCATCGATTGGGTCATCGGGGCAGACCCTGACCTTGATGATGCTCGACCTCGACGGCTTCAAAGAGGTCAACGACACCTTTGGTCACAGCACCGGCGACCAGGTGCTGATGCAGGTTGCGCAGCGCGTGGTCTCGAGTGTCCGCGACGTGGACTCGGTTGCGCGCCTCGGCGGCGACGAATTCGCCGTCCTGCTCGCCCAGGGACCGACGGATCACGCGAGCACGCTGGCGCGGCGCGTCCTCGCCGCTCTTGAACTTCCCATCGTCCTCAAGAACACAACCGTGGGTATCGCCGCGAGCATCGGCATCGCCACCGGCGGCGCGGGTGACACCGCCGACGAGCTGCTCCGCAACGCTGACCTGGCCATGTACTCCGCCAAGGGTGCCGGCGGTAACGGGTACGCGCTCTACAAGCCGTTCATGCACAGCGCGGTCGCCGAGCGCGTGCGCGTCGAGACGGGACTGCGAACCGCGTGGCTCACCGGCGATCTGCTCGTGCAGTATCAGCCGATCGTCCGGCTCGACAACGGCCGTATGGTTTCGGTGGAAGCGCTCGCGCGCTGGCGGCATCCTGACGGTGACGTGATCTCTCCGGCCGTGTTCATCCCGATCGCCGAGCGCACCGAACTCATCATTCCCATCGGTGCACGAATTCTCAACGAAGCATGCCAGCGTCTTGCCGCCTGGCAGCGAGAGTACGGCGTCGCCGCAGCCATCACGATGAGTGTCAACGTCTCGCCGCGTCAGTTGTATTCGGACGACCTGGTGGACCTCATCGCCGAGGCGATTCGCACCGCCGGCATCAAACCGGAATCGCTGATCCTGGAAGTCACTGAGACAGCGGTCATGGACGACATGGACAGCGCGATCCGCATCCTCGGGCGCCTCAAGGCGCTCGGCGTGGGCATGGCCATCGACGATTTCGGGGTGGGCGCCTCATCGCTGGCGCGGTTGCGCCGGCTGCCCGTCGACGTCGTGAAGATCGACAAGTCGCTGGTGGATCATGTTCCGGACGGCCATGTGGCAAGCAGCCTGCTCCAGGCCGTCGTCGCCATGGTCGGCGCACTGCAACTGCGCACCATCATCGAGGGCGTGGAGCGCGCTGACCAGGCACAGCATCTTCGCGCCGCAGGCTACGAGCTCGCGCAGGGCTATTACTACGCGCGCCCGATGGACGCCGACGACATTGCGGCGGCACTGGCCGTGGCACCCGCAGGCGGCGGTGCATTGTTTCCTCTCACAGCACCAATCGAAGCCATGCCTACTCGCGCGCCGTCGGGGCGCGTCATCGTGGTTGACGACGATGCCGCCGTCGGCGCGACAGCGTGCCGCATCCTGGAGCGGGACGGGCTGCGCGCGATCCTGGTGCCGACCATCAGGGAAGCGATGGCCGAGCTCTCGAAGCGGACCGATGTGATGATCATCGACATCGGCATGCCCGACGGAGACGGCTGGGATCTGATCAGCCACGTGCGCGGGAGCGCGGAACATCGAGCGATGCCCGTGGTGGTCATGACCGGCCTGCTCGACAGCGCCGAGGTCTTGAACCGAGCCTACGACCTCGAGTGCGAGTACCTCGGCAAGCCTTTTGCTCCTGAGGCCCTGATCGCCAAGGTCGCGTCGGCGCGCCGGCTGGTGGCCGGCGGCGAGGCAAATGACGCATCGAAACGCGAGAGCGCAATCGCCGCGTCGTAAGCAGGTTGCGTGCACGGGCTGCACGCCATGACGTGGGAAAATGCCGCGGTGACTCACAGGGTCCGCTTCGGATACAAGGTGTCGGCTGAGCAGTTCGGCCCTTCCGACCTGCTTGATTTCACGATCACCGCCGAGCGGTGCGGCTTTGACACCGCGGCGATCAGCGACCACTTCCAGCCGTGGCGCCACACCGGCGGTCATGCGCCGTTTTCACTGGCGTGGCTCGGCGCCGCGGGTCAGGCAACCCGGCGTATCGCGCTCGGCACCAGTGTGCTGACGCCCACCTTCCGCTACCACCCGGCCGTGGTCGCGCAGGCCATGGGGACGCTCGGATCCATGTTCCCCGGCCGTTTCTGGCTGGGGGTCGGCACCGGCGAATCGATGAACGAGGCGCCGGTGGGCGTGGCATGGCCTGAGACGAAAGAGCGCTTCGCGAGGCTGAAAGAGGCGGTCGAGCTGATCGGACGCTGTGGACCACAGACCGCGTGACCTACGACGGTACCTACTACCGCACTCGCAACGCCACGATCTACGACCGCCCGGAGACACCGATTCCCCTGTACATCGCTGCCGCCGGGCCGTCGGCGGCGCGCCTGGCGGGACGGGTCGCGGACGGGCTGATCTGCACCAGCGGCAAGGGAATGGAGTTGTATGCGGACACCCTGTTGCCGGCCCTCAGAGAAGGCGCTGCCGCAGCCGGGCGCGATCCGGCCGACCTTGACCTTGCCATCGAGATGAAGGTCTCGTTCGACAGCGACCTCGTCCAAGCTCGCGAGGACACACGCCACTGGGCCGCACTCGCCCTGTCAGCCGACGAGAAAACCGGCGTCGAAGACGCAGTGGAGATGGAGCGGCTCGCGGACGCGCTGTCCACCGAGCGTGCGGCGGGCCGCTGGATTGTCTCCACAGACCCGGACGAGCACGTCGAGCGCATCCGTCCCTATCTCGAGCTCGGCTTCTCGCACCTGATCTTTCACGCACCCGGAACTGATCAGCGTCGATTTCTCGAGCTCTACTCGCGCGAAGTCCTGCCGCGCCTCAGGAGCGCGACCGCCGGCTAACCCAGCTTGGTCGGTCCGCTACGGTCGACGGTGATCCGGAGCGCGACACGTCGTTCGCTCACCATCGCCTCGCGGTATTCCTGCCAGTCGGGATGCTCGCCGGACACCTGCTTGTAGTAATCGACGAGTATCTCCATCGCCTCGGGCAGCTCGATGACCTCGACCGCGCCCTCGAGGCTGTACCACTCGCCATAGAAGCCCTCGTTCAGGGCGCACATACCGGCTCGCGGGTTGCGCCGGACGTTCAGGGTCTTCATCGCGCCCTGCCGGGTGCTGATGACGACGCGCGATTGGTCATCGACGGATGCGAGCACCGGGGACATCTGCACCTGACCATCCCTGCGATACGTGGCCAGGACCAATCGATGGTGACGACGGAGAAATTCGAGAGCGGCTTCATGCGCCATCGGCCAACTCTAAAGCCTGGAGCAGCGACACTGCCAGGCGTTGCTCGCCGGCGGCGTCGCCCATCACGATGTCGTCGACGATCGCATGCATGCCGAGCGCGCGGATGGGCTCCAGCAGCGCGATGTCGCTGCGGTCGATCACGATCGTGGAGGCCACCCCGGCATAGTGTTTCGCGATGCCGAGCGCAGTCGCCTCCTCGCCCATCTGCTGCAGCATGGAGGCGGTCGGACCCTTCAGCGAACGCCCACCGACAATCGGCGACACCACCGTGACGCGCTCACGGTCAAGGTGATCCCCGAGCACGGCGAGAATGGGATCAACGCTCAGGAGCGGGTTCGACGGACCGATGATCACCGCCTCCGCGCTGGTCACCGCCATCACCGCCTCAGGTGAGGGGCGAGCGGCTGCAAGGCCCGCCAGGCGCAGTTCCCGCACCGCCGGTTCACACCGCTGTCCCACGAACCACTCCTGCATGCCGAGCTCGCCGGAGGCGGTGAGCACTCGGGTGCGGATGGGGTGGTCGCTCATCGGAATCACCGCAACCTGAATCCCGAAGCGACGAGCCAGCTCTGCCACGGCTTCGGTCAACCGCAATCCCTGATGGAGCAGCGTCGACCGGAGCAGATGCACGCCGATATCGCGATCGCCAAGCTGAAACCACGTCTGTTCTCCGAGACTGCCGAGCATCGTCTGCGCGGCGAAGGTGTCGTCGCGTACTCCGAAACCGGTGGCATGGTTGAACACATCCGCGAGCCGGTAGAGGATCGCGTCCACGTCGGGTGATACGAGCAGCCCCCAGAACTCATCGTCGTCGGCCGTGTTCGCGACGATCATGAGGTCCCTGGGCGCGAGCGTCGCAGCCAGACCCGAGGCCAGCCTGGCGCCGCCGGTTCCACCTGATAGCAGCGCAACTCTCAACGGAAGAGGTCCAGCTCCGACGGACGAACCAACTCCTGACCCGTACCGTGCGGCGCCCCGGACTCCTCGAGCCCGCTGACGATCACCACCGGCACCCGTTTGGTCTTGCCCATGAGCAGCTCCGCCGCAGATGCAAGCTCGTCGGCCATCGCGACCACAGTCGCCTGCAGCGGCATCCCGAAGTCGTCGGGCCGGCCTCGGTAGTCGAGCATGGCGGGTATCCCGGCGACACCCAGCGCAACGTTGACCAATCCCATGCGCCAGGCGCGTCCAAAGGTGTCGCTGATCACGATCCCCACGTCGACGCCGGACAGGGCTGCGATCCGCTCACGTAGTGACTCGGCGCTGGCGTCGCAGTCCACCGGCAGGAGGCTGACGGCATCCTCGCCGTCGACGTTCGATTTGTCGACACCTGCGTTCGCGCACACGAATCCCTCGTGGGTCTCGACGATCAGCACCCGGTCGTCGCGCACGACGCGCGTGCTCTCGTCGAGGATCACCTGGACGAGTCGCGGGTCTGCGTCCAGTCGCTGCGCCATCGTGACGGCCTCGAGCGAGGGTGAGACATCGGCGAGGCTGCGCAGCCTGCCTTCGGCTTTGGACACCACCTTCTGGGCCACGACGACGACGTCGCCCGGGCTCAGGGGACCGGAACGCTCGACGATGAGGCCGGCGAGGTCGTCACCCGGGCGGATCTCGGGGAGCCCCTCCACGGCGCGCAGCGCAACGGTCACGTGCTCGGCTCCAGCGCGCGCCAGGCGGCGAGGTCAGACGGCTCGTCGAGATCGAGCGCCAGGCCGGGATCCTCGTGGATCACAAAACGGCGCCCGAGCAGCCGGGCCTGCTCCGCGAACTTGGGCAGCGAGTCCTGGCCGAAATGCAGGGGAAATCCCTCGGGTGGTCGCAAATACAAGGCGTTGGTTCCCAGCCGACCATCGGCCGCGGCGGCGATCACCAGGCTGCCGTCGGAGTCGGCGCGGGCGAGCAAGCGTCGGATGGCCGCCGCGTCGACCAGCGGGAGGTCGGAGCTGAGCAGCAGTGCCGAGTCGGCGCCGCGCTGCGACACCTCGGCGAGCCCGACCATCGCGGCCGGATTCTGGCCTTGCGGCGCCGGCTCGACGACGAATGCGGCGCCGAGCCCTCGAGCAAGAGCAGCGGCTTCCGGCGAACCGCACACGGCGAGCACCGGAGCAACCTCGAGCGCCGCGGCCAGCGCGCGACCCGCGGTCATCTCCGCAAGCTGTCGACGCGCATTCGGCTCCAGCGCCGGTGCGAGCCGGTTCTTCGCGGTACTGAAATCCTTGACGAGCACCACGATCCACAACGAGGGCGGCACGTCCCCTCAGGTCCTGACTTCAGCGGGCAGGGCGGCGTCGGTGCGCTGGGGCAACGCAACCACGTCGCGATGCTTCAGCAGATTGAGAGTCGTGACCACCGCCACGAGCACGATCGCTCCGACGATCTCGATCCCGTAGAACGGCAACCCAAGCCCAACCGGTGCGGGAAGTGAGAAGACCAGGAACAACGTGCACGGATACCCGAGCTCGGCGATCGACGCCATCGATGCCGGCGTGCTGGAGAGCGCCCGGTAGTACAGCAGCATCGCGAGCAGTCCGGGGACAAGCGCGATGCCGATGAAACTCGGAGCCTGCTGTATCGAATAGTCGCCGAGCCGCCCGCCGCCGACGCCGGTGATCATGAGGATCAAGAGCACCGGCAATGCGAGCGTGAAACGCATCGCCGCTGTGGTGACGAACGAGACGTTGGACAGGCTGTATCGCCCGAACACCGTTCCCGAGGCCCAGAGGATCACTGCGGCGAGAATCAGCAGCGCCGCGACGAACTGGCCGTGCTGCACCGATGAGAACGGCCCGAGAGGGTTTTGGGGAAACACGATGAGATACACGCCCACGATCGCGCATGCGGCCAGGGGCCAGAAGTACGGCTTACGCCGCTCCTTGAGAAAGATGCGCGCCATGGCGATGCCGAACACCGGCTGCAACAGATAGAGCAGATAGACCTCACTCTCGACGTTGAAATCGGGAGCCGCGTGCGCAGGGAACGCGTAGCTCAGCGCTTGCGTGAACAGCACGGTGGCGAAGGCCTGCGCACCGAGCGCGATGATGCCCATGGCGATCCACTGGCGAAGGCTCAGGTGGTGCAGCTCGCGACGGATGCGGCCGGCGAACGGAAGGAAACACAGCGCGATGAGCAGTGACTCGACGAAGACGATCTGGCTCGCGGTGAGCTGCTTGACGAGCTCAGGGCGAAAGTACGGATCCGTCGCCCACATCGCCGCCGCGACCGCCACCGCCAGTGGACCCGCTCGATCGATCAGACCTCCGATCCTGCCCACAGCCACGGTCAGACCGGCTCGGTCGTCGCGGGCGTGCAGGGAAGCGGATGTTCTGAGCGCACGAGTAAATTACACTCGAAAGGCTTCCCTTCGCGCCCTGATCGGTGTGGCACCTCCAGGAGTGGACACAGATGTTGTACGGCAAGGAGCACGTTGATCGATACGTCGCGACCAATGGCGAGGAGGGCTACATCTGGCGGAATGCGCCGATCCTCATCCTCACCACGACGGGACGTCGGTCCGGTGAGCAGCGGAGCACGCCGCTGATCTTCGGCACCCACGGCAACGAGTATCTGATCGTCGGATCCCAAGGTGGCTCCCCCAAAGCGCCGGCGTGGTACTCGAATCTCACGGCCAATCCGGAGGTGCACGTGCAGGTGAAAGGAGATCGATTCATGGCGCACGCGCGCACCGCGACTGATGCGGAGAAGCCCGAGCTGTGGAAGATCATGACCGAGGTCTGGCCCGCCTACGACCAGTACCAACAGCGCACCGAGCGCGTGATCCCGGTGGTCATCCTCACTCGCGACTGAGCCTGCCGATGATGGACGTCGACGCACTGGTCGCCATCGATGTCCATGTGCATGCGGAAGTGTCGGCAAGCGGGCATCCATCCTTGCCGCAGCATCTTCGCGAAGGAGCCATCGCACATTTCGGTGCTGCGGGAAAGGGTGCCGACGATTCCGGAGATCGCCGCGTACTACCGCGAGCGGCATATGGCGGCGGTCATCTTCACGGTCGACGCTGAAGCTGCGACCGGGCACCCCGCGATATCGAGCCAGGAGGTCGCTGAGACCGCTGCGGCGATTTCGGATACGTTCTGATCCCCTTTGCGAGCATCGATCCCGCGAAAGGTCCCGAGGGAGTCCGCGAGGCACGGCGGCTGGTCGAGGACTTCGGCGTTCGCGGATTCAAGTTTCACCCGAGCCTGCAGGGATTCTACCCCAACGACCGCCTTGCCTATCCGCTTGTACGAAGTCATCGAGAAAGTCTGCGCGTGCCGGCGCTCTTCCACACGGGTCAAACGGGCATCGGGCTCGCGTGCGCGGTGGCGGCGGCATCCGCTTGAAGTACTCGAATCCCATGCACCTCGATGACGTCGCGGTCGACTTCCCCGATCTGCCCATCGTCATGGCGCATCCCTCCTTTCCGTGGCAGGACGAGGCGCTGGCGGTGGCGCGCACAAGCCCAACGTCTACATCGACCTGTCGGGCTGGTCACCGAAATACTTTCCGCCGCAGCTGATCCAGTACGCCAACACGCTGCTGAAGGACAAGGTGCTGTTCGGCTCGGATTTTCCGCTGCTCACGCCAGATCGATGGCTGGGGGACTTCGAAGCGCTCGACATCAAGCCCGAGGTCCGTCCTCGAATCCTCAAGCAGAATGCGATCGCCTTGCTTGGGCTGGGCTGAGATGGTTCCGGCCTCGGGCATCGGATCGTGGCCCGCGCGCGCGGCGCGGAAGGCGGCGCTGCGCCCGGCGTTGACGTTTCAGTCCCATGTGACCACGTACGGCGAGCTCGCTGATCGCGTCTCGCAATTCGCCGGCGTGATGCATGACTGCGGTACCGAGCGCGGATCCCGGGTGGCGTACCTCGGCACCAACCATCCGGCGTTCCTGGAGACTCTGTTCGCCACCGCAATGCTCGGGGCGATCTTCGTCCCCCTCAACGCGCGGCTCTCGCCCGAGGAAATTGAGTACATCTTGTCGATTCGGGCAGCGCGGTGCTGGTCTTCGGTGGCGGCAGCGCAGCGGTTCTGGACGGGCTCATCACGGCAACAGGGCCGCGGCTGATCGCGGTCGATGGCGAGCATCCCGGCGCGCTGGACTATGCCGCAGCCCTCGCCGCTGCGACGCCCGCTCGGGTTGACATGGAGGTCACCCAGGACGACCCGTGCATGATGATGTACACGTCCGGGACGACCGGGCGGCCCAAGGGTGCCGTCCTCACCCACCAGAACATCGTGTGGAACTGTCTGAACGTCCTCGTCGACGTGGACCTTCGCAGCGACGAGGTCACCCTGGTGACGGCGCCGATGTTCCACACTGCGGCGCTCAACATGACCTGCCTGCCGACGCTGCTGAAAGGGGGTCAGCTCCTGATCGAGCCGAGGTTCGACGCGGCGTCGGTCATCGACACCATCGAGCGCAGCGCGTCACGCTGCTCTTCGGTGTGCCCACAATGTTCGCGGCGCTGGCCGAATCGACGCGATGGGCAACGGCGGACCTGTCCTCGCTCCGGCTGCTCCTGTGCGGCGGTGCTCCGGTGCCGAGATCGCTCATCACCAGATATCACGAGCGAGGTCTCTCCTTCGTGCAGGGCTACGGCATGACCGAGACCGCACCCCGGAGCGCTCATGGTCGATCCGAGCATGAAGTCACGAGACGGTCGGTGCCGCCGGCGTCGCACATTTCTTCACTGACGTCCGCATCGTCAGAGGTGACCTGTCGGACGCCGATTCGCATGAGCCCGGTGAGGTCGTCATCAGGGGGCCGAACGTGATGCAGGGCTACTGGCGCCTTCCCGATGCGACCGACCAGGCCTTTGTCGATGGACGCTGGTTTCGCTCCGGCGACGTCGCCGTCGCCGACGAACGTGGCCTCATCACCATCGTGGACCGGATGAAGGACGTCTACATCTCCGGTGGCGAGAACGTCTACCCGGCGGAGGTCGAGAAGGTGCTGTCTGACCACGAGATGGTCGCTGAGGCTGCCGTGATCGGTGTTTCCGACACCACCTGGGGAGAAGTGGGCAAGGCCTTCGTCGTGCTGCTGCCGAACAGCGCAGTTTCGGAGGACGAACTGGTGACCTATCTCAAGAGCCGGATCGCGGGTTACAAGATCCCGCGGTCGACTGTGTTTGTCGATTCGCTCCCGCACACCGCATCCGGTAAGGTTTTCTTTTGAAGTCCCAGTTGCGGACCCAAACGTGAGGAGAGCACCGTGACCACGACCGTGCACAGCATCGACGAGCTGACGGCGCTGACGGGGGAGCACCTCGGGTACAGCGCATGGCGGGAGATCACGCAGCACCAGGTCAACACCTTCGCGGACGCCACCGACGATCACCAGTGGATCCACGTTGATGCCGACCGCGCAGCATCTGGACCGTTCGGCACGCCGATCGCGCACGGGTTCCTCACGCTGTCGTTGATCGTGCCGATGTGGAGCGAGATTCTTCATGTCGACGGCGTGAAGCTCGGGATGGATTACGGGCTCAACAAGGTGCGCTTCACCTCGCCTGTCCCGGTCGGCCCGCGGAACCCTGCGGGGGCGACGCTGGTGTCAGTCGAAAGCGCCACGGACGGCAGCATCGCCGTCACCGTCGATTTCGTCATCGAACGCGAAGGCGCCGAGAAGCCGTGTTGCATCGCACAGGGCCTGTACCGCTTCTACATCTGTCGACAGCCATGTGGTCAGGGCTGGCGCGCGGCGTGCAGTTCGGGGAAATCCTCTTCCCAGTACTCGTTGTCCGCGCGGGTGATGGCGCGTCTGATCGCGCAATTCCTGCTCCTTCGCGCGGAGGTCAACGCGACGGATCTTGCCGGAGATGGTTTTCGGCAGCTCGGAGAACTCCAGCCTGCGAATGCGTTTGTACGCCGCCAGGTTGGTCTGCGAATGCAGGAAGATCGAGCGCGCGACCTCTGCCGACGGCGCGTGCCCGGCACCGACTGCAACAAAGGCTTTCGGCACCGAGAGTCGCAGCGGATCCGGCGACGGCACGACGGCTGCTTCGGCAACCGCGGGGTGCTCGATGAGCACGCTCTCGAGCTCGAACGGGGAGATGCGATAGTCCGAAGACTTGAACACGTCGTCGGACCGGCCGACGTAGGTGATGTAGCCGTCGCCGTCGCGCGAGGCCACATCACCTGTGTGATAGAAGCCGTCGCGCATCACGTCAGCGGTTTGCTCGGGATCGTCGCGGTATCCGACCATGAGGCCGAGCGGCCGATGCGCGAGATCGATGCAGATCTCGCCGGTGTCACTGTGGGCGCCGCTGGCGGGATCGATGAGGTCGATGACGTAGCCGGGAAGCGGGCGCCCCATCGAGCCGGGCTTCAGCACCTGCCCCGGCGTATTGCCGATCTGCGCCGTGGTCTCGGTCTGTCCGTAGCCGTCGCGAATGGTGAGGCCCCAGGCGCGCCGCACCTGTTCGATGACCTCGGGATTCAGCGGCTCACCGGCGCTGAGCACTTCGCGAAGCGGCGGGCGCCACGCGGTCAGGTCCTCCTGGATGAGCATCCGCCAGACGGTGGGTGGCGCACAGAGACTGGTCACTGAGCAGCGCGCCAGCGTATCCAGAAGGCGGCGCGCGGAGAAGCGCGCCGCGTTGAGAATCAGCACGGTGGCCTCGGCGTTCCAGGGCGCGAACACGTTGCTCCAGGCGTGCTTTGCCCACCCCGGCGATGAGATGTTCAGGTGCACGTCACCTGGCTGGAGACCAATCCAGTACATGGTCGCGAGGTGACCGACGGGATAGCTCACGTGGGTGTGCTCGACCAGCTTCGGTTGCGCCGTCGTTCCCGACGTGAAATAGAGAAAGAGCGGGTCGGCGGCGTTGGTCGGTCCATCGACGGTGAACGCGCCGCCCGCCGAGGCGAAATCGTCGTAGTGGTGCCAACCATCGACACGCGGACCGACCGCGATCCGGGTGAGATCACTCGCGACGCCGGCGAAATTGGGGGTCTGCGCCGACTCGGCAATGACGTGCGCGACATTCCCGCGCTGCACCCGATCCGCGATGTCCGATGGCGTCAGCAGCGTTGCGGAGGGGATCATCACGGAGCCCAGCTTGGTGAGCGCCAAAATGCACTCCCAGAGCGCGGTACGGTTGCCGAGCATCAGCAGGGTGCGGTCACCGCGTCGCACGCCGCGATCCCGAAGCCAGGCGGCGAGCGCGTTCGACCGCGCGGTCAGCTCCGCGAACGACAGCTTGGTGTCGCTGCCGTCGTCATCGATGATCCACAACCCCGTCCGGTCATTGTCAGCCCCGATCCCGTCGAACCAGTCGAGCGCCCAGTTGAACGTCGTCGGCTGTGGCCAGCGGAAGTCTCGGTAGGCGATTTCGTACTCCTCGCGGTGCGCGAAAAGGAAGTCGCGTGCGGCTCTGAAGTCCATCGCTCAGGATCTCCTGCGGATATCAAGCACTCCTCGAGCGAATGGTACGAGCCGCATCCATGAGGCGTTCGGCCCGAGCGGGATCGACGCTGCTCCAGGTGTCGCCATCCACCTTGAGGCTGGTACCGACGATGACCCCGTCGGCCACCGCGAAGATGTCGTCGAGGCGCTCCGCCGAGACACCCGTATTGGCGAAGACAGGAACCTGCGGCACCGCATCCTTCGCCATTCGGAGGTCGCTCATCGCAAAGGGAACGCCCGCCGCCGGTCCGGAGATGAGGATCGCGTCGACACCGAGAAAGGCCGCACCTCGTGCGCGCTCCGCGATGCCGCGGCTGCCGATTGCGCTGCTGAACTCCGGGGAGATGTTGTCGAAGAACGCGACGTCGTCAGCGCCGATCGCGGTCCGGTAGCCGGCGAGATCGCCGATCGCTGGTGTGATCATGCCGAGGTCGCTCTCGTACACGCCGGTGAAGACCTCGCGCACGAAGGTTGCACCGGTCGCGCGCGCGACCGCGATGCTCGCTTTCGCATCCCAGAGGATGTTCACGCCGAACGGCACGCGCACCGAAGCCCGAAGCTCGCCGATCACCGCAGCCATCGCGGCGGGAATCTCAGGTCCCACCCTGAGCTGATACGGAATGTCGTTCTCATTGCAGAAGAGCACACCGTCGACCCCGGCTGCCTGCAGGGTCTCGAGGTCGCGGCCGACGACGTCGACGAGATGCGTCCGGCCGAGTTCGCGATTGTGGCGCGGACGGCCCGGCAAACCGGGGAAGTGCAACATCGCGATCACCGGCTTGACGGTGCCGAATCGCTGTTCGAGGCTCTTGCTCATACCTTCCTCCTCAAGGCGCCACAGTACGGTGTTGATCGATGAAATCGAGGACGGCCCTGTTCCAGGGGTCGGGATTCTCCACAAACGCCGCGTGACCACCGGGGACGATCGCCCACGAGGCGTGGGGGAGTTCCTCATACATCCGGTGCGACAACGACAACCTGATGATGATGTCGTCGTCGGCGGCGATCACCAGCGCCGGTGTCCGCAGGCCGGCGAGGCGAGTGGCACTGTCGTGCGTGAGCAGTGCGGCGATCTGCGCGGCGAAGGACTCGGCGGGTTGCGTCGTCCGCTCCATCTCCTCGAGCATGGCGGCGAGCTGCACCGGCTGCGTGGCGTAGTAGGCCGGGCTGAAGACCCACGGCGCCTGCTGCTGCATCATGACGGGCATCCCCGCGGCGAGGGCAACGCGTCCCCAGACATCGAAGGCAGCGCGCGTGTAGGCATCAGGTTTTGCATAGGTGTTCGCGAGGACCACGGATCGAAGGTCCTGCGGATAGGCAAGTGCGTACTCCTGCGCCACCAGACCACCCATGGAGACGCCGGCCAGGTGAAAGGCACGCAACTGGAGGGCGTCGGCGAGCGCCTTGGTGTCGGCTGCCATCGTGCGGCTCGAGTACGGTCCCGCCGGATGCGACGAGCGCCCGACGCCGCGGTTGTCGAACGAGACAACCCGCAGACCGGCAGCGACAAAGGGAGCGATCTGCATGGCCCAGCCCTGGAGATCGTCGCCAACTCCGTTGATGAGCAGGAGCGTCTCGGCGCCCTCGCCGGAGATCCGGTAGTGCAGGTCGATGCCATTGACGTGGACGACGGGCATCGGTCAGTGCCGCAGGTCGCGCGCGCCGATTGCGCTGCGCCAGATGTCGACGGACTGCACGAGGTCGGCGAGCACGTGCTCGTCCGGCTCCTCCCAGCTGGGAATGATCTCGAAGATGAGGTCAACCGTTTCCGCGCCGGCTGCTTCGAGCGTGTCGAGGACTTTGCCGGCGTCGATGAGACCGACTGCGTTGTGCTCGTCGTTGAACGCCCAGTGATGGTCCGCGATCCCGTCTGACTGCTGCAGCTGGACCTCGACCAGACGGCTGCCGAAATGTCGCAGCCACGCGTAGGGGTCGCGTTCATCGCCGACGCTCCCGGGAACGCACTGGTGGCCGACGTCGAGGCAGAGCCGCCACGGCACGTGGTCGGCGTCACCGTCATTGATGAGATCGTCGAGTTGCGCCATCGAGGAGGGCTCGCGTACGGCGACAAGATTCTCGACGAGCATGTAGTCGAGCCCTGCCGCGAGCGCATGCGCGGCGATCAGGTCGAGATCGCGCTTCAGACCCGCCCAGCGTTCCGCGCGCACCTCGGGAATCTGCCAGTCCGGAACGCTCATCGCCCCGACATGGCCGCCGGTGGCCCGCGCGCCGAGCGACGCCGTCAGGTCGATGATGCTGCGGTACCAGGCCAGCGCAGCCTCGCGGCGCGCCGGATCCGGATGCATGAGCAGATCGAGCGAATATGCGGAGAGCCCCGTGAACGTGGCATGCGCACGCAGCCCGTTGGCATCGAGCGCGGCCCGGTTCCTCTCGATGGCCTCTCGGCTGCCACCGAATGACTCAACGCCCTCGATGAGGTCCAGCGAGAGCTCGACCAGGTCGAGGCCGAGATCGTTGCGCACCACCGATGCCCAGTCAGCCGGGCGAGGCCAGCGTTTCAGCGCGAAACACGTGTTGATGCCCAGGTTCACGTTCATCCCCGACCCCCCGTGTGCAAGGTGTCCGATGCGACAACCTCTCGATACCGCTGATAGACCAGCGCGTATTGGTCGTGGTTGGCAGCATCAGGATGGATCGGAGAGTCGCGCCGGCAGGCGATCGTGGCGGCGGACTCGGCATCCGGGTAGATGCCCACACCCAGTCCGGCGAGCATCGCAACCCCGGCGGTGGTGGCATCGCCGGGCACACGCGACACCGGAATACCGAGCACGTCAGCCTTGATCCGATTCCAGGTCTGCAGCGATGCCGCTCGTCCGGAGACGCGCAACTCCGTCGCCGGTGTGCTGGCGCGTCCGATGTCCTCGAGGTGCGCGCGAATCGCAAACGCGACGCCCTCGAGTGCCGCTCTGGCGAGTGCTTTCCGATCATGGCGCACCGACAGGCCGAGCATCGCGCCACGCAGGGTCGGATCGTCGCGCTCGCCGTCGCCGAGCACCGGCACGAAGAGCAGACCGTCCGATCCCGGCGGCACCGCGCCCGCCTCGTCGTCGAGCAATGCGTAGTCGGCGTCGTGCACGAGCCCGGTCCGGCCGCCGTAGGTGAGAGTCGCAAGCCAGTCGACTGCCTCACCGGCAGTGTTGATGCCGACCTCGGTCACGTAGCCGGTGGGTCCAACCGCGCTCGGATAGTGCGTGATGGCGAGGTCGCGGGTGGGCTCCTCCACGACCGAGTTGAGGCACGTCGAGCTTCCAGCCATCTCGCTGACCGGTCCCGGCGTTGTGACACCGGCGCCGAAGGCGCACGCGATGCTGTCGCCCGCGCCGGCAACAACCGGGATGGTGCGCTCGAGCCCAAACCGCCGCATGAGTGATGGCTGCAGCTCGCCGACGACCTGCCAGGAGGGATGGGGTACCGGCAGCTGCTCCAGGGTGATGCCGACCGCGTCGACGAGGTTCGGAGCCCAGTGCCGCCCGCGCAGGTCGAGCAGAGCGCTTGCGGCGGCCATCGACCAGTCGGTGACCGCCTCGCCAGTCAGGGTCAGCGCGAGGAACTCGGTCGGCTGCACGAAAAGACGCGTCGCGGCGAATATCTCCGGTTCATTTGCGCGGATCCACATGATCTTGGCCGCGACGTGAAAGGCCGCCGGCACGTGTCCGGTGAGCGCGTGCAGCTCCGCGGCTCCGAATTGTTCGACCAGTGCCGCCGCCTCGGCAACCGCGCGGTTGTCTCGATAGATGAGTCCGGCTCGCAACGGCATGCTGCGACTGTCAAGCGGCACCACCGACGGGCACTGACCGGTCAGGCCGATCGCATGAATCGTGTGTCGCGATTTCAGGCCGCCGATGAGCGTGCCGAGTGCGGAGAGCGCAGCGTGACGCCACTGCTCGGCATCCTGCTCCGCCCAGCCTTCGTGCGGCGTCTCGGTGGGATACGGGCGTCGCACCTCGCGCAACATTGCGCCTCCCGTGTCGTAGGCGGTGGCACGCGCACCGGATGTGCCGACATCAACGGACACGAGCACATCGGTGTTCGCCATGGTCGTCTCCACCCGAGGACTAGCCGCGAACCAGTTGCTGCGCCTTGACCTTGTCCCCATCGAGTGTGATCAGCGCGCCGTTGAGCGCTCCCGTCGAGTAATCACTCCCCGGGTTGATGACGACCGTGCGGCCGATCCGGCGGATACCCGACAACTCGTGGATGTGCCCATGCAGTCCGAGCAACGGTTGGTATTCCTTCTCAGCGTCGAACACCGACGTGCTGCCGACCGGGACCATGCGGACCTGCCCAAGGGTTGCCTGCACCTGCAGGTTCGCGTCGAGCAGCGGTGCCTCGTCGAGCTGCGTCCCAAACGGCGGTGCGTGCAAATTGAACACGGCACGCTCGGGGTGCTCCAGCGCGGGGATCATGGCGTCGATGGTTGTCTTCAGGTGTGCCTCGTCCTGCTCGCGGTAGGTGTGCCAGGGCGTGACATTCGAGTAGCCGCAGCTGATCATCTCGTGCTCGTCATCGAGCCACACCACCTTGCCCTCGTCGTGCGTCCCCCAGGGAGCGCTGTCGAGCAGCGCGCCCAGCTCCTCGGGATCGTCGTTGCCGAGCATGAAGTACAGCGGAATTCCCTGAGGCCGCAGACGCTCGTCCGCAAGCACCAGCCAGTCGGTGAGGCGTTCGCGCATCAGCTTCAGGAAGAGGTCGTCGAGACCGCCGTTCGCCTCCATGTGCTCCAGCTCACCGGGATCGGCGCGATACGGGTAGTAGCCGTGGTCCGAGATGAGCTTCTCCAGGGCGACCAGCTCAGGCCCTTCGACAACGTCGTAGTCCGACCCGATGAACCTGCAGTGCCAGCGCCCACCCGGCGCCCGCACGATCGACTGGATCGCCTTGCCGGCGACGTCGCCACCGAGGATGAGCACCTTCGGCTCGTACACCTTGGCGGCGTTGATGAACTTCCGGAAGCACACATTGGATCCATGGAGATCGCTGACGAAGTAGATGCGCGTCTTGGCCACGTCAGGCTCTCGTCGACGTCACGCCGGCACGGCTTCGCGCACGCGCTGCACGGCACTCATGAACCGGTCCGCGCGCTCGGGATCGACCGCGTTCCAGGTGATGCCGTCGCGCTTCAGGCTGGTGCCGACGAACACGCCATCGGCGACGGCGAGAATCCGATCGACCGTGTCCGCACGCACACCGGTGTTGGCAAGCACCGGCATGTTCGGCACCGCAGCCTTGGCTTCCGCGAGCTCATCCAGGTTGGTGGATGTCCCGGTCAACTGGCCGCTGATCAGGATGGCGTCGACACCGAGATACGCGGCGCTCCGCGCCCGGGCGGCAACCGAGCGGTTGCCGAGACCACTGGCGAACTCCGGCGTGATATTGGTGAACATCGCCACCGACCCGGCGCCGATCTGCTCGCGGTAGGCGGCGATGGCGCCGAAATCGGGCTGCATGATCCCGAGATCACTTTCGAAGACGCCGGTGAACACCTCGCGCACGAATGAGGCACCGGTTGCGCGAGCGACGGCGAGTGAAGACATCGGATCCCATACGAGGTCGACGCCGAACGGCCGCGTGATGAGATCGCGCACTTCGCCGATCACGGCAGCCATGCCCGCGGCGATCTCCGGGCCCACACCGATTTGATAGGGCAGATCGGCTTCGTTGCAGAAGAGAAATCCGTCGACGCCCGCCGCCTGCAGCGCCTTGAGGTCGTGCTCGACGCTCTCGATCACGACTCGCATGCCGCCCTCACGATCGTGCCGTGGCCGCCCCGGCAGGGCGGGGAGATGCAGCATGGCGATAATCGGTTTGTCGACACCAAACACCCGTCGCAGCAGGGTCATGCCGGCATCCGCACGTCGGCGTGCCGGGCCCGGCCGTTCTCCGCAGCGCGCGCGGCCGCCATGTCGATTCCGGCCACGACGACCTCGATGCCGGCTTGCGTGATGCGGTCGATCTCCTCGGCATCCGCGCTCACGTCGGTCACGACCGTCGACACCTGATCGATCGGCACGACGGTGCTCATCGTGACCGCACCGAACTTTGATCCGTCGGCAATCACGATGATTCGCTCGGTTCGCTCGAGACCGCCGCGAATGACATCCGCGTCGCGATCGTCGAGCTCGGTGACGCCCCGGCGCGCCGACAGCCCGGCGGCGCCGATCACTGCGGTGTCGGTGTTGTAGCGCCGCACCGCCTCGACCGCGGAGGCACCGATGCAGGTCAACTCGTCCTGCCGGACAAGGCCGCCAGCGATGATCACCCGCACATTGCGGGTGCCGAGCAGGCTGGCCACCGCCAGCGACGGCGTGATGACCATGAGGTCGTCCCGAGCCGGAAGCAGGCGCGCGAAATGCTCGACGGTCGTACCGATGCCGAGGAACATGGCGCGCACCCCGACGGTGAGGTCGGCCGCCCGTTTGGCGATGAGGCGCTTCTCGCGAGCATGGTGCAGCGTGCGCGCGTTGGCGCCGACTTCGAACGTCCGCACCAGGTGCGTGGTGGCGCCCCCATAGGTCCGCCGAACGAACCCGTCGCGCTCAAGACGGCGGAGGTCGCGCCGGATGGTCATCTCAGAGACCTGGAAGTCGCGAGCCAGCGTACTGACCTCGATCGCTTGATCCTCTGCGACCCGTTCCAGTACCTTCAACCGCCGCTCAACGGCTAACACCTTGCCTGTCTCCTCTTGCCGCCGGGCTCGCATCTCTGTCGGGTCTTGATCGGAAGGTGTCCCTCCGTGTCATCGACCCTCTTGACACTGGTGTTCGATTGTGTTCAAACTCTGCAGGTTTTCGACGCGTGTGTCAAGTTTGGGGGCGGCCAGTCCGCCGGAGGGTCCGCCATGGCAACCGCGAGCAGACTGTTCGTCCGCAACAGCACGGGACTGGTGCGATCAGCGTCGGCGCTCGACGCAACGATCTTCAACGCGGTCATCTCGGCTCCGGTCGGGTCGACCATCGCGTACTCGGTCTTCTTCGCGATCGTCGCGTTCCCAGGGGCCAACGTCGCCGGTGTGATCCTGCTGGTCGCGGCGATCAACATACCGGTGCTCACGATGTTCGCCCTGCTCGGGGCGAGCATGCCGCGCGTAGGCGGCGACTACGTCTGGGTCAGCCGAGTCCTCTCGCCGCCGTTAGCGCTGATCTCCAATCTCTGCATGATCATGGGAGGTCTGCTGGGGGCGGCCTTCTTCGCCAAGTTCTTCTCGCTCCTGGCACTCGGTCCGGTGCTGGTGGCGCTGGGATCCTTCGCCAACAACAGCACGCTGATCAGCTGGGGCACCTCGTTCCAGACCAACGACGGATGGATCCTCGGCGCATCCCTCTTCATGGTGGTGTTGCAGACACTCATCCTGATCAGCGGCACCAAGGCGACCTTCCGCTGGCAGAACTACTCGTTCCTCATCGCCATGTCCGGCACGCTGGTTGCATTCATCGTGCTGCTGCTCGGCAGCCAGACCGACTTCTTCTCGCACTTCAACGCGCTGAACCACAGCTTCGGCGGCGGCAATGTCGCGGCCGTGATCGCGGGAGCCCCGGGCGCTGCCGGAGCGCATACGACGTTCTTCAACGGCAACGCGACCTGGCCGACCTTGTTCTCGATCCAGGGTTTCATGATGTGGAACTTCTGGTCGGTGTACATGTCCGGTGAGTTGAAGAGTGCCTCCAATCGGCGCCGTCAGCTCTCCGTGATGTTCGGAGCGCTGAGCTGGGACACCGTGCTCCTCGTCATCGGCGTGTTGCTGCTCTTCAAGGTCGCGGGCTACAACTTCGTCTACGCGCTGAACGATGCCAGCACCGCCTACAAGATCCCCTCGGGGCCGTTCTACCCGTTCCTGGCCTCGCTGGTGTTCGACACCCCAATCCTGACGATCCTGATCATGGGGTCCTTCCTGTTCTGGTCGCTGCCCTCGATGATCGCCAACACATTCATGCCGATCCGCTCCTTCTTCGCCTGGTCGTTCGACCGGCTCATGCCGGAGAGTCTCGCCAAGGTCAACGAGCGGACTCACTCGCCCGTCAACGCGATCCTCCTGACCAACGTGATCATCGCCGCCCTGGTGATCTGGAGCGTGTACGGCAACCAGTTCCAACTGGTGCTCGGGCTCATCGTGCTGGCGGGGGCGCTCGCGGTGATCATCGTCGGCATCGCGGCGATCGCGCTGCCAATCCGGCGACCGGATCTCTACAAGGGTTCACCGGCCAACGTGAACTTCCTCGGTATCCCCGTGCTCTACATCGTCGGAACGATGTCGATCGTGGAGTTCATCGGGATCATCTACATCGCGTTCCAGTTCCCGGCGCTGGTGATGACCGGCAACCCCGCTGATGCCTGGTGGATCTGGGCATGGCTCGGCGGCCTCATCGTCGGTGGTGCGCTGCTGTACTACATCCCCAAGGCCATCCGCGCCGGACAGGGCATCAACATCGGCTTCGTGTACAAGGAACTCCCGCCGGAGTAGGCCCATCCCCCTGACTGGAAGGGCGGTCGGTGACACCACCGGCCGCCCTTACTATGTCCGGATGGAGTTCGAACACCCTTGATGGCCGAGCGCGAGACGCTGATTCTTTCGGACATCCGTGAAGAGGCAGGCCGTCTGGCGGCGGCATCTCTGAGTCTCGGACTCTCTGCGCGTCTCATCGGCGGACTTGCGATCTGGGTGCGTTGCCCAAGCGTGCACGAGGGACCATTCGTGCGCTCCTATCGGGATATGGACTTCGCGGTGAGCTCTGCGGCGGCGACCAAGTTCAAGGCGCTCTTGATGACGCAGGGGTATTTGCCCGACCAGTTCTTCAACGGTCTGCATGGGGCGACGCGTCTCTATTACCAGGAGCCCGCCAACCGCTGGTCGATCGATGTCGTCATCGACGAGTTGGTGATGTCGCACAAGCTCGATCTGCGCGGCCGTCTCGACGGCCCCGCGCCGACGATCACGCTTGCCGACCTGTTGCTCACCAAGCTCCAGGTGTGGGAGATCAATCGCAAGGACCTCGGGGACACGTTGTGTCTGCTCGCCGACCATGCGCTGACCGACGATGACACCGACGTTGAGGGCATCAGCCTGCCTCGCCTGCGCGTAGTGCTGGGACAGGACTGGGGGTTCTGTCACACCGTGCAGCGCAACGCGGGCAAGGTGGCGGAGCTGTGGACGCAGGAGCCGCTACCGGGAGCGGCGCACGATGTCGGCAGCCAGATCGTCGCGCTGCAACAGGCAATCGACGACGCCCCCAAGTCACGTGGCTGGCGCCTCCGAAGCCGGGTCGGCGAGCGGATGCGATGGTACGAGACGCCCGAGGAAGTCAAGCACTGACTGCCGCTGACGACATCCTGCAACCGCCTCCCGATGTTTCCGTTCCGGAGCGTGTGACATCGAACTGACCGGGAAGGTCGCGGTCGTGACCGGCGGTGCGAGCGGTATCGGCGCGGCGTCCTGCCGCGCTTTCGCGAGCTCGGGCGCGCACGTCGTAGTGGTCGACCGGGACACCGAGCATGCTGAATCGGTTGCCGGCGACGTCGACGGGATCGCCATCACCTGCGATGTGAGCGACGAGCTGGCGGTGAACGCGATGGTTGCGGAGGTCGAATCGCGGCTCGGCCCGATCGACATCCTCTACAGCAATGCCGGGATTGCGACCGGCGCCGACATCCTCACCACCCCCGCCGAAGTCTGGAACGAGCAATGGGCAATCAACGTGATGGCGCACGTGCACGGAGTCCGCGCGGTGCTTCCCGGGATGCTGGAGCGGGGGAGCGGGTACCTCGTCCACACCGCGTCGATGGCGGGAATCCTCACCAGCCACGGGAACGTCACCTATGCGACGACCAAGCATGCCGTGGTCGGTCTCGCCGAGTGGCTGTCCATCACGTATCACCATCGAGGCATTCGTGTCTCGCTGGTCACGCCACTTGGTGTGCGCACGCCGATGTTGGCCGCAGCTGACCCGAAATTCGCTGCGGCGGTGGCAGGACCAATCAAGGAACCCGAGGATGTGGCCAACAGCGTCGTCGACGCGATTCGCACGGAGCGATTCCTGGTGGTGTCCGATCCGATCGCCGAAACCTGGATGCAGCGCAAGACCGACGACCCCGAGCGCTGGCTCCGCGGCATGCGCCGGGTGCAGGAACAGATGGAAGGGACTGCCTAAGCGCGCGGGATCGCGCCGGCGGGCTGCAACCGGACGTCGAGGTCGACGGTGTACCAGGGCCCGCTCACTCCCGATGGCGGGGTTTCGACCGACGGATCATGAGGCGTGAAGGTGTGCACGAGTGAATGCTTCACGCCGAACACGACATCAGAATCGAGATATGGGCTCGCTGCGTCGAACACGTGCGTGGTCACCGGCGTGAACCCGTCCGCGGTGACGATGCAGTGGATGTGCGCCGGCCGCCAGGCGTGGCGCCCGGTTGCCTGCAGCATCCTCCCGACCGGACCGTCGTCGGGGATCGGATAGTCAACAGGTCGCACGGTTCGAAACGCAAACGCGCCGTCGTGGTCGGTGCGAAAACGGCCGCGCAGATTGTCGGGTGACTGCTCCGCGTCCTGGACGGCATAGAGGCGGTTGACCGCGTTCTGCCAGACATCCACCGTCGCGCCGGCGAGCGGGCTGCCGTCGATGTCCCGCACGTGGCCGCTGACCAGCAGCGGATGCGCGCCGAGGTCGTCGGTGATGGCGTCACCGTTGGCGCGCCACGGCGAGTCCGCCGCGTAGAACGGGCCGAGCACCGTCGACTCGGTCGCTGTGCCATCCGCGTCGTGGTTGATCAGGTCCACCAGCATCGACAGTCCGAGGGTGTCCGAGAGCAGGATGAACTCCTGGCGCATGTCCGTCGTCATGTGCCCGACGTCGGTGAGAAATTGGATCCCCGCGCGCCACTCTGCCTCGGTCAGCGCTTGCTCCACGGCAAAGGCATGCAAGTGACGCATCAGTCCGCCGAGCACATCGCGCAGGCGAGGGTCTTGACACCCGTCGAGGCTGGCGAGCGCCTGCTCGGTGAGCTCATGGCTGCGCTCGGGTCCGGGGGTCACGGTGTCGCCCACTCGTAGCCGACGTAGTTCTCGGCCAGGCTCGTCGCTGCGGCGCGCGAGTTCACCGTGTAGGCGAGTTGCGCCAGTTGCAGCTGCGCCTGGTAGGCGTCGCTGTCGGGAAAGCGGTGCAGCATCGAGGTCATCCACCACGAGAAGTGCTGTGCCCGCCACACGCGGCGCAGACAGCCGGCGGAATACTCGGTGAGCCCGGCGCTGTCGCCGTTGCTGTAGAACGCAGTGAGCGCATCCGCGAGGATCTTCACGTCGCGGAGCGCAAGGTTCATGCCCTTGGCACCGGTCGGCGGCACGATGTGAGCGGCGTCGCCGCTGAGGAAGAGTCGACCGAATTGCATGGGCTCCACGATGAAACTGCGCATCGCGGAGATGCCCTTTTCGGTGATCGGGCCTTCGGCGAGCGACCAGCCGTCTGCCGCGAAACGCGTCTGCAACTCTTCCCAGATGCGAACGTCAGACCAGTCGTCGATGCGTTCGTCCGCGGCCACCTGCAGATACAGCCGGCTCACCGACGGTGACCGCATGCTGAGCAGCGCGAACCCCCGCTCGTGGTAGCAGTAGATGAGCTCCTCCGAGGAAGGGGCAACGTTCGCGAGAATACCGAGCCACGCGAAGGGATACTCCCGTTCGTAGGTGGTGAGCACACCGTCCGGGATGCAGTCGCGCGACACGCCGTGAAATCCGTCGCACCCGGCGATGATGTCGCACTCGATGGTGGTGATGGTGCCGTCGACCCGGAAGATGATCGACGGTTGCTGGGTGTCGATACCGTGCAGCTGCACGTCGCTGACCTCGAAAAGGACCGGGTGCCCTGCGCCCAACCGGAGCGCGATGAGGTCCTTCACCAATTCCTGCTGCCCGTACACCGTGATGCCGTGACCGCCCGTGAGCTCACCGAAGTCGATGCGGTGATCACGGCCGCCGAAGCGCAAGGTGATGCCGTGGTGGACCAGTCCTTCGCGGCGCATGCGATCGCCTGCACCGGCGGCGTCGAGCAGGTCGACGCTACCCTGCTCGAGCACGCCGGCGCGCACCCGCCGTTCGACGTAGGTGCGTGAGCGCGACTCGATGACGACCGATTCGATTCCCTGCAGGCTCAGGAGATGGGCGAGCATCAGCCCGGCTGGGCCAGCCCCGACGATGCCGACCTGGGTGCGCATGGTCTGACCGTTCGGCACCGCGAGTTAGTACGGGAAAGGCCGCTGTCCTGGCCACAGTGCTCGCAGAGCGCAATCAGGGTCTCTCAATGGAGGCATCATCCTCACATCCCACGGCACCCGATCGGCCTCGCGCTGCTTGAAGCAAAATACGACCGCTGTGAGGACACATGTGCGCTACGCGAACGCCTTGACGGGTGAGCATGGCTGAGATCGTCTCCCTGGCGGAGGGCGTCGCCGCGGTCGTCCACGACGGCGACACGCTCGTGATGGAAGGGTTCACGCACCTGATTCCATTCGCCGCCGCCCACGAGATCATCCGGCAAGGGCGCCGGGACCTCACCCTCGTCCGGATGACGCCGGATCTCATCTACGACCAGCTGATTGGCATGGGCTGCGCGTCGAAGCTCATCTTTTCGTGGGGCGGCAACCCGGGAGTCGGCTCATTGCATCGTTTTCGGGACGCCGTGGAGAACTCGTGGCCGTTGCCACTGGAGCTCGAGGAGCACAGCCACGCCGGGATGGCCAACCGATACCTGGCCGGTGCAAGCGGTCTACCGTTCGCCGTGATGCGTGGGTACGTCGGTACCGATCTGCCCGCGCAGACCGACACGATCCGTCCGATCACCTGTCCGTTCACCGGCGAGGTGCTCACCGCGGTACCGGCGCTGGCGCCCGACGCGACGATCATTCACGCCCAGCGCGCGGACCGCAAGGGGAACGTCCAGATGTGGGGCATCCTGGGTGTGCAGAAGGAGGCGGTACTCGCGGCCAAGCGCTCGCTCATCACCGTTGAGGAAATCGTCGACCGCCTCGAGCCGAAGCCGCAGGAGGTAGTGCTTCCGTCCTTTGCGACCAGCTACATCGCTGTGGCGCCGGGCGGGTCGCATCCCTCCTACGCCCAGGGATACTCCTTGCGCGACAACGCCTTCTACACCGAGTGGGACGCGATCAGCAAGGATCGCCAGACCTTTCTGCGCTGGATGGGCGACCACGTCCTGCAGCAAGCGCCCGCCGCGTGACCACGGCCTACACGGCGGACGAGATGATGACCGTCACGGCGGCGCGGCAACTCCACGACGGGACCGTCTGTTTCGTGGGGATCGGGTTGCCGAGCACCGCCGCGAACCTTGCGCGCGCCACGCGATCACCTGACGTGGTGCTCGTCTACAAGTCGGGCACCATCGGTGCCAAACCAGACCGGCTGCCGCTTTCCATCGGTGACGGCATCCTCGCCGACACCGCAGATGCGGTCGTCAGCGTTCCCGAGGTTTTCAACTACTGGTTGCAGCCCGGGAGGATCGACGTCGGGTTCCTCAGTGCCGCGCAGATCGACCGCTACGCCAATATCAACACCACTGTGATCGGCAGCGACTATCGCCATCCCGACGTACGGCTCCCAGGGGCAGGGGGAGCGCCGGAAATCGCCGCATCCTGCCGCGAGGTGGTCGTGGTCCTCCGTCAGACCCGGCGAACCTTTGTCGACCGGGTCGACTTCATCACCTCTGTGGGATTCGGGAGCGGGCCCGGGGACCGGCTCCGCTTCGGCCTCACCGGGGCGGGGCCGCGGGTCGTCATCACCGATCTCGGGATCATGAGTCCCGACCCGGACACCTGTGAGCTGACCCTGGTGAGCCTCCATCCGGGTGCGACAGTTGATCAGGCGCGCGCCGCCACCGGCTGGCCGCTCGCGGTCTCGCCCGACCTCGCGACCACCGAGCCACCGACCGACGACGAGCTCCGCGTGCTACGCCATCTCGAGGCAACCAAGGGCGCGTGAGCAGCGAGGTCTTCATCCTGGACGCGGTGCGGACGCCGATCGGTCGCCATGGCGGCGCGCTCGCGGGACAACGTCCCGACGACCTGGCCGCGCATGTCATCGGCGAACTCGTCAAGCGCAGTCCTTCGATGGACCCCGCAGATGTCGGCGACGTCGTCTTTGGTGACGGCAACGGCGCAGGCGAGGACAACCGCAATCTCGCGCGCATGGCGCTCCTCCTTGCGGGCGTGCCGCCGAGCGTCCCCGGCACCACCGTCAACCGTCTCTGTGGATCCGGCCTCGAGGCGGTCATCGCCGCGAGCCGCGCGATCGCAGTGGGTGACCATTCGCTCTGTATCGCCGGCGGCGTCGAGTCGATGAGCCGCGCTCCCTGGGTGGTGCTGAAGCCAGAGCGCGGCTACGCGCGGACCAACGAGACCCTCTACTCCACGACGCTCGGGTGGCGGATGGTGAATCCGCGCATGCCCGCGGCATGGACGATCTCGCTCGGCGAAGGCGCCGAGGTGCTCGCCGACAAGTATTCGATCACGCGCGACCAGCAGGACGCCTTCGCGTTGCGCAGCCATCGAAATGCCGCCGCCGCGTGGGACGCGTCGCGCTACGACGATGAGGTCGTTCCCCTATCGGGTGTCGACCTGCATCGCGACGAGACCATTCGCGGCGACACGTCCATCGAAGCGCTTGCGAAACTCCGACCGGCCTTCCGGCCCGACGGCACGGTGACTGCGGGCAACGCGTCACCGCTCAACGACGGTGCCGCGGCGGTCCTGCTCGCCGACGCCGAGGGAGCCAGGCGAGGCGGCCGCGAACCGCTGGCACGCATCGTGGCGCGCGGCGTGAGTGCGGTCGAGCCGCCGCTGTACGGCATCGGTCCCGTGGCCGCGGCCAACCAGGCGCTGCAACGTGCGGGGATCGGCTGGAAGGATCTCGCCGTCGTCGAGCTCAACGAGGCGTTCGCCGCGCAGTCGCTTGCCTGCTTGCGTGCGTGGCCGGACCTCGATCCCGACAAGGTGAACCCGAACGGCGGCGCGATTGCGATCGGCCATCCCATCGGTTGCTCGGGAGCCCGCATCATCGGTTCGCTCGCCCACGAGTTGCACCGGCGCGGCGGCGGTTTTGGCCTGGCGGCAATCTGCATCGGCGTCGGCCAGGGGCTCGCCGTCGTGCTGGAGGGCTGAATGCCCGCAGGGAGGCAGGTGCATCCGCCGAATGATTTTCCAGCCTACGGATCGACGGCATTGCGCGCTCCGAAACAACCGCTGCGTGTGCTGCCGGGACGCCTCGCGCAGCTCACCGCGCCGCTGCTCGCCGGCGAAACCATCGGGCCGCTCGACCACGACCTCACGCGCCAGCACGACAGCGACCCGCTCGGCGAGCGCATCAGCATCAATGGCCGGGTGCTCGATGAGCAGGGGCACCCGCTCGCCGGGGCACTGCTCGAGGTCTGGCAGGCCAACGCGGCGGGGCGCTACGCGCATCGTCTCGGATCAGCATTCCGCGCCGCTCGATCCCAACTTCAGCGGCACGGGACGCTGCTTGACCGCTGCGGACGGACGCTATCGGTTCGTCACCATCAAGCCGGGCGCGTATCCGTGGAAGAACCATCCCAACGCATGGCGCCCTCAGCACGTGCACTTCTCGGTGTTCTCGCCGGCCTTCGCACAACGCTTGATCACCCAGATGTACTTCCCGGGCGACCCGCTGTTCGGTCAGGACCCGATCTTCAACTCGATTCCGGAGCCCGCCGCACGCCAGCGACTCGTCGCCCGCTGGTCGCTGGAGCTCACCGAGCCCGAGTGGTCACTCGGCTACGAGTGGGACATCGTGGTCGGCGGCCTCGAGGCGACACCGCTCCACGATGATGGGCCCGAATGACGCTCTCGCTCACCCCCTCGCAAACCGTCGGCCCCTTTTTCGCCATCGGGTTGAGCACGACGATCGGCTCGCACGTCGTCGACGAGGGTGCGCCTGGTGCCGTACGGATTTCCGGGCCAGGTGCTCGATGGCGCCGGCGAACCGGTTCCGGACGCGCTCATCGAGACCTGGCAGCCTGAAGGCGCAGGTCGTTGCGCAACCGACGACGAGGGACAGTTCGCGGTCGTCACCGTCAAGCCGGCACGTGACGCGGCCACCGGCGAGGCGCCGCATCTCGACGTCTCGGTGTTCGCGCGCGGTGTGTTGACGCGCCTCGTGACGCGCGTGTATTTCCCCGACGAGGAGGACGCGAACGCCGCCGACCCGGTGCTCGGCATGCTCGCGCCCCACGAACGCTCGACGCTGATCGCGACCAGCGAAGGGGGCGTGCTGCGCTTCGACATACACCTGCAAGGCGAGCATGAGACCGTCTTCTTTGACCGCTGACGGGGTCGTCGACTCGCTCTTCGGCAATCCGGCCGTGGATGCGGCCGTCAGCGATTCGGCGTGGCTGCAGGCGATGCTCGACGTCGAGGCGGGGCTGGCACAGGTGGAGGCTGACGCCGGACTGATTCCTGCCACGGCGGCGGCGGAGATCGTCGCGGCCTGTCGCGCCGAGTTGTTCGACGTAGCCGATATCGGGCGGCAAGCGCTCGACGCCGGTAATCCGGCAGCACCGCTGGCGCGCGCGCTCGGCGACTCCGTCTCCGCGGCAGCGCAACCCTACGTGCACCTGGGGGCGACCAGCCAGGACATCATCGATACCGCCATGTCGCTCATGGCGCAACGGGCGCTCGACGTGGCGCTCGAGGACCTCGCCGCGGTCGCGGCAGCGTGCGCAACCCTGGCGGACACCCACCGCAACACGTTGATGACTGGACGCACGCTCCTGCAACCGGCGCTGCCGACAACCTTCGGACTGGCCGCGGCGACCTGGCTGTCGGGTATCGACGCGGCGCGCGTGCTGTTGACGAGCGTGCGCTTCGAGCGGCTTGCAGTGCAACTCGGCGGTGCCGCCGGAACGCTTGCGTCATTGCGAGGTCGAGGGGTGGATATCAGCCACCATCTCGCAGAACATCTCGGACTTGCCGAGCCCGCGTTGCCCTGGCACACGGAGCGCACGCGAATCGCGGAGCTGGCCGCGGCACTGGGGATCACCTGCGGCGTCCTCGGCAAGATGGCGCGCGACATCACGCTGCTGGCGCAGGCGGAAGTCGCCGAGGTCGTCGAAGGCGGAGGGTCCGAGCACGGAGCGTCGTCGACGTTGCCACAGAAGCGAAACCCGGTTCGAGCCGTGCTCATCGTCTCCGCGGCCGAGCGTGCACCCGGACTGGTGAGCACCCTGTTCCACACCATGGTCCAGGAGCACGAGCGCGCCGCAGGCGCCTGGCACGCCGAGTGGGAGACGATTCGAGCGTTGCTGCGCATCACCGGCGGGGCGTGTCACCACGCGGTTGCGCTGTCGTCGTCGCTGCGCGTCGACGTCGCGCGCATGAGGGAGAACCTGTACTCCGACGGCGGGCTGATGATGGCCGAGAACGTCGCCCACCGCCTGTCCAAGCACGTCGGACGCTCCGCCGCGAACGACTTGGTGCGGCGTTGCACCCAAGACGCAGTCGGGCAGCACGTCGCCTTCGCGGAGGTGCTGTTGCAGGACGCCGGCGTGCGAAGCCACCTCACCGAGGAGCAGATCGTTGATGCGCTCGAGCCTGCTGCATACCTCGGGTCCATCGACGAGCTGATCCGGCGCGCGCAGGATGCACATCGCACGATCGGGGGTCAGTCGTGAGTGTGGCAAGCGGAGGAGGGCGGTGCTGAGCGACGACCCGCGTGACGAGGGGATGAAGACCCGCCGCGAGGTGCTCGGCGACGCTCATGTCGACCGGGCCATGGCAGGCGCGGGTGCGTTCGGCGGCGACTACCAGGACTTCATCACGCGCTATGCGTGGGGCGCCGTCTGGTCGCGCCCCGGACTCGACCGGCGCACGCGGAGCTGCATCACGGTCGCGATGCTCGCTGCGCAGGGCAGCGAGCACGAGCTCGCGATGCACCTTCGCGCGGCGCGCCGCAATGGCGTGAGTGACGACGAGATCAAGGAAGTCCTGCTGCAGGTCGCGGTATACGCGGGTGTTCCGCGCGCCAACCGTGCATTCGCCATCGCTCGCGAGGCGCTCGCCGCAGACGGGGATCCGTCGGAGACCACATGACGGACGTCGAGCAGGACCGTGCGACTGCAAAGAGCGAACGCACTGGTGGGTCGGATTTCGTGCAGTCGCTCGAGCGCGGCCTGTCGGTGATCCGGGCGTTCGATGCCGAGCATCCGGAGCTGACCCTGAGCGACGTGGCGCGCGCGGCCGGGCTGACCCGCGCATCGGCGAGACGGTTTCTTCGGACGCTTGCCGAACTCGGCTACGTGCGCAGCAATGGACGTCTGTTCGCGTTGCGACCGCGCGTGCTCGAGCTGGGCTACGCCTACCTGTCGAGCCTCAGCCTCCACGAGGTTGCGCAGCCACATCTCGAACGCCTCGTGAGTGTCCTGCGCGAAGTCGTCGTCGGTCTCGGTGCTCGACGCCGACGATGTCGTCTACGTGGCCCGCGTCGCGACGCGCCGCATCATGACGGTCACCATCAGCGTGGGTACGCGTTTTCCCGCATATGCAACCTCGATGGGCCGTGTCCTGCTTGCGGGTCAGAGTGACGACTGGCTCAACGGATACTTCGCCACTGTCCAGCTCCGGCGCCTGACCGCACGAACGGTCACCGATGTCGCCGCGCTGCGAACCGAGCTGCTCCGGGTGCGGGAACAGGGGTGGTCGTTCGTCGACGAGGAGCTCGAGGAAGGGCTCCGGGCGATCGCGGCCCCGATTCATGATCTCTCGGGCCGGGTCACCGCAGCCCTCAACGTCTCGTCGCCGGTGAGCCGTGGGAGCCCGGACCTCGTTCGGGAGGAGTTCCTGCCGCACCTGCTTGCGGCAGCGCACGGGATCGAGGAGGATCTGAGCCACAGCGCCTCGAGGTCGCGCTGATCAGCACCGGACAGGGGGTCTGACCGTGTCAGTGATTCGTGTCGGCGACATCGACATGTACTACGAGGTGCATGGGTCAGGTGAGCCGCTCGTGCTGATCGGCGGTCTCGGCAACCACCTGGCCGAATGGGAGTGGATGGTGAGCTGGTGCGCGCAGACCAATCGAGTGCTCGCCTTCGACAATCGCGGCGCGGGACGCACCGACAAGCCCGACATTCCCTATTCGATCGCGATGATGGCGGCGGACACCAACGGACTCATGGAGGCGCTCGGGTTCACGCACGCCGCAGTGCTCGGCGTCTCGATGGGCGGCCGCATCGCGCTGGAGCTGGCGCTCGCGTATCCCGAGCGCGTGTCACGCCTCATCCTGGTCAGCACCATGGCCTCCGCGCGGCCCGACACCGCAGGACACTCACGGATCGAGATGCTGGGCATGCTGGCGGCACTCTTCGACCGCGGCAAGTATCGCCAGCCGCGCTACGCGCAGGCACGTCAGCGAGAGGCGTCTCGCGTGTACGACGCCATGGACCGGCTCGGCGACATCCATGTGCCGACGACGATCATGCATGGTCGCAAGGACCGGATAGCCCCATTCCGGCAGGCGCGAGCGATGCGTGAGGCGATTCCCGGATCGACGATGGTCTCGTTTCACGGGGGCCATCTCTTCTTCATGACACGACAGCGCAAATGGTTTCTCGACAGCGTGGCCACCGCACTCGCACAGACCGTGGCATCGACACCGTGACCACGACGGCAAGGGTTGCGCTGCTTCGCGGGATCAACGTCGGCAGAGCCAAGCGAATTGGCATGGCAGATCTGCGCGCCATGCTCGAGTCGCTCGGCTATTCGGACGTCCGCACGCTGGGGCAGAGCGGCAACGCGCTGTTCGCCGCCACCCAGAAGGATGCTGCGCTCGAGCAGGAGATTACGGACTCCATCAAGCGGACTTTCGGGATGGAGGTTGCGGCGCTGGTGCGCACGGGTGCGGAGTTCGCCGCTGCAGTGCACAAGAATCCATTCGTCGCCCGCGGTGTGCCAACCGCCGCACTGCATGTCTGTTTTCTTTCGGCGACACCCACCGCCGCGAAGGTCAAGTCGATCAACCCCGACGACTTCACGCCTGACGAGTTCGTGTTTGGCGACCGCCTCATCTACCTCCGCCTGCCCAACGGTGTCATGGGCTCGACGCTGCCGGACTGGGATCGCGTGCTCGGCGTGCGCGCCACACAACGCAACTGGAACACGACCACCAAGCTGCTCGCCCTGATCACCTGACGGGGCGGCGGGTCACCACGGATGCCGTCCGACGAGAGCTATGCGCTGGTCGCGCCGCGATCCGGACGCCAGCGACTGTGTCGGGTGCGCGCCTCGCCTTCGCGGATGAGCTGGAGCCTCGGTTTGGGGCCATCGCTGCGGCCCGCCTGCGGCTTGCGGCTCCCGGCCTTGAACGGGTCCGGCCACTCGGCGCCGGGCCCGGCGTAGCCCTGGTCGGCGGCCGCGTGCAAGCGTCCACTGCGGGTCGTAGAGATGCGCGCGGGCGAGCGCGCAGAGGTCAGCGCGACCGGCGAGCACGATCGAGTTGACGTCGTCGTACGACGAGATGACGCCCACGGCGATGGTCGCGATGCCGACCTCGTTGCGGATGCGGTCCGCGAACGGCGTCTGGTAGGAGCGGCCGAACGCGGGCACGCTCGTCCTTGGTCACCTGACCCGGTCGACACGTCGATTGCGTCGGCGCCGTGCGTCGCGAAGGCTCGCGCGATCTCGACCGCGTCGTCTGCCTCAATGCCGCCGGCGTACCAGTCGGTCGCTGAGATGCGCACGGTCATCGGCTTTTCCGCCGGCCACGCGGCGCGCATGGCATCGAAGACCTCGAGCGGATAGCGGAGACGGTGCTCGAGGTGCCACCGTATTCGTCGGTGCGCTGATTGGACATCGGCGAGATGAAGCTCGAGAGGAGATACCCGTGCGCGCAGTGCAGCTCGAGCAGGTCGAAGCCGGCGCGCTCGCCGGCGTCGGCTGGCGCTGACGAACTGCTCGCGGATCTGTCCATCTCCGCGCGTGTCAGCTCGCGCGGCACCTGGTTGCCAGGGCCGAATACGCAATCGCCGACGGCGCTGACACCTCCCAGTTCGCCTCCGGGAGCGGCTCGTCCATCCCCTCCCACATCAGCCGGGTCGACCCCTTGCGCCCCGAGTGCCCGAGCTGCAGGCCCGATGTGCGCGGTGCTCGTGGTCGTGCACGAAGGCGACGATCCGCCGCCAGCCGGCCTCGTGCTCCGGCGCGTACATCCCGGCGCACCCGGGCGTGATGCGACCGGCCGCGGACACGCACACCATCTCGGTCATCACCAGCGCCGCGCCACCGAGCGCCTTGCTGCCCGGTGTTCACGAGGTGGAAGTCGTTGGGCATCCCGTCGATCGCCGAGTACATGTCCATCGCCGAGACGATCACGCGGTTCTTCAACTCGAGGCCGCGCAGATCGGAAGGGCTGAAACATCGGCGGGGTTGCGCGATCCGTGCGCCGCGATGACGTCCGCCACTGGCTCGCGAACCACGCGTCGACGTCAGCGCACGAACTCCGGGTCGCGCAGGCGCAGGTTGTCGTAGGTGACCCGGCGGCTGCGGGTGAGGATGTTGAACGCGAACTGCAGCGGGTCCTGGTGCACGTACTGGCCGAGGTTCTCGAACCATTCGAGGCTCGCCTGCGCAGCGCGCTGCGTGGACACGACGACCGCCTTGCGCTCGGCCTCGTACGCCTCGAGCGCGAGCGTGATGTCGTCGTGCTCGTGCAGGCAGGCCGCCAGCGCGAGCGCGTCCTCCATGGCGAGCTTGGTGCCGGAGCCGATCGAGAAATGCGCCGTGTGCGCGGCATCGCCGAGCATGCACCACGTTGCCGTGATGCCAGCGCTCGTTGCGCACGGTCGTGAAGCTGATCCACCTCGAGTTGTTCGCGTGGACCTGCGTGACCGCCGAGGATCTCCGCGAAGAGCCTGCGGATCTCCGCGATGCTCGCGATGTCACTCTCGCCGGGAGCGAAGGCCGCGCCGGCGAACGCGTCGAAGCCGGCCCTGCGCCAGACCGCGTCGTTCATCTCGACGATGAACGTGCTGCCCGGTCGCGTCGTACGGGTAGCCGTGGATCTGCATGACGCCGTGCGGCGTCTCGACGATGTAGAACTTGAATGCGTCGAAGACGAGGTCGGTCCCAAGCCACATGAATTTGCAGCGGCGGACATCGAGCGTCGGCCGGAAGGTCTGCCGCGTAAGTGGCCCGGGTGGCGGAGTTCACGCCGTCAGCGCCGACGACGAGGTCGTGGGTCGGCGGCGAGCTCGCCGAACGGCGGCGCCTCGGTGTTGAAGCGCAGCAGTCACGCCGAGCGCGCGGCAGCGCTGCATGCAGGATCTGCAGCAGCCGCTTGCGACTCATCGCCGCAAAGCCGTGACCGCCGGAGGTGATGACCTGTCCGCGATAGTGGATGTCGATGTCGTCCCACCTCGCGAACTCGCTGGACATCGCCTCGGTGGATCGCCGGATCGGCATGCTCGATGCCACCCAGCGTCTCGTCGGAGAACACCACGCCGAACCCGAAGGTGTCGTCGTCGGCGTTGCGCTCCCACACGGTGATCTCGTGGCTCGGATCGAGCTGCTGGCGAGCGCCGCGAAGTACAGTCCGCCCGGCCCGCCCCCGACAACCGCAATTCGCATATGAGTCCGAGCGCAACTGTAAAGTGTCGAACGTTGTGAATGTGGCGTCGTCAGCATGCCTGCATCGATTCATTTCGCCGACCTGACGTCGCCGCGCGCGCGGGCGCTGCTCGACGCCGGCCCTGCGCCGGTGCTCCTGCTCCCGGTGGGCGCGGTGGAACCGCACGGGCCGCACGCGCCGCTCGGCACCGATTCGATCATCTCGCCGGCGATCTGCGAGCGGGCCGCCGTCGGCGCTCTCCGGCGACCCGGAGTGTGCGCGCGCTGGTGCTGCCGAGATCAGCTTCGGCGTGACCCGCTACGCGGCTGCGTTCACCGGGGCCGTGACCATCAGCGAGGCGACCCTGCATACGATGGTGGTCGAGATCTGCGCGTCGCTTCGCGCCCAGGGATTCCGCCACCAGGTGATCGTCAACAGCCACTTCGAGCCGGCCCAGGTGGCGACCCTCCGTCGCAGCCGCCGAGGAGGCGAAGGTGGGATTCCTCGATCTCACCCGCCGGGTCGCTGGCCGAGCAGCTCACCCCGGAGTTCCGGAGCGGCGCGTCCCACGCCGGTCGCTACGAGACGTCGCTCGTCCTCGCCACCCGGCCGGAGCTGGTCGAGGCCGAGTCGATGCGCCGGCTCCCCGCCTACCAGCTGAACATGCCCGAGGCCATGGCCGCAGGGCAGACCGACTTCCTCGCGATGGGCATGGACCGCGCCTACTGCGGCGCTCCCGCCGAAGCAACCGCCGCCGAGGGAGACGCGACGCTCGCCACGCTGACCTCGCTGCTCATCGAGTTGATCCGCGCACAGGTCAGCGAGCACCGTGAGCCCGATGGGAACCCCGGCGGGCGTGAACCTCGCGACCTACTTCCTGGATCGCAACGTCGCCGAGGGGCGCGGGGACCGCACGGCGCTGGCCAGCCGGGCCGGTGACTGCACCTACGCGGAGCTCGCGGCGCTCACCAACCAGGTGGGCAACGCGCTGCTCGAAATCGGCGTGCGAGCGCACGATCGGGTGCTGCTCGCGCTCGCCGACTCCTTCGAGTTCGTCGCCACCTGGTACGCCGTGCAGAAGATCGGCGCGGTCACGGCCGAGGTGTACACGTTCCTGCAGCCGAAGGACTACACGTACTACCTCGATTACACCGACGCAACGCGTGGTCGTCGTTGACGGAGCAACGCTCGAGCAGATGCGCGCCGCGTCGGACGCGAGCCGCGCGCCGGCCGCCGCTGCTGGTCGTCAACGCCGCGTCCGCGGTCTTGCGCGACCGCGAGGTGCCGTTCGAGCTCGATCGTCGTGCGCCAGCCCGCGCATCTCGATGCGGCGCCGCCGGCGCCGCACGACATCGCGCTGTGGAAATTCACCACCGGCAGCACCGGCAAGCCGAAGGCCTGCGTGCACACGGCACGCAGCCCGCTGGTCAGCTACGAGGGATACGCGCGGGGCGTGCTCGACATCCGCGCGGACGACGTCGTGCTGCCGGTGCCCAAGCTGTTCTTCGGCTACGCGCGCGATCTCGCCGCGCTCTTCCCATTCGGCGTCGGCGCGCGCGGGCGTCGATCTTCCCGGAGCGGACCACCGCCGGAGCTCATCTTCGAGCTGATCGCGCGGCTCCGTCCGACCATCCTCGTCAACGTCCCGACCATGATGCAGGCGATGCTGGACCACCCGAGCGCGGCGGAGCAGGACCTGAGCTGCCTGCGCATCTGCACCTCAGCCGGCGAGGCGCTCCCCGAGCCGCTGCACCATCGCTGGAACGACGCCTTCGGCGTCGAGGTGCTCGACGGCATCGGCTCCTCCGAGGCGTATCACATCTACATCTCGAATCGACCGGGTCGTGTGCGTCCCGGGCAGCATCGGCGAGGTCGTCCCCGGATACCAGGCCGAGGTCGTCGATGACCAGGGCCGACCGGCGCCGAACGGCCAGATCGGCCGGCTCTGGATCCACGGCGAGAGCGCGGCGCTGCAGTACTGGGAGGCTCCGGAGGCCACGGCCGAGACGTTCGGCGATCGTCTGGTGATGAGCGGCGACCTGGTCGAGCGCGACGACGACGGCTATTTCCTGTACCGCGGCCGCGGCCGACGATCTGCTCAAGGTCGGCGGCATCTGCGTCGCTCCCGCCGAGATCGAGCGTTGCCTCGCGACCCATCCGGAGGTCGTCGAGTGCGCGGTGGTCGCCGCCGATCGTGACGGTCTGACCCGAGGCTGCGCCTGGGTGGTCCTCCGTCCCGGCGCGGCCACGACGCGCGGAGGATCTGCGCAGCCTTCGTGCGCGAGCGCCTCGCTCCGCACAAGGTGCCGCGCGAGGTGCGTGTCGTCGTCGCACCTGCCGCGCACCGGATCGGGCAAGATCGATCGAAGCGCGCTGCGGCTGGCCGCGACCGCGCGACACGGGAGGCACACAGCAATGACGCGGTTCCGAGCATCCGCCGGCTTCACGGAGCACTGGCAGCACTTCGATTTTCGAGTTGCGGACGGAGTTGCCACGATCACGCTGGCGCGCCCGGAGAAGCTCGGGGCCCTGACCTTCGACGCCTACGCGGACCTGCGCGACCTGCTCGCCGAGCTCCCGCATCGCGGCGACGCGCGCGTCCTGGTGATCACCGGCTCGGGGCGCGGGTTCTGCTCGGGTGGCGACGTCGTCGAGATCATCGGCGCGCTGCAATCGATGCAGTCAGGCGACCTGCTCGAGTTCACCCGCATGACCGGCGCAGTGGTTCGAGCGCTGCGCGAGTGCCCGCTGCCGGTGATCGCCGCCGTCAACGGCATCGCCGCCGGCGCCGGCGCGGTCATCGCGCTGGCCGCCGACCTCCGGCTCCTTGCGCGGTCGGCGCAGTTCGCCTTTCTCTTCACCAAGGTCGGTCTCGCCGGCGCCGACATGGGCTCGGCATACCTGCTGCCTCGGGTGATCGGGCTCGGGACGTGCGACCGAGCTGCTCCTGCTCGGCGACAAGGTCGACGCCGAGCGCGCACTGGAGATCGGCCTCGCCACCGCCGTCGTCGAGGACGACGAGCTGCCGGCTGCGGCCCACGCGCTGGCGCGGCGTCTGGCTGACGGACCGGCGCTGGCCTACTCGACCACCAAGGTGCTGCTCACCCGCGAGCTCGACATGGGGCTCGGCGGCGCGCTCGAGCTCGACGCGATGACCCAGGCGCTGCTGATGGGCAGCCACGACCATGGCGAATACCACCGCGCCTGGACCGAGGGCCGGGCGCCGGTATGGGAGGGACGATGAGCGACGCCGAGCACGAGATCGTGACCGCCGCCGAGCTCGCCGACCCCGGTGGGGTACGCCCACGCGGTGATCGCGTTCCAGGGGGCGCACGGTGTACCTCGGCGGCCAGACGGCGCAGGCGGCCGACGGGTCGATCTTCGGCACCACCATCGTCGAGCAGTTCGATCTCGCCGCTCGCAACCTGGTTGCGGCGCTGCATGCGGCCGGGGGCGAGCCGGACCACCTGGTTTCGCTGAAGTGTTCGTCACCGATCTCGCCGCATACCGAGCGTCCATGGACGAGCTGGGGACCGTCTGGCGAACCCATTTCGGGCGCCGCTACCCGGCCATGGCGGTGCTCGGCGTGCTCGAGCTGTTCGACCCGAGCGCCCTCGTCGAGCTGGTCGGCGTGGCAGTCGATCCCGTGAGCGCGACCTACGCTCACCTGTCCACCGGCCAGCGCGACCTGCTGAGCGCGGAGCGAGACGCCTGGCGCGGGACGTCCTCGCGCCGATCGCGCATGCCGGGACGCCGGGGAGGGTGAACCGCGAACTCGTTGCGGCGCTGTCCAGCGAACGGGCTGGTCCCCGAGGTGCTGACAGCGGGCCGCGACGTGCCCGCGCTCACCCTGTGCCTGATCCGAGAAGGGCTGGCGCAGGTATTCGACCGATGCCGAGACCGCGTTCGCACTCCAGGGCCTGGGCGCGCACCCGATCCTGGCGGCAGGCCGGCCCGAGGTCGTCGACCGCTGGATTCCGCGCGTCTCGGCGGGAGAGGCAGTCGCCGCGCTTCGCGCTCACCGAGCCGGAGCCGGGTCCGACGTCGCCGCCCTCGCGCTCGCGGCCGAGCCCGGACGGCGACGGATTCCGCCTGACCGGCGAGAAGGTCTTCATCTCCAACGCGCCCGATGCCGACATCTACACCGTGTTCGCCCGCACCACGCCGGGCGCCGGCGTCGCGGGGTATCACCGCGTTCGCGGTCCCGCGGGAGCAGCCCGGGACTCTCCGGGGAGCCGATCGCCTTCGTGGCGGATCACCCGATCGGCCGCCTCCGTTTCGACGGCGTCCCGGTGCCCGCGGCGCATGTCCTCGGCGAGGTCGACCACGGATTCGGGGTTGCGATGCGCACGCTCGACCTGTTCCGTCCCAGCGTCGGCGCCTGCGCGGTGGGCATGGCTCAGGCGGCGCTCGACGCCGCCGTGGATCACGCCGCCGAGCGTCAGGCGTTCGGCAAGCCGCTGTCGGCGCTCCAGGGCGTCAGCCACCAGCTGGCCGACGTGGCGACCCGGGTCCAGGCCTCGCGTCTGCTGGTCCACTCCGCCGCGGCGGCGCACGACGCCGGCATCACGCCGAACGACCGAGGCGGCGGCGATGGCGAAGCTCTTCGCGACCGAGACGGCGATGCTGGCGATCGACGTGGCGATCCAGGTCCACGGCGCCCGTGCGCTGGAGCGCGGGCACCTCCTGGAGCACCTCTATCGCGACGTTCGCGGCACCCGCATCTACGAGGGCGCGTCCGAGGTGCAGCGCGAGATCATCGCCCGCCAGCTGTTCCGCCGGGCCGGTCGCGGATCATGAGGATCGACTCCACGCGCTGACCGTCGCGGGTGTCGGTGTCGTGGAAGGGATCTCCGGACGCTGCCGCATCCCGGCCTGCCGGTACGCCGCCTGGGCGCGAGCGTTGCCGGCCTCGGTGATCAGCGCGACGGCGTCGCTGCCTGCTCAGTGAAGAGGTGATCGGAGAGCAGCCGCACGCGCCGGGATCCCGATGCCGCGCCCGACCTGGTCCGGCCTCGCCGATGAAGATGTCGAGCCCCCATGCGCCCTCGGGCACGCGACACGCCCACCTCAGCCAGATACTCCGCCTCGTCGTCCCACGGGTAGAACTGGATGAAGCCCACGGGCTCGCCGGCGACCTCGATGATGCTGATGGTGGTCGGTCGTCTCCGCGCAGGCGAGGCCCGAACTCCTCCATCGCCGCCGGCGACCGTCAGGGGCGGGTCGTCAGGGTCCCACCACTCGCGGACGTGCGGGCTGTTCCTCCAGGTGACCAGGCGCGCGAAGTCGCCGGCCTCATCCCGCATCGGCCGGATGGCCAGGTCGCTCGTCGGTTGCGATGACGTCATTCATGCGAGCGAGTATCGAATTACTCGCGAGCCGGTGCGGCGGGGATCGCTGAATACGATGCGGCCATGCGTGTACTCGTCGTCGAGGACGAACCCGAGGTTGCCACGAGCCTTGCCCGGGGGCTTGGCGGAGGCCGGCATCTCGGTCGACGTCGCCCTCAGCGGTGAGGAGGCCCTGGAGACCGCTTGGATCCAGCCTCCCGTACGACGTCGCCGTCCTTGACGTGATGCTTGGCGGCGACCTCGACGGCGATCGGCCTCTGCAGCCGTCTCGCGTCTCCAGGGCGCGCCGACGGCGGTCCTCATGCTCACCGCCCGGGACGAGGTGAAGGATCGGCTCGCCGGGTTCGACGCCGGCGCCGACGACTATCTGGCCAAGCCCTTCCATTTCGAGGAGGTGCTCGCCCGCGTTCGCGCGTTGAGCAGGCGCCGGATGGCGCCCGAAGGTGCAGGTGCTCCAGGCGGGGAACCTCACCATGGACAGCGCGTCGCGCCAGGTGATGGTCGACGGCGACGTGGTGCCGACGACGCGGCGCGAGTACGAGATCCTCGAGCTGTTCCTTCGTCATCCCGCGCAGGTGCTCAGCAAGGAGCAGATCCACGACGCGGTATGGGGTGACGGGCAGACCGTGGAATCCGGGCTGGTCGAGGTGTACGCGGGGAAGGTGCGCCGCAAGCTGCAGGCGGCGCGCGCCGATGTGCTCATCGAGACGTGTCGAGGCGTTGGTTACCGGCTTGATCGGCGGCGAAGCCGCGCGGCTGTGACGTGAGCGCGAGCATCATGCGGCGGGACCGATTCAGTCCCCGTCAGCTGACCTCACGCTCGCCGGGTCGCGATCTTTCTCGGATGCCTCGGAGTCTGTCGTCATGGTCCTGATCATCGAGACCGTGGTGCCGAACAACCCGACGCTCGGAGGCGTGCTGCTGCTCGCAGTGCTGTTCGCGGCCTGGCTGCTGCCGACGTCGTTTTCGGTGATGATCACGGTCGGCGCTGTGGCGGTGACCGTGTTCACCGCGTTCGACGGCGCTATCGAACCGCTGACCGCGAAGTTCCAGCTCGTCGCCGTGGTCGTGACCGCGTGTCTGAGTGAGTTGACGGTACGCTCGTTGCTCGCGCGCGATCGTGCGCAGATGGAGACCGCGGAGCAGCTCCGCCGATTCACCGCCGACGCGGCGCACGAGCTGCGCAATCCACTGTCAGCGCTGCAAAGCGACCTCGAGATCACCCTCCTGCAGTCGCGCACCCAGGAGGAGCTCACCGCCACCGTGCGGCTGGCGCTGAAGAACACCCAGCGGCTCGTGAAGATCTCGGAGTCGTTGCTGACCCTCTCCCGGAGCGACGCCGGAGGGCTGCTGACCTCGAGCGCGCCCGTCGACCTCAGCGATGTCATGGAGGAGGCCTATGCGCGCTGGGAGGGTCATGCCACGGCGCAGGGCGTGCATCTCACCAAGCATCTGGAGAGCGAGGGCGTCGTGGACGGCGATCCGCTTCTCCTCGGCCGTCTTTTCGACAATCTGCTCGAAAATGCGATCGGCAACACGCCGACGAGCGGAACGTCGCCGTTGCACTGACGCCGTCGTCGCCAGGCGGGTCTGCGATCTAGATCACCGACACCGGCCCCGGCATCCCGCGCGCGCTGCGACCGGTGATGTTCGAGCGATTTTCGCGTGGCGACACGTCGCGATCGAGGAAGACCGGCGGCGCCGGGTTGGGGCTCGCGATCTGCGCGGCGATCGTTTCTGCGCACAAAGGCACCATCACCCTTGATGACGAGTTCGTTGGCGGAACGCGAATCGTTGTCCGACTGCCTGTTACCAAGAATTCCGGAAGGGTTTGAGAACCAACGTCAGCCTGAACGTATCGCCTCGTGACAATCGGGGAAGCGTCTTTATCGGAGATTTCGGAAATGGGCACCTGGATCTTGGAGGTCGGCGAACGCATCCGCGAGTTGGGAGAGAGGCTCCGGACTCGTGAGGAAGGTCAGGGCATGGTCGAGTACGCGTTGATCCTCGTGCTCATCTCGATCGTCGTCATCGTCATTCTCACCACGCTCGGCAAGACCGTGAACAACGTCTTCTCGAACGTCAGCAACGGCCTCTCTTCTTAGGTCCCCACCGCGAGCTGCCGGTTGGTATCAGGACCGGCAGCCGCGCGCCGCCCCGGTTCAGCGGCGCGGCGTCCGGCCACCGGTTGCGGTCGCACCCGCGGCAGCAGCATCGACAGCAGCCCGGTGAGCGTCCAGAAGCCGACGTTGAAGAACAGGATGAGCTCGACTGAGCTCACGAAGTCCTCGGCGAGCGCGCCGTGCGCCGCATGCTGGAAGGCCTTGGCCACCGGATTCGTCGACGGGGTGCTGCTGACTGCCGGGCAACCGGGAACCGGCTGAGTGGGATCGCTCGACGCAGCCTGCTTCTTGAAGCAGGTGGTGAATTGCCCGATGGCGCTCTGCACTTGCGCCGGAGGCAGGTTGGCGGCCGCGAGTTGCGACTGCAACTGCGGCGTGACGGTCGCGACGGCGCGGGTCGCCCGGCTGGAAAGGAGGCCGAAGAACACCACACCCACGACCGCGACACCGATGGCGCCGCCGAGTTGCTGGAAGGTCGTCAGCACACCCGACGCCGAACCTGCGTCGCGTCCGGGAACGCCCGCCAGGATGATGTTGAGCAGCGGCGCGATCACCGTGCCGAGGCCGAGCCCGCTGATCAGGAACGACGGGATGAGGTCCCAGCCGGTCACCGATGTGCCCCCCAGGTGGAGCGTGACATGATGCCGAGATCCCGATGACGAGCAGTGCCGAGCCGATCGCGATCGTCCACTTGCCGAGACGCGGGGCGACGCGAGTCGACATCGCCGACGCCACCGCCGATGCGATGCTCCAAGGGATGGTCGTCAACCCTGCATTGAGCGCGCTGAATCCCAGTCCGACCTGGAGCATGAGACTGAAGGTGAAGAAGAACGCCGGGATGCCGGCGATGAACACCGCGGAGATGGCGACGCCGACGCGGAAGGATCGGGATGCTGAACATCGAGAGCTGCACGAGCGGGAATCTCGTCGAGGGCAGCGAACGCTCGTAGAGGACGAAGAGCACCAGCATCACCGGGCTGAGGGCCATGCAGATGAACGTCCATGCCGGCCATCCGGCGACCTGTCCCTCCACGAGTGGGTAGACGAGCAGCAGGATCCCGGCGGTCGCCAGCAGCACCCCCACGAGGTCGAGGCGCTTGGCATTGGGCGCCTTCGATTCGCTCACCAGCCGCGTCGCCGCGATCAGCGATGCGATGCCGATCGGCAGGTTCACCAGGAAGATCCACCGCCACGAGCCGCCCGTGATGTCGTCACGGATGATCAGTCCGCCGACCAGCGGGCCGGTGATGGTCGCGATGCCGATGACGGCGCCGACGAACCCGAAGACGCGAGCGCGTTCGGCTGGCGGAAAGGTGACCTGGATCACCGAGAGCACCTGCGGGTACATCATCGCCGCCATCGCTCCCTGCAACACGCGCGAGAGGTCGAGCATGATCGCGCTCTGGGCGAGGCCGCACAGCGCCGAGGCCAGGACGAAGCCGGACATGCCGATGATGAACAGCTTCTTTCTGCCAAAGATGTCACCAAGTCGCCCGCCGGTGATCAGCAGCACCGCGTAGGCGAGGCCGTAGCCGGCGATGACGAACTGGATGTCGGCGTCGTTCGCGGGGAGGTTGGAGCGGATCGCTGGAATCGCCACGTTCACGATCGAGACGTCGAGCAGCACCATGAAGAAGGCGGTCATCACGCTCGCGAGCGCAAGCCAGCGGCGTGGGTCGAGCTCGGCCTGCTGCGGCGCCGGGCGTCGATGTGTTCCCGCGCCTGGCGGGGGCACGGCCTCCGTGATTTCGGTCATGAGCTGCGCGCTCCTCGTGTTGCTCTGCACTGCTCGACATTCGAGCCCGCCGCTGCGGGAGACCATCTTGGCAGAGTCCCGGAGCACCGTCGACTCGCGTTCGGCGATCAGCGCCCGGCGAGCGGCCCGTTCAATGCCGTGTGCACAATCCCGACCGCAAGCACCGCAAACATGGTCACCACATGGTTGCGCCGGATGCGCCGCCGCGCATCGGGCTTGGCGCCGGAGAGTCCACTGCCCGCGAATGCCGTGAGCACCAGCAGCCCCACGGCGGCCGCTCCGGCCCAGATGCCGACCTCTGCGCCGGCGGGGAGATTGGTGCGCGTCACCGAGGACAGGCAGTGCGCCACCCCGGCGGCGGCCGCCACCGCGCCCAGCCAGTTGTGTGCGCGAAACCAGCCCATCGAGAAACTGCGACCCGCTGAGAGCCGCCAGCGGTTCACCAGGGACGCGGCAATGGCAACAAGGAAGAGCGCCGCGGCAGCCCACCCGGTGATCAAGTCGATCTGGCTCATCGATGATCCCCGCCGCGATGATCCGCGCCGACGCCGAACAGGGCGGGGTGTCTATGCTCGATCGCCATGGAAATGCAGTATCGACGCCTCGGGCACTCGGGGCTTCGGGTCAGCGTGCTCTCGTTCGGATCATGGGTCAGCTTTGGTCCGCAGCTTGCGGGCGACAATGCCCGCGACTGCCTTGCCGCCGCCTATGAGGGCGGCGTCAACTTCTTCGACAACGCCGAGGTCTATGCCGGTGGCCGCTCCGAGACCATCATGGGCGCGGCGATCAAGGAACTCGGGTGGCCACGCCACACCTACGTCATCTCGAGCAAGTTCTTCTGGGGCATCGAGGAATCGGTCAATACCCGGAACACCCTCAATCGCAAGTACCTGCTGCACGCGGTCGACGGATCGCTGCGCCGTCTCGGCCTGGACTTCCTCGATCTGATCTTCTGCCACCGTCCCGATGCCGATACGCCGGTCGAGGAGACGGTCCGGGCCATGCACGACATCATCACCTCGGGTCGAGCGCTGTACTGGGGCACCTCCGAGTGGAGCGCCGCGGCCATCCGGGAGGCCTGGGACATCGCCGACCGCCACCACCTGCACAAGCCGCTCATGGAGCAGCCGCAGTACAACCTCTTCGAGCGCGACAAGGTCGAGCGGGAGTTCGCGCCGCTCTACGACTCGATCGGGCTCGGCCTGACCACGTGGAGCCCCCTCGCCTCCGGACTGCTCACCGGCAAGTACCGCGACGGTATCCCGGCAGGCAGCCGGGCGGCGCTGCCCGGCTACGGATGGCTCAAGGCCGACGTGACCGACGCCGACGCCAACCGCAGGGTGGGGGAGCTCGAGGTGATCGCGAAGGAGCTCGGCGTCACCCTTGCTCAACTGTCGATCGCCTGGTGTGCCGCCAATCCCCATGTGTCGACGGTGATCACCGGCGCCAGCCGCGTCGAGCAGGTTCGCGAGAACCTTGCCGCCGTGGACGTGCTCGAACGCCTGACTCCAGCGATCCTCGAGCGAATCAACGCGATCTGAGCAGTCGCTGCAATGCGAACGCCACGACGGGCGGACATGTTCACCGCCGACGGCAGGCCGTCTGCCGATGACCCGCGCGAGAACGGGCGGACCTTGGGCGATGAGCGCAGCACCCTGATCGAAACGCTGCGCTGCGCGCGTCTGACCTTGCAGATGAAATGCTCAGATCTCGATGCGGATGCCATGGCGCGGCGAGCCATTCCGCCCTCCACCATGTCGCTCCTGGGGCTGGTCCGACACCTGGCCGAAGGGGAGCGTGCCACGTTCCGCGTGATGATGGCGAGACAGGACGTGCCCAGGCTGTTCTGCTCCGATACCGAGCCTGACGGTGATTTCGATGGTGCGGTCCCCGACCCGCGCGTGGTGGCGGATGCTTGGGACGCATGGCGTGCGGAGGTGGTATTCGCCGAGGCTTTGGTTGCTGAGGCGCCGAATCTCGACATCACCGGCGACGATCCCTTGAACCTCCATGGCAGCGGTGGCGCGTCGATGACCTTGCGCGAGGTGCTGGTTGGCATGATCTGGGAGTACGGGCGCCACATGGGTCACGTCGACCTGTTGCGCGAGCAGATTGATGGCCGCATCGGCCAGTGATGACCCTGAGCCTGCCTCGCCGCAGCCACTGAAGCCTCCGGGTCAGGGGTGGGTCACGCGCTCTCCTCGAGCACCCGAAGCCAGGTTCGCGATTCGGCCGCATCCTCGGACGCCCAGCGGCCGCCGGCAAGCCGCATCGCATGTGCCGCGTGCAGCATGCGCTGGATCTCGTCGGCGGGAACCGGCCTCGAGAAGTAGAAGCCCTGCGCGAACCGGCATCCGAGGCTCTGCAGACGCTCGGCCTGCTCGGCAGTCTCGACGCCTTCCGCGATCAGCCCGAGGCCGAGCGTCTTGCCCATGCGGATGATCGCCTGGGCGAATGCCGTTCTCCGGGGATCCTCGGCGACGTGATCGACGAAGAGCTTGTCGATCTTGAGGATGTCGAGCGGAAGGTCCTGCAGCGACGCGAGCGACGAGTAGCCGGTCCCAAAGTCGTCCATCGAGATCCGGACCCCGAGGCGTTTCAACTCGTGCAGGCGCGCCCGCGCACTCTCCGGATCCTCAACCATGAAGCTCTCGGTGATCTCGAGCGTCAGGTGCGACGGTGGGACGCCGACGCGGGTGAGGATCCGCCAGACCTCGGTCACGAAGCTGGGATCGCGAAGCTGGCGTGGCGAGACGTTGACGCTCAAGGTGAACGCCGGCTCGTCGATCAACTCCACCTGCCATGCCTGCCACTGGCGGCAGGCCTCCTCGAGCACATGCAGACCGAGCTCGCGAATGATGCCGGTCTCCTCGGCGATCCCGATGAACTCCGCCGGCACCACCATCCCCCAGCGCGGGTGCTTCCAGCGAACCAGGGCCTCCACACCGACAGGGGTGCTGGTGGTGATGTCGACGATGGGCTGATAGAGCACCACGAGCTCGTGACGGTCGACGGCGCGCTCGAGGTCGGTACGCACTTCAAGACGCCGCGCGACCACGTCCTGCATGCCCGGCTCGAAGACCTCGTAGGTGTCCTTGCCCTTGACCTTCGCGCGGTACATCGCGACGTCCGCCTGGCCCATCAATTCCTCTGCGCTCACGTCGCGCGACGCCGTCAGCGCCACCCCCACCGATGCGCTGATGGTCACCTCGCGGCCGGCGATGACAAAGCGTGGCTTGAAGATGGAGATGACACGTTCGGCGACGCGCAGGGTGTCCGCGGCATCTGCGGTTTCCTCCACCAGGATCGCGAATTCGTCGCCGCCGAAACGCGCCGCGGTGTCCGACGCGCGGAGCACGAGTTTCAGCCGCTCGGCGACCCGGGCGAGCAACTCGTCGCCGGCCACGTGACCGAGGCTGTCGTTGATCTCCTTGAAATCATCGAGGTCAAGGAACATCACCGCCAGCGATTCGTCGTGCCGTTCGCGGCGCGTGAGCGCGTGCTCGAGCCGGTCCATGAAGAGTGCGCGATTGGCAAGGTCGGTGATCGTGTCGGCAAACGCCTGCTGGCGCAACCGTTTGCCGAGTCGCGTGCTCTGGACCGCGACGCTGGTCTGGGCGGCGAATGCGTCGAAGAGGTGCAAGTCGTCGCTGTCGAAGCTGCCGACATCGCTCAGGCGGTTGGCCACGATCAGGGTTCCGAGGAGCATGCCCTCGCCCTGCAGCAGCGTTGCCATCGCGTCCTTGAATCCCTGCTCGCGCAACCACTCGTGGAGCATCGCGTCCTTGGTCTGCGGCGTCACGATGAGCCCACGGCGCGTCTCATCCAGCAGGGGCACGAATCGCTCGAGGTGCTCCTGTGTCATCGCCGCATCGCTGTCGTCGCTCGCCCCGCGCGCCGTGCTGATGGTGTGCCACGAACCGGTGCCGGACGCGACCGGGAGCAATGAGACGGTCGCGACCTCTGCGCGGAACACCTTGCAGAGCTGGTCGAGCAACTCGGGAATCGCGGCGCCGTCGGAACTGGCGCGCTGGAGCAGGTCGCTCGAACTCATAGAGGTATTGCAGGCGCTGGTGCTTCTGATGCTCGCGCGTATAGAGCACATAGGCGACGACGATCCCCGCCACCGGCGTGAACAGCAGCAGCAGGATCACCGCCTGGTGAGCCTGCTCGAGCGCAACGAAAGCAAGGCCGAGGCTGCAGTTGGCGAAACCACCGACCAGGACCATGAGAAACGGCTGCAGCCACTGACGTTTCTGCTGACGTCCGTCGACCAGCGTGATCGCGAGCCCGGTCAGCCCGAAGCCGAGCAGGGATGCGCACGCCATGAAGAGCAGGACCCATAGCCAGACCACCGGGCTGCTGCCGTTGGTGCCCGAGAACTCGGTGGACGAGCACCGCGACGGTTTCTGTCTCGAGCGCGAAGCTGGCCAGGTTGAAGATCAGCTTGATCGGGTCCTGGCGGCGCAGCACCCCCAGTGCGATGGCGGTCCCGAGGACCCGAGCGAGCACCAGGTGATCCGGCGTCAGCACGAACACCCCGATGACGAGCGGGATCTCACTCAGCGAGAAGGACTGCGTCTGGCTCCGGAAGTGGATGAAGACGCGCCACCACTCGCCTGCCGCGAAGGCCGCGATGAGCAGCACGATGGGCGCCGGCATCGGGTCGCCGCTCTGATGCAGTGGAATGATCGCGACGATGTAGACGATCGCGGCCACGGCGACGAGGACCCCGTTGAGCACCCAGATGCATGTGCGCCGTCCAGCGGGCGAGCGGTGGTGGGCCGGCCCGGCTCTGGGGTCGTCAGCGCGAAGTTCGGCAGTCACCAAATTCCCGTTGCTACCGTGATGCAGTCCCGTTGATTGCGATTGCTCCGCCCGCGCCCCTGCGCCGGCTCGGGCAGGCCCACCTCTGGGGCTTTCTGAGTTATATCGCGACGCGCCAAACGCGCCATGACGCTCCGGAATCGCTGATGTCACGTCCGATGGGATATCGAACCCGACGCCTAATGCAGCCCGAACTCCTCAAGGAGCTTGCGGATGGCCGCGTGCTCTGAGCTCCAGCCCTCCCACACCGATCGGGCCCAGCGGTTCACCGCCGGCTCGTAGCCCAGAACCGCCGCCCACTCGATCGCGTCGACCACGGTGACCGACCCGTGACGCCGGCTGGAGATGAGATCGGGGTAGCCACCCGCGCGATGCGTCCAGCCACCGATCAGCCGGGTGGTGCGCCCCGGCTCGAAGCCGAGGACGAAGGTCGCGCAGAGGCTCATCAGGTGGACGGCGACCGACTGGCGGTTGCGGGGGTCAGGGTTGGTTGCGTGCTGGGCCGCATAGGCGTCGGTTCGGAGCTGCGAGGCGCCCCCGCCAGCCCCGAGCGCGATGCCCTGGGCGACCAGATCGCCATGGAGCGCCCAGCAGCCCGGCGCAGACGTCATGTACGCGTGCGTCGGGCCGCTGATGTCGGGGACCTGCGCCCCACAACCTTCACAGACGACCGATGGCTCGGGAGCGCTCATCCGGGAAGCCTATCGGCGGTGAAGACGCGCGCAGGTCAGTCGGGGAAGCTCGCCTGACCGAGGGTGATCGTGGCGGTATGCGACCCACCGCTCGCGTCCATCCAGCTGAATGGCACCGACTGATTGTTCTGGAAGCTCTCCATCGCCTTGTGCAGATCCCCGGAGGTCGCGACCGAGTGGCCGCCGATTCCGGTGATCCTCGAGCAGGCCTGGATGCCCGAGGTCCCCGCAGGACTGCCGCTCACGACTGAGTTGACCCAGGCGCCGGTCGATGCCTTCGAGGTGGCGCAGGTCTGGGGCTGGCTCTGGGAGACCTCGACGCCAAGGAGTGCGGCATTGCCGATGTGGATGTTCGGGCCGCTGCCTGCGCGAATCATCGAGATGATCGACATCGCCTTGTTGATCGGGATCGCGAAGCCGGTCGTCGCACCGGTCTCCTGACCCGGATTGCCCGACTGCGATCCGGCCGTGGTCATGCCGATCACCTGGCCCGAGGCGTTGAGCTCGGGGCCGCCCAAGTCGCCGGGCTCGATGGCGGCTGCCACCTGGATCATGCCGGTCAGGGTCTCGTTGTCGCCGCTCTCGTCGCTGGCAGTGACCTGCTGTTGGAGCTGTGTGACCAGGCCGGTCACTTCTGCAGGTGTTCCACCCTTGCCGAGTGCGTTACCCAGCACAGTGATCGCGTCGCCGACAGCGACCTTCGACGAGTCGCCGATCGGCACGGTGGGCAGGTTGGAAACGCCCTGCAGCTGGATCAACCCGACGTCGTCGGCGGCGTCGTAGCCGATGACGGTGGCCTTGTAGACGGGGCCGGTCCCGTCGATCTGCCCGGTGATGTTGATGGTGTTGTCGATGACGTGGTTGTTGGTGAGCACGAGACCGTTCGACGAGATGACCATGCCAGTCCCGGCAACCTGTCCATTCTTGCTTGCGGTCTCAGCATTGATATCGACCACCGACTGCTCGATTTTCGCAATCGTTGCGCTCGAGATCGAACCCCCATTGCCGGACGTGGATCCGGTGCCCGGGTTGTCACCGGTGCTGTTGGGGGCTTCGCCTGTGCCGCCGGTGCCCAGGGACGCGGTGGCGGGGTGCGTGATCGAAGCTTCGGTCAGCGCCCATGCGGTGCCACCGCCGGCGCCGACGCATACGATCGCGAATCCGGCGAGCAGCAGACGGCGCATGCCCGACGAACGCGGTTCGCTGAACCTTGCTGCGGGCGGCCACTGCGGGGGTCCCCAGCGGGGGTCTGGCGACCAGTGACCGTACTGCGCGCCGGTGGGCTCATCGGGTGGGGGCGGCAGTTGTTCCGTGGGGCGGTGCTCCTGCATTTCGTAGGTCATCGTGCGGCTCCGAGGTTTTCAGTTTGGTGACACTTCGAAGCATGAGGCCGGTTGCTCAGCGTGGCCTGAGCCGACCCTGTGACATTGCTGAGACCTTGGACGCCGTGTGGGTGTGGGGTCATTCGATGTTGGTGGTGGCGCGTGGCAGGGGAGCCGAGATGTAGTAGAGCGCCGTGGCACCTGCGATCGCAAGCGCTACCGGCGCGCTGAGGAACGCGACCAGCAAGACGACCGCGTAGACGATCGATCCAACTGAGTTGCGCAGCCGGGCGCTTCGATGCTGGTTCGCAGGGATGACGATGTGGGTGCGTCCTTCGCGCAAGGACCATTCGAAGATTGCGCTGAAGCTCAATGCCATTCCCTCCAGGACCACCGCGTAGAGCGCCATCGCGATGTGCGCGTCATCGGTCCCGCTGGTCAGGTACGTCGCCATGGTCGAGGTCGCAAACGGAATGAGCACGATGAACATCAGGAGCAGCAGGTTGAGAAACAGCAGCGTGCGATCAACGCGCACGATCGTGCTGACGCGCGCGTGGTGGTTCACCCAGATGATGCCGATGGTGAAGAAGCTCACGACGTAGGCGGCGAACTCCGGCCAGTGGTCGCCGAGCTGCGTGAGCAGATGGACATGGCCAGGCTGGGGCACCGCCAGGTCGAGCGCGAGCAAGGTGATCGCGACCGCGATGACCCCGTCGCTGAAGGCTTCGAGGCGTGCCTTGCTCATCGGGGACTCAGCGGTCGCGGAGATCGCTGACTGCGTCTGGGTTGCATCTGCGTCGCTGAGCGTACATGCACGTCACTGGGCCGGAGGGCGCGCCCTGATCTGCGCTCCGGTGGTCGCATCGAGGGTGCGGGGGTTACCATCTGACGGCCGTGGCGGATGCCGCCACAGCCCGTCCTTGAACTCGTCGTCCCACGCAACGTTCCACCAGAGGTTCGAGGTTTGTCTCGTGCTCACGATCTTTCCGGCCGCCGCACGACGCGTCGCCGGCGTGCGTCGCTGAAGACCGGCCGCCAGCGCGCCGCGCGCGGTTCCTTTGTCGCGGCGGGATTCCTGGTCTCGATCCTCACCGGTGTGGTGCTCTACTTCCTGCCCGCGATTCAGGTGGCGCTGCGCGACACCGGTCAGGCGAACACCTCCCTCGGGGGCAATCCGCTAGCTCAAGCCCGTATCTGCGACCGAGCATCTCTCGTCGACCGCCCCGTTCACGCTCCTGCTGCTCGGCTCCGACAGTGACTCGAAGTTCAAGGGCGACTATCTGACGCAGTCGATGATCCTCACGCGCGTCGATCCGAAGACCAAGCACGTGACCATGCTCTCGATCCCGCGCGATCTCTGGGTCCGTCTCTGCACCGGACGCAACGGGAAGATCGACCAGGCGTTCCTGCACGGGGGCGCGCAGTGCGCGATCCAGACTGTCGAGAAGGACCTCAAGGTCCACATCGACTACTACGCCTGGATCGGTCTGCAGGGCCTTGTCTCGGTGCTCAACAATCTCGGCGGCGTCAACGTGATCGCCAACAACCCGGTGATGGACGACTACTACCCCGCGGACCTCTCCGGTGGCAACCCGTTCGACTATCAGCGAATCCTGGTGCTCCCCGGTGCCCAACACGTGAGCGGTTCACTCGCCCTCGAATATGTTCGCGCTCGCCATGACGATGCCTATGGTGACTTCGCGCGATCGCAACGACAGCAACAGGTTCTGATCGCACTGCGCGCCAAGACCAGGCATCTCTCGCTGGCGGATGTTCCGAACCTGGCGACGTCGCTCGGTTCGGACTTCCAGACCAACATGAGCATCGGTCAGGTGAGTGGCCTGCTGCCGATCGCGGGGTCGGTCCCGCTGGCATCGATCACGCAGGTGGTGCTGCTGCCGCCCTATACGAGCACGCTCAACGTCGACGGACAGAGCGCGTTGCGGCCGAACTGGTCGTTGATACGACCCGAGGTAGCGAAGTACTTCCCGGCGGCCGCTTGAGATGAGGCGTGGGCTCATCCTGATCGCGCTCATGCTGGCGAGCGGTTTCGCAGCCAACCGCACCCTGGGTGTCCTGCAGTCCCATTCCGGCGCCGCCAGCCTCGTCGACACCACCAGTCCGCAGGTACGGCTCCCGGGGACCATCTTCATCAGCCAGGACGGCGCCATCTATTCCATCGCGGGATCGAAAGTCCGCCGCCTCCCGCTGCCGTCCGGCGGATCCTGGACACAGCCCCGTGTGCTCGCGGACGGGTCACTGCTCGTGGTGCGGCGGTTCGACCAGTACTCGGATCTCTATCGCGTCTCGGCTGCAGGCCACGTCATCGCGCGGTTGACGTCCGACGATCAATCGACTGCCAACAGGAATCTCCAGCTCGATCACTGGATTCTCTGGCCGGCGGTCGGCGCCGACGGCGCCACCGTCTACTTCGCGAGCGACGCGCCCAAGGCGGCACCCAACAAGAGCTATGAGGTGGACTTCTCGCTGTGGTCGGCGCCGCTCAGCGCGGCCGTCACCATCGGCGACAGCGGTGTCGCCGGCGGGACGCGCTGGTCCGTCCCCGACCAGTACACGGGCGGCGACATCGAACCGGTGCCGCTGCCGAATGGCGACGTGCTGTACTCGAGCTACGCCAACAACGGGAAGGGGAGTGTGCTCTCAGTGCTGGGTCTGCAGACCGGCCCGGGCAGCCCCATGGTGTCGCTGACCACGCTGCAACAGGATTGTGGTTCGCCCGCGGTCGCCGCCGACGGCGTCACCGTCGCCATGGTGTGCACCCACTCGGGTCAAGCCGCCGACCTCGAAATCGCGACGCTGCAGGGAAAGACGTTGAGCGCCCCGCGGGTGCTCGTGGCCAATTGTCTGTGTAACTCGCCGTCGTGGTCCTCCAGCGGCGACAACCTCCTCTACATGAACGCGTCCGACCCGGACGGCAACTTCGGGCTCTGGTACATCGCGAACGCGGGTGGTGTGCATCCCGGCGCCACCCGTCGCGTCACCGATGCGAGTGTCGACCTCGACGCAACGTCCGCAGCCGCCTGGCTGGATCGCTAGCCTCAGCTCGCGGGCTGCGTGAGGTCATAGACGGTCACGCCGTCAACAGTGGTTGCGGTGAAGTGCTGCTCGACCCACTGCGCAATCTGACTGGACGTGCCCGCGCCTGCGCCGAAGCCGACGCCGGAACCGAGAAAGTAATGGATGCGTCCTTGGGCGACGTAGTGTTCGAACTGTGCGAGGGACGGCGCGGGGTCAGTGCCGTTGAACCCGCCGATGGCCATGATCGCATCGTCAGTGGCGAGCTGATAGCCGGCCGCTGAGTTACCGTCGATAGTGGCACCAACCCACGAGTAGTGGGAGGCATTGGTCTCCAGCAATTGCACGAGTGCGTCGCCGGGCGTCCTCGCGTTGAGGAAGCCGCCCCCGCCGCCGAATCCGCCACCAGGCGGTGAGCCTGCCGGACGACCGCCGCCCCCGAGGCCACCCGCGCCGAAGCCACCGAAGCCGCCTGCGCCGAACCCGCCGCCGAAGGTGGGGAATGGTGCGCCCACCGCCGGTGAATGCTCCGGGCGCTCCTCGGGAGGACGCGATCACGGTCGGCCCCGCGGAGGGGATGGCGCCGCTGTGTGGCGTGAGCATGGTGTCGATCGTGTATGCGGCAGGCCCCGCGAACGCCGCCCCCAACCCGACCACGACCAGGATGGCCACGAGGGCGCGGCGAATGAACGGCAGCACGACCAGTGCGACCGCCGCGGCGATGCCAAGCGCGGCGACCAGGGCGGCGAGCCAGGGTACGAACCCGGGGCTCCGCTGCAGCAGCACCGCCGACCAGATGCTGGTGACACCGAGGACGACGGCAAGCACGATGCGCGCCCACGGCTCGGAGCGGCGCTGCCAGAACAGCACCGTACCCATGCCGACCAGCGCACCGATCGGCGGGGCCAGCGCAACCGTGTAGTAGGGATGAATGATCCCGGCCGCGAGGCTGAAGACCAACGCGGTCACCGCCAGCGAACCACCCCACAACAGGAATGCGGCGCGCGTCCGGTCGGTGCGGTGCGCTCGGAACGTCAGCACCAGGCCGGCGACGAGCAGCAGCAACGCGGCCGGCAGGAGCCAGGAGATCTGACCGCCGAAGCTGGTGTTGAACAGGCGATCGACACCGGTCGGTCCCCACATGGACCCGGCTGTCCCGCCACCGCCGACGCTCCCCGATTCATTGCCGGTGAGGCGGCCGAATCCGTTGTAGCCGAAGATCAGGTTGAGCAGGCTGTTGTCCTGCGAACCCCCGATATAGGGGCGGTCTGCGGCAGGAATCAGTTGCACGATCACGACCCACCACGCCGACGCCGCCACCATGACACCGGCAGCGATCGCAAGCTGCGCGATGCGCCTGCGCAACGACACGGGTGCCGCGATCAGATAGACGAGCGCAAACGCAGGGACGACCAGGAAGGCCTGGAGCATCTTGGTGAGAAAGGCGAATCCGACCAGCGTCGCACCGAGCACGAGCCACTTCGTCCTGCCCGCCTCGAGGGCGCGCACCGTGGCGTAGGTGGCGGCGGTGAGCAGGAGCACCAGCAGCGCGTCCGGGTTGTCGAAGCGGAACATCAGCGCCGCCACCGGCGTGAGCGCGACGGTGGCGCCGGCGATGAGCCCGGCAGCCGGCGGGAACCAGCGTCGGACCGTGAGATAGGTGAGTCCGACGGTGGCGACGCCTTCGAGCGCCTGGGGCACGAGGATGCTCCAGGCGTTCACGCCGAACACTCGCGCCGAGAGGTCCATGACCCAGAGCGCCGCGGGCGACTTGTCGACGGTGATGAAGTTGGACGCGTCGAAGGACCCGAAGAAAAAGGCCTTCCAGCTCGATGATCCGGCTTGAACGGCGGCCGAGTAGAAGGCGTTGGCCCAGCCGGAGGCGCCCAGGTCCCACAGGTACAGGAACGCTGCGACGCCGAGGAGCTCGATCAGCGAGGGGCGTACCCACGCGGCATCTTCCTGCCGCCCGCGGACGAGCTGTCGCGCCCAGCCGGCCGCGCCCAGCGCTCCTCGGCGCCTGGGGGGAGGCATCGACAACCTCAGGCGCCGGCGGGGGATCGTTGAAGAAGGGACGGGATGTCATGTCCGTAAGTCTGCTTTCGCCGGCTCACAGCAATCTGGGCAGAGCCTCAGGGTTCGCTGTGAGGCGGTCGACTAGGGCAGCAGGTGGTCCGGGCTGCCGCTGAAGCCGACTTCGACGCCGAAGGTGTCACCGGCGACGGCTGAGGACGCCACGTCGTACACCAGGCTCCAGTAGCAGTTGGACGTTCCCGTCGTCGTGCAGGCGACGCCACCTGGAGCGGTGAAGCTCGCTGGGATCTGTGATCTGGAGCTGCACCCATTGACCCTGGTAGATGGCACCGCCTCCAGAACCTGCGGTCTGGTAGCAGGCCGTGCACGCGGCACCGCCAACCGGCCACCCGCCTGGGATTGCGTTGACGTTGCCACCGCCGCTCGGCGGGCTCGAGCCGCCGAGGCGGCTCCGAGGTCGGTGATGCTGTTTGCGGAGCCCAGGTCGTGCCGTCCGGCTCGCGGAGCCCGACGTACGCGGCCCCGCCTCCGACATCACCGACGTCGAAGAGGTCGACGTTGATCGTCTGACCGGCATAGGCGTGGGTCGATGCTGAAGAGCGGGATCGCGAACTGCGGTGAGACGCGCCGTTCACCGGAGTGAAGACGGTCATGTCGTCCATCGCCGAGACGGTCCCGCAGCTCGTGCAACTCGTGGTGGTGCTCGGAGTGACCAGTCGCACGGCGTAGCCCTTGTGCGCTTCGAGAAGCCGTTGCCGTCGTTGCCGACTGGAGTCGGGTAGCGCGCAGGGCCCCGTCGTTGCCGCGCACGAGGGGGTGCCGTTCCACTGCAGGGAGTCGACCTCGAGGCGGTAGTACTTGGTGACGGTGGCGCCTGCGGGGTTGCTGATGGTACTCCCCGAAGGTGCTCCGGCGGCTTCACAAGGCCTTGTCGTTCGCGCGGCCGGGGTGTAGTTGAGCGCCGAGACCCATGGTGATAGGTCGGACAGGTGTGACCAGCGCCACCGGGCGCGGTTGTCGGGCACGCGCCGGGAATGAATCGGGAGTAGCTCGTCGGGAGGTGGGTCGCGTTGTACGGATAGAAGATCTCCTGCCGACTTTCGTGTCTCCGGAGCGCGACGAAGGGTCTGGACGGGAACAGCGTGTACTCCATCGCGGAGTATTCGGTGCATACCGCACTCGCGTGCCGTCGAAGCCGCCGTCATTCTCGTGGTAGCAGTAGGAGTGGCCGTGCTGCCGCCACCGCAGTGTCCGGTGCGAAAGCGGGGTTGTAGATCTGGACGTCGGCGGAGGCACCTGGCGGAAGGGTCGATCAGATAGTTGGTCCCGCCCTGGTAGTTGAGCGTCGCATCCTTGGGCACGGTCCCGTCTGCGGCGCTGATGGCGTGGTAGTCGGGGGACGACGATGCGTTGCACGAGTTATTCGCGCGCACGGACCGCACGAGCTGCTGTTCTGGTTCGGGAGTCGGTGTGAAGGCATCACCTTCGGAACGGGGGTTTCCCCATCCTTCCTCGCGTTCGAAGTAGCCGGTGACGCCAAGGCCGGAGATATCCGCCCCCTGTTGCGAACCAGGCTGTCCGAGGGAGATCGGCGGCAGGTAT